>NZ_JBIUZB010000004.1:0-515206 GCF_044744805.1 Nocardioides sp. NPDC087217
GCCTACCCTTGACCTACAGACGCCAGCCCAACGGCTGGCCCAGCTGCTCAATCCAGCAGCTTGACCAACCGTTGCTTCGACCGGTTGAGATCGCCTCACTCACAAGGTGTCATCGGCTGGTGCAGCGGACTGCGTGGGGTCAGAGGTCGAAGAGCGACCCTGCCTCGTGGATGTCGACGTCGGTACGCGGCGCGTGAGCCTCTCCGCTCACGGCCGGTGCCGGCTTCGGCTCCGGCGCGGCCTTCTCGGGCTCGGGCTCCGGGTCGGGCTCGGCTGGCGTCTCCACCTCGACCGCCGCTTCTTCGGCGGGCGCGGCGGGTGCCTCGTCGACCACGGTCTCCGGGGCAGCCTCGGCCACGGGTGCGGCCTCAGCGGGGGCGGGAGCAGCCGGAGCCGCGGCCGCGACCGCGCCCTCCGGGGCCTCGATGTCGAAGAGCGAGCCGAGGCTGTCGAAGTCGACGTCGGTCTTCGGCTCCGAGGTCACTCCCGAACCTGCCACCGGCGCCGCGGGTGCCGCGGGCGCAGCAGGTGCGGCCGGGGCCTCCGTCGTGGCCTCGACCGGAGCAGTCTCGGCCGGAGCAGCCTCGACCGGAGCGGCGGGCTCGGCGGCCTTGGCCGTCGTCGGCTCGGGCTCGCTGGCCGGGATGTCGAAGAGCGAACCACCCGCGCTGAGGTCGATGCTCGGCTCTTCGGCGGCCGGCGTAGCAGCCGGGGCCGCGGGCTCGGCTGCCGGTGCAGCCTTCGCCTCAGGCGCAGGTGCGGCCTCCTCGGCCGGTGCGGCCGGGATGTCGAAGAGCGAGCCGCCTCCACCGAGGTCGACAGCAGGCTCCTCGGCGGGCGCCGGAGCGGCCTTCGCCTCGGGTGCGGCAGCAGGCTCCGCCTCCTGAGCCGGTACGTCGAAGAGCGACCCACCAGCCCCGAGATCCGCAGCAGGCTTCTCAGCCGGCTTCTCGGCAGGCTTGTCGGCGGGCACGTCGAAGAGCGAGCCACCCGAAGCCGGGGTCTCCTCCTCGGCAGGTGCCTCCGCAGGCGTGTCGAAGAGCGACCCGCCGCCGTCGAACAGCGAGCCACCGGAGGCCGGCTTCTCCGGCTCAGCGGCCGGAGCGGGGGTGTCGAAGAGCGATCCGCCACCCGACGTACCTCCCGAGGCCGGCTCGGCCGGGGCAGGCGTGTCGAAGAGCGAGGACGCGTCGGCCGGAGCCTTCGGGGACTCGGTGGTCTCCGCGGCCTCGGCGGGGGAGTCGAAGAGCGACGAACCCGCAGCGGCGGTGGCAGCACCGGCGGCCGGAGCGGCTTCCTCGACGGCCGGAGCAGCCTTGGCGGCGGCACCGACCTTCGCACCCTCGCCCGGGGCCAGCTTTGTCGCCTGCTCGCCCTTGACGGACGCGAGCAGCATCTGCGCGACGTCGAGCACCTCGACCTCTTCGCGTGCGGCCCCGTTGGCCTGGGCCTTGGTCAGGCCGTCGGAGAGCATGACGCGGCAGAACGGGCAGCCGACGGCGATCTGGTCGGCACCGGTGGCGACGGCCTCGTCGGTGCGGTTCTCGTTGATCCGCGACCCGATCTTCTCCTCCATCCACATCCGGGCGCCACCGGCACCACAGCAGAAGGAGCGCTCGGAGTTGCGGGGCATCTCCTTGTACTCCGCACCCGGCATGATCTGCAGGAGCTCGCGCGGCGGCTCGTAGACGCCGTTGTGGCGACCGATGTAGCACGGGTCGTGGTAGGTGATCGAGCGCTTGTGGGCGCCGGCGCCGTCCGCGACCGGGGTCAGCTTGCCCTCGCGGACGAGGCGGTTGAGCAGCTGGGTGTGGTGCACGACCTCGAGCTCGATGCCGAACTCCTTGTACTCGTTCTTCAACGTGTTGAAGCAGTGAGCACAGGTGGTGACGGCCTTCTTGACCTTGAACTCCTTGAACGTCTCGACGTTCTGCTGAGCCAGGCCCTGGAACACGAACTCGTTGCCGGCGCGGCGGGCGGAGTCGCCGGTGCAGGTCTCGCCGTTGCCGAGTACGCCGAAGGAGACCCCGGCCATGTCGAGCAGCTCGGCCACGGCGCGGGTGGTCTTCTTGGCCCGGTCCTCGTAGGCGCCGGCACAGCCGACCCAGAACAGCCAGTCGACCTCCTCCAGCGACTCGATGTCCTTGCCGACCTCCTTGACGTCGAAGGGCAGGTCCTTGGCCCAGTCCATGCGCGCGTTGGCGTTCATGTTCCAGGGGTTGCCCTTGCCCTCGAGGCCCTTGAAGAGGCCGTTGAGCTCAGAGGGGAAGTTGGACTCGACGAGCACCTGGTAGCGGCGCATGTCCATGATGTGGTCGACGTGCTCGATGTCCACGGGGCACTGCTGGACGCAGGCACCGCAGGACGTGCAGGACCAGAGGACGTCCTCGTCGATGACGAAGCCGCCGTCCTCGGGGTTGTAGAACCAGTCGAGCACCTCGGCGTTGCCCCCGGCACCCTCCGGTGCGCCGTCGGCCTTGCCGATCAGCGGCTTCTCCTTGAGATCACCGTCAGCGGCAGCGGCGTACGCATGCTCACGCAGGCCCATCATCAGCAGCTTGGGCGAGAGCGGCTTCTCGGTGTTCCAGGCGGGGCACTGCGACTGGCAGCGACCACACTCGGTGCAGGTGGTGAAGTCGAGGATGCCCTTCCAGGAGAAGTCCTGGATCGAGCCGACACCGAGGATGGCGTCCTCGGGGATCCGGTCCTCCTCGACGTCCTCGAGGGTGACCGGCTTGCCGTCGATCAGCATCGGCTTGATCGCGCCGAGCGCGGTGCCGAGCGGGCGCGCGCCGTCAACAGCAGACGTACGCGAAGCGGGCTCGCGCTTGAACCAGATGTTGAACCAGGCGGTGAAGCGGTGCCAGGCGACACCCATCGTCAGGTGGGTGGAGACGACGGCCAGCCAGATCAGCGCCGTGATGATCTTGAAGGCCGCGATCCCGTAGATGATGTTCTCGAGCGTGTGGATCGCGTCGGGGCCGGTCGGGTAGAGCGCGCCGAAGAACTGCGAGATCGGGAAGTGGAACGCGGTGGCGTGCTCGGCGACCTCGCCGCCGTGGGCCTTGGCGAGGTTGTACTCCGCACCGCGGATGAACAGGATCGCCGCGCTCTCGACCAGCACCATCGCCTCGACGAAGAACGCCTGCCACTGCGTGGAGCCGTAGAACCGCGTGCCGCGGCCCATCTTCGAGGGCAGGTGGGTCACCCGGTAGATGATCAGCGGGATGATGCCCAGCGCGCCGAGCAGGCCGAGGAGCTCGGCGAGCCACTCGTAGGCGAACAGCTTGCCGATGACCGGGAGCGTCCACTCGGGGTCGAAGAGCTGGAAGTACGCAGCCCCGACCGCCGTCGAGAGCAGCAGGAACGCGGCGAAGGCGAACCAGTGGAGCACGCCGACCCAGGTCCACTGCAGCATGCGCGTGTGGAGGACCGTCTCTTTCAACATCGTCAGGGTGCGGGCGAGTGGCTGGTCGACGCGGCTGATCGGCGTACCGATCTTGATGACCGCGAGCATCGACCTGACCGCCTTGATCACCAGGTAGGCGGTGGCCACCGTTGCCGCAAGACACACGACGATGGCGATGATCTGCAACATGCCTAGGCGCTCCTCATCAGGGGGCAGGACTGCCGGAATGAACCGAGCCTAATGCTTCAGGTCGGCTCGACTGCGTATGGGTGGGTTGATACTACCCGTGAGTAACTTCATAAAGAAGAAACGGCCCGCGACCTGGTCAGGACGCGGGCCGTTTCTTAGGACAGCCTCAGTGGATCAAGGCCTCACTTGTTCGCGTTCACCTTGAACTTGGCGTGACCGATGTTGACGACCGACTTGGTGCCCTCGGTCGCGTCGAGGAGCGTCAGCCGCAGGGCGACGACCTCAACCAGGTTCTTGCTGCGCTCGACGACGACCTTGGTCTCGATCTTGGCCAGGCCGGGGATGTCGACGCGGGAGAGCGCCGACTCCAGCTGGGCGAGGGAGACCTTCTGGTCGTTGATGTAGATGTCGCCGAACTTGGTGCCCGAGATGGACGTCGTGGAGCCCTTGCCCTTGACGTACTTGGCGTTCGCCTGAGCGCGGATGGCCTCGATGCGGATCGCGCCGTCGCCGATGTTGACGTTGGCGACCTCACCGAAGGTGTAGCCCTCGGCGGTGGTCTTGGTCTGGTTCGAACGCTGACCGCTGGTCAGGCCCTTGACGTCCACGATGTTGCCGGCCTCGCCCAGCGGCACGTGGCCGATGGACTTGGTCTTCAGCTTGCCCTTGGTGCCGGCGCAGCCCGCGTTGGTCAGCGGGTTCTTGCCGATCTGGACGGCGCCGCCGAGAGCGGAGGCGTCGATGGAGTTGGAGAAGCCGTTGAAGACCGCGGAGAAGGCCTGGCCGTTGATCTCGGCGCGGGAGCGACCGACGATGACCTCGGAGTCGGTGCCGTGGAGCTTGATCCAGATGCCGTTGGCGTAAGCCTGGGCGCCGTCGGCGTTGGTGTTCTCGACGGTGTTGCCCAGACCGATGGTGGCAATGCCCGGGATGACGAGCGGCTTGTCACGGCCGGGGATCGGGAGGTCGATCTTCTGGCCGGGACCGGCCGGGTCGAGGACCACGTGAGCGATCTTGGCCTTGGAGTCGGCCTTGTAGGCCTTCCCGTCCCACCAGGCCTGGGAAACCGAGCTGAGGCCCTCGACGGTGACCTTGCCCAGCGGGCTCTTGTCGAGCACGACGTCGGCGATCTTGTGCTCCGAGATGGACTTGACCACCGCGCCGGACTTGACGGTGCGCTGCTTGGTGGTGGTCGCACCGATCGTGCCGATGCCGGGCACCTTGGCGCCGGCGGTGTTGTTGTTGACGTCGTAACCAGCCTTACGGGTGCACCCGATCGTCTGGTATCCGAGGTCTCCCGAGTTGGCCGGGATGCTTCCACCGGTCACGCGGGTGCCGAAGCCGCTCGCGAACAGCCCGAAGGAGGTGTTCGTCAGTGCGGCCTGAGAAGGCGCCGGCACAACCAGAACTGCGCCGACGACGGCGGCAGCGGCTGCGGACAGCGCGAACGTACGGATGCTTCGCATTGTTGGTTGGACTCCGATTCTGCGGTGGGGATCCCCCAAGATCCCCGCAACGGGGCCGTGCCACCTGCCAGATCCGGGGGAACCTGGCGCACTCCCGAGTTAAGGGGTGGCACATCGGGCAAACGAGAGAAAACCACGGAAGTTATCGGGACGGAGGTCCTATTTCTAGATGACCCTTCCTGGCCATGGGTAACCCACCCGGGCATACGCAAACGGGGCCGTGACCTCGGATGAGGTCACGGCCCCGTTCTGGGCCAGTCGATGACTACCGGGTCAGGTCGAGCTTGATTCCGGTGAGACCGTCGATGACGCCCGTCACCGTGTCGAGCACCGGGGCGACCACGTTCTCGCCCAGCGATGGCTGGGTCGGCGCTGGGGTCGGCTCGGGCTCGGGTTCGGGCTGGGGCTGCGGAGCGGGCTCCGGGGCCGGCTCGGGAGCCGGTTCGGGAGCGGGGGCCGGATCCTTGTCCGACAAGGCGTCCCCCTCGCGCGGCGCGGAGATCGTCCCGCTGGAGGAGTGAGCGCCGCCGTAGGTCTCGGCGGTGGAGGGCGCGTCGTAGTCGCCGTTGGAGTGCTTGCCGCCGGCGGTGGTGCCCGGGGCCGCGGGGGAGAACGGCGACGTCCTCTCCGGCGCGATCACGCCGGGGGCGTCGATGACCTTCTGGTCGGCGACGTCGACCACGGGTACGGCGTCGTACTGGCCGGCGTGGGCCTTGGCCTGCGTGGTCTCGAGGCCCGGCTCGACGTTGGCCTGGGCGAAGGCGCCGATGCCGGCCGAGGCGATCGCCATCGCGGCGAGCGGCAGCAGCACGGCCTTCTTGTTGCGGGCGCGGCTCTTCGGGATCCGGTGCTCCTCGACCACGCCGTTCCGGGTTGGCACCTGCGCGGCGGCGTACGGCGGCATCGCCGGGTTGGCGAACGTCACCGGCCCGGCAGGGTGGAACTGCTGGGCCGTGTAGGGGCTCGGCTGGTAGGCGTACTGCGGCAGCCGGGTGTGCGCGGGCATCGGGCGCTGATAGGTGGCCCGCGGCGGCTGGGAGTAGCCGGCATCGGAGTGTCGCAGGACGATCGCCGTGCCGGGCTGCGGCGGCGGGTATGGCGTGTACGGCGTGTGATGCGGTCGCACTCGCTCCGCGGCTGGGTTCGTCTTGGGATTGGTGAACCACGACTCGTCCGCCGGGGACACCCCCTCGAGAGCGCGGCGAGCGATCTCGAGGGGTTCGGGCGCGGTGTCGTTCGTGGGGAGCATCGGTGTGGCGGGGTGTCGAGCCGGCGTGGGTGGGACGTTCGAGTGGTCCCCCGTCGCGGGCCGACGATTCGCTTCAGTCATCTGACGCTGTCTCCTGAGCGCGTAGCGAGTGTCGGTTGTGTCGCGCAGCACGTAACGGAACCAGAATCGCGCCGGTTTGTCACCTTCTTCTCGGAAAAAAGTTACTGATCAGCCAAGATGGGCGATCAGTAACTTTTTCTATACATTGAGAGATATTCCTGGCCGGTGGCCTACAGCGCGGCGATGGCCTCGGCGATGCTGAGGACTCGCTTGGCGGACTCGACGTGGAGGGCCTCCACCATCTTGCCGTTGTAGGTCGCGACGCCGCTGCCGGCGGCCTCGAACGCCTCGATGAGACCCTTGGCGTCGGCCACCGCCTGCTCGCTGGGCGCGAAGCCTGCGTTGGCGCCCTCGACCTGGGCCGGGTGGATCAGGGTCTTGCCGTCGAACCCGAAGATCCGGCCCTGCTCGACCTCGGCCGCGTAGCCCTCGGCGTCCTTCACATTGTTGTAGACGCCGTCGAGGATGACCTTGCCGCTCGCGCGCGCCGCGAGCACGGCCAGCTGGAGGCTGGTGACCAGGTTGGCGCGGGCCGGGACGTGGTCGACGTACAGCTCCTTGACCAGGTCGTTGGTGCCCATGACGAGCACCGTCAGCCGCTCGGCGGCGGAGGCGATCTCCTCGGCGTGGAGGATGGCGTACGGGCTCTCGATCATCGCCCAGAGCTTCGTCTGCTCCGGGACGCCGGCCTTCTCGAAGGCCGTGACGAGGTCGTGCACCTGCTGGGCGCTGCTGACCTTGGGGACCACGATCGCGTCGGGTCCTGCCTTGGCCGCGGCGGCCAGGTCGTCGGCATGCCACTCGGTGTCGGCGCCGTTGATGCGGATGGTGAGGTACTTGTTGCCGTACTCGCCCGATGTCACGGCCGCGGCGGCGTTCTCGCGCGCCTCCGGCTTGGCGTCGGGGGCGACGGCGTCCTCGAGGTCGAGGATCAGCGCGTCGGCGGTGATCGTCTTCGCCTTCTCAAGGGCGCGCGTGTTGGAGCTCGGCATGTAGAGGACCGAGCGCAGGGGGCGGAAGGTGGTGGTCTCGGTCATCTCAGTCCTCGATCTCGATGGCGTCGTAGAGCTCCTTGAGCTTCGGGTCGATGGCGGCCAGCTCCTCGGCGAGGTCGACGAGCACCAGGCACTGCTTGAGCGAGGCGTCGTCCTCCATCTTGCCGTCGAGCATGACCGCGCCGGTGCCGTCGCCCATGGCGGCGACCACGCGGCGCGCGTGCTTGATGTCCTCGACGCTGGGGGAGAAGACGCGGTTGGCGATCTCGATCTGCTTGGGGTGCAGGCTCCAGGTGCCGACGCAGCCGAGCAGGAACGCGTTGCGGAACTGGTCCTCGGCCGCGACCACGTCGGTGATGTCGCCGAACGGGCCGTAGTAGGGGTAGATCCCCGCCGCGGCGCAGGCGTCGACCATCTTCGCGATCGTGTAGTGCCACAGATCCTGCTGGAAGACCGTGCGGTTGCCGTGGATGTCGCCGTCCACCGGGTCCTGGCGGACCAGGTAGCCCGGGTGGCCGCCGCCGACGCGGGTGGTCTTCATCTTGCGGTCGGCCGCGAGGTCGGCCGGGCCGAGGCTGATGCCCTGCATGCGGGGGGAGGCGAGCGCGATCTCCTCGACGTTGGCCACGCCGCGCGCGGTCTCGAGGATGGCGTGGATGAGGATCGGCTTCTGTACGCCGCCCTTGGCCTCGAGCTGCGCGAGCAGCCGGTCCACGTAGTGGATGTCCTCGGGGCCCTGCACCTTCGGCACCATCACGACGTCGAGCTTGTCGCCGATCTCGGTGACCAGGGTGACCAGGTCGTCGAGCACCCACGGGGAGTCGAGCGAGTTGATCCGGGTCCACAGCTGCGTGGGGCCGAAGTCTGTCTCGGAGGCGATCTTCACCAGACCCTCGCGCGCCGCGACCTTGTTGTCGGCCTTGACGGCGTCCTCCAGGTTGCCGAGGAGCACGTCGACGGTGCCGACCATGGCGGGCACCTTGGCCGCCATCTTCGGGTTCGACGGGTCGAAGAAATGGATCGCACGACTGGGCCGTGCCGGGATCTCCCGCAGTGGTGCGGGGGCGCCCACCGCCAACGGTGCGAAGAAGTCCTTGGGGCTCTTGTGACTCATGCCGGTCACCCTAACGGCCGGGAGTTACCGGCCGGTAGGCGTCTCGGCTTGTAACGATCACGACCGGCGTCGGGAGGGATGGTCCTTGGGAACCTGGGCGCCGTGACGGATCCGGGCGCCGGCGTCGAAGCCGGCGAGGACGGAGCGGACGGTGCTGCGGACCTTGCTGGGGTTCTTCTTGTAGTTGGTCATGACTCCAGCGTGCTCTCGTGGAGCGCCGAGGAGGAGTGGCAGGATTGACTAAGAATGATAGATTCTTGCCATGCCCGCGAAGCCGTCCATCGCCATCCCGATCGTCGACGGGATGACCCTGTTCGAGATCGGGATGCCGCTCGAAGCGCTCGGCTACGACTGGGACCACGACGCCAGCCCGCTCTACGACGTGGTGCTGTGCGGCGACCTGCGCGGGGTGCGCGTCCACGGTGGACCGCGGCTGACTCCGCAGCGGCCGATGGCCGCGCTGGCCGAGTCCGGAACGGTGCTGGTGCCGGCGATCCGTCCGGGCGAGCCGATCAGTCCGACCCTGGTCCGGGAGCTGCGCCGCGCCGCCGCGGGCGGGGCCCGGATGGTCTCGCTGTGCACCGGTGCCTTCGCCCTGGCCGAGGCCGGGCTGTTGGACGGTCGCCGCGCCACGACCCACTGGCGGTGGACGGAGTTGTTCCGGCGTACGTATCCCGGGGTCGACCTGGACCCGCGGGCGATCTACGTCGACGACGGTGTGCTGACGAGCGCGGGCTCGGCCGCAGGGCTGGACCTGTGCCTCCACCTGATCCGCACCGACCACGGCCAGCACGCCGCCAACACCATCGCCCGCAACCTGGTCATCGCCTCGCACCGCGACGGCGACCAGGCGCAGTACGTCGCGGCCGACCCGCTCACCGAACAGGCCCACTGGCTCGACGAGCTGCGCAGCTGGCTCCGGGCCAACCTGCACGAGGACATCACTCTCGAGCGTCTGGCGGCGGCTGCCGCGGTCTCCCCGCGCACCCTCGCCCGGCGCTTCGAGCGCGACCTCGCCACCACTCCGATGCGCTGGGTCACCGCAGAGCGGATCGCGGTCGCCAAGACCCTCCTCGAGACCACCGATCTGCCGATCGAGCGGATCAGCCACGAGGCCGGCTACTACTCGCCGGTGACCTTCCGGGCCTCGTTCACTTCGGAGGTCGGTGTGACTCCTGGGCGGTATCGGATGCGGTTTTCTCGGCGCGAGGTCGGTGGTCGGGGTGGGGAGGTCGTTGGGGCGCGCTGAGACGGTGGGTCTTTGTGGTTGGGGTTTGCCGCCGACCCTTTCGGGGAGGGTGTTCTCGGCGGCGTCCGGAGTAAAGGACGGCCTTCGGCCGCCGGCTTCGCCGGTCGCCTTCGGCGATCCTTGACACCGGCCGTCGCCGAGAATTTTGGCTGTATATCGGGTCGGCGGCAGGGGTTTGGTGCGGAGATGTGAGTTGGGTAGGGGCTTTGGAGTCGGCTGATGGCTTCGCTGGTGTGGGCGAGCGGGGCAGTTGGTGGAAGGAAAATTCCTTTCGCCGCGTGAGCCGTGTCTGCCGAGACGTGGGTTCTGCTGGCGGAAGGAATTTTCTTTCCGCTGGAGGAGTCCTTGCTCGGTGGGGCGAACGAATTTTCGTTCGCCTGTAGAAGCCTTCCCTTCGCCTGGAGCGGTTTCCCGCGGCCACTCTGGGGCCGCCGCCCCGATAGCCAGCCAAGTCTTTCTCGACGTGGTCCGGTGTCAAGGATCGCCGAAGGCGACCGGCGAAGCCGGCGGCCGAAGGCCGTCCTTTACTCCGGGGCAGGTCGAGAAGACCGTCGAGAACGGGTCGGCGGCCCAAGACCAGCCACAAGTAACGGTCGCTGACCGCACTCTTTCACCGGCCCGGCGACCGCTCAGCGCCGCCACCAACGCCGCCTCCGCGGCGTCTGCTCGCGACGCACGTTCTTGGCCGCCTCCACCCGGGCCGCGCGGCGCTCGCGCCAGGCGTCGAGCGTGGCGTCGACGTCGCGGGGCATGGTGATCAGCGGCGGGCCCTCCGGCGCGCCGTAGCGGGCCGCGATGACGCGCTCGTTGAACTCCTCGACGATCCTGCGGGCGCCGTCCTCGGTGGTCTGGGTGTCGAGGAGGCCGTCGAGCTCGGCGTCGTCCTTGCGGAGCTGGACGGACCGAGGGAGCACCACGATCTGCTCGCGCTCGACGAGCTGCTTGACCCACCAGTCGGGATCGTGGTCGCGGTCGAGGTTCTTGATCGGCTTGCCGGCGCCGGGCAGGTTGTCGAACTCGCCGCGCTGGATCGACTGCTGCACCTGGAGGTCGACCCACTTGGCCTGCTCCTGGATCCGGGCCGCGGCTGCCGCCTTGCCCGCCGCGTCGGAGAGAGGGGGCGCCTGCGTCTCCGGGCGCTCCTCGGGCCGGTCCTCGCTCGTGGGCATGTGATCACCTCCAGCGCGGGAAAGTTTACCCAGCGCTGGTTGTGCGGCGGGGCAGCAGGAGCAGCAGCCCGGCGACGAGGGCGGTGATGCCGCACACCGCCCACACCGTGAGGTAGCCCGAGAGCGGCGCGTGCGCCTCGCCGGCGATGGATCCGTCCGCGGCGAGCGCGATCGCGAAGACCGCGGAAGCGATGGCGCCGCCGACGGTCTTGGTGGCGTTGGTCATGCCGGTCGCGAACGCGGTGCGGGAGGCTGGCGCGGCCGCGGCGGCGGCTGCCGGCAGCGAGGCGACCAGGGCACCCGAGCCGAGCCCGACGACGGCCATGTTGAGGAGTCCCTGGCCGGTGGAGTCATGGAACGGGAGCCACATCAGATAGCCGGTCGCCACCAGGAAGCAGGCGACCGCCTGCGCCCGTACCGGCCCGAGGAACCGGGCCCACAGCGGCAGGCTGAAGGCGGAGATCGCCATCGCGATCACGTACTCCGCGATCAGCAGCGACACGAACGACGCATCCGCGCCCAGTCCGAATCCGGCCTCGTCAGGTGACGTGCGCGCGAAGGTCGACAGCGGGATCTGCGCTCCCAGCACCGAAATCCCGAAGAGGAACGCGGTCAGCTGGATCGGCCACTGCCCGCGCGAGACCAGCAGACGTACGTCGATCAGCGGCTCGCGCCCACCGGCATCGTCCAGCGCCGTCTCGATGCGCCAGAACGGGACCAGGGTGAGCAGCCCCAGGACCACGAGGCCCCAGGCGAGGAGAGACCCGGCCCCGAGGACGCGTACGCCGACCAGGCCGGCCATGACCAGGCCGAGCACGAGGGTCAGCACCGTCAGCCCGAGCCAGTCGAAGGCGCCGCCGCTGGTGCCGGAGTCGGGTTCGATGCCGACGGCGATGACGACGAAGACAGTGGTCACGGCCACGGCCGGGAAGGAGAGGATCGCCCACATCGGGAGGATGCCGACGAGGGCGCCGGCGGCGATCGCGCCGATGATCACCGAGACCTGCAGCGCGCCGACCAGGACACCGGCGGCTCGGCGGGTCAGGGCGGTGTCGCCGCCGGTGCGCTTGTGGACGATGGCGACCTCGAGGGGCAGCCAGATGACGTAGGCGCCCTGGATCGACCAGGCGACCAGGAACGAGCCGAAGTCGGGAGCGACGACGGTCCACCAGGTGGCGAGCGCGGTGATGCCGGTCGCCAGCAGCAGCACCTTCTTGTGGCCGATCAGGTCGCCGAGCCGGGCGAGCGGGGGCACGCACAGCGCGGAGACGATCAGCTGCCCGGCCTCGAGCCAGTTGAGGTCGGCGTCGGAGACGCCGAGGTGGTCGGCGAGATCGGAGAAGATCGGGGTGTAGTAGCCCTGCAGGATGCCGCTGGCGAATTCGACGGCCACCAGGAAGCCGACGATCACCCAGATTCCGCGGGCGGCCTTCTCGACGCCGGTGCGCTGGCTTTCGGTGGTCACAGTGACTCGATCAACCTTCGGTAGAAGCGGATCCCGTCGAGGTAGTCATCGACCCTGATGTTCTCGTCGGCGGCGTGGATGGTGGCGCGCTGGGCAGCGGTCATCCGGAACGGCGCGAACCGGTAGACCCGGTCGCTGATCTCGTAGAAGAAGCGCGAGTCGGTCGCGGCCATGACCGTGTAGGGAGCCGGTACGGCCTCCGGGAAGACGTCCGCGATGGTCTCGGTGATCTTCGCGAAGGCCTCGTCACGTGGCGAGACCGGGGACGGCTCACCCGCGCGCACGACCTCGATCTCGACCTGCTTGTCGCCGATCGCGGCACGCAGCCGCTCGACGACCTCGGCGACCGTCTCGCCGACCATGATCCGCAGGTTGACCCCGGCCGAGGCGGCCGAGGCGATGACGTTGGCCGCCGGGCTGCCCTCGAGCGTCGTGATCGCGACGGTGGTGCGGGTCAGCGCGGCCGGCTCGGGCCCCAGCCGGGTCAGCAGCCGGGCCAGCGCCGGCGCCAGCCGACCCGCGTTGGCCAGGACAGGTCGCATGGGCTTGGCCGCGTACGGGGCGATCTGCTCGAACATCTCGACCGTCGGCACCGGCAGCCGGACAGGCATCGACATGCGGTCGAGCCGGGTGATCGCGCGGGCGAGCCGTACGGTCGGGCCGTTCTGGCGTGGGGTGGAGGAGTGGCCGCCGTCGCCGGTCACCGTGAGGCGTACGTCGGTGGTGCCCTTCTCGGCGACGCCGACGACCCCGATCGGCGCGGCGACGCCCGGGAAGGCGTCGAAGGCGACCGCGCCGCCCTCGTCGAGCACGAACCACGGCTCGACCCCCTGGTCGCGAAGCTCCTGGACCGCCGCCCGCGCTGCCGCGCCGGTCGTCTCCTCGTCGGAGCCGAACGACAGCCAGACGTCGTACGCCGGCTCGAACCCGTCCGCGAGGAGTCCCTCGACCGCGGCGCAGATCGCCACCAGCTGTCCCTTGTCGTCGAGCGTGCCGCGCCCGTGGATCACCCCGTCGACGATCTCGCCGCCGAACGGGTCGTGGGTCCAGACGCCTGCGATCGGGACGACGTCCTGGTGGGCCATCAGCACGACCGGCTTCTCGGCCGAGGCGCCGGGCCAGCGGAAGAGGAGGCCGTGCTCGCCGACCGGGGTGAGGTCGAGGGCCGCGTGCAGCAGCGGGAAGTGCTCGCGCAGCGCCTCGTGGAGCTGCTCGAACGCCTTCTTCTCCGCGCCGGAGCCGTCGTTGACGGTCGGGGCTCGAAGTGCGGCCTGAAGAGCGGCGACGGCATCGAGTGTCATGGCCGCAACCTAGTCGGCCGTGGCGGTGTGGATCACCGTGGTGGCGTCTCCGTCACCAGTTTGTGGCCTTCCCTGCGCCGGGCAGCGGCACGTCGCGTGGGTGGATGACGTAGGTGACCCCGTCGGTCGAGGTCTGCCAGACCCGCTCGAAGTTCTCGCGGGTGTAGACGTTGCGCACCTCGTCGTTGGAGGAGTGGTTGGCGTCGTAGACGATCGGGTCGCCCTCGGCGGTGAAGCCGCCGATGACCAGCAGGTGGCCGTCGGTGCCGTAACCCGACTCCGGCATCTCCTCGCGCTCCCAGCTGGCGGAGACGACCAGCGGGAAGCCGGCCGCCACCAGAGCCTCGGCCTCGGCCAGCGAACGCAGCCGGGTCACGAACCCGTCCAGGCCCCAGCGGCCGGCGTAGGCGGTGTTGAACGGCCAGTTGCCGGCGCCCTCGTAGGCGTAGTCCCAGGTGTTGATCGCGGCGTAGGCGACCTGCGGGTCGCCGTTGGGCGCCTCGATGTCCGCCAGCTCGCTCGCCGGGACCTCGTGACCCCAGTGGTACTGCACCATCGTCGTCGAGGTCGGTGAGCACCAGACCTGACCGCCGCCACCGAACTCCGGGTACTCGCCGCGGTGGATGTTCTGGCTGAACGGCGGCACCCTGAGGTCGACCTCGCTGTCGAGGGTCGGCGTGCTCGTGCCGGGGTAGGCGGAGTCGGGCAGGTACTCGTTGGTCAGCGTCGAGACCGTTCGCAGGCTGGGGGAGACGGTCGCGCCCTCGGGGCGCAGCAGGGTGACCCTGGTCTGGAACGCCTCGGGCTCCTTACCGGTCCGGGCGACGTACGTGTCGGTGTAGAGCGCCGCGTCGGTGTCGCTCTGTCCTTCGACGGAGGTGCGGTGGATGTCGCCGGCCGCGAAGTCGTCGCCGGCCGTCCAGCGACCCATCACGAACCACTTCGTCCAGGTGCCGTCCGCCTTCCGCCCGCGGAACCGGATCTCGGCCCAGGTGCCGGTCGGGGTGTCGACGTCCCACGAGGTGACCGACTCGTCGATCGGGTATCCGGTCGTGACCACGGGCGAGGTCCACGTGCCGTACTCGTAGGTCTTGGCCGTGCCGTCGCCGAAGGGGTCGGCGTAGGTGGTCGTCTCGCTGCCGCGGCCGATCCGGAGGGTGCCGTGCCGGTCGGGGCGCAGGTTGCTCGACCTGCCCTTCGCGAAGTCTTCGAGGCTGTTCCACCGGGTGAGGGTGATGTCGGTGGGGGTCTCAGGCTCGGCCGCGTGGACCGGAGTCGTGGGCGCGACCAGGACGACTGCGGCGGCGAGCGCGGCAACGTACGCGAGGCGGGACCGAGGGCTCATGCCCGGCACGCTATTCCTCCTCGGAGGGCCGGGCCATGACATTTCGGCAGTCCGACTCCCCGGAAACTTCGGTGCCGGCTGGCATCCTGGTCGACGTGAACAACTTCGCATCCGACGGCTGGTTCAAGGACGAGTTCCACAAGAGGTACTCCGAGTCGGCCAAGGAGATCGGCCGGTTCAACCTCGCCGCCTTCGGTAAGACCGGGGTCGGCAAGTCGACGCTGGTCAACGCCGTCTTCGGGGCGGAGGTGGCGAAGACCGGGATCGGCGAGCCGGTGACGAAGGAGTCGACGCTCTACCTGCACACCAGCGGGTTCTTCGGGCTGCTCGACACCCAGGGCCTGGAGATCGGCGTCGAGGGCGACCGGGTGATCAAGGATCTCGCCAAGCTGATCCAGGAGCGGCGCCGCAAGCCGCAGTCCGAGCAGATCCACGTCGCCTGGTACGCCGTACGTTTCGCCGACCGCCGCTTCGAGGACACCGAGGCCGCGTTCATCCAGAAGCTCGCCGACCTGGGGCTGCCGGTGGTGCTGGTGATGACCCAGGTGCCGACCTCGCCGACGGGCGCCTACCACCCGGACGCGGTCGAGTTCGCTCAGCAGATCGACGCGCGCGGGCTGCCCGTGCACGGCGCCCGGGTCTACCTGACCAACGCGAAGGCCGACGAGTTCTCGGGCCTTCAGGTCCACGGGCTGCAGGAGCTCGTCGATGCCACCTTTCGATGCGCGCCTGCAGGGGTCGAGGAGGCCCTCACCGCGGCGCAGAGGGTGGATCTCAAGCGCAAGCAGGAGCAGGCGAACACCGTGATCGCGGGTGCCGCGACCGCGGCCGGGGCGGCCGGAGCCACCCCGATCCCGTTCTCCGACGCGGTCGTCCTGGTCCCGATCCAGCTCGGGATGATGGCGCGCATCTCGGCGATCTACGGCATCGAGGTGGACAAGGCCGCGATGGCCTCGATCGCGGCCACCGCGGCCGCCACCCAGGCAGGCCGCACCGTCGCCGGCAACCTGCTCAAGATGATCCCCGGGTTCGGCACCGTCGGTGGTGGGGCGATCAACGCCACCGTCGCGGCGGGCTTCACCGGCGCCATCGGGGCCGCCTGGTCGGCCGTCTGCGTCAAGCTCGGCGAGGGCAAGCTGCGCGGCGTCAACGGCGCACTGGACACCGAGAGCATCCGGACGCTCTTCCTCGACGAGCTGAAGACCCAGATCTCGAAGCTGAAGCTCCACGCCAAGGAGAAGTGAGCCTCCGCCTCACTCCGCCATGGCCGCCTCGTACGCCGCGGCGAGCTGCTCGCTCGCCCGCGGGGCGTCGGGGTCCGGCCGCGGCGTCCCCAGATGGAGCTCGCGCAGCTCGTCCATGAACGACTCCACCATCTCGGGACCGGCATCGCGCAGCAGCTCCGCGCGGACCCGGAGCTGCCGGGTGCCGTCGCGGTGGGCGAGGCCCCAGTTGCCGAGCGCGACCATGATCGGCAGCGTCTGGATGCCTGCCTCGGTCAGCGCGTAGGCGGCCTTCTGGCCGCGGCCGGCCTCCTCCTTGGTGAGCAGACCACCCTCGACCAGCTTCTTCAGCCGGCTGCTGAGGATGTTGGAGGCGATGCCCTCCTCGGAGCTGCCGAGCAGCTCGCGGAAGTGGCGACGGTTCCCGAACATCACATCGCGCAGCACGATCACCGACCAGGGGTCCCCGAAGACCTCCACGGCTGCGTTGATCGGGCAACCCGATCTGGGCTCGCTCACTCGGTGTCTCCTGCACTCGAAAATAGTGGTTGCAATCTGCAATCGGGAAGTCTACTCTCGACGCCAGTGATTGCAAAGTGCAATCACTCTGAACTCGAGGGAGACGGACATGTCACTCGTACGCGCTCACACCATCGGCGTCTCGCTGGACGGCTTCGCCACCGGCGACGGCCAGAGCCTGGAAGCGCCGTTCGGCCACGCCGGCATGCGGCTGATGGAGTGGTTCTTCCCGACCAGGACCTTCCAGAGCGCGACCGGCCACCGGGAGCGGATGGAGGTCGACCCGGCAGCCGATCCCGACGACGCCTTCGCCGCCCGCGCCTGGGAGGGCATCGGGGCCGAGATCATGGGCGCCGGCAAGTTCGGCCCTCCGGGATGGCAGGACGACGCCGACTGGACCGGCTGGTGGGGCGAGGAGCCGCCGTTCCACACACCCACCTACGTGCTGACCCATCAGCCCCGCGAGTCGATCGAGATGAAGGGCGGCACCGTCTTCCACTTCCGCGACGCGCCCATCGAGGAGGTGCTGGCCGAGGCGCAGGAGGCGGCCGCCGGCCAGGACGTACGCATCGGCGGCGGCCCCTCCTCGCTCCGGGACTTCCTGGCAGCCGGTCTCGTCGACCACCTGCACGTCGCCGTCGTCCCGATCATCCTGGGCCGTGGCGTACGGCTGTGGGACGGGCTGGAGGCGCTGGAGGACGGCTACGAGGTGACCTCGACCACCACGCCGAGCGGCGTCACCCACATCACCTTCGACCGGACGCAGGTGGCCCGATGAGCACCGTCCTGTGGCACTTCTCCATGTCGCTCGACGGCTACGTCGACGGTCCCGAGCCGGGGATGGCGTGGCTGAGCGACGTCACCGGCAAGCCCGGGGTCGAGGAGGCGTACTCCTCGCAGCTCGACGCCGTCCTGGGCGGGCGCAAGGGCCACGACGCCTACCCCGACGCGATGCCGTACGGGGACTGGCAGGGTCCGGTCTTCATCCTCACCCACCACCCCGAGGACGCCCGGCCCCAAGAGCACGTCACCTTCCTCAGCTGCGATGTCGAGGAGGCGCTGCGGATCGCGGTCGAGGCGGCCGACGGGAAGAACGTCGAGGTCCATTCCGCCGACATCGGCCGCCAGCTCCTCGAACGCGGCCTGATCGACCAGATCGACCTGCACAACCTGATCGGCGACGACCCGCATCTGGAGGTCGACCTCCGCTACGCCCCGGTGCGTCCGTGACGCCCTAGGGTTCATCACGTGGTCAGCCTGTTCTCGCTTCCGCTCCTGCAGACGCCGCGCACCCGGGTGGCGCGCACGATCCGGGCCGTGACCGGTGGTCCCAGCCCGCTCGCCGGGAGGACCGCGCTGATCACCGGCGCCAGCTCCGGGATCGGTGAGGCGACGTCGTACGCCGCGGCTCGACGGGGCGCGCACGTGCTCCTCGCCGCCCGCCGGGCCGAGGAGCTCGAGCGGGTGCGGAGGACCATCGAGCAGAGCGGCGGGCGGGCGTCGACGTACGTCGTCGACATGGCCGACGGTGACTCGATCGACGCGCTGGTGGAGCAGCTGCTCGCCGAGCACGGGGCGGTCGACTACCTGGTCAACAACGCCGGCCGGTCGATCCGGCGGTCGCTGGAGCTGACTCACGACCGCTTCCACGATTTCGAGCGGATGATGGCCGTGAACTACTTCGGTGCGGTCCGGCTCACGATGGGACTGCTGCCGGCGATGCGCGCCCAGCGGTTCGGCCACGTGGTCAACATCGTCACCTGGGGCAACCAGATCAAGGCGCCGAAGTTCGCTGCGTACATCGCCGCGAAGTCGGCGCTCGACGTGTTCGGCCGGATCCTGAGCCGTGAGGCCTACTTCGAGAACGTGACCTGCACCAACATGCGCGTCGCGATCGTGCGTACGCCGATGATCGCCCCGACCGCCGAGTACGAGGGCCGCGGCGAGAGCCCCGAGGAGTGCGCCGAGCGTGTCGTCCGCGCGCTCGAGGACCGGCCGGTGACGGTCGACGGCGCCTTCGGGTCGGTCTTCGAGGTCCTCAACGTCGTCACCCCGCGGCTGGCCGACCTCGCCATGGCCGTCTCCCACCTGCGTACGCCGGACTCTGCCGCCGCACGCGGGACGGCTCGGGTGCGGGACTGACTGATTGACGCCTGGCCGTCACCAGCGGCCGCGGTGGACGACGTCCTCGAGCGGAGTGCGCTTGCGGCGGGTGGGGGAGCCCTTGGCGCCGCCGGAGGCGGGGTGGCCGATGGTGACGGCCCCGATCGGGTCGAAGGCGTCGGGGATGTCGAACGTCTTGCGGACCGCGGCGTCGGACTCGGGCGGGATGCCGAAGTAGAGGGCGCCGAGGCCCTCGTCGACCACGGTCTGCAGGATCAGCATGGTCGCCATCGCGGTGTCCATGTGCCAGAACGGCATCGGCCAGTGGGCCTCGTCGCGGTCGGTCCAGCCCTTGTCGGGCTGTGCGTAGCGGTCCAGGTAGGCCGCCTTGGAGGAGCACGGGATCACGATCACCGGGGCCGTCATCATCCCCGCCAGCCAGCTGTCGGGGTTGTCCACGTCGGCCGTGGCCTCCCAGTAGCGGCGTACGTCCTCGGGGGTGTCGAGGACGAGGAAGGCCCAGCCCTGGGAGAAGCCGGCCGACGGCGCCCGGGTGGCGTTGTGCAGGATCTTGTCGATCACCGCCGGGTCGACCGGATCGCCGGTGTAGTTGCGGACCATCTTGCGGCGACGTACGACCTCGGAGAACTCCATAGGCACAGTGTCCCGTCTAAGGCGTGGAGCCCGTGCCCTAGGTCGGAAAGTAAGGCGCCCGGGTCGGTAAGTAGGGCGCGCGACCGATTCGGGTGCCTACCTCAGCGGAGGAGTGTTCTCGGTGTCAGCAGAACACAACTCAGCAGGAGATCGAGATGTACACCACCGTAGGTTACGAAGCAGAGGTCAAGTACCGCCGCCAGCAGATCCAGAAGGACCTGGCCAAGCGCCAGCGGGCCACCGAGGCTCGTCAGTCGCGACGCAACCGCACTCGCTGAGATGCGGCCGCAGACCGGCAGTCAGGAACGGAGCAAACGCCGAGCAGGAGGGATCCCGCTCGGCGTTGCTTCATGTCCGGGGCAGGGCGGTGTCGACCCCTGGGCCGACACGCTGTTGTCGGAAGGCGCGATGATTGCGCCCATGGCGCAGAGTGCCGAAAGGCTGGTCGGGCGTGATGCCGACCTGGAGACACTGGCAGGGCTGGTGGGGCTGGACGGCACCGCGCAGCCGGGCGGACGTAGGCATGTCCTCCTAGCGGGCGACGCCGGTGTCGGGAAGACCCGGATCCTGCGCGAGCTCCGCGGCCGTGCCGCCGCCGACGGCAGGCAGGTGCTGGTCGGCCACTGCCTCGACTTCGGCGACAGCGCCGAGGCCTACCTGCCGTTCACCGAGATCCTCGACAACATCACCTCCGCGCTGCCCGACGTGGTCGCGCAGGTCGCCGACGTACATCCGGCGCTCCTGCGGATGGCGCCCGTGGCCCGTGCGCTCGGCGGGGCTGACACCGCCGTCCAGGAGGCGCTCGACCGAGGCAACCTCTTCGCCGCGATCCACTCACTCCTGGAGCGCGCGGCCGAGAAGGCGCCGCTGCTGGTCGTGGTCGAGGACACCCACTGGGCCGACCAGTCCACCCGTGACCTGCTGACCTTCCTCTTCACCCGGCCGTTCGGCGGCCCGGTGACGCTCGTCGCCTCCTACCGCGCCGACGACCTCCACCGCCGTCACCCGCTGCGCCGCCAGCTCGCCGAGTGGACCCGGCTGCCGTCCGTCGAGCGATTCCACCTCGGCCGCCTCTCGGACGATGACGTACGTGTCCTGGTCGGTGAGCTCGCCGGCGACCTCACCGACGGGGTCGACGTCGAGAGCGTCGTACGTCGCGCCGACGGCAACGCCTTCTTCGTCGAGGAGCTGGTGCAGGCCGCCGGCGCCGAGGAACTGCCGTGGGACCTCGCCGACCTGCTCCTGATCAGGCTGGACCAGCTCGACGCGACCGCGCGTGAGGTGGTCGACACCGCCAGCGCCGCCGGCCGCGACGTCAGCGACGAGCTCCTCGAGGCCGTCGCCGGCCTCGACCGCGCCACTCTCGACGCCGGTCTGAGACAGGCGATCGAGCGGGCGATCCTGGTGCCGCGCGAGGACGGCTACTACGTCTTCCGGCACGCGCTGCTCGGGGAGGCCGTCTATGACGATCTGCTGCCGGGCGAGCGGGTCCGGCTCCATCAGCGGTACGTCGAGGCGCTGAGCCGCGACCTCACGACCGGCAGCGCGGCCGGCCTCGCGCGTCACGCCCGCCTTGCCGGCGACCACGAGACCGCGCTCGCGGCCGGGATCGCCGCCGGCGACGAGGCGGCCGCCGCAGGTGGTCCCGACGAGGCCTCGCAGCACTATCAGCAGGCGATCGCCCAGCTCGCCGGTCGTGCCGACTCCGACCACGACACCCAGCGCCTCGTCGATCTGGTGGTCAAGGCCAGCGATGCGATGGTGGCCGCCGGGCACGCCGACCGCGCCGGGAAACTGGCCCGTGAACAGCGGGAATCACTCCCGGCCGACGCTCCCGGTCTGTGGCGCGCGCAGCTGATGACGGTTGAGATCGAGACCAGCTTCGCCTACGTCAACGATGTCCGGGTGGGGGCGCTCGCGGAGAAGGCGATGGCCGAGCTGCCCGAGGACGCCCCGCCGCTGGTGCGGGCGCGGCTGCTCGCGGCGTACGCCCGGTCGCTGATGATCTACCGCCGTCACGAAGACGCCGAACGAGCCGGCCGAGAGGCGCTGGCGCTGGCCGAGGAGCTCGGCCGGACCGGCCTCGCCGCAGAGGTCGCGGCGACGCTGGCCGGGTCGTGGGGACGTCCGCCCCAGCTGTGGATCGAGCCGCTCCGTGAGGCGGTGGCGCGGGCCGCCAAGGTCGGCGCCCTGCACCCGGAGTTCCGCGCCCGGCTCCAGCTCGCCTTCGCCCTCGACGCGGCCGACCGTCGTGACGAGGCCGGCGAGAGCTACCGCAGCGCCTACGAGCTCAGCGTGGAGCGGGGCGTCCCCTGGGCGCCGTACGCCTTCGACGCCCGGATCGCCTGGCTCGACTACCTCCACACCGCCGGTCGCTGGGACGAGGCGCTCGCGCTGACCGACGCATACGGCATCCCGCCGGTGCTGTGGCCGTGGCTGGAGTCCAAGCGGCTGATGATCGAGCAGGCCCGTGGCGCCGACGTCGGTGCCGAGGCGCGGCGGCTGCGGCCGTCGTGGAAGCAGGAGGTGGCCACCGCCAGCGAGTCGGCCCCGGTGGAGATCCGGGCCGCCGCGGGTCGTGGGGACATCGACGCGGCGATCGAGGCCTACGACGCCGGCGTCGCGGCCCTCACCACCGGCTGGGGAAAGTGGTTCGGCGCCCATGCCCGGCTCTCGGCGATCGCCGTCGGTGCGATCGGCTCCGCCCTCCCTGCCGTCCCCGTCGGTGCTCGACCGCAGGTGATGGCGCAGGTGGACCGCATCGTGGAGGCGGGCACCCGGCCCGTCGAGACGGAGCAGCCCTGGGGGCTGGAGGGGCAGGCGTGGTCGGCGCGGCTGCGGGCCGAAGGGCTCCGTGCCCACTGGCTGGCGGGCATCTCCGTGCCCGAGCAGGCCGACCTCGTCGAGGCGTGGCGGGCGACCGTCGCCGCCTTCGAAGCCTTTCCGCACGTCCACGAGCTCGCCTGGTCACGGGTCCGGCTCGCCGAGATCCTCCGGGCCGGCGGCGACACCGCCGGCGCGCGTGAGCTGGCAGACCAGGCCAGGGAAGCGGCGAAGCGGCTCGGCGCTCGACCGCTCCTCGACCACCTGCTCACCCTCGGCAGCACGCCACAGCGGTCGGCGGCAGGTCCCTCCGGCGAGCTGACCGCTCGGGAGAGGGAGATCCTCGCCTTGGTCGCGGCCGGACGCAGCAACGGCGAGATCGGCAAGCAGCTGTTCATCTCGACCAAGACCGTCTCGGTCCACGTCTCCAACATCCTGGCCAAGCTCGGCGCCTCCGGCCGCACCGAGGCAGCGGCCATCGGACGCCGCCGGGGGCTCGTGGAGTGATGCTGATCACGGCCGAATGAGGCACCCCTGACGTACGCCTAAGGCAGGCGCCTCATGCGTGGCCCTACCTCAGGAGCCGAGTCTGGATGCATGACTTACACCAACCAGATCAGCTATGACGCCGAGCTGGCCTACCGCCAGCAGACCATTCGCCGCGCGACCGCGGCCGACCGTCTCGCCCGCCAGGTGAAGCGCCGCCGTCCCCGCCGGATGGACTCGATACACAACTGAGTCCTCGGAGGTCGGTAATGCGGGAGAATCCCGGGCCCGGAGGCGCGATGATAGGGGACATGGCGCAAAGTGCTCGGTCATTCGTAGGTCGCGACCCTGAGTTGCGCACCCTCACCGGGCTGCTTGGCGTCTCGGCCGAGGAGGCGGTCTCGACCTCCGGTCGGCGCCAGCACGTCCTCCTCGCCGGTGACGCCGGCGTGGGCAAGACGCGTCTGCTCACCGCGCTGCGCGACCGCGCCGTGTCCGACGGCTGGCAGGTGCACGCGGGACACTGCGTCGACTTCGGCGAGAGCGCCGTGGCGTACATGCCGTTCTCGGAGATCCTCGACCGGATCGTCGCGGACCTGCCCGACGTGGTCGAGCGGATGGCGGCCGACTACCCGGCGCTGGCCAGGCTGAGGCCCGTACGCCGCGTGATGGGCGCCAACCAGGGAGCCGCTCCGACCGGCACCGACCGCGGGCAGCTCTTCGACGCCGTCCACACCCTCTTCGAGGCGGCCGCCGAGAAGGCGCCGCTGCTGGTCGTGGTCGAGGACACCCACTGGGCCGACCAGTCCACCCGCGACCTGCTGACCTACCTCTTCACCCGGCCCTACGTCGGCCCCGTCGCGATGGTCGCGTCCTACCGCGCCGACGACATCCACCGCCGCCACCCGCTGCGCCGCCAGGTCGGCGAATGGGGCCGGCTGCCCGACGTCGAGCGGATCGTCCTGGAGCCGCTCTCCGACGACTCGGTGCGACTGCTGGTCCACGAGCTGGCCCCCGGCAAGGTCGACGCCGAACGAGTCGTACGCCGCGCCGAGGGCAACGCCTTCTTCGTCGAGGAGCTGGTGCAGGCCGGCTGCGACGAGGATCTCCCGGTCGACCTCGCCGACCTGCTGCTGGTGCGTCTGGACCGGCTCGACGGCTCGGCGCGGAGCGTGGTCCGCACGGCGAGCATCGCCGGGCGCCGGGTCACCCACGAGCTGCTCGCCGCGGTGACCGAGATGAAGACCGACGAGCTCGATGACGCGCTGCGCACCGCCGTCGAGCAGAAGGTGCTCGAGCCGACCGGTTCGCGCTACACGTTCCGCCACGCGCTGCTCGCCGAGGCGGTCTACGACGACCTGCTGCCCGGTGAGCGGGTGCGTCTGCACGCCCGGTTCGCCGAGGTGCTGAAGGAGACGCCCGGGCTGGGTGCGGCCGCGGAGCTCGCGCTGCACGCCAAGCACGCCGGCGACCTCGCGACCGCGCTGCGGGCTCGCATCGCCGCGGCCGAGGAGGCCCGCAGCGTCAGTGGTGTGGGCGAGGCCGCCCACCACTACGAGAAGGCGCTGGGCCTCGCCGCCGACCCGAAGGTCGCCCAGGCGGCCGCGGTCAACCTCGACCGGGTCTACGAGCGCGCCGCCGACACACTCATCCTCGCCGGACTGCCCTCGCGGGCCGACGCGATCCTGGCCGAGCGGCTCGATGCCATCCCGGCCGGCCCGTCGGTGGGCCGGGCGCTGCTGCTGGCGACCCGGGCCGAGGCGGCGCTGCTCATTGAGAACGGCGACCCGCTCACCTACTCCCACGACGCGATGGTCGCGCTACCTGCCGACGCCGAGCCGAAGGTGCGGTGTTCCGTCCTGGCCGTGCGCACGCGCACGCTCGTGACCTACCGTCGAAGCGAGGAGGCCGAGGCCGTCGGGCTGGAGGGCATCGAGATCGCCGAGCGGCACAGCCTCTCCAAGCTCGCCTCCGACATGGCCACCAGCCTGTCGATGCTCAAGGTCCGCACCGGCCGCGCTGGCGGCGACAAGGTCGAAGGCTTCCGGCAGGTGCTGCGCGAGACGATCGACCAAGCACGGCAGGTCGGATCGACGTACGCGGTCAGCCGGGGGCTGTACACGCTCGGTCGCTCCTACGACGAGGCCGGGGACTACCGGGAGGCGTTGAGGTGGTTCCGGGCGGTGACCGACGAGGCCGGAGGGGAGTCGCTGCAGTGGCAGCCCTACGTTGCCGGGGCCCGCTCCGACATCGTCCGGATCCAGATGGTCCTGGGGGAGTGGGACGAGGCGCTCGCGCTGGCCGGTGGCAACCTACCCGACGCGCCGCCGGTCCCGGTCGCGCTCCTCGACATGCTCCGGATGATGATGGAGCAGGCGCAGGGGGCATCGGTCGGTGACGCGGCCAACGCGTTGCGACCGTTCTGGACCCAGGAGGGCCTGGTCGCCCTCTACGGCTCGGTCGTGGAGATGACCGCGTTCGCCCGTGCCGGCGACCCCGAGGGAGTGCTCAGGGTCTACGCGGAGACGGTCGAGACTCTCGCCCAGTTCTGGACCGAGTGGTTCGGCGGCCGGGTGCGGCTGGCGGTCGTGGCCGCCTCCGGGATCGCGCAGATGCTGCCCTCGCTGCCGGCGGCGCGCTGGCCCGCGTTGGTGGAGGCCGTCGACGGGCTGCACAGCGACGGCGAGCAGGTGGTCGCGCAGTACGAGCCCGGAGAGTGGGGTCCGGAGGGCCGCGCCTGGACGGCCCGGCTGGAGGCGGAGGTGCTCCGCGTCCACTGGCTGGCCGGCATCGACGCCCCGCCCCAGGAGACGCTGCTGGCGGCGTGGGAGCGCGCCGAGCAGCAGGTCGAGGCCTATGGCGATGTCCCAGGTCTGGCCGCCGTCCGGACGACGTACGCCACCATCCAGCGGGCCACGGGCGACGTGGCCGGCTCGCGGGTGACCGCCGACAAGGCCCGGACGACCGCGAAGCGGCTCGGCCTGCAGCCGTTGCTCGACGAGCTCAGATCGCTCGGCGCGACGGCCGTCAAGCAGCAGCAGGCGACGTCGACGTCGCTGACGCCGCGGGAGAGCGAGATCCTGACGCTGGTGGCCGCGGGACGCAGCAACGGCGAGATCGGCAAACAGCTGTTCATCTCCACGAAGACGGTTTCCGTGCACGTCTCGAACATTCTCGGGAAGCTGGGCGCCGGGAGTCGCACGGAGGCAGCCGCCATCGCTCGTCGTCAGCAGCTGATCAGCTGAACTTGTGGTGCTCGGTAGGAACCTGTGGCTGAATTGTCACCATCACCACGGCGGGTCGAGGAGCAGATGTGAAGCAGGGCGGGCAGCACCCGATCGCAGCCGGAGTCACGGCGCTCGTCGCGGTCGCGGTCGGAGTGGGACTGATCATCGGGATCGCGATGTTTGTCGGTGCCAACATCCTGGGCCTCGGTGGCGGCGGTGCCGCCGACGACCAGGCCACCGACCCGGACGCGGGTGCCTCGCTCTACGCTCCGTCGCCCAAGCCGACCAAGACCGCGAGCGGGCCGGCGATCACGCTCAACGCCTCGCCCACGAGCGCTCCCGAGAAGCAGGCGGCCACCACGAGCCCGTCGCCGTCCAAGACCGTTGAGGAGAAGCCTGCGAAGAAGGAGATCACCCTCCAGGCCGGAACCGTCCAGGCGGAGCCGATGGAGCGGATCGACCTCAGCGGGATCTACCCGCGCGGCGAGGGCGCCATCCTCCGCCTGGAGCGCAACGACGGCCAGGGCTGGGAGGACTTCGGGATCCCGGACGTTCCGGTCACCGGCGAGCAGTTCTCCACCCCGATCCAGTCCGGCCGGATCGGGAAGCACAAGTTCCGGATGAAGGACATCGACACCGGCATCTACTCCAACGTGGTGACCGTGACGATCGGCTGAGATGGAGCCGAGGATGGAATAGGCCATCGCACGCTTGGTTGTATGGAGACATGACGGTTCCCACGATCAAGCTCAATGACGGCACTTCGATCCCGCAGTACGGTCTCGGCGTCTGGCAGGTTCCGCAGGACGAGACCGAGCAGGTGGTGAGCCAGGCTCTCGAGGTCGGCTACCGCCACATCGACACCGCGCAGATGTACCAGAACGAGGCCGGAGTCGGCGCCGCGCTGAAGAGCGCCGGACTCGCTCGCGAGGACGTCTACGTCACCACCAAGCTCAACAACTCACAGCACGACCCGGCCGACGCGAAAGCATCGCTGGAGAGGTCCCTGGAGCTGCTCGGCCTGGACCGCGTCGACCTCTTCCTGATCCACTGGCCGCTGCCGACGCGGTACGACGGGACGTACGCGAAGACGTGGGAGGCCCTCGTCGGCCTCCGCGAGGAGGGCCTGACCACCTCCGTCGGCGTCTCCAACTTCCAGCCCGACCACCTCGACAAGATCGTCGCCGAGACCGGCGTCGCCCCCGCGGTCAACCAGATCGAGGTCCACCCCTACTTCGCCAACGAGGCCGCTCGCGCCGCCACCCTGGCGCACGGCGCGAAGGTCGAGTCGTGGTCCCCGCTCGGACAGGGCGGCGGTGAGCTCACCGACCCGGTGGTCGCCGAGATCGCCTCCGCCCACGGCAAGTCGCCCGCCCAGGTGCTGCTCCGCTGGCAGATCGATCGTGGCGACATCGTCTTCCCCAAGTCCGTACGCCGCGAGCGGCTCGAGGAGAACCTCGCGATCTTCGACTTCGAGCTGAGCGCCGACCAGGTGACGGCCCTCGCGGCCCTCGACAAGGGCGAGTCCGGCCGCTCCGGCCCCAACCCCGACACCTTCGACTGGATCCCGTCCTACTGATCCCCGCCTTCCGCCGAGTCGGCTCGTCCTGACGCAAGCACCCGCCGAGTCGGCTCGTCGTGACGAGCCGACTCGGCGGGGTTTTCGGTCAGGACGGGCCGACTCGACCTGGTTTTGGCCGGCGTTGGAATAGGGGGCGTAGGGTCTTCGTTGTGGAGAGTGAACGAAGTTGAGTTGATCCGACTCAACTTGTTTGCAACACTCGGCGGCAGCAGTCGCTGGGCGGGTGCAGAACAACCCAAGTCTTCCGGGGTCTCCCCAGGGAACACAGTCCACATACACACAGCTTCAACAAGCGGAGGTAGCAAAGATGGCACGTGCCGTCGGTATCGACCTCGGGACCACCAACTCGGTCGTCTCGGTTCTGGAGGGTGGCGAGGCCACCGTCATCGCGAATGCCGAAGGCGCCCGTACGACGCCTTCCGTGGTCGCGTTCAGCAAGTCCGGTGAGGTGCTGGTCGGTGAGGTCGCCAAGCGCCAGGCCGTCACCAACGTGGACCGCACGATCAAGTCGGTCAAGCGTCA
Source organism: Nocardioides sp. NPDC087217 (assembly GCF_044744805.1). NCBI lineage: Bacteria > Bacillati > Actinomycetota > Actinomycetes > Propionibacteriales > Nocardioidaceae > Nocardioides > Nocardioides sp. NPDC087217. Next base: position 28,172 of record NZ_JBIUZB010000004.1, read on the forward strand.
CATGGGCACCGACTGGAAGGTGTCCATCGACGACAAGGACTTCACGCCGCAGCAGATCAGCGCGTTCGTCCTGCAGAAGCTCAAGCGCGACGCCGAGGCCTACCTCGGTGAGACGGTGACCGACGCGGTCATCACCGTCCCGGCCTACTTCTCCGACGCCCAGCGTCAGGCCACCAAGGAGGCCGGTGAGATCGCGGGCCTCAACGTCTCCCGCATCGTCAACGAGCCCACCGCCGCTGCGCTGGCCTACGGCCTCGACAAGGGCGACGACCAGACCATCCTCGTCTTCGACCTCGGTGGCGGCACGTTCGACGTGTCCCTGCTCGAGATCGGTGAGGGTGTCGTCGAGGTCAAGGCGACCTCCGGTGACAACCACCTCGGTGGTGACGACTGGGACAACGCGATCGTCAAGTGGATGGTCGGGAAGTTCAAGGCCGCCAACGGTGTCGACCTGGCCGCCGACAAGATCGCCGCCCAGCGCCTCCAGGAGGCCGCCGAGAAGGCGAAGATCGAGCTCTCCTCCTCGCAGAACACGAGCATCCACCTGCCCTACATCACCCACGGTGAGTCCGGCCCCCTCCACTTCGAGGAGACCCTGACCCGGGCGGAGTTCCAGAAGATCACCGCCGACCTGCTCGACCGCACCAAGAAGCCGTTCGAGTCCGTCCTCAAGGACGCCGGCGTCGCCCTCAAGGACATCGACCACGTCGTCCTGGTCGGCGGTTCGACCCGGATGCCGGCCGTGACCGACCTGGTCAAGAGCCTGCTTGGTGGCAAGGAGCCCAACAAGGGCGTCAACCCGGACGAGGTCGTCGCCGTCGGTGCCGCGCTGCAGGCCGGCGTGCTGAAGGGCGAGGTCAAGGACGTACTGCTCCTCGACGTCACCCCGCTGAGCCTCGGCATCGAGACCAAGGGCGGTGTCTTCACCACCCTGATCGAGCGCAACACCACCATCCCGACCAAGCGCTCCGAGATCTTCACCACGGCTGACGACAACCAGCCGAGCGTCGAGATCAAGGTCGCCCAGGGCGAGCGCCCGATGTGGTCGGAGAACCAGCCGCTGGGCAACTTCGAGCTGACCGGCCTCCCGCCGGCGCCGCGTGGCGTGCCGAAGATCGAGGTCACCTTCGACATCGACGCCAACGGCATCGTGCACGTCTCCGCCAAGGACCAGGCCTCGGGCCGCGAGCAGTCCATGACGATCTCCGGCGGCTCCGCGCTGTCGAAGGACGACATCGACCGCATGGTCAAGGAGGCGGAGCAGTACGCCGAGGAGGACGCCAAGCGTCGCGAGTCCATCGAGATCCGCAACCAGGGTGACAGCCTCGTCTACACCACCGAGAAGTTCATCACCGACTCCGGCGACAAGGTCCCGGACGACGTGAAGACCGAGGTGCAGGCCGACCTGGACGCCCTGAAGAAGGTCCTCGAGGACACCGAGGCCGACAAGGACGCCATCCAGACCGCGATCACCAAGCTCGGTGAGTCCTCGCAGAAGATGGGTGCGGCCATGTACGCCGCGGCCGAGGCCGAGCAGTCCGCTGCCGGCGGTGCCACCGGCGCGACTGGTGAGGCCGACGACGACGTCGTCGACGCCGAGATCGTCGACGAGCCCGTCGAGGGTGAAGAGGGCGACAAGAAGTGACGAAGCGCCGCCCCGGCGGGGCGGAGGAGGCCGTCGAGGAGACGACCACCGAGGCCCCGCCCGAGACCGACCCTGAGACAGAGGCTGGCGAGGAGTCGACCGAGGATTCCGAGGTGGACGCTCCTGAGGGCGACGCCTCGGAGTCGGACGACGCCGCCGAGACTGGATCCGATGAGGATGGCTCCGCCGAAGCGGCGGAGGACAAGGCGGACGAGGCAGACGACGAGGACGACGTGATCGTTGACGACAGCGAGGTGGACTTCATGGGCGATGCCGCCGACGAGGTCGACAAGCGGGTCGCCGAGCTGACCACGGACCTGCAGCGTCTCCAGGCCGAGTACGTCAACTACAAGAGGCGGGTCGACCGTGACCGCGAGCTGGTCTCGCAGAACGCGACCTACAAGGTACTCACTCCGATCGTGGAAGTGCTCGACACCATCGACCGTGCCCGCGAGCACGGCGAGGTCGACGGCGGCTTCAAGGCCGTCGCCGACCAGCTCGAGAAGATCGTGACCAACCTGGGTCTGAAGAAGTTCGGTGAGCCGGGCGACGTCTTCGATCCCAACCGCCACGAGGCGCTCAGCCACATGGGCACCGACCCGGAGGTCGAGGAGACCTCGGTCAAGCTGGTCGCCAAGGCCGGCTACATGATCGGCGACCGGGTGGTCAGGGCCGCGCAGGTCCTGGTCGTCGACCCGGAGTGACCAGGAGTGACAACGATGGGTGGCCGAGGCTGTCGAGAGATCGACAGCCTCGGCCACCGAGAAGAAGGGAGGAGGGGCTAGGTGGCTGAGAACGACGGGATCCGGCCGGACTGGATCAACAAGGACTACTACGCCGAGCTGGGTGTCAAGAAGGACGCCTCGGGCGACGACATCAAGAAGGCCTATCGCAAGCTCGCGCGGGCCAACCACCCCGACTCCAACCCTGGCGACGACGCCAAGCACGAGAAGTTCAAGAAGGTAGCCGAGGCCTACGACGTCATCGGTGACGCCGAGAAGCGCAAGAAGTACGACGAGGTCCGCACCCTCGGCGCCTCGGGCGGGTTCCCGGGCGGCTTCGGTGGCACAGGTGGCGGCCGCGGCTACAACTTCGACGACCTCTTCGGTGCCGGTGGCGCCCAAGGTGGTGGCCTCGGTGACATGTTCGGCGACCTCTTCGGCGGCGCCGGCGGCGGTGGAGGCTTCGGTGGGCGGCGTACGACGCCGAGGGCTCGGCCGATCAAGGGTGCCGACGTCGAGACGAGCGCGACGATCGGGTTCACCGACGCGCTCGACGGCGTGACCATCTCGCTGCGGCTGACCTCGGACGCCGCCTGTCCCGACTGCAACGGCACCGGTGGCAAGCCCGGCACCAAGCCGCGGGTCTGCCCCGAGTGCGAGGGCGCGGGCTACGTCGTCAACTCCGTCGGCGGCGCGTTCTCGATGAACGAGACCTGCCCGCGCTGCGGTGGCCGCCAGCTGATCTACGACGAGGCCTGCCCGACCTGCCACGGCTCGGGTCGCGGCACCTCCGCGCGCACCATCCAGGCGCGCATCCCGGCGGGCGTCAAGGACCGTCAGCGGATCCGGCTCAAGGGCAAGGGTGCCGCCGGTGAGAACGGCGGCCCGGCCGGTGACCTCTACGTCACCGTGCACGTCACGCCTCACCGCGTCTTCGGCCGCAAGGACGACAACCTCACCATCGACGTGCCGGTCGGGTTCGACGAGCTGGCTCTCGGCGCCGAGGCCAAGCTGCCGACGCTGTCCGGCTCGCCGGTGACGCTGCGGATCCCCGCGGGCACCCCCAACGGACGTACGTTCCGTGTCCGCGGCAAGGGGTTCCGCCGCTCGGACGGCACCGTGGGTGACCTGCTCGCGACCGTCGAGGTGCAGATCCCGGCCGTGCTCGACGCCGATGCCAAGGCCGCCGTCGAGGCCTATCGGGCCGCGATGGCCGGCAAGCCCCTGCGTACGTCCCTTCTCGAGGAGTCATGATGAGTGACGGATTCGGCAGCCCGGCGCCGGATGCCGCGGTCTACGTGATCAGCGTCGCCGCGGAGCTGACCGGGCTGCACCCGCAGACGCTGCGTACCTATGAGCGGATGGGCCTGATCACCCCCGGTCGCACCGGGGGCGGCGGGCGGCGCTACTCCTTCCACGACATCGAGCTGCTGCGCTCGATCGCGGACCTGACCGCGGCCGGCATCGGCATCGAGGGCGTGCGTCGCATCCTCGCTCTCGAGCAGCACGTCGACGCCCTGCGCCGGCGCAACGAGGAGCTGCTGCACGAGCTGGCCGCGACCCGCGAGGCGCTCGCCCAGGCACGGGCGGCGGCGCCGGAGCCGAAGGGGCCGACCAGCAGGCTTCCTGCGGTTCGTCAGGCCCCGCCAGGACAGGCGATCGTGGTCTGGCGGCGCCAGCAGGGTTAGCACAGTACTAACTGATCGCTCGATAGATTTGTTGGCGAGTTGTGGATTTCGGGTAAAACCGATGTGGGTTCGACACCCGCATACTGAGGAGTAAGCCGCGGGTGTCGGACCAACCCCCATATGGTCGGGGCACACGCGGCGGACCCGGTGGAGCCGACCCGAGACGGACCCGCCGGGTCCTTCCAATTTCAAGCGCGCTCAGCGGCCGCAACCTTCAGTTCGGGAACGTCCCGGCCTGCGCCGCCGCCTTGCAGGACTGGTTGCCCGGAAGCAGCTCGATCTCCAGGTTCGGCAGGGTCACCTTGCCCTCGATCTGGGCCTGCCAGACGTCGCCGTAGACCGAGTTGAGGTCGGCGACGGTCGCGTCGATGCCGGTGAAACCCTGACCGTTGTTGTGGCCGCCGTTGCCGCTGGCCTGGTACCAGCTCGGGTCGAACGCCTGGGGCAGGCCCATCGGGTTGGCGGCGTACGGCGCGCTTCCCGGGTTGGTGGTCAGATCGGTGGAGGCCAGCCCGATCTGGGCGACCCCCTGCAGGTTGATCCCCGGCCCGGCGGCGGCACGGAGCTGGGTGATGTCGAAGACGGCCATCTGGGCGTTGATCTCGTTGGTCGCCGGGTCGTCGTCCCCGGAGGTGAGCCTGATCGTGTAGCTGCCGAGCATCCCGACCTCCTCGACCCGAGAGAGGCAGAAGCCGTTCATCGTCGCGCTCGCGAAGCCGGCACGCAGGACCGGCGTCCAGTCGCCACCGCTGCTGGCGGCCGCCTGGGTCTGCACCAGCGAGGTGCCGAAGGCGGCGTCGGCTGCGTGGATGTTGGTCGAGGAGAACGTCGAGCTGCCGTTGTTGATCGTCAGCGTGGGGCTGAAGACCGCGGACGCGGAGGACCCCATCGCCGCGACCATCCCGGCGAGCAGGCCGAAGCCGACCGTCGTCGCCGCGACCGTGCGTCGCCATCGTGTGCCGTACGTGCTCATCCCGCGGTCACCGTGATCGTCGTGTTGGGGAGCTGGATCGAGTTGAGCGGGTTCGTAGTGCCACCCGGGGGATAGACGTACGGGTCGTTGCCCGCGTTGTTGTCGTGGGTGAACAGGTAGTAGAACTCCAGGTTCGCCGCCAGGATGTTGTAGTCACCACCGGCCGCGAGGCCACTGAGGATCGCGGTGACCAGGTCGTTCCAGCCGCCGGTGCCGTCACCGGCGAGCGTACGGATCTTCAACCGGCACGAGTCGCCGTTCCAGCCGGCGGTGCAGATGGTGTTCTTCTGCGAGGTCGTGGTCAGGCCGGCGGCGATGATCAGGATGCCGGCCAGGTTCGTGACCGTTCTCCACGGGATCGCCACCCAGGAGTCGCCGGTGGTGAGCAGGTTCGTCTTCACCCCCGGCCCGCCGACGGTGAACGGGCCGTCCGGGGCGATCCGCAGGGTGTGCGCCACCTTCGCGCTGGGGGCGGGCGCCGTCGTCGACCTCGCGGAGAGCACCGGAGCGCCGAACGAGGCGACGTTGTTGCGGAAGACGAGGTCGCTGAAGGCGATCTGGAACAGGCACATCGAGCCGGTGGCGGCGTAGTAGTAGGTGAAGCCCTTGTTGCTGTCGCAGTTGCCGTCGCTGCTGTTGGTGTAGATGCCACGCACGTCGGCAGCCACGTTGGTGGTGCTGCTTCCGTTCGGCTCGCCCGCGGTCAGGATCCACCGCGTCCCGGACAGGCAGGGGAACATCCGGGTCCCGAAGAGGCGGCTCTGGAAGGCGCCGTTGTCGCCACTGTTCTTGAGCGGTACGACCTGCCGCCGTTGCTGCGGGTTGCTGCTGCCCGGCTGGTCGCACTGGAACGGCTGATAGCTGTTGTTCTGGCTGTTCGCCGCGGCCCGGTGGTCGGGGGAGGGCCACAGTGCCGAGGACATGATGAGGAGCGCGATCGCGGTGACGACGACAAGGCGTTGCTTGCCGACGGTGAGCTGGTGGGACACGGCGGTCAGCCGCCGGAGGTGACGCGCTTGGACGGCCGCGGCTTCTTCTCGCCCCAGGACCAGATCATCGAGCCGCCGATGATGCCGAGGACGGAGCCGAGGACGAAGCCGCCCAGGTTGGCAGTCGGGAACGCACCGAGCGCGATCAGGAACGCGACGATCCCCGAGAGCGACTTGTAGTGCGGCGCCAGCCAGGTGACCAGACCGAACATGATCAGCGCCCCGCCCATGACGTAGCCGGCGGAGTACGACCAGCCGCCGGTCAGGGCGATGCCGATGTCGAACGACATCCAGTAGATGATCCAGGCGCCGGCCACGATGAGCCACAGTGCACCCCAGAAGGGTCGCGTACGCCGCCACGCGCGGAACCACGAGCGGGCCGCTGCGAGGAACGCGCCGAGCCGGTTGCGGCGTACGTTCTCCGGCCGGGAGTCGGCGGAGAAGCCGAGGTCGTCCGTCAACGACTGGGTGGTGTATTCGGTCATGAGCAGTCGGCCTGCGTCCTGGCCCCGGGGACGACCTTGATGTTCAGCTCCGGCAGGGTGATGTTGCCCTTGAGGTTGAGCCCGTAGCTGTTTCCGTTGAGTCCGGCCACGTTGAGCTGGCGGGCGTAGAGGCCGAAGGCTCCTGCCTTGGGCAGCTGGTTGGGGTTGCCCTCGAAGGTGAGGCCGGCGGAGTCGCCGACGGTCTCGGCCGACTGGCCGAGGTTCATGCCGGAGATCTTGTTTCCGTAGCCGCTGAGCGCGTCGGCGTTGATGAAGAGGTTGGTCGCCGAGATCGCGTTGCCGAGGCTGCCGTCGGTGAGCTTGCCCGTGCTCGGGTCGGTGGTGGTGCCCGTCGGGATCGTGCTGCCGCTGTAGCTGTCCGGGATGTCGTCACCGGCGGTGATCATCAGCGAGTAGCTGCCGACGAGCGGGATGTTCTCGGTGGCGATCCCGCACAGGCCGGCGAGCTTGGCCTGGTGGATGCCGAGCTCGGTGACGCCGCACTGCGCCTGTACGTCGGCGACACCGGGATCGCAGTCCGTGGCCCCCTGGCGGCTGGTCGGGGCGAGATAGCCCGCGGCGTGCTCGGCGTCGAGGTAGTTGGAGTAGAGCTTGAACTTGGCGTTCCCGGTGGTGAAGTTCACCGCCAGAGCGTTCTGCGAGACCGCGCCGAACATGGCCACGAGCGCGGCGCTCCCGACGATCATCAGCGGCAGCGAGCGCTTGCGGCTGCCGCGACGTACGGACTCCGCCTCCGCCTTCATCTGTGCCGACTGCTCCGCGGCGCGGTCGACGGCGGCGTACGCGGCGCGGTAGATGCGGCCGGTGAGCCGGCCCCACGCGCCGAGCAGGCCGGACTCCTCGCCCCAGGGTTCGGGCCGCTCGAAGCGGCGGGCGCGAGGGCTCATGCGGTCGCTCCGCTCCGGGCCGGCTTGCCCGCCGCCTTGCGAGCGCGCTTGCGGGCGTCCTTCTCAGCCATCTTGGCCAGCTGCTTGTCGGTGTAGGGGGTCCAGGCGACGATCAGGGCACCACCGGTGACGCCGGCGACGGTGCCGATGATCAGGCCGCCGAGGTTGGCCAGCGGGAGCGCCGCGATGGCGAGCGCGACCGAGACGATCCCGGGGAACGTCCGCTGCGCGGGCATGAACATCGCGATCAGCGCCGCGGCGGCCATGGCGAACGAGATCAGCACCGGCGGCAGGGTCCGGTCGCCGAAGGCTGCGAAGATCGTGAAGTCGAGCTGCTTGGAGAGCATCGAGGACCCGATCATCCACGACGACCACAGCAGGATCAGGCTTCCCCAGAAGGGGCGGGTGCGCCGGAAGCCCTTGAAACCGCGCGGCGTGGGGACGGCGGCTGGGGTGCTCACGGTGGGTGCTTCGGGGTCGATGGGCGTCTTGTCAGGCATGGGGTTCTCCGGCGGGGGCTGAGGCAGAGGTGTTGGCGGGCGCTCCGGAACGCCCGCCAACTACTGCGGGCTGATGAGGTGGAGTGCTACGGGTTGAGCGTGATCGACAGGTTGTCGAGGCTCAGCGAGCTCAGCTGAACCGCGTACGCCTTCGCCGACAGGTTGTTCAGCACCTGCTGGCCGCTCTGGCCGGCGGTCTGCGCGGCCTGGAGTGCGAAGCCGTCCGCCACGTAGCCGGGGCCGCCGGGGTCGAACCCGGCGTCGGCCTGCGACTGGCCCAGGGTGACGTTGGCCATCGTGGCGCCGCTCGGTGTGTTGAGCGAGGCAGCGTTCAGTGCCACGTCGCCGAGGTTGATCGCCGAGTCGGTCGAGGTGATCCCCAGGTTGAGGCTCAGGCCCGGGAGCACCTCGACCTCGGGTGTCACGACGTTGAGCCCGTTGGCGACGGAACCCTCGGTCTGGGCGTAGATCGTGCCCTGGTTGTTGCCGGCAGAGCCGACCTCAGTGGCGCCGGTGCGCATCTTCAGCGCGTCGGCGGTGAGGCTCGTGCGCATGTCGAAACCGCCGGTGGACGAGATGACCGCTCCGACCATGCCGGACAGCATCGCGTACCCCATACCGGCGGAGACGACCGCCGCCGGCAGCGTCACGGCCGCGAAGCGGCCGAGACTGGTATGCCCCATCTTGTTCATATGTGCTCCCTCGTTGAACCCGTCCCTCACGGGCTGATGAACCCGAGAAAAGTGCGCCGCCCACGGTCCCTAATACCCTGGGTGGCATCACAGACTGTGACGGTCGCCACGTGCTACGGTCAAGCAAATCTGGACATTTTGTCCCTAAATGTCTACGAAGTGTGGCGATCCCTGCGTGGGTTTGGCCTCGCTGTCGTCGACCTGCCCGAAAGAGAGTCTGGTTGTGTTCGGAGGACCTCGAAGCGTTCGTTTCGCTGCCGAACGCGGCGCCGCCGGAGTGGTCGTCGGGTGGGTCGCGCTGGTGGCGTTCCTGCTGGTGATGGCGGTGGTCGTCGCCGCGCTCTTCGGCTCGTTCACGGTCAAGGGACGCAGCATGGAGCCGACGATGGTCTCTGGTGAGCGGATCCTGATCGACCCGCTGCACAACGACGACATCGAGCGGTTCGACCTGGTCCAGGGCGTCGAGCCGGGACCGGAGCGCTTCGGTGGTGGCATGCAGGTGGTCAAGCGGGTGATCGGGTTACCCGGCGACCGGGTCGCGATCGTCGGCGGCGAGAAGCCGGTCGTCTATGTGAGCCCCGCCGGGTCCGCCGACGTCTACCGGGTCGACAACCCCGCCTGGCCGGCCAGGATCGGGGCTGAGGTCGGCATGTGCTGCGAGCCGGACGGGACGTACGACGACGATGCCGCGTCCGGGGTCTGGGCGACCGTCCCGGGCGACTCGCTGTGGGTCCTCGGGGACAACTGGGGCGGCTCGACCGACTCCCGTGGGTTCGGCTTCCTGCCGCTGGCGGACGTCTCCGGCAAGGCGTGGCTGCGGTTGCTCCCGGCCGGCGCTTTCGGTGGGTTCGGCGACGGTGGCGTCGAGCTGGTCGAGGTGGCCGTGCCTGTCGCCGGGTTGGACGTACGGCCGTGAGGAAGGTCCTCGCGGCGAGCGGTGTCGGTGCCGGGGTTGCCGCCTTTGTCGCGCTGGTCCTGGTGGTCGCCGCGCTCGCGTTCTCGGTCACCGTCGACGGGACGAGCATGGAACCGACGCTGCACGACGGCGACCGGATGCTCCTCGAGTTCTGGACCCAGGACGAGATCGAGCGTTTCGACGTCGTCGAGGCGGACGCTCCGAGCGCTGTGTCCGGTGGCGGTACCCAGATCCTCAAGCGGGTGATCGGGATGCCCGGTGACCGGGTCTCGGTCTCCGGCGATGCGCGGGTGCTGGTCCGCCCCGCGGGCGAGGACGAGACCTATGTCGTCGAGAACCCGGCCTGGTCCGCCGAGGTTGGTGCCGAGCTGGAATCGCTGACGGTCCCCGAGGACGCCTACTGGCTTATCGGCGACAACTGGAACGCCTCCACCGACTCGCGCAGCTTCGGTTTCGTCGATGCCGACGCCGTCCATGGCAGGGTGGTCTTCCGAATGCTCCCCCTGCGTCGGAACGGGATGATCACCCGGGACGTACGACTCGCTCCCGTCGAACCAGGCTCGATCTTTGGATCGATAACTGAGTGATCGGTGGACATTTTGCCCCAAGTTGTCAAACGGTGGACTAGCCTTCGCGCCAGGGAGACCACGACACCGCTTGAACCTGGGGCGGTCTCGTGGATGAGGAAATGAAGGTCAGGTCTTGTGTCTAACACCATTTCGGCGGGGTTGACCCTGCTAGGCGAGTTCAACTGGTTCGAGTTCTGGTCGGTCCCGATCTTCACCGCCGTGATCGGCTGGCTCATCAACTGGTCGGGGCTGTGGATGCTCTTCTCCCCGATCCATTTCCACGGGATCACGGTGCCCGGGCTCAAGCAGATCGCCGGCTCGCTGCCGCGCAAGGTCCAGGAGATCCCGGGCATCCTGCGCGGCGGGCTCGGCTGGCAGGGGATCGTGCCGGCGCGGGCCGCGAAGATGGGCTCGATCGCCGTCGACCGGGCGCTGTCGCAGATGGCGACGGCCCGCGACTTCTACGAGCAGCTCGAGCCGGACAAGATCGCCGCCCACATCGTCGACGTCTTCCGTCCGGAGATCCCGTTGCTCGTCGACGAGATCATGTGGCGTGAGCATCCCCGGTTCTGGCGCGATCTGCCGCGCCCGCTGCGTACGGTCGTGATCCAGCGGGTCCAGGACCGGCTCCCGGAGGTCGTCGGTGACGTGACCGTCGAGATCGGCAACCACATCGACCAGATCTTCGACCCGAAGATCATGGTGATCGAGAACTTCGAGAAGGATCCCTCGATCATCGTGCGGATCTTCAAGGACTTCGGCGCCCGCGAGCTGCGGATGATGGTCGTCTTCGGGGCGATCTTCGGCTTCCTGCTCGGCATCCCGGTCGCCGTCGTCGACCAGGCCTTCCACATCTGGTGGCTGCTGCCGATCCTCGGCGTGCTGGTCGGCTGGACGACCAACCTGCTCGGCATGCTGCTCATCTTCGAGCCCGCCGAGCCCCGGCGGATCGGTCCGTTCAAGATCCAGGCGCTCTTCGCCCGGCGGCAGTGGCAGGCCTCGGACGTCTACGGCAAGCACATCGCCAAGGACGTGATCACGCTCGAGCACATCGGCGAGCACCTCCTCAACGGGCCGTCCGGCGACCGCACCCGTCAGATGCTCGCCGCGGCCCTCGAGCCGGCGGTCAACGCCGCGGTCGGACCGGCCTACGGCGCGGTTCGGGTCGCGGTCGGGACCAGGAGGTTCGACGCGATCCGGTCCTCGGTCGCCGAGCAGGCCGTCGACTACACGCTCACCCCGCTGCGCGACGCCGCCTTCAGCCAGCAGCAGTCGTGCAACATCCGCCGGCTGATCGCCGACCGGTGCAGGGCGCTGCCTCCGAAGACCTTCGTTGAGATGATGAGAGCCGCGATCAAGGAGGACGAGTGGCTGCTCTACGCCCACGGGGCGATCATGGGGTTGGCGGGCGGGTTTCTGCACGTGGCGGTCTTCGAATGGTGGAACGTGTTGTGAGCGCCCTCCACATCAACACCGAACCAGGGGCCCGTCGACCACGCTCGATCGAGCCGCCCGAAGAGCTCGTCGACGGTCGGGAGGGGATGCACCGCATGCCCACGCCGGCCCCGAGCGGCGGTCTCGTCGACGATGCCATGGAGGTCCTCCCGGGCCTGCTCAGGATCTCCGCGGTCACGGTCGCCCACACCGCGGGCTGGGGGCTGAGGACGTACGCCCGAGGGGTGGGGCGGGTCGCGAAGGCGGTCGTCGATCCTGACGAGGCGGTCCGGCTCACCGAGGACGTGGCGACCAACGCCCGCCAGGTGACCGCCCTCGCGAAGCGGGTTGCCACCGGCAACCCGGTCACGGGTCTGCTGGAGCGGTTCGCGCTGCCGGCCGCCGAGAGCGCGAGGGCGGCGATGGAAGGTCGTGCCGCGCGGGTCAATGGAGTCGCCCCGGGGGCGGAGCCCGACCGGCTGCGGCGTACCGGGGAGGAGCTGTTGCGCCGCTCGCGCGACGTATGGGACGAGAACGAGCGGCACCCGGCCTTCGTGTCGATCCTCAACGAGCTGGCCCCTGACGAGGCCCGCATCCTGGTGCTGATGCTCAAGGGCGGCCCGCAGCCGGCCGTCGACGTGGTCGAGGGCGGCCTGATCGGCCATCTGCGCGGGGCTCGGATGATCGCCCGGGGACTGACGATGATCGGGGCGCAGGCCAGCGTGCGCTACCCGTCGCTCGTGCCGCAGTACCTCAACAACCTGACCCGGCTCGGCCTGGTCTGGCAGTCCGAGGATCCGGTCAGCGAGCTGATCCGCTACCAGGTGGTCGAGGCGCAACCCGACGTACTCGCGGCTCTTCACGCCAAGGGCGGTGCCCGGATCAAGCGGCGCTCGATCCACCTGACCCCGTTCGGGCAGGACTTCGCCCGGGCCTGCTTCGCCGACGTCGAGGATCTCGACCGGTTGCCGAGCCATGAGATCCCGCCCGGCGCGGCGACGGAGGCCTCAACCGAATAGCACAGCCGAATAGCAGACGCTTCAGGGTGTTTGCGTTCGCCTGTGGGTAGGGTACGCATACTGACGGTCTGGAACTCTGGCGGAAGGAGCTCGGATGTCGCCGGAGTGGCAGGACTCGCTGGTCAGCTGGTTGGAGGACTGGGCTGCTCACGTCCACTGGCTCTCGCTGATCACCATCCCGATCTTCACCGGAGTGATCGGCTGGCTGATCAACTGGTCGGGCCTCTACATGCTCTTCTCCCCGCTCTCCTTCAAGGGGTTCCAGGTGCCCGGGCTGCGCGAGCTGACCAGGGTGCTGCCGCACAAGCTGCAGGAGGTCCCGGGCTTCGCCCAGGGCGGGATCGGCTGGCAGGGCATCATCCCCGCACGCGCCGCGAAGATGGGCTCGATCGCCGTCGACAAGGCGATCGCCAAGCTCGGCACGCCCAGCGACTTCTACCAGCAGCTCGGCCCCTCGGAGATCGCCACGCACATCGTGGAGACCTTCCGTCCGGAGGTCCCAGAGCTGGTCGAGCAGATCATGATGCGCGAGCACCCGCGGCTCTGGCGCGACCTGCCGCGGCCGGTCAAGGACGCGATCGCCGTCCGTGTGCAGGCGCAGCTCCCCTCGATCGTGCACAAGGTCACCGACGACATCGGCGTACACATCGACCAGCTGCTCGACCCGAAGCTGATGGTCATCGACCACTTCCGCAAGAACCCCGCCCTGGTGGTCAGGATCTTCCGCGACTTCGGGCAGCGCGAGCTCAACCTGATGGTCGCCTTCGGGTTCATCTTCGGCTTCCTGCTCGGCATCCCGGTCGCGCTGATCGACCAGACCTTCCACGTGTGGTGGCTGCTTCCCGTCCTTGGCGTGGTCGTCGGCTGGGTGACCAACCTGCTCGGCATGTGGCTGATCTTCGAGCCCGCCGAGCCGCGACGCGTCCTGGGGATCAAGGTGCAGGGTCTCTTCCCGCGCCGCCAGGAGCAGGCCGCGGAGGTCTACGCCGACATCATCGCCACCGACGTGATCACGCTCGAGCGGATCGGCGACTTCCTGCTCGACGGCCCCCGCGGCGACGCCACCCGCAAGCTGCTGATCAACGCGCTGATGCCCGCGGTGGACAGGGCGGCCGGGCCCTACCGGGGTGCGGTCCGGATAGCACTCGGCTCGGAGCGGTTCGACCGGATCAGCACGTCGGTCGCCAACGAGGCGGCGGATCGTACGCTGGTGCCGTTCCGCGATCCCGGCTTCAGCCGTCACCAGGCGGACAAGATCCGCGACCTGGTCGCGCGGCGCACCAAGGAACTCCCGCCGGGCGACTTCGTGGACATGATGAGGTCAGCGATCAAGGAGGACGAATGGATGCTCTACGCCCACGGCGCGATCATGGGACTCGCGGGCGGCTTCCTTCACCTTCTAATCTTTCCGACATGAGTCTCTTGGGCAAGGTCATCCCGACCGCCTCCGCCGTGGCCGGCACCGCGCCCGGTCTGGCGCGGGTGGCGGCGGGGGCTGCCTGGCACACGGCTGGGTGGGGGCTGCGCACCTCCGGCCGCGCCGGGATCCGGGTCGCCCGGGCGATGGTCGACCAGGACGTACGCGTGGGGCTGGTGCGGGAGACGGCCGAGGCCGTGGGCATCGTCGCCGGCACCGCGGCCCGGATCATGCTGCCCAACGCGAACCAGGTGATGGAGCTCTCCGACGCCGACTACGAGGCCGCCGGCCGCGATGTCGTGCTCGCCCGCACGCGGGAGGCCGAGGCGTCCGAGGACTCCCTGCCGGTGCTGCGCCGGCGAGGGGCCGAGCTGCTCGACCGGTCCCGCGACGTCTGGGCCGATGAGCAGGGCCACCCGGCGTACGCCCGGATCCTCGACGAGCTCGCCCCCGACGAGGCGCGGATGCTGCTCTACCTGCTTCAGGCCGGGCCGCAGCCCTCGGTGGACATTCGCACCGGTGGGCCGGCGGGCCTCGTCGGCAGCACCATGATCGCGCCCGGTCTCAACATGATCGCCGGACGCAGCGGCGTGCGCTATCCGGATCGGGTGCCGGCCTATCTCAACAACCTGTTCCGGCTCGGGCTGGTGTGGTTCTCCAAGGAGCCGCTGCCCGACCCGTTGGAATACCAGGTCCTCGAGGCCCAGCCCGACGTGCTCGAGGCGCTGCACTCGGTGAAGTTCGCCAAGATCGTGCGCCGCTCGGTGCACCTGACGCCGTTCGGTGAGGCCTTCGGCCGCACCACACTGGTGGACGAGGTCTCGGCCGAGTCCACCTTCCCGGAGCATCAGGCTCCGGTCACGGGTGGGGCGGACCTGCCGAAGGCGTAGGGATCGCCTCGGCGAGCTTCGTGAACTCGGGGTCGACGGTCTGCGGCGACACATCGGCATCGCGTTCGAGCATGATCCCGGGGAGCCGTCGCCCGGCGTACGCCTCGACCGCGGTCGCGAGCAGCGACAGCACCGGCGTCGGCATCGGGTGGGCGTGGGTGTCGATGTAGAGGCCCTCGCGCTCGGTGCCGCCGGCGACGTGCATGTAGGCGACCGCGTCGAGCGGGAAGCGGGCCAGGTCGGCGACGGGGTCGGAGCTGCGGGCGACCGCGGAGGCGTAGAGGTTGGCGACATCGAGGACGAGGCGTACGCCGGTGCGCTCGACGAGCTCGGTGAGGAAGTCGGGCTCGCTGATGGTGTCCTCGGGCCAGGTGAAGGTGGCCGCGATGTTCTCGATCGCGAGCGGCACCGGCAGCTGGCCCTGCGCGATCCGGACGTTGTCGACCAGCACGTCGAGCGAGTCCTTCGTGCGCGGCGGCGGCAGCAGGTGGCCTGCTTCCAGGACGTCGCCGTGCAGCGGGTCGGGGGAGCCGCTCGCCCGCACGAACGCGACGTGCTCGGAGACGAACGGGCTGTCGAGGACCTCGGCGAGCTCGGCCAGCCGGGTGAGGCGGTCCTCCGCGGGGCGGTCGGCGCCGGCCAGGCCGAGGGTGACCCCGTGGGCGATGACCGGGACGCCGAGATCCCGGACAGCCTGCGGGACCTGCTCCGGCGCGGTGTTCTCCGCGACCACCTCGGTGAACCCGAGACGGCCGGAGGCGGCGTACGTCTGGAGGAGCTCGGCGATCGCGGGACGCCATGCCACGGCGATGCCGGAGACCGAGGGGTTCACAGGGAGAAGTGTGGCGGATCGAACGCGATCGCTGTGGGGCCTTCCGGTATTCTGAACACCTGTTCTCCAATCGTTCAGCAACCCTCGCCGGTCCTGGCTCGAGGCCCGGGTAGGAGCCCCCATCTTGGCGCGCAAAGTCGTTCGTTCCATGCCGTTTCACCGCGTCGCGATGCGGTTCGCGGCATTCATCGGCGTCGCCGCGGTGACGGGGCTGGTCGCCTCCGGCATGGCGGTTCCGTTCATCCACCTGACCGGCGTCGCGGCCAAGTCCGGCGCCCAGGCGATCGACGATCTGCCCCTCGACATCGACATGGGCGAGCTGTCGCAGACGACCCGCATCCTGGATGTGCACGGCAAGGTGATCACGACCCTGTACGACCAGAACCGGTCCTACAAGGCGCTCGACCAGATCTCGCCGAACATGCCGAAGGCGCTGCTAGCGATCGAGGACAGCCGCTTCTACGAGCACGGCGCGATGGACCTCAAGGGCACGCTGCGGGCGCTGCTGCGCAACTCGGCCTCCGAGTCGGGCTCGGTGCAGGGTGGCTCGTCGATCACCCAGCAGCTGGTCAAGACGACTCTCGTCTACGGAGCCGACACCGACGAGGAGCGGGCCGCCGCGACCGAGAAGTCCACGGCCCGCAAGATCCGCGAGCTCCGCTATGCGATCTGGCTCGAGGAGAACCACGACAAGGACTGGATCCTCGAGCGCTACCTCAACGCGGCCTACTTCGGCGACTCCGCCTACGGGGTCCAGGCGGCCGCGAAGCACTACTTCGGCGTCGACGCCGCCGACCTGACCTGGGGTCAGGCCTCGATGCTGGCCGGGATGGTGAAGAACCCGACCGGCTACGACCCGACCGACTACCCGGACGCCACGCTGGCGCGCCGCAACCTGGTGCTCGAACGGCTGGCCCAGGTCGGCGACCTGCCGCGTGCCGACGCCGAGAAGCTCAAGGAGACCGAGCTCGGCCTCAACGTCCAGGACAGCCGCAACGGCTGCTTCGGATCCTCGGCGGAGTTCTTCTGCGACTACGCGCTGCGGTGGCTGCTCGCCGACAAGTCGCTGGGCGAGACCGAGGCCGAGCGCTGGCGGCTGCTCCAGACCGGCGGCCTGACCATCAGGACCACCCTGGACGCGAGCTTCCAGAAGGCGGCGCAGCGGTCGGTGAGCGGCCGCGTCTCGCCCACCGACAACGCGGTCGGCGCCCTGGCGATGGTCGAGCCCGGCACGGGCAACGTCAAGGCGCTCGCGCAGTCGCGGCCGATGGGGGAGAACCGTCGCAAGGGTGAGTCGTATCTGAACTACCTGGTGCCGAAGGAGTACGGCGACGCCAACGGCTTCCAGGCAGGCTCGACCTTCAAGGTCTTCGTCGGCGCCGCGGCGATCGAGAAGGGCTTCCCGCTCAGGCAGGAGATCCCGTCGCCGGCCAAGAAGACGTTCAACCAGGCGTCCTTCGCCAACTGCCCCGGCGAGGGCAACTTCAGCCCCAATCCCTACCCGGTCGGCAACTCGACCACGTCGGGCAACAAGAACCTCTACACCGGCACCCGGGAGTCGGTGAACACCTTCTACGTCCAGCTCGAGCGGTTCACCGGCGTCTGCGCCCCCTACACGCTCGCGAAGAAGATGGGCGTCAGCCTGACCGATCCCGCCCACGAGCGGGTGCCGTCCTTCACCCTCGGCCCGGTCGATGTCAGCCCGCTGGAGATGGCCGAGGCGTACGCGACCTTCGGTGCCCGCGGCAAGCACTGCGACTCGCGGCCGGTGACCGAGATCGTCGGCCCGGACGGGAAGACGATGAAGGAGTACGCGGCATCGTGCGAGCAGGTGATGCGTACCGGCACGGCCGATGCGATGAACGACATCCTCCGCGGCGTGCTGCAGCCGGGTGGGTTCGGGCAGCGGCTCGCGCTGAGCGTGCCGTCCGCGGGTAAGACCGGGACCACCAACAGCAACCGCGCGGTGTGGTTCAACGGCTACACGCCCAAGCTGGCGACCGCCTCGATGATCGCCGGTGCCAACTACGAGGGCAAATGGGTCTCCCTCAACGGCCAGCGCCTGCGCGGCGGGTACGTCGCCTCGGCGTCGGGCTCGACCGTCGCCGGGCCGATGTGGGCCGACGCGATGCGGGCGATCGACGGCAAGCTGGGCTCGGCCAACTTCGTACGCCCCGGTGCCAGCGTCGTCAACGGCAAGGGCGTCAAGATCCCGAAGGTCGAGGGGCTCTCCGTCGCCCGGGCCACCGCCCGGCTCAAGGCGGCTGGGTTCAAGCCGGTCGTCGGCAAGCGGGTGAAGTCGCGCTGGAAGGCGGGCACGGTCGTCGGCACGGTTCCGGGAAGCCGGGCGATCAAGGGCGCGACGGTCGAGATGCTCGTGTCGAAGTGGCGCGGGTGACGGGTGGATGTTCACCGAGGTGACTCGGTGGATGCGCGCTTCCTTCGTGGAGTTCCACGAGGTCGTTGACCGCTGACCGAGTTACCTCGGTGAGCATTCAGGCAGCCGCGCGCGCCCGAGCTGCTTCGACGGCCTCGCGGAAGGCGCGGGTGACGTAGTCGGGGACCGGGAGGCCGCGGTCGCGGGCCCAGAGGAGCTCCTGCTCGACCCTGGCCACGTCGGCGGCGAGGTCACGGCCCTCGTGGTCGACACCGAGGGTCTCCATGACGTCGCCGAAGTCGGCGAGCTGGGTGACGTTGTTGACCCCGACGGGGGCGAAGGAGATCCGGCGCATGCGTCTGACCAGCCACTTCTGCCAGGCGGCGAGCGTGGCCCAGTGGGCGCGGGCGGAGAGCTGGTAGAAGGCGTAGTGGCCCGGCTCCTGCCGCTTGATCGGCGCGATGACGGTCTCGGCGACGGCGTGCTCGCCGGTCTCGATGACGCCGTCGTGGAGCAGGTTGTAGGCGATCACCGCGGAGCGTTCGGTGGCCATGCCGGTCAGGTAGTAGAGCATCCGGCAGACGTCCTGGAACGGCTCCAGGTGAGCCAGCAGGCCGAGCACCTTCAGCTTCAGGCCGACGTGGTCCAGGTCGGTGGTCGCCGGCGGGCGTCCGAGGATCTGCTGGAGCCGGTCGAGGATCAGTCCGTGCTGGATCTCCTGCGGCTGCCACACCTCGGCATAGAACTGCTTGTCGACCTCGGGTGGGTTGGGAAGCATGGTCGAGATCTCGAGGACGTTGCGGTCGACCTCGAGCTCGACCCGCGCCATGTAGTCGAGCACATGGCCGAAGCGGGCGCCGAAGCCGGCCGGGTCGTTCACGGTGAAGTCGACCGAGTCCATCGGGATGGGTGGGTGCTCCTCACCGAGGCGCGCGACATGAGCAACGAGACGTTCGGTATCGGTCGGCATCGAGGCGGCTCCTGGTGGGGGAGTCAAGCAGCTCTTCCAGTGTGCCCGCACCGGGCGGCGTTGTAACGCGATTTAACGTAACCGAGGGGTGTTGGCCCCCGACACGTTCGCCGAGGCTCCGGCGGCTCGACCAGCGGGGGAGGGCGGTGGTCGAGACGGGTGCGCGGGCGGAGGTGCCGAGGCCAACACGTTGGGGGCCCGATTCTCAGGACGTGCTCGCTGTGGCCTCCGCGCCGGTCGACTCGCCGGCCGACTCGGTCGCGGCCGGAGTCTCGGTGGGCGTCTCGGTCGGAGCTTCGGTCGGAGCTTCGGTCGGAGTCTCGGTCGGAGTCGGATCCACCGTGGGGGTCTCGGTCGGCGTCTCGGTCGGCGTCTCCGTGGGCGTCTCGCTCGGTGACTCCGAGGGGGAGCCGGTCGGATCCGGGCCCGAGGTGGGCGACGGGACGACGGATCCGTCATCGCCGGGAGAGCCCGACGGCGAGGGCGACGAGGGCGTGGTCGAGCCGCCGCCGGGCGTACCGGTGTCCGTCCCGCCCGAGGGTGAGCCGCCTGAGCGCCGGGGCGGCTGGGAGCTGGGCGTGGCGCCGGAGAGCGGCTCGAGGTCGGAGGCGGAGGTGACCGGGATCTGCGCGGCCGGCAGGACGACGTCGGTCGGTGCCTCGAAGGTCCCGAGCCGATAGCCGTCGGCGATCTGCAGGACCGCCGATACGTACGCCTCGCTGTGGTTGTAGCGCAGCACCGCCGAGCGCTGCCCGGCCTCGGTGGACAGGTCGGCGGAGCCTGAGCAGAGGTAGACCGCGGCGGCGAGCGCGGCGTCGTCGACGTCCTGCGGGTCGCGGCGTCCGTCGCCGTCGGCGTCGACCCCGACGTCGGACCAGGTCGACGGGATGAACTGCATCGGCCCGACCGCCCGGTCGTAGACGAGGTCGCGGTCGTAGGTGCCGCCGTCGGTGTCGAGGATGCGTGCGGTCGCGCCGGCCCCGGTGAGAGGTACGCCGAAGATCCCCGGCGTCGCGACCCCGGAAGCGGACAGCGTGTTACCCCCGGCGCGGCCGTGGTCGGACTCGACCCGCCCGATGGCGGCGATCAGCGACCAGTCGAGACGACAGCCCGGGTCGGCGTCGGCGAGCACCGTCGCGGCCCGCTGGTAGGCGGAGAGCGCGGTCTCGGGGATGACTCCGGCGGCCGCCTTGGCGGCGAAACCGGCGGGCTTGGCCGCGAGGGTGGGGCTGACCTGGGGTATGGGCTTGACGGCGGAGACGCTCACCGGCGGCAGCAGCTCCTGGGCCGGCACCTCGACCGGCACCTGACGCACGCTGGCCGCGGCGTCGACGGGCCGGCCCTCCTGGATCGCATGGATCGTCCAGGCGGCCGTGGCGGCGGCGACGGGCAGCGCAGCCGCCTTCAACAGCAGACCGGGTCGTGGGGTCATCCTCGGTCACATCCTCGGGTCGGGCGGGGTGGGTCGATGTCACCGATCCAGCCATCATGTGAGCCCCGCCACAACGAGCCGAGCGCGATCCGGGCCGAGAATCCCCGAAACTACTCACGCACGTGACAAGTTTCCGGACCTCGTCACCGCGATCGTCCCGGCCGCTGCCGCGGTCACCAGGCAGAGCAGCGCGCACCCCGCGGCGAGCAGGATCGAGCCGGCGCCCAGGATCGTCAGCACCGCCCCGGCCACCGCCGGCACCAGTGCGACGGGCCCGGCCCAGCGACGACCCAGGACGACCCCGCGGCCGAGCGAGACCAGCTCGGCGACGCGCCGGACGTCGAGGTCCGTCAGCCGTACGCCGGAGCTCCCGCCCACGGCCAGGTCGGCCACCGCCTGGGCCTCCGCGTCCTCCGGGCGAGAGCTCACGAAAGCCACCACCTGCCCCTGCTCCTGCAGTTCGGCGACGAGCCGCTCCCGCTTCTCGGGGGCGATCTCGGGATGCCATCGCTCGATCCCGCAGGTCTCGGCCAGCTCCTCGGTCTCGCGGGAGCCGTCGTCGGAGACCAGCACCGGTGTCACCCCCGCGGACGTCAGCCGTGACACCGACGCCCCGGCATCCTTGCGCGGCTCGTCGCCGACCACGAGATAGCCCAGCGGCCGCCCGTCGAGCTCGACGCCGAGCACGGTGCCGCGGTCGGTGCGGTCGGCCATGCCGACCCAGGACGGCCGCCCGACGCGTACGGGGTGCCGGTCCACCGACCCCCGCACCCCCGATCCGGGAACGACACCGAAGTCGGTGACCCTGCCCCGCGATGAGAGCCGGGCGACCGCACGGGCGATCGGGCCCTCGGCCTCGTGCTCCAACGCTCCCGCGAACCAGCGCAGATTTCGCAGATGGTCGGGATCGAGCGGGTCGACGGTGGTCACCACGAGGCGCCCGGTGGTCACCGTCCCCCACCGGTCGAGCACCACCGTGTCGACCCGGGCAGCGACCGACCACGAGGACCGCGGCACCGACTCGATCCCGCGCCGTCGCCCGGCCCAGCCCGCGAAGAACTGCGGAAACATCGACCCCAGGACGTACGCAGCGACAGCACCGGCCACGAGAACGAACATCTCCATGAGCGACCCAGGTCAGCCGGTCTGCTGCTGGTAGCGGTCGAAGTCGCTCTGGTCGCCGGCGACCCACAGCGGCACGCTCGCCTTCAGCAGCAGCAGGAGCTGGGTCACGAACTCGGGGTCGCGCAGGGACTCCCCGAAGAGCTCGTTGATCCGCTTCCAGCGGTAGCGGATGGTCTGCGGGTGCACGCCGAGGACCGCCGCGATCGCCGGCGCACTCTCCCGGGTCTCGAGCCAGACCAGGAGGGTCTCGGTGAGGATCTCGCGGGAGTTGGCCGACTCGGCCAGCAGGGGTTCGAGCAGCTCCTGGGCGAGCTGACGGCGCATCACCGGCTCGGCGTGGAGCCAGATCTCGGTGCGGTAGGCGAGGCAGTCGATGACCGGCTTGGCCGGGATCACCCGGGCGTTGACCAGCGCCAGGGCGCGGTTGGCCCAGCGCCAGGCGGCGGGTACGTCCCCGGGTGGCACCGGCCAGCAGACCGAGACCCGCGCCTTGGGTGCCGCGGCCCGGACCTGCTTGGTCACCGACTCGGTGTCGTGAGGAGGGCACATCACCACCTGGGTCGGCGCGCGGCGGCGGGTGAGGGCGGTGGCCGAGAGGGCGTCGGAGGGGATCCGGTCTCCGTCACGGAGCTCGACCGCCATCACGGTCACCTTTTCCGGCAGCGCCCAGTCGCCCAGCGCCGCCTGCACCTCGATCTCGTCGGCGGAAGCGCCCGACAGCATCCGGTCGATCAGCCGGGCCCGGGCGACGTCGTTGTCCTGGTCCCGAGCCTCGGTGCCGGCCTCGAAACCCTTGCTGACCTGCGAGGTCAGGTGCTCGACGTACGACGTCATCATCTCGTTGAGCGCGTTCAGCGCAGCGGCGGAGAGCTCGTTCTCGACCGCCCGGCGGCGCAGCTCGTCCCAGAGCTCGGTGGTGGCCATGTGGATGCCCTGGTCGACGATGGCCCGGTCCTGGCCCAGCGCGGCGACCTTGAAGCCGACCTTGCGGAAGTGGTCGTCGATCGCGATGTAGGGCGCCGAACGCCCGAGGCCCAGGTCGATGAAGTGCGACATCGCGCCGTGCACAGCGGTGAAGATGAGCTCCTCGAAGCCCTCGGTCTCAGCCGGGAGCCCCTCGCGCAGGTGGCCGGTGATCTTGCGCGCGATCGGCCGCACCTCGCCCTCGAGGCTCTTCAGCATCCACACGGCGGAACCGGGAAGTCCGGGGGACTGGTGGGTCTGCGTCATCTAGTGCTCCGTCGCACGTCAAACTCCTTCGTCCAACATGCCCGAGAAGGTATCGACCACCATGGCACGTCTTTGCTTGGCGTGCCCCCGAAATTCGGTACGCCTGTGCCGTTGGGTGGCCGGATGGGCAGAGCCCGCCGGGGGCCGTGTGGCCACCCGGCGGACTCGGGGAGGGAGAGCTCAGCCCTGGCGCGGATTGGTGAGGTTGAGCTCGATGGTGTTTCCGTCGCCGGGGACGAGGGCATTGACCAGCCAGGTGTTGAGGCCGCAGTTCTGGAAGTCGCCGATCGAGTACGTCCCGGTGAGCCGCCCACCGGTGAAGACCCCGAATCGCTCACCCTCGGGCGTGGCCACGGGGATGGCCACCGGCTCGACGGTGCGGCAGAACGGGCCGGAGAAGGTCGGGAAGCCCACGACCTTGATGTTGGTGAGACGTACGTTGTAGTAGGAGGTGGCCTCGACATAGCTGCCGCCGCCTTCGGGGTGGGGCTTGAGCGTGCCGGTGGTGGGGGCGGCCTCCTCGAAGCTGACGTCGGCGCTCATCGGGATGAACCCCGCCGCCTTGAACTCGGTGCGGGCGCCGGGAAGCGCGAGCGAGCCGGTGAACGCGCCGGTCGTGGTCTCCAGCGTCGTGTCCAGGACGGCCGGGCCGACCGGGAGCTGCGACCCGGTCGAGGCGACGACCGTGGTGCCGTTGGCGTCGTAGAGGATGTCGAGAGGTGCGGCCTGGGCGGGTGCGGCCGTGGCGACAGCGAGCAGCGTGGCTGCGGCCGGGACGGCGAGCAGGCCGAGCCGGCGCTTCGTGAGTGTTGAGAGAGACATGACGAGATCCTTCGGGATGGTGGAACAGGGAGACGCGACAGCGGTGCGCCGCTCGGACGCACCGCTCTCGCTTACCGGCCTCAGCTGACGTTGACGGCGCCGTTCGGAACGGAGACGTTGTAGGTGCCGTTGAACGAAGCCGGATCGCCGACCGAGATCGATCCGAGGCAGTCGGAGACGACCGCCGTCACCGATAGGGACCCGTCGCCGGTCTCGTCGACGACCAGCCGCTGTGTCGCCTCGTCGAAGTGACCGTCGGCGGACCCGGTGACCGTGAAGTCGCAGAGACCGGTGGAGTCGGTGACTCGTGCGCTGATGCCGCTGATCCAGCCGTCGACCTGGTCGGTGGCGGCGGCGGTCACCGACGTGTCGTTGGTCTCGAGCTTCCAGGCGCCGCTGTGGGTGACCGTCAGCGGGGTGCCGAACTGTTCGGTGCAGCCGCTCCAGGTCGTCGACGAGATGGTCGCGAGATGGTCGGGGGCGAGCCCGCTCTTCCCGGTGCCGCTGTGGATGGAACCGCTGGCGCCGGCCGAGGTGCAGAACATCGCGTTGAGCGGGACGGCGAAGGCGATGCCGCCGACAGCGGTGGCGGTGAAGGCATGGTTGCCTGCGGCCGTGCTGCCGCCTACGGCGACGGTGTAGGGAGGGGCTGCGCTGGCCATCGCCGGCGCGGCGAGGGTGAGGGCGGCGGCGGCCGCACCTACAAGGAGAAGCTTCTTCTTCATCGAAGGTCGTCCTTTCATGGCGATGGAGACTGGTTGTCTCCGTCGGGCTCATTCACCCGCGTGGCGAATCCGGCTGTCGACGGCCAGCTACCCGAAACCACGAAATGGGGCGCCACGATGTCGCGTACGCGACATCCGATGCGGACGCCGGCCCGAGACTTGTCATGGGCATGACAAGTCCGGGGACCGGTTCCGACGTTTCCGAGCCGGTCTTGTTGCGTCCGCATATCCGCGATGCCACGTTGGCGGTATGCGACACACTCTGCAGCGTGCGGCGGCGCTGGCCATTCTCGCCGGCTCCGCCTTCGCGATGCTTGGTCTCGGGGCGAGCGAGGCGGAGGAGGGCCCTTACCCGGGGCTTCCCGCCCCGGAGCAGCAGGAGCTGCCTCTCCGACACGCCTCTTGGACCGGAGCGGCGAACACCTCGCTCGCCGACGTGGAGCGGGCGCGTCAGTGGATGCGTACGCCTCTCATGACGGTGGCCGCCGACTTCTACCAGGGACGTGTCGAGGGCTTCGACGCGACCAAGTACAGGCAGTGCACCAAGGCAGGCGCGAACATCTACTTCGTCGCTCAGCCAGGGTCCGCGTACAACTACGGCCAGACGCCAGACATCGTCGTTCGCACGGTCACCTTCGGCGCCGTCCCGGTCGAGGCGACCGTACGCCTGGAACAGGAGAGAGCTGACGGGCTCCCTGTGCCGATCAAGCTCGAGACCTTGACGTGCGCCCGGCTTCCCCCGTTCGGGGTCGAGGTTCCAGACAGCCCGGTCAAGGGCCGGGTCAGTACGCGCGTGATGTCGGTGCGCGTCGACGGAGTATCGCTGCCCTTCCAAGGAGAGTGCCGAACCCGGGAGTCGGGAGTCCTGGACCTGTCCGGGGAGGGGTATCTGATGGGGTGGGATGGAAGCCAGAACGTACCGGCGCGCGTGCAGCCAGATCTGTGGAACGAAGGCCTCTTCAACCTCAGCCCGGGCGGCCTCCTCGCGGGTACCGTCGACGTGCCCCCGTTCTCGGGGTGCGTCACCACCAGCGGGGACGACCTTTCCAGCTTGCTGACGGCAACCGTTTCGGGCGAAGGATTCCCGTTGCGCACCTATCAGGGTGGTGTTCTCGGCTGCACGGTGCCGAACCCTGGCGGTAAGAACCTGCCGCCTGCGCCTGGCGCATCGACCCCCGAGTCCGTCCCGTGCCGCATGGACGTACTGCCTCCGCAGGTTCCCCCGCTCCCGGAGATCCCCACGAGTGGTCAGTGACGACCACCGAATTTGTCACGTGCGTGACAACTCAGAGGCGTTTGTGCACTGATCGGGCCTTCCTGCACTGGTCGATCAGCTCGATGTCCTCTGTGATGAGCGTCACTGAGTGACGCCGGCCTGACGAAGCACAGTGCTCCCGCGGGCCGGGGATCGAGGGGAGAAGTCGTAGATCCATGAGTCCGACGCAGAGCCAGACGACGACCGCCGGAACGCGTGTCCCGCGCCCACGACTGCCACGCCGAAGCGCCTCTCGGCAGCTCGCCGAGAAGATCCATGCCCCGCACGTCTCGCCTACGGAGTGCGCGGTCATCCGCAGGGTCGGCCGCGGGCTGGTCCCGCAGATCACCGACGAGATCCTGCGCCAGGTCGCCGCCTACTCCCGACATCCCACCCAGCGGCGTCGGGATTTGATCACGAAGGCCGTCGCCAGCGCCGTGGAGCTCTATGCCGACGTGGTCGAGAAGATCCCGTCCGACCCGGAGACGGTGTCGGCGATGTACTTCGGGATGGGGAAGGGAGAGGCGCTGGCCGAACGGAGCCTCGACGGGTTCCGGGCGGCCGTCGACCTGGCCACCCACCGGGCGGCCGAGGCGATCCGTCACGAGGCCGAGGGGCTGGTCCCCGACGACGTCCGCGGGACACTGTGCGGCTCCCTGCTCGCCTACATGGGGATCCTGCTCGACGACGTCGCCCGCGGGTACGCGGCCGGGGTCCGTGACCGCGAGGCGGATCCGTGCTGGATCCGGCGCCGGCTCGTTCGCGGTCTCGCCGGTGCGGCGGACGCCGAGGTGATCGATGGTCTCGCCGCGCGCGTCGGCTGGCAGCTGCCGCCGGCGGTGGTGGTCTGCTCGGTCGACACCATCATCCCGCTGGACTCGGTCGAGCCATCTGCCGAGCACCCGGTCGAGCTGCCCGGCGGGTGCGCGTGGGACACCGCCGGCCGACGCGCCCTGGTGATCACCGACCCGGCCGACGTCGACGCCGTCAGCGCGGTGATGCGGGGGTGGCCGCGTACCGGCTCTGTCTTCGTGACCGTGCCGGTGCCGCTGGCCGACGTGCCGGCCGCGATCCGCTGGACGGAACGCGCCCGGGACCTCGTCGAGTCCGGGATGATCCCCGCGGACCCGGTGGTGCGCTGCGCGGACCACCACGTCGCCCTGCTGCTCAACGCCGACCCCACGCTCTCGCGCTGGGAGGCGAGCGAAGCCCTCGCGCCGCTGGAGGCGTTCAAGGACGAGCACCGACGGGCGATGCTGCGTACGCTGCGGCTCTGGTTGCTCACCGGCGCGAACGCTCCGGCGCTGGCCGCCGAGCTCGGCATCCACGAGCACACGGTCCGCAACCACAAGCTCCGGTTGCGAGCCGCCTTCGGCAGCCGCCTCCAGGACCCCGAGTTCGTCACCCTGCTCCTCTTCGCGCTCGGCGCGCGCGAGAGTTCGGCGCTGGACTGGGTCGAGCTCGAGCGCTGCGGTTGAGAGCTTCGAGGGCAATTTGTCATGCGCGTGACAAAACCCGGCCCGCATTTGTCGGGCGGCTCGATTTCCTCTCCCGTGTGACCGGTGCCACACGTACCGTCCGGGTCGAAGCACACCCCACAACGGCAGATCAGGAGGTCCCGCGATGGGCGGAACCGTGGAGGTCACCGGGCTCACCAAGAGCTTCGGGTCCCAGAACATCTGGAGCGACGTGACCCTCACGCTGCCCCAGGGCGAGATCACCGCGCTGCTGGGGCCCTCGGGCACCGGCAAGTCGGTGTTCCTGAAGTCGCTGATGGGGCTGCTGCGTCCGGAGGCCGGGGTCTGCCTGGTCGACGGGGTCGACATGGTCAAGGCGCGGGAGTCCCAGCGGCAGGAGCTGCGCAAGCGGTTCGGGGTGCTCTTCCAGGACGGTGCGCTCTTCGGCTCGATGAGCGTCTTCGACAACGTCGCCTTCCCGCTGCGCGCGCACACTCGGAAGCGCGAGGCGGAGGTCAAGCAGATCGCATGCGACAAGCTCGACCTGGTCGGGCTGATGGGGCAGGAGCACAAGCTGCCCGGTGAGATCTCCGGCGGGATGCGCAAGCGCGCCGGTCTGGCCCGCTCGCTGGTCACCGAGCCCTCGATCATCCTGTGCGACGAGCCCGACTCGGGGCTCGACCCGGTGCGTACGGCCAACCTCGCCCAGCTGCTGGTCGATGTCAACGCGGCCACCGACGCGACGATGCTGGTGGTCACCCACAACATCGAGCTGGCACGTACGCTGCCGGACAACCTCGGCATGCTCTACCGCCGCCGCCTGGTGATGTACGGCCCGCGCGAGGAGTTCCTGCTCACCGACCACCCGGTCGTCTCCCAGTTCATGAGCGGCGACCCGATCGGGCCGATCGGGATGAGCGAGGAGACCGACCACGGGGTCAACGACGACTACGTCGAGGGCGAGGCCTACTACCCGTCCGGAGGCGTGGCGACCGTACGCGCCGGAGCCCGCGCCATCGAGGTGCTGCCGCGCCAGCTCGCCCCGGCCAGCGGCGCACCTCGCGAGGGTGCCTCGCGGCACGCGGACCGGGTGGCGAGCGGAGCCGCGACGCTCTACACCGCCGATGACGACGAGGTCGACCGAGCCCCGGCCGCGGTCAGGACCAAGGATCCGGTCAGCCGGGGGCTCGACCAGGTCGGGGCGCTCTTCGCACTGGGCCTGGACACCTTCCGGGCGGCGCTCCGCAGACCGTTCGCGGCCCGCGAGCTGCTCGACCAGTTCTGGTTCGTCACCTCGGTCTCCTGGATCCCGGCGATGCTGGTCGCGATCCCGTTCGGGGCGGTGATCGCGCTGCAGCTCGGCACCCTGACGGTCCAGATCGGGGCGCAGTCGTTCACCGGCGCCGCCTCGGTGCTCGCCGTCGTGCAGCAGGCGGCGCCGATCGTGACCTCCCTGGTGATCGCGGGGGCGGGCGGAGCGGCGATCTGCGCCGACCTGGGGTCCCGGACGATCCGCGACGAGATCGACGCGATGCGGGTGATCGCGGTCGATCCGATCCAGGCGCTCGTGGTGCCACGCGTGCTCGCCTGCGTGCTCGCGGCGGTGCTGCTCAACGGCCTGGTGAGCGTCGTCGGCGTCCTCGGCGGCTACTTCTTCAACGTCATCATCCAGGGCGGGACGCCCGGGGCGTACCTCTCCTCCTTCACCGCCCTCGCCCAGCTCTCCGACCTGTGGGTGGGCGAGCTCAAGGCGGTGCTCTTCGGGCTCATCGCCGGACTCGTTGCCGCCTACCAGGGGCTCAACACCAAGCCCGGGCCGAAGGGGGTGGGGGAGGCGGTCAACCAGTCGGTCGTCGTCACCTTCCTGCTCCTCTTCTTCGTCAACTTCGTGATCACGACGCTCTACCTCGAGCTCGTGCCCGGGAAGGGGGCCTGAGATGGCGACGGTCGATGTGGTCAAGAAGCGGTCGCGCCTGGACCGCTCGCTGGACGGGCTGGTGCAGTCCGGCCGAGACATCCGGTTCTACGGGAAGGTGCTGGTCGGGATCCCGTCGGCGATCCGGCACTACCCGCGCGAGATCCTCCGGATCCTCTCCGAGGTCTCCTTCGGCACCGGCGCGCTCGCGGTCATCGGCGGCACCATCGGCGTGATGACGGGGATGAGCATCTTCGTCGGCACCGTCGTCGGCATGCAGGGGTACGCAGCGCTCGACCAGATCGGCACCTCGACGCTCAACGGGTTCATCTCCGCCTACTTCAACACCCGCGAGATCGCGCCGCTGGTGGCGGCCCTGGCGATGTCGGCGACCGTCGGCGCCGGGTTCACCGCCCAGCTCGGCGCGATGCGGATCAACGAGGAGATCGACGCGGTCAAGGTGATGGGGCTGGGCACGATCCCCTACCTGGTCTCGACGCGGGTCGTCGCCGGCTTCGTGGCGATCATCCCGCTCTACGTCGTCGGGCTGCTGACCTCCTATGCGGGCTCGCGGATCGTGACGGTCTACTTCCACGGGCAGTCGGCCGGGACGTACGACCACTACTTCCAGCTCTTCCTGCCGCCGATCGACATCCTGCTGAGCTTCGGGAAGGTGCTGATCTTCTCGATCCTGATCATCCTGATCCACTGCCGGCTGGGCTTCTACGCCAGCGGCGGGCCGTCGGGGGTCGGGATCGCCGTGGGGCGCTCGGTGCGGCGGACGATCGTGGTCGTGGCGCTGCTCGACCTGGCGCTCTCGATGGCGATGTGGGGCGCGACGACGACGGTGAGGATCGCGGGATGACGCTCTCGAGGCTCCGCGATGCCTTCCTCGGCCTGTGCTACCTGGCCGTGGTCGCGGCGGTGGCGCTCGGCGCCTGGCTCGCCTACGACCAGACCTTCGTCGACCGCTCCGAGGTTACGCTGACCACCGGCACCTTGGGCAACGCGCTCCAGGCGGGCTCCGACGTCAAGCTGCGTGGGGTGCCGGTCGGCACCGTCCGCACCGTCTCGGCCCGCGAGGGTGGCGCCGAGCTGACCCTGGCGCTGGAACCCGAGGTCCTCTCCGATCTCTCGGCCGACACCACCGCGCGGCTGCTGCCCAAGACGCTCTTCGGGGAGCGGTACGTGGCGCTGCAGCCGACGGCGGGAGGGGCGGAGCTGTCGGCCGGCGATGTCATCGAGCAGGACCGCTCCGACGAGGCGGTCGAGCTGGAGCAGGTGCTCGACGAGCTGCTCCCGGTGCTCAAGGCGATCCAGCCCCACAAGCTCAGCGCGACGCTGAGCGAGCTGGCCACGATGCTGCGCGACAACGGCGACGACATCGGCGAGGTCTTCTCGGCGTGGGCGGACTACCTGAGGAAGCTCAACCCGCTGGTCCCGCAGATGGCCGACGACCTCGCCGCGCTCGGCCGGGTCGCGGGGCACTACGAGGAGGCGGCGCCGGATCTGCTGGACGCGCTGGACACCATGACGGTGACCGCGGCGACTCTGGTCGATCAACAGAAGCAGCTCGCAGACACGTTCCGGTCGGTGACCACGACGGCGGCCGACACCGACCGCTGGCTGGAGCGCAACCGGGAGACGATCGTGGTGCTCTCCGACACCTCGCGCGACGCGCTCCGCGCGGTCAGCCCGTACGCCTCCTCCTTCCCCTGCCTCTTCAGCGCCCTGCGCGACTACGCGCCGGTGATGGCCAAGAACCTCGGCAAGGGCACCGACGAGCCCGGCTTCCATGCGCTGGTCAGCGTCTCGGAGATCCGGCAGCCCTACCCCTCCGGCTACGTCCCGAAGCTGCGCACCGGCGGCCCCCGGTGCCCGTACGTCACCGGCCAGACCGGCAGCCAGCCGGCCGTCACCGGGACGGCCGACACCGCCGAGCGGATCGAGGCACCACCGACGGACCGCGTGCGCACCTTCGGTGCGACCACGGGGCTCGGCGAGCAGAACTCCCCGGGCGAGAACCAGCTGATCGCCGAGGTGATGGCACCAGCGGAAGGCCTGGCACCTGATGAGTATCCGACCTGGTCGAGCCTGCTGCTCGGCCCGACCCTGCGAGGCACGGAGGTGATCGTCCGATGAGACCCAACAGCGGCGGCTCGGTCGCGGTGACGCTCACCAAGTCGGTGATCTTCGCGCTGGTGACGGTCCTGGCGATGGCGGGGCTGGCGACGACGATCTCCAACGGATCGACCTCGTCGGGGCGTACGTTCACGGCGCTCTTCACCGACGTGACCAGCCTCAACAAGGGCGACGACGTGCGGATGGCGGGGGTGAAGATCGGCACCGTCCAGTCCATCGGGCTGCGCCACAACGACACCGCCGAGGTTGTCTTCACCGCGGCCGAGTCGGCGCCGATGGTCGAGGGCACTCGGGCGGAGCTGCGGTTCCGCAACCTGATCGGGCAGCGGTACATCGCACTCGAACCAGGCTCTCCGGGCGGCGACCCGTTGCGCGCCGGCTACACGTTCGAGCTCGACGAGACCCAGCCGGCGCTGGACCTGACGATGCTGTTCAACGGCTTCCAGCCGCTGTTCAAGTTCCTCGACCCGGAGGACGTCAACAACCTCAGCGCCCAGATCATCGCGGTCTTCCAGGGCGAGGGGGCGACGGTGGAGTCGCTGCTCTCCTCGACGGCCTCGCTGACCTCGACCCTCGCCGACCGCGACCAGGTGATCGGCGACCTGATCACCAACCTCAACTCGGTCCTGGAGGTGGTCAGCCAGCGCACCGGGATGCTCGACACCACGCTGGTGACGCTGCAGCGGCTGGTCTCCGGGCTGGCCGCCGACCGGGAGACGCTCGGCTCGACCATCGAGGGGATGGGCGAGCTCTCGCAGAGCGTCACCGGGCTGCTGGAGGAGGGCCGCGAGCCGCTGCGCGACTCGATCGACTCCCTCGGCGACGTATCGGAGAACCTCGCTGAGAACGACGAGGCACTGACCACGTTCCTGACCACCATGCCGCAGAAGACCGACCAGATCGGCCGGATGGCCACCTACGGAGGCTGGCTCAACTTCTACATCTGCTCCATCGACGGGCGGATCCCGAGACCCGAGGGCTACTACGGCGACCTCGGGGTGGACTCGCCGGCAGGAAGGTGCCAATGATGGCCCGCTATCCGAAGTCGTTCGCCGAACGCAACAAGATCGTCATCGCCGTGGTCGGGATCCTGGCCATGACCGGCGTCTTCTTCGCCACCTTCTACGCCGAGGACCTCCCCGTCATCGGCGGCGGCGACACCTACGAGGCCTACTTCGCGGAGGCAGCCGGGATACGTCCCGGTGACGAGGCGCGGGTCGCCGGGGTGAAGGTCGGCGAGGTCTCCGAGCTCGAGCTCGACGGCGACAAGGTGCTGATCAGGTTCCGGGCCAAGGACGTCTCACTCGGCTCGCAGACCACCGCGTCGATCAAGGTGAAGACGCTGCTCGGACGCAAGTTCCTCGCCCTGGACCCGGGCGGCTCGGGCCGTCTCCGCGAGCCGATCCCGGTCTCCCGGACCACGACTCCCTACGACGTCAACGCCGCCTTCTCCGACCTCTCCACCACCGTCGGGGAGATCGACATGGCCCAGGTCGAGCAGTCGATGGACGCCCTCTCGGAGGTCTTCGAGGACACCCCCGAGGACGTACGCGGCATGGTCTCCGGCCTCACCCGACTCTCCCGCACGATCTCCTCGCGGGACCAGGAGCTGGCCGAGCTGATGAGGACGACGACCGAGGTCACCGGCACCCTCGCCGAGCGCAACGAGGAGATCGGGATCCTGATCGAGGACGGCGACAAGCTGCTCGAGGAGCTCGCCGCCCGCCGGCAGGCGATCCACCAGATGCTCACCTACACCGACGACCTCGCCAAGCAGGTCACCGGTCTGGTCGAGGACAACCAGAAGCGCCTCCAGCCGGCCCTGAAGAAGCTCGATCAGGTCTCCGAGATCCTGCAGCGCAACCAGGACCACCTCGACAAGGCGCTCTCCCAGATCGGCGCCTACTACCGGGTGATCGGCGCTTCGATGAGCAACGGGCCGTGGATCGACGTCTACGGCTGCGGCCTCTTCGACGAGAACAACGCACCGGTGCTCGACAACGACGTCCAGCGTGACTGCAAGCCAGGAGGGACGAGATGAGACGGCTCATCGCCGGGCTCCTCGTGATCGCCGTCGTCGGCGCGATCGGGTGGGGTGCTGCGTACGGGATCCGGGAGGGGCGGAAGGGCACCACGTTCTCCGCGCTCTTCGAGGCCTCCGTCGGCCTCTATCCCGGCTCCGACGTGCAGATTCTCGGCGTACCGGTCGGCGAGGTGACCGCGGTGACCCCGGCCGGCGAGCATGTGAAGGTCTCGATGACGCTCGACCCCGGCCAGACCGCCGCGGCCGACACCTCGGCGGTGATCGTCGCGCCGACGCTGGTCTCGGACCGCTTCGTCCAGCTCACCGAGCCGTACGTCGACGGGCCCGAGCTCCGCGACGGCACCGTCATCGAGGAGACCGCGGTGCCGGTGGAGATCGACGACCTCTACGCCTCGCTGACCGAGGCCGGCGACCAGCTCGGTCCCAACGGCGCGAACAAGAACGGTGCGCTCTCGCGGTTCCTGGAGGTGATGGCGGCCAACCTCGACGGGCAGGGCGCCGACATCAACCAGGTGATCCGGGAAGGAGCCGATGCGTCGGCCACCCTGGCCGGCATCGACCAGGACTTCTTCGCCACCGTGGAGAACCTCGACACCTTCAACCAGACCCTGCTCGAGCACGACGACGGGGTCGAGGACGCCAACCGCCGGTTCGCGCAGGTCACCGAGTACCTCGCCAAGGACCGCGACGACCTGGCCTCCGCGGTCAGCAACCTCGGCGAGGCGCTCGCCCTGCTGGAGTCGTTCATCAAGGACAACCGCGGCGAGATGCGCACCAGCGTCGAGAACCTGCAGGGCCCGACCCAGGTCCTCGTCGACCAGAACGAGTCGCTCGAGGAGGCGGTCGCCACGATCCCGCTGGTGCTGCAGAAGTACGTCAATGCCTACGACCCGGCGACCAACAGCCTCGTCGGCCGCACCAACCTGAACGAGCTGAGCGTCTGGTCCGGCGACGGCCTCACCGGCCAGACCTCCGAGGACGCGCCACCGGTCCTGCTTCCCGGTGTCGGAGAGGAGCAGTGATGTCGCGCTCGTCGAGACCTCTGTCGAGACCGCTCATGGCCCTCCTGGCCACGGCCGCCCTGACCCTCTCCGGCTGTGGTCTCGGCGCCGTCAGCGGAGGCGTCTACGAGGCCCCGCTGCCCGGCGGCGCCGATGTGGGGGAGGATCCGATCATGCTGAGCGCCGAGTTCAGCGACGTACTCGATCTGGTCCCTCAGTCCAGCGTCAAGATCGACAACGTCGCGGTGGGCCGGGTCTCCAAGATCCGGCTGACCGAGGACGGCCGCAGCGCGCGGGTGTCGCTGGTGGTCAGGGACGACGTCTCGCTTCCCGCCGGCACCACAGCTCGACTGCAGCAGACCTCCCTGCTCGGTGAGAAGTACGTCGCGCTGATCCGCCCCGCCACGCCGGTCGCAGGCTCGCCCCTGGGCGATGGTGCGGTCCTCGGGAGGGGTGACACCGAGGCGGCCGCGCAGGTCGAGGAGGTGCTCGGAGCCCTGTCGATGGTGCTCAACAGCGGCGGGATCGCGCAGTTCCAGGAGATCTCCCGCGAGATGCAGCAGATCTCCGACGGACGGCCCGAGGAGATCAAGGCGTTCCTGACCGAGATGGACCGGTTCGTCTCGGTCCTCGACTCACGCTCGGCCTCGATCACCTCCGCGATCGAGTCGCTCAACGAGCTCGCGGTCACGCTGGAGAAGGACAAGACCAAGATCGCAGAAGCGCTGGAGGGGCTCTCGCCGGGCATGCAGGTGCTCGTCGACCAGCGTCCGCAGCTGGTCGCGATGCTGGAGGCGCTCGACAAGCTCTCCAAGGTCACGATCAGCACCCTGGACGAGGCCCAGGACGACATCGTCGCCGACCTGAAGCTGCTCGACCCGATCCTCGACCAGCTCGCGAAGGCCGGCTCCGACCTGCCGTACGCGCTCGAGATCCTCTTCACCTACCCGTTCCCCGACGAGGTGCTCAACGCGCTCCGCGGTGACTACATGAACCTGTTCATGATCACGAACTTCCGTACTCCCGCCGGCTGCCAGTCCAAGGGCTGCGAATGGCTCCAGCCGGCGGTCGGAGGCGGGTCCGGCGGCTCGGTCAGCTCCCAGTCCGGGTCGTCGGACGCACCGCCCGGACTGCTGCCGTCGACCACGTCGCCGGTGCCGGGCTCGTCCTCGCCGTCGATCCCGGGGGAGTCGATCCTGCCCTCCGCTCCCGGGTCGTCCTCGTCCTCCTCGGATCCGTCGCAGTCCGGGTCGTCCTCACCGTCCTCGTCCCCGTCAGATCCCTCCGGGTCGCCCTCGGAGTCACCGACCGAGCCGTCGTCCGGGTCGGGGTCGGCGACCTCCGAGACGTCGCCGGAAGGCGCGGCGAGCGACGCCGGCTCCGTGGAAGGGAGTGAATGATGCAGCGGCTCACCGGAGGCGTACGCGTCAAGCTGGGGCTGTTCGTCGCTCTCGCGCTCGTGGGCACCAGCTATGTCGGGGCCCGCTATGTCGGCCTGGACCTGCTCGACGAGCCCTACCGCGTCGACGTCTCGCTGCCCGAGGGCGGCGGCCTCTTCGTCAACTCGGAGGTGACCTACCGCGGGGTGCCCGTGGGCGAGGTGACCTCCCTGGAGGCAGGCTCCGACGGCGTACGCGCGGTGCTGGAGATCGAGGGCGACGCCCCCGCCATCCCCGAGGACGTCACCGTGAAGGTCGCCAACCGGTCGGCCATCGGCGAGCAGTACCTGGACCTACGCGGTGGCGCGGTGGGCTCCGCCCGGCTCTCCGAGGGCGACCTGCTCTCTGCGGGGGAGGAGGCGTTGCCGTACGACGCCTCCCAGGTCATCGAGACCGGCCGCGACTTCGTCGCCTCGGTGCCCGAGGAGGCCCTGGTGACGACGATCGACGAGTCCTACCTGCTGTCCCAGGGAGCCGGGTCCGACCTGCGGAAGCTGGTCGACACCTCGCTCTCGTTCCAGCAGGAGGCCGACCGCAACTTCCTCGTCTCGGCGAGCCTGATCCGCAACTCCGACCAGGTGCTCGCGACCCAGGAGGAGTCGGCGACCAGCATCAAGGCCTGGAGCAACGACCTCGCACTCTTCTCCTCGACCCTTGCTGACTCCGACAAGGACCTGCGCGACCTGATCGGGGCCGCGCCCGGCACGGCCACCGAGATCTCGCTGCTGGTCAAGGAGGTCGGGCAGCCGCTCGGGATCCTGATGAGCAACCTGGTCACGCCCGCGACGCTCTTCGGCACGAACGCCGCCGCGCTCGAGTCGACCTTCGTGACCGTGCCGGAGGCGGTCAGCATCGGCTGGGCGATCAACACGTCCAACGGGCCCCGGCTGAGCCTGATGCCGTCCTTCTTCAACCCGCCCCCGTGCATCTCGGGTTATGAGGGCACCGACCTGCGCGCCGGCACCGACCTGAGCAAGGGCAAGCCGTTCAACACCGCGGCCGGCTGCGATGCCGTGCCCCGACCGAAAACCACGAAGACCGAGACAGTCGAGCCGGGGACGGTTAGCGTCCCCACCACGCTCGCCGGACTGATGGGGGAGCGATGAGCACGACGACGGATCGACGAGCGGAGGCCTCGGTGGTCGAGCTGGTCCCCGAACAGCCGTCGAGGCGCGACCGGGTGCTCACCTGGGCCCTCCCGCTGGTGGCGCTGTGCGTGCTGGTCGCGGGCGCGCTGACCTGGTGGCGTGCGACCGGGCACGACCAGGAGATGATCGACGAGGCCGCCCTGCGCGACCGGGTGCTGATCGTCGCGACCAGCCACATCGAGACCCTCAACTCGCTCGACTACCGGAAGGTGGACGAGGGGCTGAAGGGGTGGGCCGCGGTCACCACCGGGACCCTGCACGATCAGCTGACCAGCGTCTCCGAAGAGGACCGCAAGGTCCTCGCCGAGCAGGAGAAGATCTCGACCGGCTCGGTGATGGAAGCCGCCGTGACCGAGCTCGACGACGACAGCGCGACCGTGATCGCGGCGGTCGAGATCACGGTCCGCGACGGCTCTGCTTCCGGTGAGGACGCCGAGCCGACGGTCAAGCGCAACAGGTTCGCGGCCGACCTGGTCAAGGTCGGCGACGACTGGCTCCTGGAGAGCCTCGAGCAGGTAGCGGTGAACATGTCATGAGCACTTCTTTCGTACGTCGCTGGGCACCGTTCCTCGCCGCGCTCGCCCTGATCCTGGGACTGGGATCGTTCTGGCAGGCCGACCGGGAACGCAGGACCGACCACGTCGGCAACCGTGCCGTCGTCGACGCCGAGGCCACCACCGAGGTGCAGTCGGCCGTCACCACCGGCCTGCTCCAGGTCTTCTCCTATGACTTCTCCGATCCCGGTCCGACCGCTGCCGCCGCTGACGAGTTCCTCGCCGGCGACGCCCGCAAGGAGTACGACCTCCTCTTCAAGCAGCTCCAGGAGAAGGCCCCCGGCCAGAAGCTCGTGCTCAGCGCCGAGGTCCAGGTCGCCGCGGTCAAGTCCCTCGACGCCGACTCCGCCGAGCTCCTGGTCTTCCTGGACCAGGCCTCCCAGCGATCCACCGACAAGGAGTCGTCCATCTCCGCAGCGCAGATCGCAGTCGAGGCCGCGAAGGTCGACGGCCAGTGGAAGGTGACCGCCCTCGACCTCTTCTGATGCCGAGTCGGCTCGTTGTGACGAGCCGACTCGACGCGGATCTCGGTCAGGACGAGCCGACTCGGCAGGGGAGGCGTCAGTCGCCGCCGCCTCCACCGCCGCAGCTCGAGCCGCAGGAGGAGCTGCTGCACGCGTGGTGGTTGTTGTCCCCGGAGTCGTAGGTGGAGCCACACGAGCTCGACCCGGAGCTGCCGCCGCCGCGCCTGCGGGGACCTCGGCGGCGGTTGCCTCGGCTGCTCGTGACGGCGGCCTGAATGCACCCGAGGATGATCAGGCCGAGGACGACGATGATGATCAGGTTTTCCATGTGAAGCTCCGTTTCCAGGTGCGGCGGCTGAGGTGCCAGATCTGTGAGCCGAGACCGATGGTGAGCACCCGTCGCCCGGTGATCCTGGTGAGCGCCAACCGCCGACGGCCTTCGTAGACCTCGTGCAGCCGGAGCCAGTCGGCGCCGATGCTGGTCAGGAAGCCGCGTACGTCATCGTGGGCGCAGCCCTGCTGCGGGTGCTGCGCGGCCCAGGCATGGAAGCGGGCCCGCCAGTCCGGGAGCAGGTCGAGCTCGGGGGCGGCGTGCTCAGCGGCCGAGGACCGCTTGTGGTGGAGGACCCGCGTCGTCGCGGTGGTCCCGGCGGGGTCGAACCCCGGAGGCGTACGTCCCGCCAGCAGGTCGTCGAGGACCTCGCGCTGCCGCGCGGCGAGCTGCTCGCGTACCGCGCCTGGGGAGTCCATGTGAGGAGTGTGCCCGATTCGTTTGTGCCGGCGCCGCACTATATAAATGTCAAAGTTGAGTGGAACAGACTCAACTTTGGTTGTGTTGAGATAGATGCGGGTGACAGGCACTCGCGGCAGACTCAGGTGCGTCCCCAGGAGGAGAGCAGAGACAGATGAGCCAGTTTTCGGCAGACAAGTTCACCACCAAGGCTCGCGAGGCGATCGAGGCCGCGCAGCTTTCCGCCACGACGGCGGGCAACACCACCACTGAGCCGATCCACCTGCTCGTCGCGCTCCTGCAGCAGGACGAGGGCACCGCGACGTCGATGGTCACCAAGTCCGGTGTGGACGCCGAGGAGCTGTCGCGTGCGGCGGCCGCCGATCTCGCCGGTCTCCCGCGTGCCAGCGGGTCCACGGTGCAGCAGCCCGCTGCCTCGGGTGGGCTGACCCGGGTCCTTGCCGGCGCGATCACCCTGGCCACCTCCCTGAAGGACGACTACGCCGCCACCGAGCATCTGCTGATCTCGCTGGCCACGGTCGAGTCGTCGGCGCAGAGGGTGCTCAAGAGCGCCGGGCTCACCGAGAAGGGGCTGCGCGAGACGCTGAAGGCGGTCCGCGGCAACCGCCGGGTGACGAGCCAGGACGCCGAGGACTCCTACGAGGCGCTCGAGAAGTACTCCCAGGACCTCACCGAGGCCGCCGAGCGCGGCAAGCTCGACCCGGTCATCGGCCGCGACTCCGAGATCCGCCGCGTCATCCAGGTGCTCTCGCGACGTACGAAGAACAACCCGGTCCTCATCGGCGAGCCCGGCGTCGGCAAGACGGCCGTCGTCGAAGGGCTCGCCCAGCGGATCATCGCGGGCGACGTACCCGACTCGCTGAAGGGTCGCCGTCTCCTGTCGCTCGACCTGGCGGCGATGGTCGCCGGTGCGCAGTACCGCGGCCAGTTCGAGGAGCGGCTCAAGGCCGTCCTGGAGGAGATCAAGGCCGCCGAGGGTCAGGTCATCACCTTCATCGACGAGCTCCACACCGTCGTCGGCGCGGGCGCAGGCGGCGACTCCGCGATGGACGCCGGCAACATGCTCAAGCCGATGCTCGCGCGTGGTGAGCTGCACATGATCGGTGCGACCACGCTCGACGAATACCGCGAGCGCATCGAGAAGGACCCCGCCCTGGAGCGCCGGTTCCAGCAGGTCTTCGTCGGCGAGCCGTCGGTCGAGGACACGGTGCAGATCCTGCGCGGCATCCAGGAGAAGTACGAGGCCCACCACGGTGTCCGCATCACCGATGCCGCCCTGGTGGCCGCCGCGACCCTGTCCGACCGCTACATCACCGGCCGGCAGCTGCCCGACAAGGCGATCGACCTGATCGACGAGGCCGCCTCCCGGCTGCGGATGGAGATCGAGTCGTCTCCCGAGGAGATCGACCAGCTCCGCCGCGCCGTCGACCGACTGAAGATGGAGGAGTTCGCGCTCTCCAAGGAGTCCGACGACGCCTCGCTCGAGCGTCACGCGGCGCTGCGCAAGGAGCTCGCCGACAAGGAGGAGGAGCTGCGCGGGCTGGAGGCGCGCTGGGAGCAGGAGAAGGCCTCTCTCGAGGGTGAGGGTGCCCTGCGCAAGCAGCTCGACGCGCTGCGCAGCGAGGCCGAGCGGCTCCAGCGGGAGGGTTCGCTGGGGGAGGCCTCGGAGATCCTCTACGGTCGCATCCCGGAGCTGGAGCGGCAGATCGCCGAGGCCGCCGAGGCCGAGGGCGAGGGCGAGGTCGCCGACCGGCTGGTCGGCGAGGAGGTCGCTGCCCAGCAGATCGCCGAGGTCGTCGAGGCCTGGACCGGCATCCCGACCGGCAAGATGCTCCAGGGTGAGCAGGCCAAGCTGCTCGAGATGGAGTCCGTCATCGGACGGCGCCTGATCGGGCAGAAGTCCGCGGTCACGGCCGTTTCCGACGCCGTCCGCCGCTCTCGTGCAGGCATCGCCGACCCCAACCGCCCCACCGGCTCGTTCCTGTTCCTGGGCCCGACCGGCACCGGTAAGACCGAGCTCGCCAAGTCGCTCGCCGACTTCCTCTTCGACGACGAGCGAGCGATCGTACGCATCGACATGTCCGAGTACTCCGAGAAGCACTCGGTCGCCCGTCTGGTCGGAGCGCCTCCGGGCTACGTCGGCTACGAGGAGGGTGGTCAGCTGACCGAGGCGGTGCGCCGCCGCCCCTACTCGGTGGTGCTGCTCGACGAGGTCGAGAAGGCCCACCCCGAGGTCTTCGACATCCTGCTGCAGGTGCTCGACGACGGGCGCCTGACCGACGGCCAGGGCCGCA
This sequence comes from Nocardioides sp. NPDC087217, assembly GCF_044744805.1. Classification (NCBI taxonomy): domain Bacteria; kingdom Bacillati; phylum Actinomycetota; class Actinomycetes; order Propionibacteriales; family Nocardioidaceae; genus Nocardioides; species Nocardioides sp. NPDC087217. The sequence goes on from NZ_JBIUZB010000004.1 coordinate 68,996, forward strand.
CGGTCGACTTCCGCAACACGGTCCTCATCCTCACCTCCAACCTCGGCTCGGCCTTCCTGGTCGACCCGGTCATGGACGAGCACGAGAAGCGCGAATCGGTCATGGCGGTGGTCCGGGCGTCGTTCAAGCCCGAGTTCCTCAACCGCCTCGACGAGGTCGTCATGTTCGACGCCCTCTCGCTCGCCGACCTCACCAAGATCGTCGACATCCAGCTCGGTCTGCTCGAGAAGCGTCTGGCCGCCCGCCGCATCTCGATCTCCGTCACCCCCGAGGCTCGGGAGTGGCTGGCCGAGACCGGCTACGACCCGGCGTACGGCGCTCGGCCGCTGCGCCGCCTCATCCAGTCCGCCATCGGCGACCCTCTCGCCAGGATGCTCATCGGCGGCCAGGTGTCCGACGGTGGCCAGGTCACCGTCGACCGCGACGGCGACGGCCTCACCCTGAAGGTCTGACCACCGCCGGCCGAAACCGTAGTTCTGGCGGGCCGAATCCGTTGTTGTGGGCGACGAAACTGCCGTTTCGTCGCCCACAACTACATTCTCGGCGGGATGATCGAGGCCCGGTACGAGTCGGAGGAGCGAAATGCTGGACCAGCTGTCGGATGGACTCGCCCGGGCGTACGACGACGTCGGCTACTTCCTCATCGCGGTCTGGATCGGCCCGCCGTTGGTGTTCTGGGCGATCGCGGCCCGCGCAGATCGGTCGATGCGGAGGTTCGTGGCGCAGTTCGAAGAGATGTTTCCTGGCATCCCGACCGTTGTCGGTGAGGCTGCCGAAGTGACCGGCGACGATCGTGTCGGGAAGGTCGTGAAGCTGAGGTCCGGGTGGCTGCAGACTGCGGCAGTGATCGTGCTGCCAGACCGGCTGGAGGTGTGGGGCAAGGATGCCGAGGCTGCCGACATCGTCCTGGACCGGAGTCGGTTGGAGGTCACTCGGGAGGGAATCTGGATTCGATATCTGGGTGGCGACGACGTCAGTGCCGGTCTCTGGCTCACGGACGGTGACAAATCGGTCATCGTCATCCCGTACGGCCGCTCTGCCCGAAACGCCCGCCGTGCCCTGGTGCAGGCGCTGCGTGACCTGGGTGAGGAGCCCGAGGATCACCTCGACGCGGCTTGAGCCATGGCCAGTAGGTTGACCGCATGCGCAACGGTCGGATCATCCTGCTCAACGGGGCGTCGAGCTCGGGCAAGAGCAGCATCGGGCAGGAGCTGCTGCCGCTGCTCGAGGACCCGTGGTTCCTGGTCCCGGTCGACGGGATCAGCGGGATGCGTTCGACGGTCCATACGCGGGAGCTCGACGACGCCGACATCGCCGAGATGCTGCGGCGGACCAGGCTCGGCTACCACCGCACGGTCGCGGCCCTGGCGTCGGTCGGCAACGACGTGATCATGGACTACCCGCTGAGCGAGGCCTGGCGGCTCGAGGACCTGCTCGAGGTGCTCGACGGCTACGACGTCACCCTCGTCGAGGTCTGGTGCTCGCCCGAGGAGCTCGAACGCCGGGAGACCGCCCGCGGCGACCGGCCCGCCGGCCTCGCCCGGTCGCAGACCCTGGTCTACTCGCACCCGTACGACATCCGCGTCGACTCCACCACCGCGACCCCGGCCGCGTGCGCGAAGGAGATCGCCGAGGCCCTTCCCGCTCTCTCCGCACCCAAGGCCTTCGACCGCCTTCGCGCCGAATAGGCGCTCCCGTCGGCCGAGGCGTCGCTTGCGCGAGCCGAAGCGTCACGTGCGTCGGCCGAGCTGTCATCGCCGTGCGCACTCGGCCGACGCGAGCGACTTCTCGGCCGACGTAGGCGACGTCTCGGCCGACGCGACCGCCCTCTCGGCGGGTGGGGTTGGCAGGGATGAGAAAATGATTCCCGACATGTCTGAAACGAAGCTTCCCCGCCCCGGTCAGGCCACCCTCGCCGGGTGGCTCATCGTGCTCGGCTCACTGCTCACCGTGGTGACGGCCTGGGACCAGATCTCCGGACTGCGCAGCCTGGACACCCGGGAGCGGGTGGAGGAGGTGCTGGCCGAGCCGCCGCTGGCTGGCTCGGGGATCGGCCTCGACAACGTCCTCGATCTGATGCACGTGATGGCGCTGGTCACCGGCGCCATGGCGGCAGCGGCGGTGATCCTCGGCTGGCATGTGCTGCAGCGCAACAAACAGGCCCGGCTCGCGCTCACGGTCATCGCGGCGCCGCTCTTCTTCGCCGGCATGTTCGGCGGAGGGTTCTGGTCCACGCTGTCCGCGGTGGCTGTCGTACTCCTGTGGATGTCGCCCACCCGCGACTGGTTCGACGGCGTCTCGCCGGCCAAGCGGGAGGCGCTCGACAGCGGCGATCCCGACCAGGAGTCGTACGTCGCGCCGGCTCCGCCGGAGACCCCGACCGCCCCGACAGGCTCGACCTCCGGACCGGCTCGGCTCTCGCAGCAGCAGCCGCCGCCGTGGACCGGTGCGATCGCCCAGCCCGCCAAGGCAGCGCCCAAGCGCCGTCCGGGCGCCGTGACGGCGGCGGCGGTGCTCACCTGGATCGGCTCCGGGTTGACCGCGCTGATGATGCTCGCCTCGGCGGTGACGGCGACCGCCAACCCCGACCTGATCCTCGAGCAGGTGCGCAAGCAGGCGGAGAGCGACCCGAGGATGCGGGAGGTGGCGGGGCTCTACACCACCGACATCATCGTCGCCTCGGTCTGGATCACGGCCGTGCTGGTCGCGCTCGTCTGTGTCGCCGCCGCCGTGTTCGCCGCCTTCGCGATCCGCCGCCACTCCTGGGCCCGGGTCGCGTTGATGATCTCCGCAGGCGTGTCGGCGCTCTCCCTGCTCCTCTTCGCTCTCGCCTTCCCGCCGGCGGTGGTCATCTTCGGTGCCGCGGTCGCGACCTTCTCGTTCCTGCTGCGACCCGAGGTCGCCGCGTGGTTCCGCAACAGGTGATACCGCGGGCCGGATAGGCTCCGCGGCATGTCAGATCAGTTCGGCTCCTTCGACAACCCCTACGGCGGCAAGCCGCCGTTCGAGGGGCAGGAGCCGCCGCCCCCGACGCCGTACGCCACACCCCAGCCGTACGCCGCCCCGCAGCCGACACAGCCGCAGCAGCCCCAGGGATGGGGCCAGGCGCCCCCGGCCTACGGCCAGTACGCGATGGGTCAGCAGCCCCCGGCGTACCTTCGCCCTCACTATCCGCAGCCCGATCCCGACACCCGCCCGGGGACGGTGGTCGCGGCGTCGATCATGACGATCGTGGGGTCGGTGATCGCCCTGCTGATCTCGGTGTTCATGGTGCCCGCGGGGATCGCCGACTACAACGACCCGACGTCCTCGGACAAGGGCGTGACGCTCGCGATGATCATCTGGTTCGCCGTCTGCGGCGTACTCAGCCTGATCGCCATCCCGCTCGGGATCATGGTGCTGTTCCGCTCCAAGGTGGCCCGGATCCTGCTCACCGTGGTCGGCTCGGTCGCCGCGCTGCTCTCGCTCTTCGTGGTGCTCTATCCCGCGCTGATCATCGCCGCGCTGCTGATGCTGTACATCGGCAGGGCAGGCAACTGGTTCGCCAGGAAGAAGCCTGCCGACCCTTGGCAGCCGCCGTCGATGCCGGGCGCAGGACCGCCGACACACCAGCAGCTCTGACGACCTCGAGCCCAGCCAAGTCAGGACATTGCAAACTGACTTGCGAAAGTTCCAAAACTTCTTGACGAAGTTCATCGGCGCCCCTACCTTCAGGTGTGGCACTCGTCACATCCCCTCGTGGAGGCCTCGATGATCCATATCCCCCCGTCCCGGGCCGTGCTCGGCTCACTCGCCGGCCTGTCGGTCGTCGCCGCGCTCCTCGGCAGCGGCCCGGCCACCGCCGCTGAGCAGGCGGACCTGCCACCGCAGGAGCCCGGCGTCACACTGCGCACCTACGACATGGCACGACCCATCGACCAGCTGTGCACGCTGCGCGCTGGCCAGACGCCCAACGTCGACAAGCTCACCTCGCTGATCGACTACGACTCGCCGGCCGACTTCGGCCTCGCCGACCGGTTCATCTCCCACGCGCTGGCCAACCTGAACATCGCCACCGCCGGGTCCTACGACTTCCGGCTGATCAGCGACGACGGCTCCCGGCTGGTCATCGACGGCGAAGAGGTCATCGACCACGACGGCCTCCACGGGGAGACCGCCAAGGACGGCACCGTCACCCTGAGCGAGGGCTACCACGACCTGCGCGTGGAGCACTTCGAGGACGGCGGCGGCGAGGTGCTGCGCCTGCAGTGGCGCCCGCCGGGTGCCGCTGACTTCGCATTGGTGCCGACCGAGGTCCTGAGCACCGAGGCCGGGGTGGTGCGGGTGACCGCGCCCGGCACGAAATACTGCGAGGGACAGGACGACACAGCCGGTGACGGCATGCAGCTGGACAGCGTCCACCCGGCGTACGACCTGACCGACCTGCGGCCGGAGGGCTTCGAGCCGATGGTGGCCGCGATGGACTGGGCCGCGGACGGCCGGCTCGCCGTGGTGACCTCCGGGTCGGTGAGCCCCTCAGGCTGGGTCGAGGACCCCGAGCCGGGCGAGATCTTCCTGCTCAGCAACCCCCGCACCGCCACCGGTCCCGAGGACGTCACGGTGGAGAAGGTCGCGACCGACCTGTTCAACCCGATGGGCGTCGCCGTCATCGGCGAGTCGATCTTCGTCTCCGAGCGCGACCAGCTCACCGAGCTGACCGACCCCGACGGAGACGGCTTCTACGACCAGCACCGGAAGGTCGCGGAGTGGCCCTTCGGCGAGAACTTCCACGAGTTCGCCTTCGGCCTCCTCCACGACAAGGAGAGCTTCTACGTCAACCTGTCCGTCGCCATCAACTTCGGCGGCGCGACCACCGACCCGCAGCCGGCGCGCAACCGCGGCACGACGCTGAAGATCGACCGCGACACCGGTGAGGTCACCTACCTCGCCGGCGGGCTGCGGACGCCCAACGGGATGATGCGCGGACCCGGCGGCGACCTGTTCGTGATGGACAACCAGGGTGCCTGGCTGCCCAGCTCCAAGCTGGTGCACGTCAAGCCGGGGAGGTTCTTCAACCACTACACCAACCCGTCCGGCCCGTTCGACGACAAGCCCGTCACCGGCCCGGCCCTGTGGGTGCCGCAGGGCGAGATCGGCAACTCCCCGAGCAGCCCGATGATGCTGAAGAAGGGTGCGTACGCCGGTCAGATGCTCTTCGGCGACGTCACCTACGGCGGCCTGCAGCGCGGCTTCCTGGAGAAGGTCGAGGGCGAGTACCAGGGCGCGGTCTTCCGCTGGTCCGCCGGCCTCGAGGCGGGCGTGAACCGCACCCTGCTCGGCCCCGACGGATCGATCTACGTGGGCGGCATCGGCGAGGCCGGCAACTGGAGCGAGCCGGGCAAGCTCCGCTACGGACTGCAGCGGATGAGCCCGACCGACGGCAAGGCGTTCGACATGCACCAGATGCGCGCCACCAAGAACGGCTTCAAGATCCGGTACACCCAGGCGCTGTCCCAGGAGACGGTCGACAAGATCGCCGCGGACCCGAACGCCGCGTTCCGGATGACCCACTGGCGCTACGCGCCGCGGCCGACGTACGGCGGTCCGAAGGTCGACGAGCGACCGCTCTTCGTCTCCCGGGCCACGGTGTCCGACGACCGCACCTCGGTGGCCCTCACCGTGGACGGCATGGAGGAGGGTCGGGTCGTGCACCTGCGCTCCCCGCGACCGTTCACGGCCGTCGGTGGCGACGAACTGTGGAACACCGAGGCCTGGTACACCCTCAACGAGATCCCCGGGTACGTCTCGCCGGCCGACCGCAACTACCTCGAGGCGGAGCAGGCGACCCTGCGCGGCAGCGCCAACGTCACCGTCGAGCACAACGGCTACTCCGGCTCCGGGTTCGTGGACGGCTTCGGCAACGTCGGCGCCTCGGTCACCTTCGACGCCCAGGTCGCTCGCGCCGGGACGTACCCGGTCCGGGTGCGCTACGCCAACGGCCCCGACCCGGCGCCCGGCACCAAGCGGGTCTCGGTCTACCTCAACGGCACCGAGGTCGAGCCATGGGCGCTGGAGTCCACCGGCGATTGGCAGACCTGGGGCACCGCGACCCGGTCGATGCGGCTGAAGGCCGGGGTCAACCGGATCACCCTGCGCTACGACCAGGGCGACGAGGGGAACGTCAACTTCGACTCCCTCAAGGTCGGCGGCGGCGAGGACATCTGTACGCCGCAGCGACCCGCCGCGGGCTACACGTCGCTCTTCGACGGCACCCTGAGCTCATTGGCCTCGTGGCGGATGGCCGGACCGGGATCGTTCGGCCGGCAGGACGACTGCTCGCTGCGTACGACCAACGGCCTGGGCCTGCTGTGGTACGCCGAGAAGGAGTTCAGCGAGTACAGCCTGAGGCTGGACTGGAAGCTGGTCCGCGATGACAACGGCGGTGTCTTCATCGGCTTCCCGAACCCCGGCAACGACCCGTGGGTCGCGGTCAACCAGGGCTACGAGGTCCAGATCGACGCCAGCGACGCCCCGGACCGCACCACCGGCGCCATCTACACGTTCCAAGGAGCCGATCCGGAGGCAATCTCGGCCGCGCTCGAGCCGGTCGGGTCGTGGAACTCGTACGACATCCGCGTCGAGGGATCGAACGTCAAGATCTTCCTCAACGGGAAGCTGGTGAACGACTTCACCAGCACCGATCCCGCCCGCGACCTGGCCGGCTTCGTGGGCATGCAGAACCACGGCGGTGGCGAGACCGTCTACTACCGCAACGTCCAGATGAAGGAGCTCACCGACTGACGCAGATCCCGACAGCGGGGTCAGGAGACGAGCGAGTCGTCCTTGGCCCCGTTGTCGGATCCGCGCACGATCTTGTAGATGCGCAGGCCGATCCAGGCCACGACGGCGACCGCGACGACCAGGATGACGATGTTCTGGAAGCGGCCGACGATCGGCTCGACCTTCTCCCAGTTGTCGCCCAGCTGGTAGCCGGCGACGACGAAGATGGTGTTCCAGATCGCCGAGCCGACGGTGGTGAGGAGCAGGAACTTCCAGATCGGCATCCGGGTGACCCCGGCGGGCACCGAGATCAGCGACCGGAAGATCGGGATGAAGCGGCCGAAGAAGACCGTCCAGGCGCCGTACTTCTCGAAGAACGCCTCGGTCTTCTCCAGGTCGGAGGTCTTGACCAGCGGCAGCTTCTCGCCGACCCAGTAGACCCGCTCCCGGCCGATGGCGGCGCCGATCAGGTAGAGCACGAGCGCACCGACGACCGAGCCGAGCGTGGTCCAGATCAGCGCCTCGGCGATCGTGAAGCGGCCCTGCGCGGCGGTGAACCCGGCCAGCGGCAGGATGATCTCCGAGGGCAGCGGCGGGAAGAGGTTCTCCAGCGCGATGCCGAGCCCCGCACCCACCGGGCCGAGCTTGTCCATCAGGTCGACCGCCCAGCCGGCGACGCCGGTGAGCTCCTCGGGCTGGGTGGCGGTGAGGATCATGATGCTCTCTTCGAAGTGTGTGGGTGGGCCGGGGCGGCCGAAGCCTAGCGACCTGAGCTGTGGATCCCCTAGGAGGCCGCGTTGACCGCGTCCAGGTCGGCCCGGGTCAGCACCGACCGGATCTCCAGCTCGACGTCGCGCAGGGACTCGCCGGGCTCGGGCGACCGGTCGATCGCACACACCACAGTGTCCACGACCGCACCAAGCGGACGGAGCGCGTTGACGGCGTCGCGTACGGCACCACCGGAGGTGATCACGTCCTCGATCAGGGTCACGCGCTTGCCCTCGAAGGACGGGCCCTCGGCGAGCTTGGCGGTGCCGTACTCCTTGGCCTTCTTCCGGATGAAGATCGCCGGGATGCCGGTCTTGGCCGACACCATGGTCACGATCGGGATGCCACCGAGCTCGAGGCCGCCGAGCAGCTCGGTCCCTTCCGGGAGCAGCTCGACCATCCGTGCTGCGACGCGGTCCAGCAGAGCCGGGTTCGCCTCGAAGAGGTACTTGTCGAAGTACGTGTCGCTGACCTGCCCCGAGCGGAGCGTGAACTCCCCGTGCAGGCGGCAGGTGGCGTCGATGTCGGCAGCAAGGGCAGCGTCGGTTGTCACGGCCCCTAGCCTAAGTCTTATGACCGCGCGACGACTCCACGGCATCCCGCCGACGATCTTCTCCGAGATGTCCGCCCTGGCCGCCGCCACCGGCGCGGTCAACCTCGGCCAGGGCTTCCCGGACGTGGACGGCCCCGACGAGATCATCAAGGAAGCCGTCGCTGCCCTCGAAGGCGGACGGAACCAGTACGCCCCCGGCCCGGGTATCCCGGCGCTGCGTGAGGCGGTCGCGGCCCACCAGGAACGCCACTACGGCCTGACCTTCGACCCGGCGCGCGAGGTCGCGGTGACCACCGGCGCCACCGAGGGGATCGCGGCGGCGATCCTGGCCCTGGTCGACCCGGGCGACGAGGTGATCCTCGTCGAGCCCTACTACGACAGCTACCCGGCCATGGTGCAGTTCGCAGGCGGCGTACGTCGCCCGGTGACGTTGAGCCTGGACGCGTCCGCGGCGGGCGGCAGGCTGCCGCGCGAGGCGCTGGAGGCCGCTGTCTCACCGAAGACGAAGGTGCTGCTGCTCAACTCCCCGCACAACCCGACCGGCACGGTGCTCACCCGTGAGGAGCTGGAGACGGTCGCCGCGTTCGCGGTCGAGCACGACCTGACGGTGGTCTCCGACGAGGTCTACGAGCACCTGACGTTCGACGGGACGCCACACATCCCGATCGCGACGCTCGCCGGGATGCGCGAGCGCACCCTGACCCTGTCGAGCATCGGCAAGTCGTACTCCTTCACCGGCTGGAAGGTCGGCTGGGCGACCGGCCCCGAGCACCTGGTCCAGGCGCTGCTGGGCGCCAAGCAGTGGCTGACGTTCACCTCCGGTGCCCCGCTGCAGCCGGCCGCTGCGTACGCGCTCGAGCATCTCGACCACTGGCCCAAGGAGCTCGCCCTCGACCTGCAGAGCCGGCGCGACCTGCTCTGCGACGGGCTGAAGCGGATCGGCCTGGACGTGACGATCCCGGAGGGCACCTACTTCGCCGTCTCCGACATCACCGACCTCGGCTGGGACGACGGGCTGGAGTTCTGCCGGGCGCTGCCCGAGCGAGCCGGCGTCGTGGCCATCCCGTTGCAGGGGTTCTACGACACGGACGCCGGGAAGCAGCTGGTCAGGTGGACCTTCACCAAGCAGCGCGAGGTGATCGAGGAAGCCCTGGAGCGGCTCGCGCGGGGGCGCCTGACGCGCTAGTGATCGGCCCGGGTCTCGGCGTCGTCGTCCGCCGGCGTGCGCGGCGGCACCGCCATGCCGAGGATGTCGCGGTCCGCGTGACCGTCGTGGTCGAGGTCCCCGGCGAGCCGGGAGGCCGTACGCCGCCGGCGCCACCACTCCACCATCGCTGGCAGGAACGCGAGCGCGAAGAGCAGCAGGATCAGGTAGTCGATGTTGTCGGCCAGCCAGGGCCAGCGGGATCCGACGAAGAAGCCGAACAGCGTCACCGCGAGCACCCACAGCACGCCGCCGACGAGGCTCCAGAAGTAGAACCGTCGCCGGTCCATGTGGGTGACTCCGGCGACGACGGTGACATAGGTGCGTACGAAAGCGATGAACCGGCCGATCACCAACGCCTTGTTGCCGTGCTTGTCGAAGAACTCACGGGTCTGGTCGAAATGCCTCTTTTTGATGAAGCGGCCGTCTCGTTCATAGAGCCGTGGACCGATCTTTCGGCCGATCTCATAGCCGGTCACGTTGCCGGCGAATGCCGCCGCGACGAAGAAGAGCATCGCGAGCACGATCTCGACGCCGGGAGGCCCGGGAAAGATGTCGATCTTGCCGGTCGCGATGAAGATTCCGAGCGCGATCAGGAGGCTGTCACCGGGGAGGAACGGGAAGAAGAGACCGCACTCGATGAAGATGATGATCAGGCTGATCCAGAAGAGCGGCTCGCCGAAAGTGGCCAGCAGAAAGTCCGGACTCATCCATTCCAAACCGGCCAACATCGGCGCAAAATTCCCCGCACCTGTCACGGCCCCTACGGTACCCATAGGTAACAACTCTTGTTGTCGAATATTCTGACTCGGCGATGAACGAGACACGACCGTCCGAGGCTGATTCCAGAGCGCCATACGACCCGATGCCCCACGGGCAGCCGGAGGTCGGAGTGGGCCCGTGGCCAGGTGAGTGGCCCGAGGGTGAGCACTGGGATCCTGAGCTGCTGGCCAACGGCGACCGCCGCAACGTGGTCGACCGCTACCGCTACTGGACCCTCGAGGCGATCGTCGCCGACCTCGACCGACGCCGCCACGGCTTCCATGTCGCCATCGAGAACTGGCAGCACGACTTCAACATCGGCACCATCGTCCGCACCGCCAACGCCTTCCTGGCCGCCGAGGTGCACATCGTCGGCAACCGCCGCTGGAACCGCCGCGGCGCGATGGTCACCGACCGCTACCAGCACGTCCATCACCACCCGGACGTGCCCGCGCTCGCGGCGTACCTCCATGAACGAGACGTACGCCTCCTCGGCATCGACAACCTGCCCGGCTCGCTCCACCTGGAGACCATGGAGCTGCCGAAGTCGGTCTGCTTCCTGTTCGGGCAGGAGGGCCCCGGGCTCTCCGAACAGGCCCGCGAGAGCGTCGACGGCACCTTCTCGATCGCCCAGTTCGGCTCGACGCGGTCCATCAACGCCTCCGCGGCCGCGGCGATCGCGATGCACTCCTGGGTCGTTCAGCACGCCGATCTCTCCTCCGAGCAGGCCTGGCGCGGCTGACCGGACCACCCGTAGATGCGTCGATCCCCCGGGGAGCACCCCGGGGGATCGACGCGTCGTGACCGATCAGCGGATCAGTTGCTGTTCCGCTCGTAGCAGACGACCCAGTGGTCGCCGGTCTGCCACTCCCACTTGCCCGGCACCTCGTAGGCCCTCGTCCGGGCCGGGCAGTTGGCGCCGACGGCCCGCTCGAACGAAGCAGCGGTCGGGTAGGTCGTACCGGCCTTCTTGAAGGCCGAGATCGACTTGTAGGTGTGCGAGCTCAGGCACGAGTAGGGCCCGACGAACTTCGCGCTCAGGCAGCCGCGGGTCCGCTGGGTGAGCGATACGCCCTCGAGGAACCTCGCCCGGTTGGTCGGCAGGTTCTTGAGAGTGCCCTTGCCGAGCAGTACGACGTCGCAGCGGAACCAGCGCTGGCCGGCCCTGAACTGCTCGGCGTTCGGCACGAAGAACGCCGAGTTGTACGCCGACTGGTTGCGCTTCGAGTACGTGCTGCCCAGCTTGTTCCGCAGTGCGCGGATGCACGTCTTGGAGATGTGCTCCAGGCTGGCCGAGCGGTAGATGGACTCCTCGGTGCGGGTCGTACCGCTCAGGAGGGTCCCCAACGCGATGGTCTTCGCGGTGTGGGCGCTGCTGCACGAGACCTTCTTGCCTGTCTGGGACATGGCGTTGTAGGCGGTCCAGCCGTAGTTGTAGCAGGTGCCGACCGTGGGCTTGGGCGGCACTGCCGCGTCGGCCTTGGTGGCGGTGAGTCCGATGAGGGAGAAGACACCGATGACGAGCCCGAGGATGAGGGCAGCCGTCATGGGCTTCTGCGCAGGCGCGAGTGCGCCGGCACGAAGACGAGACATGATCGTGCTTTCGAATGGGTGGGATGTGGCGGCTGAATCCTCGCAGCGAGATGCCCAGCGGGGCATAGTCAATTCGGGTGGTTGTAAACCCGTTACGACCCGGTGTCATCCATGAGAACAGGACCCGCTAAAGTTAACTCCCGGGTCGCCCGGATGTGCTCCACTTTCGTGGGTGCGTGGCCTCGGGGCCGGGCGGCAGCGGGGGCTTTCAGCGCCTCTCGATCCGGTAGCGGATCTGCACCTGCTCGCCGGTCTGCAGGACGTCGATGACGCGCATCCGCTTGCTGGTGATGCGGCGGGGGAGCAGTGGCGCTCCGGCGCCCAGGGTGACCGGACAGATCCCGGCGACGACCTCGTCGAGCAGACCGGCGTCGTCGAACTGGCCGACCAGGTCGCCGCCGCCCACGAGCCAGATCCCGCCGTCGACGGTGGCCGCGATCTCGTCGTAGACCGGCTTCACGTCGCCCTGCACGAACCGCACCTGCGTGCCCTGGACCTCCGGCAGGTCGGTCGCGTGCGTGAACACCCACACCGGCCGCTCGTCGTAGTACTCCCGCCACTTCTCCGGCGCGGTCAGCATCTCCGGATCGTGGTCGATCATCCAGCGGTACGTCGTGCCGCCCATCACCAGCGCAGCCGACTCCGCCATCAGCCGCTCCCAGGAGGTCTCGTCGTCGCCGTGCTCTGTCTCGAAGAGCCAGTCCAGCGAGCTGTTCTCATCGGCGATGTAGCCGTCCAGGGATGTCGCGGTGAAGTAGGTGACCTTGGGCATGCCCCTGACGCTAGGCGCGTCAGAGGCATGCCCGCCCGACCGTTCTTGCTCTGTCTCCTGCTGGTCCGTCAGGTCCGGGAGGCGTCTCCCGACTCCAGGCAGGTACGCAGCGCGGTGAGCCCGCGCGAGGAGTGGCTCTTGACGGTGCCCTCGCTGATCCGCAGCTCGCGCGCGGTCTCGGCGACCGACAGCTGCAGCCAGTGGCGCAGGACGACCACCTTGCGCTGCATCTCCGGCAGCGCCTGCAGCGCCGCGAACAGCTCCGACCGCTCCTCGAACCGCGCGGCCGGCATCGGCCGCTCCGGGATGTCGCCCGAGCGTTCCCGCTTCCACCACTGCCGCCGGGTCTGGTCGATGTGGGCGCGGACCAGGATCGTCCGGACGTACGCCTCCTCCGACCCCGGCTCCACCCGGCGCCACGAGGCGTACAGCTTCAGCAGCGACGTCTGCACCAGGTCGTCCGCCCGGTGCCAGTCGCCGCACAAGGCATAGGCAGTTCGCAGCAGATGCGGGCGTCGTGCGGCGACGAACCCGGAGAATGCCTCATCACGTGTGCTCACGGGAACAACGACCCTCCGCCCGTCTCCTCGTCGGTCTCGATGGCCTTGACGATGACCAGGACGTCCGCGAGGGAACGTGTGGTGCGATCCTCGGATCGGCGTTCGTCCGCCACCTCGATGGTGTAGACGAGCGTGAGGCCGTCCTTCTCGCGAGCGATGGCGACCTGTTCCTTCCTCTTGATGGTGATCCGAGCCGCCGCGGACCGGGTGGCGCCTTCGGCGAACTTCTCTCCGAGATCGGGGTCGGCGACCTGCTCGAGAATCTCCACGCCGTCCTCGGCCGGGACCAGCTCCGATCCGGGTCCGAACTCGACCGCCTCGGACATGCTCGCGCTGTAACCGCCCGCCGACGCGGCCATCTCCCTGTCGATCCGCTCTTTCTCGTGAGCGAGGTATCCGTCGATGGTCTGCCCCGGAGCGGCGTACGCCACCCCGTAGCCTTGACCGCCGCCACCGCCCTTCGGCCGGTCGCCGCTGAAGAGGATCCACACCTCCATGCCCTCGCGCTCCGCGACGGCTGCGTCCGAGTCCCAGGGCAGGTCATAGTCGAGCGGGTTGTCGATCTCGCGCGTAACCGTCCAGCCGCCGCCGACCCGGATCGACCCTCCGACCGACCATCGGGGCTTGACGTGGTGCGCGGCCACGTCCTCGGCCCACTCGCCGAGGCTCTTCCCGTTGGTCTGCGCCGCGTCGGCGTAGGCGATCTCGGTCGGGTTCATGAAGTTCGCATAGATCGTCTTCCTCCCGTCGGTCGCGGCGAGGAACAGCTGGGCATAGTCGTGTCCGATGAGTCGGCGGATCTCCTTCCGCTCGATCCGGCCGGCCTCCTCCCAGCCGTCCTGGAGCGTGACCTCTTTCGTGTCGAAGTCGTACCTGAGGGGGGAGGCGTCGCTCAACGGCGGCTGTGTCGGGTAGACGCCGGGTGCCTCGCCGGCGTCCGACTGGGTCGCGATCGGTGGGGTGGGTGCCGCCCGGTCGCGCCACGGTGCGTACGCAGATCCCAGGCCGATCACCGCCGCGACGAGGAGAGCGGTCCCGCCGGCGGCGACGGCCTGTCGACGGCGTACGGCCTTCTTCCCGGCGGCCACCAGGGCAGCCGGATCCGCGGGTATGGGTGGGGGTTGCGGGATCGCCCGATCGAGGACGTCGTGCCAGTCCATGGTTCCTCCAAGGTCAGTCTCACCCGTGGATACGGATCCCGCGGCAGATCGGTTGTCCTGCTTGATCGATCCAACTCCGAGCGTTGGCAACGGGTGGTCGGAGGCGCATTACGCTGGCCACCAGCGCACCGGTCGACAACGGATCTCAAGGAGAACCTCCAGATGCCCATCGCCACCCCCGAGAAGTACGCCGAGATGCTCGCGACCGCGAAGGAGAAGGGTTTCGCCTTCCCCGCGATCAACGTCTCCTCGTCGCAGACGCTCAACGCGGCGCTGGCCGGGTTCGCGGAGGCCGGCTCGGACGGCATCATCCAGATCTCCACGGGCGGCGCGGAGTACCTCTCCGGCCCCACGGTCAAGAACATGGTGACCGGCTCGGTGGCCTTCGCCGCGTACGCGACCGAGGTCGCCAAGTCCTACGACGTCAACATCGCGCTCCACACCGACCACTGCCCCAAGGACAAGCTCGACGGCTTCGTACGTCCCCTCCTCGAGCTCTCCGCCGAGCGCGTCCAGCGCGGTGAGGCGCCGCTGTTCCAGAGCCACATGTGGGACGGGTCCGCGGTGCCGCTGGCCGAGAACCTGCAGATCGCCGAGGAGCTGCTGGCGAAGGCCAAGGCCGCCCACATCGTGCTCGAGATCGAGGTCGGCGTGGTCGGTGGCGAGGAGGACGGCATCGTCGGAGCGATCGACGACAAGCTCTACTCGACCCCCGAGGACGCCATCGCGACCGCCGACGCGCTGGGCGTCGAGGGCTACCTGACCGCGCTCACCTTCGGCAACGTGCACGGCGTCTACAAGCCGGGCAACGTCAAGCTCCGTCCCTCGATCCTGCGTGACGCCCAGGACGCGGTCGTCGCCAAGCTCGGCCTGCCGGCCGGCGCCAAGCCGTTCGACCTCGTCTTCCACGGCGGCTCGGGCTCGAGCGCCGAGGAGATCGCCGAGGCGGTCTCCTACGGCGTGGTCAAGATGAACATCGACACCGACACCCAGTACGCCTACACGCGCCAGGTCGCCGGCCACATGCTCGCCAACTACGACGGTGTTCTGAAGGTCGACGGCGAGGTCGGAAACAAGAAGCAGTACGATCCTCGCGTCTGGGGCAAGCTCGCTGAGGCCGGTATGGCCACTCGGGTCGTCGAGGGTGCCCAGCATCTCGGTTCTGCGGGCAATTCCATCGGCTGAACGACACGCCGGGGATGGGCCAATGGTCCCGGTTCGGAAAACGTTGTGGCACACGGCATAGCAAACTCGGGCTTATGTCGTTGTGCCGGTCATTGGTAAAGCGATTCAATGCCCTAGCTGGACGGCGACCCTCGGGTAACAAGGTCGGACCGTCCCCTCGGCGTTGATCTTGGGAGGGACATCCTCGGTATGGAAACCACTGCGCGAAACCGCACAATCGGCGGAATCGTCATAGGCGCGATCATTCTGATCCTGCTGCTCGTCTTGTTCTCGTGCACCGTAAACAGCGATACACAGAGCTCGCCGAAGAAGGAGCCGAGCACCGGGGAGTCTTCGCTCCCCAGTGATCCGGACACTCTTGAGCCTGACGACAAGCCGTCGGAGAAGGACTCCGACGAGCCGGAGGTCGTCGACGACGACATCGTCCCGGCTGCGAACACCGGCGTGACCTTCATCCCCGCGGGCAACGTCCCGTCGGGCAGCACCCCGACCTGTGAGCTCGACCCGAGCGCCTGCGAGGACACTCGTCCGCCGGGCGCCGGTGTGGACATCTGCGAGATCCGCCCGGACCTGGCCCAGTGCCAGGAGCCCGAGCCGACCCCGCCGCCGACCGAGCCGACGGATCCGACGGACCCGACCGACCCGACGGATCCGACCGACCCGATCTGCGAGCTCTTCCCCGACCTGCCGATCTGTGACGACGACGGTCCTGGTCCCGGTGACCCCGAGGACGAGACTGCTCCGGACCCGGTCACCATCAGCGGGTGCGAGGTGCTGACCAACACCTCCGCGAAGATCGACTGGTCCAAGGCGCAGGACAAGAGCGGGATCTCCCACTACACGGTGACCTCGTCGCCGGACGCCGGAAACCCGGGTCGCACCGAGGAGACCGCGGCGACCTTCCCAGGCCTCGACGCGGGTGTCACCTACACCTTCTCGGTCACCGCGACCGACAAGGCGGGCAACGAGTCCGAGGAGAGCAACGAGGTCGACTGCGTCATGGACGTGACGGCGCCTGAGGTGCCTGCGGACCTGACCGTTGAAGAGGGCGACCCGAGCGACAGCACGCTGAACGTGAGCTGGTCCGACTCCGAGGACAACGAGAACGGCGTCGGCGATGTCAGCTACAACCTCTACCGCGACGGCGAGCTCATTGCGGCCGGCAACAACACCTCCTTCGAGGACACCGGTCTGAAGGCTGGCACGGAGTACACCTACTCCGTGCAGGCTGTGGACGGTGCCGGCAACGAGTCCGCGCGCTCCGCCGGGGTCTCGGGTACGACCACGAAGATCGCGCCGACGGTCCCGACCGGCCTCGACGCGAGCAACGAGGGCCTGCTCGGCTTCGACCTCAAGTGGAACCCGTCGACGGATGAGGACGGCGTCACGCCGGCCGCGGAGATCGACTACCGGGTCAGTGTCACCGGCGGAATCTGCGTCGGTGGCACGACCACCGGCGAGACCACGTTGCGGGTGACCTGCATCGTTCTGTGGGACACCGTCGAGGTCACGGTGACGGCGATCGACGGTGACGGCAACGAGTCGGCCCCCAGCCGGAGGCTGACGGTGAACTCCGACGGCAGCGAGGCCAGGGAGGTCAACGGCAACACCGCGCTCCGCTCGAACACCCCGGGCGAGGACATGTCCGACGCTCCGGCCGACAAGCCGGCGTCGCCGGAGGCCCCGGCCGAGGACGCTCCTGCCGAGGAGCAGCCGACCGAGGAGAACTCGCCGCTGCTGCCGGGTCTGGATGACATCCTCCCGGGCGGCGAGGACACCGCTGAGGCTCCTGCTGAGGAGCCGGCCGAGCCTGAGGCGACGCCGAGCGAGTCGGAGTCTCCGGCCGCGCGGCCGACGACCGAGGAGCCTGCTGACGAGGCGACCGAGGAAGCTCCCGCCGAGGAGGACGAGGACGGTCTGCTGGAGAACATCGGTGACGCGCTGACCAGCGCCGTGGCCGCGGTGTTCTAGCCGATCACACGCCGAGATACAGGGCGGGGAGAGCCGAGAGGCTCTCCCCGCCCTGTCGCATCCCGGGATGGTCGAGAGCACGCCGAATGCTCACCGAGGTACCTCGGCGAACACGCACTGACTTCGTGGAGTTCGCCGAAGGAAGCGACCGTTCACCGAGGTACCTCGGTGAGCATCCGGGACCGCCCGGGCGCAAACGACCCAAAACCAAGGAGTCGGATGCCCAGCGCCCCCCACAAGCCCTGGACATCCGACGATCTTGGGTGACCGACACAAGTGTGCGTCAGTCGTGGGCTCAGGTTAGGCATAGAAACGCCCATGGATCCAGATGGTTAAGACGAAATTCATGAACTTTCTGTGCTCATTCGAACAGATTCGAACAGATCTGAGGGCCGAATCATCTAGATCCATACATTAGGATTTCGGTGTGCGTGTGATGACGTCCCGAGCTCGCGCGGCCATCTTCGCCCCGATCGGCGACGAGGGCCGGGCGGCGCGCGTCGAGAACCGGCTCGCGGAGGCGATCCGCTCCGGCGTGCTCGCGCACGGCGAGCGGCTCCCCAGCGAGCCGGAGCTGGCCCAGATGCTCGGCGTCGCGACGGTCACCGCACGGGAGGCATTGGTCGCGCTGCGCGCCAAGGGCCTGGTGGTGACGACCCGGGGGCGGGGCGGTGGCTCGTTCGTACGTGCCCCCGAGAGCGGCGACCTCGTCGAGGACCGGCTCGCGTCGATGTCGCGGGTCGAGCTGCGCGACCGGGCGACGGTCTACCTGGTGGTGCTCACTGGTTGTGCGGAGATCGCGGCGGAGCGTACGGACCCTGACGAGGTCGAGGACCTGCGTGACCTGCTGATCCCGCTCAACGTCAGCGACGTGGCCCGCTGGCGCAGCGCCGACAGCGAGCTCTACCTGTCGGTGGCCGCGTTGACGCAGTCGGCCCGGATGACCCGCGAGGTGGTGCGTCAGGAGGCCGACTTCGGCGCGCTGCTCCGGATCCCGCTCAACGAGCCGGGCTTCCGGGAGGCCACGGCGACCCGCCACCAGGAGCTTGTCGAAGCCCTCGCAGCAGGAGATGCTGTCAGGGCACGGGAGAGCGTACGCGAGCATGTCGCCCACTCCCTTGAACGCTTGGCCGAGATCCATGAGGCGGTGCGACGATGACGAAGACCATGACTCCCATCGACTGTGTGGCTCAGGTCGAGCAGCATTTCGGGCCGATCGTGACCGAGCTCGAGCGCGTACGCAGCGAGGTGGCCGCCCTCTTCGAGGCCGGCCCGGTCACCACCGCGTCCCTGCGCGAGCGGCTCGAGCCCGGCTCGCTGGAGTTCCTGCGCAACCCCAACCTCATCGGTGGTGGCTTCGTCGCGGCCCCGGGCGTGCTCAGCGACCGCCGGCTCTACCTCGTCTGGTGGCAGGGCGAGGAGCGTGACTTCCTCGGCGACGCCGATGCGCCGGGCACGGGAGAGGCGATCGACTACACCCGCCAGCCTTGGTACCGCACCCCGGAGCGCACGGGGGAGCTGACCCTCGTCGGGCCGTACGTCGACTTCGTCTGCACCGACGAGTACGTCATGACCACGACGATGCCGGTCTACGCCGGGGGCCGCATGGTCGGCGTCGCGGGGGCAGACACCCTGGTCGAGACGCTCGAGACGATGCTGCTGCCGGGACTGCGCGAGGCCGGTGCCACGCTGGTCAACGGCCACGGCAAGGCGATCGTCTCCGCCGACCCGCAGCTGGCCACCGGTGCCCCGCTCACCACCGCCCGGGACATGATCCCGTGCCGCGGGCTGCCGCTCTCGGTCGCTCTAGGCTGACGGCTTCACCATGTGACGCGGGGTGGTGAAGAAGAGCACCGCCACGAAGCCGACCGCCAGGGCGGCCGCCGGCAGCAGCATCACCTCCGACATCGCCTCGGCGAACTCCGTGGCCACGGCGGGCGGGACCGAGGAGCCTGCTGCGGTCTCGTGGCCGCCCGCGAGCGATCCGCCGAGGCCGTGGGCGTTGAGGCGGAGGTCGATGAGCACGGCGACCCCGGCGGAGCCGATCACCGACCCGACGAGCCGGGTGGCGTTGTAGACCCCGGCGCCCGCGCCGGCCAGCCGCATCGGCACGTTGCGGGTGGCGGTCGCCGCAAGGGGCGCCCACACGGCGGCCGAACCGAGACCGAAGACGGCCATCGGCACCAGCAGCTGCCACAGCTGGGAGTCGACGGTCATCGGCACCGCGAGCCAGAAGAGCGAGAGGGAGCAGAGGAAGAAGGCCACGCCGGTCAGCAGCCGCGGATGCACGCGGTCGCTCAGCCGACCGACCAGCGGCGCGGCGAGGAGAGAGACGAAGGCCATCGGGACCATCAGCAGGGACGCCTCGAGCGCGGTGTAGCCGCGGACGAGCTGGGCGTAGAGCATCAGCGGGAAGCCCTGCGCGACGGCCGCGAAGCCCATGCAGGAGATCGCCAGGCTGGAGACGGAGAAGTTGCGGTCGGTGAAGATGGACAGCGGCACCAACGGCTCCTTGCGGTTGCGCGCCTGCCACCAGACGAAGAGCGCCATGATCGCGACGCCCCCGGCGACGAGCGCCCAGGTGACGGCGTCCCAGCCGCGCTGCTCGCCGTTCTGCAGACCGAAGACCACGCAGAACATCCCGACGCCGCTGAGCGCCACCCCGAGCCAGTCGAAGACGTGGGCGTGGGTCTCCAGCGCAGGGACCATCAGCCAGTTGAGGACGATCGCGATGATGCCGATCGGCACGTTGACGCAGAAGATCCACTCCCAGCCGCCGACCGCGACCAGCGCCCCGCCCGCGAGCGGACCGACGAGCGTCGCGACGCCAGCGGTCGCACCCCACAGCGCCATCGCCGAGCCCCGCCGCTCCGCAGGGAAGATCCGGGTGATGGTCGCCATCGTCTGTGGCGTCATCATCGCCGCGCCGAGACCCTGCACCGCCCGCGCCGCGACCAGCGACTCGATGCTTCCGGCGAGCCCGCACCACAGCGACGAGGCGGTGAAGACGGCCAGGCCGGCGATGTAGACCCACTTGGGTCCGAACCGGTCACCGAGCCTGCCCATGATCAGGACCGGCACGGCGTAGGCCAGCAGATAGGCGCTGGTCACCCACAGCACCGCGTTGGCGCTCGCGTCGAGCTCGGCCATGATGTCCGGCGTCGCGACGGTCACGATCGTCATGTCGACCAGCAGCATGAAGAAGCCGATGCACAGCGCGACCAGCGCCCGCCAGGGGTGCTCGGTCGTCTGCGCTGCGGTCGTCTGCGTCACGGGCTGGCTCATGGCCACAGTCAACACCCGCGCGCCGACATCTCCCTGATCGGTCTGCCCGGGGAAAGACGGTCGGTGGCTGCAGGCACAATGGTGCGTATGACCCACCAGGACCTGATGGCCGGACCGCCGCCGACCCACCTCCCCGCCGACCCCGCGACCGACGAGCTGGCCGCCGGCACCGACCCCGCCGAGGTCGTACGCCGCCACCCGGCCTCGCCCTCTGCCTGGGCCGCGCTCGCGACGGCCGCCAAGGAGGCCGGTGCCGAGGACGTGACCATCTACGCCTACGCCCGCGTCGGCTACCACCGCTCGCTCGACATGCTGCGCCGCAACGGCTGGAAGGGCCACGGCCCGGTGCCGTGGGAGCACGAGCCCAACCGCGGCTTCCTGACCAGCCTCGCCCTCCTCGCCGAGCAGGCCAAGGCGATCGGCGAGACCGAGGAGTGGGAGCGCTGCAGCGAGTTCCTGCGCGACAGCAGCCCGACGGCGTACGACGCGCTTCTGGGGTGATTACCGAATCGCGTCGGACCAGCGATTTCGCCTAGCCTTGACCCGTGACTGAGCAGACCACCAACGCGCCAGAGCCGGACCTCAACGAGCAGATGCTGGTCCGGCGCGAGAAGCGCGAGCGCCTGCTGGCCGAGGGCAAGAAGGCGTACGCCATCGAGGTCGGCCGCACCCACACGCTCGCGGAGGTGCGCGAGGCCTACGAGGACAAGCTCGAGGCCGGCGACGAGACTCAGGACGTGGTCACCGTCGCCGGTCGGGTCATGTTCGTCCGCAACACCGGCAAGCTCGCGTTCGCGACGCTGCAGGAGGGCATCGGCACCCGGCTCCAGGTGATGCTCTCGCTCGCCGAGGTGGGGGAGGAGTCGCTCGCGGAGTGGAAGAGCCTGGTCGACCTCGGTGACCACGTCGCCGTCACCGGCCGGGTGATCTCCTCGCGGCGCGGTGAGCTCTCCATCATGGCTTCGAGCTGGCAGATGGTGTCCAAGGCGCTGCGGCCGCTGCCGGTGCTCCACAAGGACCTCTCCGAGGAGGCCCGGGTCCGGCAGCGCTACGCCGACCTGATCGTGCGCCAGGAGGCGCGCGACATGGTGCGTACGCGCGCGAAGATCACCCAGGCGATCCGACGCCGGCTGGAGGACGACGGCTACCTCGAGGTCGAGACGCCGGTCCTGCAGCTCATCCACGGTGGTGCGCACGCGCGGCCGTTCAAGACCCACATGAACGCCTTCGACCAGCCGATGACGCTGCGCATCGCGCTCGAGCTCAACCTGAAGAAGGCGGTCGTCGGCGGCGTCGACAAGGTCTACGAGATCGGCCGGATCTTCCGCAACGAGGGCGTCGACTCCACGCACAGCCCCGAGTTCACGATGATCGAGGCCTACCAGGCCTACGGCGACCAGTTCACGATCGCCGAGGAGATGCGGCAGATGTATCTCGCCGCCGCCGACGCGGTCGGCTCGCGCCAGGTCGAGACGGAGGCCGGTGTCATCGACCTCGACGGCGAGTGGAAGTGGCTGCCGGTCTACGAGGGCGTCTCCGAGGCCGTCGGTGTCGAGGTCACCCCTGACACCGACGTCGACACGCTGAAGGCGCTCGCCGACAAGCACGACGTCGAGCTCGACCCGGCCTGGGACGCGGCCAAGATCGTCATGGAGCTGTGCGGCGAGCTGGTCGAGCCCCACCTGCTCCAGCCGACCTTCCTGTGCGACTTCCCGGCGATCGCCCAGCCGCTGGCGCGGATCAACGACGAGGAGCCGGGCAAGGTGCTCGCCTGGGACCTGATCATCGGCGGTGTCGAGCGCGGCACCGGGTTCACCGAGCTGATCGACCCGGTCGTGCAGCGCGAGGTCCTCACCGCCCAGTCTCTCCTGGCCGCCGGCGGCGACCCCGAGGCGATGCAGCTCGACGAGGACTTCCTGCGAGCGCTGGAGTACGGCGCCCCGCCGATGGGTGGCCTCGGGCTCGGCCTGGACCGGGCGATCATGCTGTTCACCGGCGCAGGGATCCGCGAAACGATCCTCTTCCCGCTGCTCAAGCCGGAGGCCTGACGACTAACTGGCATTAAAGTGCCAGATATGGAGAACGGCCGGTCGGAGACGTTGATGACCGCGCTCGGGTTCGACCCGGGCGCGGCACAGCTCTACAGCCGTCTTCTCCCGCTCAACGGGTGGCCGTTGGTGGTCGTGGCGGCGACGCTGTCCTCCTCCGAGGAGGAGCTGCTGGAGGAGGCCGCGCCGTTGGTCGACAGCGGTGTCGTCTCCATCGGCGAGACCTTGACCGTGCTCAGCCCGACGGCGGTGGTCGCCCACATGCTGGAGCGGGCCGCGACCAGGGCCCAGGACGCCCACGACCATCTGCTCAAGATCTCCCAGTCGGTGCCGTACGTCGCCGGCACCGCCGCGCGGCTCCCGGCCCAGATCGGCGAGGAGCACCCGATCGAGGGCGAGGTGATCGCAACCGAGTTCACGCCGGAGACCTTCGAGCGGCTGGTCTCGGCCACCTCGGGCGACATGATGTGGCTGCGCCCGGCGGTGACCGTGCATCCCTCGGAGATGCGGTTCATCTCGGTCATCGAGTCCACGATCAAGTCGGGTCGCCGGTGCCGTGGCATCTACCCGGTGGCCGCGCTGAAGCACTCACCCGACGTGCTGCGGATGCGGGTCGCGATCGGTGAGGAGATCCGGATCCTGCCACGCGTCGGCACCCACCTGATGGTGGTCGGCAGCACGCACGCGATGTTCCCCGACCCGCTCGGGACGGTGGAGCAGCCGATCATCAACGTACGCCAGCGGGGCATCGTCGAGGTGGTGACCAGCTACTTCGAGGAGCTGTGGCGTCGCGCCCTCCCGGCGGCCGAGCTGGAGGACCTGCCGAGCGCCGAGCGTCGTCTGCTGCTCGCCGAGCTGGCCAGCGGAGCCCAGGACGAGCAGATCGCCCGGAGGCTGGGGGTCTCGCTGCGTACGGTCCGGCGACGGGTCGCTGAGCTGCTCGAGGAGCTCGGTGCGACGTCGCGGTTCGAGGCGGGTGTGGAGGCCGCCCGGCGAGCCTGGCTGTGACGTACGAGTCCGAATTTGCTAGCGTGTGGTCGCAAGAGCCCTGGTCTTGCCAGGGCTTTCTGCATTTGATGGATCCAGCACACACTAGGTAATGGTGCGTTGAGCAGCCGCCGCAGGGCGGAGGGACTCCGTCCGGAGCGAAGGAGCAACACATGCCCGCGATCACGATCATCGGCGCCCAATGGGGCGACGAAGGCAAGGGCAAGGCGACCGACCTGCTCGGTGAGCACGTCGACTACGTCGTGAAGTTCAACGGCGGCAACAACGCCGGCCACACGGTGGTGATCGGCAAGGAGAAGTACGCCCTCCACCTGTTGCCCAGCGGCATCCTGACCGCCGGCGTGACGCCGGTGATCGGCAACGGCGTGGTCGTCGACCTCGCGGTCCTCTTCGAGGAGCTGAGCGGTCTGGAGCAGCGCGGCGTCGACATCTCCAAGCTGAAGCTGTCCGCCAGCGCCCACGTCATCGCCGACTACAACCGCCAGCTCGACAAGGTCACCGAGCGATTCCTCGGCTCTCGCAAGATCGGCACCACCGGCCGCGGGATCGGGCCGACCTATGCCGACAAGGTCAACCGCATCG
Source organism: Nocardioides sp. NPDC087217 (assembly GCF_044744805.1). Lineage (NCBI taxonomy): Bacteria > Bacillati > Actinomycetota > Actinomycetes > Propionibacteriales > Nocardioidaceae > Nocardioides > Nocardioides sp. NPDC087217. Next base: position 93,206 of record NZ_JBIUZB010000004.1, read on the forward strand.
GCATCCGCGTCCAGGACCTCTTCGACGAGTCGATCCTGCGCGGCAAGGTCGAGGGTGCCCTGGAGCTGAAGAACCAGCTGCTCTCCAAGGTCTACAACCGCCGTGGCTTCACCGTCGACGCGGTCGTCGAGGACCTGCTGTCCTACGCCGACCGGATCGCGCCGATGGTGTGCGACACCGGCCTGCTGCTCAACCAGGCGCTCGACCGGGGCGAGACGGTGCTGCTCGAGGGCGGCCAGGCGACCCTGCTCGACGTCGACCACGGCACCTACCCCTTCGTGACCTCCTCCAACGCCACCTCGGGCGGCGCCTGCACCGGCTCCGGCATCCCGCCGACCCGGATCGACCGGGTCGTCGCGATCGTGAAGGCCTACACCACCCGCGTGGGGGAGGGGCCGTTCCCGACCGAGCTCTTCGACGCGTCGGGCGACTACCTGCGCGACAACGGCCACGAGTTCGGCACGACCACCGGACGCCCGCGTCGCTGTGGCTGGTATGACGCGGTCATCGCCCGCTACGCGGCCCGCGTCAACGGCGTCACCGACTTCGTCCTGACCAAGCTCGATGTGCTCGACGGCCTCGAGGAGATCCCGGTGTGCGTGGCGTACGACGTCGACGGCGTCCGCCACGACGAGATGCCCGTCAACCAGTCCGACTTCCACCACGCCAAGCCGATCTTCGAGATGCTGCCCGGCTGGAAGGAAGACATCTCGGGTGCCCGGTCGTTCGCCGACCTCCCGGCCAACGCCCAGGCGTACGTGAAGTACGTCGAGGAGATCTCCGGCGCCCCGATGTCGGTCATCGGCGTCGGCCCGGCCCGCGACGAGACGGTCATCATCAACTCGCTGACCTAAGGTTGGCGCGTGACTTCTCGCAAGATCCTCGTCGTCGGCACCGGTGGTCGTGAGCACGCGCTCGCGCTGAAGCTCTCCCAGGAGGGGAACGAGGTGTACGCCGCGCCCGGCAACCCCGGGATCGCGGCGTTCGCCACGCTCCGGGATGTGGACATCATGTCCGGTCCTGCCATCGCCGCCCTGGCCGGCGAGCTGGGCGTGGACCTGGTCGTCGTCGGGCCCGAGGCGCCGCTGGTGGCCGGGGTCGCCGACGCGGTCCGTGAGGCGGGGATCGCGGTCTTCGGGCCGTCGGAGGCTGCCGCGCAGCTCGAGGGGTCGAAGGCGTTCTCGAAGGACGTGATGTCCGTGGCCGGCGTGCCGACCGCGGGCTCGCGCGTGGCGACCACGCCCGAGGAGGCGGCCGCCGCGCTGGACGAGTTCGGCGCTCCGTACGTCGTCAAGGACGACGCTCTTGCCGCGGGCAAGGGCGTCGTCGTGACACGTGACCGCGAGGAGGCGCTGGCCCACGCAGCCGCCTGCGAGCGGGTCGTCATCGAGGAGTTCCTCGACGGCCCCGAGGTCTCGCTCTTCGCGATCTGCGACGGGACGCGGGCCCACGCGCTGCAGCCGGCCCAGGACTTCAAGCGGATCTTCGACGGCGGCAAGGGCGGCAACACCGGTGGGATGGGTGCCTACTCGCCGCTGCCGTGGGCGCAGCCGGACCTGGCCGACGCCGTGCTGACGACCGTCGTCCAGCCGACCCTGGTCGAGATGGAGAAGCGCGGCGCTCCGTTCGTCGGGTGCCTCTACGTCGGGCTCTCGCTGACCGCCAAGGGTCCGAAGGTGATCGAGTTCAACTGCCGGTTCGGTGACCCCGACATCCAGCCGGTCCTCGCTCTTCTGGAGTCCTCCCTCGGCGACCTGCTCCTCGCGGCGGCCACGGGCACGCTGGACACCGTCGATGCGCCGACCTTCTCCGACGGTGCCTCGGTGACCGTCGTGCTGGCCTCGGCCGGCTACCCCGAGTCGTCTTCGAAGGGCGACGTCATCACCGGCGCCGGCAACGCCAACTCGATCAACGACGTGGACGTGATCCACGCCGGCACGGCGATCGTCGATGCCTCCACCCCCGAGGAGCCCGACCACCGCCACCTGGTCACCGCGGGAGGCCGGGTGCTGGCGGTCCGCGCGAAGGGCTACGACATCGACGACGCGCGCTCACGGGCATACGCCGCCGCCGACCTGATCACGTTCGACGGACTCCAGCGGCGCTCCGACATCGCGGCCGAGCCGCTCGGCGTCGTCGAGGGCGCCTCGCTGCTTTGAGCATCGGCGTAGTCTGCCGAGCATGACCTGGGTCGTGTTCGGGATCGCTGTCGTCGTCGTGCTCGGCCTGATGATCGCCGCGTGCAACAAGGTGCTGCGGTCCTCCCGGCGAGGAATCTCGTCCGGTCTCGGCGACGGCCTCGGCAACTTCATCGACGTCTTCGATCCCGGCAACGCCCGCGCCGCGCGCGACCTCAAGGAGCAGGACAACGTCGGTCACGTGATCCCGTCACCCGACGGTGACGACCCGCCCCACGGGGTCGACCTGAAGGCCGGCCGGGTCACCATCCGGCGGGCCTGAGACGTCCAGGTGACGCCGAGTCGGCTCGTCAGAACGAGCCGACTCGACGAGCTCAAGGGAGACTCGGTGGTCAGTCCTCGGCGGGCGGGGTGACGGCCTCGTCGGGCCGGTGTTCTATGACGTCCTCGTAGTAGGACTCGGCGGCGTTGATGAGCTTGACCCACTCGCCGGCGAACTGGGAGAGCACCCAGCGGTGCTCGAGGATCTCGTGGAACATCTGCGCCGGGGTCAGCTTGGCGGCGGCGCCGGGCGGGCGCATCGCGACGATGGGCTCGTAGACCTCGCGCAGCCAGCGGCTCGCCGCGACCTCGATCGGCCGGTCGCCGAGCTCGCGGGTGGCGCGGAAGGCGGAGATGTCGTTGAGGATCCGCCGCGCCTGGGCGTCCTGGACGTCCAGCCCGGTCAGCGTACGCAGCTCGCGGCGGTGGTGGCCCAGCTCGACCACCCGCGGCCGCAACGCCACCGTGTCGCCGTCCTCGCTGGTGGTGATGTCGAGCTCCTCGACGTCGAAGCCGAGGTCGTGGAGGCGCTCGATGCGCTGCTCGATGTGCCACATCTCCTCGGCGGAGAAGACCTGCTCCTCGGTGAGCTCGCGCCACAGCGCGTCGTAGCGGCTCTGCAGCCGCTCGACGATCGCATCGATCGGGAAGGCCTCGGGCAGGGACTCGCTCGCCTGCAGGTCGAGCAGCTCGCCGTAGATGTTCTGGTAGGCGACGTCGAGGTCGTACTCCCGCAGCCGGTCGGAGAGCTCCGGCTTCAGCTCCCCGGTCTCGGCATCGACCAGGTAGGCGGCGAACCCGGCCGCGTCGCGCACGAACAGGACGTTCGACAAGGACACGTCGCCCCAGTAGAAGCCGGCCAGGTGGAGGCGTACGAGCAGGACGACCAGCGCGTCGATGAGCGCTGGGAGCCGGTCGGCTGCGAGCCCCCGCTCGAACAGCGCGCGGTAGGGGAGCGAGTAGGTGAGGTGCTCGGTCATCAGCGCGGCGCCGAGGTCGTTGCCGTCGCGGTCCTTGCGACCGGTGACCACGCTCTTGGCGACCACGGTCGGCAGGCCGAGGCGCTGCAGCTCGCGCAGCATGTTGTACTCACGCCGGGCGATGTCGGCCTGGGTCTCCTTGACCGCGTAGATGTGGTTGCGCACTCGCACGATGCGTACGACATGGCGACTCAGCCCGCGGGCCAGCGGCACCACGACATCATCCGGCCAGTCCTCCAGGGGAAATGACCAGGGCAGGGTGTAGATCGCCGGATCGGGCCGGCTGGCGAGGATCCGCAGGGCCATACCGCCACGTTAGTGGGGGTGGGCACGGAGCATGGGAGAATGTCCGCCGTGACTGTGGTGCCCAACGTTCTCGCCAACCGCTATGCCGCGGCCGACCTCGCCGGGATCTGGAGTCCCGAGCACAAGATCGTCCTGGAGCGTCAGCTCTGGATCGCGGTGCTCAAGGCCCAGAAGGATCTCGGCATCGACGTCCCCGACGGGGTCGTGGAGGCGTACGAGAAGGTCGTCGAGGACGTCGACCTCGACTCGATCGCGGCCCGCGAGCGGGTGACCCGCCACGACGTGAAGGCGCGGATCGAGGAGTTCGCCGCGCTGGCCGGTCACGAGCACATCCACAAGGGCATGACCTCGCGAGACCTCACCGAGAACGTCGAGCAGCTCCAGGTCCTCTCGAGCCTGAAGGTGATCCGCGACCGTGCCGTCGCGACGCTGGCTCGCCTGGCGCGGCTCGCGGCCGAGCACGAGACCACCGTCATGGCCGGTCGTTCGCACAATGTCGCTGCCCAGGCGACGACGCTCGGCAAGCGGTTCGCGACGGTCGCCGACGAGATGCTGGTCGGGCTCCAGCGGGTCGAGGAGCTCATCGCCCGCTACCCGCTGCGCGGGATCAAGGGCCCGATGGGCACGGCGCAGGACATGCTCGATCTGCTCGACGGTGACGCCGACAAGCTGGCTGCGCTCGAGGAGCGGGTCGCGGCCCACCTCGGCTTCGAGAACGTCTTCACCAGCGTCGGCCAGGTCTACCCGCGCTCCCTCGACTTCGACGCGGTCTCGGCGCTGGTCCAGCTCGTCTCCGGCCCCTCCAACCTCTCGACCACGATCCGGCTGATGGCCGGCAACGAGCTGGTCACCGAGGGCTTCAAGGAGGGCCAGGTCGGCTCCTCCGCGATGCCTCACAAGATGAACTCGCGCTCCACCGAGCGGGTCAACGGCCTCTCGGTGGTGCTTCGCGGCTACCTCTCGATGATCTCGGAGCTGGCCGGCGACCAGTGGAACGAGGGCGACGTCTCCGACTCCGTCGTGCGCCGCGTCGCGCTCCCGGACGCGTTCTTCGCCGCCGACGGCCTCTTCCAGACCTTCCTGACCGTGCTGGACGAGTTCGGCGCCTTCCCTGCCGTGATCCAGCGCGAGCTCGACCGCTACCTGCCGTTCCTGGCGACCACCAAGGTGCTCATGGCAGCCGTCCGCAACGGCGTCGGCCGCGAGGAGGCGCACGAGGCGATCAAGGAGGCCGCCGTCGGCACCGCGCTCTCGATGCGCAAGGGACAGGCCGAGAACGACGTCTTCGCCAAGCTCGGCGCCGACTCCCGGCTCGGTCTGACCGAGGACCAGATCCAGTCGCTGGTGGCCGAGCCGATCGAGTTCACCGGTGCCGCCGTCGCGCAGGTCCAGGAGGTCGTACGCCGCGTGGAGGCCGTCACCGCCCGCTACCCCGAGGCCGCCGCCTACGTGCCGGGAGAGATCCTCTGAGTCCCGTGATCACCGTCGCGGCGGTCGTCTTCCGGGACGGTGACGGGCGCATGTTGACCGTCCGCAAGAACGGCACCGCGAAGTTCATGCTCCCCGGCGGAAAGCTGGAGCCGGGGGAGTCGGCCGCGCAGGCGGCCGTCCGCGAGGTGGCGGAGGAGCTCGGCGTACGACTTCGGGTCGAGGACCTGGCGCTGCTCGGCGAGTTCGAGGCGGACGCCGCCAACGAGCCGGGTCACCTGGTGCGCTCGACGGTCTTCACCTGGACCGGAGAGGTCGCCCCGGACGCCGCTGCCGAGATCGCGGAGCTGCGCTGGGCGACGCTCGCCGAGATCGCCGACGGAGCCGACTTCGCCCCGCTGACCAGGGAGTACGTCGTCCCCGCGCTCGAACCCGCCTGAACCGTCGCGGCCGGCCGCGACGCGGTGTCAGACTGTTGGTGTGTCCGGGTACTTCGCCGCCGACTCGATGGTCGTCCGTGTCATGCGTCAGCGGGCCGTCGGGCTGAGCTGGGGACAGCGGGCGCTGGTGATCGGTGGCCTGCACCCACGGCTCTTCGTCGGCACCGCGCAGCACACGGTGCACCGGTCGACGCCCTACACGCGGCTCGCGCTGACCGCTCGGCTGATGGAGACGGTCTTCCTCGGCACCAAGGAGGAGGCCGACCGGGCGCTCGCCTTCACGGCGAAGCGGCATGTGCCCGTCGCGGGGACGATGGAGGTCCCCGGCGGTCCCGCGCATCCCGAGGGGTCGCCCTACTCGGCCGCCGACCCCGGGCTGATGTGGTGGACGGCGGCCTTCGCGCTCGACTCGGTCGAGTTCATGTACGACGCCCTGGTCCGCCCGCTCCGCCCGGACGAGCGCGAGGAGCTCTTCGACGGGTTCGTGACCTGGGCTGGTCTCTTCGGTATGCCGTCGTCGGCCGCGCCGGCGTCCTATCCCGACTTCCGCCGCCGCTTCGACGCCTGGCTCGCCTCGGACGAGCCGTATCTCGTGGACGAGGCGCGCCTGGTCGGCCGGCACATCGCCGGCAGCGCCGGCTACCACCTCCCTGGCGGGCCGCCGACCTCCGAGACTCTCCGGACCGTCGTCCAGGGCAGCCTTCCGGCGCTCGTCCGCGAGCACTACGGCATCCCGTGGTCGGCTGCCGCCGAGAGGAGATGGCAGGCCGTACGCACCGCCAGCCGGCTCGCCCACGGCCGCCTCTCGCTCATCGGGTCCACGCCGTTGCTGCGCGGGCGGAGCGAGCACTTCTACACGGTCGTCCAGCAGGGAGAACAGGCGTTGGTGCGCCGAGGAGGCGTCAGCATTCCCGGCGTCTCCGACGTCACGCCGGCTTGACGTCCAGCACGACCTCGAACTCCAGCAGATCGGCGCCGGTGGCGACGGGCTTGCGCGGCGCCTCACCCGGCGGAGTCGCGTGCGCGGCGCGGGCATCCCCGTCGCGCCAGGCCGCGAAGGACTCCTCGGAGTCCCAGTGGGTGACGACGAAGTAGCGGTCGTCACCTGCGACGGGGCGCAGCAGCTGGAAGCCGAGGAACCCCGGCGACTTCTCGACCGCACCGGCCCGCGCCGCGAACCGCTTCTCGAGCTCCGCTCCCGCCTCGGCCGGAACCTGGATTGCATTGATCTTCACCACAGACATGCCGCAAACCTATGCGAGGGCTGGGGAGGCGGCGTACGTGCCTGCGACGATGGACGGCATGTCCGAGCCGGTAACCGTGACCATCGCCCGTCGAGTCTCTGTGGAGCGCCGCGACGAGATGGTCGCCTGGATGCAGGCGGGGATCCGGCTGGCCAGTGAGTTCCCCGGCTTCCTGGGAGCGGGCTGGGTGCGGCCGTCACCGGACTCCGACCAGTGGCACCTGCTGTACCGCTTCGACTCCCACGAGACCCTGGGCAGGTGGGACAACAGCCGGCAGCGCGGCTGGTGGCTGGGGGCGGGCGAGCCGTTCGTGGAGGAGACCCGGATCGAGCGGCGCACCGGCATCGAGGGCTGGTTCGACCCGCCGAGCACCTACGACGTCGAGCAGGTCTCCGGGGTCGCGACGGCCCCGCCGCGGTGGAAGCAGACGATCACGATCTTCCTGATGTTCTACCCGGTCAGCCTGCTCGCCAACTGGCTGCTCGGCCCGCTGGTCGCGGAGTGGGCGCTGCCGCTGAAGGTGCTCGGGGTGATGGTCGTGACGCTGCCGTTCATGACCTACTTCGGGCTGCCGTGGATCACCCGCAACATGGAGTGGTTCCTGCACGGCCGCCCGGCGCCCTGGCGCCGAGGCTAGGGCTTCGCGTCGCCGTCTTCGGCGGAGAGCACCACGTCGAGGAGCCCGGGGAACCGGGCATCGAGATCCTCTCGCCGCAGCGAGAGGCGCCGGGCGCGGCCGTTGGCCTCGTTGCGGACCACACCTGACGTACGCAGCACCTTCATCAGGTGCGACTTGGTCGACTTCGGTACGTCCGGGTTGCTCAGGTGGCACTCCGCCATGTCGAGCGGTCCGTCGACCAGCTGACGGGCGATCGCCAGGCGCTCGGGGTCGCTGAGCGCGAAGAGAACGGTCGTCAGTGAGATCTCCGACCGCTCAGGATGCGGAAGGTCCGGGGAAGAACTCATGGTTCGATAATAGTTGCACAGTCGACGGAAGGCACGTACTCTCGAACGAAAGGTTCGAAATAATTCGAACGATGGATGGAGTGGTGATGTCGGCAGAGGCAGTGAGCGGTGTGACGACGGACGCCGTCTCGGGGCGGCGGCTCGGGGCCGGGGTGGCTCTCGGGGCGGTCGTGCTGATGATGGCGGGGGCCAGCGCCCCCTCGCCGTTCTACCCCGACCTCCAGGTCGGCCTCGGGCTCCAGCCCTGGGTGATGACGGCGATCTTCGCCGTCTACGCCGTCGCCCTGCTCGGCACGCTGCTGGTGTTCGGCTCGGTCTCCGACCACGTCGGGCGACGCCCGGTGGTGACTGTCGGGTTCGTCCTCCTGGCGGCCAGCTTCCTGCTCTTCCGCGGCGCCGATGCCGCCGCCGCCCTCTTCGAGGCTCGGATCCTGCAAGGGGTCGCGAGCGGGTTGCTGCTCTCGACCCTGTCCGCAGCCGTGGCCGACTTCGAGCGGCCGTCGCGGCCCGGCTCCGCCGCGGTGGTCAACGCCGTCGCCCCGATGGCCGGCCTGGCGGTCGGTGCCGTCGTCGCCGGCGTGGCGATGGAGATGGCCGCCGACGCGCGGCTGCTCGTCTTCGACGCCCTCATCCTGCTGTCCCTGCTGCTCGCGGCAGGTGTCTGGCTCGTACCGGAGACCGCGCCCCGCCACGAGGGCCTGGTGGCCTCGCTGCGCCCGCGGATCGCGGTGCCGCCGGCGATCCGGGGCCTGCTTGCCCGCAGCGCCCCGGCGATCTTCGCCGGCTGGGCCACCGGTGGGCTGTTCCTCTCCCTCGGTGCCGCGATCGTGCGCTCCGAGCTGGGCGTGACCAACCACATCCTGCAGGGGCTGGCGATCGGCGCCCTCGCCGGTGCGGGAGGGCTGGCGTCGTACGTCTTCCGGCACCGCTCGGCGCGGACGACGACGCTCTACGGCACGGCCGCGCTGGCCACCGGCACCGTGCTCAGCCTGGCCGCACTCCTGGCCGGTTCGGTGACGGCGTACCTCGTCGCGGTGGTCGTCGCGGGCACCGGCTTCGGCACGGCCTTCTTCGGCATCCTGCGCTCGATCATGCCGCTCCTGCCGGCACATGAGCGGGCGGAGGTCTTCGCGGTGATCTTCATCGTGTCCTACCTCGCCTTCGGCATCCCGGCGGTCGTCGCCGGGCTGCTGACGCCGCAGATCGGTCTCACGACCACGACGTACGTCTACGGCGCCGTCGTCGCGGTGCTCTCCGCCATGGCCGGCCTGCTGCGCTGGCGCAGCGGCGACTGACCTAGTCAGGGGTGCGCGATCGCGCCGCCACCCTTCCTCTCCTGGTACGTCGCCGAGAGCTCGTCGTAGGTCCGGGTGATCCGGGCGAGCTGGTCGGGGTCGGCGAGCGGGGCGAGTCCGGTGCTGACGAAGTAGGCGTTGGTGCGGTTGTAGAGATCTCGCCCCGGCGCGACCTCGTCGCGGTCGGGGTCCGGGACGGCGTACACGCCCTTCAGGATCGCCAGATCGTAGGGGATCGCGAAGGAGTCGGCCGAGTCCTGGTGGCTGAAGAGATAGGCGAACTCGGGAAACCCTGACCAGGCGATCCCCGACAGGCACAGCGAGCACGGCTCGTGGGTCGCCAGCAGCAGGCAGTCGGCGGGAGCCGGCCGGTCCTCGGCCGCGAGCTCGAAGAAGCGCTTGATGGCATGGATCTCCCCGTGCCACAGCGGGTTCTCGGTCTCGTTGTTGGTCTCGGCGACCACCGTCGAGAGGTCAGCGCGGCGCACGATCGCGGCACCGAAGATCTTGTTGCCCGCGGCCACGCCGGCACGGGTCAGCGGGACGATCTCCTGCTCGATGACGTCCAGCAGGCGGCGTACGTCTGCCTCGTCGCTCAGGTCCATCAGACCAGTGCCTCGCCGCCGTGGGTGGCGAGCTTGCGGGCGACCTCGGCCAGGTCGGCGCGCCAGATCTCCTCGGGGCCGGGCGGGAGGATGTCGTCCCAGTCGGGCGAGAAGCTGCCGCGTACGGAGAGCAGGTCCTTCGTGCGGGCCAGGAACCACATGTGCAGGTGCTCGGCACCGTCGCCGATCCGCATCGCGTGGCAGCGGGCGATGTTGGGCAGGCTCTCCACGATCCTGGCGAGTCGCACGGTGAGGACCCCGAACTCCGCCGCCTGGTGCTCGTCGAGATCGGGCAGGTCGTAGTGCTCGAGCGGCTCGAGGATCAGCACCAGCGGCAGCCCGGACTGCTTCAGGTGCTTCACCCGCCAGCTCTCGTCCTGCCAGATCACGCCCGGCAGGTCGGTGCCGCACAGGGTGCAGTCCACCCCGTCCTCGCCGCTGCGCGGCTCCTCGGGAGCCGGGGGAGCGAGCGGCTTGGGGGCGATCTCGCCGTCGCGTACGACCCACGGGAAGATGTCCCACTCGGTCACGCTCGGTGCGGGCAGGTCACCGCCGGCCTGGACTCGGGCATAGATCTGATCAGCTGTCTCGGCCATGGCTCGAAACCATGCCACAGCGAGCGGCGGTGTAACACGCTGTTCGTAGCACTATCCGGTCGTTCCGATAGGGCGAGTAGTACTCCGAACGACGTGTTACACCTCGCGGCGACCCGGCGCGGCTGATTAGTCGAGTGAGTGGATTGACTATCATCGGCACCATGAGCATCGCGACGCTGTCATCCCTCCCGTCCTACGACGGCGCCGAGCTCGTGATCCCGGCGCCGGGCGAGGGCCCGGGCAACTGGGCCGGCGCCGCGAGCGCGGTCCTGGTCGACGGGGTCTTCTGGCTGACCTGGCGCAACCGGCGGCCGCTCTCGGACGGGCGCGGGGTGACGGTCAGCGTGGCCCGGTCGACGGACGGGGTGCGGTTCGAGACGGTGACCGAGGTCCACCGCGACCAGTTCGGCTGCGAGTCGCTGGAGCGGCCGGTGCTGGTCCCGCTGCCCGATGGCGGCTGGCGGCTCTACCTCTCCTGCGCCACCTGGGACTCCAAGCACTGGTGGGTCGACAGTCTCACCGCCGACACGGTCGACGGGCTCCCGGACGGCCACCGCCAGGTCGTCCACCCCGGCAGCGACACCGTCGCGGTCAAGGACCCGGTGATCGCGATCGACCCGGTGACCCAGACCTGGCAGATGTGGCTGTGCTGCCACCCGCTCACCGAGCCGGGCCACGAGGACCGGATGACCACTCGCTATCTGACGAGCACCGACGGCCTGGAGTGGCACGACGACGGCGAGGTCCTCGCCGGCCGCCCCGGCCGCTGGGACGCCCGCGGGGCCCGGGTCACCACGGTCGTCACGCACGACCCGCTCGTCGTCCTCTACGACGGCCGGGCCGACGCCGAGTCGAACTGGTACGAGACCACCGGCGTCGCCCGCTGGGACGGCACCCGTCTGGTCGCCGACCCCGATGCGGCCCCGGTCGCCAGCCCTCACTCCGACGGCGCCTTCCGCTACGCCAGCGCCGTTCCGCTGCCCGACGGAAGAATCCGTTACTACGTGGAGGCCGCCCGTGAGGACGGCGCCCACGACCTGATCACGCTGGTTCGCTGAGGTTCTCCGCGAGTCTCGCGCGCTCCTGGAACGATCCCCGGCTCGAGGTGGAGAGCCAGTCGGAGAAGTCCTGCCCGCTCACCTTGGTGAGCAGCTCGATGTCCTCGGCGAAGGCGGGCAGGAGCTGCTCGCGCTGCTCGGGCGTCAGCCGGGGCCGGTGGTGGTCGCCCGGTCCCGCCAGCTGGCGCAGCAACGGCGGGTAGCTCCTGCGCCAGACCTCCGGCGGCGCGAACTGGGCGAGCCAGGCGCCGCCCCTGACCACGGGCCCGAGCACCTTCGGGCGCCAGCCGGGTTCGACGTACGTCCTGCTGTTGTCCTTCGGGATGTGATCGACATGGCCCTGCTCGATGCCGAGGAAACGGCAGGCGCGGTCGACGGTCGCGGCGGGCTCGTCGACGATGTCGCGGTAGCGCACCACCAGCACGCGGTCCTCGCCGACCAGCCCGTAGAGGTGGTCGAGCTGCCGGCCGTAGAGCCCGAGCTCGCGATAGCGCCAGAACGGCGCCCAGCCGTCGTGGGCGCGCCGGTCCTGGAGCCGGAAAGCCGTGGGGAAGTCGGCGACCGGCTCCAGTCCGTCGCACCACAGATGCATCCAGTTGGAGTAGGCGCGGTCGATCGGGTCGCGCACGACAGCGATCAGCTTCACATTCGGAAGCTCCTGGGCGATCCGCCGCTGGGCGCTGGTGGACCAGAGGTAGAACGGCGTGCTCTCGCCCCGGATCGCGTGCTCGGGGGCGGTGGCGAAGAGCCGGTCGTAGTCCGTACGCCGCCAGACCCACTCCTGCTGAGAGTGCTTGTCGCCGGGGCCGCGCCAGTGGGGCGGCGGAGCGTCGTCGCAGAGCCAGTACTTCGGTTCCTTCGGTGTCGTGGCGAACACCTGCGGGTGCCTCGCGAGCGCCGAGTGCAGCGCCGTGGTCCCTGCTTTCGGTGCCCCGATGATCAAGAAGTCTGGCTGTGGTCGTCGCTCCATGGGCGGCCCTTCCGCTTAAATCGCTCGAAACAGTCTACTTAAGCGAGAAACGGTTCGGGAGGACTATCTCTTAGGCTGATCCCGTGGCTGAACTCAACATCCCCCCGGCGCCGGCGATCCCGGGCGCGAAGCACCTCCACTCCGGCAAGGTGCGCGACCTCTACGAGCTGGAGGAGGGTCCGTACGCCGGCCAGCTCCTGATGGTCGCCAGCGACCGCATCTCGGCCTTCGACCACGTCTTCGACACGGTCATCCCGGACAAGGGTGAGATCCTCACGAAGCTCTCGCTGTGGTGGTTCGAGCAGTTCGAGGACCTGGTGCCGACCCATGTGCTCTCGACCGATGTCCCCGAGTCGGTGGCCGGCCGGGCGGTGGTCGCTCAGAAGCTCCACATGCTCCCTGTCGAGTGTGTCGCGCGCGGCTACCTGACCGGGTCGGGCCTGCGTGAGTACGAGGCGACCGGCGAGGTCTGCGGCATCCGGCTCCCGGCCGGTCTGGTCGACGGCTCCCGGCTCACCCCGCCGATCTTCACCCCGGCCACCAAGGCCGAGCTCGGCGACCACGACGAGAACGTCACCTACGAATACATCTCCAAGCTGATCGGCGAGGACGACGCCGCCGCGGTGCGCCGGCTCACCCTGGCGGTCTACCAGCGCGCCGACGAGATCGCCCGCGGCTGCGGCCTCATCCTGGCCGACACGAAGTTCGAGTTCGGCGTACGTCAGGACGACCTGGGCATCCGCACGATCGTGCTCGCCGACGAGGTGCTCACTCCGGACTCCTCCCGCTACTGGGACGCGAGTCAGTGGCATCCCGGGAGCGCGATCCCCAGCTTCGACAAGGACGTCATCCGGCGCTGGCTGCTCTCGCCCGAGTCCGGCTGGGACCGCGCTGCCGGTGGTCCGCCGCCGGAGCTGCCCGAGGAGATCGTCGCGCGCACGCGGGCGAAGTACGTCGAGGCGTACGAGAAGCTCACCGGCCACCGATTCTGAGACACGTGTCGCACTAAAAACGCGGACCCTGTTTCTTGGGGGGCTACTTGCGGGTAGGTTGTGACGCGTAACACGCACACCACTGGAGGCCATGTGTCCACGTACAACCTCGCTTCGCTGCTCGAAGACTCCGCGGCGAACTATCCCGAGCGCACCGCGATCGTGCTGGGAGACATCCGTCTGAACTACGCCCAGATCAACGGTGCCGCCAACCAGGTCGCGAACCTGCTGGCGAGCAAGGGCATCGGGGCGGGCGACCGGGTCGCTCTGATGAGCCCGAACCTGCCCTACTTCACGATGGTCTACTTCGGCATCCTCAAGGCCGGGGCAACCGTCGTGCCGCTCAACGTGCTGCTCAAGGGGCGCGAGGTGGCCTACCACCTCAAGGACTCCGACGCGAAGGCCCTCTTCGCCTTCGAGGGCACGCCGGAGCTCGCCATCGGTGCCGAGGCGCACGCCGGCGCGCAGGAGGCCGGGGTCGAGAACTTCTTCCTGATCACCGTGGACCCGACCGCCGCGTCGCCGATCGAGGGCGTGACCACGCTCGGCCAGGGCATCGGGACCCAGCCGCCGACCTTCGACACCGTGGCCACCGACGAGGACGACACCGCGGTCATCCTCTACACCTCCGGCACCACCGGGCAGCCCAAGGGCGCCGAGCTGCGTCACCGCAACATGCGCGACAACGCGCTGGCCGGCGCCGACCTCTTCGGTGCCTCGGCCGAGCGGCCCGACACCTATCTCGCCGTGCTGCCCCTCTTCCACGCCTTCGGTCAGACCGTGGTGCAGAACGGCGCGATCGCCTTCGGTGGCACCGTCGTGCTGCTGCCCCGCTTCGACGCCGCTGCCGCGCTGGCGACGATGCTCAAGGAGAGCGTCACGTTCTTCGCCGGCGTACCGACGATGTACTGGGGCCTGCTCGGTGCCCTTTCCGAGGACACCGACGTGGACACGCTCGCCAAGAACCTGCGCGTCGCCGCCGCCGGTGGCTCGGCCCTCCCGGTCGAGATCCACAAGGAGTTCGAGAAGCGCTTCGGCGTCACCATCCTCGAGGGCTACGGCCTCTCCGAGACTTCGCCGGTGGCGTCGTTCTCGCTCTACGGCCAGCCGGTGCGCCCGGGCTCGATCGGCGTCCCGATCCCCGGTGTCGAGATGCGCCTGATCGACCCGGCGTCGTGGGACGACATCGAGTGGACCCCCGACGCGATCGGCGAGATCGCGATCAAGGGCCACAACATCTTCAAGGGCTACTACAACCGCCCCGAGGCCACCGCCGAGGTGCTCACGTCGGAGGGCTGGTTCCGCTCGGGCGACCTCGCCAAGCGCGACGAGGACGGGTGGTACTACATCGTCGACCGCGCCAAGGAGCTCATCATCCGCGGCGGCTTCAATGTCTACCCGCGCGAGATCGAAGAGGTCCTGCTCACCCACCCGGCGGTCTCGCTGGCCGCCGTGATTGGCGTCCCGCACGACTCCCACGGTGAGGAGATCAAGGCGGTCCTCGTGCTCAAGCCCGGCGTCTCCGCGACCTCCGAGGAGATCGTCGCCTGGAGCAAGGAGCAGATGGCGGCCTACAAGTACCCGCGCATCGTCGAGATCGTCGACGCCCTCCCGATGACCGCCACCGGCAAGATCCTCAAGCGCGAGCTCAAGTAGGACATTCCACACGCCGGCAGCAACGTAGCTCGAAGATCGCAGTCACTTGGTGGCTGCGATCTTCGAGTTTACGAGGGCCTGATCTGGGGTAGAACGGTTTCGTGGAGCACTCGGGGGACGCGAAGCAGCCGTTCGACCATGACGGCATGGTGCGACTGCGTGACGAGATCCAGGGCGGTGTCATCTCGCGGCGACAGCTGCGTGACCTGCACGCACAGGACCACGACATCCGTCGCCTCGTACGAAACCGCGAGCTCACCGCGATCCATCCGGGGGTCTACGTCGGTCACACCGGCATTCCGACCTGGGGTCAGCGGGCGTGGGCGGCGGTGCTGGCGTGCTGGCCGGCGGCACTGAGCGGGAGATCGGCGCTGCCGAAGCCGCCGGAGCGTGCGCCGATCGAGGTGATGATCCCGACGAGCCGGACGATCAGCGCGCCGGACGGCGTGATCGTTCGCCGTCGCGCACGATTCGACGGATACGTCGACTGGTCCGCCTACCCGCCCCGGCAGCTCCTCGCGGAAGCAGCGATCGACGCGGCCTCGGAGGCGGGTGGTGTCAACGAGGCGTTCGCATTGCTCGCCGACCTCGTCCGGGCCAAGGCCGTACGGGCCGCGGCACTGGTCGAAGCGTTGCGCCGTCGCCCTCGGATGCGCGACCGGCGCCTCCTCGGTGAACTGCTCGCGGATCTCAACGACGGCGCGTGCTCGGTGCTCGAGCGCGAGTACCTCCGCCGCGTCGAGCGCGCTCATGGTCTGCCCGCAGGCGAGCGACAGGTCGCCGACTCGATCGCGGGGACCCCCATCGAGCGGGACGTCATCTATGCGGCGTACGGCCTGGTAGTGGAGCTCGACGGCCGCGCATTCCATGGCAGCGCTGCCGCCCGGGATGCCGACCATGCTCGCGACCTGGACGCCACCGTCGCCCGCAACCTTCGGACCGTTCGGCTGACCTTTGGCCAGGTGCTCGGCGACCCGTGCCGGACGGCTGCTCGCGTCGGCGAGCTGCTCAGGCGTGGTGGCTGGTCAGGCGAGGTGGCGCCCTGCTCGGCGTGCCTGGCGGACTCTGCTCCATAAGCTCGAAGATCGCAGTCGCCAGGTGACTGCGATCTTCGAGTCAGGCTGGGATGAGGAGGATCTTCCCGCGCACTCCGCCGCGCTCGAGGTCGCGGTGCGCGTCGGCCGCGCCCTCGAGTGGGCGTCGGTCCGCCACGACCGGTTGTAGGTGGCCTGCGTCCACCTGCCGGGTGAGGTGTCTCAGATCGCCGGTTGACGGGTTGTTACTGAATGCCACGATCCGTCTGGACCCGTACCTCCCGCCGACGATCGTCGCGAGCGTCCGTAGTGGCTTGCGCGCATCGAGGGCCAACGCTACGAGAGTGCCGCCGGCCCGCAATCGGCGCAGCAACGGCGGAAGCTCGGTTCCGACGAGGTCGATGATCCTGTCGAACCGAGGCAGGTCCCGAATTCTCGTCGTCCGGTAGTCCACCGTTTCGTCCGCGCCCAAGGTGCGGAGCCAGTCGGCATCGCGCGCGCTCGCAAGAGTTGTGATGTGGGCGCCGTGCGCGCTGGCAAGCTGCAGGACGACGTTGCCGACACCTCCTGCGGCGCCGCGGACCAGGAGTGCCGCACCTGGCTGCAGGCCCTCGAGCGCGCGAAGGGCGGTCGTGCCCGCCGCCGGCAGCGCTGCGGCATCGACGAGGTCGATGCTCGACGGCGCTCGCGTCAACCGCTCGACTGGCACGATCAACTGCTCGGCGGCAGCCCCGAAGGTGCCGTGGGGCATGACTCCCCAGACGTGGTCACCGACCGTGACGTGGTCCACGCCGGCACCGATCTGCGCGACCGTACCGGAGAAGTCGACCCCGGTCCCCGAAGGAAGCGGTCGGCGCATGACGAGGCGATAACGCCCGGCGCGGATGGCCGGTTCTCCACCAGCGACCCCTGCCGCTGCTACGTCGACAAGGACCTGCCCCGGGGCCGGGTCGATGACGGGGACATCGTCGACGACGAGCACGTCAGGCCCGCCGTAGCTATGAAATCGGACGGTACGCATGGTGTTGCCTTTCGAGGCGATAGGCACCGGGAAGGATCCCGCTGCGGGAGTGGTTGCATCCGGAGAACGGGAGACCCTTCGGCGACGACTCCCGATAGGAGCGAAGTGAGCCAGTCCGGGCGCGAGCCAGGTCAGATCAGGCGCGTCGACGCGCGCCGCAACCGGGCCGTCGTCATCGAGGAGGCCCGCCGACTCGCGCTGCTGGGCGAGCGAGTGACCATCCCTCGTGTAGCCACAGGAGTCGGGCTCGGTGCGGCGACGGTGAAACGTCACCTAGGCGACCGGCGACAGATGGAACAGGCCGTGGCTGACCGCAGCGCCGCGTTGCTGTGGACGGAGATCGTCAAGGCCGAACGGATCCAGGATCCGCTGGATCGGTTGGGGACCATCCTTCGGATCCTCGCCAATGCCCAGGCCGATGCCCGTTGCGTCCCCACCGGCGAGCAGGTCGAGGTGGCCACACGATGGCGTGCCCGCGTGATCGCCGTTGCCGAGAAGGCCTTCCTGCAGGCTTCGGGTGCCGGTCTTCTGCGGCCCGACGCCCGCCCGATCGAGCTGACGACTCACCACGAGATCGTGCAGGCTCTGGTCGCCGGGGGAGGATCGCGGATGCTCGCACAGCAAGCGGTGACTCAGCTGTTACGGGCGCTCAAGCGCTAGTTCGCCGGTCCGGAAGGCGAGCATCGGCCGGGAGGTGGCACCGACCGCGGCGAGGGCGAGCAGGCAGGTGATGCCGCCGCTGACCAGGGCGAACGAGCCTGAGGTGAGCTCGGCGACGGCGCCGCCGCGAAGGTTGCCGACCTCCGGCCCACCGGCGCCGACGATCATCTCGATCGCGGCGGTCCGGCCGCGCAGGTCGTCGGGCACCGCGAGCTGGATCAGCGTCCCGCGGGTGACGACGCTGACCGAGTCGGCGGCTCCGGCGACCGCGAGCAGGGCGAGGCACAGCCACGGTGAGGTGACCAGCCCGACGGCGCCGAGGCTGGCGCCCCACACGGCGGCGGCGCCGATCGTGATCAGTCCCGGCCGGCTGCGTCTGGTGAACGAACCCGAGAAGAGAGAGGCAGCCACGCCGCCGACGGCGATCGCGGTCAGGAACAGCCCGAGGGTGCGTGGGTCTCCGCCGAACAGGGCCTCGTTTACCAGCGGAAACAGGCTGACCGGCATGGCCAGGACGGTGGCCGCCAGGTCGACGAGGAGCACACCGCGTACGACCGGCTGGGTGGCCGCGAAGCGCAGGCCCTCGAGGATGCCGCCGCCGGTCGTCCTCGTCGCGGGCGCGAGGGCGGGGAGGCCGATGACACCGAGGAACCCGGCGGCGAAGGAGGCCGCGTCGACGGCGTACGCGATCTCGAGGCCGGCGTATCCGATGATCATCCCGCCCAGCGCCGGGCCGAGGAGCATCGAGCCCTGGAAGCTCAGCCGGTTGAGGGCGAGCCCGGCGGCGACCTGGTCGGTGGCGAGCAGCCGTGGGATCACTCCCATGCCCGCTGGGGCGGCGACCGAGCCCGCGGCGGCCATCAGCGCGACCAGCACCAGGACGAACCCGAGCGAGGATGGCGAGGTGCCCAGCCAGAGGGCCTGCGCCATCAGCAGCAGCGCCAGCACGAGCTGCGTGAGGTTGGTGGCCAGCAGGATCGAGCGCCGGTCCGCGCGGTCGGCCACCGCACCGCCCCAGAGCCCGATCGTGAGCATCGGGAGGAGCTGCGCGAGCGCGACGCTGCCGGACCAGAACGGGCTGTGGGTGGCCTCCCAGACCTGGTACATCACAGCGACCACGGTGATCTGCCCACCGAGCCCCGACACCGCCCGACCGATGAAGAAACGGCGGAAAGCGGGAGACGTACGCAACGGGGTGATGTCGATCAGCAGCTGGCGCACGAGCAGCGATCGTAAAGACCGGATCGGGAGGGTGCCAACGGTTTAGGTGAGCGGCGTATGGCCCACCTAGACTGCAGCCATGCCTCGCGTTGTCGTCGACGTCATGCCCAAGCCCGAGATTCTCGACCCGCAGGGGAAAGCCGTACTCGGCGCCCTGCCGCGGCTCGGGTTCACCGGGGTCACCGAGGTCCGTCAGGGCAAGCGGTTCGAGCTGGAGATCCCCGAGGTCACCGACGACGCGCTCGCCCAGATCGAGAAGCTGGCCGAGACCTTCCTGGCCAACACGGTGATCGAGAACTACGTCGTGCGCGTGGAAGAGACCGCGAAGTGAAGATCGGCGTCATCACCTTCCCGGGCACGCTCGACGACGTCGACGCGCAGCGCGCCGTCCGAGTCGGCGGCAACGAGGCCGTTGCGCTGTGGCACGGCGACCACGACCTGCAGGGCGTCGACGCGGTGATCCTGCCGGGCGGCTTCTCCTACGGCGACTACCTGCGCTGCGGTGCCATCTCCCGCTTCGCGCCGATCATGACCGAGGTCATCGAGGGCGCTCAGAAGGGCCTGCCGGTGCTCGGCATCTGCAACGGCTTCCAGATGCTCGTCGAGTCCCACCTGCTCCCCGGCGGCCTGCTGCGCAACGACCACCTCAAGTTCATCTGCCGCGACCAGAAGCTGCGCATCGAGAACACCTCGACCGCCTGGACCTCCGCCTTCACCCAGGACCAGGAGATCGTGGTCCCGCTGAAGAACGGTGAGGGGCAGTACGTCGCCGACGCCGACACCATCAAGCGGCTCGAGGACGAGGGCCGCGTCGTCGCGCGCTACCTCGACGTGAACCCCAATGGCTCGGTCAACGACATCGCCGGCATCGCCAACGAGACCGGCAACGTCGTCGGCCTGATGCCCCACCCCGAGCACGCCGTGGAGACCCTCACCGGCTCCGGCACCGACGGGCTCGGCTTCTTCACCTCGCTGGCTGAGAAGGCCTTCGCCTGAGGCTGTTCCACCGCCTTGATGAAGGAACGCATCAGCGGCCGCGGGACAGGTCGTACCAGGTGACGGCCGTGGCCATGCCGTCGGGCGTGCGCCCGAGCCGCCGCTGATAGGCGACCAGGCCTACGTGGGTGTTCCAGTCGAGGACCCCGGTGACCTTGACCCGCTCCTCGGTTCGAGTGGTGGAGTTGAGCGCGCGCTGGAGGTCGCGGACCTGGTCACCGGCGGAGCCGCGCTTCAGGATCGGGTGCCGGTTGGCGGCCCACAGCGTCTTCCAGGCGCCTCGGGTCCACAGGTCGCGGACGGCCAGGCCGTGGCTGCGCTGCCAGTTGTGAACAGCGGCGCGCAGCGCTGTGCCGTAGTAGCCGCTCATCACGCCGTCGAAGGTGCCGCGGGTGCTGAGCATGCACTTGAGCGCCATCACGTACGCCGCGGGAGGCGTGTAGGTCGACGTCGCCGGACGGAGATCGGGGTAGTAGTCGAAGTCGACGCGTACGCCACCGCACCGGACCACCGGCGGGGCGTAGGAGCCGCGGCCGACGTCGAGATAGTCGGAGTCGATGTTGATCGTGACGCCGCCGTGGGTCTCGTCGTGGCCGCCGCGGTACTGCTTGACGCGGTCGTGGTCGCTCCACACCGAGTCCGGGATGTACGTCGTCGAGGTGTTCGCCTTGCCGTCCCAGTCGGCGATCCACAGATCCGAGGGGAAGGTGAACCCGCTCGGCTGGGCGCGCCAGACGTCGTAGATCGCCTTGATCCCCGACGAGGCGCTGGAGTACATCGCCGAGCGGTAGCCGAGCACCTTGATCCGGTAGCTCCACGCCGAGATGAACCACATCGCCGACTCGCGGCAGGCCCGGTTGGTGATGTCGAAGGCCTCGAGGTCGTAGAACATCGTGCTGCCGGCCGCGATCCCGTAGCCCTTGGCGGCCGTGATCGCCGTGTTGGCCTCGTTGATCGCCTGACGCCTCGCCGCCGCGTACCCGTCGGCCGGGTCAGGGTTGATCTTCGGGTCGTCGCCGTAGCGGGGATAGCGCGGGTTGCACGATGCCTGCGGGCCGAGCGTGATCGGCAGGAGCCGCCAGCCGCGGGCCTGCTGGTTGCGCACCCAGGTGGCCGAGAGGTGCGTCTGGGTGCGGCAGGCACGCGACCTGCCGGAGATGTAGATGCCCACGCCCGTGAAGTTCGAGGTCCTCCACCACTGGTCCATCGAGGTCTGCGACGGCGCCTGGCACTGGTCGAAGCCGAAGCCGGTGAAGTTGCCCGGAGTGACCGGGTTGGCAGCCGTCGCGGGGCCGGCCGAAGCCAGCCCCGCGACGACCAGGATGCTTGCGATGACGCCGGCGCCGAGTGCTCGCCGGGTGCGCCTGAAACTGATACCCCCCATGGTTCATGGGAGCACCGGGAAACCCCTCGCGCCATAGCCCAGGTGACTCATGCCGCGAGCCACCCGTACGTGATGATTCAGTCGACCTCGACCGCTGCTCGTCCGGTGGCGAACGAGCGGGTTCCGAACGGTCGGCGGATCACCACGCTCAGCGAGGCGATGATGCCGAGCGCGCCCAAGGCGGCCGCGGCATAGAAGGCCTCGCGCATCCCCGGTACGACCTCGCCGGGGGTGCCGTTGGCGACGTAGACCGAGGCGATCACGGCCAGCCCGATCGAGCCGCCGAGCTGCTGCATCGTCTGCACCAGACCCGAGGCCGAGCCGGCGTGGGCGGCGTCGACACCTTCCAGGCCGAGAGCCGTGGTGGAGGTGAAGACGAGGGAGGCGAAGGCGCCGTTGAGGAGGAATGGAGCCAGCACGGCGCCGGCGTACGTGCTCGTCTCCGTCAGCGTGCTCAGCCACACGAACGACAGGGTGAGGCCGGTGGCGCCCAGGACCAGCACCCGCGACATCCCGATCCGGGCCGCGATCCGAGGCGCCACCCGGGACACCGCGAAGATCATCAGCGTCAGTGGCAGGAACGCCAGCCCGGAGGCGAGCGGCCCCATGCCGAGCACGCCCTGCAGGTAGATCACGGTCAGGTAGAACGTCGCGAACTGAGCCCCGACCAGCCCGACCGCGGCAATGAACGCGGCGACGCGGCGGTGGCTGTTGAAGAGGTGGAGCTGCAGCAGCGGGTGGGCGACCCGGCGCTCGGTGAGCACGAGGGCGACCAGCAGGAGCAGGCCGACCGCGATTCCGCCGAGAGTGCGCGCGGAGGTCCAGCCGTGCTCCGGGGCGCCGATCAGCGACCAGACGATCGCGGCCGCACCACCGGTCGCGGTCACGGCGCCGACGATGTCGAAGCGCCCCGGTCGCGGCGCCGTCTCGGCGACGAGACGGCCGACGAGGGCGAGCACGACGAGCCCGATCGGTACGTTGATGAACAGCGTCCAGCGCCACGACGCGATGTCGGTCAGGATGCCGCCGAGGATCAGCCCGATCGAGGCGCCGCTAGAGGAGACCGCGGAGAAGAGCGCGATCGCCCGGGCCCGGCCGCCCTCGTCCTTAGCGGACGTGGTCAGCAGGGCGAGCACCTGGGGTGCGGCGATCGCGGCGCCGAAGCCCTGGAGGGCGCGGGCGATCACCAGCAGGTCGTCGGTCGGCGCGAGTCCGCCGGCCAGTGAGAAGAGGGTGAAGACGGAGAGGCCGGCCACGAACACGCGCCGCCTGCCGAAGACGTCGCCGAGGCGACCGCCGAGCAGGAGGAGCCCGCCGAAGGCGAGCGTGTATCCGTTGAGCACCCAGGTGAGGGCGGCCGGAGTGAATTCGAGGTCGTCGGCGATCCGGGGGAGCGCGACGTTCACGACCGCCGCGTCGAGGACGATCATCAGCTGGGCGATCAGGACCAGGGCGATCCCGGCGCCGGCGGCCTTGGTGGCCGCGGGTGGCTTGGGTGGTGCCACGGTGGATGTCATGCGAGAGCTCCTGTTGGAGACGGAGAAGGAGTACAGTGAAGCGGAGGAAGTCTCCGCTTGATGAAGACACTACCGGAGAGTGTCTCCGGTTAGCAACGCATTTAGTTGCTGTGGCGGAGGCTGCTGTTAACCTGAGGCGCCCGCAGCGAGGCGGGAGCCACTGAGGAGGTCCGGATGAGAGCCGACGCGCAGCGCAACCGCGAGCGGCTGATCGAGGTCGCCCACGCGGTGTTCAAGGAGCGCGGTCTCGACGCACCTCTGGACGAGGTGGCTCGGCGTGCGGGTGTCGGTCCCGGCACTCTCTACCGCCACTTCCCGACCCGCGAGGCGCTCCACGAGGCGATCATGGCCACCTGGATCGAGGAGGTCGCCGCCCACGTCGAGAAGGCGATGGCGACCGAGGGCGGGTGCCGGGAGAAGCTCCTCGCCTGGTTCGAGGAGTACGTCTCGCTGCTGACCCGCCACCAGGGCGCCGCCGCCAAGATCACCGCCTCCCTGGGCTGCCAGGACTCCCCGCTGCGCACCAAGTGCCAGACCTACGCCGACGCCAACGAGAGCGTCCTGAAGGAGATGGCAGAGCACGGCGTGCTCCGCGAGGGTGTCGACAACCTCGACGTGTGCCGTCTCCTCGGCGGCGTCGCGACCATGGCCGACCACTCCTCGCTCGAGGCCAAGGACGTACGTCCCATGCTCGATGTCATCGCGAACGGCGTCCTCAAGAACTGACCTCGCCTGGGGCACACTGGGCATATGTCCTTCACCTCGCCGGTCAGCGGCCCGCAGAGCCCGCTGAAGCTGGAGTTTCCCCAGTCGCTTGCGACCTATGACGACTACGCCGCCGCGCAGAAGACGGTCGACTTCCTCTCCGACAAGGAGTTCCCGGTCGAGAACTGCATGATCGTCGGCACCGAGCTGAAGCAGATCGAGCGGATCACCGGCCGGCTCACCTGGAGCAAGGTCGCCCTCGCCGGCGTCCTCTCCGGCGCCTGGCTCGGTGTCTTCGTCGGCCTGATCATGTCGCTCTTCGGCAACGAGAACTTCCTCTTCATCCTGCTGTCGACGGTGCTGCTCGGTGTCGTCTTCGGCCTCATCTGGTCGATGATCGGCTACGCCGCCACCCGCGGCACCCGCGACTTCTCGAGCGTCAAGGTCATCGTGCCGACCAAGTACGAGGTCCTCGTCGAGCACAAGGTCGCCGCCCGTGCCCGTGAGCTCCTCGCCGACCTCCCGGGTGCCCTCCCCAACCCGTTCTCCTGACGGGGCACCCTTCTCCTGTGTCTCGGATCGTGAGATAGGCGCGGCGTTCGCGTGTAGTCACGCGTGTTCCGGGGAAGAACTCCGATGGAGAAGGAGGCCCCGATGTCATCTCAGATCAACGTACGTCCCGCCGAGCTCGTCAGGCTCGCCGACCGCTGCATCGACTGGGCGATGGACCTGACCGGTGCGACCACGGACAACGCCGGCGCCCTCGTGGTCGCCTCACGCGACGCCGGCAACACCCAGGGCGGCTACGACACCATGGCTGCCCATGGGCCGCTGGTCGAGGCCGCGTCCAGCGCGCTCGAGTCGTTCGCGGCCGTCTTCGAGGCGGACGCCGACGCTCTCATGCTGTGCGCGTTCGACATCTCCGCGACCGACGAGGAGATCGCCCGGGCCGCCCAGTCGAGCAACTCGCTGGAGCCGGGTCCGACGCCGCGGCCTCCGGAGCCGACCCCGGGGCCGCAGCCGCCTTCACCCACTCCGAGCCCGTCACCGGGCCCGACCCCGACCCCGCGCTGAGAGGCACCGAGATGTCCGAAGGCACCTGGAAGCTGTGGGACGATGCGGCGTCGATCGACGACGCCTCGCGTGGCTGGACCTCGATCGCGAAGGCGCTCGACAGCGTCACCGAGGCGTTCATCAGCGGCTCCAAGGACGTCGTCGCCGACTGGGAGGGACAGACGGCCGAGTCCTACGAAGGGCATCGCAAGACGCTCCTGACCGACCTCGACACGGCGCGCGAGCTCGCCGACAAGGCGTCCTCGGCGACGGCCCGGATCGCCGGCACCGTACGCATCGCCCAGGGCCACCTCGACCAGTCCTGGGCGACGGTGGCCCACATCCCGCACCAGGGCAGCCCGTCGGGCGACATCCGGTTCGAGCCCGAGACCCCCGATGACAGCAAGCTGGTCACCGACGCCATCGCGCGTGCCTCCGAGCTCCGGACCGGCCTCGATCGCGACCTCAGCGCCGACCGGCAGGTGCTGGTCGACACCACCGCTGCCTGGCGGGGGCTGTCGACGCGCATGGCGGCGATCGCCGAGTCCGGACAGGACCCGTTCCATCTCCCCGCCGACGTCGACTCGGTCGGCATGATCAACGTCGACGGAAAGACCTACATCAACACCGGCAGCGGCGACGACGTGGTCACGGTCGGGATCAACCCACTGACCGGAAGGCAGGTCGTCACCGTCAACGGCCAGATGTACGACGTGCCTCCCGGCAACGAGATCGTCATCCGCGCAGGCGAGGGCAACGACGAGATCAACGTCCCGCAGGGCACCAACGTCAACCTCTCGCTGCTCGGCGGCAGAGGTGATGACCGGCTCAACGGCGGCAGCGGGAGCGACCGCATCCTCGGTGGCCAGGGCCGCGACCACGTCTTCGCCGGTGACGGCGACGACCGGGTCTCAGGCGGCACCGATCGCGACTACATCGACGCCCAGGGTGGCAACGACCTTGCCACCGGGGCGGGTGGCGACGACACCGTCTACGGCATGGCCGGAAACGACCGGATCAGCGGTGGTCGCGGCCAGGACTACCTCGAAGGGGCCGATGGCGACGACCTGCTCGTCGGCGGCGACGGCAACGACATCGCCTCCGGCGGCGATGACAACGACCGGATCCACGGCGGCGCCGGCGATGACGTGACGTACGCCGGGCGGGGGACCGACACCACCTACGGTGGCTCGGGTGACGACAAGGCCCACAGCGAGTCCGGCGACACCGACGAGGACGTCGAGCAGCACGTGACGGTCCAGATCACCGAGGTCCCGGAGTGGATCAAGATCGAGGGTTCGCCGGAGTTCGTCGCCCGCACCCGCGCGGACCTCGAGATGCTGGCCGCGTCGCCGACCGGGCAGCAGATGCTCGCCGCGTTGGACCGGAGGCACGACGACTCGGGCGTGTTCGGGATCGGGCAGGAGAACCTGACCATCCGCGAGTACGTCGGTGACACACCGAACAGCTCGGCGTCCAACGGACCGATGGGCGGCAACGAGATCGAGTACATGCCGGACATCGACACGATGAACACCGGCAACCGTGCTCCCCAGACGCCCGTCGACGGCCCGCCGGTGGCGGTGCTCTACCACGAGATGGCGCACGTCTACGACTACATGCACGACACGCTCGAGCCCGGCGAGTATCACGGCGACGACCCCGAGAACCAGGGGACGAACAACCGTGAGCGTGAGGCTGCCGGTCTTCCCGTCGATCACGACAACGACCCCAGCACGCCGGAGCAGATCGACCCGGACCACCCGTACGTCTACACCGAGAACGGGCTCCGCGACGAGATGGGAGCTCCGCACCGTGACCACTACTAGGTTGATGCTCCTGGCATCGCTGCTGGCGGGAGGTCTGGTGATGAGCGGCTGCGCGAAGGTCCCGGAGGGGGAGCGTGAGATCGAGGGGGTGCGCTTCGAGTCCGAGGTCGCCCAGACGGGCGGCGCGCTCGAGGTCAGCTATCGGGTGGTCAACGACGCGGATACCGACGTCTACGTGGTCGACTCGGTGCCGACGTACGCCAATGGGGCGCTGCAGACGGCGTCGGCCGACACCGTCTACGTCCTGGGCAGCGGCGGGAGCCGAGCCGAGGTCAGCAAGCGGATCTTCGCGCTGCCCGACGACAAGGACTTCGCGCAGATGCCGGCGGTCGGTTGGGTCAAGCTCGCGGCGGGCGAGGAGATGAAGCGGAACGTACGCGTGCCGTTGCCGCTCGAGGAGTATCGACCGTTCGACGACGACTCCGTCCCGGAGCTCCCGGACCCGGTCGAGGAGGTCGTCTTCTGCATCGGCGTACTCGACCTCCGCGACCTCTATCCGGAGGGCGTCCCGGCCGACGTGACCGGTCTCGCCCACTCCGACTCGGCAGCCGAGTCCCAGCAGATCTTCTGCTCCGATCCAGCATCCCTGGACTGATGACGCGCGTCGGCGTACTCGTGGTGGCGCTGCTGATGTCTCTCGGCGGGTGCGCCGAGGACTCCCCCTACGGCGAGTTCGGTCCGTCGGGCTCGGCGTCGGCGCCGGAGGCGAGGTTCGATGCCGAGGTGAGGGTCCGGGACAACGAGGTGCAGGTGGCCTACCGGTTCGCCAACGACGGTGACGAACCACTGCTGCTCATCAACCGGCCCGGGGTCGCGGCGGGCGCCGGCGTCCGCTACCGGGAGGAGGCGGCGTACGTGACAGAGGACGCCGACGGCGGGGCATTGCTTTCACAGGCGCTGTTCGGCTTTCCGGACACCGACCAGACCTGGGCGTCGATCCCGAGGGACGTCGATGAAGTCAGGTTCTGCCTCGGTGTGGTCACCCCGCCCTTCCCCGAGTCGATGACGCCGCGAACCGAGGAGGACGGGACCAGGATCGTCGGCCACGCGAGCGCCAAGCAGCACCTGTACTGCTCGGAGTCAGCGGCCGTGGGCTAGGTCGTACCAGGTCACCTCGGTGGCCATGCCGTTCGCGGTGCGGCCGAGACGCTTCTGATAGGCGACGAGGGCGACCTGGGTGTTCCAGTCCAGGACGCCGGTGATCTTCGGACGCTCGGGCGCGGAGGTGGCGCTGAGGGCGCGCTGGAGGTCGCGGACGCTCTCGCCGGCGGAGCCGCGCTTGAGGAGCGGGCGGCTGTTGGCGGCCCACAGCGTCTTCCAGGCGCCCTGCGTCCAGGTCTTCCTCACCGTCAGGCCGTGCGAGCGCTGCCAGGCGTTGATCGAGCTCACCAGCCCTCGGTCGTACGTCCCGTCGATGGCGCCACCGAAGTTTCCACGCTCGCGGAGCATGCACTCGAGCGCCTTGGTGTAGATCGGCGAAGGAGTGTAGGAGCTGGTGCGCGGCCTCAGGGCGGGATAGCTGGTGAAGCTGACCGGCACGCCGCCGCAGTGGGTCACCGGCCGCGCGTAGGAGCCCCGGCCGAGGTCGACGAAGTTGGAGTCGATCTCGATGGTGGTGCCGCCGTGGGTCTCCTTGTGCGGGCCGCGGTACTGCTTGACGCGCTTGTGCGGGTTCCAGGGGGTGTCCGGGATGTAGCGGGTCGAGGTGCCGGCGCGGCCGTCCCAGTCGGCGATCCACAGATCCGCGGGGTAGACGAAGCCGCGCGGCTGGGCGTGCCAGACGGCGTACATCGCCTTGATGCCGGAGGACGCGCTCGAGTACATGCTCGGTCGGTAGCCGAGCGCCTTGATCCGGTGGCTCCAGGCCGAGACGAACCACATCGCCGACTCACGGCAGCGCTTGTTGCCGATGTCGAAGCCCTCGAGGTCATAGAACATCGTGCTCCCGGCGGCGATGCCGTAGCGCTTGGCGGCGTCCACGGTCGCGTTGGCCTGGTTGATGCCCTGGCGCTTCGCCGTGGCGTACTGGTTGGTCGAGTTGGCGCTGATCCGCGGGTCGTCGCGGTAGCGCGGGAAGTGCGGGTTGCAGGATGCCTGCGGGCCGAGCGTGATCGGCAGCAGTCGCCAACCACGCGCCAGCTGGGTGCGCACCCAGGTCGAGCTGAGGTTGGTCTGGTTGCGGCAGCCGCGCGAGTTCCCGGCGATGTAGATGCCGACCGCGCCGAAGTTCGAGTGCCTCCACCAGCGGTCCATCGCCGTCTGCGGAGGAGCCTGGCACTGGTCGAAGCCGTAGCCGGTGAAGTTGCCCGGCGTGACCCGGTTCGCGGCGGCCGCGGGGCTGGGCATTGCCAGCCCCGCGACGCCGACGACGCCCGAGATCAAGCCCGCGCCGAGCGCCCGTCTGACGTACTTGAACCTGGTGAAGTCCCCCATATTTCGTCACGGTAGTCACAACCGTCACTCAGTTACCAGTGGACTCGCCAGGCGTACGTCCTTAGTACGCCAGCAGGGTCTCGTCGATCTTCTCCCAGGCAGCGCGGAGCTCCGCCAGATCCTCGGGCCGCTTCCGGGCCAGGTCGGCCTGCTCGCGTACGTCCTCACTCAGGTCGTAGAGGTGGTCGGTGCCGTCGAGCTGCAGGTACTTCAGCGAGCCGCGGCGCAGCGCCCGCTGTCCGCGCATGCGCCAGAAGAGGTCCTGGGTCTCGCGCGGCCGGCCGCCGAAGAGGAGCGGCACCAGGCTGGTGCCGTCCAGCGGATACTCCGGCGACGGCGCGGCGCCGGCGAGCTCCAGGAAGGTCGCGGTCCAGTCGGTCGTGACCGCGGGCTCATCGCTGACCTGGCGGCCGGGCAGGGTGCCCGGCCAGCTGAGGATGGTGGGCACCCGGATGCCACCCTCGTTGAGGCCCGACTTCGCTCCCGTGAACGGCCACACGTTGGAGAACCGCTCGCCGCCGTTGTCGCTGGCGAAGAAGACGACGGTGTCGCGGAGCTGGCCGGTGCGCTCGAGGGCCCGGATGACCTGGCCGATCGACTGGTCGAGGTCCTCGACCATGGTCTTGTACGTCGCCAGCGAGCCGCCGTCGTTGTGGAAGAGCACGCCCTTCTCGCCGTCCTCGATCCGGGCGGTCAGCTCATCGCTCACCGCCTTGTCCTCGGGGCCCTCCCAGGGCCAGTGCGGGGTGGTGAAGTTGAGGTTGAGGAGCCAGGGGGCGTCGTGGTCGCGCTCGATGAAGCTGACGGCCTTCTCGGTGACGATCTCGGTGTAGTAGCGAAGGTCCTCGACCTCCACCTCGTCCTCGTAGAGGTCGTGGTCGCCGTTGTGGTTGACCTTCGAGAAGTAGTCGAGGCCGCCGGAGAAGTTGCCGAAGAACTCGTCCCAGCCGACCCTGGTCGGGCTGTACCAGGGCAGATATCCGCAGTGCCACTTGCCGAACAGCGCGGTCCGGTAGCCCTGGTCCTTGAGCAGCGAGGCCAGTGTCGGATGGTCGAGCGGGATGCCGTGCAGCTCGTTGGGCGAGCTGATCGGCTCCGGCAGGCCGCCGGCGAGGCGACCGGGGTAGCGCCCGGTGTAGAGGCCGAAGCGGGTGGGGGAGCAGACCGAGGAGGCGGAGTACGCATCGGTGAACCGCACGCCCGAGGCCGCGAGCCGGTCCAGGTGGGGCGTCTTGATGTCGGGGGAGCCGTAGGCGGACAGATCGGCCCAGCCGAGGTCGTCGCCCAGGATGACCAGGAGGTTGGGCTTGCGCTTGGGCCGGTTGACCTTACGGGCCTGGAACGGAGTCTCGGTGGCTGCGTTGGCGGGGGCGGCGAGGCCGGTGGCGGCGACCGCGCCGGCCCCGGTGGCGAGCAGGCTGCGTCGGCTGAACGTGCTGGGGGAGGACACCGAATGGCCTTTCTTTAGTGAATAACTACGAATAGAAGACTAGGGGTTGGTCCAACCTGCGGGCAGAGGTCTCGGTCGGCGGACGCGACGGGACGTTGGTCCCGTTACATATGGGCCCTAACCAAACCCGCCTGGCGGCGTTACCTTGGTAAAGGAATGGATCGCCAAGGGGGTGGGGGCCTGTGCGGCAGCGACGACGCGATCGGGTGACGCCGGTCCTCTTCGCGATCACGGTCATGCTCGCGCTGACGGTCGCCGGGATCATCCATGTCGCGCACGGCGGCGAGGTGATCGGGCCGTTCGCGGTCGCCGACCAGGTCAGCTCGACCACCAGGCAGGTCAACACGCCCTACGTCTGCTGGGACGGCAACGGCTCCGGTTCCCTGACCCGGTGCCCGGACCCGCGCGGTGCGGACGGCATGAAGTGGGTCTTCCCCGGCTACGAGGACGCTGCCCGGAGCGCCGAGTGCGCCCCTGGTGAGACCGAGGCGCGCGACCTCTTCGTGGAGTGCTCGATGTCCTGGCGCGGCTCCCAGGTCTACCTCCACTACGCCTACTGGAGCGAGTGGCGGACCGGTCAGAGGAAGTACGCCGCCACCGGCTCGACGCCGAGGATCGAGCAGCGCCTCGACGGCGCGATGTCGCTCTCCTGGCGCCCGCGCCGGTTGCCCACCCCGCACGGCGAGGCCTCCTGGGTCACGGCCGAGATGGTGGAGGGTCACGGCTGGAGCGTCGCCGCGTACGCCGGGGACGGCGAGGTGGCTCGGCAGGCGCTCCACGAGTTCGGTGAGATCCGCGACCTGCGGGAGTGGCGCGGGCTGCCCCGCTGACGACTAAGGGGATTGGGCACTTCTGACGTAGATTTCTGCCCGTGACCGAGACTTCGTCCGCTGCCGTTGCGTCCGATCTTCCGCTCCTGGACACCGTGCACCACGCTGCCGGTGACCCCGACCGCGAGCAGCCCTGGGCCGAGCTCGGCCTGAAGGAGGACGAGTACGCCGAGATCAGGCGCATCCTCGGCCGCCGGCCGACCGGCGCGGAGCTGGCGATGTACTCGGTGATGTGGTCGGAGCACTGCTCCTACAAGTCCTCCAAGGTGCATCTGAAGCAGTTCGGCGAGATCCCGCAGGAGACCCCGGCCGGCAAGATGCTCGCCGGCATCGGTGAGAACGCGGGCGTGCTCGACGTCGGCCAGGGCTACGCGGTCACCTTCAAGGTCGAGTCCCACAACCACCCCTCCTACGTCGAGCCCCACCAGGGCGCCGCGACCGGTGTCGGCGGCATCGTCCGCGACATCCTCGCGATGGGCGCGCGGCCGGTCGCCGTCATGGACCCGCTCCGCTTCGGACCGCTCTCCGAGGAGGACACCCACCGGGTACTGCCCGGGATCGTGTCCGGCATCGGTCACTACGGCAACTGCCTCGGTCTGCCCAACATCGGTGGTGAGGCCGTCTTCGACGCCTCCTACCTCGGCAACCCGCTGGTCAACGCGCTCTGCGTCGGCGTACTGCGTCACGAGGACCTCCACCTCGCCAAGGCGTCGGGCGCCGGCAACCTGGTGATCATGTACGGCGCGCGCACCGGTGGCGACGGCATCGGCGGCGCCTCGATCCTCGCGAGCGTCGAGTTCGACGAGGACGGTCCGGCCAAGCGCCCGAGCGTCCAGGTCGGCGACCCGTTCATGGAGAAGCTGCTGATCGAGTGCACCCTCGAGCTCTTCGCCGCCGGCATCGTCCGCGGCATCCAGGACTTCGGTGCGGCCGGCATCTCGTGTGCCACCTCCGAGCTCGCCGCTGCCGGTGACGGCGGCATGCACGTGCACCTCGAGCGGGTGCCGCTGCGCGACTCGACGCTCGCTCCGGAGGAGATCCTGATGAGCGAGTCGCAGGAGCGGATGATGGCGGTCATCGCGCCCGAGGACGAGGCGACCTTCATGGACATCTGCGCCAAGTGGGACGTCGAGGCGGCTGTGATCGGCACCGTGACCGGCGAGGGCCGGCTGCGCGTCGACTGGCACGGCGAGACCATCGTCGACGTCGACCCGACCACCGTGGCCCACGACGGCCCGGTCTACGAGCGCCCCTACGCCCGCCCGTCGTGGCAGGACGCGCTGCAGGCCGACGTGGCCGAGAAGCTCCCGCGTGCGGCCTCGGCCGACGAGCTCCGCTCGACCGTCCTCCAGCTGGTCGCCTCGGAGAACCTGTGCGACAAGTCCTGGATCACCGAGCAGTACGACCGCTACGTGCGCGGCAACACCGTCCTGTCCCAGCCGGCCGACGGCGGCATGATCCGGGTCGACGAGTCGACCAACCTCGGTGTCGCGCTCGCGACCGACGCCAACGGCCGCTTCGCCAAGCTGGACCCGTACGCCGGTGCCCAG
Source organism: Nocardioides sp. NPDC087217 (assembly GCF_044744805.1). Taxonomy (NCBI): domain Bacteria; kingdom Bacillati; phylum Actinomycetota; class Actinomycetes; order Propionibacteriales; family Nocardioidaceae; genus Nocardioides; species Nocardioides sp. NPDC087217. Next base: position 125,884 of record NZ_JBIUZB010000004.1, read on the forward strand.
CTCGCGCTGTCCGAGTCCTACCGCAACGTGGCCTCCGTCGGCGCCAAGCCGCTGGCCATCTCCGACTGCCTCAACTTCGGCTCCCCGGAGGACCCCGACGTGATGTGGCAGTTTGCCGAGGCCACCCGCGGCCTGAAGGACGCCTGCCTCGAGCTCGGCATCCCGGTCACCGGCGGCAACGTCTCCCTCTACAACCAGACCGGCGAGACCGCCATCCACCCCACGCCGGTGGTCGCGACGCTCGGTGTGATCGAGGACGTCACCACGCGTACGCCTTCGGACTTCCAGGCGGCCGACGAGGTCGTCGTCCTGCTCGGCGAGACCCATGAGGAACTCTCCGGGTCGGAGTGGGCCCACGTCGTGCACGGCCACCTCGGCGGGCTGCCGCCGAAGGTGAACCTGGCGGCCGAGAAGGCGCTCGCCGAGCTGCTGCTGGAGGCACGTTTCGTCACCTCCGCCCACGACCTCTCCGACGGTGGCCTGATGCAGGCCCTGGCCGAGCCGGCGATGTCGTCGGGGATCGGCGTCTCGGTCACGCTCGCCGGCGACCCGTTCGTCGCGCTCTTCTCGGAGTCGGTCGCCCGCGCGGTCGTCACCGTGAAGGCCACCGACGTCGAGCGGCTCACCTCGCTGGCCGAGCGCCACGGGGTCGCGGCGACGCAGCTCGGTGTGACGGGTGGCGCTGCGTACTCGATCTCCTACGACGGCGGCAGCGTCGAGATCCCGCTCGAGGAGCTCACCGGCGTCTGGCGCTCGACCCTGAGGGACGCGCTGGCCTGATCGGCGCGTCGCCGGCGCGGCTTGCGGTGGATGATCCACTCGGCGATCAGCAGGTTCACGACCCAGCTGACCCACGCCGAGGCCGCGGCTGCGCTGGCGAGGGTGGCGTCCTCGGTGCCGAGCTCGGTGTTGGTCATGATGTCGGGCACGAAGATCAACATCAGGGCCATGCCCCAGAAACGGTTGGCGATGATCGAGAACGCCATCGCATAGCTGCGGTACATCCACTCGCGGTGGTCCTTGAAGCGACGCTGTCGTGCGGCCCGGTAGCCCTGCACGGTGAACAGCAGGAACAGCACGGCCAAGAAGGTGTTGCCGACCTGCTGGGACGGTCCGGCGGCGGGGAACTGGCTGGTGACCAGCGCCCCCACGCCTGTCGGGATCGCGGTGACGACATAGGTCCGCCCGGTCCAGCGGTGCACCTTCGGATGGTTGGCGCGCAGCCACGGCCACAGCTGGAGTACGCCGCAGCAGAGCATCACCGAGCCGAAGAAGATGTGTGTCACCAGCGCCGGGTAGAAGAGCGGCCCGCGGTCGGTCTCGACGAGCGACTGCGACGGGTCCAGGCCGACGTATCGCGGCAGTGCCGTCACCAGGAAGATCACCGTCGCCGCGGCCAGCGGGAAGACCCACCACTGGCGTGCCAGAGGTCGTTTCGAAGTGCTCATGAGCCGTCCGATCTAATAGCGTACGCGATTAACAGTTTATAGAGTACGCAGAAGCGAGAGGCGGTCAACCCGTTTCTGGAGGGAGCAGGGCATGATGGAGGGAATGAGTTCCGACCTGATCCCTCGTCTGTGGGGCAAGTCCCCGCCCGGCCGACGCGGCCCCAAGCCGGCGCTGAGCGTTGCCCAGATCGTCGAGGCCGCCTACGTCATCGCTGATGAGCAGGGCCTCGCCGCTGTCTCGATGGCGCGGGTCGCCGAGGCGCTGGGCTGCTCCCCGATGGCGCTGTATCGGCACGTGAAGAACAAGGACGAGCTGCTCATCCTGCTCGCCGACCGTCTCTGTGCGGAGCTGCCGGCGCCGTCGCGCGACCTGGACTGGCGCGATGGTCTGGCAGCCTGGATGCGCGCGCAGGTCGACCTGTCGCTGAGTAGGCCGTGGTTCCTCGACCTGCCTCTCGTCGGCACGCTTCCCGGACCGAACCGCCTCGCCTGGATCGATCTCGGGTTCTACTACCTCCGAGAGGTGACGCTGCCCCCCGAGGAGAAGATGGCGATTCTGGGCATCATCTCGCAGTACGCCTTGGGTGAGGCGAGGATCGAGATCGAGGCCGCCCGGTTCCCGGAGAACCCCTATGCGAGGTTCGAGGAGATGCTCGTGACGTACGCGGATCCGGAGCGTTTCCCGAACCTGATGGAGTCGATGGCCACCTGGCGGCCCGCTGGGCCGGGCGAGGAGTCCGACTCCGACGACCCGTCGGCCTTCGGGCAGGGCCTGCTGATGGCGGGGATCGCGGCCCACATCGAGCGTCACATGGGGCGCAGCACTCCCAAGTAAAGGTAGATACCCTGGCGGGGATGTTCCCCCACCTGCATCGCCCCGTGTCCTATGTCCTCGCTCTGCTGTTGGCCGCTGCCGCGCTGTTCGTCAGCGCTGGTCCGGCGTCCGCAGGGGAGGGCGGAACGATCAAGCGGCTCGCTAACTCGGCTCGTTCCGAAGCGGGCCTGGACCCGCTGACACGCGACTCCGCACTCGACGCTCTGGCGCGGAAGTGGGCCTACAAGATCGGCGCCGACAGGGCGCTCTCGCACAACCCCGACCTCGCCGAGCAGGTGCCGGAGGGGTGGCAGGGGATCGGGGAGAACGTCGCCATGGGCTACCGGACCGGTGCGGAGATGCACCGGGGCTGGATGAACTCCGACGGGCACCGGGCCAACATCCTGGGCGACTACACCCACATCGGGATCGCCTTCGTGGAGGTCGACGGCACCACCTGGGGCGTCCAGGTCTTTGCGAAGTATCCGCCGGGCGTGCGGCCGACCGAGAAACCGAAGGCCACCACCGCCCCGGCGCCGACCACCCCGGCGGAGACCAAGGCCCCGACTCCTCGGCAGACCGCGAAGCCCAAGAAGTCGGCGACGGCTTCCCCGACCCCGTCGCGTACGCCCTCCGCGTCCGTCTCCGCGTCGCCGTCGACGTCGCCCTCGGCGTCGCCGTCTGAGTCGGATTCTTCCTCGGCCGCGCCCGTGGGCGACTCAGAGACGGCGGGCCCGGTGACGTTCACCGACGTCTCGGACGGTCCTGCTCCTGGTTCGAGCGGGCTGTTCGGGATCGGCTACGTAGAGATCGCCGTCGGGCTGCTCGCGCTGTCGGGGCTCGGGCTGCTCATCGCTCTGCTCCTGGCCCGGCGCCGGCGCCACGAACCGTCCCGGCCTGGCCCGCAGGGCCCTCGGCACGCCCGGCCCGTCGGGCCCGTCGGGCCGTACCCCGGTGGCGGCCCGGTCTATCGGGGCCAGGTCCACCCCGCCGGGCCCGGCCCCGGTCACCCCAACCCGGGCCGCCCCAACCCGGGTTACCCGAACCCTGGTCTCCCCAACCCTGGTCTCCCCAACCCTGGTCTCCCCAACCCGGGTCGCCCCAACCCGGGTGGCCCGACGCAGTATCCCGGCGACCGCCGCCCCTGGTAGGACCTAGTCGGCGACCGCCGCGGCGATGGGTCGCGGGCTGTCGGTCGAGACGCTCCGAGCCGACGGCGTACGCCGGAAGACGACGAACGCGACCACGCCCGAGATCGCCATCATCGTGACCGGCAGCCAGAACGCGACCTGCAGGGCCTCGGCGGCCAGCGGCGCGACGGCTGCTCGCTCGGCGGGAGCGAGGGAGCTGAGCGCTCCGATGCCATCGCTGCCCAGCCCGGGAAGGCGGGACGAGAGGGCGCCGGCCAGGAGTACCGAGACGCCGGCGGTGCACAGGGCGGTGGCGACCTGGTTCAGCACGTTGATCATCGTGGAGCCGGCCGGGATGGCGCTGTCCTCGAGGTAGCGGGTGGCGATGGTCATGGTCGGCAGCATCACGAACCCGGCGCCCGCGGTCGCGATGGCGTGGGTCGCGGCCAGGGCCAGCATCGGCGCGTCCGCGCTCAGCTGGAGCGCCAGGGCACCGAAGCCCAGGGTGGAGATCACGATGCCCGAGCCGATCACCGGCAGCGGCGGGAAGCGGTCGATGAGCCGTCCGGAGACCTGGATCATGATCCCGGCCGCGATGCCGGCAGGAGCCATCAGCAGCCCCGCGGTGGTCGCGGACTCGCCGCGTACGACCTGCCAGTAGAGCGGCACCAGGATCATCGAGCCGAAGTAGCCACCGGCGAAGCAGACCAGCAGCGCGGCACTGCCGCCGGTCAGGCGCCGGCCGAGGAGCCGGATGTCGAGCAGGGGAGCGGCGGCGCGGAGCGCGTGCCGGACGAAGAGCGCCACCAGGACGATCCCGGCCCCGATCGGGACCAGCACCTGCGCCTCGAACAGCGTGCCCTCGGCGAACGAGGTGCCCAGCACGAGGAGAGCCATCGCGGGAGGAAGCAGGAGCAGGCCGCGTACGTCCAGGCGGGCGCTCGGACCGCGCTCCAGGCGCGGCAGGTTGCGCATCCCGAGGACGAGGCCGATCAGGCCCAGCGGCAGGTTGATCAGGAACATCCACCGCCACGACATCGTGTCGAGCAGCCAGCCGCCGAGCACCGGTCCGAAGACGGGGCCGACCAGCACCGGCAGGCCCATCAGGGCCATCAGCCGGCCGCGCTCCTCGGGCGGGGCCGAGCGCAGCGTCAGGGTCATCGCGGCCGGCATCACGAAGCCGCCGCCGAGCCCCTGCAGCACCCGGAACGCGATCAGCGACTCGACGTTCCACGACGCCGCGACCAGGCCGGATCCGATCGTGAAGACGCCGATCGCGGTCAGGAAGACCTGGCGGGCGCCGAACCGGCTGATCGCCCAGGCCGCGGCCGGGATGACCGTTGCCAGGGCGAGCGTGTAGCCGGTGGCGACCCATTGGATCACCGGCAGCGAAGCGCCCGTCTCCTGGGAGAGACGGGCGATCGCGACCGCGACGATCGTGATGTCGATCGGGATCATCACCGTGCCGGCGATGACGGTGAGCACGATCGTTGTCGGGCTCGGGGCCGTGCGGAGTCGGGGTGTCATGCGTCCAGTCTGGAAGCTAAAGTGAACTTGAGGTCAAGGGGTTTCGGCCCGACGTCAGCTCGACCTCTCCATGGTCCGTACGCCGACGAGCACCCCGCCCACCGCGACGGCAGCGGCCGCGACGAAGCCGCCGATGACGACATCGGCCGGGAACTGACCGGCGAAGAGCGCCCGCTCGGCCTCCACGACGTACGTCATCGGGTTGATGTCGCTGAGGAACCGCAGCCAGCCGGGAGCGCCGTCGAGGGGGAGGAGGACGCCGGAGAGGAGAAGCAGCGGGAAGATCAGCATCTGCTGGACCGTCCAGAAGACCCAGTCCTGCTCCTTCGCGGCGGTGGCCAGGGCGAAGCTGAGCGCACCCAGTCCGATCGCGAAGAGCGAGACGATGACGGCGCCGACCAGGACCCCGCCGAGGTGGAGGTCGAAGCTGAACGGGGTCACCACCGCGAGGATGACCGCCGTCTGGAACAGGACCGGGACGACCTCCTTCAGGGCCCGTCCGACCAGCAGGGACGGCCGTGAGAGAGGCGAGACGAGCAGCCGCTCGTGGGAGCCGGAGCGGATCTCGGCGGTCAGGTCGGCACCGGTCATCGATGCGCCCATCAGCGCGGTCATGACGACGATGCCCGGCACGAACCACTGCAATGCGCTGCCGCTCTCGACGGCCGGCAGGAGTGGCGCGAAGAGGCCCAGGAAGACCAGCGGCTGCATCATCGCGAAGAGCATCGAGGCGGGCTGGCGCAGCTTGGGCGTGAGCTCGCGGAGCAGCACGGTCCAGGTGTCGGTGAGGAAGCCGGTCGGGCGGCTGGGCACTCGGGTGGTGGTCCGGACCTGTGCGTTCGGGACGGTGAGGGTGGTCATGCTGCTGCTCCTTCGGTCTGGGTGGTGGCGGACTCGGTGGACTCGGCCGACTCGCGCAGGCTGCGGCCGGTCAGGTCGAGGAAGACGTCGTCGAGGGTGGGGGCGTGGACCTCCATCCGGATCGCGGGGGTGCCGTGGGCGGCCAGGTCGATCGCCAGGGCCGGCGCACTGTCGGCGCCGCGCGGAGTGCGGATCGAGACCTGCGTCCCGGTGCGCTCGATGACGGTCGGGCCGGACAGTGCCGACTCGGCGCGGGCCGCGGCGGCCGTGGCATCCGCCTCGGTGCCGAAGCCGAGGAGAACCAGGTCGCCGAGCCTCTCCTTGAGCCGGGTGGCGGTGTCGTCGGCGATCACGAGGCCGTGGTCGATGACGATTACCCGTCCGGCGAGCGCGTCGGCCTCCTCGAGGTAGTGGGTGGTGAGCACGATCGTGGTGCCGTCCTCGTGGAGCCGGCGGATCTGCTCCTGCAGATTGGCGCGGTTCTGCGGATCGAGGCCGGTCGACGGCTCGTCCAAGAACAGCACCTCGGGGTGGTTGAGCAGCCCGATCGCGATGTCGAGCCGCCGCCGCTGGCCGCCGCTGAGCGTCTGGACCGCGCGGTCGGCGTACTCCTGGAGATCGAAGGCCACGAGCAGCTCCTCGATGCGTGCCTTCGCGGCGGCGCGCGGGATGCCGTGGGCGCGAGCCTGCGACATCAGCTCGTCGCGGCCGCGCTGGATGAACGCGGCGGCGTTGCCCTGGCCGACGTAGCCGATCGAGCGCCGGACGGCGCCGCGCGAGCGGACGACGTCGTGGCCGGCGACCTCGGCGGTGCCGGAGGTGGGCGGGATGAGGGTGGTCAGCATCCGCAAGGTGGTCGACTTGCCGGCTCCGTTGGGGCCGAGGAAGGCGACGAGCTCACCTTGGTGGATCTCGAGATCGAGCCCGCGTACGGCCTCGACGGTCTTCTTGCTTCGGGTGAAGTGCCTGGTCAGCGCCTGAGTGCGGATCACCGGCCGCTGGTTGCTGTGGTTCGTCATGTCTTCAGCCTCTGACCTCATCCGGTCAGCTTCTGTCCGCTTTCGAAAATTTCTTCCGAGTTCCGGTTTAGAAGCTCGGCGAATGGGTAAGAGAGAGGTAGCGCGGCGTCGGTCGGCTCGAGGAGGGGGCGAGCCGACCGACGCGCGGGCCCCAGGCTGCCGAGGAATCAGGCCACGAACTGACCGCAATGGCCCCTAAGGTCGGTCTCATGAGCGAGCGTCAGCGAGCGACAGTCAGCCTCAGGCTGTCGCGTCCGTATCCTTGCCTCTGCCCAACGGAGGCGACGGCATGAGTACGAGCGCCCGCATGCTGCAGCTGCTCTCGCTGCTGCAGACCCACCGTTTCTGGCCAGGCACGGAGCTGTCCTTACGCCTCGAGGTCAGCGACCGTACGCTGCGGCGCGACATCGAGCGGTTGCGCGATCTCGGTTATGACGTGGACGCCACCCGAGGGGTGGCCGGCGGCTACCAGCTCCGGGCCGGAAACGCGCTGCCGCCGTTGCTCCTCGACGACGAGGAGGCGGTCGCGATCGCCGTCGGGCTGCGCACCGCGGCCGCAGGCATGGTCGCGGGGATGGGGGACGTCTCCGCCCAGGCGCTGGGGAAGGTCGTCGCGCTGATGCCGCCGCGGCTGCGGCGGCGGATGGACGCGGTCACCTCGCAGACCGACTCCATCCCCTGGGGCGGCCGGGTGCCGCTGGACGCCGGCGTGCTCGGGATCCTGGCGCAGGCCTGCCGCGACGACGAGGCGCTCACCTTCACCTATCAGGCGCCCGAGGCCGAGCCGACCCAGCGCCGCGTCGAGCCGCATCGGCTGGTGACGCTCGGCAACCGCTGGTATCTCCTCGCCTACGACCGGGTCCGCCAGGACTGGCGCTCCTTCCGCGTCGACCGGGTCAGCGACCCGATCACCACCGGCCAGATGTTCCGCCCTCGCGAGATCCCGGGCGGGGATGCGGCGGCGTACGTGCAGGCGGGGATCCGCTCCCGCCCGGCGGCCTTCGACGTCTGCGTTCTCTTCGGCGTCGAGCCCGACGTGGTCGCGCGGCGAGTGGGGCGCTGGGGCGAGGTCGAGCCAGCCGAGGGAGGCTGCCGACTGCGGATGCAGGTCGACGATCTGAGCTGGCCGATGATGATCCTCGCCGGCGTCGACGCGGACTTCACGGTCGAGCAGCCTGCCGAGCTGGCCGAGCTGGTCAAGCAGGCGGGGGAGCGGTTCGTCCGCTCAGGCGCCGTCACGTCCTGATCGGGTCAGCCACTCCTCGCGCAGGAGCCCGTAGACCACCAGGTCCCGGCGCTCGCCCGGATAGGCCTGTGCGCCGCGCATGGTGCCCTCGTGGGTGAAGCCGAGACGCTCGGCGACCGCACGGCTGCGCTTGTTCATCACCGAGGTGTCGATGATCGCCCGGGCGATGTCGTACTCGTTGAAGAGGGTGTCCAGCAGCGCCGAGACGGCCCGGGTGATCAGCCCGCGGCCCTCGTACGCCTCGCCCAGCCAGTAGCCGATCGTGGCCGACTTCTCGTAGAGGTTGATCCGCGCGGTCGTGGCCCCGGCGACCTGGCCGTCCTGGCGGATGACGCACGGGATCGCCTCGCCCTTGACCCACTGGCCGAGCAGGTAGGTGCCGAACCCGGCGACGCTGAGCATGGTCTGCTGCCCGTGGGCCCACGGCTCCCATGCGCGGAGGTGGTCGAGGTTGGCGTTGATGAGCTTGTGGACGGCGAAGTCGGTCGATCGGTCACGCAGGACCATCTCCGCGCCGTTCCCGAGGTCGATACTGAACAACTGATCTCCTACCGTGCCGGACCGGGACCTGGAGCGTAGCCGCCCTGCAACGCGTCCAGGATCAGCGTGCCGTACGCCCGCATCTGAGCGAGCACCGGGACGACCTCCCCCTGAAAACGGCAGATGACCGCGTACGCCGCATGCCGGCCACCGACGTCGAGCAGCCCGACCTCGGCGCGGACACCGTCGTCGGTGCCGGTCTTGCTCCACACCCGCAGGTTGTCGCCCAGGTCCGTGGGGGCAGGATCGGTGTGGGCCAGCGGGTCCAGGCCGAAGGCGGCGGAGACCATCGACAGGTCCGTGGACGGCGCCAGCCAGGACATGACGGTCGGGTGGGGCGTACGGAAGTAGGCGACCCAGTCGGCGGCGCAGCCGACGGAGAGCATCGGCGGGTCCTCGGGCCTGCGTACGTCCCGGACCGAGTCGTTCAGCATCGACCCGCCAGCGGCCACTCGCCGGGCGACGGCCTGGACGGGAGCCAGGCCGACGTGGTCGAGGAGCACGTTGGTGGCCAGGTTGTCCGAGACCGCGCCGACCAGCCGGGCGCAGTCGTTCATGGTCAGCGCGGGAACGTCGAGGTGTTGCCACAGGCCGCTGTCGGCGACCGGCGCGACGCTGTCCTTGCGCAGCATCAGCTCTCCCAGCGACCGGTCCTCGTCGAGCAGTTCGGCGAGGTGGTGGAGCAGGAAGATCTTGGCGACGCTGGCGGTCGGCAGCAGCAGGTCCGGAGCGGACTCGACCAGGGTCTCACCGGAGCCGGTGTCGACCGCGAGGATCGACCATTCCGTCCGTGAACTCATGCAACGGAGCCTAAACAGTCGGGGATGACTGGTCCTCGCGCAGCTCGCCGACGACCTGGATCTTCTGCCAGATCTTGCGCGAGAGATCGACGGTGAGGCCCTCGACGGTGCTGACCGTGTCCAGGACGACGTTGTCCTGGGAGTCCTCGGCGCACAGCGCGGCCGTCTTGCCGACGAGGCTGAGCAGCTCGGAGCAGTACTCCAGGTAGTGGATCAGCTGGTCGGCGTCGAGGGTGAGCCGGACGCTGGCCGAGGTCGGAGTGAACCCGGTACGCAGCCGCTCGGGGTCCTTGGTGAGCTGGTGCATGTCGATGATGTGGGCCAGCGAACGCAGCCGGTGCAGCAGTTTCAGCGCCCGTGACCGCAGCAGCCGCTCCGGGATCGTGTAGAGGAAGAAGATCGCGACCGCGGCGAAGATCAGGTCGTTGACGGTGCTCTCCATCAGCGGCAGCCACTGGACGCCGGTGAGCGTATCGTCGCCGAACGCCGTCGCCAGGCCCCAGATGATGGCGGCCAGCGTCAGTGCGAGGACGGCCACGATCAGCACGCGAGAGGCCGCGCGCGTCCACACCAGCCGTTGCCGGAGCCGGTCCCCGGCGCCGGAGGACTCCCTGATCAGGCCGGCCAGCTCCTCGGCGACCTTCACCAGGCCCCGGTCGGGGAACCGTGCCGCGATCCGTCCGTGCAGCGTCTCGACGGTCTTCAGCACCATCTCCGACTCGAGTCTCTCCAGTCCCACGTCTCCGGAGCGTAGTGGTCGCGCGCCGCCGCGGTGGGCAACTGCCGCAGATAGGGTGAGAACGTGCCAGCTCGACTCAAGCCCGCGGCCGCCGCCGACGTGGCCGACGCCCTGGATCGCGTACGCGCCGAGGAGCCCGCCAAGGCAGATCTCCGCCTCCTCACCAAGCACTTCCTCGCCGTGCTCGAGGAGCGTGCGCCGGGCAGGAGCGTCGAGGTGCGCGTCCCTCCGTACGCCGCGGTGCAGTGTGTCGAAGGGGTCCGGCACACCCGCGGCACTCCGCCGGCGGTGATCGAGACCGACGCGGTCACCTGGATCGCCCTCGCCACCGGCGCGATGACCTGGTCCGATGCCGTCGATCAGGCCCTGGTCAGGGCCTCAGGAGAACGCACCGACCTGTCGCCGTACCTGCCGTTGGGCGGCGACGTTGGGGTAGTCCGGTAGCGAACTGCCCAAATACTCGGGAGTAATAGGCAGTTCGCTCCCGGACTACCCGGACGATCACCGTTATCCACAGGCCCGGGGATAAGTCAGTGAGCATTTCGGGGACGGCATTCATGCTGAGGCCATGATGAAGCGTGCGGAGTATTTCAGGCCACGGCCATGGTCGGACGAACGACCCCAGGTGGTGATGCCGGTGGCTCTCGATCAAACCGGGCGCACGGGGCCGACCACGAGACAGGCACGTGGTCGCAGGTGGCGGCGGGTCTGGCGGGGGCAATACGTTCCGGCGAGCGTCGATCCGGACGACGTACAACAACGCGTGCTGGAGGCAGCGGTGCTGCTGCCCAACACGGGAGCCGTGACCGGATGGGCAGCGTACGCGTGGGCCGGTGCGAAGTGGTTCGCCGGGATGGGTGAGGGGCGAGCGGTGACGTTGTCGACGTACGGTCACAAGATCGTCCCGCAGCCCGGTGTCGAGATCTCGGCCGAACGCATGCCACCCCAGGAGCGCTGCTGGGTGGACGGGATCCCCGTTACGAGCCCGGCGAGATCGATCGTCTTCGAGATGCGGTATGCGCCGGACGTACGCGAGGCGGTCCGATGGCTTGATCTGGCATTGGCGAGCGACCATGTCAGTCGGGTGGAAGCGGCGGCGTACGTCTCGACCTTGAACGGATGGACCGGCGTCCAGCTCGCCCGGGATGCGATCGTCCTCTCGGACGAGAACGTCTGGTCGCCGACCGAAGTAGACCTGCGGCTCTGCTGGCGGCTCGACCTCCAGCTCGAGAACATCGTCTGCAACCGTCCGGTGTTCGACCTTGACGGTCGGCACATCGGTACGCCTGACGTCCTCGATCTCGAGGCCGGCGTTGTCGGAGAGTACGACGGAAAGGTCCATCTACAAGGAAAGCAGCGCGCCAGCGACATCCAGAGAGAAGGTCGCTACCGTGCATCCGGCCTTGAGTACGTGACCATGGTCTCCCGAGATCGCTTCGAGCGGAGCGGGTTCCTTCGCCGGACTTTGGAAGCGAGGTCCAGGGCCCGCCGACTCCCGGTGGCCGACCGCAGTTGGACGATCGACCTGCCTCGATGGTGGGTCCCCACCCACACCGTCGAACAGCGCCGCGCCTTGAGCGCCGCAGAAAGAGAGCGATTCCTTGGGAGTCGTGCCGCGTAATCGTCGATCGTCGGGGTAGTCCGGTAGCGAACTGCCCAAATACTCGCGAGTAATAGGCAGTTCGCTCCCGGACTACCCCGACGACCCCGCCTATCCCACCGTTCCCCTCCCGGATAATCTCACCCTATGAGCCACTCCACCGAAGACATCAAGGCCCGTGTAGACGACCTCTTCCCCGGGATCCGCAAGGACCTCGAGGACCTGGTGCGGATCGAGTCGGTCAGCGCGGACCCCGAGCGCCTGAGCGAGGTCGAGAAGAGCGCGGAGAAGACCCGCGACCTCTTCGCGGCCGAGGGCTTCGACGTGGAGATCGTGCGTGCCTTCGACGGCGCCCCGCCGGCCATCGTCGGTGAGAAGAAGGGCCCGGAGGGTGCCCCGACGGTGCTGCTCTACGCCCACCACGACGTCCAGCCGGAGAACGACCACGCCGACTGGGACACCCCGCCGTTCGAGCCCACCGAGGTCGGCGACCGGCTCTACGGGCGCGGTGCGGCCGACGACAAGGCCGGCATCGCGGCCCACATCGGCGCCGTCCGGGCTCTTGCCAGCCTCGACGAGAACGGTGAGCTCCCCGTCACCGTGCGCCTCTTCATCGAGGGCGAGGAGGAGGTCGCCTCCGCGACGCTCCCCGAGCTGCTCGGGAAGTACCAGGACAAACTGAGGGCCGACGTCATCGTCATCGCCGACTCCGGCAACTGGGACATCGGCGTCCCGGCGCTGACCACCTCGCTGCGCGGCCTGATCCGCGTCGACGTCGAGCTCCGCACCCTGGGCCACGCGGTCCACTCCGGCATGTGGGGCGGTCTGGCTCCCGACGCGATCATGGCTCTCGTACGCCTCCTCAACACCCTCTGGGACGAGGACGGCGCTCCCGCGGTGGAGGGGCTCGTCTCCGGTCCGGCGGCCGACGTCGACTACCCCGAGGAGCGGCTCCGCGCCGAGTCCGGGGCCATCGCCGGTCTGCAGTGGGTCGGCAAGGGCAGCGCGGTCGAGCGGATGTGGACGCAGCCGGCGATCACGATCACCGGTCTGGATGCTCCCAAGGTCGACGGCGCCTCCAACACGCTGTCCCCGAGCGCGCGCGCCAAGGTCACCATCCGGATCGCCCCGGGCGACACCGGTGAGAACGCCGTCGCCGCCCTCACCCAGCACCTGGAGAAGCACGTCCCGTGGGGTGCCGAGCTGACCACCAAGGTCGTCGACACCGGTGAGCCGATCGCCCTGGACGCGACCGGCCCCGCCTACGACGCGGCCCGTGCCGCCTTCACCGAGGCCTGGGACGGCACCGCCCCGATCGACATGGGCGTGGGCGGCTCGATCCCGTTCATCGCGGAGTTCCTCGAGGCGTTCCCGCACGCCAGCGTGCTGGTCACCGGCGTCGAGGACCCCGACACCCGCGCCCACGGCGCCAACGAGGGGCTCCACCTCGCCGAGTTCCGGAAGGTCGTCGTCGCCGAGGCGTTGCTGCTCCAGAAGCTGGGAAGCTCCTAGCTCCCCGGCAGCGTCAGCGCCACCCGGGTGCCCTCACCAGGGCGTGAGTCGAGCTCGACCAACCCGTGGTGGCGCCTGGTGATCTGCTCGACCAGCGTCAGCCCGAGCCCAGCTCCGCGCGAACCACCCAGCGCGGAGTTGGAGCCTCGGTAGAACGGGTCGAAGACCTCCGGCTGCTCCTCGTACGCGATGCCGACACCGCCGTCGGCGACGATGATCGTGACCTCGCTGCCGGCGCTGTAGAGCATCACCTGCACCCGCGAGCCGCGATGGCTGTAGGTCAGCGCGTTCTTCACCAGGTGCAGGAAGGCCGCACGCAGCTCGCGCGGGTCACCGACGACGTACGCAGGCCCGGTCGGCGTCGTCAGGACGCACTCGATGTCCTTGTGGGCGGCGTCGGGATCGAGCTCGTCGAGCACGTCGTCGAGCATCTCGGAGACCTCGATCGTGGTCTGGCCGGGGGCGTTGGCTGGGTCGCGGATCCGGGAGAGGAGCAGCAGGTCGCTGACGATGCCCTCGATCTGGGCGCTGCGTACGGTCAGCGTCTCCACCTGGACGATCCACGGCAGCGTGTTCGGGTGCTCGCCGGCCAAGGCGTTCAGCGAGGTGCCGAGCGCGTTCACCGGGATCCGGAGCTCGCGGGCGACGGCCTCGATCAGCCGGTTGCGTTCGCGGTCGGCGTGGGCGAGCTGCTGGGCGAGGTCGCGCTCCTGCGTGTAGGCGTTGGCGGTGAGCACGATGCGACCGAAGTCGCGGCCCAGCTCCATCGCCAGCCGGCCCTCCGCGTCGGTCCAGGTGGGCCGCCCGGGCGAACGGAGCAGGACGATGTGGCCGAGCCACTCGTGGTCGGCGCCGACCGGTACGACCAGGGCGCTCCCCGCTCCCAGGGTCTCGAAGAACTTGTTGACGACGGTGGCCTGCTCGTTCCACTCCGAGGAGTCCGTGATCCGCTCGCGGCACAGGATCGAGTAGGTGCCATCCGCCCAGTAGCGGGAGGAGTTCCGCGAAGTGAGCGCGGCCAGGCCCGGGTCGGGATCCCAGTTGAGGCCCGGGGTGGCGTGCACGACCATCTCGTTGTGGGGGCCTTTGGTCGCCATCCAGATCCCGTCGGCGCCGAGGCCGCGGATCAGCGCGTCGTGGCTGGCGTCGAGCACGTCGGCGAGGCTGAGCTTGGAGCTGGCGTCGCGCAGGAACTCCTTGGCGGTCTCGAGGTTCGCTGCGCGCTCGTAGAGCCGCTCGCGCTCGAGGTAGCCGTGTACGACCCGCTGGGCACGCTTCGCGAACCGGTTGAGCACCCGGCGCTGGGTGAAGTCGGGCCGGCGGCCGCTGACCGGCATGTCCACCGAGAGGCAGCCCTGGATGGAGCCGTCGTCACCGAGGATCGGCGCGATCAGCATGTCGTGGGGATGCCACGCGTCGGGAGCGTCGATCATGTTGGTGGTGGAGACCCAGCTGCCCTCGTGAAGGTTCACCCGCTCCTGGGGGATGAACCGCCAGGAGCCCCAGTTCTCGCCGCGGGAGAGGTTGTCGCGCAGGTCGGAGAGGGCCCACCGGGTGCCGAGGATCTCCTCGGCCGTCTGCCGTTGCCCGTGTGCGTTCAGGCCGCTGGTGAAGCCGTGGACCGCGACCACCTCGAGCTCATCGCCGCGGACGACGTTGATCGCGGAGATGCCGAAGCCGAGCAGCTCGCAGATGCCCTCGGAGATCATCTGGAGCGCGGGATCCGCCACCGGCAGCGACGTCCTGCTCGGCGTGCTCGCAGGCACGTCGAGGGCATCGACTGACTGTGGTGGGGGCATCCTTGCTCTCGGGTAGGTCGGTCAGGGCGGGTGTTGCAACTGCGTGGCAGTCCTGAGGACCTGGGCACCACGGAGTGTTGCACGAAACGCGCGCGCTGTGCAGCCGTAGACGTCCGTCTCGACCAGATTGTGACGTTTGGTTAACCAGGCGAGGTGGCGTCGTTGGCCAACGGAAGGACGAGCGAGACGCGGGTGCCGGTGCCGGGCTCCGAGCGCAGCGTGACGCGGCCGTCGTGGCGGCGCGCGACCCGGTCGACGATGCTGAGCCCGAGGCCGACGCCCTTCCGGCCGCCGATCGCCTGGCTCGACCCGCGGTAGAACTCGGTGAAGACCTGGATCTGCTCCGCCGCGGGGATGCCGACGCCGTTGTCGGTCACCGAGATGGCCGCCTCACTGGCGCTCTCCACGATGTAGAGCCGCACGTGGCCGCCGCGGTGGGTGTAGACCAGCGCGTTGTCGACGAGCCGGAGGATCGCCGCCTTGATCTCGCTGCGGTCGCCCATCACGTAGACGCTGCGCGAGGGCACGTCGATGCTCATCTCGATGCCACGCTTCTCCGACTCGTACGTCCTCTGCTCGAAGATCTCCTGCAGGAGGGACGTCAGGTCGACGTGGGCGAGCGCCGGGCGCGAGGAGGGGTCGGAGAATCGGGAGAACAGCAGCAGGTCGTCGACCATCGCGACCAGCTGGTCGGACCGGCTGATCAGGTTGCCGACCTGCTGGAACCAGGTCGGCGATCCGCGGTCCTCGTGACGCATCGCGTCGATGCCGGTGGTGAGGGCGGTCAGCGGGTTGTGCAGCTCCTGTGCGACCGCCTCGATGAGCCGGCTGTGCACCTTGTCGGCGGTGGCCAGCCGCTGCGCGAGGTCACGCTCCTGGGTGTAGGCGTTGGAGGTGAGCACGACGCGCCCGAAGTCGCGACCGAACTCCATCGCGAGGCGCCCCTCGGCGTCGGTCCAGCGCGGCCGGCCCGAGCCACGCACCAGCACCAGATGACCCAGCGCGGTGGTCTCCACGCCGATCGGCACGACCAGGAGCGAGTCGGCCCCGACGGCATCGAGGAACTCGATGCCGACCCTGGCGAACTTCCGCTGCTCGGCATCACCGTGATGCAGCGTATGGAGGAGCAGCTCGCGGTTGACGATGGCGTGCTCGCCCCGGTTCCACAGCCGAGTGCTCTGGTAGGCCTGACCGGTCGCGATGTTGCTCTCGGTGGCGGTCCACCCGAGGCCGGGCGAGGCGTACGCCACGGAGCCGCCCTCGCCGTCCTGGGCCTGCACGTAGAGACCGTCGGCGTCGAGACCGCGGCTCATCGCCTCCTGGGTGGCCTCGAGCACACCGGTGAGACCGAGCTGGGAGTTGGCCTCGCGCAGGAAGCTCTGGGCCTCGAGCAGGTTGTTGGCCCGCTCCTCGAGGTATTCACGCTGCAGGCTGAGCAGCACGGCTCGCCGCGCCTGGCGGGCGAACCGGTTGAGGATCCGCTGCTGGCGCCGGCCGGGCCTGCGGCCGTTGGTCGGGCGGTCGATCGAGAGTACGCCGACGAGCTCGCCGTTCTCGTCGTAGAAGGGCGCCAGGAGCTCGTCGAGCCGGTGCCAGTCCTGCGGGTCCTTCAGGATGTCCTCGTCGGTGTCGGGGACCCAGTAGCCCTCCGCCTCGCCGATGGTGTTCTTCTCGTGGGGGACGAACTTGATGTCGCCCCAGTCCACGGACATCTCCAGCAGGTCGGTGACCACCGAGACCGGGAACCGGGTGCCGAGCATCTCGGCGACGGTCATCTCGCCCTCGACGGTGTGGCCGGTCTCGTCCCCGTACGCCGCGACGATCTCGAACTCGTCCCCGCGGCGGATGTTGATCACGGCCGCGCCGAAGCCGACGAGCTCGGTGACCCCCTCGGCGATCAGCTGCAGACCGGGATCCGGGCTCGGGTACGCCCCGGAGGCGCCGCTTGGCGCGTCCGGACCCTCTGAGGGCGTACTGGTCATGAGTTCTCCGCCGAGATGGGAAATGCAACCCGTTACCGGTGCGTAAGGTTAAACAATGGGCAGCGTCACACGGAATGTGCTTCCCACGCCAGGGGTCGAGTCGACGGATATCAGTCCGCCGCGTCGACTGACGATTCGAGACACGATCGTCAGACCGAGTCCGGTGCCTGGCTGTTTGAGGGCTGTGGGGTTGGTCGAGCGGAAGAACTCGGTGAAGAGCCGGTCCTGGTCCTCCGGCGAGATCCCGAGACCGTGGTCGGTCACCCGGAGCTCGAACCAGCCGGGGCTGGTGCGGGTGCTCACGATGACCTGACCGCCGTCGGGGCTGTACTTGATCGCGTTGGTGACCAGGTTGATCACCACCCGGTCCAGATCGCCCGGAGCCAGGGTCACGTAGACGTCGTCGGACGGCATCTCGAAGACGAGCTCGTGGGCGTCGCTGGTGGGCATCTCGGCGCTGAGCTGGCTGTAGACCTCCTCGAGCACGGCCGCGACCTGGATCGGCACCGTGGTCGGCAGGTGGTCGGGGTCGGAGACCTTGGACAGCATCGCCAGGTCGGCCACGATCTTCTCGGTGCGGTCGCGGTTGCGCGTCAGTGCGGTCAGCACCTCGGCGTACTCCTCCTCGGACTCCGCGTAGGGCAGCGACTCGATGTTCCACCGGAACGCGGAGAGCGGGTTCTTCAGCTCGTGGGCGACCGTCGCGATCAGCCGGCTCTTGTGGGCTTCGAGCTCACGCAGGGAGTCGACCGCCGCCTTCTGGCGCAGGTAGGCCCTGGAGTTGTGGACCACACGGCCGAAGTCCCGGCCGAGGTCGGCGGCCGTGATCAGCTCGAGCTCGCTCCAGTGGGGCTTGTCGGGACCGCGGCCGAGGAGCATCGCGCCGTACCACGTCTGGCCCGAGCCGATCGGGACCCCGACGATCGAGCCGACCTTGTAGTGGCGGATCCACTCGGTGATCAGCTGCTGGGTCTCCGGGTCGGGGTGGGGGAGCCGTTCGGCGCCGTCAGGGGTCTGCACCGTGATGCTGCGCTGGTCCCAGAGGTATTGCCCGTAGTCGACCATGAACGGGCTGGTCAGGTCCTCGATCGGGAGCTTGAAGTCCTCCCGGTAGACCTTGGTGCGGATGCCGCGGCCGCCCGGCTTGGACATGTGCAGCCAGAAGTCGGTCAGGTCGAGGACGTCGACCAGCCCGGTGCTCAGCGAGTTGAGGATCTCGTCGGGGTCCAGCTCGCGCCCGGCGCGGCGGATCACGTCGCGGGCGGCCTCGGCGAGGCGTACCTGCTCGGAGAGCTCCTCACGCTCCAGGGCGAGCAGGATGGCGCGCTGCGCCTGCACCGCGTGGCGGCCGAGGACGGCGCGCTTCTCCGGGTTGGGGCGGAGGCCGTCGGTCGGTACGTCGACGATCAGGGTGCCGCGGAGCCTGCCGGCGTCGTCGCGCAGCGGCGCGACCAGCAGGTCGAGCGGGTTCCAGGCGCCGGCGGCGTCGACCGTCGTCATCGTCGGGATCCAGCCGTACACATCGGCGGTCGGGTCCAGCCGCTCCGCCGGCACGAACTTGAAGATGCCCCAGTCGTCGGCCCGGGCGAGTTCGGCCTCGAGCCGCTCGATCGGGGTCACGGTGCCGAGCAGGTCGGCGCGGGCGGAGTCCTGGCCCGAGACGACCACCATGTGGAGGTGGCCGTCGGCGCGCGCGACGCTGATCGTGGCCATCTCGAAGCCCGCCAGCGCGGTCAGGCTGTCGGCGATCAGCTGCAGGTCGGAGAGATCCTCGCCAGGGGTGAGCAGACCACCGATCTCGGCCAGATCGGTGGTGATCGTGGTCATCGTCGTGGTGAGGTCGCTTCTGGCGCGTTTCCCGCCCAACGGTGGTGGGGCGAATCCCGGTGGCACCGTCAGTCGGTGACCGCCGGCGGGCTTGGGCGCTGGAGAAGTCATCGGATCGATTATCCGGGATGTCGGTCCCGGGCGGTAGGGCAGACGTGGATCGTTCTTTACATTCATGATTCCGAGACGTTCATGTGACCACCCTTACAGGACTGTCAAGGGTTCGGTGATCGCCTGCGTACGCCCTTACACTCGATGCCGTGGTCAACCTCACCAGCTCAGGTAGGCACGTATCCCGACGCAAGGGTGGCGACGGCCGGCTCACCGCCGCCCTCGACCCCCACGACCAGGGTCCCCAGGACCACTGCGGTGTCTTCGGTGTGTGGGCGCCGGGCGAGGACGTCGCGAAGCTGACGTACTTCGGCCTGTACGCACTGCAGCACCGTGGCCAGGAGTCGGCGGGTATCGCGGTCAGCAACGGGCGCCAGATCCTGGTCTACAAGGACATGGGCCTGGTCAGCCAGGTCTTCGACGAGCCGACCCTGGAGTCGCTCAAGGGCCACGTCGCGATCGGCCACGCCCGCTACTCCACCACCGGTGCCTCGGTGTGGGAGAACGCGCAGCCGATCTTCAAGCCGACGCCGGACGGCTCCGTCGCCCTCGGCCACAACGGCAACCTGATCAACGTCGCCGAGATGCGCTCGGCCGTCGAGGCGCTCCCAGAGCACTCCGAGGGCCGCCACGCCCCGGTCTCGACCAACGACACCTCCCTGCTCACCGAGCTGCTCGCCTTCCACCCCGACTCCTCGCTGGAGGCGCGCGCGCTGGAGGTGCTGCCGACGATCAACGGCGCCTTCTCGCTGGTGTGGATGAACGAGGACACCCTGTTCGCCGCACGTGACCCGCAGGGGATCCGCCCGCTGGTCCTCGGCCGCCTCGACCGCGGCTGGGTGATCGCCTCGGAGGACGCCGCGCTGGCCACCGTCGGCGCGAGCGTGGTCCGCGAGGTCGAGCCCGGCGAGATGATCATCATCGACGAGTCCGGTCTGCGCTCGGTTCGGTTCGCCGAGGCCGACCGCAAGGGCTGCGTCTTCGAGTACGTCTACCTGGCCCGCCCCGACGCCAACATCGCCGGCCGCAACGTCCACGAGTCCCGGGTCGAGATGGGCCGCGAGCTGGCTCGAGAGTTCCCCGTCGACGCCGACCTGGTCATCCCGGTGCCCGAGTCCGGCATCCCCGCCGCGACCGGCTACGCGCTGGAGAGCGGCCTGCCCTTCGGCCAGGCGTTCGTGAAGAACGGCTACGTGGGGCGTACGTTCATCCAGCCTTCCCAGACCCTGCGCCAGCTCGGCATCCGGCTCAAGCTGAACGTGCTCGAGCACATGGTGCGCGGCAAGAAGGTCGTCGTGGTCGACGACTCGATCGTGCGCGGCAACACCCAGCGCGCCCAGGTGCGGATGCTGCGTGAGGCAGGCGCCCTGGAGGTCCACGTGCGGATCTCGTCGCCGCCCGTCAAGTGGCCGTGCTTCTACGGCATCGACTTCGCCACCCGCGCCGAGCTGATCGCCAACGGCCTCTCGGTCGACGAGATCGCCGCCTCGGTCGGTGCGGACTCGCTCGGATACATCTCCCTCGACGGGATGATCTCGGCGACCCGCCAGGAGCGCACCGCGCTCTGCACGGCCTGCTTCACCGGCGAATACCCCGTGGAGCTGCCCGACGAGAGCATGCTCGGCAAGCACCTCCTCGAGGTCTCGCTGCAGTCCCCGACCGAGGGCAAGGCCCTTCCGGTCCTGAACAACCCCTGATCGGAGATCCACCAGTGAGCCAGACCGAGCCGACCAACGCGTACGCCGCAGCAGGTGTCGACATCCACGCCGGCGACCGCGCCGTGGATCTGATGAAGGTCTGGATCGAGAAGTCCCGGCGCCCCGAGGTGCTCGGCGGGGTCGGCGGCTTCGCCGGTCTCTTCGACGCGAGTGCCCTGAAGGCGTACGAGCGCCCGCTGCTGGCCACCTCCACCGACGGTGTCGGCACCAAGGTCGCGATCGCGCAGGCGCTGGACAAGCACGACACGATCGGGTTCGACCTGGTCGGCATGGTCGTCGACGACCTCGTCGTCTGCGGCGCCGAGCCGCTGTTCATGACCGACTACATCGCCACCGGGAAGGTCGTCCCGGAGCGGGTCGCGGCCATCGTCAAGGGCATCGCGGAGGCCTGTGTCGAGGCCGGCTGCGCGCTGGTCGGCGGCGAGACCGCGGAGCACCCGGGGCTGCTCGCGGCCGACGAGTACGACGTGGCCGGCGCGGCCACCGGCGTCGTCGAGGCCGACAACCTGCTCGGTGCGAACCTGGTCAAGGAAGGCGACGTCGTCCTCGCCATGGAGGCCTCCGGCCTGCACTCCAACGGCTACTCCCTGGTCCGCCACGTGCTGCTCAACTCCGGCGCCTACACGCTCGACGCGCAGATCGCCGAGTTCGGCCGTACGCTCGGCGAGGAGCTCCTCACCCCGACCCGCGTCTACGCCAAGGCGTGTCTGGACCTGGCCCGCGGGACCCGTACCCACGCCATGTCCCACGTCACCGGGGGCGGCCTCGCCGCCAACCTGGAGCGGGTCATGCCGCCGGAGCTCTCCGCGCGCATCGACCGCACCACCTGGACCCCGGCGCCCGTCTTCGACCTCGTCCGTCGCACCGGCTCCGTGGCGCTGGAGGACCTGGAGATGACCCTCAACTGCGGCGTCGGCATGGTCGCGCTGATCGACCCCGAGGACGTCGACGAGGCCGTACGCATCCTCGCCGGCTACGACATCCGCGCCTGGGCCGCCGGTGAGGTCACCGCCACGCCCGGCGGCAAGGTCGAGCTCACCGGGTCGTACGCGGGCTGGTGAGCTCGTAGGAATACCCGGTTAACCGGGTATTCCTGCACTTCTCTGGCATTGCAACACCTGAGAAGTGCAGGTTTCACCGGTTAACCGGGTATCCCATCACAAGGACGATCAGCCCTTGAGCACCTGCACGACGGACGGCCGCGGGCCGGCGAACTCGCCCTCACCCGCGGTGCCCTCGACGTAGTCGGGGAAGCGGGAGTTGGGCGCGTCCCAGGTGCCTTCCTCGCCCGGGTGCTGGACGGCGACGAAGACTGACCCGTCGCGGTCGTGGATGACCGGGCCGCAGGTCTCGGCGTCGCGAGGCACCGCGAGGAACTGCTGGACGTGGCCGCGCTCGCGACCCTCCAGCGGGACCTTGAACAGCCCGTCGAGCTTCTGGATCGAGCTCGGCTGGCCGTCGGTGGAGATCCACAGGTTGCCCTCGGAGTCGAAGGCCAGGTTGTCCGGGCAGGAGATCGGCGAGACCTTGTCCTTCGGGTAGCCCGCGAAGTAGGTCGACGCGTTGGTCGACGGGTCGCCGGCGACGATCATGAGGTTCCACCGGAAGACGCGCGAGGTGTGGTCGCCGTCGTCCTCGGTGATCTCGATGACGTGGCCGTCGCGGTTGGTGTTGCGCGGGTTGGCCTCGTCCACACCGGCCTTGCCGGTGGTGCCGCGCTGCGAGTTGTTGGTGCAGGCGACGTACACCTTGCCGGACTTCGGCGAGGGCTCGACGTCCTCGCAGCGGTCCATCTTGGTGGCGCCGGCCTTGTCGGCGGCCAGGCGCGTGTGGACGAGAACCTCCTCGACGCTCATCCCGGAGACCTTGCTGCGGCCGTTGACCACGAGCGGGATCCACTGGCCGTAGCCGTCGAACTTGCCGTCGCTGGGCAGCTTGCCGGTGCCGTCGATCTCGGTGGCGGGGGAGTCGCCGTGGAAGCGGGCGACGTAGAGGCTGCCCTCGGTGAGGAGCTCGAGGTTCTTGCGACGGTTGCGCTTGTCGTAGCGGCCCTTGGAGACGAACTTGTAGAGGTAGTCGAACCGCTCGTCGTCGCCGGTGTAGGCCACCACGTGACCGTTGTCGGCGATGACCACGTTCGCGCCCTCGTGCTTGAGGCGGCCGAGCATGGTGTGCTTGCGCGGGGTCGAGGTCGGGTCGGTCGGGTCGATCTCGACGATGTAGCCGAACCGGTTCGGCTCGTTGGCGTAGTCGGCCGAACGCGCGTCGAAGCGCGGCTCGATGGCCTCCCAGCCGTACGTCGAGGCAGCATCGGTCAGGCCGTAGCGCTTCTCCGCCGCCGAGGTGCCGGTCGCGCGGAAGTAGCCGTTGAAGTTCTCCTCGCCCGACAGGATCGTGCCCCAGGGCGTGGTGCCCCCGGCGCAGTTGCCGATCGTGCCCAGTGCGACGGTGCCGGTCGGGTCGGCCGCGGTCTTGAGTAGGTCGCTGCCGGCCGCGGGACCGGTGAACTCGAACGGGGTCGAGGCCGTGATGCGACGGTTCTTCGGAGCCGAGGGCACGTAGTTCCACTTCTCGCCCGGCGCGGAGCGCTCGAGCTCGACGATCCCGAAGCCGTGGGCGGCCATCGCGATCTTGAGCTGCTCGGTGGCGTCGAGGTCCGGCGGGAACATGATGTCGGGGTTGACGTACTCGTGGTTGCAGCACAGCAGGCCCTTGGTGCCGGCCTTGTTGGTCACGATGACGTCGGTGTAGTCGTTGTTGTAGCCCCAGGCGAGCGCCTGCTTCTCGGCGGTCTGGCTGGTGACGTCGAAGGGAACGCCGCCGGGCAGGATCGGGTCGCCCCAGCGGATGATCGGCTCCCAGGTGTAGCCCTGGGGCACGACGAAGGTGTCCTCGGTGGCCGCGACGGGGGTGATCGCCTTGAACGGCAGGTTCGTACGCCCACCGTGGCCGCGCCCGGCGGCGAGACCCGCCTGGACGGGGCTGGCAGCGGCCGCCAGACCGCTGCTGCCGACCGCGAGCGCGACCGCGCCCGCACCGGCCAGGCCCAGCGCGTGGCGGCGGCTGAGCGCCTTGCCGGCGATGTCACGGAAGTAGCCGTTGTCGGAGGTGTTGGGCGCGGGCTTGGCGCAAGCGCTGTCGCACTTGAGGGCGCAGGTCACCGCGCTGCGCTTGCCGCGGGTGTGTCCGGCCATGGGAAGCAGGGACAACATGGAGCGCCGGCCGTCGGTGACGGCGGGCGCAGCCTCGTCGCTGCACGAGGGACAGGCGGTGTCGGTCTGGATGTCGCTCAGTTCGGTCACTGCATTTCCGTTCAAGACGCGTTGTTGTCAGGTCTCCCAAGAATCGGAAGGGAGGCTATGCGCGGTGAGACAACCGTCCGACCCCTCAATCTGTCGTCAGGGTGAACGGCGAATGACGAGTCGTCAGGCTCAGATTCGTGTGACCTCAGTAACATTCGCTCCTAGCGAACGGATTTTCGACACCCCGGCGTGCGGATTCTTGGCATGAACCGGTAGCGTTATCCCTACGAGAAACCTGTGAACAGCCCGGGACTATCCCGGCCAAGTGCGACGAGGGGGCTGGACCCTATGGGGCGCGGCCGAGCGAAAGCCAAGCAGACGAAGGTCGCACGCGACCTGAAGTACCGGACCTATGAGACGGACTTCGGGGCCCTTGCGCGCGAACTTCACGGTGATGAAGACACCAGTCAGAAGTCCGATCCGAAGCCGGACGACTACGACGACTGGTCGGACTACGACGCGGGATCCTCGCGCGACTAGGGTTTGTCGGCCAACGGCGGCGACGTCGTGGTCGACATCCCCTCAGACTGATCGGCTGATCACAACCTCCCCGTGAGTGCCGTAGCCGGGTAGCCGGCCGCCGTGAGGCGTGCCGTCGAAGGCGACGTGCAACCACTCGTCCCCTACAGGGATCAGAGTGGGCCACGGAAGGTTCGTGACGTACGCCGATCGGAGCTCTGCGACCTCGTTGAGGTCCAGGTCGAAGATCGGGTAGCGAGCACGGACGTGACGCGGGTTGTCGCGTCCGTCGCTTGCGCCGACGACGACTGTGCCGCCCAGCGGGACAAGCGTGGTGCCCTCGGTGGCCGTCCGGTCGGTTCGTGCTGCCCGGAGCCTGAGCGCGTCCAGGCGGGGTCCGCTGGCGAGCACCGTATGGAAGTCGAAGTACTTCCTGGCGCTGACGTAGCCGACCAGCCACTCGTCGTCGCGGCGTAGAACATGGGGATCCCAGACGCCGACCGACATGAGCCCGTCTGTCGGGAGCGCGAGCGGGGTCGAGTCGAGGACGTGCTCGCCGCGGGTCAGGTCCGCGCGTGAGCGGGCGATCGTGACTCCGACCGGGTTCCACGGCTTGCTGGGGTCGGCCTTGTCCGGTGCCTTGAAGCCACCCCACGTGCTCGTCGTGACCAGCCACTCGTCGCCGTCGCGAACGAGGTGGGTGGCGTGGTCGCCGTAGACGAGTCCGTCCCGGCGGAAGTAGAGCGCGCCGCGATGGACGAGGTCGTACGTCACCGGGTCCAGCGCCCACACCGACGTGTGCGCCGTGGGGAAGAAACCCGGCCCCGCGCTGGTGGCGGTGAGCAGCAGGGTGCCGTCGTCCTCGCGGAACGGCGAGCCGTCGGCGTACGTCACCACCCGGATGTCGCGCAGGCCGAGCTGCCCGAAGGCGCCGCTGCGTACGTCCTCGGCGGAGCCCTCGTGGCCGGCGGCGAGGCGGGCGAGCCATGACTCGTCTCGCGGTTCGATCCCGACCTCGGTGAGATCGACGCGCGCTCGGGCCACCCACGCGCCGTGCTGACAGGTCAGCGCGGTCAGCATCGTCCCGGTCAGGGTCAGCGCGAACCGGGTCGCTCCGCGGCCGACCCTGCCATGGCGCCGGCTCGCGTGAGAGGTACGCCGCGACCCGGTCGTCACCTCGAGCCGCACCCGCCGCCCGTCGTAGCACCCGGTGAGCACATCCCCACCCGAGGCGAAGCTCAGCGAGACCGGGCCGTCACAGGCCGCCTCGATCGCGGCGTTGGCCGCGGGCCGGGAGAAGCTGCTGGACTCGACCGCGATCGTGACGGGGCGCTGGCGACGTACGATCTTGAATTCGGGGAACATCGGCTCCAGTCTTCCGGATCGCGAGGCACGGACTAGCGCAGCCCCCGGACATAGGCGGTGGCCCGGCGCAGGTCGTGGAGGCGTGCCTCCCAGGTGATGCCGAGGAAGAGCAGCAGGAGTCCGGCCGCGCCGAGCACCCACCACTGCTGCAGCGCCTGCGCCGACGGCATCTGCGCCAGAGCCAGGACCGAGGCGACCAGGGCGCCACCGACCAGCGGTGCTGCCCAGCGCAGCCAGGCGCCGCCGAGGATGAAGACCAGGCAGGCGATGCCGAGCACGGCGGTCCGCATCGAGACCGGGTCCTGGAGGGCTGCCGGGACGGACGGGATGAGCGCGAGGAAGACGCCCGGTCCGAGCACCGGCAGTGAGGCGACCTCTCTGTCGAGGCGGAGCTTGACCACGCCGAAGACGACCAGCGCGATCGCGGGCGGCAGGGTGTAGTACTCCCAGGTCGTGACCGAGGTGTCGGCCAGCCGGATCCACAGCGCGACGGTGGCCAGGCCGGCGCCGACCCAACCCAGCCAGCGACGCTCGTGGTGGGCGATGGCGTGCGCGGAGACCGCGGCTCCGGCCAGGATCAGCAGGATGCTCAACCAGGGCAGATCGACTCCGCGAGATCCGACCGCGGTCGGCCCGTCCGGGGTCAGGACGATCGTGGGGCCGAGGCTGACCGTGCCGACGACGATCGTGACGACCGCGGCGACGGCGGCCGTGATCTCGGCCGAGGGCAGCAGACGGAAGATGGTGACGACGGCCAGGATGACGATGATCCCGGCCGCGGCGTACGGCTTGGGGATGTCGTTGAGGTTGGCGAACATCCAGCAGAACGCGGTCAGCGTGATGATCCAGTAGGGCGCGGTGACGGCCTTGGTCTGCAGTTCCTGGGTGAGCCGGTCGACGGAGACGGCCGCGGCGGTGAGCACGCCGGCCACGACCAGTGCCAGCAGCTCGTTGGTGAAGGCGGCGCCGAGCGATCCGAGGCCGAGCAGACCGGCGACCGTGAGCCGGGGCCCGGACTGCTGCGGCTCGTGACGCAGGATCGTCGCGATGCACATGACACCGGCGATCAGCAGGAGGATCGCCAGCCAGTCGGTGTCGAACGCCCCGGCCTCGTTGAAGGCACCCAGGCCGATCGACACGGCGGCGCCGGCGGCGGCAGCGGCCTCGATGGCGGGGCTGCGGCGTACGAGCACGATGACGCCCATCGCCACGACGACCACCACGGCGGTGTAGGGACGCTCGATGTCGGCCAGCCGGGCCGCCTGCCACACGGCAGCGGTCAGGGCGAGGATCCAGTAGGCGGTCGCCACCTCTCTGGTCGTGCCGGACTGGACGCGGTCGACGATGATGCCCAGGGCGGTGAGGATGAGGGTCACGGCCAGCGCGAGCACGTCGTTGGAGAGGACCGCGGCCGTGGCGGCGCCGAGCCCGACAGTGCCCGCCACAGCCAGCGCGGGAGGCTGGCGATGGTGCAGGCCGATGGCCGCGGCGAGGATGGTGGCGATGGTCAGCAGGACCGCCGCCCAGGTCACGTCCACGGCGCCGATGCCGATCGAGATCGCGGCGCAGGCCACGGCCGCCCACCAGCCCGACCCGCGGAAGCGGAAGAGTGTGATCAGCCCGAGGACCGTGACGATCACGCACGCGGCCCACTGCCGCTCCACGTCGATCAGCGGCGCGAGCGACCACAGACCGAGGGCGAGCGTGGTGACCGAGTAGCTCGCGGCGACCTCGCGGTCGACGCCGAGCAGACCCTGACCCGCGTACGCAGCCACCCCCGCCAGCGCGAGCGCGACGACCACGGTGAGCAGATCGCTGGGCAGCGCCGCGGCGAGCGCGACCAGCCCGAAGATGCCGGCGGCGAGGAGCCGTGGCCACCGCTCCGCCCACCAGGCCAGCGCGACGGCGACACCGAGCAGCAGCAGCGCCGGGAACAGCAGCGGGGCGCCGTAGCAGGCCGCCGTGATCGCGAACCCGGAGACGCCGCCCGCGATGGTGATCCAGCCGATCGTGGGGCGGTAGGTGCGGAACGCGGGCGGGTTGTACCGGTAGAACCAGGCGGTCCCGAGGGCGAGGATCGCGAGCATCGACGGCAGCGTCAGCCAGCCCGGCAGCAACGGCTCCGGACCGGTGACCGGGGAGAAGGCGGACTCGGTCCACGGCACGGCCGCGAGCCGGACCGCGGCCGAGACCGCCAGGATGAGGACGGCGATGCCGAGGCCCACGGCGTACGGCGTCAACGCGGTGGCGGCCCAGCGCCAGGGCCGCGGGAGTGCGACGAGCGCGCCGGCGGCGACGATGGTGACCACCACGGCGACGACCGTCAGGGTGACCGCGCCGTCGTCGAGAGCGGGCTGGGTGAAGGTGTAGGCGGCGATCAGGAGGGACACCCCGACCATCGCGACCTTCGCGTCCTTGGGCAGCGGGAACAGCAGCGCCACGACCGTCAGCACCGCGGCGGCACCGAGCAGCAGCGGCAGGGTGCCGCCTCGCAGCAGCTCGGAGCCGGTCAGGGCGGGATCGGCCAGGCCGCGGACGAGCAGCATCAACCAGAAGCCCGCCATCACGACCATCGAGCCGAGGGTCAGCGCCTGCAGGTCGGTCTTGCTCGCCACGATCACCACGAGGAGGGCGATGACCGCTGCGACCAGCGGGAACCAGATGAGGTCGGAGATGAGCTCGAGACCGATCAGGGCGGTGAGTACGCCGGCGGCGGCTGCCACCTGTGGCCCGATCACCGCGGTGAGCTTCTCGCTGCGCGCGCCGATCAGGGACATCACGGTGCCGGCCAGGAAGACGACCACGCCGACGATGACCAGGAAGCCACGGTCCCAGTCGACTCCGTCGAGCCAGCCGGCGTACTTCATGCCGGCTATGTCCAGGGCGAGCAGTCCCAGTGCGAGCGTCCAGACGCCTTCGGTGCCGGCACGCAGCTCCAGATGCATCAGCACCGCGCCACCGATCGTGAAGAGCGCGGTGAAGACGAGCAGCATCGTGGTGCGGCCGCCAACGCCCATCGTCGCCCAGGCGACCGCGAGGAAGATGACGCCCGCGACCAGCAGGAAGAGCACGCCGACGCCGACCAGGATCAGCGGCACCGTGATCGGCGCCCGCCGGGCGACCGGAGCACCGGGGAACGGCGCCGGTCCGGCCATCGCGGTGGCGGCCGGATCCGCGAGAGGTGTGGCCTCGGGCTCGGGCTGGATCTGCGGCGGCGCCGCGGGTGGCGCGGCGACCGGCAGGGGAGCGGGCGGCGGGGTCCGTCGCGCGGCTCGGCTCGCCTCCTCCCGGATCGAGCGCAACCGCGTCATGAGTACGTCGGCCCGCAGCAGGGTGCCGTAGAGCTCTTGCGCGACGGCGTTCTCCAGCGGCAGCCCGCAGTGTGGGCAGGGGCTGGTGCCGGGCTCGAAAGCCTCCCGGCAGTCGGGGCAGCGACCAGGATCGGCGTACTTCACAGCCCACCATCCTTGCGTAGTTCCGCCGAAGCGCGTGCGGGAAACGCAGGGTGTGCGCTGAGACTTGATCCAGAATGACAACCGGCTTCGACCCATAACTGCTGGTCGAAGCCGGTTGTTGCTTGTGGGCAGGGGCGGGGTCGAACCGCCGACCTATCACTTTTCAGGCGATCGCTCGTACCAACTGAGCTACCTGCCCAAGCGAGGTGAAACATTACCGGAAGCGACCGCGACGTTCCGAATCGGGACCCGAAACCGGACGTACGGCCTCGCTTTGGCGGGCTCGGACGCAGACCTCTAGGATGTGCCGGCAGGCCCCCTTCGTCTAGCGGCCCAGGACCCCGCCCTTTCACGGCGGTAGCGCCGGTTCGAATCCGGTAGGGGGTACCACTCCGGACAGCGGCTCTGATCAGCGGGAACGCTGAGCGGAGCCGCTGCGGCATATCCGCGGTGCCCGGCGCGATCGAGGGACGGCCGCAGTCCTGTTGACACACTCCACGCACGCCCCGTGGTTGGGCCTCACGGAGGGATTCCTAGACGCGGTCCTTCGTTGCGATCGACGGCGCTGATGTAAAATCGTGAGGTGGGCGGTCGCCGGTGACCCGGTCACGCGTGGACATCGTCGAGGAGGCCCGGACAGGGGTGCCCTCATGGATGACGGTGAACGCTCGGTCGTCACTTCGACGTCACATGGATGGTCGATTCTGGCGAGGCCGTCGTGGTGGGGCTTGGTAGTCGGCCTCGTCTTCTGGCTGCAGTCCGTGACACCCACTCTCATCCCGAGGTCGTGGTTGACCCAGGCGCTGGTCAGTGGCGTGTGCCTGGCTATCGGATACGGAATCGGTGCGTCAGCCGGGCATGTGATCAGCGCAATTCTCTCCGGGACGCGACGGCACCCGTCGCCGCGGCAGCGACGGGGCGCGTGGATCGTCCTGGGCGTCTGTTGGCTCGTCGCGCTCTGCTGGGGGTCTGCCCTGTGGCTTGGCTGGCAGCAGGACCAGTTGGAGCTGATGGGCATGCCGAGCATCGACGTGGCTGACGCCGCGCAGATGGCGGTGGCCGGCGTAGTGGCGGCGACACTGCTCGTGCTCGTGGGCCGGCTGATCGCCCGTGGCATCGCGGCGCTGCACCGGCGGGTGCGGCAGCGCGTTCCGGTGCGGCCGGCCGCGGCCGCGACTACCTTCGCGCTGTCGGCCTTGACTGCGGTCCTGGTCATTGGGATGGCACTCGCCGGACTCAACACCTGGGCGAACTCGTTCTACGCGGCGCAGAACGAGGAGACCGAGGCGGGCATCACCCAGCCGTCCTCGGCGACGGTCTCAGGAAGTCCCGTATCGCTGGTCTCTTGGGAGAGTCTTGGTCGAACCGGTCGCGACTTCGTCGCGAAGGCCACCACACCTGAGGAGCTCGCGGACTTTCACGATGCTGGCACCCGGGTCACGGCACCGGTACGGGTCTACGCCGGCGTGCAGTCCGCCGACACGCTCCAGGAACGGGCCGAGCTCGCCGTTCGCGAGCTCGAACGCGCCGGGGGGTTCGACCGGGAGGTTCTGGTCGTATGGGTTCCCACCGGGACGGGGTGGATGATTCCCGAAGCGGCGGAGGCGCTCGAGCAGCTGTACGCAGGTGACACCGCCATCGTCGGGATGCAGTACTCCTACCTGCCGAGCCTGCTTTCGGTGTTCCTCGACGCCGGGCTCGCAGTCGAAGCCGGCTCAATTCTCCTCCACACGGTCGCCGAACACTGGTCACGCCTGCCGGCTGCGTCCCGTCCGAAGCTCCTGCTCTTCGGGAAGAGCCTCGGCACCGCGGGTGTGGAAGCGCCGTTCGCGGCCATCGACGCCACCTCGTCGCTTGGCAACCTGGCTGCGCGCATGGACGGCGCGCTCATCGTCGGCACCAAGCACGGCAATCCGATCACGACCCAGCTCACTGACGAACGGGACAGTGATTCACCGGTGTGGCAGCCGGTCTTCGACGGTGAACGCACCGCGCGCTTCCTGAACCGGGACCCCGCGCAGCAACAGCAGCCCAGCACATCGCCCGGCCCACAGGTGGTCTACCTCCAGCATCCGTCGGACCCAGTGCCGTTCTGGGGCATCGACGCGTTGTGGGAGCCGCCGGAATGGATGGACGAGCCGCGTGGCTTCGACGTGCCTGCAGCGGCTCGCTGGTTCCCCATCGTCACCGCTGCCCAGGCCGTCGCCGATCAGGTACATCAGCTCAGCCCGCCCCCGGGCTTCGGACACGACTACGCCGCCGACTATGTCGACGGATGGGCCGCCGTCCTGCCGCCTGATGGGTGGACAGACGCTGACACCCGACGGCTGGACGAGCACCTCGACCACGGAGGAGCCGGCGAATCCGAGGAGTGATGCCGTCGTCGACCCCCAGACCGCCGACCAGGTCGACCTCAACGTGACCCTGCTGATCGTGGCCGTAGCCGAGAAGAGAATCGTCTTCCACGTCCGCTGACCGTCACGGTGGGGCGTCGAGGGTTATCTCTGTGGTGCGTTCTTCGCCCGTCCGCAGGTAGGTGACTGGGATCGTGTCACCGATGTCGTGTCGCAGAGTCGCCAGCACCAGCTGCTCGGTGTTGCGGGCGGGACTGCCATCGAGGTCGACGATGGTGTCTCCGACCTCCAGGCCGGCCCGTGCCGCAGGTCCTGCCGGCACGATGGCGGTCACCTCGAGTCCCGTTGTGGGCTGCCCCTCTTCGTCGGTCACGGTGCGGGCAGCGAGCCCGAGCACCGGGTGGTCGGCTCGTCCGGTGTCGATGAGCTGTTCAGCGATGGGCTCTGCGATGCTCATCGGGATCGCGAACCCCAGGCCGACGCTGCCGCCTCCGGCGACGCCCTGGCGGTCCGGGACTGTGGAGATCGCCGAGTTGACGCCGATCTGGGCGCCGGAGCAGTCAACGAGTGGCCCCCCGCTGTTGCCGGGGTTGATGGCGGCGTCGGTCTGGATCGAGTCGAGCAGATGGGCGACGCGTCCGGTCGCAGCCGGCACGGGCACGTAGCGACCGAGCGCGCTCACGATTCCTGCCGTGACCGTGTTCGACAGGCCGAGCGGAGCGCCAAGCGCGACGACCGGCTCACCGACCAGCACATCGTCGGAGTCGCCGGCCTCCAGCAGCGGTCGGCCCTCGGCGCCGTCGTCGGCCTTGATGACGGCCAGATCGGTCGCGAAGTCCGCGCCGATCACCGTCGCGGCCGACGTCGTTCCGTCGCTGTAGTGGACAGTCACGTTCGCATCGCCCGCTTCCGCGGCGGCGATGACATGCTGGTTGGTCAGAATGTACCCGCCGTCCTTGAACAACGCCCCGGTCCCGTTGCCACCCGAACCTTCGGCTGTTGTGACCGAGACCGTCACCACCGAGGGCAGCACGTCACGGGCGACGGAGATGGCTGAACACGATCGGTCGTCGTCTTGGACCGCGAGGACTACCAAGCCGCCGAGAAGTCCTGCGACGACAGCTACAACGGCCATAGAAGCCCCGAGGCGCCAGCGCTGGGCTTTGCTCGACGGTCTCGGAGGATCTGCCGGGGGTGGGCTGCCCAGGACTTCGTCGGCGTCCATCACGGGTGCGCGTTGCCGAGAGTGGATCGGATCCGGTCGGCGACCTCGTCGGGCACGTGCTCGCAGGCCGGCAGGTACCGCTCGGCGTCGGCTTCGCGTGGGCTACCCGCTGCAATGCCGGCGCGGAACGCGTCCCCGATGGAGAGCGCCGAGATGTCGTAGCGGTCGGAGATCCGCGCGGCTTGGGTGCACCTTTCGGCACCGGGAGGACCCATGATCAGCACACGCATACCGTCCTTTCGCTCAGAACACCATCACAAAGCCCAGCGTAGTGGCGCCCCTTGCGTGCATGGAAGGTTGGCAAGCACCGCGTCACCGCGCGGCCGGAGGAACCTCCGCGGCGGGACCGGCGTCCGGTGGCGGCTGCTGTGTCCA
Organism: Nocardioides sp. NPDC087217; assembly: GCF_044744805.1. Taxonomy (NCBI): domain Bacteria; kingdom Bacillati; phylum Actinomycetota; class Actinomycetes; order Propionibacteriales; family Nocardioidaceae; genus Nocardioides; species Nocardioides sp. NPDC087217. The sequence continues at coordinate 159,092 of NZ_JBIUZB010000004.1, forward strand.
TGACCTGCAGGCCGAGCATGAGTCGGCCCGGCAGGCGCGGTCAAGACCAGAGTGAAGAGCGTCCGGTGCGGCTGCCACGCGTCAGCTCACCTCTTTCCAGGGGTCGTGCTCGGCGAGGATCTTGTCGACCCGCGCCTGGTCGAGTCGCGTGACGACGTACTGGCTCTCCTGCGAGTCGCGCACGCACTTGGCCAGGGCGAACGCCGAGGTCGTCAGGAAGATCGTCGCGAGAGCGAGGAACGCCTTCGGCCACGGGTCGGTGGGCAGATAGAGGATCGCGGCCAGTGTCGTGACCAGAGCGATCGCGAAGGCGAGCGCCGACTGGGCGAAGAAGAGCGTCGTCGGCTTGCTCGAGGGTGCCTGGTTCTCCATGCCTTCGAGTCTCGTGCCCGTGCGCAGTCCCGGCATCCGCACGGATACTCATATCCGGGGCGTACGCGGCGGCGCAGATGCGACACTTCCGACTGTGAGTGCGTGGACGTCGCCAGCTGCGATCGAGGTCGAGAGCCGGCTCTTCCGTGCTCTCGCGGTGCTGCGGGTGGTCGTGCTCGTCAACGCGGTCGGGTTGACCATCTACCGCGCCGCCAACTTCGACCCGCCCGCGGCCGCGCTGGTCTGCGCGCTCGTCATGGTGGGGTGGACCGCCTTCGCCGTCTGGGCGTACGCAGCACCCGCCCGCCGCACGGCGGTGCTCGTCGGCGCTGACCTGGCGATCGCGCTCGGACTCATGCTCGTGACCCCGCTGGTGAAGGGGCCGGGATTCCAGGCGAGCGTGCCGGGGTTCTGGGTGAGCGGCGCGCTGCTCGCGTGCGCGATCCACTACCGCTGGCTCGGTGGACTGCTGGCCGGGGTGGCGCTGGCGACCGTCGACCTGGTGCTGCGGCAGGAGATCGACCAGTCGATCTACGGGAACGCGTTTCTGCTGGTTATCGGCGGCCCGGTGGTCGGATACATGTGCGAGTCGGTGCAGCGGATGGCGCTGGAGCGGGACGAGGCACAGCGCGCGGCAGCGCGGGCCGAGGAACGGGCCCGGCTGGCTCGAGCCGTCCACGACGGGGTGCTCCAGGTCCTGGCCCTGGTCCAGCGCCGCGGCGGCGAACTGGGTGGTGACGCCGCCGAGCTCGGGAGGCTGGCGGGAGAGCAGGAGCGCGAGCTGCGAGCGCTGATCCGCGGCGAACAGCCCGGCCGTGACCCGGCCGTCGGGATGGTCGACCTGGCCGCCGCTCTCGCCGAGCTCGAGACGGGGACCGTGACCGTGTCCGGACCCGCGGCCGCCGTCGAGATGCCCGCAGGCCCGGCCGAGGAGATCGTCGCGGCGACCCGCGCGGCCCTGGACAACGTACGCCGCCACGTCGGTGAGGACGCCCGTGCCTGGGTGCTCCTGCAAGCCTTCCCCGACCACGTCGAGGTCTCGGTGCGTGACGACGGGCCGGGCATCGCGGACGGCCGGGTCGTCGAGGCCGGGGAGCAGGGCAGGCTCGGCATCAGCGAGTCGATCCGTGGCCGGATCGAGGACCTCGGCGGCAAGGCAGAACTGATCACCGGAGCAACCGGGACCGAATGGGAGCTCACGGTCCCTCGAACAGGAGTGCACGCATGAGCAGAGTGATGGTCGTCGATGATCACCCGATGTGGCGCGACGCGGTCGAGCGCGACCTGATCGGCGCGGGCTTCGAGGTGGTGGCCACGGCCAGCACCGGCCGTGAGGCGATCACCCGGTTCGCCGCGACCCGGCCGGAGGTGGTGGTGCTCGACCTGCACATCCCCGAGCCCGACGGTGTCCAGGTCACCACCGAGATCATCGCGTTGCACCCGGTGGCCAAGGTCCTCATCCTCTCCGCCTCGGGCGAGCAGAACGACGTGCTCGCCGCGGTCAAGGCCGGCGCGACCGGCTACCTGGTCAAGTCCGCCTCCCGCGACGAGCTCCTGGAGGCCGTACGCCGGGTCGCGGTCGGCGACCCGGTCTTCACCCCCGGGCTCGCCGGTCTGGTCCTGGGCGAGTTCCAGCACAGCGCCGCCACCGAGGTGCGCGGCGACAAGCCCATGCTCACCGACCGCGAGACCGAGATCCTCAAGCTCGTCGCCAAGGGCCTGAGCTACCGCCAGATCGCCGACCGCCTCGTGCTCTCCCACCGCACGGTCCAGAACCACGTACAGAACACCTTGCGCAAGCTCCAGATGCACAACCGCGTCGAGCTCACCCGCTACGCCATCGAGCAGGGCCTGGACGCCGACTGACCCCGACGTCCCAATAGGCGGAGCTGCTCCCGACATGGGAGAGAATCGAGAGGTGGTCTCGCTTCTCTACCTTCACGGCGTCGGCAACGGCGACCCCCGCGACGCCTGGCGCCGCGCGCTGGACAACGCGCTGCAGGATGCCGGCTACCCGGGGCTCGACGAGGTCGAGGTGATCGCTCCGAAGTATCCCGACGTGCTGCGCACCGACGACGGCGACAAGACCATCAAGATCCCGCCGGTCACCACCCCGAGGCTGAGCGCCGCCGAGCAGCGGGACGTACGCCGCCGGGTCGAGCGCGCGACCGCCGAGCTCGAGTCGATCCTCGGCGAACCGGTGCCCGCCTCGCCGGTCGGCGTCACCGACTCGCTGGCGCCGATCGTGCTGCGCGTGCTCCGCCAGGCCCACAACTACGTGACCAAGCCCGGCATCCGGGCACGTACGCTGCGGATGGTCCTCGACGAGCTCCCTGAGGAGGGCGAGATCGTCATCGTCGGCCACAGTCTCGGCTCGATCATCGCGATCGACCTGCTGCGCCGGCTTCCCCCGAAGCTGACGGTCACCGGGCTGGTGACGATCGGCAGCCCGGCCGCCCACCCGAACCTCCACGAGGACTCCGACCGGCTGGAGATGAAGGCGCCGGTCGACCACGTCGGCTGGTGGGTCAACGTCTGGAGCAACGGCGACGCGGTGACCGGCCTGCGCGGCATCTGGCGCCACTTCCCGTGGGCGCTCGACCTCCAGGTCGGGCTCGGCCTCGACCACCGCACCACCACCTACCTCCGGTCCAAGCCGGTCGCCACCGCGATCGGGCGCGGCCTGTTCGGCTCTCTCACCAAGGAGCTCGCGATCGTCGAGGGCACCCCCGACGTCGCCTTGAACTCGCTCGAGGTCCGGCTGGCGCTGTGGCTCGCCTACGCCCAGTTCCTGCGCGACCACCTCAAGGGCGCCACCCAGGAGCGCTTCGGCGCCGCGCTGCGCGTCGTCCAGCACGAGGTCCTGGAGCGGTTGCTCGAGAACTACCGCAACGACGGCGTACGCATCCCTCAGCAGCTCCTCGACCTGCGAGTCTCACCAGACACCCCCAGTGACCGAGACCTGCCGCGGCCCAAGCCGCTGACCCAGCTCTCCAAGGAGGAGGCCGTCCTCGCCCTGGTGGCGCTGGCGACCGCCAACCCGGTGCGGCCCTACGAGATCGACGTGCCCGACGACGTACGCCGCCAGGCATTCCACGACCTGACGGTCTGGATGGGGCTCGGGGGCGGGCTCGGCGAGAACCTGCACATCGCGATGCAGTCCGCCTCGAAGGCCGTCTACCCGGTCGACCAGTGGAAGCTGTGGGTCGGCATCGGGATCGGCGCCGCTGTGCTGGTCGCCGGTCCGATCGGGCTCGCCCTCGCCGCCCCCGCCGGGCTTGCCGGGGGAGCGGCGATCATCGGCGCGCTCTCCGCCTTCGGTCCCGGCGGGATGGTCGGCGGACTCGTCACCGCCGGTGCGATCACCACCACCGGCGCCGGCACGATCGCCGCCACCCTCGTCTCCAGCTCGTCCACCGCCGAGGACGTCGAGGTCACCGTCATCCAGCTCCTCACCGCCGCGATCCTGCGCTCCAGGGAAGGCCTCGAGCAGGACCTCGGCGTCTGGCTCGCGATGTCCGAGATCCAGCGTCAGACCGGGCGCGAGGTCGCCCGCCTCGCGGCCTACAGCGACGAGAAGGCTCCCACTGTCGAGGCCCTCCGACGCAAGGCGCGTGCGGCCGAACGAGCCATGGCCTACATGGTCAAGAACCGGCTCGTGGAGGGCCTCACCGACGAGGAGCCCAAGGGCGAAGAGCCCTTCGAGGAGTAGGACCCCTCCCCGATTGTGAATCCTCCGCACCCATGGGCTATGTTTTTCCCGTTGCCGCACACAGCGGAAACAAACAAGGCCCTGTAGCGCAGTTGGTTAGCGCGCCGCCCTGTCACGGCGGAGGTCGCGAGTTCAAGTCTCGTCAGGGTCGCGGAACGAATCACAGAGGACGTGTGTCGCAGAAATGCGACCACGTCCTCTTCGTTGTTTACATGGCGGCCTCCGGCCGCGGCGGGGGATATCCCCCGCACCCCCTTAGTTGCTCGGGGGATCGTTCGCTCTCGGGGTGATCGTTCGCTCTGCCGCTGTCGTGTGCGTGCTCGCGGTTAGAGCCTGTCGTGCCACTTTGCGCTCTGGTTGGTGTGGCTGGAGAGGCTTGTTTCTGCCGGTGTGACTTGTGGGTCGGGTGTTGTTCCCGGAGGGCGTGACACGCCGGGGTGTGGCGAGCGCGGGGGGCCTCGGGCGTGGGAGGGTGGTCGTCCTGCTTCGGCAGGAGTCTCGGGCCAGAGATCCCCCGATCTCACCCCCGGTTCGGGCCGTTCGTCCCTGTGGGATATAAGCCGATTTGGCGGTAACGTGCGGGCTGCTGTCCTCTCGTGAGAGGATTCTGCCGCTTGTGTCGACGTCGCAATTCGGCAGGGCACGGGGGAACGACTAAGACGTTCGGTATTCAGGAGGCAACACCACCATGTCGTCGTACTACCCGCATCGGCCGCCCCATGCGGCGAGTGCGGACGAGCTTGCGTCACGGATGCAGACGAACGGTGCCTACCGCACCCCGGCCGCCCCCGCGCAGCAGCAGCCCCCCGCCCTTGGTTGGGACCAGCGTCCGCAGCAGTCCCAGGCCCAGCCTCAGTACCAGGAGCCGGCGATCCAGCAGCCGGCCGTGATGGCGCAGACGACCGGAACGCACTGGCCGCAGTTCGTCAACAACAACCGCCTCATCGGCGCGCTCGTGGCCGGCTTCGCCGCCACTCAGCTCGCCACGATGTTCGGCTACTGGATCTACGGCCTCGGCATCATGGAGGGCCCGCTGGACTTCGCGTTCTTCAACGGCGTCATCCTGACCCCGAACGCCACCGCCAACGAGGCCGGCTTCGCCGTCTCGCAGTGGTTCGCCGGAATGGGCTTCCATTACTTCAACGGCATGGTCTTCGCGCTCGGCTACGCTCTGGTGATCTTCCCGTGGCTCGGCAAGACCCACACCACCTCCAGCAACCTCGCGCGTTCGCTCGGTATGGGCATGTTCCTCGCCACCGCTTCCTGCGGTTGGTGGATCCCGGCCCTGCACCCGGAGGACGTCATCGGCGTCGACCCGGGCTTCTTCTCGATCAACCTCGGGTGGGGCACCGTCCTGGGTGTCTACCTGTGGCACCTCGTCTGGGCGGTCGCGCTCGGGCTGTTCTTCAACCCGCAGGACTGACGCGACTAGCCGACTCCACGACGAAGGAGTGGAGTCGGCGCGGGAGCGGCAGATCGAGCAGCGGCGCGGCTGAGCTTGCGAAGCCGCGACCCGCGTGTCGAGATCTCAGCAGCAACGACGGAGCCCCAGCCACCTGGCTGGGGCTCTCGTCGTAGGTAGAAGCAGATCTACGCCGCGGCCGGCTACTCGGGCCAGGCGTCGAAGACCTGGCCACCGTTGGTGGTCAGGTGGTTGTGCAGCTGCTCGCCGGCAGCGGCGTCGCGCAGCGTACGAAGTACGAGGCGGCGCCGATCGGACGGATTGGCCGTCGGCGGTCCCGGGGTCAGCGCCATGGTCTCAGTGACCCGGTCAGCCAGCAGCCGGAGGTGGCTGCGCTCGCCACCGGCGTAGATGACGTGGGTGTGCTCCAGCGGGGAGGCCCACAGGATGTTGCCCTCGACGACGATCAGGCGTGACTCGGTGGCCATCACCTTCATCTCGACGTCGGTCATGTTCTGGATCATGTCGGCCCCGGCGAGAATCGACTCACCCTCGTGCAGGAAGGCGGGCAGCGCGTGGGCGAGGTTGGCCTCGATCAGCGCGGCCTCCTCGCGGGCACGCTGCTGGGCGCCCTGCTGACCGACGTACGGGCCGTTGCCGACGGCGCGCTGGGCACCCGTGTTCGGCGCCTGGCCGTAGGAGCCGGTGTTGGTTCCGTACGAACCCTGGTTGGGGTAGTAGGAGCCGGTGTTCGGGTAGGAGCCCTGGTTCGGGTAAGAGCCCGGGGCGGGCGCTACGCCGTAGCTGTTCGGGGAGGGCTGGCCGTAGGGGTTGCCCGTGCCGTACTCGCCACCCCAGTTGGCGTCGACGTTCACCTGTGCGCCGGCGGCTCGCGCGGCGTAGTCGAGGGTGGGGAAGAAGTCGTGGAAGGCGTCCTTGTCCCGGATCTTCATCGTCGTGGAGTAGGACGATCCGGGGACCAGCGCCTCGATGATGAAGTCGCCCAGGCTGGGCGGGGGCGGAACGCCGATGAAGGTGAGGACGGCCAGGTTGACGGAGAAGACGCGCTCGTGGAACTCGAACATCACCCGGCGGTCGGTCAGGAAGGCGTGACCCGAGGCGTTCCCCTCGTGGGGAAACTTGACCGCGACCCGGGCCCACTGGACCTCACCGGGCTGCAGCAGGGACTTCACCAGGAGCCAGTCGCGGGTCTCCGACGCGATGGCTCGACTGTTGGGATCATGCGCCATCCGTCGGTGGAAATCCTCCACGGGTCGGTGGCCTACGGTGATGGACGCCGAGGCCCTTCTCATTGAGCGCATGTTCGCAAACCCTAGCCCTTCCACCCTCTAGTGTGGACAGTTTGTACCAGCAGGGTCGCGATGTTGTGGAATCCCCTGATGTAGATGACGTCTCAACTCTGCGTGACCGCTCCAAGCACCTGCCTATTGACAGAAAACTGACAGGCCATCCGACCACCCTCTTCAGTGGGTATCCCTGACGAGGGGGATCAGCGAGGGGATGGGGCTGTGATGACTGTTTCGCCTGTGGCGACGGCAAGAGAGACGACCGGCGTGCACTGGAGCGAGCTGCCGTGCGCGATCGAGGACGGCGATCTGTGGTTCGCCGCGACCAGCGCGGACGCGGACCGTGCCAAGGAGCTGTGTCGTACGTGTCCGCTGCAGCGCTCCTGTCTGCAGGGTGCGATCGCCCGGCAGGAGCCGCACGGTGTGTGGGGTGGCGAGGTCTTCTACGAGGGGATCGTCGTCGCTCGCAAGCGCACCCGCGGTCGCCCGCGCAACGGAGAGCTCCATCAGCGGGACATGGAGCGCCAGGCTCGCGCAAACCTTCGGAAAAATACTTCGGAAGCAGTTGCGTAGGGGTAACTGTCACCCGGCAGAATGTCTGTTGTGGGGATTGAGATAAGCCCAGAGCGCTTCGACGAACTCGTGGACCAGGCGCTCGACGCCATTCCGGACGAGCTGGCCGCCCAGGTGCACAACCTCGTCGTGCTCGTCGAGGAGTGGCCGCCCGAGGGCGAGCCCCAAGACACCCTCGGTCTCTACGACGGCGTGGCGCTGACCGACCGTAACGACCTCTACGGCCTCACGCTGCCGGACCGGATCTTCATCTTCCGCCAGCCCCTCCAGCAGATGTGCGTGGACGAGGTCGACCTGGCCGCCGAGATCCGCATCACCGTCGTCCACGAGATCGCCCACCACTTCGGCATCGACGACGAGAAGCTGCACCAGCTCGGCTGGGCCTAGAGAGCCGAGCCCGCAACCCAGCCGAGGGTGACCGCGACGGTCCCGACCGCGAGGGAGCCGAGGACGTTCAGTGCGGCCGAACGCCACCGGCCGTTCTCAGCCAGGCGGACGGTCTCGTAGGAGAACGTCGAGAACGTCGTCAGCGCCCCGCAGAAGCCCGTTCCGGCCAGGGTGAGCACCCACCCCGGAAGTACGCCGCTCGCGGCCGCCCCGGCCAGCAGGCCGAGCACGAGCGAGCCGGCGGCGTTGACCGCCATCGTTCCCCACGGGAAGTCTCCGCCGGTCCACTGCCGGACGTAGAGGTCGGTGAGGTAGCGCGCCGGCGCCCCGATCGCACCGCCGACCAGGACCAGGAGCGCGGTCATCCGTCCTCTCCTCGGGCAGGGTCGGGATCGAGGTCGGGATCGAGGTCGGGGTCGATGCCGTCGACCACGACCTTCCGGCCGCTGTCGAGCACGATCACCCGGCCGAGCGTCAGTCCGAGCCAGGCGGCGCCGATCCCGGAGACCACCGAGGCGAGCACGTAGAGCATCGCGAGTGCGGGCGCGGGCCCGCTCAGGACGTACGTCTCGAGCTCGTAGGTCGAGAACGTGGTGTAGCCGCCGAGCACGCCGACCCCGAGGAACGGGCGCAGGTAGCGGCCCCAGAACGGGACAGTGGCCAACGGGCCCAGGACGAATGCCATCAGCGCGCCCAGCAGCAGGCAGCCGGAGACGTTCGTGAGGAAGGTCGCCCACGGCCAGGAGTGGCCGCCGTGGGGGAGGACGGTGGTGAGGCCCCAGCGAGCCAGTGAACCGAGCGCTCCGCCGGCAGCGATGGGGGCGAGCAGGTCGCCATGCTCACGCAGCACGCCGACAGCGTACGGCTTCTAACGGAGGCCGGTCATCTGCGCCGCGCTCCACCTGGTGGGGCGGCCGCCGGCGGCCTGGGTGAGGTATTCGCCCAGGAACCAGCGCTGGAAGGAGACCTGCTCGGGCGAGCGGGCCAGGACGAGCAGCCGCTCCTGGCGGCAGAACTCGTCGATGAGGTCGAGCATGTCGAGGAAGCGGCGCATCGTCTCGGCAGCGGACCGCGGCATGCGTACGTGCAGGTCCGCCGTTTCCCGGTCGCGGCCGGAGCCGGACCCGATCACCCCGGAGAGCTGGCCGTGGCCGAGTCCGTCGAGGAGCTGGCGCTCCAGCGAGCCGAACAGGGCCGAGAGGCTGGCGGCGAGCGGGTAGTCGTTGGCGTGGGCGAGCGAGAGGAGGCGTACCTCCCGTCTCAGCTCCCGGAAGTGGTGCTGGAAGCCCTTGTAGAGGGCGAGAGGTACGCCGAGGATGCTGACCTCGACCGCCTCGGTGCCGAGGCGCTCGGGCTTCGGGGGTGCGCCGGGAGGTCCGGTGATCACGCCCTCGACACCGTCCCCCTCGTCGATCTCGGTCGCGGGGGTGAACCAGACGGTCTTGCCGGACGTGTCGATGTCGGCGCCCCAGGCCTCCGAGACGCTGGCCACGATCGAGAGGCCGCGACCGACCGTCAGCAGGACCTCGTCCTCGTCGTCGAGCGCGAGCGGGACCGGCAGCAGGGGCGGCTCGGTCGAGCCGTCCCGGATCTCGACGCGGGGGTGGTCGACGGTGCCGCGCATCCGGATCGTGACCGGGGCGGTGCCGTGGAAGAGCGCGTTGGAGACCAGCTCGGAGACGCCGAACTCAGCACAGTCGACGAGGTCGGTGCGGTCGATCTCCTCGCAGGCCGTCCGGACCCAGACGCGGGCGTCCTGGACGGCGCGGGAGCCGGTGCGGAGCAGGAGAGCTGGCCGGCTCAACGGCATGGTCTCCTCCGATCTCGCGGGTCGGCGTACACACGATCTCGTTGTGTGTTGTTCGTTGCAAGGATTTTCCGCACTTGAAGGTGTCTGATCCGGGCCATGGACCACTAGGGCACAAGGTCCCGGTGACCCTCACAGATTAAAGTCAGATGCTTTCGGCCGGGCGACGGACACGCGGTGAGCACGCATGCTCAACGGCGTGGCGGCAACTGTGACGTAGCAGTCGTGCGCCCCGGGATGAACAGAACCGGTGTGATGGTTCAGAATAGTGAGTGGAACGTTCAAACGGTCTCTTGTGTTGAGGTAGCGGAGGGTATAAGCAATGTCAGCGGACCAGGCAAAGCACCGGGTCGTCATCATCGGTTCAGGCTTCGGGGGTCTCTTCTCCGCGAAGGCGTTCAAGGGCCGCGACGACGTCGAGGTGACCTTGATCGCGAAGACGACCCATCACCTCTTCCAGCCGCTGCTCTACCAGGTGGCGACCGGAATTCTCTCGCAGGGCGAGATCGCCCCGCCGACCCGCGACATCCTGCACCGGCAGAAGAACGCCAGCGTGCTGCTCGGCGAGGTCAACGAGATCGACACCGAGGCCAAGACGGTCAAGGCGAGCATTCTCAACCAAGAGATCGACGTTCCCTACGACTCCCTGATCGTCGCTGCCGGTGCCGGCCAGTCCTACTTCGGCAACGACCACTTCGCCGAGTTCGCGCCCGGGATGAAGTCGATCGACGACGCGCTCGAGCTGCGCGGCCGCATCTTCGGGGCCTTCGAGATCGCCGAGCTGACCGCCTCGCGCGGCGAGCCGATCGGTGACCTGCTCACCTTCGTCGTCGTGGGCGCCGGCCCGACCGGTGTGGAGATGGCCGGCCAGATCGCCGAGCTCTCCCGGCGGGTGCTGAAGAAGGACTTCACTCACATCCAGTCGGAGAAGGCCCGGGTGGTCCTGGTCGACGCCGCGCCGCAGGTGCTGCCGCCGTTCGGCGAGAAGCTCGGTGCCAAGGCCGAGAAGGCCCTGGAGAAGGCCGGTGTCGAGGTCGTCCTCGGCGCGATGGTCACCCACGTCGACGAGTTCGGCATCGAGATGAAGTTCAAGGACGGCACGACCCAGCGGATCGGCTCGATCGCCAAGATCTGGGCCGCGGGTGTCCAGGCCTCCCCCCTCGGCAAGACGCTCTCGGAGCAGACCGGCGCCGAGCTCGACCGGGCCGGCCGGATCGCGGTCAACCCCGACCTGACGCTGCCGGGCCACCCCGAGATCTTCGTGGTCGGCGACATGATCAACCTCAACCACCTGCCCGGTGTCGCGCAGGTCGCGATCCAGGGTGGCAAGCACTCGGCCAAGACGATCAAGGCCCGCCTGAAGAACAAGCCGGAGCCCGGCGACTTCAAGTACTTCGACAAGGGCTCGATGGCCACCATCTCGCGCTTCAACGCGGTCCTGATGATGGGCAACTTCAGGCTCACCGGCATCCTCGCCTGGTTCGGCTGGCTCGTGGTGCACCTGGCCTACATGACCGGGTTCCGCAACCGGCTCACCGCGACCCTGCACTGGATGATGTCGTTCATCGGCAAGGACCGCTCCGAGCGCACCACCACCATGCAGCAGATCTTCGCCCGGGAGGCGCTCGAGCGTGTCCCAGGCGGCATGGCCGCTCTCATCGACGACCCTGCCGAGGTTGCTCTGCAGGTCGAACGCCGCCGCAAGGAGCTCGAGGAGCAAGCCGCCGAGGAGTCGCGCCTGGCCGACTCCCACAGCGCCTCGTAGCCGCAGCTCTCTCCCCGGCCCGCCGCAGACACGTCTGCGGCGGGCCGGTCTTTTCGGTGAGTCCGGATCTGCGCTTGCTATTGTTTGCGGACACGGTGTCTCATTAATCTGTTCGGTGAGACACCCGCGAACGGAGGAGGAAGCGTGACCCAGGTGACCAAACGGCTGGTCGACACGACTGACGGGCTGACGCTCGCCGTCTACGAGCAGGGGCCGGCCGATGCCGAGACCGTGCTGCTCGTCCACGGCTACCCCGACAACCACTCCGTCTGGGACGGGGTCGCCAAGGTGCTCGCCGAGCGCTTCCATGTCGTCGCCTATGACGTACGCGGCACGGGGGAGTCCGGGGTTTCGGACTCGACCGCCGGCTATCGCCTGGCGCAGCTCTCCGCAGACTTCAAGGCGGTCATCGACGCCGTCTCGCCCGACGCGCCGGTGCACGTCGCGGCGCACGACTGGGGCTCGATCCAGACCTGGGAGTCGGTGACCGACCCGGCGCTGAGGAGCCGGATCGCGACGTACGTCTCGATCTCGGGGCCCGACCTCGGGATGGCGACCACCTGGCTGCGCGAGCGGACCCACCTGGGGAGCTCGCTGCGGCAGCTGGCCCACTCCTGGTACGTCTTCGCCTTCCAGCTGCCGCTGCTGCCCGAGGCGATGGTGCGCTCGGGGCTGCTGGCCAAGTTCGTCGGTGGCGAGGATCGGCCGACGAAGGACCAAGTCAACGGGGTCGAGCTCTACCGGGCCAACTTCCTCGGCAAGCTGCTCCGTCCGACGCCGCGGTCGACGGAGGTGCCGGTGCTGGTGATCGCCCCTCGCGACGACGCCTATGTGACGGTGCCGCTGCAGACCGAGGCGCCCCGGGCGTACGCGACATCGCTGGTCACCCAGGTCATCGACGGCGGACACTGGGTTGTGGCCGCGGATCCGGAGCTGGTCGCGGGCGAGATCGCGGCCTTCATCGAGAAGGAGGGTGTGCGATGAGCAAGCTGACGAAGGAGACCAAGCGCGGGCACGAGCCGGCCAAGGTGGCCCTCCACCCGCGGAACGTGAAGTTCGACTGGAGCAAGCTGCCGCTGGTGTGGATCCCGGGCGAGGTCTTCGCCTCCCACTACGTCAACGTGCTGCATCTGCTGCTGCCCGAGGGCGAGCGGTGGTTCGTCAAGGTGTTCTCCGAGATCCTGCCGCTGATCGAGGACGACCAGCTGCGCGAGGACGTGATCGGCTTCATCGGCCAGGAGGGCGTGCACGCCGCCGCCCACCAGGAGGTGCAGGACTACTTCACCGACAACGGTCTCGACGTACGTCCGTTCGCGGCCGAGATCGAGGCTCTGTTCCGCAAGATCCTCGGCGACCGCGACCTGACCGGCCGGGCCAAGGAGGAGTGGCTGATCGAGCGCGCTGCGATCATCGCGGGTCTCGAGCACCTCACCGCCGTGCTCGGCAACTGGGTGCTCAACTCGCCCGCGCTCGACGAGATCGGCGCCGACGAGACGATGCTCGACCTGCTGCGCTGGCACGGCGCGGAGGAGGTCGAGCACCGCAACGTGGCCTACGACGTCTTCCAGCACGTCGATGGGCGCTACTCCCGTCGGATCCGCTCCTACCTGCTCGGCGGCACCGCCCTGCTCGTCCTGTGGTGGCGAGGCGCCGGCTACCTGATGAAGAACGACCCCACCGAGCCCGATCCGGCGAAGCGGCCGAAGGCGGGGCTGCTCAAGCTGATCGACGCCGAGCGTCGCGGGCTGGTGCCGGGTGTCGTACGCATCGGGTGGGCGACCTGGAAGTTCTTCCTGCCCAACTACGACCCGTCCAAGGAGGGCTCGACCGCCCAGGCGGTGAGCTACCTGGCCAAGTCTCCGGCGGCGCTGCGGGCCGACGCCATCGCAGAGTCACAGGAGACGGCACAGGAGACGGCGCGGTGACCAAGCCGGCGCACTACACGGTCCCGGACATCCCCGACTCGCGGCTCTACCGGGGCTTCGAGGCGATCGTCGGGGGCTACTGGACCAAGGCCGCCTACCGATCCTGGCGGCGCCGCAAGCCGCTCGGCAGGATCGACCGCGACCTGCACGTACGTGTCAGCCGGATCGACGAGGAGGGCCTCGACGTCAGGGCGATCTGGTTCGAGCGTCTGGACGGCACCGATCTGCCGCCCTGGGATCCGGGCGCGCACGTCGACGTGGTGCTGCCCAGCGGCCGGCTGCGGCAGTACTCGCTCAACTCCGACCCCGACGACCTCTCCGCCTACCGGATCAGCGTGCGCCGGATCGAGCCGACCGCGGGCGGAGGCGGAGGCTCTGTCGAGGCGCACTTCCTCGCCGTCGGCGACCGGCTCGTCCTGAAGGGGCCGCGCAACGCCTTCCCGTTCGTCGCCTCGCCCGCCGGCTACCTCTTCGTCGCCGGTGGCATCGGGATCACCCCGATCCTGCCGATGCTGCGCGACGTGGTGCGCCGAGGTGTGCCGTACGAGTTCGTCTACACCGGCCGCTCGCGCGAGACGATGCCGTTCCTGGCCGAGATCCGGGAGATCGTCGGCGACCACGAGATCCAGCTGTGGCCCGACGACGAGATGGGCGCGCCGGACGCGGCCAAGATCATCTCGCTCGCTCCGGAGGGAGCGGCTCTCTACTGCTGCGGGCCGATGCCGATGATCGACGCGATCCGTGCGCAGATCCCCGACCCGCAGATCGACACGCTGCACTACGAGCGGTTCTCGCCGCCGCCGGTGCTCGGCGGCCGCCCGTTCCGGGTGCGCCTCGAGGACTCCGACGTCGAGGTGGAGGTCGGCGCCGAGGAGTCGGCGCTGACCGCCGTCCGCCGGGTGCGGCCGACCCAGGCGTACTCCTGTCAGCAGGGGTTCTGCGGCACCTGCCGGGTGCGGGTGCTGGAGGGCGAGGTCGAGCACCGCGACCATGCGCTCGCCGACTACGAGCGCGATGGCCACATGATCCTGTGCGTCTCGCGTGCGAAGGGGACCGTGGTGATCGACGGCTGATCCCCGTCGTTCTGCGATAAGGGTTTGTTCCGGCGGGCTGTGGGCTGGTCTGCTTGCGACATGACAGCACTTGCCCTTCCCTCGCTCGATCTCTACAACTCCTGGGCGGCGTCCGTCGCCGAGTTCGGTGGGGCTCATGTCGACGGCGCCGCCATCCCCGACGAGGAGGCCGCCGACGTGAGCCGCGAGGCGTGCGAGCGGCTGGTCGCGAAGACGGCGCGGGACCGGAACCTCACGATCCCGCCGCCCGCCGGGCGGGTGCATGCCTCGTCCTTCTGGATCACCGACGACGGCCAGGTCGTCGGGTTCATCCAGCTGCGGCACGAGCTCAACGAATTCCTGGAGAACGTGGGCGGGCACATCGGCTACTCGGTGCGGCCGTCGTCCCGTCGCCAGGGGCACGCCCGGCGAGCGCTGGGCCTCGTGCTCGACGAGGCCCGGGCGCTGGGCCTCGAGCGTGTCCTGATCACCTGCGACGAGGACAACGGCGCCTCGGCGCGCACCATCGAGTCCCAGGGCGGCGAGCTCCAGGACGTCATCGACGCGGCTGCGTACGGCTACGGGCTCACCCGGCGGTACTGGGTCAAGCTGTGAGCGAAGACGGGGTCGCGACCGAGGGGGAGGTGGAGTGGGCACTGGCCGGTGACCCCGCTGCGCCTGCCGAGCAGGTCGAGGAGGTGCTGACGGCGCTGCGCAGCACCGGGCGTACGCCCGAGGTGGGTGTCGAGGCGCTCCGCGCCGCTGCCTTCCGGCTCGTCTCCGAGGACCGGCTCGACGAGGTCGGCCGCGGTTGGCTGGAGCTCCTCGACGCCGTTCGAGCGCATCCGGACGCGAGGCTGGCCGACCTGCCGCCCGCTCGCACGGACTGAGCTGCCTCAGCTGGACAGGGAGCGGCGGCGACTCGCCAGGCTGGAGAGGCCCTGGGCCGCGGCCCGGACGATGGTCACGTGGGCCTCGGGGCGGAAGCGTCCGACCGGGCCGGTGACGCTGATCGCGGCGAGCGCCTTGTCGCCGCCGTCGGCGAGGACCGGGGCTGCGATGCACTGCAGCCCCGCGGCCGACTCCTCGCGCTCGAAGGCGACGCCGTTCTCGAGCACGGCGGCGAGCTGCCGCTCCAGCAGGCCGGGCGCCACGATCGTGTGAGGCGTACGCCGCTCGAGGGGGCTGCTGAGGATCTCCTGCTGCACCTCGGGATCGGCGTAGGCGAGCAGGACCTTGCCGATCGCGGTGCAGTGGACCGGCATCCGGCCGCCCGGCCGGGAGGGTGACTTCGCCTGGCGGTGGCCGCCGATCTTGGCGACGTAGACGACGTCGTGGCCCTCGCGTACGCCCAGGTGGACGGTCTCGTGGGTGCGCTCGTAGAGGTCCTGGAGGAACGGCATCGCCAGCTCCAGGAGCGAGCGCTCGACCGAGGCCCGCATGCCGAGCTCGAAGAGGCCGCCGGAGAGGCGGTAGCCGAGGTTGGTGCGGTCGAGGAGGCGGTTGGTGACCAGGTCACCGGCGACGCGATGGGCGGTCGCCTTGGGGAGTCCGGTGCGGCGTACGAGCTCGGCCAGCGAGAGCACCTGGTCGTCGACCGTGAAGGCCCGCAGGATGGTCACCGCCTTGCCGAGCACGGTGTCGAGATCGGCAGGCTGGTGCGGCATGAGATCACCGTACCGGTCAGCGGGACGCCTACCCCGCTTCTTTCGCCCATCTGCTGAGACCGTGGCCATATGAACGAAGTGACCTCCCCGTCCGATGCTGCCGTCGATGCCGCGGCAGATCGGCTGCTGACCGCCGCGGCGACGGGCACCCCCGTGCCGCCGATGCGGGACCTGCTGGGCGCGACCGACCTGAAGACGGCGTACGCGATCCAGGAGCGCCTCACCGCCACCCGGCTCGCCGGCGGGGCGAAGATCGTGGGCCGCAAGATCGGGCTCACCTCCAAAGCGGTGCAGGAGCAGATCGGCGTGGACACCCCCGACTTCGGTGTGCTCTTCGACGACATGGCGTACCCGGACGGCGGCGTGCTCCCCGCCGACGCCATCCTGCAGCCGCGGGCCGAGGCCGAGATCGCCTTCGTGCTCGCCGCCGACCTGGACGACGGCGACCTCTCCTACGACCAGGTCCGTGAGGCGATCGACTACGCCGTCGCCGCGATCGAGATCTGCGGCAGCCGGATCGCCGACTGGAAGATCGCCTTCGGCGACACCGTCGCGGACAACGCCTCCGCCGGCGCCTACGTCCTCGGGGCCGAGCGGCGGCGGCTGGCCGAGTTCGAGCCCCGCGAGGTCACCATGTCGATGTCGATCGACGACGTGGAGGTCTCGACCGGGACCGGGGCAGCCTGCCTGGGCGACCCCGTCAACGCCGTCCAGTGGCTGGCTCGCTACGCGCGTGACTTCGGTGAACCGCTGCGCGCGGGCCAGCTCATCCTCTCCGGCGCGCTCGGGCCGATGCGGCCGATCGCCCCGGGCAACACCGTTCGTTCCACCGTGTCGGGCCTCGGCTCGGTGGCCTTCAGCGTAGGGAAGTGACCTTCATGCCAGCGGAAAGCACAGCCAAGACGAAAGTGGCGATCATCGGGTCGGGCAACATCGGCACCGATCTGATGATCAAGGTGATGCGTACGTCGCAGCACCTGGAGATGGGCGCGATGGTCGGGATCGACCCGTCCTCCGACGGCCTGGCTCGCGCCGAACGCTTCGGGTTCGCGACGACCGCCGGCGGCGTCGAAGGGCTGATCGGGCTGCCGGGGTTCGACGACATCGAGATCGTCTTCGACGCGACCTCGGCCAAGGCGCACGTCGCCAACGCGGCAGCGCTGGAGCCCTACGGGAAGCGGCTGATCGACCTCACCCCCGCGGCGATCGGGCCGTACGTGATCCCGGCCGTCAACATCGACGAGCACATCGACGCCCCGAACGTGAACATGGTGACCTGCGGCGGGCAGGCGACGATCCCGATCGTGGCCGCGGTCGCGCGGGTGGTGCCGGTCGCCTATGGTGAGATCGTCGCCTCGATCTCGTCCCGCTCCGCCGGTCCCGGCACCCGGGCCAACATCGACGAGTTCACCGAGACCACCTCGGGCGCGATCGTCCAGGTCGGCGGCGCCAAGCGCGGCAAGGCGATCATCATCCTCAACCCGGCCGAGCCGCCGCTGATCATGCGCGACACCGTCTTCGCGCTGGTCGAGGGCGGGTCTCGCTCCCTGGAGGAGCTGACCGCGGAGATCACCGAGTCCGTCGAGAAGATGGTCGGTGACGTCGCTGCGTACGTCCCCGGCTACCGGCTCAAGCAGAAGGTCCAGGTCCACCCGATCCCGTCGGATCAGCCGGTCGAGACCTTGCTGGCCGAGGGTGAGACGACCCGGCCCACGCATCAGGTGTCGGTGTTCCTCGAGGTCGAGGGCGCCGCGCACTACCTCCCGGCCTATGCCGGGAACCTCGACATCATGACGTCGGCCGCGCTGCAGATGGCCGAGCGCATCGCAGCGGCCAAGGAGGCTGACAAGTGAGCATCCCGATCTATGTCCAAGAGGTCTCGCTGCGCGACGGCATGCACGCCGTACGCCACCGGATCACGCCCGAGGACGTCAAGCGGATCGTCGTCGCGGCCGACGAGGCCGGCGTCGACGCCATCGAGGTCGCCCACGGCGACGGTCTGACCGGCGGCTCGGTCAACTACGGCCCCGGCTCCAACAGCGACTGGGAGTGGATCGAGGCTGCGGCCTCGGTCATCAAGAACGCCCGCCTGACCACCCTGCTGCTCCCCGGAGTCGGCACCATCCACGACCTCAAGCGGGCCTATGACCTCGGCGTGCGCTCGGTCCGGGTCGCGACTCACTGCACCGAGGCCGACGTGTCGGCCCAGCACATCGCCGCCGCCCGCGAGATGGGGATGGACGTCTCCGGCTTCCTGATGCTCTCGCACATGGCCCCGCCCGAGCAGCTCGCCGAGCAGGCGAAGCTGATGGAGTCCTACGGCGCGCACTGTGTCTATGTCACCGACTCCGGCGGCCGGCTGACGATGAACGACGTACGCGACCGGGTCCGCGCCTACCGGTCCGTGCTCGATGACGAGACCGAGATCGGCATCCACGCCCACGAGAACCTCTCGCTGTCGGTGGCCAACTCGGTCGTCGCGGTCGAGAACGGCGTCTACCGCGTCGACGCCTCCCTCGCCGGCCACGGCGCCGGCGCCGGCAACTGCCCGATCGAGGCGTTCATCGCGGTCGCCAACCTGTCGGACTTCAAGCACAACTGCGACCTGTTCAAGCTCCAGGACGCCGCCGACGACATCGTCCGCCCGCTCCAGGACCGCCCCGTACGCGTCGACCGCGAGACCCTCACCATGGGCTACGCCGGCGTCTACTCCTCCTTCCTCCGCCACGCCGAGAACGCGAGCGCCCGCTACGGCGTCGACACCCGCGACATCCTCATGGAGTGCGGCCGCCGGGGTCTGGTGGGCGGCCAGGAGGACATGATCGTCGACATCTGCCTCACGAAGCTCGAGGAACGCGCCGACGCGAACTGAGTGCGCCGAGGACCTGGGGAGCGTCAGGCGTACGTGGTGCGTCTGGCGCTCCCCGGGTTACCGTCGCTCCGTGATCGAAGCACCGGATGAGCGGAGGGCGCGAGAGCGGCGCGAGGACGCTGCTCGGCTGCTGCGCGCCCACCTGCTCATGCAGGACGGTGTCGCGAGCCACGCCCAGCTGACTGCCGGCGGGGTGACGAAGACCGACATCGAGCGGAGGCTGCGCCGCAAGGAGCTCCGCCGCGTCTACCCGCGGATCTACGTCGATCACGCCGGTCCGATGACGTGGTCCCAGCGCGCCTGGGCCGCTGTCTTCTACGCCGAGCCCGCCTACCTGTGCTGGACCAGCGTCGAGGAACCGAGGGGCCGCGACGACGGCGCCCCGATCCACGTCGCCATCGACCACAACCGCCGAATCCGGCCGCAGGACGGCATCGTCATCCACCGGATGAAGAGACTGGAGCTGCGCGCCTACGGCGGTACGCCGCCCCGGCTCAGTGTCGAGGACAACGCGCTGGCGATGGCGTCTGAGGCCACCAAGGACATCGACGCGATCGCCCGGCTCGCAGACGTGGCGAGCAGGCCGTACGTCACCGCGGACTCCCTGCGCGCCGCCCTCGACCGCTACCCGTCGATCCGCCGCCGCGCGCTCCTTGCCGGCCTGGTCGATGACCTCGAGTCGGGTACCCACTCCGTGCTCGAGCACGGCTATCTCACCAACGTCGAGCGAGCCCATGGGCTGCCTGTCGGGACGCGCCAGGCACCCCGATCCGGCCCGGCAGGGAACCAGTTCCGCGACGTCGAGTACGCGGCGTACCGCCTCGTCGTCGAGCTCGACGGCGCCGTTGGCCACGACTCCTGGCGTGACCAGTCCCGTGACGCCGACCGCGCGCTCGACGACCTCGCCGCCGCCGGAACGCTCACCGCCTGCCTCCGCTTCCACCAGGTCTTCGACACCACGTGCCAGACGGCAACCCGGATCGCCAGGATCCTCAGACGCAACGGCTGGACGGGCGCGATGAGGGCGTGCGGCGACGACTGTCGAATGAAAGCGGCTTGACCCGGGGAGCGCCAGGCGCGTGTGGTGCGCCTGGCGCTCCCCAGGTTCGTGTCATCGGCGGCGTAGGTATCGCGATTTCACGATAAGCCATCAGTATCGTGAAATCGCGATACAGTAGTGCTATCGCGATTTCACGATAGGAGACCGGTGTGACCAGTACGAGCCTGCGGGTACCGGCCGACTTCGGGCTTGCTCTTCAGCAGGCTCGGTTGGCGCGTGGAATGACCCAAGCCGATCTTGCCGGTGAGGTCGATGTCCCACAGAGCACCATCAGTGAGATCGAGGCAGGGAAGTCGACGATCTTCATGCGCCGCCTTCTGGATCTGATGCAGGCCACCGGGGTCGAGCTCACCGCGACCTGGGAGGACGAGGCAGATGCGCCTCGCCGTTGAGCTCTACGGAACCATCGTTGGCGACCTCAACGGTCAGCCTGCGACGTACGACTTCGTCCCGGGCGCCGAAGGGATCGACCGCTTCGGCGCCAACAGTCTGATCCTGTCGGTCGTTGCACCGCTGGTCGGCATCTCGCGCAAGCACCAGGCCGCTCGACGCCGCAACTGGTTCAGCGAACTGCTCCCGGAGGGGGACCAGTACGACTACATGCTGCGGCAGGCTGGATTGCGACGCGGGGACACGCTCGGATTCCTTGCCCGCTATGGACGGGACGTCGCCGGTGCGCTGCAGATCTGGGATCTCGACGACCCGACCGAGCCGAAGACGCCGTCGCGTCGGCCGGTCGACCACGCGCAGATCAGGCGTCTGCTCGAGGACCCGGTGGGGTCACCACTCGCCAACGAGTCGTTGCTCGGCAAGTCCTCGTTGGCAGGTGTGCAGCCGAAGGTGGTTCTCGTGCGCGACGGTGCCGGATGGGCGCAATCGCTGGGTGGCTACCCGACCACCCACATCATCAAGCCGATGCTGGAGCGACGTCCGAGCGTGGTCTTCGATGAGGAGTACGGTGCCCGAGTCTCGCGGGCACTGGGCCTCGCCGAGCACAGTGCGTGGATCGACGACTTCGACGGTCTGTCGGCACTTGTCATCGAGCGCTTCGACCGCGCCGCGGGAACACGGGTCCATCAGGAGGACTTCAGCCAGGCGCTCGGTGCCTCGGGCGACCAGAAGTATCAGGAGTACGGCGGCCTTGTGAGCCTGCGACGGGTCGCCGACACCCTGCAGCGGACCACTCGATCCTCCGACTTGGTCAGCCTGGCGCGGATGGTCGTTCTCGCGGTCGCGATCGGCAATCTCGACATGCATGCCAAGAACCTCGGCATCCTTCACCCGCTCGATGACGAACCTCGGCTCGCGCCGGCGTACGACGTCGTTCCGCAATCTCACCTTTCGGGGATCGACGGGAAGATGGCGCTGGCCGTGAACGGGAACTACCGCCACGCCGGCCTCACCGCCTCGGACATCAAGGCCGAGATCGCGAAATGGGGCGTACGTCGTGCCGAGCGAGTCGTGGACGACTGCCTGTCCGAGATCGCCGAGGTGGTCGCGAAGGAGAGCCCGTTGCCCGGTGCCCACCCCGCCGTCCAAGAGGACATCGCCACCTTCACCGAGAACCTGCGGGCAGGAAGGGCGGTCGGACGACCCGGGAGTCCTGAGGTCACCGGGTGACTCCCCGGCTCCCACGTTAGGCGAGCGTGACAGAGTCGTCCCGTGAGCACTGAATCTTCTTCTTCGCGGCTCGATCTGCCGCTGGCCGGGTTGGCCGCACTGTTCCTCGGGTCGGGGACCCTGCATCTGGTGAGGCCGCAGGTGTTCGAGCCGATCGTGCCGGCGGCGCTGCCGGATGCGCGCAAGGTGGTCGAGGTCTCCGGTGTCGCGGAGATCGTCTGCGGGTTGGGGCTGCTGCACCCGAAGACCCGTCGGATCGCGGGGCTAGCGAGTGCCGCGCTGCTGGTGGGTGTGTTCCCGGCCAACGTGCAGATGAGTGTCGACGCGGGGAAGCGGGCGAACCGGAAGCGGACGCCCAAATCGGCCGGGTTCTTCGCCGGTACGGTCGCGCGGCTGCCGCTGCAGTGGCCGATGATCAAGGTGGCGCTGCGCGCCGGAAAGGGGACCGGCGCATGACGTACGTTCCTTCGGAGTCGCGCTACGACGCGATGCAATATCGGCGGACCGGCAACAGTGGCCTGGATCTGCCGGCGGTCAGCCTCGGGCTGTGGCACAACTTCGGTGACGACCTGGCGTTCGAGCGGCAACGGGCGATCCTGCGTACGGCCTTCGACGCGGGGATCACCCATTTCGACCTGGCCAACAACTACGGCCCGCCCTACGGGTCCGCCGAGGAGAACTTCGGGCGTCACCTGCGTGGCGACTTCGCCCACCTGCGCGACGAGCTGGTGATCTCGACCAAGGCCGGCTGGGACATGTGGCCGGGGCCGTACGGCAAGATCGGCGGCTCGCGGAAGTACCTGATCTCCAGCCTCGACCAGTCGCTGAAGCGGATGGGGCTCGACTACGTCGACATCTACTACCACCACCGTCCTGACCCCAGCACGCCGCTGGAGGAGACGATGGGCGCCCTCGACCAGATCGTACGGTCCGGGAAGGCGCTCTACGTCGGGCTGAGCTCCTACTCCTCGGCGCTGACCCGGGAGGCGGCGGCGATCCTGCGCGACCTCGGTACGCCGCTGCTGATCCACCAGCCGTCCTACTCGATCCTCAACCGCTGGCTCGAGACCGACGGCCTGCTGGACACGCTCGACGAGGTCGGGGCCGGAGCGATCTCCTTCTCGCCGCTGGCGCAGGGTCTGCTGACGAACAAGTACCTCGGTGGTGGCGGCATCCCGGAGGACTCGCGCGCTGCCAAGGCCCGCTTCCTGACCCCGGAGGCACTCACGCCCGAGACGCTCGCCGGCATCGAGTCGCTCAACGCCCTCGCCGTCGACCGTGGCCAGACGCTCGCTCAGATGGCGCTCGCCTGGGCGCTGCGTGATCCGCGGATGACCTCGGTCGTCATCGGCGCCTCCCGTCCGGAGCAGGTCACCGACTGCATCGGCGCGCTCGCCGGCCCCGAGCTCACGACCGAGGAGCTGGCCAGGATCGACGAGTACGCCGCCTCCACCGGGATCGACCTGTGGAAGCGCGACCGGGTCGAGGGCGACTACCGGGAGATCTTCAACTGACCGGCCATCAACGCTCGTCGTCCCAAACAGCGGAGCTGATCCGCCAGCCGTCGTCGGTGCGTACGAACGACATCGTCTTCATGCCCCTGCCGGTGTGGACCTCGTCGTTCGTGCGCCAGCGCTTCCCGTAAGCGCCCCACCAGTGGGCGATGTCGCCGAAGACGTCGGTGCGACCGGGCTCCGGCCACTCCTCGAACTCGCTGATCTCGCCACTGGTCAGGAGTGCGAGGCGCGGGGCGATGAAGGACTCGACGTCGTAGACCTCGATCGGCAGGCCGCATGTGCGCACCACGGTCGCGCCGGGAAGCATGATCCGGCGCAGATCGTCCAGGCGCGCGGCCGCGTCCGGTCCTGAGGTGAACGCGGAGAAGAACGCATGCACCAGGGCCTCGATCGCGGTCTCGTCCGACGTCGAGGCGGCTTCGCCGCTGGTGATGGCCATGCCCGGAACATAGCCATGCACTCCGGAAACGGCACGCCATTTGGGGGCGCGGAGGTCGCCCCGGCCGCTAACCTGCGCTCATGCGGGTCGATGAGTATCTGACGTACGACGCCACCGGGCTGGCGCAGTTGGTCGCTGCCAAGGAGGTGACCGCGGCCGAGGTCCTGGCCGCGGCGCGGGAGCGGGCGGCGGCGGTGAATCCGCGGATCAACGCGATCGTCGCGGACATCCCCGAGGCCGACGCCCAAGTCGCCGGCGACGGCCCGAGCGGGCCGTTCGCCGGAGTGCCGTTCCTGGTGAAGGACCTGGCTCAGGAGTATCAGGGGCACCCGACGACCTACGGCTCGCGGTCGCTCGTCGACGACGTCGCCGAGGAGCACTCCTACTTCACCCAGAGCGCGCTGGACGCCGGCTTGGTGATCTTCGGCAAGACGAACACCCCGGAGTTCGGGTCGAAGGGGATCACCGAGCCGGAGCTGTTCGGCGCCGCGCGCAACCCGTGGAACACCGACCACACGCCCGGCGGCTCCTCGGGTGGCTCCGGCGCCGCGGTGGGCGCCGGGATCGTCCCGGCCGCCGGCGCCAACGACGGCGGCGGGTCCATCCGGATCCCGGCGGCCTGCAACGGCCTGGTCGGTCTGAAGACCACCCGCGGGTTGCTGCCGCTGGGCCCGCAGAGCCTGGATGCCTCCAACGGCTTCGTCGTCCAGGGCGTGGTGACCCGCACGGTCCGCGACGCGGCCGGGCTCTACGACGCGCTGATCGGGGACCAGCCGATGGCGATGATCCACGCGCCGCACCCCGGCGCGGCCTTCTCCGAGGCCATCGCGACCGCGCCGCGCAAACTCCGGATCGGGTTCACCTCGACGTCCTCCATCACCACGCCCGACCCGGAGGCGATCGCGGCCGTCGAGGACGCGGCGAAGGCCCTTGAGGCACTCGGCCACGACGTCGAGGAGGTCGAGGCGCCCTACGACGCCGCCGAGCTCGGCCGCGACTTCCTCACCATCTGGTTCGCCTCCGCCGCTGCCGAGGTCGCCGAGGCCAAGCTCCGCGTCGGAGCCAAGAACGCCGACTTCGAGGCCGACACCCTTGCCGTGGCCGAGCTCGGCCGGGCCGGGGGAGTGGTCGCCGTCGAGCTCGCCCACATCAACCGCCGCAACCACGTACGCCGCCTCAGCGCGTTCCACGAGACGTACGACCTGCTGCTGACTCCGACGTTGGCGAAGCCGCCCCTGAAGGTCGGGCAGCTGGCCACGCCCAAGGCGCTCCAGACCGCGGCGCGGGTGCTGCACAAGGTGCACGGCGGGCGGGTCATGCGCGCGACCGGGATGATCGACCAGCTGGTCGCCGAGAACCTCGGCTGGGTCCCCTACACCCAGCTCGCCAACATCACCGGACGGCCGGCGATCTCGGTACCGACCTACCGGACAGCCGCCGGGCTGCCGCTGGGCATCCAGCTCTCCGGTCAGCTCGGCGACGACGGCCTGCTGCTGCAGGTCGCTGCTCAGCTGGAGCAGACGAAGCCGTGGGCGGAGCACTGGCCAACGCTCTGACACCGGCGTCGTGAAAGAAAATTTCCTTTCACGCACGAAGCTCGCGCCGGAGCGGCAGTATCGGGGTATGACACCGTCTCCGGACATGCTCATGACCTCTCGGCGCACGCTTCTCGGCGGCACCCTGAGCGGAGTCGCGATGACTCTCCTCGGCGGTGCCGCGGTGGCCTCGACCCCGGAGGACCCCACCAAGGCAACCAGGGCGCTCGCCTCGCTGGCCGGCCAGCCGCCGACGATCACGCCGGACGAGCTGACCTTCACCCCACGCACCGTCCTGCGTCCCGGCCACGCCCGCCAGGTCGGCCTCGACCCGGCGCAGATCGCCAGGATCCGCACCGAGCTGACCCGGTTCCTCGAGCCGACGACGGAGAACCCCGCCCACCCTCTGTACGCAGGGGCCACCGCGATCGCGGTCAAGGACGGCGTCATCGTCGCCCACGAGAGCGTGGGCAAGGCGCTCCGATACGGCCTCGACGGCACCACCGTCGTCGAGCTCCCGGCCGCCCAGCAGGTCGCGGCCGGGCTGGACACGATGTGGGACATCGCCTCGATGTCGAAGCTCTTCACCACGACCGCGATCCTCCAGTTGATGGAGCAGGGCAGCCTCGACCTCGAGGCGCCGGTGGTCACCTACCTGCCCGAGTTCGCGCCGCACGGCAAGGACGCGATCCTCGTACGCCACCTCCTCACCCACGTCTCCGGCCTGCTCGCCGGCCCGTCGCCGTCGCTGTGGGCGGGCTACGACACCTACGAGGAGCGGGTCGCGGCGATCATGGACACGACGCCGACGCACGCGCCCGAGCAGATCTACCGCTACTCCGACATCAACCTGATCACCCTCGGGCTCCTGGTCGAGCGGCTCTCGGGGAAGAAGCTCGACGTCTACGTCCGCGACCACATCACCGAGCCGCTCGGGATGCGCGACACCATGTACAACCCGCCCGCCGACCGCCTCGACCGGGTCGCCGCGACCGAGTACCAGCCCTGGGCCGGTCGCCCGATGATCCGTGGCGAGGTGCACGACGAGAACGCCTGGGCCCTCGGCGGCGTCGCCGGTCACGCAGGCGTCTTCTCGACCGCGGCCGACATGGCCAGGTTCGGCCAGATGTACCTCAACGGCGGCGTCTACAACGGCACCAGGATCCTGGAGGAGGACACGGTCAGGCTGTCGCTGCGCGACTACACCGGAGCCCGGTTCACCACCTCCCGTGGCCTCGGCTGGGAGCTCGCCACGACCTGGTACCACGGTCCGATCTGGTCCCCGGTCTCCTTCGGTCACACCGGCTACACCGGCACCAGCATCGTGATGGACCCGATCGGCCACCAGCTCGTCGTGCTGATGACCAACCGCGTCCACCCCAGCCGCGACTGGGGCAGCAACAACCCCTCCCGGCGTGCCGTCTCCGACGCGCTCGGCATGGCCTCGGCGGTCCGCCCGGCGACGGGACGTACGTCGTGGTTCTCGGGTCGCACGAACGCGAAGAAGGCGACGCTCGACGTGCCGCTCGCGGCCACCGACGGCGCGAGGCTCCGCTTCGACTACTACTTCGACACCGAGCCACGCTTCGACTTCGGCCGGCTGCAGTACTCCACCGACGGCACCACCTTCAGCCCGCTGCCCTGGACGCTCGAGGGTGGTGACTGGAGCTGGGAGACCAGCGAGGCGGTCAACGGCTACGGCGGTCGGCGATGGCTGTGCGGCCGCGCCGAGCTCCCGGACGGCACGACCACGGTGCGGTGGACCTACGAGACCGACTCGTCCTCCCAGGGTCGCGGGATCTACGTCGACGGCATCGTGGTCAGCCAGGGGCGGCGTACGTCGTTCGACTCCTCCCGACCGGCCGACGAGGCACGCATCGTCGCCGACGGCTGGGCCCTCAGCGATCGATGACACATCACCGATAGCCTCGGCGCCATGAGCCAGCCGCAGCAGCCGAACCCGTTCCTGGTCAACCAGCTCCGCGACGAGACAGACGCCAAGGCGCTCATCACGAAGGCCGCCGAGTCGACCTCGGCGGGTGCGCCGAGAGGGATCCTGGACGCGATCCGCGACAAGCTCGTGGACCTAGGCCCCGAGCTGGTCGCGGTCTCCCACGACCTCGCCGAGCACCCGGAGACCGGTTTCGAGGAGCACCGGAGCTCAGCCGGGCTGGCCGAGTTCGTCGAGGCTCACGGCATCGAGGTGGCCCGTGGCGCGTACGGCCTCCCGACCGCCCTCTACGCCTCGGCGGGCGGCGCCAAGGACGGCCCGACGATCGCCGTGCTCTCCGAGTACGACGCGCTCCCCGGCATCGGCCACGGCTGCGGCCACAACCTGATCGCCACGGTCGGCGTGGGCGCGTTCCTGGCCATCGCGAGCGTGATCGACCGCCTCGGCGGCCAGGTGATCTGGCTCGGCACCCCGGCCGAGGAGGGCGGTGGCGGCAAGGAGCTGATGGCGCAGAAGGGCGCCTTCGAGGGTGTCGACGCGGCGATCATGGTCCACCCGTTCACCTACGACAGCTCCGAGCCGGTCTTCCTGGGCCGCAGGCAGCTGAAGGTGACGTACGTGGGGGTGCCGGCGCACGCCTCCATCCAGCCGTTCATGGGGCGCAACGCCTTGGACGCCGCCAACCTGCTCTATACCGGCGTCGCGCTCAACCGGCAGCAGATGCCGCCGACCGACCGGGTGCACGCGATCATCACCGACGGCGGCCTGCGCCCCAACGTGATCCCGGAGCACGCCTCGATCGAGTTCTACGTACGCTCCGCCTACCCCGAGACGCTCAAGATCCTCTCCCAGCGGTTGGAGGAGATGGCGATGGGCGCGGCGCTGATGACCGGCTGCGGTGTCGAGTTCAGCTGGGACGAGTCGCCGGTCTACCTGCCGATCCGCAACAACAGCGGGCTGGCGCAGGCGTGGAACCGCCGCTACCAGGAGCGCAACCACACCGTCCTCGCGCCGGGCGTCGTCCCGGACCTGCTCGCCGGGTCCACCGACTTCGGCAACGTCTCCTTCCGGGTACCCGGCCTGCACGCGATGGTCAAGATCGCCGAGCCCGACGTGTCGCTGCACAGCCGTGAGTTCGCCGCTGCCGCGGTCACGCCGTACGCCGACGAGGTGCTCGTCGATGCCGCCTACGGTCTCGCCGGGGTGGCTGCCGACTACCTCTCGGACGCGAACCTGCGGGAGACGGTCCGCGACGAGTTCGAGGAGGCCGGTGGCGCGGTGGACGCTACCGAATTTTTCGGGTGATTAACGGTTGATGACGATTCGGCGGCGGTAATCCTGTTACCTCTTCACAATCGGAACCCGAAGGGGCATTGTTCCCTTCGTCGATCACTGAGATGGGGAGCCCCGCAATGCCTCGTAACACCCGCAAGCTTCGCCCCGTTGCGGCCGTTGCCGCCGTCGCTCTCGCGGCCGCCGCCGTTGCCACCCCGGTCGCGACCTCTGCCTCGGCCCACCCGGGGAAGAACCTGGTAGATGTCCAGCTGCTCTCGTTCAACGACTTCCACGGCAATCTCGAGGCGCCGTCGGGTTCGAGCGGGCGACTGGTCACCGGCCACCACATCGACCCAGCCACCGGCAAGCCGGTCGATGACACCGTCAACGTGGGTGGCGTGGAATACCTCGCCTCGCACCTGGCTGAGGCACGCAAGGGCCATGACCGTTCCCTGACCGTCGCCGCGGGTGACCTGATCGGTGCCTCGCCGCTGCTCTCGGCCGCCTTCCACGACGAGCCGTCCATCGAGGCGCTCAACAAGCTCGGTCTGGACGTGACCGCGGTCGGCAACCACGAGTTCGACGAGGGCTACAAGGAGCTTCAGCGCATCGCCGACGGCGGCTGCATCGACGACGGCGACGGCGAGGACAACCAGAACTCCTGCGCCGCCCACGAGTACGCGGGCGCCGACTTCGACATCCTCGCCTCCAACGTGATCGAGGACGCGAGCGGCAAGACGATCCTGCCGTCGTACGCCATCAAGGAGGTCGACGGCGTCAAGATCGGCTTCATCGGCATGACCCTGGAGGGCACTCCCGACATCGTCACCGCCGAGGGGGTCAAGGGCCTCACCTTCAAGGACGAGGTCGAGACCGCCAACGCGCTCGTGCCCAAGCTGAAGAAGAAGGGCGTCAAGGCGATCGTCACCCTGATCCACGAGGGTGCCAACCTGCCGCGGGAGAAGTGGACCGACCCCGCCACCGGCACGGTCTACGACGTCAACGCCAGGTACGACTACACCTGCGAGGGCGGCGGCGAGCTCGTCGCCGGCTCGCCGATCGTGCCGATCGCCCAGAACCTCGACCCCGAGATCGACATGGTGGTCACCGGGCACACCCACAACCCCTACGTCTGCGACGTACCGGACCCCGAGGGCAAGTCCCGCCTGATCACCTCGGCCTCGTCCTTCGGCCGGCTCTACACCGAGACCAACCTGAAGTACAACCTCAAGTCGCGCGACATCGTCCGCTCGTCGGTCAAGGGCTCGAACCTTCTCGTCACCCGTGACGTGGCCAAGGCCCCCGAGCAGACCACGCTGATCAACACCTACAAGGAGCTGGTCACCCCGATCGCCTCCCGGGTGCTCGGTTCGATCTCCGGTGACGTCACCCGCACCACCAACGCCTCCGGTGAGAGCGCCCTCGGTGACCTGATCGCCGACGCCCAGCTCGCCGACCAGTCGACGGTCGTCAACGGGCAGACGCCGGTGATCGCGTTCATGAACCCGGGCGGCATCCGTGCTGACCTGACCGCGACCAACTCGCCCTACGGCGAGGCTGTCGGTGAGGTCACCTACGACGAGGCGTTCACGGTCCAGCCGTTCAACAACTACCTCGTCTCGCTGACCATGACCGGCCAAGACATCTACGACCTCCTCACCCAGCAGGTCACCGGTGCCAACGCCGCGTCCCACAAGATCCTGCAGGTATCGGAGGGCTTCTCCTACCAGATCAGCCCCTCGGGTCCGGTCGACGGTTCGGTCACGCTCAACGGCCAGCCGATCGACAAGGCCGCGTCCTACCGGGTCGTGACCAACAACTTCCTGCAGGGCGGCGGTGACGCCTTCGCGGCCTTCACCAAGGGCACCGACCCCTACTACGGCGGCCTCGACATCGACGCCTTCGCCGCCTACCTGGAGGCCAACTCGCCCTACACCCCGGGCCCGCTCGACCGCATCACCGGGACCCACTGAACGAGAGTTCGTTCGTACGCAGCGGGCCCGACCAGCTCTGAGCTGGTCGGGCCCGCTGTCATGTCGGCGCGCTCATCGTCAGCCCACCGACGAGTGTCGTCGCAGAAACGGCCGCCGGAGTGATGCGACTGTCGGGGATCCCGCAGGCGCGCAGGCAGGTCGAGGCGATGACGGCGGCGGTAGCGTCGTCGATCGGCACACCGCTGCTGCGAAGGCTCGTGGTGACCTCGACCAGATGCATGAGCATCTCGCCGAGGTGGCCCGGCTCGGCCGCCGTTGCGACGCCGGGCATCGCGGCCCGGGTGGCGAGCCGCCCGTAGGCGTCGGCGAGCTCGGCGCGAATGCTGCGAAAGGCGTCGAACGCCTCGCTGCTGGTCACGTCGGGATGGGTGGCCAGCATGCCGATGTTGTCCGGCGCCTCGGCGAGCGTGTGGATGTCGACGAGGGCCAGCAGGTAGAGCGCGGCCTCGGGGCCCGCGGACGCGGTCAGCTGCTCGATCTGGTCGACCCGATCGACGGTGGGCCGGACGGATCGCTCCAGGAGCTCGGCAAGGATCTCGTCCTTGCCGGTGAAGTGGTAGTAGAGCGATGCCTGCCGGATCCCGACCTTGTCGGCGATCTCCCGGGTCGAGGTGGCCGCGAAGCCCTTGGTCACGAACAGCTGCGCCGCGGCGTGAAGCACCTGCTCGCGCGGTGGGGCGGCCGTGTTCGAGGGGACGAGGCGCGGTCGTCCGGGCTGGGTTCGTCGGATGCTCATCGAGGTCCTGCCTTCCTGTCGACGTCGACCCCGGATTCATTGGAGCATAATATTTCGATCTTGCCAATCATGATGTGCATCTGGACGTAAGGTATGCCCATCGGGCACGATGGTGGTTCGCCGAACCAGTCGAAGCCGTCGAAGGAGGCTGTCGCCGTGCTCCGCCCCAACCGCCGAGCCCGTGAAGCGCTGACCGAGGCGCTCCGGGATGCCCGTCGCGCCGCCGGCCTGACCGGATCCGGCCTGGCGGATGCTCTGGGCTCGGGCTGGTCCCAGCCCAAGGTGTCGAAGATCGAGTCCGGCCGGCAGTCGGTCTCCGAGGCCGAGGTCCGTGCCTGGGCGGCCGCGGTGGGCGCCGACCGGGAGATGCTGCTCGCGCTGCGCGCCCGCGCCGACCAGGAGCACGCCGCGTTCCGCGACGCTCATCCGACCGGCGGTGGTGCGGAGCTGCACCAGGACGCGTACGCAGCGACCGAGGTGGCCACCAAGGTCCTGACCAGCTACCAGCCGCACAGTGTCCCCGAGCTGTTGCAGACACCCGACTACGCACGTGCCCTCTTGGCGCTGGCAGGTGGTTCGCGCGACCGGGACGAGGTTGCCGGGGAGGTCTCCCACGTGATCGCGGCCAGGCTCCGTCGCTCGGCGATCCTCTATGAGCCCGGCCGGACCATCACCATCCTGGTCGGTGAGGCCGCCCTCCACCACCTGGTGGGCTCGCCCGGCATCATGCGTGCCCAGATCGAGCACATCGCCAACCTGGCGACCACCACCCAGGCGACCATCGGGATCGTCCCCTTCGAGAGCTTCCCCGTTCTGGTCCAGCACGGCTGGGACCAGCGCGACCGGATCGTCACCCTCGAGACCAGCGCCGGTGACCTCGAGATCGCCGATCCGGTCGAGGTCGCCCGCTACGAGCGCTGGACGCAGCTCCTGCTCGAGTATGCACTGAGGGGCGAGGCGGCCGCCGAGCGATGCGCCCGGATCATCAGCGAGCGCGGAGGGTCGTCGGCGCGGCAGGACGACCACGAATAGGACACGGCCGCCGCTCCGGTAGACTCCCGGCGGGCCGTTAGCTCAGTTGGTAGAGCAGTGGACTTTTAATCCATGGGTCGTCGGTTCGAGACCGACACGGCCTACAACGGGCTCGAGCCCCGAGCCGCATATGCGACTCGGGGCTCGACCGCGTAGTGAGGGTCAGCCGGACTCCTCCTGCGGCAGCGGACGGCTGCTGATCGAGTCGGTGATCGCGGCGGCGGTCTCGATGAACGCTGATGCCTGATCGTCGGTCAGCGTGCCCGCCGAGGCTCCCTCCAGGCTCTGCCACAGAGTAGTGATGGGCTCCCGCATGGCGCGGCCCTTGTCCGTGAGATGGACGACCATCACCCGCCGGTCGTGCTCGGCCGGCTCGCGGACCAGCAGGCCCGCTTCCTGCATGCGGCGCAGGGACTTGGAGACGGTGGAGTGGTCGAGGCCGACGCTCTCGAGAAGCTCGGACTGGGTCTGGCCCTCGCGGTCCAGCAGCTGCATCAGGAGCAGCTCCTGGCCGGGGTGCAGGTCCATCTTGCGCAGCAGGGCGCCGGCGTAGGCGCGGTGGGCGCGGGCGAGCTGGAAGATCGCGTAGCTCATCGGCCCGCCTGCGGCAGTGGTGGGAATCTCGGGCATGGTCTCCGCTTCTTCAGCCGGTGTGGGTGGGGTAGTCGGTGTAACCGACCGCTCCGCCACCGTAGAAGGTCGCCGGGTCGGGTGTGTTCAACTCTGCCCCGACGCGCAGCCGCTCGACCAGGTCGGGGTTGGCAAGCGCCAGTGCTCCGACGGAGACCAGGTCGGCCGTGCCGTTGTCGACGTCCTTGGCGCGAGTGGGGATGTCGGCGCCGGGCCGGTTGAGGATCAGGGTGCCGGGCCACTCCGCGCGGAGCCTGTCGAGCAGCGTCTCGTCGCCGACATGCATCAAGTGCAGGTAGGCCAGATCCATCGGGCGCAGCGCCTCCACGAGCGCCGGGTACAGCTCGTGGGTGTCGGACTCGACGATGTCGTTGTACGGGTTTCCGGGCGAGATACGGATGCCGGTGCGCTCAGAGCCGATCTCGTCGGCCACCGCGGCGACGACCTCCACCGCGAAGCGGATACGGGCCTCGATCGAGCCACCGTAGCGGTCTGTGCGCTGGTTGGCGTTGCCGGAGAGGAACTGGTGGATCAGGTAGCCGTTGGCGCCGTGGATCTCCACGCCGTCCGCGCCCGCTGCAACCGCCGCAGCGGCCGCACGCCGGAAGTCCTGGATGGTCTCGGTGACCTCCTGCGTCGAGAGCGCACGGGGCTCCGGCATCTCCTGAGGGCCGGAGGCGGTGAACATCACGCCGGCAGGGCGGATCGCCGAGGGCGCGACGGGCTGGCGGCGGTGCGGAGTGTTGTCAGGGTGAGAGATCCGGCCGACGTGCATCAGCTGGATGAACACCCGGCTGCCTGCCTCGTGCACCGCATCGGTGACCTTGCGCCACCCGGCGATCTGGTCGTCGTTGTAGATACCAGGGGTGAGCAGGTAGCCCTGGCCGTCGGCGGAGGGCTGGGTGCCCTCGGTGATGATCAGCGCCTTGGAGGCGCGCTGTGCGTAGTACTCGGCATTCAGGTCCGTCGGCACGCCCTCCGGGGTGGAGCGGTCACGGGTCATGGGGGCCATGACCAGACGGTGTGGCAGAGAGGTGCCGCCGAGGGTGATCGGGGCCCACAGGGATTCCAACATGAGAGTCTCTTTCGGTGAACGCGGTGGCCGGGATGGCCACCGCAACAGGTGGGTGGGGGACGGGGCGGTCAGTCGACGGTGAGGACGAGCTTGCCGCGTACGTGTCCGGCGTCGCTGGCCTGCTGGGCGTCGGCCGCCTTGGCGAGCGGGTACGCCGTGACGGTGGTGGTCAGCGTTCCGGCCGCGGCGTCCTGGGCCACGGCGGCCAGGCGCCCGACGGGGTGGTCTCCGCCGCCGGGCGAGAAGGCGACGCCGAGCTCGCCCGCGCTGAAGTCGGCGATGGTGACGATGCGCTCGGTGCCGCCACGCAGGGTGATGGAGTCGGGCAGGGCGCCCTTGCCGGCCAGGTCGAAGACCGCGTCCACGCCGTCGGGAGCCAGGGCCCGCACACGCTCGACCAGGCCCTCGCCGTAGGTGGTCGGGGTCGCGCCGAGCGAGGTGAGGTAGTCCTGGTTCGAGGCGCCGGCCGTGGCGATCACGCGGGCACCGCGGGCGGTCGCGAGCTGGACGGCCACGGTGCCGACCGCTCCGGAGGCACCGTGCATCAGCACGGTCTCCCCGGCGATTACCCCCAGCTCGTCCAGGACCCGTTCGGCGGTCTCGCTGGCGACCGGCAGTGCGGCCGCTTCCTCCCAGGAGAGGTCCGCGGGCTTGGGGGCCACGGCGGTGGCCAGGGCGTACTCGGCGTACGAGCCGGTGTCCGCCCAGCCGAGCACCTCGTCGCCGACCTGTACGTCGCTCACGCCCTCACCGAGCGCGTCGACCACACCTGCGACCTCGGCGCCGGGGATGGCGGGGAATGTCGTCGGGAACACGGCCTCGAGCACCCCGGCGCGCTTCTTGCCGTCCAGCGCGTTCAGCCCGGCGGCCTTGACGCGTACCAGGACCTGGCCGCGGCCGGGCCGCGGGACTTCGACGTCCGCCTCGTGCAGCACATCCGGACCGCCGAACTCATCGAAAATGATCGCTTTCATGAACACTCCACTTCGGGTCGCCTTGCTCTGGCGAATAATGTGGCCAGCCACATATTCACCATAACAGCAATCATGTGGCTAGCCAAGTATTGCGCCGATGGGTGGATTCGGACGGTCTCTCGTGGGCCGGAAGCTGCCTCGGCACCCGTGGTCGTACGTCCCGCTGAGCGGTCGTTTCACGGCTCTGTTGGGCAACCTTCACCGCTTCGCGCGTAAAACGATCGGTCAAGGGGGGTTCGCACAGGCGCGTGACTTGCTAATGTCACTCCCGCAACAGGTGCAAGTTCCAGAAGGTCTGACGCCTGCGGAGTTTGTGATCCAACGGCGTTTCTGCTCTGTGCCCGCCCGGACCCCGGTCCGGGAACACAGGTCGGAGCGACGTGTCACCCGCCCCTGATGCGGGGCTACCGAACCTGGTGGCCTCTCGCCCCGACTAAGGAGTAACGAGCAGATGGCTCAGGGCACCGTTAAGTGGTTCAACGCCGAGAAGGGTTTCGGCTTCATTGCGCAGGAGGACGGCGGCGACGACGTCTTCGTTCACTACTCTGCTATCCAGACCAACGGCTACAAGTCGCTGGACGAGAACCAGAAGGTCGAGTTCGACGTCACCCAGGGCCCGAAGGGCCCGCAGGCGGAGAACGTTCGCCCTCTCTGAGGCTCTATGAGTAGCTAAGGCGATCTCGGGTTCGGCACCTGCCGACATTTGATCATCTGCAACGAGGCCCCAGCCGTTCGGCTGGGGCCTCGTGGTCTGATTGGAGCCCTCTCAGGCTTCTGTGTCACGCTTGATGTGACAACTTTTGATGGTTCTTGGTGGATCAGCGCGCAGATCCACCAGGACTGGGCGATGATGTGAAGACGAGCTTTGTGAGCGTGACGTGAGGAGGCGGCGAGCGTGGCTGATCAGTTCGATGTGACGCTGGAAGATCCCGAGCTGCTCCTCGAGGTCGAGCTCACGACCAATCTCATCGTCGCCGCCAGCGAGTCCGAGGATCACCTCTCCCAAGAGGAGATCGACCGCATCCTCGGGATCATCCCCTAAGGACGTCAGCAGGTCGCGAAGAGCAGCGGCCCGTTCGCCAGGTCGGAGAGCACGGCCGTGCCGTCCTTCGGCCGCAGCTCCATGGTGGCGACCTCGCCCTCGGCCGCGACCTTACCGAGCTCGAACCGCTCGTCGAACGTGCCGCCCTGGCCGGGCGCCGGGCCGACGGCGAGCTTGGCCCGCGTGTCGGCGTTCGTACGCGCCTGGTCGTCGTTCTCGAACGACATGGCGACACGTACGTCCCCGTTCGACTCGGCTGCCATGGCGAAGCCCGCGATCGGGTTGATGTCGCCTGCGGCGTCGACGAGGCCGTCTGCCTGGTCCTGGTCCGCGGCCGAGGCGCCGCCCAGCCCGATCTCGGTGCAGGTGAAGTCGCCGTCGTACACGAACGCCGAGAGAGGGTTGCCGAGCCGGTCGGCGGCGTCCGTCATCGGCTCGTGCAGGTCGCCGTCGCCGAGGCTCTCGACCTGGTCGCTCAGATAGCGCCGGCCGTCCGAGGCGAGGATGAGGTCATCCTCGGGCAGGAAGGCGATGTAGGTGAGCTGCGGGCTGATCGTCGAGTCGATGCCGGAGTCCGTGAAGCTGGAGAACGGGACCAGGGTGCCGTCCCAGACACCACCGTCCGCGGGGTCGTCCTCGGGAGCAGTGAACCCCATCGAGGTGAGCTGTTCGACGAGATGGTCGGCGTCCATGTCCTCGAGGTGCCCGACCATGAGCGCTCCCTCGGTCGACTGGGTGTAGAGCTCCCAGTCGAGGGTCGCGGGCGACCAGCCGAAGTGCTGCTGCAGCAGGCCGGAGGCGTCGGGAAGCACCGAGGTCGAGGTGAGGTCCTTCGTATAGGCCTCGTCGATCATCTCGTGGACCTCCTCCGGTGTGGAGTCGGCGTCGAGGTCGGCGCCGACGCTCTCGCGGATTCCCGTCCAGTCGGTGAAGGAGACCCGGGTCGCCTCGGCGGGAGCCAGCCGCAGCGCCTCGTCGAGGTCGCCCCCGCGGGTCGCCCATGCGCGGGCGAGGAAGATGACGAGCGCAACGACGACGACGCCCACCGCGATGGTCACCAAGGGGTGGGCGCGTACGACTCGGGATGAGCGGCCTGCCCACGTCCTGGGGCGGCTGAGAAGCTGGGGGGTCCGGAGCATTGCGAGGAACCTTAGACGAATCAGCCGCCTTCTCGACATACCCTGTGCGCATGCCCGAGATCCCGGCCGCCGGCGTAGTGGTTTTTCGCGAGCACGACGACCTGTCGGAGGTGGCGCTGGTTCACAGACCCAAGTACGACGACTGGTCCTTTCCCAAGGGGAAGGTCGACCCCGGCGAGACGGTGCCGGTGGCCGCGATCAGGGAGGTGCGTGAGGAGACCGGCCTGAGGGTCGCGCTCGGTCGCCCGCTCCAGCAGCAGCGCTATCCCGTCGAGGCGGGGCAGAAGGTGGTCCACTACTGGGTCGGCCGCACCGCTGCCGGCGCCGACGACGATGTCGAGGGCTACCTGATCAACGACGAGATCGACGACGTCGAGTGGCTGTCGGTGGACGAGGCGCGCCAGCGGCTCACCTACGCGCACGATCGGGCGACGCTGCGGCAGGCCGAGGACGTACGCGAGCCCACCACGCCCCTGGTGGTCCTCCGTCACGCCGCCTCCGTCGGCCGTTCGGCATGGTCCGGGGCAGACCCGGAGCGGCCGCTCGACGACACCGGCCGGGCCCAGGCGGTCACTCTGGCCGGCCTGCTGATGGCCTACGACATCCGCCGGGTGATCACCTCGCCGAGCGTTCGCTGCACGCAGTCCGTCGCGCCGTACGCCGGGCTCGCCGGCATCGCGTCTGAGCAGATGAGACTGCTGAGCGAGGAGGGTGCGGAGGGAGGTAGCGTGTCGGCCCTGGCCGCGGAAACCCTGCGTGACCTGGCCGTTCCGACGGTGATCTGCACGCACCGACCAGTGCTGCCGTGGGTCTTCGAGGGGCTGAGCATGCGTGACCCGAAGCTGGCGAAGGGCGAGCTGATGGTGCTGCACGTGCGCGCAGGTGAAGTGCGTGCTGTTGAGGCATTTCAGGTCTAACAGAGGCTTGAGGCCTGCCTGTTCATCTCCTGTGCCCGGAACTGACACTGATTTGCCACCGACTTTGTGTTCCTCGTTCAGCCTGTGTTCACCTTCACCGAGTTTCCCGTCCACCTCGGCTCCCTACGGTCATCGCGACAACTCCGAATCGACTGCATCATCAATCAGGAGAATTGCGTGAACACCACCTCGCTGCGCCGGGCACTCGTCCCGGGCATCACGGCTGCGGCCCTCGCTCTCGCGATCAGCGCCTGCGGCGCTGCCAACGAGCCGACGGGTGACAGCGAAGGCGAAGGCACCCTCTCGGGCACCATCAAGGGTGGCGGCGCCTCCTCGCAGGAGAAGGGCCAGGCGGCGTGGGTCGCCGGCATCCAGGACGCGAACCCCGACCTCAGCGTCGTCTACGAGCCCGTGGGCTCCGGCTCGGGTCGTGAGGGCTTCATCACCGGCGGTTACCTCTTCGCCGGCACCGACTCCGCTCTCAACGACGACGAGGGCGAGCTGAGCAAGGCCAAGGAGCAGTGCGGCGCCGACCCGATCCAGGTCCCGGGCTACGTCTCGCCGATCGCCGTTGTCTTCAACGTCGAGGGTGTCGACGAGCTCAACCTCGACGCCAAGACGATTGCCAGCATCTTCTCCGGCAAGATCACCAAGTGGAACGACCCGGCGATCGCCGCCACGAACCCGGACGCCAAGCTTCCGGACACCGCGATCACCCCGGTCCACCGCTCCGACGACTCCGGCACCCAGGAGAACTTCACCGAGTACCTCGCGGCCGCCGGTGGCTGGGCCGAGGAGCCCTCCGGTGAGTGGCCCGCCTCCATCAAGGGTGGCGAGGGCGGCGACGGCACCTCCGGTGTCGTGACCGCCATGCAGGGTGCTGGCTACATCGGCTTCATGGACGAGTCCGCGGCGCGCGAGAACGACCTCGCCACGGTCAAGGTCAAGGTCGGCGAGGACTTCGTCGAGCCGACCGCCGAGGCCGCTGCCAAGATCCTGGCCGCCTCCAAGCCGGTCGGAACCAGCGACAACGACATGGCCGTCGAGGTCGCCCGCACCACCACCGAGGCCGGCGTCTACCCGGTCGTGCTGGTCTCCTACCTGCTGGCCTGCCCGACCTACGAGAACGCCGAGGACGCGGCCAACGTGAAGGGCTACCTGGAGTACATCCTCTCCGAGGAGGGCCAGGAGGTCGCCGCCGAGGAGGCCGGCTCCGCGCCGCTCGACCGTGAGACCGCCGACAAGGCTCTCGATCTGGTCGGCGGCATCAAGTAAGTGCCGGTACGTCTGATCTGATCGCCGTTCGGGCGGTGGCTGCGGCCGCCGCCCGTACGGCTGTCTTAAGAACCCCAACAAGAAAGTCGAGGAATGCCTTGTGACTGTCGCCGCTGACCCCGGCGCCGACCCTGGCGTTGACCCGAAGTCGGAGCTCTCCTCCGGCCGTGGCTCGGTGGGTGATGTCGTCTTCCGAGGCCTCGCCGTCATCGCGGCCACTCTCATTCTGGTGGCGCTGGCAGCCGTCTTCATCTTCCTGGGCATCGAGGGCATCCCGGGATTCAACGTGGACGAGCAGAACTACACAGGCCAGGGCTCGTTCCTCGGCCTGGTCGCGCCGCTGCTGTTCGCCACGATGTACGCCGCCGTACTGGCACTGATCGTCGCGGTCCCCTTCAGCGTGGCGATCGCGCTCTTCATCAGCCACTACGCGCCCCGGCGGATCGCCGCCCCCGTGGCGTACGTCATCGACCTGCTCGCCGCCGTCCCGTCGGTCGTCTTCGGCCTGTGGGGCGCGGTGGCGCTCGGCCCTTACCTGGTGCCGGCCCACGCCTGGCTCGCCGAGAACCTCGGCTGGCTGCCGTTCTTCGACGGCCAGCCCTCCGGCAACGGGCGTACGCTGTTCACCGCCTCGATCGTGCTGGCCGTGATGATCCTGCCGATCATCACCTCGATCTGCCGCGAGGTCTTCGCGCAGACGCCGCGACTGCACGAGGAGGCGGCTCTCGCGCTCGGCGCGACCCGCTGGGAGATGATCCGCTACGCGGTCTTCCCCTACGCCCGTTCCGGCATGGTCTCCGCAGTCATGCTCGGTCTGGGCCGGGCGCTCGGTGAGACCATGGCGATCGCGATGATCGCCTCGCCGAAGGTCCTCATCTCGCTGTTCATCATCGGCACCAACAACCCGCAGACGATCGCGTCCTACATCGCCCAGGGCTACAAGGAGAGCACGCCCGACCGGCTCTCCGTGCTGATCGCGACCGGCCTCGTGCTGTTCGCCTTCACGTTCCTGGTCAACGCACTCGCCCGCTGGATCGTCGCCCGAGGGAGGGCCAAGTGAGCAACATCGACCTCTCCAACGAGGAGACCAAGCTCTCCCACGCCACGCTCCCGCGAGGCGCCCAGTGGCTGGTCGGCGTCGCCGCGGTCGCCCTCGGTGGACTGGCCCTGGTGCTCGGTGTGAGCATCGTCGGAGCCGCCGTCATCGCCATACTCGGGTTCCTGATCGGCTACCCGCTGTGGGCGCTGCTGGTGGAGAACCGTCGCTCTGCGACCGACAAGTTGATCACCGGGCTGGTGTGGACCGCTTTCGCGGTCGCGGTCATCCCGCTGATCTGGCTGGTCTACATGGTCTTCTCCCGGGGCTTCGCGACCCTCAGCCCGGAGTTCCTGACCTACTCGATGCGCTCGGTCACGGGCGACGAGCAGGGCGGTCTCTACCACGCGCTGATCGGCACGCTGATCGTCACGGGTATCGCCGCGGTGATCTCGATCCCGATCGGCATCATGACCGCGATCTACCTGATCGAGTACGGCAAGGGCAACCGCCTCGCCAAGACGATCACCTTCCTGGTCGACGTCATGACCGGCATCCCGTCCATCGTCGCGGGTCTGTTCGCGTTCGCGCTCTTCACCCTGATCGTCGGGCCGGGCACGCGCTTCGGCTTCGGCGGCGGTGTCGCGCTCTCGCTGCTGATGATCCCGACCGTCGTCCGCTCGACCGAGGAGATGCTCAAGCTGGTCCCTGACGACCTGCGCGAGGCGTCGTACGCCCTCGGGGTGCCGAAGTGGCGCACCATCACCAAGATGGTGCTCCCAACTGCGATCGGCGGCATCGTCACCGGTGTCGTGCTCTCGATCTCGCGTGTGATCGGCGAGACCGCTCCGCTGCTGGTCGCCTCGGGCTTCAACCCGAACATGAACACCAACGCCTTCGATGACAGCCCGATGATGACGGTGCCGGTCTTCATCTACACCCAGCTGTCCGTGGCCACGCCCAAGGGCGTCGAGTACGCCTGGGGTGGAGCACTGGTGCTCTTCATCCTCGTCATGGTCCTCAACCTCATCGCCCGTATCGTCGGCACGATCTTCGCCCCCAAGACCGGGCGCTAGGAGAAACACATGTCCATTCAAGTCAAGGACGCCAGCATCTTCTACGGCGACTTCAAGGCCGTCGAGGACGTCTCCATGTCCATCAAGCCGAAGTCGGTGACCGCCTTCATCGGGCCCTCCGGCTGCGGCAAGTCGACCTTCCTGCGCACCCTCAACCGGATGCACGAGGTCATCCCCGGCGCATACGTCGAGGGGAAGATCCAGATCGCCGGCCAGGACATCTACGGGCCGAACGTCGACCCGGTGGCCGTGCGCCGCAAGGTCGGCATGGTCTTCCAGCGGCCCAACCCGTTCCCGACGATGTCGATCTACGACAACGTGCTCGCCGGCAACAAGCTCAACTCCAAGCGGATCAAGAAGTCCGAGGCGGACTCGATCGTGGAGAGCGCGCTGCGCGGCGCCAACCTGTGGAACGAGGTCAAGGACCGTCTCGGCAAGCCCGGCATGGGCCTGTCCGGTGGTCAGCAGCAGCGGCTCTGCATCGCCCGTGCGATCGCGGTCCAGCCGGAGGTGCTGCTCATGGACGAGCCGTGCTCGGCCCTCGACCCGATCTCCACCGCCGCGATCGAGGACCTCATCCACGAGCTGAAGTCCGACTACACGATCGTGATCGTCACCCACAACATGCAGCAGGCCGCCCGTGTCTCCGACGACACCGGCTTCTTCAACCTGAAGGCCGCCGGCCAGCCGGGCCACCTGGTGGAGTTCAACCCCACCAAGCAGATGTTCACCAAGCCGGACAACCCGGACACCGAGGCGTACATCTCGGGTCGTTTCGGCTAGAGCTTCTGAAAATGCAGCCGAGTCGGCGCATCCTGACCCGTGTCTCGCGAAGCGAAGCGAGCGAGAGGGTCAGGATGCGCCGACTCGGCGTTGTTGTCTCTACGGCAGCTGGAAGACGAAGTGGCAGAGCAGGTAGATCAGGGCTGCGGCGGTGCCGGCTGCCGGGAAGGTGAATACCCACGCGGCGACGATGGACTTCGCGATACCCCAGCGGACCGCGGAGAACCGCTTGGTCGCGCCGACACCCATGA
Source organism: Nocardioides sp. NPDC087217 (assembly GCF_044744805.1). NCBI lineage: Bacteria > Bacillati > Actinomycetota > Actinomycetes > Propionibacteriales > Nocardioidaceae > Nocardioides > Nocardioides sp. NPDC087217. Next base: position 201,290 of record NZ_JBIUZB010000004.1, read on the forward strand.
TCGCCGAGGTGATCGTGTGGGTGGTCGAGATCGGGGCCTCCCAGATGTACGCCGTGGAGTAGAGCACCGAGGCGGCGACCGACTCGGCGGCGAAGCCACGGGACGGGTCCAGGTGGATGATCCGGCGGCCGAGGGTGCGCATGATGCGCCAGCCGCCGGACATGGTGCCGAGTGAGATCGCGGTCGCGGCCGCGGCGATCACCCAGAACGGGAGGTCGTCATCGGCCGAGAGGAAGCCACCGGTGACCAGGGCGAGGAAGATGACGCCCATCGTCTTCTGGGCGTCCTGCAGGCCGTGACCGAGAGCCATCGCGGCGGCCGAGATCGTCTGGGCGATCCGGAAGCCCTTCTGTGCCTTGTGCTGGTTGGCGCGGCGGAAGATCCACATGATCGCGAGCATCACGCCGAACCCGAGGCCGAAGGCGACCACGGGCGAGATGAACATCGGGATGACGACCTTCTCCAGCACCGTCATCCAGTTGACGAACGCGCCGGCGGCGATCGCCGAACCGGCCAGACCACCGATGAGCGCGTGCGACGAGGACGAGGGAAGACCGAAGTACCAGGTGATCATGTTCCAGGCGATCGCGCCGAGCAGGCCGGCCATCACCACGGTCAGACCATGTGCCCCGGATGGTGGCGTGATCGTGTCGGAGACGGTGTGGGCGACCTTCTGGCCCAGGAAGGCGCCGACGAAGTTCATCACCGCCGCGAGCAGGAGGGCGATGCGTGGCGTGAGCGCGCGCGTGGAGACGGAGGTCGCGATGGCGTTGGCGGCGTCGTGGAAGCCGTTGGTGTAGTCGAAGACCAGGGCGACGACGACCACCGCGATGACGATGGCAAGTTCCACGGTGTCAGGATTCCTTGACGGCGATCTGCTCGACGGTGTTCGCGACCTTCTCGAAGCCGTCGATCGCGTCCTCGAGGGACTCGACGATGTCCTTCAGCTTGAGGACCTCCATCGCGTCGTACTCACCGGAGAAGAGCTTGGCGAGGATGCGACGGTGGTTCTTGTCGCCCTGGTTCTCGAGACGGTTGATCTCGATCCAGTACTCGGAGAGCTCCTTCATCGAGCGCAGCTTGGGCATCGCGGCCGCGGTCAGCTCGGCGCAGCGCTGGAGCACGGTGACCTGGTCGGAGAGCTCCGGGGGCAGGATGTTGACGCCGTAGACGAAGATCTGGTCGACAACCTCGTCCATCGAGTCCATCACGTCGTCGAGACCGGAGCCGAGGGCGTAGATGTCCTCGCGGTCGAAGGGCGTGACGAAGGTCGAGTTGACCTTCTTGACGATCTCGTGGGTGGTCTCGTCAGCGGCGTGCTCCGCGTCGCGCATCCGTCGCGCGACGTCCTCGCGATCGGCTGTGTCGCTGAGCATCTCGGCGAGCAGAGAGACACCGCCTACGAGGTGGTTGGCGGACTCGGTGAACAGGTCGTAGAACGACGTGTCGACCGGGCGGATTCGGAAACGCACGGGGGGCTCCTGGCTGGATGAGGCAGACCTGCGGGCTCATGTTAGGCGAGTCCGCTTGACACGACGAAAGCCAGGGCGTGTCTTAGCCCGCCGCGGCACGCCTGCGCTGGCGCTGTCGAGTGATCAACATCGCCTGGAGATGGTTGGGAGCGTGGTTGCGGGTCCAGGTGCCGTCGGGGCCGAGGAGCCAGGCATCGGTAGTCGGTTCGAATGCCAGATCGAACAGTGCGCCGACCTCGGCCACGAGCTCCGGGGTGGGGAGACGTACGAGGGCCTCGACCCGTCGGTCGAGGTTGCGGTGCATCATGTCGGCCGAGCCGATCCAGGCGCTGGGTCCGTCCCCGTCGTCGGCGGTGCCGTTCTCGAACCAGAAGATCCGCGAGTGCTCCAGGAAGCGGCCGAGGATCGAGCGCACCTCGATGGTCTCGCTCAGCCCCTCCACGCCCGGACGGAGCGCGCAGATGCCGCGCACCAGCAGCTGCACGGGCACGCCCGCCTGCGAGGCCAGGTAGAGCGCGTCGATGATGGCCTCGTCGACCACCGAGTTGGCCTTGAGCCGGATCCTCGCCGGCCGCCCCGCCAGATGGTGGGCGATCTCGGCGTGGATCTGCTCGATCAGGCCGTTGCGTACGTTGCCGGGGGCGACCAGGAGCTGCTCGTACGTCGCCTCCCGGCTCCAGCCGGACAGGTTGTTGAACAGGTGGGCGACGTCCTCGCCGATCGCCTCGTTGGTGGTGATCAGCCCCATGTCCTCGTAGAGCCTGGAGGTCTTCGGGTTGTAGTTGCCGGTGCCGATGTGGGTGTAGCGACGGATCGTGCCGTCGGGCTCCTCGCGCACCACCATCGCCAGCTTGCAGTGGGTCTTCAGGCCGACGAGACCATAGACCACGTGGCAGCCGGCCTGCTCGAGCTTGCGCGCCCAGCGGATGTTGGCCACCTCGTCGAAGCGCGCCTTGATCTCGACCAGCACCAGCACCTGCTTGCCGGCCTCGGCGGCGTCGATCAGGGCGTCGATGATGGGGGAGTCGCCGGAGGTGCGGTAGAGGGTCTGCTTGATCGCCAGCACCCGCGGGTCGGCCGCGGCCTGCTCGATGAAGCGCTGCACGCTGGTCGCGAACGAGTCGTAGGGGTGCTGCAGGAGTACGTCACCACGACGGGCTGCCTTGAAGACGTCGACCGGCGCGGCGCTCTCGACCGGCGCGAGCGCCGGGTGGGTGCTCGGCACGAAGGCCGGATACTTCAGCTGCTCGCGGTCGATGTCGGCGATGCCGTGGAGCCCGCGCAGGTCGAGCGGACCGGGCAGCCGGAAGACCTCCTTGTCGGAGATGCCGAGCTCGGAGACCAGCAGGTCGAGCGTCGAGTCGGTCATCGACTCCTGCACCTCGAGGCGTACGGGAGGGCCGAAGCGCCGCCTGAGCAGCTCCTTCTCCAGCGCGGTGAGGAGGTTCTCGGTGTCGTCCTCCTCGACCTCGAGGTCCTCGTTGCGAGTGACCCGGAAGGTGTGCACCTCGAGGATCTCCATGCCCGGGAAGAGCTTGGACAGACGCTCGCTCATGACCTCTTCGAGAGGTACGAAGCGGTCGTTGCCCAGCGGCACGAAGCGGCTGAAGATCGGCGGCACCTTCACCCGCGCGAAGTGCTTCTTCTTGGTCTTCGGGTCCCTCAGCCGGACGGCGAGGTTGAGCGAGAGGCCGGAGATGTAGGGGAACGGGTGGGCCGGGTCCACCGCGAGCGGGGTCAGCACCGGGTAGACCCGCTCCTTGAACAGCTTCTTGCAGGCCTTGACCTCCTCGGGGGTGAGGTCCTCCCAGTGCAGCAGCTGGATGCCCTCCTCGAGCAGCGCCGGCTTGATCTTGCCGCGGAACACCGCGGCATGCCGCTCGGAGAGCTCCCGGGTCGTACGCCAGATCACCTCGAGGACCTCGCGCGGCATCAGCCCGGAGGCGGCCTTGACCGCCACCCCCGCCGCGATCCGCCGCTTCAGACCCGCCACCCGGACCATGAAGAACTCGTCCAGGTTGGAGGTGAAGATCGCCAGGAAACGTACGCGCTCCAGCAGCGGCAGCGTCTCGTCCTCCGCCAGCTCCAGCACCCGCTCGTTGAACCGCAGCCAGGACAGCTCTCGGTCGAGGAATCTGTCCTCATACTTCTCGACCTCGGCCAGCGCCTCGTGATCGGGGATGTATTCGGGCTCGACGTCGAACGGCTGGTCGGGAACCGCGGTCAGGCTCACGGTGTCCTCGGCCGAGCGGGTGGGGGCCTGCGGGTCGAGACTCATGAGGCCAGTGTGACTCACCTGCGTGTCTTTGGGGGAGACGTGATCCGAACTCTGACCTTTGGCCCGGTCGTCTGCTGAACTACCTGTTACACGATGTCCCTGGTAACGGGTAGTTTGAGCGCATGTCGATTCTTGATCGCGTCTCGTCCCTGATCGATCCGTTGCTGGTGCCGGTGAAGCGGCCCGCGTTCACGGCGGCGTTGAACCTTCCGGCTCCGGTGCAGCGGCGGCTTGTCGGCAAGCCGGTGACGTACGACGGGCAGACGCTCGCGGTGGACACGCAGATCATGCTCGCGCTGATGAAGGTGTCGGGGGAGCCGGACCCATCGACGCTGCCGATCCCGAAGGGGCGGGTGGCGCTGCTGCGGCAGTCGCAGCTCGGGGGCGGTCGTCAGGAGATCGGGTCGGTACGCGAGCTCTGGGCCGCGGGGCTGAAGGCGCGGCTCTACGTCCCGGAGGGTGCCTCGGGCAACGCGCCGCTGCTGGTCTTCCTGCACGGCGGCGGCTTCATCTTCGGTGACCTCGACAGCCACGACGCTCCCTGCCGGCTGCTGGCCAGCGAGTCCGGCGTCAAGGTGCTCTCGATCGACTACCGGCTGGCGCCGGAGTCACCGTTCCCGGCGGCGTACGACGACTCGGTGGCGGCGTTCCGGTGGGCGGTCGAGCATGCGGCCGAGCTCGGTGCGGACCCGGCCCGGATCGGGGTCGGCGGCGACTCCGCGGGCGGCAACCTGGCCGCCGGGGTCGCGCTCGCCGTCGGTGAGGACTGCGCGTTCCAGCTGCTCATCTACCCGGTGACGCAGTCGGAGGCGAACACTCGCAGCCGCGAGGACCTCAGCGAGGGCTTCTACCTGACCGCCGACTTCATCGCGGCCGCCACGAACAACTACCTGCCCGAGGGCATCGACCGCCGCGACCCGCGCCACGCTCCGCTGTACGCGGAGATCCCGGCGACAGGGATCGCCCCTGCGTACGTCGCGACAGCGGGTTTCGACCCGCTGCGCGATGAGGGCGAGGCGTACGCTGCCAAGCTCGAGGAGGCCGGGGTCAAGGTCGTGCACCGGCGCTTCGACGACCAGATCCATGGGTTCCTGAACGTGGTCGGTGCCGGGCGTACGTCGCGCGCCGCCGTGCTCGAGATCGCGCACGTCCTGCGCGACAACCTCTGACTTCTCTGGCGTTTCCTGCACTTCTCAGGTGTTGCAACGCCTGAGAAGTGCAGGGATACCCGGTTAACCGGGTATCCCAGCAAGCCGCTCAGCCAGCCATGTCCGGGCGCCAGCGGAGGACCTCGCGCTGGAACGCCTCGGGGTCGACCATCGACTTGTCGACCTGGACCGCACCCGCCTCGTCGGTGTTGAACTCGACGACCCACTCGTCGGCGGCCGGCTCACCCTTGATGGTGATGTCGGTGTGAGTGTCGTAGAGGTCGTAGGTGTGGGTCTGCTCGTCCTTGCGTACGTCGAGCACACCCTCCTCGGTGACCGTGACGGTGCTCTCGGTCATGAGCGAGCCGTCCTCGGGCCTGAAGGTGCGGACCGTGAGCCTCTTCGGGCCGACTGGCTCGCCCTCCGCGTCGTCGGCCGACGTAGCGGCCTCGGGGGCGGCGCTGCCGGCGCCGGGGATCTTGGCTCCGGGGAACTTGCCGGACTCGGCGAGCTTGACCGCCGCCAGCCAGCCGCTCGAGCGGTGGGGGAGGGAGTCGCTCGGGGTGTCGGGCAGGTCCGCCGGCTGCGCGGGCGAGCCCTCGGACTGCGACTTGTTGGCCTGCTTCTTGCCGGTCTGCCGTTCGGGCAGCGTCACGGGTGCGGTCGGAGGACCGGCCGTCGGCGCTGCCGGTGAGTCGACCGGCGCGGGAGCGGTTGCCTTCACGGGCTCGACCGGCTCGAGGGGCTCGACCACGAGCGGCTCGTCAGGAGCGTCCGGGATGGGGAACTGCGCCTCGGGCGGCGACGGGGTCGCGGCGAGGGTGAGCTCGAGGGCCTGCATCGCACGCTTGTTGGTGCTGCCGCCCTTGACCGCGAGCATGACGGCCTCGCGCAGGTCGGCGAGCTGCTTGGCGAGCTGGGCGCTGCGGCGCTCGGCGATCTGCCGGTCCACGATGGCCTGCTCGACCAGCTGGGTGTTGTGCAGGATCGAGGCCTCGACGGCCTGACGGTCGATCGCCTTCTGGCCGGCGACCTCCTCGGCCTCCGCCCGAAGCCGTACGGCCTCGGCGGCCTGCTCCTGGACGTCGGCGAGACGGTTCATCATCTCGGTCATCCGGCGCTCGGCCTCTTCACGCTCGCGAGCCTGGCCGGTGATGAGCTCGGTCATCGACTCGTGGGCGGTACGCAGCGCGGACTCCGCCGCGCGACGACCCTCGTTGGCCTCGGTAGCGGCGCGCTCGGCGGCGCGCCGGCCCTCCAGAGCCTGCACCGCGAGATCGGCGTGCTCGGAGGCGCGCTGGTCGGCCGCCATCCGGGCGAGGTTGGCGGACTCGGCCGCCTGCTCGGCCTGGGAGGCGAGCTCGGTGAGCTGCCGGTAGCGCTCCTCGTTCTCGTTGGCCTCGTGGGCGGCGGCAGCGGCGAACTCGGCGTACTGCTTCGCGCTCTTCTCGGCCTCGAGACGGGCATCGTTGGCGGCGTCGGCGGCCTTGAAGGCGCGCAGCGCGGCCTCCTCCGCCTCCGTGCGCGCGGCCAGCGCCTCCGCTGCCACGGCGTACTGGTCGGCCGCCGTGGCCTCGGCCGCGGCACGAGTCATCGCGTGGTCCTCGGCGTTGGCGTCGGCGGCCTTGCGCTCCTCGAAGGCCTCCTTCGCCGCTTCCTCGGCCTCGGCGCGGGCGGTCGCGGCCGCCTCGGCAGCGGCATAGGCGGCCTCAGCCGCGGCCTCGGCCTCCTTGCGGGCCTGCTCGGCGAGCTCGGCCTGGGTCGCCATCGCGACCGCGGACTCCTCGGCCGTGATGCGCGCGGCGGCTGCCTTCTCGGCCTCGGTCGCCCGGTCGTTGGCGGCCTGCTCGGCGGCCTGGCGCGCGGTGAACGCGGCCAGCGCCTCGTCGGCCCGGCCGGCTGCGGCCGCGTCGGCCTCCTCGCGCATCCGCGCGAGCTCTTCAGATCGGGTGTCGGCCGCGGCGCGGGCGGTGTAGGCGGCCTCGGCGGCGGCCTCCGCCTCGCTGCGTGCCTCATAGGCGGCACGGGCCTCGTCCGCGGCCTTGCGGGCGGCCTTCTCGGCTGCCGCCAGCGCGTCGCGAAGCTCGTCCATCTCCTCGAGGCGGTCCTCGGCGGCTGCCTCCGCGACGCTGCGCGCGGCGTAGGCGGCCTGGGCCAGCTCGGCGTGCTCGGCCGCCTTGGTGTGGGCCTCCGCGGCGGAAGCGGCCGCGGCGGCGGCCTCCTCCGCCTTGGCGCGGGCGGCCTCCTCGGCCTCGGTGCGGGCGGTGGCCTGCTCCTCGGCGACGCGGGCGGCCTCGAGAAGGCGGCGCTCGGCCGCCTCCAGCTCCTTGCCCCTCGCGAGGGCGGCCTCCTCGGCCTCGGCGCGCTCCTTGGCACGGGTGTCGGCGAGCTTCTCGGCCTCGACCCGGGCGCGGGCGTACTCCTCGGCTGCCTTCTCCGCGACCTCGCGCGCCTGATGGGCGTCGGCGGCCAGCTCGGCGTGGAGCTTGGCCGTCTCGTCAGCCTTTGCGCGGGCGGTCGCGTGCTGGGCGGCGGACTCCTCGGCCACCAGCCGCTCGGCCGCCTGCTCGGCGGCCGCCTGTTCGGCTGCGATGCGAAGTGACTCGGCTGCGGCAGCGGCGCGGGCCAACTCCGCAGCGCGCGCCGTCAGGTCCTCGTCGTCACCCGGCTGGGCGGCCGAATCACGGCTCCACCACTTGCCACTGGGGGTCTGCGTGCTCACGAGGGTGAATGCTAACGGCGAAGTAGGCGGTGTGTGGAGTCTCCGAGAGGTTTAACACGGCTGCTACCTGGAACTACATTGGTGTAGTTCTGTGAAGGGGTGGGCTCAGTAGACGAGCGCCTGCACGCCGTCGCGCAGGATCTCCTCGGCGAACACGAACGCGCCCTTGATGATCACGCCGTCGATCAGGTCCTCCTCGGACAGGTCGCGACGGGACGCGCACTGGCTGCACACGGTGATCTGGCCGGACTCGAGGACCAGTCCGATCAGCTCCTGCAGAGGAGTCGCATTCTCCAGCGTGAACTCCTCCGCCTTCCCTGGCACCGCGAACCAGGTCGCCTCACCGGTGAGCCACAGGGACACCTTCGCGCCGGCGGTCGCGGCCGCGGAGGCGACCGTGAAGGCCTGGTTCGTACGCTCGGGCGCCTCGGCGCCCACGGTCACCTTCACCACGAGTTCTTGCATGCCGAGCACACTAGCGCTTGCGTTTCGGGTCGTAGCCGACGTACGGCCTAAACTCGGGGTGTGGCTTTCGAACTTCCGGAGAACCTTCACCCCGATGCCGGTCCCTGTGCGTGGATGCTCGGCACCTGGCAGGGCAACGGACACGGTGACTATCCGACGATCGACAAGTTCGAGTTCGGGCAGGAGCTGATCTTCACCCACGACGGGCGACCGTTCTTCCACTACTTCGCGCGCTCGTGGATCATCGACCCCGAGACCGGCGAGAAGGTGCGCGACGCCGCGCTGGAGACCGGCTTCGTGCGCTTCCGCCCCGAGGGCGAGGTCGAGTGGGTGATGACGCACAACACCGGCATCGTCGAGGTCTGGTACGGGAAGGCCGAGGGCGGCAAGCTCGACCTCACCACCGACGCGGTCGCTCGTACGGAGACCGCGAAGGAATACACCGCCGGCAAGCGTCTCTACGGCAACGTCGAGGGCGACCTTCTCTACGCCTTCGACATGGCCGCGATGGGTCAGGCGCTGCAGCCGCACCTGTGGGCGCGGCTCAAGCGGGTCAACAAGTAGTCGCGATGACCGAGGCGGCTGAGGACTGGCGCGAGGCCCTTCGGGCGAAGGGCTATCGACTCACGCCCCAGCGCGAGCTGGTCCTCGGTGCCATCGAGCGGCTGCGGCACGCCACCCCCGAGGAGGTCCTCGCGGTCGTACGCGAGTCGTCCTCGGCGATCAACCTCTCCACCGTCTATCGCAACCTCGAGGTGCTCGAGGAGCTGGGACTGGTGCGCCACGCCCACCTGGGCGAGCGCGCCTCGACCTATCACTCGGTCTCCGGCCGTCCGCATTTTCATGCGGTTTGCAGGAAGTGTCAGAAGGTCACCAGTGTTGACCCCTCAGTGGCCGACGGAATCAGCGAGCGGCTGCGCGAGGAGTACGCCTTCGAGGTAGATGTCGCTCATCTGACTGTCTTCGGGGCGTGCGTCGACTGTTCTTCCGAGGAGCCATGATGACTGCCAGCCCGCTTCTGTCCCTGCCCGGTGCCGTCGCCGGCGATGGTGCTGACGCACCCGTCGCCGCGCACTACGGGTCGTTCAACCTGGAGCAGCGGACGTTGGCCTCAGGTGAGGGATTCGTCGACCTCTCCCACCGTGACGTCCTACGGATCGCCGGCCCCGACCGGCTGACCTGGCTGCACTCGCTGACCTCGCAAGCCTTCGAGGGACTGGAGCCCGGGGTCTGGACCTCGGCCCTGATCCTGTCGCCGCAGGGACATGTCGAGCACTTCTTCTCCGGCGTCGACGACGGCTCCTCCTTCCTGGCGTGGACCGAGCCCGGTGCCGGCGAGGCTCTGGTCGCCTATCTGGAGCGGATGAAGTTCTGGTCCGACGTGACCGTGACGGCAGAGCCGTCGCAGGCCTCCGTCTGGCGCCCCTCGCAGGGCTACTCGTTCGTCCTGCGCGAGTCCTTGGAGACGTACGCCGCTGCCGCGGGCCCCGCCTGCGGGCTCTGGGCGTTCGAGGCTCTCCGGATCGAGCGCGGTGAGCCGCGGTTCGGCGTCGACACCGACACCCGCACGATCCCCAACGAGGTCGGCTGGGTGCCGGGTTCGGAGGAGACCGTCGGCCCGGAGTACGCGGTCCATCTCGACAAGGGCTGCTACCGCGGCCAGGAGACGGTCGCCCGCGTCCACACGCTCGGCCGCCCGCCGCGGCGCCTGGTGCTGCTCCACCTCGACGGCTCGGAGAACCGGCTGCCCGCCGCTGGTTCCGAGCTGGTCTTCGGTGAGAAGACGGTCGGCTTCATCGGCTCATCGGCTCGTCACCATGAGCTCGGCCCGATCGCGTTGGGGCTGGTCAAGCGCAACGTACCTGTGGACGCGCAGCTCGTCGTGGACGGGATGCCGGTCGCTCAGGAGGTCCTCGTCGACCCCGAGATCGGCCTCCACATCCGCCCGCTCCGCTGATCGGCCCTGCGGCCGGGTACGTTCAGAGCCGTCCGTTCGATCGGACGGGCACGTCCGCGCTCAGCCAGTTGCGCGAGCTCCTGTAGGCGACCTGGGACGCTGTGCGTTCGGGTCGTCCCGGCGGCTGGATCGTGCTCGAAGGTGCACCCCACAGGATCCAGCGCCGACGCGGCGGGAGGGGCAACCAGGTGTCCTGGAACGAGTCGAACCAGGGCCCCGGCGGCTCGAGGCGGAAGCGGCCCTCGTCATATCCGGTGATCTCGGCGCCGACAGTCGCCCAGTCGCCGACGACACCGACCAACGGGTGGCGCATGCCCGTTGATCGGTTCAGGCTGCTGTGCCACGCGAGATAGATCGAGGTCGGCAGCGGTAGCCGCCACGGTCCGGCGACGGCACGAGCGCGTTCGCTCCACGCGGCGTCGATGTCGAAGGCCTGTGTCCTACCGACTCGGACGACGAACGGGCGCCAGCGGTCGAGCTCTGCGAGTGGGCACTCGGGGCGATCGAGGAGTTGGTCGAGTCCTTGTTCGTCATAGAGAAGCGCGCGCCCTTGCCTGGTGGCCGGTCCTGCAAGTCCGGCCGCAAGCACGCGCCCCGCATCTCGCAGGCCGATGTTGTGGGCGGCGGCGATGGTCTCGGCGGCAGCCCGAGCGGTGAGCTTCATATGGCGACGGTAGGCCTGAGCACCGACAGTTCCTTGTGTCTCTCGCGGCTACGTCAGTGGGCGGGATCTTGTGAATCGTTCACAAGATCCCGCCCACTGACGTAGTGACGGCTGACCGATGCTGGTGATCAGCGAGCCCGACCGGCGACAACAGCATCCAGGGTGAGGGTGGCGAGGACGTCGCCGGTGATGCCGGGGTAGCCGTGGCTGAGGTCGCGCCACTCGGCCGGGATGGCGGTGGCGCCCCAGCGGGCACCGAGGAGGCCGCCGGCGATGGCGGCGACGGTGTCGGTGTCGTTGCCGATCCGGATGGCGGTGTTGAGGGCCTCGACGTAGTGCTCGGGACCGGCAGCGGGAGTCTGGGCGATCGAGGACCAGGCGGCCTGCAGTGCGGTGACGACCCAACCGTTGGGATTGAAGGTCGCCGGCGGCGCGGTCTCGGCCTCGTCGAGCTTCTCGGTCCAGAAGGTGGCCTCGGCGGGGGAGAGGAGGGAGAGGCCGGAGCGTACGTCGAGCTCGCCGTGCATCACCGCGTGCTCGATCGCCAGGGACCACAGGACGCAACCGGACCGGGCGTGCTCGTCCCAGTGGGTCAGGGCGCTCACCGCGGCGGCTGCCTCGGCGACGGCCGGGCGGTCGCCCAGATAGCGGAGTGGGACCGGAGCCGTCCGCATCAGAGAGCCGTTGCCTCCCGTGTGGCCGGTCGTCTCGTGCAGCTTCTCCGAGACGTGGTGCAGTTGCGCGGCGGTCGGCTCGGGACCGGCGGTGTTGAGCACCCGGGAGGTCTGGTTGCCGATGTCCTTCGGGTCCGACTCCGCCCACGTCCGGAAGTTGCGGGCGACGGCGGTCAGCCCCTCCTCGGTACGCAGGTCGAGACCGCCCGCGGCGACCTCGAGGATGCACCACGTCATCGTCGTGTCGTCGGTCCACTCCCCGGGCGCGAACGGGCCGAGCCCACCGCCGAGCATCTGCGCCGCCTCGTCCGGGCTGAGGCGAGGGCGGTCGAACTCGTAGTGAGCCCCGAGCGCATCCGCCACCGCGGTTCCGACGATGGCCCCGACGGCCCGGTCACTCTGCGCTTCGGTCAGCTTCACGCGACCCAAGACTAGCCGCGGGTGTACTGGACGTGCGTGTCCGCCGCGGCACGGGTGAAACCGAGGCCTTCGTAGAGACGTACGGCCGGGGTGTTGTCGCCCTCGACATAGAGGTGGATCCGCTCGACGCCGACAGCAGCCAGATGGTTCAGCCCGAGGAGGGTGACCAGCTTGCCGAGGCCGCGCCCCTGGGCGGCGGGATCGACACCGACCACGTAGACCTCGCCCTCGGTCTCGCTGTGGCGCTTGGTCCAGTGGAACGCCAGGAGCTTCTCGCCCTCCCACGCGGTGACCAGCCCCGACGGGTCGAACCACGACTCCGCCATCCGCTCCCGCAGCCCGGCCTCGTCCAGCGATCCCTGCTCGGGGTGGTGCGCGAAGGCGGCAGCGTTGACCCGGAGCAGCTCGGCCTCGTCGCCGGGCTCGAAGCCGCGTACGACGATCCCGTCAGGAGCCTCCGGAGCGGGCGGCAGACCGGTGACAGGGCGCCGCATCACCCACAGCTCACGGGTGCGGTCCCACCCCTGCGTCGCGGCCAGCCGGGCAGCCGCCGGGTTGTCCCCGTGCGACCACGCCGTCGTCCCGGCCGGAGGCGACGGCGCTCGGAGCAGCAGCTGGCGACCCAGGCCGACACCGCGATGCTGGGTCAGCACCACCAGCGACAGCTCGGTGCCGATCATCAGCCCGAAGCCGCGTACGTCACCCCAGATCGTGGCGGCCTCCGGACGGTTGCGCAGCGTCAGGAGGGTCGCCTCGTCGAGCGGCGCCACGCCGTCGTACGCCTCGGTCGCCTTCGCGATGGCCAGGACCTGATCGACGGTGAGTGCCATGGGAGCAGCCTAGGCGTCGGCCCCCAGGCGAGGAGACGGGGTCAGCCGGGCGCCGTCGGCGGCGGCCTCGTTGTTCTTCGACGGCAGCACGAAGCGGTAGCCGACGTTGCGGACGGTGCCGATGAGGGTCTCGTTCTCCGGGCCGAGCTTGGCACGCAGGCGACGTACGTGGACGTCGACGGTGCGGGTGCCGCCGAAGTAGTCGTAGCCCCACACCTCCTGCAGCAGCTGCTGGCGGGAGAAGACGCGGCCCGGGTGCTGGGCGAGGAACTTCAGGAGCTCGAACTCCTTGAAGGTCAGGTCGAGCGGGCGGCCGCCGATCTTGGCGGTATAGGTGGCGTCGTCGACGACGACCTCGCCCGAGCGGATGACGTGAGCCTCGGGGTCGGAGGCCTCGCGGGCCGCCGAGATGCGGCCGATGGCGAGCTTGATCCGGGCCTCGAGCTCGGCCGGACCGCAGGTGTGCAGCACGACGTCGTCCATGCCCCAGTCGTGGGCGACGACGGCGAGGCCACCCTCGGTCGCGATCAGCAGAACGGGGATGTCGGTGCCGGTGGTGCGGATCAGACGACACAGGTCACGGGCCTGGGCGAGGTCCTGCCGGCCGTCGACGAGCAGCAGGTCGGAGTCCGGCGCCTCGAGAAGCGCGCTACCTTCAGCAGGAAGGATCTTCACCTGGTGGCCAAGGAGCGAGAGCCCGGGAAGGACGTCTGCCGAAGGCTGGAGCGAACTGGTCAACAACAGAAGCGAGCTCATGGGGGGTGCCTCTCGGTCAGAGAAAGAGGAGCACCGAAACGCAACATTGAGCCTCGGTGAGGTGATCGTAGGACCATATTAACGAAACCTTGCGGTGACATAGGAAGGATGTCCACGAGAAAGTGACGAATGTTATAGAGGTCCGCTATTGGGCCGCGGCCAAGTCAGCGGCCGGGACTCCGTCCGACCGGTTCGAGGTGGACGGTCCGTTGACGCTGGCAGAAGTCGTACGCCGCGCCGCGGAGCTGCATGCCGACACCCGCCTTCCCGAGGTCCTGAAGGTCTGCTCGGCGCTGATCGGCGACCGCCCGGCGGGTACGGGTGACCCCGGCGGGATCGAAGTCCCACCGGGGTCGACGGTGGAGTTCCTTCCGCCGTTCGCCGGCGGTTAGGTCGCAGAGGGCTGGGGAGCCCGCACCCGGCGACTCACCTGCGTAAGGGCCTGCCGGGGCGGGCAGGCTCACTCAGCTTTCGATCGCGGCCGGCTCCGACTTGGGGCTGGTGGCGATCTGGATCTTGCGCGGCTTGGCCTTCTCGGCGACCGGCACGACCAGGCGCAGCACGCCGGCGTCGTACGCAGCCTCGATGTGGTCGAGGTCGAGGTTGTCGCCGAGCACGAGCTGACGGCTGAAACTGCCGCGGACGCGCTCGTTGGCGAGCATCTGCCAGTCGCCGTTCTTGGCGACCCGCTCGGCCTTGACGGTGAGTACGTTGCGCTCGACATCCAGGTCGATCGTGTCCGGGCTGACGCCGGGAAGGTCGAACTCGATGACGAACCGGTCGCCCTCGCGCCAGGCATCCATGGGCATCACGGCCGGTCGGTTGGTGGTGCCGCCGCCCAGGAGCTGCTGGGTGATGCGATCGAACTCGCGGAACGGATCGGTGCTTCGGATCAGCATGGTTCCCTCCTCACGGGATCTATATCAGCGGATACACCTTTCATATATCCCATGCGCTAGATGATTTCAAGCCCACGTGTCAGAATTGATGCGTGACGGAGCGAACCAGGGCTGTCTACGCCATCTCGGTGGCGGCCGAGATGGCCGACATGCAGATCCAGAACCTCCGCGTCTACGAGCGGCGCGGGCTGGTCGACCCTGCGCGGACTTCGGGTGGCACCCGGCTCTACTCCCGCGCCGACGTCGAGCGTCTCGTCCGCATCCGTGACCTTCTCTCCGACGGCCTCAACCTCGCCGGCATCGCCCGTGTGCTCGCCCTGGAGGAGGACGTACGCCGCCTGGAGGCGGCCAACGAGAGGCTTCGGCGCGCGGCGAGGGAATGAGTGGAGCGGATTGCCGGTTCAATAGTTCTATGAGCACCGGAGCCTGGATCGCCGTCGTCGCGATCGCCGCCGCCCTCGCCTTCGGCCTGTTCCGGATGCTCAGCGACGGCCGCTTCCGAGGCACGAAGGAGCTCCATGTGACTCACGAGGATCACGCACCCGAGCCGCACGCGTGGGATGCGGTCACCGACGCACTGGGTGAGACCGAGCTCGGTGCGCGCGCGACTCTCGTGCAGTTCTCCAGTGCCTTCTGCGCGCCCTGCCGGGCGACCCGGCGGATCCTCGGCGAGGTCGCCGACATCGTCCCGGGTGTGGTGCACGTCGAGATCGACGCCGAGCACCACCTCGACCTGGTGCGCCGCCTCGACATCATGCGTACGCCGACGACCCTGGTGATCGACGGCTCCGGCAACGAGATCGCACGTGCCTCCGGTGCTCCGCGCAAGGAGCAGGTCCTGAGTGCGATTCCTGCCGTGAATCTCGAATCCTGACACGCTCGTCCATATGACGAGACATTCGTTTCGTGGCCGTCGAGCATCGCGCTACTGTCATCGCATGTTCTCGACCATGCTGACCAAGCGCCGCGCAGTGGATCACTGCCGCGTGCGCTCGGCGCTGTGTCGTTCCTGCCGCTGATTCCCTGAGATTTGTCGACTCAGTCGACACCGGGGATCGCTTTCGCCTGTCAGGCTCGTCCTGACGACCTCCCCTCCACTCTCGCAGGAGCACACCTATGTCCGAGACCTCAGGCCAGACGGCGACACAGACCGGAATCGACCCTCGCGGCCCGCAGTTCGCTGCGGCGCTGACCGTTGTCGTACTCATCCTGGCTCTGCTGCTTCCGCAGCCATGGGCTCTGGTGGTGACGGCCATCCAGGTCGTCCTCTTCGCGATCGGGGCAGGTCTCGGCGTTCAGCGGACCCCGCACTCCTGGCTCTTCAAGAAGTTCGTACGTCCCCGGCTCGGGGCTCCGGACGAGCTCGAGGACCCGGCACCGCCCCGGTTCGCCCAGGGCGTAGGCCTCGCCTTCGTGCTGGTCGCGCTCGTGGGTTTCCTCCTCGGCGCCACGCTCGTGGCGCAGATCGCGCTCGGCTTCGCACTCGTCGCGGCCGTGCTCAATGCCGCCTTCAAGTTCTGCCTCGGCTGCGAGCTCTACCTGCTGATCAGGCGAGTGGGTCTCATCCCCTCGGCCTGACCCCTGAACGCAAGAAACACCAACGAAAGGTACCTAGATGACCCGCGAGAACTCCCTCGTCTCCGCCCAGTGGGTGGAGGAGCACCTCGATGACCCGAAGGTGGTGCTGATCGAGGTCGACGAAGACACCACCGCCTACGACAAGGGCCACATCAAGGGCGCGATCAAGCTCGACTGGACCACCGACCTGCAGGACCAGGTGCGCCGCGACTTCGTCAACAAGGACCAGTTCTCCGCACTGCTCTCCGAGCGTGGCGTCTCCAACGACGACACTGTGGTGCTCTATGGCGGCAACAACAACTGGTTCGCCGCGTACGCCTTCTGGTACTTCAAGCTCTACGGCCACCAGGACGTCAAGCTCCTCGACGGTGGCCGCAAGAAGTGGGAGCTCGACTCCCGCGAGCTCACCGACGAGACCGTCACCCGTGAGCCGGCCAGCTACACCGCCAAGGACCAGGACCTCTCGATCCGCGCCTTCCGCGACGAGACCGTCGAGGCCATCGGCGTCAAGAACCTGGTCGACGTGCGCTCGCCCGACGAGTTCGCCGGCCGCCTCCTCGCCCCGGCCCACCTCCCGCAGGAGCAGGCCCAGCGCGCCGGTCACATCCCGACGGCGGCCAACGTCCCGTGGTCCAAGGCGGCCAACGACGATGGCACCTTCCGCTCCGACGAGGAGCTCAAGGAGATCTACACCGAGGCCGGCGTCGACTGGAGCAAGGACACCATCGCCTACTGCCGCATCGGCGAGCGCTCCTCGCACACCTGGTTCGTGCTCAAGGAGCTCCTCGGCCAGGAGAACGTGAAGAACTACGACGGCTCGTGGACCGAGTACGGCTCCCTCGTCGGTGTTCCGGTCGTGACCGGCGACGAGCCGGGTGTCGCCTGATGTGCGGCGCGACTGAGGGCGGGCTCTCGCTCGCCGGCGTCGATGTCGCCAAGGAGGCGGTCATCCAGGGTCAGGTGACCCGTGACGGCGAGCCGGTCCACGGTGCGTACGTCCGGCTGCTCGACCGCACCGGCGAGTTCACCGCCGAGGTGCCCACCTCGGCCACCGGTCACTTCCGGTTCTTCGCCGGCAATGGCGAGTGGACGCTGCGTACGCTCGCGCCGAAGGCGGAGCCCGTGGACAAGAAGGTCCACGCCGCGGTCGGCAACGTCGCTGAGGTGACGATCCCGATCGGCTGACGATCCCTGACGAGGGAGCCCCGGTGTCACCAGTGACACCGGGGCTCCCTCGTCGTTTTGCCATCAGCTGGTGGAGATATTGCGGTGGATCGCTTGAATGGCGCTAGATTGTCCGGGTGACTGGACTGCTTGTGACCGTGGCGCCGACCGGGGCGGAAACCGCGAAGGAAGACTGCCCGCAGCTGCCGACGACGCTGGAGGAGCTGGTGGCGACGGCCGTCGAGTGCGAGGAGGCGGGGGCGCGGATGATCCACGTCCACATCCGCGACGACGACCACGCGCCGACGCTCGATCTGGGACGGCTCACCGAGACGGTCGACGCGCTCCACGAGAAGACCGAGCTGATCGTGCAGCTCTCCACCGGCGGCTCGGTCCACGACCCGCTGGACAAGCGGCTGAAGGTGCTCGACGCCGGGCCGGACTCGTGCTCGCTGACGATGGGCACGACGAACTTCGGCGACGACGTCTTCTCCAACCCGTGGCCGTTCATCACCGAGCTCTACCAGCTCACCCAGGAGCGCGGCGTGGTGCCGGAGTTCGAGCTCTTCGACCTGGGCCACGTCGCCGCGCTGCAGCGGCTGCTGGGCAAGTACGGGCTGCCCGCCGGCGGCAAGGTCCACGTCGACTTCGTCATGGGCGTGCCCGGTGGCATGCCCGGCACCTCGGCCGCGCTGGTCGCCGGCGTCGCCGCGCTGCCGGACGAGGTGACCTCGTGGTCGGCGACCGGCATCGGCCGCTCGACCCTCCCGGTCATGCTCACCTCGCTGGCCATGGGCGGGCACCTGCGGGTCGGGATGGAGGACGTACTCACCCTCGCCAAGGGCGTTCCGGTCGACGCCAACCGCCAGCTCGTCGAGCGAGCCGTCGAGGCCGCCGCGGTCGCGCAGCGCGAGCCGATGAGCAGCGACGAGGCCTGGGCGCTCCTCGGTCTCAAGCGCTAGGCGCTCCTACCCGCCCGCAGGATGCGCCGAGTCGGCTCGTCCTAACCGAAACCCGCGCCGAGTCGGCTCGTTACGACGAGCCGACTCGGCGCGGGTTCTCGTCAGTTTGTGCCGACTCGGCGGTGAGGTAGCGGTCGATCGTCGGGCCGACCCAGGTGACGATCTCCTCGGGGTCCATCTCGACGATGGGCGGGAGGTGGAGTACGTAGCGGCCCAGCGCGATGCCGAGGAGCTGGGTGGCGACGAGGGCCGCCCGGCGGGCGGCCTGGGCCGGGTCGGGGCACAGGGGAGCGACGGCGGCGGCGACCTGGGTGGCGAAGATGCTCCGCATCTGCTCCGCGGCCTGGGGGTCCGAGGCGGCTCGGCGGAGCAGGGCCATCAGGGTGCCCTCGGAGTCCCAGGTGCGTACGAAATGGGCGGTCATCACGCGGCCGACCTCGCCCTCCGGAACCGTGGAGAGGTCGGGGAGGGCCAGGTCGATCGAGGCTGCGGCCTTGAAGAGCTCCTCTTTGTTGCCGAAGTAGCGCATCACCATCGAGGGGTCGATCTGCGCCGCTGAGGCGATCGAGCGGATGGTGGTGCGGTCGTATCCCTGCTCCGCGAAGTGCTCGCGCGCGACGGCGAGGATGCGCTCGCGGGTCTCGGCTCCGGATCGGCGAGTCTCGGTCATGCCAACGATTGTAGGCCAACACGCGTTGACGTCAATGGCGGCATCGCGCTAGCTTGGTCAACATCAGTTGGCCAACACCTGTTGACCTTCAAGTCAGAGCAAGGAGAGCATCATGTCCACCATCACCACTGATGTGCTCGTCGTCGGTGCCGGCCCCACCGGGCTGGCGGTGGCGGCCAAGCTGGCCGCGGCCGGCATCGACGTCACCGTGATCGACAACCAGGCCTCCGGGGACAACACCTCCCGGGCCGCGGTCGTCCACGCCCGCACCCTGGAGGTCCTCGCCGATCTCGGCGTCTCCGCGCGCCTGGTCGAGGAGGGCATCGAGGCGCCGCGATTCACCATCCGTGACCGCGACAAGGTCCTGGTGCCGATCCGCTTCGACGACCTCCCCAGCGACTTCCCCTATGCCCTGATGGTCTCCCAGGCGGTCACCGAACGGGTCCTCCTCGATCGCCTCACCGAGCTCGGCGGTCATGTACGCCGGCCGCTCACCCTCGTCGACCTCGTCCAGGACGAGACCGGCGTCACCGCCACCACCGAGGATGGCACCGAGATCCGGGCGCGCTACCTCGTCGGCGCCGACGGCATGCACTCCATCGTGCGCGACAAGGCCGGGATCGGCTTCCCGGGAGGGAAGTACGCCGAGTCGTTCAGCCTCGCCGACGTACGCATCGAGGGCGACCTGCCTCACGACGAGGTCATCCTCTACTTCTCGCCCGAGGGCACCCTGGTCTCCGCGCCGCTGCCCGACGGCTCGTTCCGGTTCGTGGCCCCGGTTCCCGAGGCGCCGGAGAACCCCGACGTCGACTACGTCCAGGCCCTCCTCGACCAGCGAGGCAGCATCAAGAGCCCGGTCAAGGTCACCGAGGTGATCTGGGGTTCGCGTTTCCGGGTCCACCACCGCGTGGCCGACGCCTACCGTGCGGGCCGGGTGCTGATCGCCGGCGACGCCGCCCACGTCCACAGCCCCGCCGGCGGCCAGGGCATGAACACCGGTATCCAGGACGCGGTCGTGCTCGGCGACGCCCTCGTCGCGACCATCGCCCACGGCGACGAGGCCGCGCTCGACACCTACGCTGCTCGGCGCCGGCCGGTCGCCGAGGAGGTCATCGAGCTCTCCGACCGCCTGACCCGGTTCGGCATCGCGCAGGGGGTCCGGCGCAGCGTACGGAACGTGGTGCTGTCCGCCCTTGCCAAGCTCCCGCGCTTCCGCCGGATGCTCGCCTGGCGCCTGTCCGGTCTGGTCTACCGCGACTGCTAAGCGCGCGATCTGGTCACAGCGACAGGTAGCCCGCCGAACGCAGGCCCTCGATCACGTCATCGAGGGCCTCGTCGATGGAGCGGCCGGTGGTGTCGACGCGTACGTCGGCGTCGGCCGGCTCCTCGTAGGGCGAGGAGATCCCGGTGAACTCGGGAATCTCGCCGGCCCGGGCCTTGGCGTAGAGGCCCTTGCGGTCGCGCCGCTCGCACTCCTCCAGCGGCGTGGCCACGTGGACCAGGAAGAAGGCGCCGCCGGCGTCGTCGACGTAGCCGCGTACGTCCTGGCGAGTCGAGTCGAAGGGCGCGATGGGGGAGCACACGGCCAGTCCGCCGTGGCGCGAGATCTCGGCGGCCACCCAGCCGATCCGGCGGATGTTGGTCTCCCGGTCCTCCTTGGAGAAGGTCAGCCCGGCCGACAGGTTGCGGCGCACGACATCGCCGTCGAGCGAGGTGACCGTACGCGCACCCTGCTCCAGGATCCGGTCCATCAGGGCTCGGGCGAGGGTGGACTTGCCGGAGCCGGACAGGCCGGTGAAGAAGATGACCAGGCCCTGCTCCTCGGGAGCGGGCTGGTCGCGGTCGATGACCGCGGCGATCTCGTCGGGGTAGTCCTCCGAGGTGGGAGCGGCCAGCGCGTGGACCGGGTCGCCCCCTGCGTACGCCGCGACGACCGCCACGCCGAGCGCGTGATCGGCCTCGGGGTCGTCGTGGGAAGCCAGCGGCACCGCGACCACGGCCGCGTCGGGCAGTGCGTCCGCGGCCAGCAACGACGCCCGCAGCAGCGCGACGGGGGAGAGCGACGGGGTGCCGTGCCCGACGAGAGCGAGCAGCAGCACCGGCCCGAGGGCCGCGATCTCGGCGATCTCGGCGGTGGTGAGCGCGTCGGTGACCGGCACGACCGTCCGCCCGGCGTACGTCTTCCGGGTCTGCTCCGGAGTCAGATAGAGGCGTCGGAAGGGGCCGTAGGCGGGAGAGGAGAGGCCGGTGACCTCGCCGGCGGGCCAGGTGACCCGCGCCAGCGGGAGCCCCTCGGGGTCGACGATCTCCACCGCGCCGTCCGCGGCCGCGCTCTCGGCAACGGAGGCCGGGAGGGCCAGCGTCAACGCCGACCCGGGGGCGTTCAGCGGACCCGGGAGGGCGCCGGAGACGATCAGCTCGATGTCGTCGAGCTCGCGCGGGGTAGGAGAGAACTGCTGAGGCACAAGATCACCTGTTGAGGTCGTATGAGATGGAGAACGGGCGGCGCATCCCGTTGCCGGAATGCGCCGCCCAGTCCTGAATGGCTCGACTGATCAGTCGTTGATCATGCCCGCGCCGACGGTGACGCCGGTCGCCTCGTCGATGAGGATGAAGGAGCCGGTGGTGCGGTTCTTCGAGTAGGGGTCGCACAGCAGCGGCTTGGTGGTGCGCAGCTGCACGCGGCCGATCTCGTTGAGGCCGAGCTCCTTGGTCTCCAGGTCGCGGTGGAGGCTGTTGACGTCCAAGCGGTACTGGATGTCCTTGACCAGCGCTCGCGCCGAGTTGGAGGTGTGCTTGATGGCCAGCTTCTGCCGCGGACGCAGCGGAGCGTTGGTCATCCAGCAGATCATCGCGTCGATGTCCTGGCTCGGCTCGGGGGCGTTCTTGACCCGCGAGATCATGTCGCCGCGGCTCACGTCGACGTCGTCCTCGAGCCGGACGGTCACCGACATCGGCGGGAACGCCTCGGGGATCTCCTTGTCGAACAGGTCGATCCCGGCGATCTTGCTGGTCATCCCGGAGGGGAGCACCATGACCTCGTCGCCCGGCTTGAGTACGCCACCGGCGATCTGGCCCGCGTAGCCGCGGTAGTCGTGGTGGTCGTCGGACTTCGGCCGGATGACGTACTGCACCGGAAGGCGTACGTCGACCAGGTCGCGGTCGGAGGCGACGTGGACGTGCTCGAGGTGGTGGATCAGCGTCGGGCCGGAGTACCAGTCCATGTTGGTGGAGCGGGTCACCACGTTGTCGCCCTGGAGCGCCGAGATCGGGATGACCTCGAGGTCCGGGATGTTCAGCTTGGTCGCGAACGCGGTGAACTCGGCCGAGATCTTGTTGTAGACCTCCTGGGAGTAGTCCACGAGGTCCATCTTGTTGATGCACAGGACCAGGTGGGGGACGCGCAGCAGCGAGAGCAGCACCGCGTGACGGCGCGACTGCTCGGTCAGGCCGTGACGAGCGTCGACGAGCACCAGGCCGAGGTCGGCGGTGGAGGCACCGGTGACCATGTTGCGCGTGTACTGCACGTGACCCGGGGTGTCGGCGATGATGAACTTGCGGTTGGGCGTCGCGAAGTAGCGGTAGGCGACATCGATGGTGATGCCCTGCTCACGCTCGGACCGCAGTCCGTCCGTCAGCAGCGACAGGTCGACGTAGCCGTGGCCCTTGTCCTGCGAGGTCTTCTCGACCGACTCGAGCTGGTCGGTGAAGATCGACTTCGAGTCGAACAGCAGCCGCCCGATGAGGGTGGACTTGCCGTCGTCGACCGAACCGGCGGTGGCGAACCGCAGAAGGTCCATGGCCATCAGAAGTAACCTTCCTTCTTGCGGTCCTCCATGGCAGCCTCGGAGAACCGGTCGTCACCGCGGGTCGCGCCTCGCTCGGTGACCCGGGCGGCGGCGACCTCCTCGATGATCTCGGGGATGGTGGATGCGGTCGACTCGACGCAGCCGGTCAGGGTCATGTCGCCGCAGGTGCGGTAGCGGACCGTACGCTCGGTGACGACCTCGCCCTCGCGCAGCGGGTTGAGCGGGGTCTCGGTCAGCAGCATGCCGTCGCGCTCGAAGACGCGACGCTGGTGGGCGAAGTAGACCTTCGGGATCTCGATGCCCTCGCGGCCGATGTAGTCCCAGATGTCCAGCTCGGTCCAGTTGGAGATCGGGAAGACCCGCATGTGCTCGCCCTCGTGGAGGCGGCCGTTGTAGAGCGACCAGAGCTCGGGGCGCTGCATCTTGGGGTCCCACTGGCCGAACTCGTCGCGGTGGGAGTAGACGCGCTCCTTGGCGCGGGCCTTCTCCTCGTCGCGGCGACCGCCACCGAAGGCGGCGGTGAAGCCGTTCTCCTCGATCGCGTTCAGCAGGGTGGGCGTCTGGAGCCGGTTGCGCGAGGTCTTGCCGTCGTCGACAACGATGCCGCGCGCGATGGCGTCATCGATGCTCGCGATCACCAGGCGTACGCCTAGACGGCTGACCCAGCGGTCACGGGTCTCGGCGACCTCGGGGAAGTCGAGGCCGTTGTCGATCTGGAGCACAGGGAACGGGATCTTGGCGGGGAAGAAAGCCTTCTCCGCAAGTCGCAGCATCACGATGCTGTCCTTGCCCCCCGAGAACATCAGGACAGGCTTCTCGAACTCGGCCGCGGCCTCGCGGAAGATGTGGATCGACTCGGCTTCCAGCTGGTCGAGCTGGCTGAGCCGGTAGTCGGCGTGTGTTGCAGTCATTACGGAACCAGAGGACCTCTCCGTCAGGTTGAGGCGCCCATGCTAGTGGCGGCTTCCACGGCACGGCGAAATGTCCCATCCCCGCGTGGGCAGGAATCCGAGTGTACGCAGGCGACGGGCCATGTCCGGAAGCGCCACTCGCACGGTGAGATGGCCGGCGTGACCTGGTCAGCGCCGCGGCGCCACGGCGACCCGGTCCCCGGCCAGCAGGAAGGCGATCTTGTCGACGTCGTCCGCCGGAGACGGCGCCAGATCGAACCGCAGGAACAGGTCGCGTACGCCGCCGGGGTCGATGTCCTCGCCCGGCCGAAGGCCCAGCGCCTGCCGGATCGTCTCGGCGTGGATGCGCCGGCCGCCGAGCCGGTCCCAGCGCTCCGTGACGAGCGCCGCCTGCGCGCCGAAGGTGGCCAGCTCGGTGCGGGTGGCGGGGATCCCGACCGAGCGGGCCCGGCCCAGGTCGGCGATCCTCGCGGAGGCCTCCTCGGGTGTCGTCGGGCGCAGGATGTGCGTCGAGGGGTGCTCGTACGTCGGCCAGAACCACTTCCCCGAGGCCCGCCGCAGCGCGAACTTCCCGTGGTGGCCACCGAGGGAGAACCGGGGCCGAGCCCGCTGGTCGAGCCACGAGGTGGGCTGGTTGCGCAGCGCCGCGAGCCGGGTCGTGATCTCGGGCAGTGGCGCCTCGACCGGGTGCGGCGCCCGGCGCCAGGGCAGGTCGGGGTCGGCCGAGAGCGAGACCGCGCCGGGGAGATCGTCGCCGTAGGAGGCGAGCAGCGTCATCGGCTCGGTGTCGGGCAGCCCTCGCTCGCGCGCCCATCTGCGGCGTACGTCCTCGCGGGCGGGGAGCAGGTTGTCCAGCCAGGCGCGGGCTGCTCCCGGGTTCAGGGCGGGGCCGGTGCGGGGGAGGGAGAGCGAGATGGGCGTCGGGCCGGCGGTCTCGGCGTAGATGAAGTCGATCCGGTCGCCGACCTGGCGGAAGGTGCCCATCCGGCGCCGGCCGGCGAAGGCGTACAGCTCTCGCATCAGGGGCCGGTCAGACAGTGGGCCAGGACGGCGTCGAGGTCGACGTCCTCCAGGGGTGGGGCGATCGGGGAGAGCTGCGTGGGCGCCAGGTAGACGTCGAGGACCTCCAGCAGGGCGAGCGCCTTGCCGAGCTCGGCGCGCGGGTGGCCGGACTCGACGTCGACCACGAACCGCCGGCCCACGCCGGCCCGGTGCGCCAGCTCGCCCTGGGTGAGTCCGGCGCGGCGCCGGGCGGAGCGCACGGCTGACCCGAAGGCGGCCGGTGAGGTCAGGTACGGCGACGGCACGATGAACACTCTACGTGATGTTCCCGTACGGGAACATCGCTGCTTTATGCGCTGTGCCCGGTCTCGAACCGCTGCTTACAGTGCCGAACATGAAGATCACCGTTGTCGGCGTGGGCTACGTCGGGATGTCGCTCGCCGTCCTGCTCGCCCAGAAGCACGACGTCGTCGTCCTGGACATCTCCCAGGAGCGGGTCGACCTGGTCAACGCGGCCAAGACCCCGATCGAGGACGCCGAGATCACCACCTTCCTGGCCACCAAGGAGCTCGGCCTGCGCGCGACCCTCGACAAGGAGGACGCCTACGCGGACGCCGCGTACGTCATCGTCGCCACCCCGACGAACTACGACGAGGCCTCGAACTACTTCGACACCTCCACCGTCGACAGCGTGATCGCCGACGCGGTGACCTACGCGCCGGAGGCGGCGATCGTGGTGAAGTCGACCATCCCGGTCGGCTACATCGCGGCCAAGCGCGAGCAGCACCCCGAGGTGACGCTCTTCTTCAGCCCCGAGTTCCTTCGCGAGGGCAAGGCGCTCCACGACAACCTGCACCCCTCCCGCATCGTCGTCGGCGACGACTCCCCGGCGGCGAAGGGCTTCGCCGAGCTGCTGCTCGAGGGCTCGCTCGAGCCCGACGTACCGGTGCTGATGACCGGCGCCACCGAGGCCGAGGCGATCAAGTTGTTCGCCAACACCTACCTGGCGCTGCGGGTCGCCTACTTCAACGAGCTGGACACCTACGCCGCCACCCACGGGCTCAACACGACCCAGATCATCGAGGGGGTCGGCCTGGACCCCCGGATCGGCTCGCACTACAACAACCCGAGCTTCGGCTACGGCGGCTACTGCCTGCCCAAGGACACCAAGCAGCTGCAGGCCAACTACCAAGACGTCCCGCAGAACCTCATCTCGGCGATCGTCGAGGCCAACACCACGCGCAAGGACTTCGTCGCCACCGACGTCCTGCGGCGCGAGCCGAAGGTGGTCGGGGTCTACCGGCTGATCATGAAGTCCGGCTCGGACAACTTCCGCGAGTCCTCCATCCAGGGAGTGATGAAGCGGATCAAGGCCAAGGGCGTCGAGGTGGTCATCTACGAGCCCGAGCTCGACGAGCCGGAGTTCTTCCACTCAGAGATCATCAAGGACCTCGACGAGTTCAAGCAGCGGGCCGACGTGATCATCGCCAACCGGCGCACCGACGTGCTCGCCGATGTCGCCGACAAGGTCTACACGCGCGACATCTACGGGCGCGACTGAGGCCCACCGGCGGAAGAGTTCTGCTCCCGTGGGCGACCTGCGGGTAACGGACCGGTGAACATCGGTTCGCAATGAACCGTGCGCGGATGCGTACAGTTATGGTCGCGTCTTCTGTTCAGTTCTAGGAATGAGGCAACATCATGGCTGGTGACTCCGAGACCCGCCCCTGGGGTTCGTGGCACGTCATCGACATCGGTCCGGGCTACAAGGTCAAGCGGATCGAGGTGCTGCCCAACAGCCGCCTCTCCTACCAGACCCACACCCACCGCTCCGAGCACTGGGTGGTCATCTACGGCAAGGCGACCTGCATCATCGACGGCGTGACCACGATCGCCGGCCCGGGTGAGTCCGTCGACGTCGGCGTCGGCCAGGCCCACCGGATCTGCAACGAGACCGACGAGCCGCTCTCGATCATCGAGGTCCAGCGCGGTGGCTACACCGGCGAGGACGACATCGTCCGCCTCGAGGACGACTTCGGTCGCGCCGAGGCCGAGCAGAAGGTGGCCGCGGAGGCTTGAGTCAGCTGTAACACGCTGTTACAAGCACTACCCGGTCGTTCAGAACGACCGGATAGTGCTACGAACAGCGTGTTACACGCCTGGTCAGGCCAGCAGGCCGAGCAGGTACTTCCCGTAGCCGCTCTTCAGCAGCGGCTGGGCGAGCTGGGAGAGCTCCTCGTCGGAGAGCCAGCCCTGGCGCCAGGCGACCTCCTCGGGGGCGCCGATCTTGGTGCCCTGGCGGTGCTCGATGGCGCGGATGAAGTTGGCGGCCTCGTTGAGGTCCTCGAGGGTGCCGGTGTCGAGCCACGCGGTGCCGCGTGGCAGCACCTCGACCGAGAGCGTGCCGGCCTCCAGGTAGATCCGGTTGAGGTCGGTGATCTCGAGCTCGCCGCGCGCGGACGGCTTCAGGTTGCGGGCGTGCCCGATGACCGAGCTGTCGTAGAAGTAGAGGCCGGGGACGGCGTACGGGCTCTTCGGCTTCTCGGGCTTCTCCTCCAAGGAGATGGCCTTGCGGTTCTCGTCGAACTCGACGACGCCGTACGCGCGCGGGTCGGCGACCCGGTAGCCGAAGACGGCGCCGCCCGTGATCGTCTTGAAGCGGGCCAGCTGGGTGCCGAGGCCGGGGCCGTAGAAGATGTTGTCGCCCAGGACGAGACCGACGCCGTCCTCGGACTCGTCGAGGTAGCCGACGTCGGCGCCGATCGTGAACGCCTGGGCGAGGCCGTCGGGGGAGGGCTGCTCGGCGTAGCTGATGTTGACGCCGAGATGGCTGCCGTCACCCAGGAGCCGGTGGAAGCCGGAGGCCTCGTGGGGCGTCGTGATCACCAGGATGTCCCGGATCCCGGCCAGCATCAGCGTGGTCAGCGGGTAGTAGATCATCGGCTTGTCGTAGATCGGCATCAGCTGCTTGCTGATCGCGAGTGTGATCGGGTGCAGACGTGAGCCGGTGCCTCCGGCAAGGATGATCCCCTTCATGGTCAGTTGATCCTACGGATGTTCACCCCACGTTCTAGGGAACCCACCGGGGCGAGGCGACCACCGGGTGGTTAATTCTGCCTACGATGAACCGGTGAGACGGATTCTTGTGACAGGCGGGGCCGGGTTCATCGGCTCCAACTTCGTGCACCACCTCGTGGCCAACACCGATGCGTACGTGACGGTGCTCGACAAGCTGACCTATGCCTCCTCGGAGGCATCGCTGGCGGGGCTCCCGGAGGATCGGGTGAGGCTCGTGGTCGGCGACATCGCGGAGGCCGCGGTCGTCGAGCCGCTGGTGGCGGAGTCGGATGCCGTGGTGCACTACGCGGCCGAGTCGCACAACGACAACTCGCTCTCAGACCCGGCTCCGTTCGTCCAGACCAACATCGTCGGCACCTTCGTGCTCCTCGAGGCGGTCCGGCGTCATGACGTACGTTTCCACCACGTCTCCACCGACGAGGTCTACGGCGACCTGGACCTCGATGACCCGAAGCGGTTCACCGAGGACACGCCCTACCAGCCGTCCTCGCCCTACTCGGCCTCCAAGGCCGGCTCCGACCACCTCGTCCGCGCCTGGGTGCGCTCCTTCGGTGTCCGCGCGACGATCTCCAACTGCTCCAACAACTACGGCCCCTGGCAGCACGTCGAGAAGTTCATCCCGCGTC
This sequence comes from Nocardioides sp. NPDC087217, assembly GCF_044744805.1. NCBI lineage: Bacteria > Bacillati > Actinomycetota > Actinomycetes > Propionibacteriales > Nocardioidaceae > Nocardioides > Nocardioides sp. NPDC087217. The sequence goes on from NZ_JBIUZB010000004.1 coordinate 229,375, forward strand.
AGATCACCGAGGTGATCGAGGGGCGCCGGCCGCGCGTCTACGGCGACGGGCTCAACGTGCGCGACTGGATCCACACCGACGACCACTCCTCGGCGGTCTGGACGATCCTGGAGAAGGGCCGGATCGGGGAGACGTACCTGATCGGTGCCGACGGCGAGAAGTCCAACGTCGACGTCGTCCGCGCGATCCTGCGTCACTTCGGGCGTCCCGAGGACGACATCGAGTGGGTCACCGACCGCGCCGGCCACGACCGCCGCTACGCGATCGAGTCGGGCAAGCTGCGCAGCGAGCTCGGCTGGGAGCCGAAGTATCAGGACTTCGACAAGGGCCTGGCCGCGACGATCGCCTGGTACCAGGAGAACGAGGCCTGGTGGTCGCCGCTCAAGCACGAGACCGAAGCCAAGTACGCCGCGAAGGGGCAGTGATTCTCGGTGGCTGAGCTTCGCGTCGACGAGACGCCCATTCCAGGTCTGCTGGTTGTCCACCTGCCCGTGCACGGAGACGCCCGTGGCTGGTTCAAGGAGAACTGGCAGCGCCAGAAGATGGTGGAGCTGGGGCTCCCCGACTTCGGCCCGGTGCAGAACAACATGTCCTTCAACGCCTCCCGCGGCGCGACCCGAGGGATCCACACCGAGCCGTGGGACAAGTTCGTCTCCGTCGCGTGCGGGCGGGTGTTCGCGGCGTGGGTCGACATGCGTGAGGGGCCGTCCTTCGGAGCGACCTTCTCGATCGAGATCGGCCCGGAGACCGCGGTCTTCGTGCCGCGTGGGGTCGGCAACTCCTACCAGGCGCTGGAGGACCGCACCGTCTACTCCTACCTGGTCAACGACCACTGGCGTCCCGGGTTCGCCTACCCGGCGCTCAACCTCGCCGACGAGACCGCCGCGATCCCGTGGCCGATCCCGTTGGAGTCGGCCGAGATCTCCGAGAAGGATCTCGGCAACCCGCGCCTGGCCGAGATCACCCCGATGAAGCCGAAGAAGACGCTGATCATCGGCGCCAACGGCCAGCTCGGCCGGGCACTCGTGTCGGTCTTCCCGGACGCGGACGCGGTCGACCTCGACGAGCTCGACATCTCCGACGAGAAGGCGGTCGCGGCCTGGCCGTGGCCCGACTACCAGCTCATCCTCAACGCCGCGGCCTACACCGCGGTCGACGTCGCCGAGACCGCCGACGGCCGGCGTACCGCCTGGGCGGCCAACGCGACGGCTCCCGCGCTGCTCGCCCGGGTCGCCACCGAGCACCGGCTGACCCTGGTGCACTACTCCACCGAGTACGTCTTCGACGGCACCGCCACCGAGCACGCCGAGGACGAGCCGGTCTCGCCCCTCGGCGTCTACGCCCAGTCCAAGGCCGCCGGCGACATCGCGGTCGCCGGCACCGCTCGTCACTACATCCTGCGCACCTCCTGGGTCGTCGGCGACGGCAAGAACTTCGTACGCACCATGGCGGCTCTCGCCGAGAAGGGCGTCTCGCCGACCGTGGTCGACGACCAGATCGGCCGGCTCACCTTCACCGACACCCTCGCCGCGGCCACTGCTCACCTGCTGCGGTCCGAGGCTGCGTACGGGGTCTACAACTGCACCAACGCCGGGGAGCCGTGCTCGTGGCGGGACATCGCCGCGGAGGTGTTCTCGCTGTCGGGGCGTGACCGGGCCGATGTTGGTGCCACCTCGACCGAGGCCTACTTCGCGGGCAAGGAGGGCGTCGCGCCGCGACCGCTCAACTCGGTGATGTCCCTCGACAAGCTCACCGCCACCGGGTTCGAGCCCGAGGACCATCTCGACGCCCTGCGCCGCTACCTGAAGGCCTGACTGCCGACTCGGCTCGTCCTGACCAATTCTCCCGTCGAGTCGGCTCGTCATGACGAGCCGACTCGGCCGTGCTACTTCTCCGAACGCTCCGGCAGCCGCCAGGCGGCGGCGTTGTTGTCGAAGGCCTCCAGGCCGCGCGACTGGCGGATGAAGCCCCATACGAGCGGGCCGAGGAGCAGCATCGCGCCGCCGAGGAGCAGCAGGAAGGTGGCGTCGGCGCCGAGCATCTTGGCGCCGGAGAGCGTCAGCATGATGACGATGCCGCGCCGGATGACCGACTGGGAGACCCAGCGCGCCATCCGGGAGCCGAGGAACGTGCCGGGGGTGCCGCCGAGGATGAGCGGGATCAGCACCGCCCACTCGACGCCGTGGTTGAGCACCTGGCCGATCGCGGCGGCCAGGACGAGCGGCACCGCCTGGAGCAGGTCCGTGCCGACCAGCTTGACCGCGGAGAGGGTCGGGTAGACCAGCAGCAGCGCGATCATGATGACCGAGCCGGAGCCGACCGAGGTGATGCCGACCAGCAGACCGCCGAGCGCGCCGATCACGACCGTGAGCAGCGGCTTCAGGCGGGGATCTTCCTCGGGAGCCTCGTTGCCGCCGGTGACCAGACGCAGCTGCAGGTACATCCGGAACATGTAGGACGCCGCCGCGAACAGCAGAGCCCCGCCGAGGACGAGCTTGAGGAAGTGGTCGGTGTCGCCCGGCGCCAGCTTGTGGACGAAGGTGCCCAGGAACGCGCACGGCACCGAGCCGATGATGAGGTACGTCGCCAGCTTGATGTTGGGCGAGCCGTGGCGCCAGTGCACCGCGGCCCCGACCGACTTGTTGACCGAGGCGGCGACGAGATCGTTGGCGACCGCGGTCGTCGGGGGCACCCCGAGGAAGATCAGCGCCGGGGTCATCAGGGCGCCACCGCCCATGCCGGTCAGCCCGACGACGATGCCGATGCCGAAGCTGACCACGAGCACGCTGAACGCGTCTTGGGTGAGGAGGTCGGCGAACACGGGGCAACTCTCACATAGTCTCGCCCCCATGCCAGCACCAGTGCCGTTCGCCGAGATCATCCGCTCCGACTTCGTCGAGGGACACCACTACGGGTCCGCCGTCTCCCTGGCGGCCGACGGAACCGTGAGCTGGTCGCTCGGTGACGTCGACTCCCCGATCCTGCCGCGCTCCTCGAACAAGCCGGTCCAGGCTCTCGCGATGGTGATCCTCGGCCTCGACCTGCCGCCCGCCCTGCTCGCCCTCGCCTGCGCCTCCCACTCGGGCGAGGCGTTCCACCAGGAAGGCGTACGCCGCATCCTCGCCACCGTCGGCCTGGACGAGTCCGCGCTGGGCAACATCGAGGACTACCCGTTCGGTGTCGAGGCGCGGGAGGAGGCGCTCCGTCACGGTGAACCGAAGACCCGGCTGGCGATGAACTGCTCCGGCAAGCACGCCGCGATGCTGGCCACCTGCGTCGCGGCAGGCTGGCCGTTGGAGGACTATCTCGACCCGAAGCACCCGCTCCAGGAGGGAATCCAGGAGGTGCTCGAGGCGTGCACCGGCGAGGCCACGTACGCCACCGTCGACGGCTGTGGGGCGCCGGCCCTGTCCACGTCGCTGACGGGTCTGGCGCGGGCGTTCTCGACGATCGGCTCGGCGGTCGACGGTCCGGCCGCGCGGGTCGCCGAGGCGATTCGCTCCCACCCCGAGTACGTCTCGGGCACGACCCGCGACGAGGTGGCGCTGCACCGGGCCGTACCCGGGCTGATCGGCAAGCTGGGTGCCGAGGCGGTCTACGCCGTCGCGCTTCCCGACGGCCGCGCGTGGGCGCTGAAGGCCGACGACGGCGGTGACCGGGCGCGCCCGGTCGTGATGGCCGCCGCGCTGCTGCGGGACGGGGTCGGTGACCTGGAGGGGGTCGATGCCGAGGCCCTGCGGGCGACCGGCGCGGCGACGATCCTCGGCGGCGGCCGTCAGGTGGGGGAGATCCGCGCGCTGCTGTGACCTGCTAGCGGGCTGCTAGCGCTCACAAGGCGCGAGAGACCTTGCATTTCTGCCCGTTGACGAAGCAACTAATGGGTGATGTTGGTCACTTCGGTCGCTCAGGCCTTGTGTTTGCTAGCAATTGTTAGCACACTGGAGTCATGGTCAAGAGCAAGGTCACGAGTGCGGTTGGCACGCTCGGCGAGTATCTGAAGGAACAGAGGATCTCGGCTGAGATGTCTCTGCGTCAGCTCGCCGACCAAGCAGGCGTGTCCAACCCCTACCTCAGCCAGATCGAGCGCGGTCTGCGCAAGCCATCGGCTGAGGTCCTCCAGCAGATCGCCAAGGCGCTGCGTATCTCGGCGGAGCAGGTCTATGTCCGTGCCGGGATCCTCAGCCCCGACTCCAATGTCGGGGGGTCCGTGGAGCTCGCCGTGCTCGCCGACCCGAGCCTGACCGAGCGGCAGAAGCACTCGCTGCTCGACGTCTATCACTCGTTCCTTGCTCTCAACAGTCGTGTCACCGACGATGCGCCGGCCGCCGATGAAACCGCTGAACCCCATCATGAGGAGAACCCAGATGCCCACCCTGCCCAAGATTGAGACCACCAAGCCCCTCAACGCCGTCGCCGGTGTCGCGGACCTCGCCTACGAGACCGTCAAGGACCTCGCCACCGACCTGCAGAAGAAGGTCGAGGACTACCGCTCCGAGGCGACCACCAAGCTGACTGACGCCCGCTCCAAGGCGACCGAGAAGGCGACCGCCTACCGCACCCAGGCGACCGAGAAGGCCACCGCTGCCAAGTCCACCGTGACCGGCTTCGACCCGAAGTCCCTCCCGGCCCTGGCCAAGGAGCAGTACACCGTTCTCCCCGAGAAGCTGAAGACCACCGTCAAGGCCAAGCTCGACGAGACCACCGACTCCGCCACCGGCACCTACGACAAGCTCGCCACCCGTGGTGAGACCTTCGTCGCGAAGTTCAAGAAGTCCGAGACCCCTGAGGCCCCGGCCGAGGCTCCGAAGGCTGAGGCCCCCAAGGCGGAGGCCCCGAAGGCCGAGGCTGCTCCGGCCGAGAAGCCGGCCCCCGCCAAGAAGGCTCCGGCCAAGAAGGCTCCCGCCAAGAAGGCCTGATCCAGGCTCTCAACCGAAGACGGCCCGCTCGAAAGAGCGGGCCGTCTTTCATTTGCCGACGCGTCAGTTCTGCAGGCCGAGACGTCACTTGCGTCGGCCGAGTTGGCGCACGAGTGCCATCTCGACCGGCGGCGTTGACGCTTCGGCCTGCGGGGGTGACGCCTCGGCTGTGGTCAGCTGGGGTAGTCGGCGCCGGCCGCCTGGCGGGCCTCCCAGGCGGTGGCGACCATGGAGCGCAGGTCGTGGCGCATCTCCCAGTCGAGGTCGCGCCGGGCGAGCTCGCCGGTGGCGACGATGCGGGCGGGGTCGCCGGGGCGACGCGGCTTGATGACCGGCTCGAAGTCGATACCGGTGACCTCGCGGATGGCATCCATGATCTGCCGCACGGAGGAGCCGTCGCCCGAGCCGAGGTTGTAGACCGGCTCGAGGTCCTTGCCCTCGGCGAGCCGCTTGGCGGCGACGACGTGGGAGTGGGCGAGGTCGGCGACGTGCACGTAGTCGCGTACGCAGGTGCCGTCGGGGGTCGGGTAGTCGTCGCCGTTGATCTGCGGCGTCTTGCCCTTGGCCAGCGCGTCGAAGACGAGCGGGAAGAGGTTGTGGGGGCTGGTGTCGTAGAGGTCCTTGCTGCCGGACCCGACGACGTTGAAGTAGCGCAGGCTGGTGTGGGCGAGCCCCTCGGCGCGCGCCACGTCGGCGATCAGCCACTCGCCGATCAGCTTCGACTCGCCGTAGGGGCTCTCCGGGTTGGTCGGCGTGGTCTCGGTGACCAGGTCGACGTCGGGGGTGCCGAAGGTCGCGGCGGACGAGGAGAAGACCAGCTTGTCGACACCGGTGGCCGTCATCGCCTCGAGGAGGTTGGCGGTGCCGGTGACGTTCTGTGCGTACGTGTGCAGTGGCCGCTGCACCGACACGCCCGCGTACTTGAAGCCGGCGAGGTGGATGACTCCCTCGACGCCGTGGTTGGAGATCGCCTGCTCGATCGCGGACTTGTCCAGCAGCGTCGCCTCGACGAACGTGACGTTGTCGGGCACGAACTTCGCGAACCCCGAGGACAGGTCGTCGATGACGACCGGCTCCATGCCCGCGTCGAGCAGTGCCTGCACGACGTGCGATCCGATGTAGCCCGCGCCTCCGGTAACCAACCAACTCATGCGATGAAGATAGCGGGGTGCCCTGAGCGGTTAGGTTTGCGGGGTGAGGCTCCTGCACGGTGACGGCGACCCGACGACCCCTGAAGGCCTGCGCGCCATCTACGCACCGCCTCGCCTGCCATGGCTGCGGGCCAACATGGTGAGTTCCCTGGACGGTGCGGCGACCGGCTCCGACGGCCGTTCCGGCACGGTCAACAACGCGGTGGACGTCGACGTCTTCCACGTCCTGCGTGACCTCGCCGACGCCGTTCTGGTCGGCGCCGGGACCGCCGTCGCAGAGACGTACAAGGCCAAGGGCGCGCCGATCGTCGTCGTCTCCCGCCGCGGCCGGATCCCCGACGATCTCCGCGGCTGCGAGCCCGGCGCGGTCCGGCTCGCCACGGTGGCCGAAGCGCCCGGCCTGGAAGCCGCGCGCGACGAGATCGGCGAGGAGAACGTCTACGTCACCGGCGCCTCCGAGGTCGACCTGCCGGCGCTCCTCGACCGGCTGCACGAGGAGGGCATGCAGCATGTGCTGTGCGAGGGCGGGCCGGCCCTTCTCGGCTCGCTGCTCGAGGCCGGCGTGGTCGACGAGCTCTGCCACACGATCACGCCCAAGCTCCTCGCCGGCGACGGCCGGCGAATCGTGACCGGGCCACCCACGGACGTACCGGTGTCGTTGGGTTCGCTCATCGAGCACGACGGCACGTTGCTCGGACGTTGGCTCGTAAACCCATGACGTTCACGGTCAGTTTCCGGTAACGAAATCTTGAGACCAAGAGTTTTACTCTTGACGGGGTCCGACCCAGCCGCTTGACTCACCGATCGTGCCAGGTATGACGGCCGTCACGACCAAGCGACCACGTCAGGCACTCTCGGGAAGACGCATACGGGAGTGGCTGATCTTTGTCGCGTTCGTCGCGCCCAACGTCGCTCTGATCGCGGTCTTCACCTACCGACCGCTCTTCCAGAACATCTACTACTCCACGCTCAACTGGACGCTGGGCTCGAAGTTCGCGACCCCCGTCGGGCTGGGCAACTACCGCGACTTCTTCACCTCCGGCGAGGCGAGCAAGGTGCTCACCACGACGGCGATCTTCACCGTCGCGACCGTCGGCCTCACCCTCGCCCTGGGTCTGGGGGTCGCGCTGGCGCTCAACCGAAAGCTTCCGGGCGCCGGGTTCGCGCAGGCCACGGTCTTCGCGCCGTACATCCTCTCCGGCTACGGCGTCGGGCTCGCCTGGCTCTACATCTTCGACCCCAACATCGGCGCGCTCTCCGCGATCCTGCGCGACATCGGCCTGAACAGCCCGGAGTGGATCAACTCGCCTCCGTGGACGCTGACGATGGTGATCATCGTCTACGTCTGGAAGAACCTCGGCTATGCCGCGGTCATCTACCTCGCCGGCCTGCAGGCGGTGCCGGGTGACGTGCTGGAGGCAGCCGATCTCGACGGCGCCGGCCCGGTGAGGCGGTTCTTCACGGTGACCCTGCCGCTGCTGTCGCCGACCACGTTCTTCCTGATGGTCACCACGATCCTGAACAGCCTGCAGGCCTTCGACCTGCTGATCGCGATGGACAAGCTCGGCCGCGGCGCCCGCACGCTCATCTTCGACGCCTACCTGACCGGCTTCAAGGAGCAGAGCCAGGCGGGCTACTCCGCGATGCTGTCCACGGTGCTCTTCGCGATCCTCGTGGTGATCACGCTCGTCCAGCTGGTCGTCGTGGAGAGGCGGGTCCACTACCGATGAGCACGACGGCTCCCTCACGCAAGCTGCGGCTGACGCCGCTGACCGTACGCGACTACCTGGTGCTCCTGCTCGCCGTGCTCGTCGTCGTGCTGCCGCTCGGCTACATGTTCCTGGCCTCCTTCAAGGGCAGCGGCGACCTGGCGACCACCGACCTTGTCGTCTTCCCCGAGGTCTGGCAGCCGGAGAACTACGCCGAGGCCGCGCAGAAGGTCCCCTTCGGGCGGCTCTTCCTCAACTCCACCATCGTCACGGTCGTCGGCGCCGGGCTGAAGGTGCTGCTGGCGATCCTGACGGCGTACGGCCTGGTCTTCTGCGAGTTCCCCGGCAAGAAGTACATCTTCTGGGGCGTGCTCGCCACGATGATGGTGCCGCCGCAGGTCACCGCGCTGCCCAACTACGTCTTCATCAGCAGCCTCGGCGGCGAGAACACCTACTGGGGCCTCATCCTGCCGGGTCTCGGCACCGGCTTCGGTACGTTCCTGCTGCGCCAGGCCTTCATGCAGCTGCCCTACGAGGTGATCGAGGCGGCTCACCTCGACGGCGCCGGCCACTGGCGGAGGCTGTGGCACTGCGTGGTGCCGATGTCGCTTCCGTCGATCGCGACCGTGGCCCTGGTCAACGTGGTCTACGAGTGGAACGACTACCTGTGGCCGCTGATCATCATCACCGATCCCGAGATGATGACGCTGCCACGCGGTCTGACGCTGCTGCAGAACAGCGAGTCCGCGGCCAGCTCGTTCGGCGTCCTGATGGCCGGCACCGTGATGGTGCTGCTGCCGATCCTCGTCGTCTTCGCGTTCCTGCAACGGCACATCGTCAACGGCTTCACCCAAGGCGGCGTCAAAGGCTGACGTTCGCCACAACAGGGAAGGGATGCACCATGAACACCTCGTCCAACCTGCATCGCTCGGGTCTGATCCTGGACCGACGACGGTTCCTCGGCCTCAGCGCCCTGGGCATCTCCGCGGCGGCGCTCTCCGCCTGCGGTGGTGGCCCCTCGACCAGCGGGGGAGGCGGCGGCGCCAGCAAGGTCGAGCAGATCGACTTCAGCGGGGTGAAGCCGGCCAAGGAAGTCACCTTCTGGACCTCCAACCCGGGTGACTCGATCAAGGTCAGCACCGAGATCGTCAACGCCTTCAACGCCTCCCAGTCCGACATCACCGTCAAGCTCGTCACGGCCGGGGCCGACTACGAGGAGATCGCGCAGAAGTTCCAGACCGCGCAGACCGGCGGCGACCTGCCCGACATCATCAATCTGTCGGACGTGTGGTGGTTCCGCTACAAGATGAACGACCAGATCATCCCGCTCGACTCGCTCTTCGAGGCGCTCGAGTTCGACACCGACGACTACGTCGACTCGCTGCTGGGCGACTACCTCTACGACGACGCCCACTGGGCGGTCCCGTGGGCGCGCTCGACGCCGCTCTTCTACTACAACAAGGACCACTGGAAGAAGGCCGGGCTGTCCGATCAGGGCCCGCAGACCTGGGAGGAGTTCGGCGAGTGGAAGACCGAGCTCGCCGCGACCAGCGGCGCGAAGTTCGCCTTCCAGTTCCCCGCCCTGGCGGGCTACGCCGGCTGGACCCTGCAGAACAACCTGTGGGGCTGGGGCGGCGGCTGGTCGAAGGAGGAGTCGTTCGACATCACCTGCAACTCGGCCAGCTCGGTCGAGGCGCTCTCCTTCCTCAAGGACTGGGTCTACAAGGACAAGGTCGCCGGGGTCGCCGGGGTCGACCAGATCCAGGACTTCGCGGCTGGCGTCGCGAGTGCCACCGTGGGCTCGACCGGTGACCTGATCAACGCGATCACCTCGGCGAAGTTCGACGTCGGCGTCGCGCCGCTGCCGGCCGGGCCGGCGGAGGCCGAGCGCATCTGCCCGACTGGCGGCTCGGGCGTCGGCATCCCGAAGGACATCAGCCCGGAGCGGCAGCTCGCGGCCGGCACCTTCATCAAGTTCCTCACCGAGCCCGAGCAGGCGATCAGGTTCTCGGAGGCGACCGGCTACGTGCCGATCCGCAAGTCCGCCGACCCCGCCGCGATCCTGAAGAAGACCCCGCAGGCGCAGGTCGCGATCGACCAGCTCCCCAACACCCGCTCGCAGGACTACGCCCGTGTCTTCCTGCCCGGTGGCGACTTGGAGATGGCCAACCACATGGCCTCGATCCTCACCGAGAACAAGGACGTCCAGACCGAGATGGACAGCCTGAAGACGGCGCTGGAGAAGATCTACACCGACCAGGTGAAGCCGCACGTCTGATGAGCACCTGCGTAGGGCACCCCGCGGGGTGCCCTACGCTCGGTTCTCGTGAGCGAGGACTTGGTAGTGGAGCGGCGCCCGGGCGTCGTACAGGTGACCTTCAACCGGCCGCAGAAGCACAACGCCTTCACCGCGGAGATGTACGGCGCGCTGCACGGCCTGTGCGACGAGCTGGCCACCGACGAGTCGGTGAAGGTGCTGGTGCTGACCGGCACCGGCGGGCGGGCGTTCGCCGCCGGCAACGAGATCTCCGACTTCCTCTCCCGCGACGCGGTCGACTACGAGGACTGGATCCGCGCGCTGCTCGAGAAGCTGTTCGCGCTCCCGCAGGTCACCATCGCGGCGGTCGACGGCGTCTGTGTCGGCGGCGGGCTCGCGGTCGCGACCCACTGCGACCTGCGGGTCGCGACGCCGCACTCGCGCTTCGGCTACCCGATCGCGAAGACGCTCGGCAACGCGCTCGCGGCCTCCATCGTCTACCGCGCGGCCGCCGTCTTCGGCGAACCTGTCGTGCGGGAGATGCTGCTCGCGGCACGCCTGGTCGGTGCGGACCGCGCCTATGCCACCGGCGCGCTGACCGCCGTCACCGACTCGCTGGCCGACGAGGTCGACGCGCTGGTCGAGGGCATCCTGCCGCTCTCCGGCGTCACGGTCCGGGCCACCAAGAGGCAGCTCGCCGCGTACGCCGCCCGGTCGGAGGCCTCGCCGGAGGGCGATGAGGATCTGCTGCGCGAGGTCTACACGGGCGCCGACTTCAAGGAGGGCGTACGCGCGTTCCTGGCCAAGGAGAAGCCCGCCTTCCGCTAGGCCGCGTCGAGGTCCACGTCGACGTCACGCCTCGTCGTCGAAGTCGATGCGGATCATGCTGCGCTCGATGGTGGACAGGTCCGCGATCGTCGGCTCCTGGGCGCCGCTGACCTTCAGCCCGAGCTCGAACGGCGACGCACCGTTGTCCAGTGCTGCGCGCAGAGCGGTGCCGACCTGCAACGGTGTGGTCTGCAGGAGGACGGCTCGGCCGTGCCGTACGCGGCCCTGCTGAGTGACGGTCACCGGTGCGGGGTCGGTGAAGTTGAACCGCCATGGCCGCTCGGTGAAAACCGTCGGGATGCCGTTGATCGTGTGCAGGCACACCGGCACCCGCAACGTCCTGCCGCTGCGTCGGCCGGTGAACTCCAGCAGCGCCTTGAGGGCGATGCGTGGGCCCAGCCGAGGATCGGTCAGGACCCGCCTGACCAGGGGATTGACCATCCGCATCAGGGCCGGTGGCGGTGGCGCCAGCCGCACCGTCGTCGACGTCCGTGTCCTCGTCTGTGTCATCGCGCGCTCCTCGCACTCGTCCTGCGACGATGCTAGGAAGACGGCGGACGGCGCGATATACCACCAATCTGGCATTCCGGGGCCGCTCGGTTGAGCCTACGGTGGGTGGATGAGCGCCGACACGATGCGGCGGGGCGCGGAGAAGATCACCCGGCTCTGTGCCGAGCCGCGCGATCTCGTGTCGCTCTGGAACGAGACCACCGAAGTCCTCCAACGGGTCGTCCCACACTTCTGGACACCGTGCTTCTACACCTTGGATCCCAGCTCGCTGTTGATGACCAGTCACTTCCACCTCGGTCTTGCCGAGTTTCCCGGCGAGTGGCTCGCTGCCGAGTACTACGCCGACGACGTCCATCAGCTCACCGATGTGGCCCGCTCGACCTCGGGTATCTCGACCCTGCACGAGGCGACCGGCGGCGATCCATCGTCCAGCCCGCGGTGGCACCGGAACATGGCCATGGGAGGGGACCAGGAGCTCATCGCCAGGCTCCGCACCCGCTCTGGTGAGGTCTGGGGAGCTCTGGGTCTCTACCGCGAACCACGGGACGCGATGTTCACCGAGCTCGAGAAGGCCTTCGTCATGTCGGTTGCACCGGCGCTCGCCGAAGGCGCCCGTGCGGCACTGCTGGTGGGGCAGGCCCGCGAGCCAGAATTCGCCGACTCGCCGGGCCTGCTCATCCTCGACCGCAGCTGGAACGTCGACTCCGCCACACCGGGCGTCGAGCGTTGGTTGTCCGAGCTGCCCGACGGTGACTGGGACGCCGGTCGCCTGCCGTCCTCGGTGCTCACCCTCGCCGGCCGGGTGCTGGGCATGGCCGAGAATCCTGACCGCGGCGAGATCGCCGTGTTCCGCGTTCTGTCACGAACCGGCATCTGGGTCGTCCTGCACGGCGCTCGCCTGACCTCGACCGGTGACCCGCGCATCGCGATCATCATCGAGCCGGCCAATCCTGGCCGGCTGTACCCGTTGTTGATGTCCGCCTACGGGTTGACCGAACGCGAGAAGGAGGTCACCAGGCTCGTCCTGCAAGGCAGCTCGACCGCGCAGATCGCCGCCGACCTCGTGCTCTCGGCCCACACCGTCCAGCAGCACCTGAAGAGCATCTTCGACAAGACCGGTGTCCACAGCCGCCGCGACCTCGTCGGCAAGGTCTTCTTCGCCCACTACGAGCCTCGGCTCCGCGACAACGAGCGCCGCGCCCAGAACGAGCAGCCGCTACGCGGAGAGCCCTGGCAAAGCCGTTGACCTGCGGACGAGGTTGACGGACGATGACCCATGCCTTCCGAGCAGAAGACGTACGTCGAGACCGACCAGTTCCGAGACGCGCTGATCCGGCAGAGCGATGTCAGCGGTCTGGAGATCCGGGACTGCTGGTTCGAGGAGCGAGTGAAGATCGTCGACTGCTACGGCCGCGACGTCTATCTCGGCGGCGACTTCGGGCGGGTCGTGGTCAACGACATCGACGTGACGGCGTACGTCGAGGCCGAGCTCGATCGTGTCGAGCCCAACCGGGCGCTGGCCCGCGAGGCGCAGACGGCGGCTGAGATCCGTGCGGCCTGGGCGGCGATCGAGGCGACCTGGGCGGCGACGTTCGAGCGGGTCCGGGCGCTGCCGGAGGAGCTGCATCGTCGGCGGGTCGACGACGAGTGGTCGTTCATCGAGACCCAGCGTCATCTGCTCTACGCGAGCGACAAGTGGCTCGGCAACCCGGTCCTCGAGGAGGACGAGCCCTACCATCCGCTCGGTTTCGGCCCCGGCGGCGATCCGGACGGAGTTCCAGGAATCACCGTCGACGCCGACCCGTCGCTGGAGGAGATCCTGGCGCCCCGCCTTGCCCGGATGGCCACGATGCGCACCTACGTGGCCGGTCTCACCGATGCCGACCTCGACCGGCTCTGCACCCGCAAGCCGATCGGCAACGACCCCGCCGCCGACTACACCGTGCGCCGCTGCCTCAAGGTCGTGCTCGCCGAAGAGGCCGAGCACCACCGCTATGCCGTACGTGACCTCGCCGTTCTCACGGCCGGATGAGGAGCAGCATGCGATCGATCGTGCCGGTCTTCGGCTGGTTCGTGCTGACCCTGGTGTTCGTCGACGAGCTGCTCGCGATGGCCGCCTTCGGCGTATGGGGCTGGCAGCACGAGCCGCGGTGGCTGCTGGTCTGGCTGCTGCCGCTGGCGGCCATGTTCGTCTGGTGGTCGTTCGCCTCGCCGAAAGCGCCTCGCGGTGGTCCCGTGATCCGGCCGGTGGCCAAGGTGATCGTCTTCGGGCTCGCCTCGCTGGCGCTCCTGGACGCGGGCCAGCCGGGATGGGCGCTCGCTCTGCTGGTCTTCTCGGTCGTCGTGAACGGCGTGGCTCAGGTGCCGGCGATCAGCCGGCTGCCCAACGATGTGCCTCGACCAGACTCGGTCCGTACCAGGTGATCAGCCGGCCGCTGACCAGCTCGGTCGGCGTCTGCGAGAACGCCTCCGGGCCGTCCTCGGCGGTGAAGACGTACGGCTCGTCGGGCAGCAGTACGGCGTCGGCCCCGGCGCCGTCGATCTCGGCCAGCTCGGCGTGCGGATAGCGGTCCGCGTGCTCGCCGAAGACGTTCTCCCAGCCCAGCCGCCGCAGCAGGTCGCCGGTGAACGTCCGTGAGCCGACCACCATCCAGGGATCCCGCCAGATCGGCACCACGACCCGGCGAGTGACCCGGGGGAGCGGCCCGCACCAGAGCCGGCGAGCCTCCGCGAGCCAGCCCGGACGGTCCCAGCCGAGGCCGTCGAGGAGGTTCTCCATGGACGCGATCGCCTGGGGGACCGTCTCGATGTCCGTGACCCAGACCCGGACGCCCCGCTCCCGCAGCCGGCGTACGTCCAGCTCCCGGTTCTCCTCCTTGTTGGCCACCACCACGTCGGGCTCCAGCGCCGCGACCGCGGCCAGATCGGGGTTCTTGGTGCCGCGCACGCGCGGCACGTCGAGGTCTGCCGGATGCGTGCACCAGTCAGTCGCCCCGACGACCCGGTCCGCCGCGATCGAGACGAGCGCCTCGGTCAGCGACGGGACCAGCGAGACCACCCGGGTCGCCGGACGCGGGCCGTCGTACGCGGTGCCCAGGTCGTCGGGTCGGCCCGAATGCTCACCGAGGTAACTCACTCAACGCTCGCTTCCTTCGTGGAACTCCACGAGGGATGTGGCTGTTCACCGAGTTACCTCGGTGAACAGCCACCCCCTCACACGTTGCGCCGATACTGCCCGCCGACCTCGAAGAACGCCTCGGTGACCTGGCCGAGCGAGCAGACCCGGGCCGCGTCCATGAGCGCGGCGAAGACGTTCTCGTCGGAGGTGGCGGCCTGCTTGAGACGTACGATCGCCTCTTCCGCCTCACGGGAGTGGGCGGCCTGGAAGGCGTGGACGCGGTCGAGCTGGGACTTCTTCTCGGTCTCGGTCGCACGGGCGAGCTCGACGGGGCCGGCGGGGGCACCGTTGGTGTCGCGTACGAACGTGTTGACGCCGACGATCGGCAGCGTGCCGTCGTGCTTGCGGTGCTCGTAGAGCATCGACTCGTCCTGGATCTTGCCGCGCTGGTAGCCGGTCTCCATCGCGCCGAGCACGCCGCCGCGCTCGGAGATCCGGTCGAACTCCTTCAGCACGGCCTCCTCGACGAGGTCGGTGAGCTCGTCGATGATGAAGGAGCCCTGGAGCGGGTTCTCGTTGAACGCCAGGCCCCACTCGCGGTTGATGATCAGCTGGATCGCCAGGGCGCGCCGCACCGACTCCTCAGACGGGGTGGTCACGGCCTCGTCGAAGGCGTTGGTGTGCAGCGACTGGGCGTTGTCGTAGATCGCGATGAGCGCCTGCAGCGTGGTGCGGATGTCGTTGAAGTCCATCTCCTGCGCGTGCAGGGACCGGCCCGAGGTCTGGATGTGGTACTTCAGCTTCTGCGAGCGCTCCGAGGCGCCGTAGCGCTCCCGCATCGCGATCGCCCAGATCCGTCGGGCGACGCGGCCGATGACGGAGTACTCCGGGTCCATCCCGTTGGAGAAGAAGAAGGACAGGTTGGGCGCGAAGTCGTCGATGTCCATGCCGCGGGCCAGGTAGGACTCCACATAGGTGAAGCCGTTGGCGAGGGTGAAGGCGAGCTGGGAGATGGGGTTCGCCCCGGCCTCGGCGATGTGATAGCCGGAGATGCTCACCGAGTAGAAGTTGCGCACCCCGTTCTCGATGAACCACTCCTGGATGTCGGCCATGCAGCGCAGCGAGAACTCCGTGGAGAACAGGCAGGTGTTCTGTCCCTGGTCCTCCTTGAGGATGTCGGCCTGGACCGTGCCGCGGACCGTCTGCAGCGCCTTCGCCGGGTCGATACCGCGCTCGCGCGCCTGGTCGATCACGGTGTTGAGGAAGAACGCCAGGATCGTCGGCGCCGGACCGTTGATCGTCATCGACACCGAGGTCGTCGGGGCCAGCAGGTCGAAGCCGTCGTAGAGCGCCTTCATGTCGTCCAGCGTCGCCACCGAGACGCCGGAGGTGCCGACCTTGCCGTAGATGTCGGGGCGTACGTCGGGGTCACGGCCGTAGAGGGTGACCGAGTCGAACGCGGTCGAGAGCCGGGTCGCGGGCTGGCCCTCGGAGAGCAGCTTGAAGCGGCGGTTGGTGCGGAACGGGTCGCCCTCACCGGCGAACATCCGCGCAGGATCCTCGTTGGCTCGCTTGTAGGGGAAGACGCCCGCGGTGAACGGGAAGAACCCGGGCAGGTTCTCGTTGCGCAGGAACCGGGTCAGCTCGCCGCGGTCGGTGTAGCGCGGGGTCGACACTCGCGGGATGTAGTTGCCGGCGAGCGACGTGCGGCCGCTCTCGTCAGCCGCGTACGTCTCCCTGGTCTCCTGCCAGGAGGAGAGCTGCTTGCGCAGGTCGTCCGGGATCTCGCTGGCTGGAGCCTCGAGCTCGGGGTGGTCCGCGGCCACGATCTCGTAGGCCTGCTCCTTCCGCGCCGCGGCGACGAGCTCGACGGTGCGGGCGTGGTAGTCGCGTACGTCGCCCGCGATGTCGGCGAGGTAGCGGACCCGCTTCTCGGGGATGATCGGGTGGAGGCCCGTCGAGTGGCGGGTCGAGACCTGGGGAAGGACGCCCTCGCTGATGGCGAGCCCGGCCTCGGCGAGGAGCCCGCGCAGGTGCTGGTAGAGCGCGGTGACGCCGTCGTCGTCGAAGGCGGCGGCCGAGGTGCCGAAGACGGGCATGTCGTCGGGGGAGGAGGTGAACGCCTCCCGGTTGCGGACGAGCTGGCGGGACACGTCGCGCAGTGCGTCCTCGGCCCCGCGCCGCTCGAACTTGTTGATCGCCACGACGTCGGCGAAGTCGAGCATGTCGATCTTCTCCAGCTGCGACGCGGCGCCGAACTCGGGCGTCATCACATAGAGCGAGACGTCGACGAAGTCGCTGATCCCGGTGTCGCCCTGGCCGATGCCGGGGGTCTCGACGATGACGAGGTCGACGGCGGCCTTCATCACGGTGAGCACGTCGCCGAAGTGCTCGGGCACCTCGTGACCGCCGCGCGTGGCGAGGGAGCGATAGTACGTCGTCGAGCCACCATCGGTGATGGCGGCGAGCGAGTTCATCCGGATCCGGTCGCCCAGCAGCGCACCGCCGCCGCGCCGCCGGGTCGGGTCGATGGCGAGTACGCCGATGCGGATCTTGTCCTCCTGGTCGACCCGCAGCCGCCGGACCAGCTCGTCGGTGAGCGAGGACTTGCCGGAGCCGCCGGTGCCGGTGACGCCGAGCACGACGGCCTGGTCGGCCTCGCGCAGCCGGGTGAGGAAGTCCTCGGGGAGCCGGCCCTGCTCGGCGCCGGTGATCGCGCGTCCGATGGAGAGCCCGTAGCCCGCGATCACGCCGTTGGGGGTGATGGGGAAGGTGGGCCACAGGTCGCGGTCGATGTCGCGTACGACCGTGTTGATCATCCCCGGGAGCCCCAGCCGCTGGCCGTCCTCGGGGGAGAAGATCTTGACGCCGGAGTTGGCCAGCCGCTCGATCTCGTAGGGAACGATCACGCCGCCGCCACCGCCCACGACCTTGACGTGGCCGGCGCCGCGCTCCTTGAGGGCGCACACCAGATACTCGAAGAACTCCACGTGCCCGCCCTGGTAGGAGGAGACCGCCACGCAGTGCGCGTCCTCCTGGACGGCGGCGTCGGCGATCTCGGTCACCGAGCGGTTGTGGCCGAGGTGGATCACCTCGCATCCCTGCGCCTGGAAGATCCGGCGCATGATGTTGATCGCCGCGTCGTGACCGTCGAACAGACTGCTCGCGGTCACGATCCGTACGTGGTTCTGGGGGATGTGGAGGTCGGACATGGGCGGTGCTCCCAGGGAATAGTTGGACGTCCAAGTAATTCCAGCATAGGTCGTCCCTGGCGTACTTGCCAGTACGCGACGTCGGCGTCTCAGCCGACGGCATCCCCCGAGGCCGCGCGGAGCTGGGTGAGCAGCGCGGTCAGGCCGTGCACGTCGTCGATGCCGGGTTTCTCGAAGACCTCGCTGTTGAGCGAGATGGTGGCCGCCTCGACGACCTCGCGTCCGGCGTCGGAGATGGCGGCGAGGACCACGCGACCGTCGTCGGCGGAGCGGCTGCGGCGTACGAAGCCCTGCTTCTCCAGGCGGGCGACGGCGCTGGTCACCGAGGCGGGGTGGACCTGGAGGCGGGAGCCGAGCTTGGCCATCGGGAGCTGGCCGTCCTGGGTGAAGGAGAGGAGGCGGAGCACCTCGTAGCGGGCGAAGGAGAGGTCGTGGGGGCGCAGCGCCGCGTCGACGCGCTCCATCACGAGCTGGTGCACGCGCACGAGCGAGGTCACCAGCGCCATCCCGTCGGCGGCATCGGCCCAGCCGTGCGCGATCCACTGCCGTTTCGCCTCGCCGATCGGATCCATGCGGGCCAGCATCACACAGATGGCTTTACGAAATGATTACGACGGCGCGCCGAACGTCCCGAGCAGGTTGAGAATCACCGCGACGCCGATGACGGTCGCGATCACCGAGAGCGTCACGACCAGGCCGACGGCGACGGAGAAGCCCGCCCCCTCGTGCCGTGCGCCGCGCTGCTGCAGCGCGTAGAGCCGGGCGACGCTGGTGATCAGCGTGCGCCCCTCCTCGGCGTCGAAACGGTACTGGTCCAGGTCGGGGACCGCCTCGGGGTCGTGCACGGTCCACACGCCCTGGTCGGTCTGCTCGTCATCGGCCTCGATGCGGCGTACGCCGGTCCTCTGCGTGTGCGGCACGTCGCCGAACCAGACGAGGCTGCGGGTGTCCTCGATGATCGCGTACGAGCTCCGGGTCGGCATCGAGACGTGGTAGGTGAAGACCCAGTGCAGCTTGGCGGCCAGCAGCGTGGAGTGCCAGCGTTCGTCGGCCAGGTCGAGCTCCACGTCGAAACCGCGCGCCGTCTCGGTCGCCTTGTAGGGCGTTCCGTCGCACACGCGCGCGACATGTTCGAAGAAGGGCCTCGCATGAGGGGACACGTCTCAAGAGGTTATCGGTTCCGAGGACTCTGTGGGCTCACTCCGTGGCGTTGGGCGGCACGTCGATCTGGAAGTGGACCCGGCCACCGTCGACGTCGTCGACGGTGAGGATCGCGTCGTACTTCTCGCCCTCGGAGGTGAGGACGCAGGTCATCTCCGTGCCGACCTTGCCCTCGAGATCACCGGGGCAGTCGAGATCCTCGGGCGTGACGCCGATGGCGTTGGTGAGCTGCTCGGTCGCGATCCGCTCGACCGTCTTCTCCTGCACGTAGTCCTTGTCCGAGCCGCCGCAGGCCGTCAGAGACAGACTGAGCGGCAGCACGAGCAGTGCCGCGCCGGTGGTGGCGCCCGAGAAGGCGCGGGTGCGTGTCATGCGCACAGACTAGGGGTAGGCAAAGATCAGGCAGACGTACGCCGCACCAGCACGGGCGAGCAGACGCGAGCGGCCGCCGACCCCGATGGGGCCGGCGGCCGGGCGGCGGAGGGGTCAGCCCACCGGAGTGAAGTCGCGCGCCCCGATGAACGTGGGCCGCGGCCTCGGGGCCGAGAACGGCTCGACCGCGGTGTTCTCCACGCTGTTGAACACCAGGAAGACGTTCGAGCGCGGGTAGGGCGTGATGTTGCCGTTGGACCCGTGCATGCAGTTGCAGTCGAACATGACTGCGCTGCCGGCGGCGCCGGCGAGCACGTCGATCCCGTAGGTGTCCGCCATCTTCGTGATGGTCTCCTGGTCCGGGGTGCCCGCACCCTGCATCACCAGCGAGGACTTGTAGTTGTCCTCGGGAGTGGCGCCACCGCACGAGACGAACGTCCGGTGCGTGCCGGGCATGATCATCAGCGGCCCGTTGAAGGAGTGGTTGTCGGTCAGCGAGATCGAGATGCTGGCGGTCCGCATCCGGGGCAGGCCGTCCTCGGCGTGCCAGGTCTCGAAGTCGGAGTGCCAGTAGAAGTCACCGCCGCCGAAGCCGGGCTTGAAGTTGATCCGGCTCTGGTGGATGTAGACGTCCGAGCCGAGGACCTGCCGCGCCCGGCCGACCACGCGCGGGTCGGCTGCCAGCCGGGCGATGAGGTCGCTGGTCCTGTGCACCTCGAAGATCGAGCGCACCTCCTGCGAGGCGGGTTCGATGATGGTGCGCTCGTCGGCCCGGGTGTCCGGGTCGTTGCTGAGCCGGTGCAGCTCGGCGCGCAGCTCCGCGACCTCCTCGCGCGTGATCAGCTCGGGGACGGTCAGGTAGCCGCGCTCGTCGTAGGAGTCGAGCGTCTGCTGATCCATCGGCCCGTCGGCCGCGGTGCCGCAGACGACCTCGTCCAGGCGGGGGAGCGTGCTGAAGCCCTCTTCGAGACGGGTGGGGTACACGTCCTCGACGTGTTCGATCGCAGCGGTCATGCAGGTACCTCCTCGGTCGGGTTGCTGGCGTCGGGCTCGGTGAGGAGCGGGTAGACGCCGTCCTCGTCGTGCACCTCCCGGCCGGTGACCGGCGGGTTGAAGGTGCAGATCAGACGCAGGTCGGTATGGGCGGTGACGGTGTGCTTGTCGTGCTTGTCGAGCAGGTAGCACATCCCGTCGCGGATCTCGTACGTCTCTCCGGTCTCGCGGTCGAGGAGCTCGCCCTCACCGCCGACGCAGTAGACGCACTCGATGTGGTTGGCGTACCAGAACTCGTTCGTCGTCCCGGCGGGGATGTTGGTCTCGTGGAAGGAGAAGCCGACGCCCTCGCGGGCCAGCACGATCCGGCGGCTTCGCCAGGTGCCGTGCTCGGACTCGACGCGTACGTCTCGGTCGGTCTTGTCGAGGTCTTCCAGATAGGTGACGCGCATGTTCTCTCGTTTCAGCTGTCGGGGGAGGTCAGGCCGGGTTGCCGTCGCCGAGGACGGACGCGGTGGCCTCCTCGACGATGGCGAGACCGCGGGCGAGCTCCTCGGAGGTGACGGTCAGCGGCGGCATCGTCTTGAGCACCTCGTCCTCGGGGCCGGAGGTCTCGACCAGCAGGCCCCGCTCGTACGCCGCCGTCGCGATCTTCCCGGCCGCGCTGACGTCCGGGAAGGCGATGCCGGTCAGCAGGCCGCGGCCGCGGACGGTCGCACCCTCGTACCGCTCGGCGACCTTCGTCAGCCCGTCCCGCAGCTCGGCGGCCTTCGCCTGGACGTCCTTCTGGAAGGAGTCGTCGGACCAGTACGTCTCCAGCGCCGCCCGGCCGGTGACGAAGGCGAGGTTGTGACCGCGGAAGGTGCCGTTGTGCTCACCGGGCTCGAACTGGTCCAGCTCGGGCCGGATCAGGGTCAGCGCCATCGGCAGGCCGAAGCCGGAGATCGACTTCGACAGACAGACGATGTCGGGGGAGAACCCGGCCTCCTCGAAGCTGAAGAAGGTGCCGGTACGTCCGCAGCCGGCCTGCACGTCGTCGACGATCAAGATGATGTCGTACTCGCGGCACAGGTCCGAGAGCGCCTTGAGCCACTCCAGCCGGGCGGCGTTGAGGCCGCCCTCGCCCTGAACGGACTCCACGATGATCGCGGCCGGCTTGTCGACGCCGGAGCCGCTGTCCTGGAGCACCCGCTCCAGCCACATGAAGTCGTCGACGGCACCGTTGAAGTAGTCGTCGTACGGGATCTTCGAGCTGTTGGTCAGCGGGATGCCCGCGCCCTTGCGCTTCATCGAGTTGCCGGTCACCGCGAGCGAGCCGAGCGTCATCCCGTGGAACGCGTTGGTGAACGACAGCACGTGCTGTCGTCCGGTCACCTTGCGCGCCAGCTTGAGCGCGGCCTCGACGGAGTTGGTCCCGGTCGGACCGGGGAACATCACCTTGTAGTCGAGGTCGCGCGGCTCGAGGATCAGGTCCGAGAAGGCTTGCAGGAAGTCCCGTTTCGCGCTGGTGTGCATGTCCAGGGAGTGCAGGATGCGGCCCTCGCGCAGATAGTCGAGCAGCGGCTCCAGCAGAGCGGGGTTGTTGTGCCCGTAGTTGAGCGCGCCGGCTCCGGCGAAGAAGTCCAGGTACTCGGTCCCGTCCTCGCTGGTGACGGTGGCGCCCTGGGAGTGGGTCATCACGGCGGGCCAGCTGCGGCAGTAGCTGCGTACCTGTGACTCCAGGGAGTCGAAGATCGCAGTGGCAGGTTCGGTGGTCGTCGTCATGGGTATGACACCTCCGTGATCGGGTCGTGCGGGTGGGAACGGGCCGATGCGGAACAGCAGCTCCGCGTCGTGCCCGTCGGGGAACATCGCGGCTTCGAAGAGCGGCGTGCGCTCGATCGGGGCGCCGCGTGCGTTCGCGAACGAGGTGAACAGGGCGATGGAGGCGCTGTTGTCCGCGGTGATGGTCGTCTCCAGGTGGCGTACGCCCTGGTCGACGGTGAGGCGGTCGACGAGCTCGTCGAGCATGCGGCGGGCCAGGCCCTGGCCGCGGTGCTGCTCGTCGACGGCGACCTGCCAGATCATCAGGCTCTCCGGATCGTCCGGACGGAGATAGCCGGTGACGAATCCTCCTGGATCGTCATCGACGGTCGCGATGAGCGACGTCTCTGCGAAGTCGCGCGCCCACAGCAGGTAGGCATACGAGGCATTGACGTCGAGTACCCGAGATTTCGTTGCCATCCGCCACAGGTGCTGACCGTCCTCGAGGTCCGGTGAGCGGAAGTCGACTCGGGAAGCCGACTTCAGGCGGGGCACGCTGCCAGTCGAATTGCGATGTGGCATCGCCACACGACGCTAACAGCCTTGCCGCGGGCATGCTCGGGTCGCGTCCGCACTCCGATATGCAGGCGGACGAGGCTGCGTGTCAGGTCAGGCGGACGTACGCCGCACCAGCTCGGGCGCGAAGACGACCCGCCGCGGGAGGGTGGTGGTGCCGTCGAGCTGGGCGAGGAGGAGCCGGCAAGCCTCGGTGGCCATCGCGACGATCGGGTTGGTCATGGTGGTGAGCGGCGGAACCGTGCGTGCTGCCGTGCCCAGGTCGTCGAAGCCGATCAGGGCGATGTCATCGGGCACGCGCAGGCCGCGCTCGCCCAGGCAGCGCAGGGCACCGGCAGCCATCAGGTCCGAGGCAGCGAAGATGCCGTCGAGGTGGGGGTGGGCATCGAGGAGGCGCCCGCAGGCGAGCGCGCCGCCGTCCTCGGTGAAGTCGCCTTCGACCATGGCCTCGTCCGACAGGCCGGTCTCGGCGAGCTCGGCCCGCCAGCCGGTCAGCCGGTCCCAGCCGGCGTGCATGTCGGCTGGTCCGGCAATGGTGCCGATCCTTCGGCAGCCGCGATCGACCAGGACGCGGGTCGCCTGCCGTCCGGCGCCGACGTTGTCGCTGTCGACGTAGGACACCAAGTCCTCGCTGGTCCAAGGACGGCCGATGAAGACGTTCGGCAGGCCGATGGCGGCCAGATGGTCCGGAAGGGCGTCGCTGCGGTGGTGAGAGACGACGATGGCCCCGTCGACGTGGCGTCCGCGCAGGTAGCGGAGCATCCGCTCCTCCTCGCCGCCCTGCGCGATCAGCAGCACCACCTGCAGGTCGCGCTCGGACAGGACCCGCGTGACGACGTGCAGCGTGCGCGCGAAGAACGGGTCGGAGAAGACCCGCTCGTCGGGCTCGGGCACGACCAGCGCGACCGAGTCGGTGCGCCGCGTGACCAGCGACCGCGCCGCCGGGTTGGGGGTGTAGCCGAGCGTGCGGACCGCTTCGGACACGGCCTCAGCGGCCTTAGCGGAAACGCGGGAGCCGCCGTTGATGGCACGCGACGCGGTCGCCCGGCTGACACCAGCCAGCCGAGCGACCTCGTCGAGCGTGGGCATGTTCACGACAGTGCCTATTCCTTCCGGGCCGGCACCCGGTTGTTGGCGGCGACGTCGGCGAACCAGAGGCCGCTGTCCTTCGGCGTACGCACCTGGGTCTCGAAGTCCACGTGCACGATCCCGAACCGGTGCGCGTAGCCGTAGCTCCACTCGAAGTTGTCGAGCAGGGACCAGGCGAAGTAGCCGCGTACGTCCGCACCCTGCTCCATCGCGTCGAGAGTCGCCCGCAGGTGCGTGTCGATGTAGTCGAGTCGGGCGGTGTCGTGCACGGCGCCATCCTCCACCACATCATCGTAGTAGGCCCCGTTCTCGGTGATGTAGACGGGCGGGGCGCCGTACTCACCGCTGAGCCGGGTCAGCAGCCTGGTCAGCCAGACCGGGTCGATCTCCCAGTCGCGGGCGGTCGTGGCGCGGCCCGTACGCGGGGTGACGAACTCGGCGCCGGGGTAGGGGTTCCCCCGCGGCAGGTCGGAGTGCACCAGCCGGCTGCCCAGCACCTGGTCGGGGTCGATCTCGAACGGCTCCGCCGCGATGGCGTTGCCGAAGTAGAAGTTGATCCCGAGCACGTCGAGCGGCGCGGAGATGACCTCCAGGTCGCCCTCGAGCACCCAGTCCTGCCACGGACGGCCCTGGAAGGTCAGGCCCTCGGTGTCCGCGGCCAGGTCGTCGGCGTACTTGCCCCGGAACAGCGGGTCGAAGAACACCCGGTTGTGCAGACCGTCGATCCGCCGGGTCATGTCGACGTCCTCGGGTCGGTCGGCGTCGTAGGGGTCGACGACCGTCGGGTTGAGGGTGATGCCGAGGGACTTGCCGTTCTCCGGCGTCGCGCCGCGGGCGCGCAGCTCGTTGATCACGAGCCCGTGCCCGAGCATGAGGTGGTGGGCCGCGACGATGCCGGCCACGCCCTCCTGGCGACCCGGCGCGTGCTGGCCACCGGAGTAGCCGAGGAACGCCGAGCACCACGGCTCGTTCAGCGTCGTCCAGTTGTCGACGCGGTCGGAGAGCGCGTCGTAGACGGTCGTGGAGTACTCCACGAACCGGTAGGCGGTGTCCCGGCTGGTCCAGCCGCCCTGGTCCTCCAGCGCCTGCGGCAGGTCCCAGTGGTAGAGCGTGATCCACGGCGCGATCTCGGCCTCGAGCAGCTCGTCGACGAGACGGCTGTAGAAGTCGAGCCCCGCCTGGTTGACCTTCCCGCCGTCGGGACGGATCCGCGGCCACGCCGTCGAGAACCGGTACGAAGCCAGGTTGAGACGCTTCATCAGCGCGACGTCCTCGGGCACCCGGTGGTAGTGGTCGCAGGCCACCTCGCCGGTGTCGCCGTTGAGGATCGCCCCCGGCACCTTGGTGAAGGTGTCCCAGTTGCTGGGTGTACGTCCGTCCTCGTCGATGGCTCCCTCGATCTGGTAGGAAGCCGTCGCCGCACCCCAGAGGAAGTCCTGGGGAAACGTACGCTCGGCGCGGGCTGGGTTTGTCGAGAGATTCATCCCTTGACGGCTCCTTGCATGATGCCGGACACCAGGTGGCGGCCGGTGGCGATGAACAACAGAAGTAGGGGCACGGTCGCGAGGATCGTTCCGGCCTGGACCAACGCCATGTCGGCATGCCCCTGTCCAGGCGCGACCTTGAGCGCGTCCAGCGCGGTCTGCAGGGTCTGTACGTCGGAGCCCTGCAGCACGATCAGCGGCCACATGAAGTCGGTCCACACCTGCATGAAGGTGAACAGGCCGAGGATCGCCATCGCGGGTCTCGCTGCCGGGATGGCGACGGTCCAGAACGTACGGATCATGGACGCGCCGTCGACGCGGGCCGCGTCGATGAGCTCGTCGGGGATCGCGTCGACGAGGTACTGCCTCATGAAGAAGACACCGAACGCGGTCACCACCCACGGCAGGATCACGGCGGCGTGGGTGCCGGTCAGACCGAGGTTGGAGAACTGCTTGAGCATCGGCACCAGCGCCAGCTGGGTCGGGACCGCCAGGGTGGCGACGACGAAGATCATCCCCACGTTGGAACCGCGGAAGCGGAGCTTGGCGAAGGAGTAGCCGGCCAGGGTCGAGAAGAGCACGACCGAGGCGGCCGAGATCCCGGAGATGATGATCGAGTTGAGCAGCGCCGACCAGAAGTCGATCCGGTCGAAGACCCGGGCGGCGTTCTCGAAGAAGTGCCCTCCCGGGACCAGCGGCGGAGGCGCCTGGATCGCCCGATGCCGGGTGACCGAGCCGATGACGAACGACCAGTACAGCGGGAACGCCGAGCCCAGCAGGAACGCCGTGAGCAGGCCGTAAACGAGGAATCCGGGACGTCTGCTCATCTGAGGTTCCTCCGTTGTACGGCCCGGGTGACCAGGAAGTTGACCAGGGCGATTCCCACGATGATCAGGAACAGCACCCAGGCGGCGGCGGCCGCACGTGGATAGGGGTTGGTCGTGGTCTGGGCGGTGTTGAAGACGTACATCGTCAAGGTCGTGTACTGGAAGTCGGAGCCGCCCTGGAAGCGCAGGTTGGTGTCGAAGATCCGGGGCTCGGTGAAGATCTGCAGGCCACCGATGGTCGAGGTGACGATGACGAAGATCATCGTCGGCCGGATCGAGGGCAGCGTGACGTGGAAGAACTGCTTCACCTTGGAGGCGCCGTCGATCTCGGCCGCCTCGTAGAGATCCCGCGGGATCGCCTGCATGGCGGCGAGGATGATCAGAGCGTTGTAGCCCGTCCAGCGCCAGTTGACCATGGTCGCGATCGCGGTCCAGCTCGCGAACCGGTCGGCGTGCCACGGCACCTTGTCGAAGCCGAAGCCGTCGAGCGTCTGGTTGATCAGGCCCGTGCCGTCGGCGAAGATCGCGCCGAAGATCATCGCGGACGCCGCAGGAGCGACCACGAAGGGCAGCAGGATGCTCATCCGCCACAGGGTGCGGCCCCGGAGCCGGGTGTCGAGCAGAGCGGCGAGGATCGTCGCCACCATGATCTGTGGCACCGAGGAGAGCAGGAAGATCCCGATGGTGTTCCAGAAGGCCTTGCGGAAGACCGAGTCACCGAGGACGTGGGCGTAGTTGTCCCAACCGACCCACGGACCGACCTCGGACCCGTAGGCGGGCCAGGAGAAGAAGGACAGGTAGCCGGTGTAGAGCATCGGGTAGAGCCCGATGAGCAGGAACACCAGGAAGAACGGCGCGACGTACAGGTAGGGCGAGAACTTGAAGTCCCACCGGGAGAGCCGGTTACGCCACGCCTGGCGGCGGGGTGCTGCCCCGGTCGAGGGCGCCGGGGTGGCGTTCTCGACCGGGGCAGAGGTGGTGGTCGGCATGGATCAGGACATTCCTTCGACGCCCTCGACGAAGGTCGCCCACGACTTCTCGGGGTCGGTGCCCTCGTCCACACGTCGGATCGCCTGCTGGAAGAGGCCCAGGATGTCGGAGTACTTGTCACCCTTGAACGGGACACCCGCCGGCACGGCCTCCGCGCGGCTGGCGAGGATCTGCGACGTGGGGGCGTTGTTGAAGTAGGGGTCGGTGGCGTTCTCGTCGGCCAGGACCGTCTGCGCCTCCAGGTTGGCCGGGAAGTTACCGGCCACCTTCGACGCGGCCACCTGGGACTCGGCGGTGGTCAGGTAGTTGGCGAACTCCTTGGCCTCCTCCTGGTGCTCCGACTGCGCCGGGACGGCGAGGTAGGAACCACCCCAGTTGCCGCCACCGCCCGGGAAGGCGTCGACGATGTCCCAGCCCTTCACCTCGGGTGCGGAGTCCTTGATGTTGGCGAACATCCAGCCCGGGCACGGGATGGTGGCGAAACCGTCGTTGGTGAAGTTGGCCGTCCAGTCCTCGCCCCACTGCTCGACCTTCGTCGAGAGGGTGGGGGCGTACTGGGCGACCGTGTCGTAGACCTCCCGGAGCTCCGGGTTGTCGACGTCGACCTTCTGGTCCTTGGTCTGGAAGGGGTACTCCACCTGGTTGAGCATCGCCTGGGCGATCGCGCCGCTGGAGTCGTACCAGGCCGTCTTCGGCATCTTCTTCTTGAACTGCTCGCCGGTGGCGAAGTAGGTGTCCCAGTCCTTGAAGAGCTCCTTCACGGCCTCGCGGTCGCTCGGGAGGCCGGCCTTCTCGAAGAGATCGGCGCGGTAGCAGAACGCCTCGGGGCCGGCGTCGGTCGGATAGCCGATCTGCTTGCCGTCGGCGGTCTGGCCCTCGAGGTACTTCGACTCCATCCAGCGGCTGTCGAGCTCCTTGTCGGTCAGGTCGACGAACTGCTCGGAGGCGCCCTCGGCGACGAGCGCGGGCATCATGTCGCCCTCGATGCCGACGATGTCGGTGAGACCCTCGCCCGACTGCAGGCCGGTGGTGAGGCTCTGCTTCCAGGTGTCCCACTCGGCAACGACGGTCTGCTTGACCTTGAAGGGGCGATCAGGGTCGGCGTTCCACTGCTCGATGAGGTCGCCGTAGCCGAACTCGCTGAAGGTCGTGATGGTCAGGGTGTCGTCCTTGCCGAGCTTGGCCTGCTCGCCGGTGTCGTCGCTGCCGCCGCAGGCCCCGACGAGGCCAGCGACGAGAGTGGCGACCGCGCCAGCGGCTAGACCGCGGCGCCAGGACTTGGAGATCTTGGACACGGGGTGCTCCTGCACGTCTGTGTGGGGAGTGAGAGCGCTTCCACTCTCGGGACTACGGAGAGTGTGATCGCGCTCACAAGGATCTGTCAAGTAGCCGGGTGGTAACGATTTTGTGATCGTGGGAGCGCTTCCACCAAACTGGGGAAAAGAGGTGTCGCTCAGCCCGAGATGACGGTGAGCAGCCGGGCGGTCTCGGCGGCCATCGCGTCGCGGCCGGCACCGAGGTAGCGGCGCTGGTCGACCAGGGCGGGGTCTGCTTCGAGGGTGTCGCGGACGGCCGCGGTGAAGGCCTTGTTGAGCTGGGTGGCGACGTTGATCTTCGTCATCCCGGCGGCGATGGCGGCTCGGAGTCCGTCGTCGCTCACGCCGGAGGAGCCGTGCAGGACCAGCGGGACGTCGACGGCGCGGCGGATCGCTGCGATCAGCGCCTCGTCCAGGGCTGCGTCGCGGGTGGTCATCTTGTGGCTCGAGCCGACCGCGACGGCGAGGGCGTCGACGCCGGTGCTGGCGACGAACGCGGCCGCCTCGGCCGGGTCCGTGCGTACGCCGGGCGTGTGGACGCCGTTCTTTCCGCCGACCTCGCCGAGCTCGGCCTCGACGTGCGCGCCGCGGTCGTGGCAGCGGCGGGCGACGGCGGCGGTGCGGGTGAGGTTGTCCCCGTAGGGGAGCTGGGAGGCGTCGTACATCACCGACGAGAAGCCGAGGTCGACCGCGATCCCGACCATTCGCTCGTCGGTCGCGTGGTCCAGATGGAGCGCGATCGGCATCGTCGAGCCGGACGCGACCGCGATCGCGGCCTGGGCCAGGGGAGCCAGGCCGCCGTGGTAGCGCACCGCGTTCTCGCTGATCTGCACGATGACCGGCCGGTTCG
The DNA here is from genome assembly GCF_044744805.1 of Nocardioides sp. NPDC087217. NCBI lineage: Bacteria > Bacillati > Actinomycetota > Actinomycetes > Propionibacteriales > Nocardioidaceae > Nocardioides > Nocardioides sp. NPDC087217. Next base: position 258,477 of record NZ_JBIUZB010000004.1, read on the forward strand.
CGGTCTCGGCTCCGGTGGCGATGGCCTCGACGGTCTCCAGGTTGATCGCGTTGAAGGCAGCGACGCCACGGCCTTCCTCATAGGCCGAGCTGATCAGCGAGGCGGTGGTCGCGAGGGTCATGGTCGAAGTGTCGCAGGCAGCCGACGACGAGAACGGCCGCCGACCCACGAGGGTCGGCGGCCGTCCGATGAGTCGATCAGGACTTGTTGGCCTTGCGCGCCCGGCTCGCGATCTTGGCGCGGTCGTTCTGGTCGAGGACGACCTTGCGGATGCGGACCATGTCGGGGGTGACCTCGACGCACTCGTCCTCGCGGCAGAACTCCAGGCACTGCTCGAGCGAGAGCTTCTTCGGCGGGATGAGCTTCTCGAAGTTGTCGGAGGTGGCGGAGCGGACGTTGGTCTGCTGCTTCTCCTTGGTGATGTTGACGTCCATGTCGTCGGCGCGAGAGTTCTCGCCGACGATCATGCCTTCGTAGACCTCGGTCGCCGGCTCGACGAACATGACGCCGCGCTCCTGCAGCGAGGTCATGGCGTACGCCGTGGCCGCACCGGCCCGGTCGGCGACGAGCGAGCCGTTGTTGCGCGAGCGGATCTCGCCGGCCCAGCGGTCGTAGCCCTCGGAGATGTGGTGGGCGATGCCGGTGCCGCGGGTCTCGGTGAGGAACTCGGTGCGGAAGCCGATCAGGCCACGGGCCGGGACGATGAACTCCATGCGCACCCAGCCGGTGCCGTGGTTGGTCATGCCCTCCATGCGGCCCTTGCGGTTCGCGAGCAGCTCGGTGATGGCGCCGAGGTACTCCTCCGGCGCGTCGATGGTCAGGCGCTCGAACGGCTCGTGGATCTTGCCGTCGATCTCCTTGGTGACCACCTGCGGCTTGCCGACGGTCAGCTCGTAGCCCTCGCGGCGCATCTGCTCGACCAGGATCGCGAGCGCCAGCTCGCCACGGCCCTGGACCTCCCAGGCGTCGGGACGCTCGGTGTTGAGGATCTTCAGGGACACGTTGCCGATGAGCTCGGAGTCGAGGCGGTCCTTGACCAGGCGCGCGGTGACCTTCGAGCCCTTGACCTTGCCGACCAGCGGCGAGGTGTTGGTGCCGATGGTCATCGAGATGGCCGGCTCGTCGACGTGGATGAGCGGCAGCGCGACCGGGTTCTCCGGGTCGGCGAGGGTCTCGCCGATGGTGATGTCCGGGATGCCGGCGATGGCGACGATGTCGCCGGGGCCGGCGATCTCGCCCGGCTTGCGCTCGAGGCCCTCGGTGATGAGCAGCTCGGTGATGCGTACGTTCTTGACCTCGCCGTCACGGCGCATCCAGGCGACGTTCTGGCCCTTCTTCAGGGTGCCCTGGTGGATGCGGACCAGCGCGAGGCGGCCGAGGAACGGGCTCGCGTCGAGGTTGGTGACGTGGGCCTGGAGCGGCGCGCCCTCGACGTACGTCGGAGCCGGGATCGTGTCCATGATCGTCTGGAACAGCAGCTCCAGGTCCTTGGAGTCGGGCAGCTCGCCGTTGCCGGGCTGCTCGAGCGACGCGACGCCGGCCTTGCCCGAGGCATAGATCACCGGGAAGTCGAGCGCGTCCTGGCTGTGGGAGTCGTCGAGCAGGTCCATGAAGAGCTCGTACGTCTCGTCGACGACCTCCTCGATGCGGGCGTCGGGGCGGTCGACCTTGTTGACCACCAGCACGACCGGCATGTCGGCGTTGAGCGCCTTGCGCAGCACGAACCGGGTCTGCGGGAGCGGGCCCTCGGAGGCGTCCACCAGCAGCACGATCCCGTCGACCATCGACAGGCCGCGCTCGACCTCACCACCGAAGTCGGCGTGGCCGGGGGTGTCGATGATGTTGATCGTCATCCCCTCGGGCGCGCTCGGCCCGGTGTAGTGGATGGCGGTGTTCTTCGCGAGGATGGTGATGCCCTTCTCGCGCTCGAGCTCACCGGAGTCCATGACCCGGTCGGCGACCGATTCGGCCTCGTGCTCGGTGAACGTGCCTGCCTGACGCAGCATGGCGTCGACCAGCGTGGTCTTGCCGTGGTCGACGTGCGCAACGATGGCGACGTTGCGTAGATTGGCCTTGAGGATCTCGGACATGTGCGAAGCGGCTCGATTTCTGGCGCGGGACGGGACGTCTGATCTTATCCGCCGTGACCTCCTTGACCCGCATCCGGAGATGACGGTTGGCTGAGGCCCATGACTTCTCGGAAACACGTCTGCCAGATCGTGCCCCCGTATCTCATGCAGCGGCTCGACGCCGGCCGCCTCGACCAGGACAACGCGTTTCGAGCCGCTCGGGCCGAGCACCTGACCAGGGTTCTCGCCCAAGGCCCCGCCCCCGAAGCCGGCAAGACCACCGCCGAGGCCGGGGACTGGACGGTCTACACCGCCAACAACGGCACCGACCTCCCCGGGGAGAAGGTCCGCGCCGCGGGTGAGCCGGAGTCGGGCGACGAGAGCGTCGACGAGGCCGCGACCGGGATCACCGGCTCGCTGGCGCTCTTCGAAGAGGTCTACGGCCGCGACTCCTACGACGGCCGGGGCATCGAGGTCGTGATGACGGTCCACTACGACCGCGACTACGCCAACGCCTTCTGGGACGGCACCCAGCTGGTCTTCGGCGACGGCGACGGCGAGATCTTCCAGCGGTTCACCAAGGCCGTCGACGTGATCGGTCACGAGCTCTCCCACGCGGTCACCGAGCACACCGCCGGGCTCGTCTACCAGGGCCAGCCGGGCGCGCTCAACGAGTCGATGTCGGACGTGTTCGGCTCCTGCCTCAAGCAGCGCCTCCTCGGCCAGAGCGTCGACGAGGCCGACTGGATCATCGGCGAGGGACTCTTCACCGAGTCGGTCCAGGGCGTCGGGCTGAGGCACATGCTCGAGCCGGGGACCGCCTACGACGACCCCAACCTGGGCAAGGACCCGCAGCCGGCCCACATGGACGACCTCTACGACGGCACCGACGACAACGGCGGCGTCCACATCAACTCCGGCATCCCCAACCGCGCCTTCGCCCTCGCCGCCAATGCCATCGGCGGCAACGCCTGGGACGGTGCCGGCAAGATCTGGTACGCGGCGCTGACCAACGGCGCCGTCACCGCCGACACCGACTTCGCCGGGTTCGCCGCAGCCACCATCGCCGAGGCCGGCGACCAGGCCGAGGCGGTCACCAACGCGTGGTCCGAGGTCGGGGTCACCCCGGCGTCCGGGACCCCCGCGCCCGATGGTGAGGCGCCGACCAGGGTGAAGGTACGCCGCAGCGGCGGTTTCCTGGGACGTACCAAGGAGGGGGCCGCGGAGCTCGCGCCGTCGGCCGCCCACGTGGCCGCCCTGCGCAACCTGGTCGCGCAGCGCGACGTCACCCCTTCGAAGCCGAAGGGTGCCGACCGCTACATCTACGAGTTCGAGGTCGACGGCCGCACCGTCGTCGTGCACGAGGGCGACATGAGTCCCGAGCTGCGCGCCGTCGCCAACGAGCTGCTCGAGAGCTGATCAGCCTCAGGGCAGGGCGCGGTCGAGCGCGGCCTCGACGTGCACGGTGATGGCGTCGAGGATGGGTACGTCGACGTCGCTGGGTCGCACCAGGAGGCTGAGCTCGGAGGCGCCGAGGATGACGCCGTCGGCACCCGCGTCCCACAGCTCGTGGACGACCTCGAGGACCCGCTTGCGCGAGCCGGACACGATGTTCCGGTGGATGAGCTCCTCGTAGATGATCGAGTCGAGCATCTCCACGTGGAGGGTGTCGGGCAGGTTCACGTCGACGCCGTGGTCCGAGATCCGCTGGGCGAAGAAGTCGTTCTCCACGGTGTAGCGGGAGGCGAGGAACCCGGCCTTGGTGATGCCGAGCTCCTTGGCCTTCGCGGCGAGCTCGTCGGCCAGGTGCAGCACGGGTACGTCGACGGCGGCCGCCACCTCGTCGTAGACCTTGTGGAAGGTGGTGGTGCACAGCAGGATGAAGTCGGCGCCGCCGGCCACCACGCTGCGGGCTGCGGCGGTCAAGATCTCGGCGACCTGGTCCCAGGACTCCTTCTCCTGCAGTGCCGTCAGCTCGGCCAGGTCGACGGAGGCCAGCACGATCTTGGCGGAGTGGAGACCGCCGAGCCGCTCCTGGACACCCTTGTTGAGTCCCTCGTAGTAAGCGGCGGTGCTTTCCCAGCTCATGCCGCCGATGAGTCCGATCGTCTGCACGTCATCGAGTGTGACACCGTCGGCTGTCGCGTACTGAATCCTCGGCGTCGCTCTGACCTGGACTAGACCAGGTCAGAGGCCGGATCAGGGCCTATCAGCTCTCGCGGTGCACCTTGTGCGGGGCCGCCTGGGCGCGGGGCTTGATGACCAGCTCGTCGATGTTGACGTGAGCCGGACGGGTCGCCATCCACACGATGGCGTCGGCGATGTCCTCGGCCACCAGCGGGTCGGCGACGCCCTGATAGACCGCGTCGGCGGCCGCCTGGTCACCCCCGAGACGTACGAGCGAGAACTCCTCGGTCTGGACCATGCCCGGGGCGACCTCCATGATCCGCACCGGCTTGTCGACGATCTCCAGGCGCAGCGCCTCGGTGACCGCGCGGGTGCCGAACTTGGCCGCGTTGTAGCCCGCACCGCCCTCGTAGGCGCGCCGGCCGGCGATCGAGCCGACGTTGATGATCGCGCCGGCTCCCGAGGCGACCAGCGCGGGGAGCAGCGCCTTGGTCACGCGGGTCAGGCCGATCACGTTGACCTCGAACATCGCCTGCCACTTGGTCAGGTCTGCCTCGGCCACCTTGTCCACACCGAAGGCGCCGCCGGCGTTGTTGACCAGCAGGTCGAGACGGTCCCCGACCGCTTCGGCGAGCGCGGCGACGGAGTCGTCGGAGGTGACGTCGGTCGCGATCGCGGTGCCACCGATCTCCTCGGCCAGGGCCTCGATCCGGTCGGCCCGGCGAGCGGCGAGGAAGACGTGGTAGCCCTCCTTGGCGAGCTGGCGGGCGGTGGCCGCGCCGATCCCGCTCGAGGCGCCGGTGACGACAGCATTCTTGGACGACATGGAGTCATTCTCTCGTCGCTCGCTCGACTTTGCCCACCGGGTCCCACGATCGAAGACGATCCACGCGGGTTCACACGCCCGGGAATGATGAGTGAGATCCGAGTGTTGAGAGACGGGACCACAGGCATATACACAAAGGGGCAGGAATGATCCACCGCGTAGCGATGGTCAGTCTGCACACCTCTCCGCTCGACCAGCCCGGCACCGGCGACGCCGGCGGCATGAACGTCTACGTGCTCGAGCTCTCCCGGCGGCTGGCCACCCAGGGCATCGCGGTCGACATCTTCACGCGCGCGACCTCCTCGCGCCTGCCGCAGGTCGTGGAGGCGTACGACGGGGTCGCTGTCCATCACGTCCACGCCGGTCCGTTCGAGGGGCTGGCCAAGGGTGACCTTCCGGGGCAGCTGTGCACGTTCGCGCGCGAGGTGCTCCGGGCGGAGGCGTCCAACCCGCCGGGCTACTTCGACGCCGTGCACTCCCACTACTGGCTCTCGGGCCAGGTCGGCGCGCTCTCCCGCGACCGCTGGGGCGTGCCCCTGGTCCACTCGATGCACACGATGGCCAAGGTCAAGAACGAGGCGCTCGCCGAGGGCGACTGTCCCGAGCCCGAGGCCCGCGTGATCGGGGAGGAGCAGGTCGTCGACGCCGCCGACATGCTCATCGCCAATACCGACCTCGAGGCCAAGCAGCTGATCAACATGTACGACGCGGAGCCGGGCCGTGTCGCCGTCGTGCATCCCGGGGTCGACCTGCGGGTCTTCCGTCCGCGCGGACGGGCCGCGGCGCGTGCCGCGCTCGGGCTCCCTGCCCGTGCTCACGTGCTGCTCTTCGCCGGTCGCATCCAGCCGCTCAAGGCTCCCGATGTACTCCTGCGGGCGGCCGCGGTCATGCTGGCGCGTGACCCGTCGCTGCGCCCCAACCTCGTCGTGCCGATCGTCGGTGGTCCCTCCGGCTCGGGTCTGGAGCACCCGACCGGGCTCGCCGATCTGGCCGCTGAGCTGGGGATATCCGACGTGGTCCGGTTCGTCCCGCCGGTGCGCCAGGACAAGCTCGCGCTCTGGTACTCGGCCGCCTCCGTCGTCGCCGTCCCCTCCTACAACGAGTCGTTCGGCCTGGTCGCCGTCGAGGCCCAGGCCTGCGGCACGCCCGTCGTCGCGGCCGCGGTCGGCGGACTGACAACCGCCGTGCACCACGGCCGGAGCGGGCTCCTGGTCGACGGCCACGACCCGGCGCAGTGGGCCGACGCGCTCACCAACGCCATCGCCTCCCACTCACGCTGGTCCGCCCTGGCCGACGGAGCCCGCGAACACGCCCAGGACTTCTCCTGGGATCTCACCGCACGCAATACGCTCGAGGTCTATGAAGAGGCCAAGATGCTGATGCGTGAGGAGCTGACGGCATGACTGATGCGCGGACCGACCAGGAAGAGGTCGTACGCGGCTGGCTGAAGTCCAACGACCTGACCTGGGACGAGACGTCCCAGCCGGGTGGCGAGGTGGTCTTCTCGTTCTCGCTCCCGGGCGAGCGCAAGCTGCAGACGCCGGTCCGGCTCGACCTGGGGCAGCACGCCCTCGGCGTACATGCCTTCGTCTGCCGCCGCCCCGATGAGAACCACGAGACTGTCTACCGCTGGCTGCTCGAGCGCAACCTGCGGCTCTACGGGGTCTCGTTCGGTCTCGACCGGCTCGGCGACATCTACCTCGACGGCCGGCTGCCGCTGGCGATGGTCGAACCAGGCGAGCTCGACCGGCTGCTCGGCTCGGTGCTGACGTACGCGGACGAGTCCTTCAACACCATCCTCGAGCTCGGCTTCGCCTCCTCGATCCGCAAGGAGTGGGAGTGGCGCAAGCTGCGCGGTGAGTCGACCGCCAACCTCGAAGCCTTCCGGGGCTGGCTCGAGGCTGGCGAGGCCTAGCGCGGCTGGCGCCGGGTGATCAACACACCCGCGATGCACATCGCGCCACCGATGAAGGCGAGCGCCGGCGGCACCTCGTCGAGCACCAGCCACGCCATCAGGGCGGTGATGAACGGCACCAGGAACGTCGACTGCGCGAACTTGCCGGCATCGGAGTGGGAGAGGGCGTAAGCCCAGGTCACGAAGGCCAGCGCGCTCGGGAAGAGACCGAGGTAGACGATCCAGCCGATGTTGCCGACGCTGATGTCGGGGATCGTGGTGGCCAGCTCGAACGACCAGGGCAGGCAGATGACGAGGCCGGCGATGGCGTACCAGAACGTCAGCAGCAGCGCGCTCATCGTCGGCAGCAGCTTCTTCTGGGTGAGGACGCCGACGGCGAAGGTGAGCGCCGCGACGACCGAGAGGGCGACGCCGATCCAGTCGCCGGTGTCACCGTTGGCCGAGGCGCGGCCGATGACGACGACCCCTGCGAAGCCGACACCGGTGCCGATCAGGATCCACCGGTGGATCGTCTCCTTGAGCACGAGGCCGGCCAGCAGCGCCACGACGATCGGCCCGACCTGCACGATCAGCGCCGCCGTCGCCGCGTCGATCCGGCGCTCGGACTCGTTGAGCGCCAGGTTGTAGACCCCCAGCCACGACGCACCGCCCAGTGCGATCAGCGGCCATTCCTTCCGGGTCGGCAGCCGGAACCCGCCCTTCAGTGCGAGGTAGGCGCCGAGCGCCGCCACCATCACCACGAGCCGGCCCAGCGACAGGCTCCCCGGAGGAACGGTGTCGCCCAGGTGACGGATCCCGACGAACGCCGATGCCCACAGGACCAGCGTGATCCCGCAAGCGATCAGCGGCTTCCAGATCGGCGTGGTCGCAGCGGGCGCGGGGCTGATCGTCGTCGTCACGATAAAAGGGTAAAGATCCGCGCCCCAGGGCGCGAGCGGATATCAGCCATCCATGTTCGACATCCCGCCATCTCGCCCCCGCCGAGACGTCAGCCGCGTCGGCCGAGACGTCACTGGCGTCGGCCGAGAGGTCACGGTGGTGCCCACTCGGCCGACCGGAGTGACGCCTCGGCCGACCGGGGCGACGCCTCGGTGGGGTCAGCCGCGGAAGGTGCGGCGGTACGCGGTGGGGGTGACGCCGAGGGCGGCGTGGAAGTGGAGGCGGAGGGACTGGGCGGTGTTGAGGCCGCAGCGGGCGGCGACCTGCTCCATCGAGAGGTCGGTGGTCTCCAGCAGGTTGCGGGCGAGCTCGATGCGCTGGCGCTGCAGCCAGCGGCCGGGGGAGTCGCCGGTCTCGTCGCGGAACCGCCGGGTGAAGGTGCGTACGGACATCGAGACCCGGGACGCCATCGCCTCCAGGGTCAGCGGCTGGTCGAGGTGGGCGAGGGCCCAGGCGGTCGCCGCCGAGATGCCGGTGTCGCCGGGGGCGGGTGCGTGATGCCGGATGAACTGCGCCTGCCCGCCGTCGCGGTGGGGAGGTACGACCGTCGCGCGGGCGACGCGGTTGGCGACCGCGGCGCCGTGGTCGCTGCGCACGACATGCAGGCAGAGGTCCAGGCCCGAAGCCACGCCGGCGGAGGTGAGGATGTCGCCGTCGTCGACGAAAAGTACGTCAGGGTCCAGCTTGACCTGCGGAAACAGGGCCCGGAAGTCGTCGGTGTGCGACCAGTGGGTGGTCGCCGGGCGGCCGTCGAGGAGACCCGCCGCGGCGAGCGCGAAGGCGCCGGTGCAGATCGACATGATCCGGGTGCCGGGCCGGATGAGGTCGAGCGCCTCCTTCAGCGGCGCCGACAGGACCCCGTCCGAGACCGTCGGGTAGTCGAGGCCGAACTTCGGGATCACCACGGTGTCCGCGTCCGCGAGCGCCTCGGGTCCGTGCGGTGCGAGGACGACCACGTCCGAGTCCGACTGCACCGGTCCGGCGCCGCCGGTGGTGCAGGTGACGACCTCGTAGAGCAGCCGGTCCTCGCTGTCGCGGGCCCTGCCGAAGATCCGGTGCGGGATGCCGATCTCGAACGGGATGAACCCGTCCTGGATCAGCACCGCGACCCGATGCGGAGAAGCCACCCGTACGTCGCTCATGGCTGGATCTTACCGATAGATGACAATCAGGCCACTGTCTGGAGCGGTGCGAATCCGGAAGGATCACCGTCATGACCCAGACGACGACCCCGCCGCCTGCCGGCAGCGCAGCTGCGCGCCGTCCCCGTATCCACCCGGCCTGGTGGGTCGCCGCCGTCGCCTTCGTGACCATCGTCGGCGCCGCCGCCTTCACCGCAGCGCCGGGCCTCCTGGTCGGTCCGCTGCACGAGGAGTTCGGCTGGTCGCGGGGCACGATCGGAGTCGGGATCACGCTGCAGCTCGCGCTCTACGGCCTGACCGCGCCGTTCGCCGCCGCGCTGATGGACCGCTTCGGGATCCGTCCGGTGGTCGCCGTCGCGCTCACCATGATCACCCTCGGCTCACTCGGCACCGTCTGGATGAGCCAGTCGTGGCAGTTCGTCCTCGGCTGGGGCGTTCTCGTCGGCGGTGGCAGCGGCTGCATGGCGCTCGCCTTCGGCGCGACGATCACCACCCGCTGGTTCGACAAGCGGCAGGGCCTGGTCAGCGGTCTGCTGACCGCCGGTGGCGCCTCGGGACAGCTGATCTTCCTGCCGGTGCTGGCGGTGCTGATCGGGGAGCTCGGCTGGCGGGCCGCCTCGGTGACCATCGCCCTGGTCGCCGCCGCCGTGATCCCGTTCGTGCTGCTGCTGCTCCGCGACTACCCGGCCGATATCGGCCTGGCGCCCTACGGCGCCTCGAAGATCGTGCCGCGCCCCGCGCCCGCGACCGGCGCCGCGCTCCGGACCGTACGCGTGCTCGGGATGGCGATGCGTACCAAGGCCTTCTGGCTTCTCGCCGGTGCCTTCGCGATCTGCGGGATCACCACGAACGGGCTGATCAGGACCCACTTCGTGCCCGCTGCGCACGACCACGGGATGGCCACCGTCGCGGCCGCCTCGCTGCTCGCCGTGATCGGGATCTTCGACGTCGTCGGGACGATCTTCTCCGGCTGGCTCACCGACCGGTTCAACCCCGTGGTGCTGCTCGGCGTCTACTACTCGCTGCGCGGGATCTCGCTGATCTTCCTGCCGATGCTGCTCTCGTCCGAGGTGCACCTGCCGATGGTGTTCTTCATCGTCTTCTACGGCCTCGACTGGGTCGCCACCGTGCCGCCCACGCTCGCGTTGTGCCGCGAGATCTGGCCCGAGGACGCTCCAATCGTCTTCGGCTGGGTCCTCGCCTCCCACCAGGTCGGAGCCGGCCTGGTCGCCTGGGTCGGTGGCGTCGTACGCGATGTCACCGGGTCCTACGACCTGGTCTGGTACGCAGCCGGTGCCCTGTGCGCCGCCGCCGCACTGATGTCTCTGGTGATGCCGCGGAGCCCGGTGACGGAGAAGCAGATGACGCCAGCCTGACCCGGGGCCGCTGCAGAGGCCTACGGCGCGGGAGTGACCATCATGTCGTTGGAGGTGTAGAGCCGTCCGAGGTACGCATTGAGCCGCGTCACGGCTCCACTGCTGCTGCTCGGTAGGTGCACGACACCCTGGAAGGTCGCGCTGGTCTCTCCCGCGGGGATGATCACGCCGCTGGGTACCTGGAACGAGCTCGAGCCCGAGATGAGGCGAACCGGCGTGTCCACGGTGGCGACTCCCGTCAGTGTGACCGTGCCGGTGAAGGGTTCGTCGCTGGTGGCTCTGTCCGGCAGCGTGATGGTCGCCAGTCCGGGCTGCAGCGTGATCGGTACGTCGTAGGTGTGTGTTCCCGCGGTCACGTGGAGCGTGACCGGTGTGCTCTCGGTGACCTCGGCGGCGTCGAAGTAGAGGCTGGCGACGGTGTGGCCGGGTCGGAACGCGGTCGGCTCGAATGTGAGCAGTGACGAGTCCGAGGACATGGTGACCGGTACGCCGTCGGGACCGGCAGGGCGTTCGATATCGATCGAGACACCTGCCCGCCCGCCGCCGTAGAACGTCTGCCTGCTCAGCGAGACCGGGTCTCCGGGCCGGAAGCTCCGCTGGACCAGCACGCTCGCGGTTCGCTGCTGACTTCCGAAGGTGGCGGTGATGCGTACTTCGGTGTCCTCCGCAGGTGCGGTGATGGTCTGATCGATGTCTGCGCGGGTCGCGCCCTTGGCAACGGTCATGCTCGGCGGGAGCGCGATCAGGGGGTCGCTCGACTCGACCCGGACTACGGTGTCCGTGATCGCCGGGAATCCCAGGTCGACGTGGGCACGCACGGTGCGCGCTCCGTTTTCGTCGGCCCATGCATCCAGATTGGCCGATTCGAGCCCCGGGTGCGCCTCGACATCGAAGTGGTGCGCCCACGCTCCTGGTGCATACCCGACGCTCAGCTGTGCATGGATCAGGCTGCCCCCGGCCCTGGTGCCGTCGGCGACGTAGACCGGTACGCCGACGCTCGCTTTCCCGGCGAGGACGAGAACCCGGCTCGGCACCTTCACGTCCGGGTTGTTGGTGCCCAGGTAGACGTAGCGCGAGATGTCGAGCGCGCATGGCTGCTTGAGCGTGACCGTCGTCGGCCTCGTACCGGCATAGATCACGTTCGACGTCGCCCGTGAGGACGGCATGCACATCTCGGGGTTCGCGGTGGCTACGAAGGTATCCGAGACCCAGCGGGTCGACCCTGCCTTGCGAACCTTGACCGTTGCGACGAGCCGGCTGGTGCGGGCCGTCGCGGTGACCTGGAAGGTGACGCTCGGCCGGTCCCGCCCGATCCAGATGTCCCCGGCGTTGTGCGCGACCGTCCCTTTGGTCGTCGAGACGACCAGACGGATCGACTTGGTCGAGCGGCAGGCGAGCCGGGCAACCGCCTTGGTGGCATTCCCGCTGACCAGTGTCGTGGGGCTGACTGTCAAGCTGCTCAGCGGAGGACTCGCGCAGTAGGCGTACCGGCGGGTGAGCGCGGTGGACACTGTGCGACGGTTGTACGTCGCGCTGACCGAGCCGCGGGTGGTGATCGCGGTGAGTCTGGTCCTCACCGTGAAGGACCGGGTGCGATGCCCGCTCCTGACGTAGACCGAGGACGGTACGACGATTCCCGACGTCGCCTTCACGGCAACCAGCTTCCGGGTGCGGGGCGCACACGAGAGCGTCACGGTCGCGGTGGTGGACTGACCTGCCGTGACGGTGCTTCGCGCCACGGTGATCTTCGAGAGCTGCGGGCTGCTGCAGGCTGCCTCCGCAGGCGAAGCGGTGGTGCCCACCGGTAGCAGGACGGCGACCACGAGAGCGATCAGGAGCGGCAGGCGACGCAACACGACGTACTTTCCGTTCGGCGCCGCGGGCTGCGGGCAGGCAAAGGAATGCTAAGCAAAGCAAGCGGCCCGGGACATGGCCCGAAGGGGCTATGTCCCGGGCCGCTGCGTACGGCTCAGAGGTCGAGCTTGTAGCCCAGACCGCGGACCGTGACCAGGAACTTCGGCTCCGACGGGTCCGGCTCGAGCTTGGCGCGCAGGCGCTTGACGTGTACGTCGAGGGTCTTGGTGTCGCCGACGTAGTCGGAGCCCCAGACGCGGTCGATGAGCTGGCCGCGGGTGAGGACGCGGCCAGGGTTGCGCAGGAACATCTCCAGGAGCTCGAACTCCTTGAGCGGGAGGCGCTGCTCGTTGCCGTCCACGGTCACGACGTGGCGCTCCACGTCCATCCGGACGGGCCCGGCCTCGAGGGTGGCGGGGGCCGCGTCGGGCTCGGTGCCTCGGCGGAGGACGGCGCGGATCCGGGCGACCAGCTCGCGCGGGGAGTAGGGCTTGGTGACGTAGTCGTCGGCGCCGAGCTCGAGGCCGACGACCTTGTCGACCTCGTCGTCCTTGGCGGTCACCATGATGACCGGGACCGACGAGGTGGCCCGGATCTGCCGGCACACCTCGGTGCCGGAGAGGCCGGGAAGCATCAGATCGAGCAGCACGATGTCTGCCCCGTTGCGGTCGAACTCCTTCAGAGCGTCGGTGCCGTCCTCGGCGACGGCGACCTCGAAGCCCTCCTTGCGGAGCATGTAGGACAGTGCCTCGCTGTAGCTGGCTTCATCTTCGACGACGAGTACCCGGGTCACGGGCGTTCCTCCTTGCTTGTGCCGGACTTCCCGGCAGTTGGTAGGTGCTGGGGCAGGGTGAGGGTGAAGGTGGAACCCTGACCCTCCTGCGACCAGACCTTGACCTCGCCACCATGCGTAGCGGCGACGTGCTTGACGATCGACAGGCCGAGCCCGGTGCCGCCGGTGGAGCGGTGGCGAGCCGGGTCGACGCGGTAGAAGCGCTCGAAGATCCGGTCGATCTCCGTGGACGGGATCCCGATGCCCTGGTCGACCACGGAGATCTCGACGGAGCCGTCGGTCGCGCGGGTCGAGACGGTCACGGTCGAGCCGGGGTCGGAGTAGGCGACCGCGTTGGAGACCAGGTTGGTGACCGCGGTCGAGACCTGCTCGTCGTTGCCGAAGACGTGCAACCCGGCGGTGCCGGCGCTGACCACGTTGATGCCCTTGGCGTCGGCGTCGACCGTCGAGGCGTCGACGGCGGCCGCGATGACCTTGTCGACGTCGACCGCGATCGGTGCCTCCAGGGGCTCGTCGCCCTGGAGCCGGGAGAGCTCGATGATCTGCTGGACGAGCTCGGTCAGGCGCTCGGACTCGGTGATCATCCGGTGGGCGAAGCGGCGTACGGCCTCGGGGTCGTCGGAGGCCTCGGTGACCGCGTCGGCGAGCACTCGTATCGCGCCGACCGGCGTCTTGAGCTCGTGGCTGACGTTGGCGACGAAGTCGCGGCGTACGGCCTCGACGCGGCGCTCGCGGGTGCGGTCCTCGACCAGGGCGAGCGCCAGGCGCGTGCCGAGCGGAGCGACCCGGGCGGTGACGTGCCGTGAGGCCCCGTTGGCGCGCGAGATCACCAGCTCGGTCTCCCGGATCTGGCCGTCACGGCGCACACCGTGGACGAGCTCGGAGAGCTCGGGCGAGACCAGCGAGGTGCCGCGCACCAGACCCAGGGCGTACGCCGGGGCGCTGGCCTTGAGCACCGTGTCGTGCTCGTCGACGACGACCGCGCTGCTGCGCAGGACCGAGAGGACCGCGGCCACCTCGGAGGGAACCTTCGGGGGCTCGACCTCGGGGATCCGACGGCGGGAACGTTCGCTCATCGCCCACGCAAGCACCGCCGCTCCGGCGACGACAGCGCCGAGGAGCGCAGCAAGAAAGGCCTGCGTCGTCGAGTCCACACGATCAGGGTAAGCCCATCAAACACCCATTCTTCACCTCTGGACGTCTCCGCGCCGAACGTTCACCGTCGGTTCACTCGGGATGGAGATCAGTACATGTCGTGTGTCTAGGATCGGCCCATGCGCGCTGCTTTCCATGAGGACCTCGATGCCATCTTCACCGATCTCACCAGTGTCTGTGAGCTGGTGTCGGTGGCCGTACGCGACGCCACCACCGCTCTCCTCGAGGCCCGCAACGACCTCGCCGAGCAGGTGATCGACAAGGATGTCGAGATCGACGACGCCCGCGAGCGCATCGAGGAGAACGCCCTCGAGCTGCTCGGCCTCCAGTCGCCGGTCGCCGGCGACCTGCGCGTAGTCGTCGCCGCGCTGCGGATGATCTCCGACCTCGAGCGGATGGGTGACCTCTCCGTCCACGTCGCCAAGATCGCCAGGCTGCGTACGCCGAACAAGGCCGTCCCCGAGCTGGCCCAGCCGACCATCGGCAAGATGGCCGAGATCGCCCAGCAGATGGTCGAGCGCACCTGCGAGATCCTCCGCACCCGCGACGTTTCCGCAGCTCAGGACCTGGTCGCCGACGACGACGAGATGGACCAGCTGCGACGCAAGTCCTTCGCCGAGCTGCTGGGTCAGGACTGGACCCACGGCGTCGAGCCCGCCGTCGACGTGGCTCTCCTGGGCCGCTACTACGAGCGCATCGCCGACCACGCCGTCACGGTGGCCAACCGGGTCGTCTTCGTCGTCACCGGCGAGACCCCCACCGACTCCTGACCCGCCGAGTCGGCTCGTACTGACCGAAAATCCCGCCGAGTCGGCTCGTCAAGACGAGCCGACTCGGCGGGATCGTGGTTGTTACTGCTTGCCTTGGTTGGCGACGGCCTCGGCGGCGGCGGCCGCGGCCTCGGGGTCGAGGTAGGTGCCGCCGGTGACGACCGGCTTCAGCGACTCGTCGAGCTCGTAGACCAGCGGCTGGGCCGTGGGGATGTTGAGCTTGGCGATCTCGGTGTCGGAGATGTTGTCGAGGTGCTTGACCAGCGCGCGAAGGCTGTTGCCGTGGGCGGTGACCAGAACGGTCTTGCCGGCCTGGAGGTCGGGCACGATCGCCGACTCCCAGTAGGGGATCATCCGGGCGACGACGTCCTTGAGGCACTCGGTGGCGGGCACGTCGATGTCGGCGTAGCGCGGGTCACCGGCCTGGGAGTACTCGGAGTCGGCCTCGATCGGCGGCGGCGGTACGTCGTAGGAACGACGCCACAGCTGGAACTGCTCCTCGCCGAACTTCTTCAGCGTCTCGGACTTGTTCTTGCCCTGGAGCGCGCCGTAGTGGCGCTCGTTGAGACGCCAGTCGCGGCGCACCGGGATCCAGTGGCGCTCGGCGGTGTCGAGCGCGATGTTGGCGGTGTTGATCGCACGTCGCAGCAGGCTCGTGTGGACCAGGTCGGGAAGGATCCCGGCCTCGGCCAGCAGCTTGCCGCCGTTGACGGCCTCGGCCCGGCCCTTGTCGGTGAGGTCGACGTCGACCCAGCCGGTGGACAGGTTGAGCGCGTTCCACTCGCTCTCGCCGTGACGCAGAAGGACGAGCTTGTAGGTCATCAGTGAGCTTCCTCGGCACCGGGCAGAGCGGCCGGGGGGAACTCGCAGGAGTAGGGGTCCTCGGAGATGGTGCCCGCGGACTCGTCGTGCGCCTCGCCCTCGGTGGCGTGCTCGCCCTCGGTCTCGGTCTCGGTCGCGTGCTCGCTCTCGGCGGGCTCGTCGGCAGGCAGGGTCGACGCCTCCTCGGTGCCCTCGGCAGCGCCCTCGGCGGCAGCGTCCTCGGCGGCAGCGTCCTCGGACGCCTGGGCCTCGGCGTTCTTGCCCTTCTTCGCGGGCTTCGTGGTCTCGTCGACGGCTGCGACGACCTCGGCGTACGGACCACACTGGGTGACCACCGGGACGGAGATGGTCTTCTCCTCACCCTCGGAGAAGGTGAAGGTCATCGGGATGCTGTCGCCCGGCTTGAAGTCGCCGGTGACCGCGATGCCACCGATGGTCGGGTCGGCCAGGTTGATGATGCCGGACTTCGGAAGCTCGATCGGGGTGAACGACTCGGGCGTGACCGTCTCCTCGGCGTCGGCCGCCGTGGCGATCGAGGTGACCGTCGGCAGCGCCTTGCCGGCGACCGCCGGGTTGATCGCCGGGTCGAGCGAGAAGGTGCCGACCAAGACGCCGGAGCCTTCCTGCGCGGTCACGATGCGAGCGGCGTTGATCCGGATGGCACCGTCGAGCGTCGACCCGCCGTGGGTGATCTCGTTGGGCCGGTCCGTCGCGTAGTCGAAGCTGCTGCAGGCGGTGAGCGCCGGAAGCGCGAGAGCCACGAGTGCGCCCGTCACTGCGAGCCGCTTCTGCATAACCTTGGTCGTCACGCGCGACACTCTATCCGCCCGATCCCGCGATCTCGGAAAAGGGTCAGGCACGCAGTCCGACGGCGCTCGCGGCGTACAGCATCCCGGCGATCACCACGGCGATGTAGACGAGCGTGACGAGGAGGAGCTTGCCGGCCCCGAGCTTCAGTCCGGCCTTGAGCGGCAGGTACGTCCACTTGTCCTCGTTGTCGGCGACCAGGCCCCACAGCGCGGTCAGGAAGTGCACGCCGACACCGAGCGCCGCGGCGAGCGCGACCATCACCCAGTGCGGCGGTCCGCCCGAGGACTCACCGGCCCAGCCGGCGTACGAGAGGTATCCGGGGTAGCAGGCGAAGGCCGCCGCCCACAGGACCCAGGAGAAGAGGCCCTTGCGCAGCAGTACGTTGGCGAGCATCCCGAGCACCAGCGAGCCGAGGTAGAACAGGCCCGCGACGGTGCCCGAGGTGACCGAGAGCGGGATGACGAGCAGTACGCCGCAGCACAGCGCGAACCAGACGCTGCCCGATTCGAGACGGCCGTCCGAGATCGGCTTGCCCTCGCGCTCGTGACGACGGTCGACGGCCTGGTCGACGAGGTCGTTGTGCCAGCCGAGGACGGCCTGGCCGACGAGCACGGTGACCGCGATCAGCGTGACCTCGCGCGTCGTCAGCCCGGCGAGGACGGCCGCCACCGACAGGCCGATGGCGGTCAGCACCGCCTGGCGGGGGTGGGTGGAGCGGATGAGGAGGAACGGGGCCCAGTTGCCCACCTTGTCCATGACGCTTGCTCGGCCCGCCGGGGCATCAGGAACGGCCGACGCACTGGCTTGCGTCTCTTCCGGGTCCTGATCCTGGGCGTGCGACGACGACACGGTGAAGATGGTCTTGGGGGCGCTCTGCGATGCATTCGCCATGGCGGCAGTATCGGGCACTTGGCCGAGCCGCGCAGGACAACAGGCTGGCTACGGCGAGATTTCGGAGTCGTTTCGAAATCAGCCATGCTGCCACGTTCGACGGGCCTGCGCGCGCGGAACCACACAAGTTATCAATCTGTCAACCCCAGATTGAGCCCCTGACCTGCGCAAACACGGAATCCGAATTCTAAGATCCGTGGTAGACTTATAGCCCTAGGAAGGGGTACCTAAAAATATGACTTTCACCGTCGGCGAGACCGTCGTATACCCGAACCATGGCGCGGCCGTCATCGAAGACATCGAGATGCGCACCATCAAGGGCGAGGAGCGGCAGTATCTGGTCCTCCGCATCATCGCTCAGCAGGACCTCGTGGTGCGTGTTCCGGCCAACAACCTCGAGCTCGTCGGAGTTCGAGACGTCGTAGACAAGGACGGGCTTGATCGAGTCTTCGAGGTGCTTCGTGCGGAGCACGTCGAAGAGCCGACCAACTGGTCGCGTCGTTACAAGGCAAACCTGGAGAAGCTGCACAGCGGCGATGTCATGAAGGTCGCCGAGGTCGTGCGTGACCTGTGGCGTCGTGAGCGTGACCGTGGCCTCTCCGCCGGGGAGAAGCGCATGCTCGCCAAGGCACGCCAGATCCTCGTCTCGGAGCTCGCGCTGTGCGAGCACACCAACGAAGACAAGGCTGAAGTCCTCCTCGATGAGGTGCTGGCCAGCTGACGCTGGTTTCGGTCTGCGTTACAGGCTCCGGGGAAACCCGGGGCCTGTTTCGCGCTTTTGGGGGGCTCAGCGGAGGGCTCAGCAGGGCCGATACGGTGACTTCCATGGAGGACCCCTACGCCGACTACGACGAGATCGACGAGACTGCCGAGGTTCCGCCGGCCCTCGGGTTCGTCGCCGATGACGGTCGAGGCTCGCTGCCGTTCACGTTGATCCACGGTGAGGCGCTGGTCGCCGCGGCGACCTGGTCCCTCGGCGAGTCCGGCGTGACGCCCGTCGACTTCACCACCTCGTGGGAGGGGATGGTCGCGGCCGAGGAGCCGCTGGTCCTGCACGACTCGCTGTGCCCGATGACCCCGCCGGCCTTCATCGCTCACTGTGTCTCGACCGCGCTCGCGCGCGAGGCGGTCGTCGTCGGCGTACGCCCGGTGACGGACACGGTCAAGAACCTGGCCATCGAGGACGGGGTGCCGGTGCTCGGCGCGACCATCGACCGCACCTCGCTGGTCTCGGTCGCATCGCCGATCGTGCTGCCCCCGGCCGTCGTCGCGGCCTTGGACGACTGGCCTTCCGGCGACTTCGCCGAGATCGCGGGCTCGCTGGCCCGCCGGTTCCCGGTCGTCTCGGTCGAGGCGCCGCCGGTCGGCCGCCGCGTCGCCTCCGAGGATGACGTACGCCTGCTCGAAGCGCTGTCGGTGAGCGCAGTCAGCTGAGCAGCTTCCCGACCGCGCCCAGGTCGTCGGCGAAGGTGACCTTGAGGTTCAGCGACGAGCTGGGCACTGCGACGATGCGTACCCCGGAGGCGTAGCGCTCCAGGGTGGCGCCGGTGTCGGTGCCGTCGAAGCCGTCGGCCGCGGCCTGGGCATAGGCGGCCAGCAGGTCGGCCGCGCGGAACGCCTGCGGTGTCTGTACGCCGACGAGAGGACCTGCCACCGGCTGCAGGTCACGCGTCGAGAGGTGGCTGAGCGGGGCGGCGGGGATGGCGCCACCGTGCTTGCGGGCGACGCCGATGACCACGGAGAAGAGCTCGGGCGACACCAGCGGCCGGGCAGTGTCATGGATCGCGACCACGTCGATGCCGTCCTCGCCGGCTGCCTCGATGTCGGCCCGGAGCACCGCCAGCGCGGCCTGTTCGGATGCGTGCCGGGTCTCGCCGCCGGCGACCATCACGACCTCGCGGTCCCCGAGCAGGGGCTGGGCGACGGCCGCGACCGCCTCCTCGTCGCCGCTGCGTACGACCAGGACGAGACGGTGCACGTCGGGCACGGCCAGGGCGGTCCGGAGCGAGAGGCCGAGGGCTGAGGAGGCCGGATCGTCGGACCCGTCGAGCGGGAGCAGCACCTTGTTGGTGGCGGCTCCGACGCGGGTGCCGGATCCGGCGGCCAGGAGGACGAGAGCGGCAGGCACCCCTGGAGGCTATCCGTTCGGCGGCGAGGACGGCGTACGGGCTGGGCGCTGGTGTTTACGTACGCGTAACAGAGCGAAACAGGAGGTGTCCCTCACGCGTCCTACGGTTCAAATCCACCGAAGGGAGGACCCGAGAATGTCGACGAAGCGGCTCGGGCCGGCGACGTCATGAGTGCTCATGCCCAGCGGGACGACCAGGGTGACTGGCAGTCCGTCTGCCCGGTCGACGCGCTCGAGGTGAAGCGCGGCGCCACGGCACTGGTCCATGGGCAGGCCATCGCGATCTTCCGGATGCCCGACGATGTCGTCTACGCCCTGGGGAACCACGACCCGTTCGCCAAGGCGTCGGTGATCGCCAAGGGCATCGTCGGGGTGCGCGACGGGGTTCCGTTCGTGGCCTCGCCCGCTCACCGGCACGGGTTCGACCTGCGTACGGGACAGTGCCTGGACGACCCGCACGTGACCATCCCCGCCTACGAGGTCCGGGTTGTCGACGGGCTCATCCACGTCGGCCACCGAAAGGCTGCCTGAGCACTATCTGGGAGACTGCGGAGCGTGCAGCTTCCTCTGATCGGCATCGGGACCGACGTACACAGCCTTGCCGACGGTGTCCCGATGCATGTGGCCGGCCTCGCCTTCCCCGACGAGCCGCAGGGTCTCGCCGGTCACTCCGACGGGGACGTGGCCGCCCACGCCTGCTGCGACGCGCTCTTCTCCGCCGCGGGGCTCGGCGACCTGGGGTCCAACTTCGGCACCTCCGAGCCCGAGTGGGCAGGGGCAGCCGGGGTCGTCCTGCTGGCGGAGGCCGCGCGCCGGGTCCGCGAAGCCGGTTTCGAGATCGGCAATGTCGCGGTGCAGGTGATCGGCAACCGGCCCAAGATCGGTCCGCGGCGGGCCGAGGCCAACGAGGCGCTCTCCGCGGCGGCGGGCGCGCCGGTCGCCGTGACCGCCACGACCACCGACGGTCTCGGGCTCACCGGGCGCGGTGAGGGCGTCGCCGCGATCGCCTCGGCGCTCATCGTGCGTCGCGATAGGTAGGGAACCCGCGTACGTCCCTAGACTTGGGGTATGGCACTCAGGCTCTACGACTCGGCGACCCGTGAAGTACGTGACTTCACCCCCTTGCAGCCCGGCAAGGCGTCGCTCTATGTCTGTGGCCTGACCGTGCAGAGCGAGCCGCACGTCGGGCACGTGCGGAGCGGGGTGAACTTCGACGTGCTGCAGCGGTGGCTGCGGGCGTCGGGCTACGAGACCACCTTCATCCGCAACGTGACCGACATCGACGACAAGATCCTGGCGAAGTCGGCCGAGCAGGGACGTCCCTGGTACAACCTCGGCTACACCATGCACCGCGAGCTCGACGCCGCCTACGCCTCGCTCAACGTCGCCCGGCCGACCTACGAGCCCCTGGCCACCGGTCACATCCCCGAGATCATCGCGCTGATCGAGGAGCTGATCGCGAAGGGCCATGCCTACGCTGCCGAGGACGGCTCTGCGGACGTCTACTTCGATGTGCGCTCCTGGCCCTCCTACGGCGAGCTGTCGGGGCAGAAGGTCGACGACATGGAGGCCGCCGCCGACGCCGACCCGCGCGGCAAGCGCGACCCACGTGACTTCGCGCTGTGGAAGGGCCGGAAGGTCTCCGAGCCGGAGACCGCCTCCTGGCCCTCGCCCTGGGGTCTGGGACGGCCCGGGTGGCACATCGAGTGCTCGGCGATGGCCGGGAAATACCTCGGTCCCGCCTTCGACTTCCACGGTGGTGGCATCGACCTGCGCTTCCCGCACCACGAGAACGAGCAGGCCCAGTCGCGCGCTGCCGGCCGGCCCTTCGCGAGCTACTGGCTGCACAACGCCTGGATCACGACCTCCGGCGAGAAGATGTCGAAGTCGCTGGGCAACTCGCTGGTCATCCCCGAGGTCCTGAAGAAGGTACGCGGCATCGAGCTGCGCTACTACCTGGTCGCGGCCCACTACCGGTCCCACGTCGAGTTCTCCTTCGAGGCGCTCGAGGAGGCCGCAGCCGGATTCCAGCGGATCGAAGGCTTCCTGGAGCGCGCGGCGGCCGCGATCGGCGAGATCCCGGGCGACGGCGTCCCGTGCGCCGACTTCGTCAACGCGATGGACGACGACCTCGGCACCCCGGCCGCCGTGGGCGCCCTGCACGAGGTCGTCCGCGAGGGCAACAAGCTGCTCGCCGACGGCGACAGCCCGGCGCTGCGCGGGGTCGCCGCGAGCGTCCGCGCGATGCTGGACGTGCTCGGTCTGGACCCCGCCGACCCGGCGTGGGGTCCGGCGAGCGGTGATGACGAGAAGCTGACCGGCGCGCTCGACGTACTTGTTCGCGGGGTCCTGGCCGAGCGCGCCGAGGCGCGCGCCGCCAAGGACTGGGCCCGCGCCGATGCCATGCGAGACCGGCTCAAGGACGCCGGGATCGAGATCGAGGACACCCCTGAGGGTCCGAAATGGAGCGTTAACTGATGGCAGGCAACTCCCAGCGTCGCGGAGCGATCGCGAAGGGGCGTAAGAAGGGTGCCCAGGTCGGCACCGGCGGCAACCGGCGCAAGGGCCTGGAGGGCAAGGGCCCGACGCCGAAGGCGAAGGACCGGCCCTACCACAAGGCCCACAAGGCGGCCCAGGCCGCGGAGCAGCGCAACAAGGGTCCGCGCAAGCGGGCCGCCGGTGACGCCGAGTGGATCATCGGACGCAACTCCGTGGTCGAGGCACTGCGTGAGGACGTACCGGTCAACGGGCTCTACGTCGCCGAGGGTGCCGAGCGCGACGGCCGGCTGCGGGAGGCGTTCATGCTCGCCTCCGAGAAGGGCATCTCGCTGCTCGAGGTGACCAAGGTCGAGCTCGACCGGCTCACCGGCTTCAACGGCCACCAGGGGCTCGCGGCGCGGATCCCGGCCTACGAGTACGCCCACGCCGACGACCTGCTCGACCGCGCGGCCGAGGTCAGGGAGAAGGCGCTGATCGTTGCTCTCGACCAGGTCACCGACCCGCGCAACCTGGGCGCCATCGTGCGCTCGGCCGCGGCTTTCGGAGCCCATGGCGTGGTGATCCCGGAGCGGCGTGCGGCCGGGATGACCGCCGCGGCGTGGAAGACGAGCGCCGGTGCCGCGGCGCGGATCCCGGTCGCGCAGACGGTCAACCTGACCCGGCAGCTGAAGGCCTACCAGGAGGCCGGCTGCATGGTCGTCGGGCTCGACATGGAGGGTGACATCACCCTGCCCGAGCTGGGTGCCCCCGAGGGCCTCGCCGATGGTCCGCTGGTGATCGTCGTCGGTGCCGAGGGTGGTGGGCTGTCCCGCTTGGTCCAGGAGACCTGCGATCAGATAGTGTCGATCCCGATGGCCAACTCCGTAGAGTCCCTCAATGCCGGCGTCGCTGCGTCGGTCGTGCTCTACGCGGTCGCGGAGGCGCGCCGCTGATCTCTCGCCGCACTCTGTTTCGGGGCCTCGCCGTCTGGGCGGGGCTCGGAGTGCTGTGGCTCGTGCTGGCCGTGGCGCTGAGCGCGTGGCTCTTCCTGTCCAGCGAACGCCAGGTGGTCCTGGCCGGCCACGACTCGGTCCTGCGCCCGACGCTGTCGGGGAAGGCGGTCATCCACACCGGACCGGTGCTGCCTGACGTACGCCTGGACGTCGGCGGCCCGGTCGGCGTCGACGTGACCCTCGGGAAGACCGAGCTGCGGTCGATGGACGAGCTCTTCGAGCGCTACGCGGTCCTCGGGTCGGCCCCCGCCGGCCAGCGCGCGGTCGTGGTGGAGCAGGTCGAGTCGATGCTCGTCGCGGCCGTGGTCCGCGGTGCCGCGGTCTCCTTGGCGATCGTCGCCGGGGGAGTCGTGCTGTGGTGGCTGCCCGGCTCCCAACGCCGCGCCGACCTGCGCCGACGCATCACAGAGTCGGCCCGCACCCGGCGCGGTCTCAGCACCGCGGGCATCGGCGTGGTCGCGGTGGCGGTGATCGCGGCCGCGGTCTGGCAGCCCTGGGGCGAGGCAGGAGCGCCCGCCGCGGACAAGGAGGCCGGACCGGTCGCCGGCGAATGGACTCCGTTGGCCGACTTCCTCGGCGCGGCGATCCCCGTGCCGGAGGAGTTGGCCGAGGTGGAGGTCCGCGGCGACGCCTACGCCAACCAGACCCGCCGGCTCGTGGCCAGCGCCGTCGACACCTACAACTCCAGCCGGACCTTCTACGAGAAGGTCGTGGAGAAGGTCCCGGACCTGGCGCTGCGCGAGCCGGGCGAGGACGAGACCGTGTCGGTCCTCGTCTCCGACCGCCACGACAACGTCGGCATGGACTCCGTGGTCCGCGCGATCGCCGACGAGGGCGGCGCGACCGGCATCCTCGACGCCGGCGACGACACCTCGACCGGGTCCGACTGGGAGACCTTCTCCCTCGACTCGCTCACCGACGCCAGCGACGGTCTGGACAAGTGGGCGGTCACCGGCAACCACGACTACGGCCCGACGGTCGGTGACTACCTCGCCGACCGGGGCTGGACCATGCTCGACGGCGAGGTCGTCGACGGCCCCGGAGGCTCGACGCTCCTGGGCGTCCCCGACCCGCGCACCAGCGGCCTCGGCAACTGGATCGACGAGAAGGGCGTCACCCTCGAGGAGGCCGGCGAGAAGCTCGCCGACATCGCCTGCGCCTCGATGGAGGAGGGCAAGCCCGTCGCGACCCTCCTCGTCCACGACCCCTCGCTCGGACGCGAGACGCTGCGACGGGGCTGCGCGACTCTCGTCGTCGGCGGCCACCGCCACGTTCACCTGGGGCCGAGCGAGGTGACCGGTGAGAACGGCGAGATCGGCTGGACCTACACCAACGGCACCACCGGTGGCGCGGCGTACGCCTTCGCGATGGGGAAGATCCGCCGCACCGCCGAGGTCACCCTGATCACCTACGCCGACGGGCTCCCCGTCGGTCTCCAGTCCGTCGAGCTGGAGACCAACGGCGCCCTGACCGCCCACGAGTACGTCCCGCTGGACGCCCCGCCGGGGACGAGTGACGCGAGCCCCTAGACCCCGCTCGCGCCCGGACTCGTAGGTCTCCCTGCACGTGTTTTCAAGGGGATGCCTCGGCGCGCGTCACGGTCAGGACGGCACGCCGGATGCGCACTCGGGCCAATGACTGGCTACGATTGTCCCGCCGTTGCGGATGCGTACGGCATGCCGGTGTAGCTCAGTTGGTAGAGCGTTCGCCTTGTAAGCGAAATGTCGCGGGTTCGACTCCTGTCACCGGCTCCACGAAATGTCGGTGGTCGGCCATACAGTCATTGCCATGAGCCGATGCTTGGGGTGCGGGCGAGAACTTACCCAGCGCCACCAGAAGATCTACTGCAGCAACGCCTGCCAGATGCAGGTCAAGCAGAAGCGCATGGTCGAGGAGTGGCTGGCGACCGGGATCGGCAAGGCCCTGAGCAAGCGTCGCCACTACATCCGTGACTATGTCCTCGAGCAGCAGGAGGGCCTGTGCGCGATCTGTGCCATCCCCGCCGAGTGGAATGGCTTGGAACTCGCCTTCGTGCTGGACCACATCGACGGGGACGCGTCGAACAATCGACGTGAGAACCTTCGGCTCCTCTGCCCGAACTGCGACAGCCAGCTGCCGACGTACAAGGCCAAGAACCGGGGAAGTGGCAGGGCCTGGCGGCGACAGCGGTACGCCGACGGCAAGTCCTACTGATCAGCGGAGCTGCGTGACCTCGTACGTCGTCGGCGGGTTGGCGATGTCGTCCTGGGAGGCGACGAGCTCGAGCTCGCGACGGCCCGACTTCAACGTCCGGTCGAGGATCGCGAAGAGGGTGTTCGCGGTGCGGCCGAGGGCGGCCGGCGTCGAGCCGGTCGAGAGCAGGTGGGAGAGGTAGACCGCCGCGGTGACGTCGCCGCCGCCGTTGGGGGAGATCGGGAGCAGGGGAGTGGTGACCGACCAGGCGCCTTCGTCGGAGACGGCGACCAGGTCGAGATGGGTCGGGTCCTTGGTGATCACCGAGGTCACCAGCACGTTGGACGGGCCGGACTCGCGGACGATGTCGACGGCGGCGAGCACCTCCTGCAGCGTGTCGGTCGACTCGAGACCGGCGAGGAAGTTGAGCTCGAAGTGGTTGGGCGTGATCACGTCGGCGGCGGGCACGACCTCGTCGCGCATGAACTCCGGGATGCCCTCACGGACGAACATCCCGCGCCCGACGTCGCCCATCACCGGGTCACAGCAGTAGAGGGCGCGCGGGTTGAGCGCCTTCACGCGACGTACGGAATCCAGGACGATCGCGCCGACAGCCGGGTCGCCCTGGTAGCCGGACAGCACGGCGGAGACGGTCGACAGACCGTCGCGCTCGGAGATCCCCTCGATGACCTCGGCGACCTGGTCGGCGGCCACGACCGGTCCACGCCACTCGCCGTAGCCGGTGTGGTTGGAGAAGTTGACCGTGAGCACGGGCCAGACCTCGTGACCGAGGCGCTGGATCGGGAAGACTGCCGCCGAGTTGCCGACGTAGCCGAAGGCCACGTGCGACTGGATGGAGAGGATCTGCATGAAGCCAGTCTCCATCAGCTGGTTCAGGCGGGCTTCTTCTGGGCCTGCTTCTGGGGCGGGTCGTTGAGCAGCCAGGCCGCCAGCGCGCCACCGATCGCGCCGAAGAGGTGGCCCTGCCAGGAGACACCGGTCTGCCCCGGGAGTACGCCCAGGAGCAGGCTGCCCCAGGCCAGGAAGATGAGTACGCCGATGACGATCTGGCCGACGCGGTGACTGAACAGGCCGCGCAGGATCAGGTAGACGAGCCAGCCGAAGATCAGCATCGAGGTGCCGGCGGTGATGCTGCCCGGGGGCGACATCAGCCAGACGCCGACGCCTCCGACCACCCAGATGATGAGCGTCGCCACGATCCCGCGGCCGACGCCCGAGGCGAGCACCAGGAAGCCGAGGACGAGTGCGAACAGGGTGTTGCCGTAGAGGTGGGCCCAGCCGAAGTGGAGCACCGGAGCGAACACGATGCCGAGCAGGCCGGCATCGGTGCGCGGCTGGATGCCCAGCGTGTCGAGCTGGTGTCCGCTGATGTAGTCGGTGGCCTCGAGCACCCAGAGCAGGGCGACGAAACCGAGCGACCAAATGCCGGCCCGAAGCCAGTTGGCGCGCTGGGGCCGCGTGGGGGAGTCCTGGCTCACGCTTGAAATCTTACCTACCGCTCCACAGCGGCGAGTCTTTGCTCGAGACTCTCATACAGGTAGGGGACGGCGGCCGGGTGCGGACCGGTCTCGTAGAGCTCGGTGGCGAGGCCCCGGGGCGACTCCCCGGCGTGGTCGGCCGCCCAGGTCTGGCCACCCCCGGTGATCCGCCCGCCGTCGAGGGGCAGGACCGCCTCGGCCGCCAGCGCCACCCAGCGTCCACCGCCGCCCTCGAGCCACGCCACCGGCACGGCGTACGCCTCGCCCTCGGTCATGTCGGCGTCGAGGGTGATCCCGCGCCCGATCGGGTGGGCTCCCTGCCGGCTCCACAGGACGGTCGTGACCTCGAGCCGGTCCGCGTCGGCAGGGCCGGCGGTGCCGAGGACGAGGTGGTCGGCGAAGGTCGCCCAGTCGCGTACGTCGGTCGCGGGGTACTCCGGAGGACCGGCCCGTTCCAGGAGGGCTCGTCCGCCGAGCACGGCGGCCCAGACCGCCATCAGCACGACGACGATGGTCCCGCCGATCTTGAGCCGCCGTGACACCGACAGCGTCGGTCCGGTCGTGTTCTCGCCCACGTGACCCCCGTTCACCGCGCCGATGGGCCGATGGGGCGACCCTCATCAGGCAGAGCCTAATCGGGAAGGGACCAGTCGACCGGGGAACCGCCCTGCTCGACCAGGAGGGCGTTGGCGCGGGAGAACGGCCGGGACCCGAAGAACCCCCGGCGCGCGGAGAGCGGCGAGGGGTGGACGGACTTGATCGCGGGCACCCCGTTGAGTCGTGGCTCGAGATTCTGCGCGTGCCGGCCCCACAGGATCGCGACCAACGGTCCGCCGCGTCGGCCGAGGACGTCGATCGCCCGCCCGGTGACCTCCTCCCAGCCCTTCTTCGAGTGGGAGGCGGGAGCACCCGGCCGCACGGTCAGCGAGGTGTTGAGCAGCATCACCCCGCGGTCGGCCCAGGTCGACAGGTCGCCGTGCTCGGGCATCTTCAGGTCGAGGTCGGTGGCCAGCTCGGCATAGATGTTCCGCAGCGACGCCGGCAGCGGACGCACGTCCTTCTCGACCGCGAAGCTGAGCCCGATCGGGTGCCCGATGGTCGGGTAGGGGTCCTGGCCGACGATCAGGACGCGTACGTCTCGCAGCGGGCGCCGGAAGGCGTTGAAGATCCGGTCGCCGTCGGGAAGGTAGGGACGCCTGGCCGCCAGCTCGTCGCGCAGGAAGCGGCCCATCTGCTCGATCTGCGGCTCGGCCGGCGCCAGCGCCTCGGCCCAGTCGGCAGCCATCAGGCCCTTGTCCACGAGTCCTGCCAGTGCGCTCACGCCGCCACCTCCGTAGGGCACGGCGAAGAATACGGAAGTGGCGGCCTGAGGCCTGTTGCCGCTCGCTGTCGCTCGCTCATAAATGATGAGGGTATCGGCTGGGGCCGACGGTTAAGTTGTCCGTGGCACTCAGGTTGGACTCATCAAGGAGTAGACATGAAGTTCGGTTTCTTCGTCCCGCAGGGATGGCGCTTCGACCTCGTCGGGATCGACCCGGCGGACCAGTGGACGACGATGAAGGACCTGGCGATCCACGCCGACTCCGGCCCCTGGGAGAGCATCTGGGTCTACGACCACTTCCACACCACCCCGGAGCCGTCCGACCAGGCGACCCACGAGGCCTGGTCGCTGATGGCGGGTCTGGGCGCGGTGACGTCGCGGGTGCGCCTCGGGCAGATGTGCTCGTGCATGTCCTACCGCAACCCGGCCTACCTTGCGAAGGTCGCCGCGACCACCGACCACATCAGTGGCGGCCGGGTCGAGATGGGCATCGGTGCGGGCTGGTACGAGCACGAGTGGCGGGCCTACGGCTACGGCTTCCCCGAGGCGCGCGACCGCCTCGGGATGCTCCGCGAAGGCGTCCAGATCTTCCAGCAGGCCTGGACCAAGGGCATCTCGTCGCTGGACGGGAAGTACTACCAGGTCGACGGCGCCATCTGTCAGCCGCTGCCGCTGCAGCAGGGCCGATCCGGCATCCCGCTGTGGATCGCCGGCGGCGGCGAGAAGGTGACCCTGAAGATCGCGGCCCAGTACGCCGACTACACCAACTTCGCCGGCGACCCGGAGACGTTCAAGTCCAAGTCCGACATCCTCGCGGCGCACTGCGAGAACCTCGGCCGCGACTTCTCGGAGATCACCCGCTCGTCCAACTACAACGTCTTCATCGGTGAGACTGAGAAGGACGTCCAGGACAAGATCGACTGGTACGCCGACCACCTCGCCAAGTCGCTCGGAGAGGCCGCCGGCGCGGAGCATGCCCGCCGCAGTGGCGTGCAGGGGCTGGCCGGCACGCCCGAGCAGATCGTGGAGAAGCTGAAGTCTATGGAGGAGCTGGGAATGACGTACGCCATCACCTACTTCGGCGATGCCGCCTACGACCGCTCTTCGATCGAGCTCTTCGAGTCTCAGGTCATTCCCGAGTTCGCCTGAGCGACGCCCGGCGACACCGCCACGGACGTTTACAACGCCGTGGCGGGCCGGTAGGAAGACGTACATGAAGATGACGACCCTGCTCGGGGGAGTGGCGGTCGCCGCGGGCGTGGTCGCCGCGCGCGACCTGACCCAGCGCAAGCACGCGATCCTGCGGAACTTCCCGGTGATCGGGCACGCGCGGTACCTGATGGAGAAGATCGGGCCGGAGCTGCGGCAGTACATCGTGACCGGCAACGACGAGGAGCGGCCCTTCAGCCGTGACCAGCGGCGCTGGGTCTACGCCTCGGCCAAGGAGCAGAACAACTACTTCGGCTTCGGCACCGACAACGACATCGAGCACCTCCAGGGCCACATCCACATCAAGCACCGTACGTTCGCCGACTCCCTGCCCGACGACCACGACCGGGCCGCCAAGCTCCCGTCGGCGAAGGTGCTCGGAGGTCCGCGCGGGCGCGCGAAGGCCTTCCGGCCGGAGTCGGTCGTCAACATCTCGGCGATGTCGTTCGGGTCGCTGTCCGGGCCGGCGATCACGGCGCTCAACCTGGGCGCACGCCGGGCCGGGGCGATGCACAACACCGGTGAGGGCGGCATCTCGCCCTACCACCTCGAAGGTGGTGCGGATCTGGTGATGCAGATCGGCACCGCGTACTTCGGGTGTCGGAACGCCGACGGCACCTTCTCGATCGATCGGCTCAAGGAGCGGGTCGCCACCGCGCCGGTCAAGGCGATCGAGATCAAGCTCTCCCAGGGCGCCAAGCCCGGCCTCGGTGGCCTGCTGCCGGCGGCCAAGGTGACCCCGGAGATCGCCGAGATCCGCGGCATCGAGGTCGGCAAGGACTGCGTGTCGCCGTCTCGCCACTCCGCCTTCCACGACGTCGACTCGATGCTCGACTTCGTCGAGATGATCGCCGCCGAGACCGGGTTGCCGGTCGGCATCAAGTCGGCGGTCGGTGAGATGGAGTTCTGGCAGGAGCTCGCCGGCAAGATGCGCTCGGGCGAGCGGGGCGTCGACTTCATCACCGTCGACGGCGGCGAGGGTGGCACCGGCGCCGCGCCGTTGATCTTCTCCGACGCGGTCGCGATGCCCTATCGGATCGGCTTCTCGCGGGTCTACGGCACCTTCGCCGAGCTCGGCCTGACCGACTCGGTCACCTTCATCGGCTCGGCCAAGGTCGGCCTGCCGGAGAACGCCGCCGTCGCCTTCGCGCTCGGCGCCGACATGGTCAACGTCGGCCGCGAGGCGATGATGTCGATCGGCTGCATCCAGGCTCAGAAGTGCCACGACGACACCTGTCCGACCGGGGTGGCGACGCAGAGCAAGTGGCTCTCCGGTGGCCTCGACCCGCAGGACAAGGGCGATCGCTGCGCCAGCTACCTCAGGACCCTGCGCCGGGAGCTGACGAAGGTCTCCGCCGCCGTCGGCGTCGCCCATCCCGGCCTGATCACGCCCCACGACATCGAGGTCATGAACGGCGACTACGAGTCACGCACCCTCGCCGGTGTCTACGGCTACAAGGACCACTGGGGCGCCCTCGGCCCCGAGGTCGCCCGCGAGCTCCTCGCCGTCGTGCAGCCGCACAGTACGTTCAACGAGAAGCCGAACACCGCCTGAGAGCCGAGGCGTCAGGTACGTCGGCCGAGACGTCACTCGCGTCGGTCGAGTCGGCACCTGGGTGCCAACTCGACCGACGCAGCTGACGTCTCGGCCTGCGGGGGTGACTTCTCGTCAGGACTCGCTCGCGTAGCGGGCGCCGATGGACTCGCGGATCATGTCCATCTGGCGCATCAGGCTGAGCGTCTGGTTGTGGGGCACCAGCGGGGACTCCAGAAGACCCTCGCGCAGGCAGCGCTGCACCTCGACGATCTCGTTGCCGTACGCCGCGCCGATGACGGGCTCGTCGCCGACGATCTCGACGGGCTCGTCGCCGTTGGCGGGCTTGAAGACCGCCGAGGACGGGTGGTGGAAGTCGGTCAGCTCGATGCGGCCCTGGTCGGTGGCGATGGCCGCCGCCCGCGAGGAGTAGGAGGTGACCGAGGAGACCATGGTGGAGAGCTCGTTGCCGGCGTACTTCCCGGTCATCACCAGGTCGAGGTCGAAGGTGCCGCCGTCGGCCCCGGTGCCGATGTTGGCCTGAGCGGTCAGCGCGCGGGCCTCGCCGAAGAGCAGGTGGGCGAAGGTGAGCGGGTAGATGCCCATGTCGAGCAGCGCGCTGGCCCCGAGCGCGGGGTCGAGGAGGCGCTGGTGCTGCTCGGGATCGGCGACGAAGCCGAGCTCGGCGTGTACGTGTCGGGGGACCCCGAAGCGACCCGACTTCACGTCGGCGACGAGCCGCCGGATGATCGGGTTGGTCGCCATCCACATGGCTTCCATGAGGAAGAGCTTCTTGGAGGTGGCCAGGTCGACCATCTTCTGCGAGTCGGCGGCGTTGAGCGTCAGCGCCTTCTCGCACAGCACGTGCTTGCCGGCCTCGAGCATGAGGGTGGCGTGCTCGAGGTGGTGGGAGTGGGGGGAGGCGACATAGACGACGTCGACGTCCTCGTCGGCGGCGAGCTCCTCATAGGAGCCGTGCGCGCGGACCGGGCCGTTGGCGGCGTACTCCTTCGCGAACGTCTCCGCGGACTCCGTGCTCCGGGAGCCGACGGCCGCGAGCCGGCCGTCGGGGACGAGCATCAGATCGGTGGCGAGGGAGTGGGCGATCCGGCCGGTGCCGAGAATTCCCCACCTGATCGGGTCAGAGTTGGTGGTCACGCGACGACTCTAGCCACCTGGCCGGCCTCAGTGGGCGTTGGGCGGAAGCACATTCTTGGTATGGCTGCCCTGGACCGCCGCGAGCTCCTCGAGGAAGGTGTCGGCCCAGTGGCGTACGTCCTTGGAGGCGACCTGCTTGCGCATCGCCCGCATCCGGCGGGTGAGCTCCTTCGGCTCGGCCTTGTACGCCTCGAGCAGCGCGGCCTTCATCCCGTTGATGTCGTAGGGGTTCACGAGCCAGGCCTGGCGCAGCTCCTCGGCCGCGCCGGCGAACTCGGAGAGCACGAGGGCGCCGTCGTTGTCGTAGCGGCAGGCGACGTACTCCTTCGCGACCAGGTTCATGCCGTCGCGGTAGGGAGTGACGACCATGATGTCGGCGGCGCGGTAGAGCGCGGCCATCTCGGCACGGGGGAGCGAGGTGTGGAGGTAGGAGATCGCGGGACGGCCGATGCGGCCGAGATCGCCGTTGAGCC
Organism: Nocardioides sp. NPDC087217; assembly: GCF_044744805.1. NCBI lineage: Bacteria > Bacillati > Actinomycetota > Actinomycetes > Propionibacteriales > Nocardioidaceae > Nocardioides > Nocardioides sp. NPDC087217. The sequence continues at coordinate 290,951 of NZ_JBIUZB010000004.1, forward strand.
GGCCGACGAGGCGGTCGATGTCGTCGCGCAGCTTGCGGTACTGCTCGACGCGCTCGCGGGAGGGCACCGCGACCTGGACGAAGATCGCGTCCTCGACGTCGAGCTCGGTGTCGCGGAGCATCTCGCCGTAGGCACGCAGCCTGGCGTAGATGCCCTTGGTGTAGTCGAGCCGGTCGACGCCGAGCAGGATCTTCTTCGGGTCGCCCAGCTGCTGACGGATCTCCTTGGCGCGCTGGTTGATGGCCTCGTCGTGGGCCATCTCGTCGAAGCCGACGAAGTCGATCGAGATCGGGAAGGCGGCCGCGTGCACGGTGCGCCCGTCAGGGAGATAGACCAGGTCACGATGGGTCTTGTGGCCGACGCGCTGGCGCACCAGGCGGACGAAGTTCTGGGCCGCCTGCGGCAGCTGGAAGCCGACCAGGTCGGCGCCGAGGAGGCCCTCGAGGAGCTGGCGGCGCCAGGGGACCTGCTGGAAGAGCTCGGCCGGCGGGAACGGGATGTGCAGGTAGAAGCCGATGCGTAGGTCGGGGCGGAGCTCGCGCAGCATCTGCGGGACCAGCTGGAGCTGGTAGTCCTGCACCCAGACGGTCGCGCCCTTCGCGGCGACCTCCGCGCACTTCTCGGCGAACCTCTGGTTGACGCGCTGGTAGCCGTCCCACCACTCGCGGTGGAACTCCGGCTTGGCCACGACGTCGTGGTAGAGCGGCCACAGGGTGCCGTTGGAGAAGCCCTCGTAGTGCTCCTCGATGTCCTGAGCGGTCATCGTCATCGGCAGCAGGTGGAGCCCGTCGTCCTCGAACGGCTCGAGGTCCTCGTCGGTGCCGCCGGGCCAGCCGATCCAGACACCGTCGTTGGCCCGCAGGACCGGCTCGAGGGCGCTGACCAGACCTCCTGGGGAGCGCCGCCACGCCTTCGTTCCGTCCGGCATCTCCACACGATCCACGGGGAGCCGATTGGCCACGATTACCAGGTCAGCCTGCACATCTCCGACTGTAATGGACCGGCGCCAGGTTCGGCGCCGAGTCGTTCCACCCATGCCTTCCGGCCCCCTGATGCGAATACCTGTCGAGTAACACGCCGGGAGGGTGAACCACAGCGGTGTAGTTCGGCGCGTTAGGGTGTGGTCAGATGCAGACGACACCGGGGGACGAGGAATGAGCGCTGTCAACGTGCAGGTCACAGGCCCAGGCGAGGACCCCGCGAGCCTCAGCGAGCGAGACAAGCAGATCCTCGACTTCGAGCGCCAGTGGTGGAAGTACGCCGGAGCCAAGGAAGCCGCTGTCCGTGAGGCGTTCAACATGTCCGCCACCCGTTACTACCAGGTGCTCAACGCTCTCATCGACAAGCCGGAGGCCCTCGAGGCCGACCCTCTGCTGGTACGCCGCCTGCGACGGCTCCGCGCGGCCCGGCAGCGTCAGCGCTCGGCGAGACGGCTCGGTTTCGAGGTCTGAATGACCGGCTGCGTACGTCCTTCGAAGGGTGAGCGTGGCGTCGCGCTCCCCACACCCGTCATCGCGCTGAGCGTGGTGGCCGTGGTCGCCGCGGTGATCATCTTCTGGATCACCGGTGGCGACGGAGACGAGGGCAAGGAGATCGCCCAGGCCGGTGGCAGCCCCTCGGCTTCGGCGTCGGCCTCACCGAAGGCGGTCAAGGCGGAGGAGAAGAAGCCGGCGAAGGCCGAGCCCTCGCCCGTCGACCGTGCCAAGGTCAGCGTCGAGGTCTACAACAACACCAACATCGCCGGCCTGGCCGGTGAGGTCGCGGCCAAGGCGACCACGGTCGGCTGGAACGTCGTCGGCGAGGACAACTGGATGGGCTCCATCCCGGAGAACACCGTCTACTACCCGAGCGAGATGAAGCGCGAGGGTCAACAGCTCGCGGACGACCTCGGCATCAAACGCACCCATGTGTCGGTCGAGGGCTCGATGAAGGGCGACCGGTTGACGGTGGTTCTGACCGGGGCTCTCTGAGCCTTTCCGGCCGTTTTCGAGGGTGTGTGATCTACCGCACGGCGGCGACCTCGCGGTCGGCTCCGAGGTGGTTGCCGTGTCACAGTTGAGGCATGGCCGAACTCCAGCCTGATGGCACCGCAGGAGAGCAGAAGTACGCCGCGATCGCGGCTGCTGCCGCCGAGACCCTCGTCGGTCTCGACTTCGACGGCACGCTCTCCCCGATCGTCGAGGATCCGGCTGCGGCTCGGATCCATCCGGACGCGGCCGCGGTCCTGATCGCGCTCGCATCCCGGGTGAAGGCACTGGCCATCGTCACCGGCCGACCGGCCGGGCAGGTCGTCGAGCTCGGCGGGCTGGCCGCGATCGCCGACGCGCTCGCGGAGGCGGGCAAGGAGCTGTACGTCTTCGGGCAGTACGGCAACGAGCGCTGGAGCGGTGCCGACCGGGTCGTCGTCGGCCCGCCGCCGCCCGACGGGCTGGCCGCCTTCGAGGCGGCGCTGCCGGAGGTGCTCGCCGCTCACGGGGCGCAGGACGCCTACATCGAGGAGAAGGGTCTCGCCGTCGGAGTGCACACCCGCCGGTTCCCCGACCCCGACGGCCTCGCCGCGCGCCTGCTTCCGCCGCTGACGGAGCTGGCCGGCGAGCACGGGCTCGTGATCGAGCCCGGCAAGCAGGTCATCGAGGTGCGCGCCCCCGGCATGCACAAGGGTCACGCCATCGACACGCTGATCTCGGAGGTCTCGCCCGGCGCGATCCTGTTCGGCGGTGACGACCTGGGTGACATCGAGGCGTTCGAGGCGGTCAGGGCCTGGGGAAAGACCACCGGGTCGGCGACGTTGCTCGTCTACTCCCACGCCGGGCCCGACCGGGGTCCGCTCGCGGATCTCGCCGATCTCGAGGTGCAGGGGCCGGAAGGTGTGCTGGAGCTGCTGGAGCGGCTGACGGCCGACGCGGCGGCGGTGTAACACGTCGTTCGTAGCACTACTCGCCCTATGAGAACGACCGGATAGTCGGTGTAACAGCGTGTTACACCTCGCGCCGTCCGCTGACAGCGAACACGATAACCGGAGGGAACATCCGGTTGCTCCCAGAAGTTGAGCCAATATCACTCAACTCTTCTAGGAGGGTCCGCAAATGGACAAGCTTCCTGTGCTGTTCGTCTCGGATGCCGTCGTCCTGCCGGGGATGGTCGTACCCATCGAGCTCGACGAGGCCGCGCAGGCTGCGATCGACGCCGCCCGGGCTGGCTCGGAGAGCCGGCTGCTGGTCGCGCCGCGGCTGGGGGACCGGTATGCGACGTACGGCGCTGTGGCCACGATCGAGCGCGTCGGCCGGTTCCGGGGCGGTGAGCCCGCGGCGGTGCTGAGGGCCGTCGGCCGCGCGAAGATCGGCTCCGGCGTGACCGGCCCCGGTGCTGCGCTGTGGGTCGAGGTCGAGACCGCCGCCGAGACGACCACGGAGCACGCGAAGGAGCTGGCCGAGGAGTACAAGCGGCTGGTCGTCGCGGTGCTCCAGCGTCGCGAGGCGTGGCCGGTCATCGACCAGGTCAACCGGCTCACCGAGCCGTCCGAGATCGCCGACACCGCCGGCTACGCGCCCTACCTCGACGACGAGGCGAAGCGTGAGCTGCTGGAGACGCCGTCGGTCGAGGAGCGGCTCGAGAAGGTCATCGCCTGGGCCAAGGACTACATCGCGGAGTCCGAGGTCAGCGACAAGATCGCCGAGGACGTACGCGAGGGCATGGAGAAGACGCAGCGGGAGTTCCTGCTGCGTCAGCAGCTCGCCGCGATCCGCAAGGAGCTCGGCGAGGGCGAGCCCGAGGGGTCCGACGACTACCGGGCCCGCGTCGAGGCCGCCGACCTCCCCGAGGCCGTACGCGAGGCCGCGCTGCGCGAGGTCGACAAGCTCGAGCGTGGTTCCGAGCAGAACCCCGAGACCGCCTGGATTCGCACCTGGCTGGACACGGTGCTGGAGCTGCCGTGGTCGGTCCGGACCGAGGACTCGACCGAAGTGGTCGCGGCTCGTGAGGTGCTCGACGCCGACCACCACGGCCTCGAGGAGGTCAAGGACCGGATCGTGGAGTACCTGGCGGTGCGGACCCGCCGTGCCGAGAGGGGCCTGCAGGTCATCGGTGGCCGTGGCTCCGGTGCCGTGGTGCTGCTCGCCGGCCCGCCAGGGGTCGGCAAGACGTCGCTGGGTGAGTCGGTCGCGCGTTCGCTCGGACGGAAGTTCGTCCGGGTCGCGCTGGGCGGTGTCCGCGACGAGGCCGAGATCCGTGGTCACCGGCGCACCTATGTCGGCGCTCTGCCCGGCCGGATCGTGCGGGCCATCAAGGAGGCCGGATCGATGAACCCGGTGGTGCTCCTGGACGAGGTCGACAAGGTCGGCTCGGACTATCGGGGTGACCCTGCCGCCGCGCTGCTGGAGGTGCTCGACCCGGCGCAGAACCACACCTTCCGCGACCACTACCTCGAGCTCGACCTGGACCTCTCCGACGTCCTGTTCATCGCCACCGCCAACGTGGTCGAGCAGATCCCGTCGGCGCTGCTGGACAGGATGGAGCTGGTCACGATCGACGGCTACACCGAGGACGACAAGGTCGCCATCGCCCGTGACTTCCTGCTGCCCCGGCAGCTCGAGCGCGCCGCGGTGACCTCGGAGGAGGCCACGGTCACCGACGACGCGCTGCGTGAGCTGGCCGCGAACTACACCCGCGAGGCGGGCGTACGCCAGCTCGAGCGGCTCATCGCCAAGGCGCTGCGCAAGGTGGCGACGCGGCTGGCCACCGGTGCGGAGCACGTCGAGATCGGCCTGGACAACCTCAAGGACCTGGTCGGACGGCCGCGGTTCACGCCGGAGTCGGCAGAGCGTACCTCTGTCCCGGGGGTCGCCACCGGACTGGCGGTGACCGGGCTCGGTGGGGATGTGCTCTTCATCGAGGCGTCCGCGGCCGAGGGGCAGACCGGCCTCAACATCACCGGTCAGCTCGGCGAGGTGATGAAGGAGTCCGCGCAGATCGCGCTCTCCTTCGTCCGCTCGCACGCCGCTGAGCTGGGCGTCGACCCGGCCGTGCTCGACCGCTCGCTCCACCTCCACGTGCCCGCGGGTGCGGTCCCCAAGGACGGCCCGAGCGCCGGCATCACGATGGTCACCGCGCTCACCTCTCTCGCCACCGGTCGCCCGGTGCGCAGCGAGGTCGGCATGACCGGTGAGGTCTCGCTCTCCGGGCGGGTGCTACCCATCGGCGGCCTCAAGCAGAAGCTGCTCGCAGCCCAGCGAGCCGGCCTGACCGAGGTCTTCGTGCCTCAACGCAACGAGCCCGACCTGGACGAGGTCCCCGACGAGGTGAAGCAGGCCCTGAAGATCAACCTGGTGAGCGATGTCAGGGATGTCGTACGCGGCGCCCTCGCGCCTGCCGAGGGAGAGGCCACCACGCAGAGCACGGTTGCCGCTGCCTGACCGGATCGTTCCGGATGCTGCCCGCTTGATGCCTCGTGCGTCGAGCGGGCAGCTCGCACACTGGGGGCATGAGCAACCGAGCCCTTCTCGTCATCGACATCCAGGAGTCCTTCCGGCAGCGGGAGGTATGGCAGCAGACTCTCCACCCCGACATCGCCGACCGCGCCGACCGGCTGGTGAGCCTCGCGCGGGCCGCGGGCGACCTGGTGGTCTGGGTGCTCCACACAGAGCCCGGCAGTGGCGGCGTCTTCGACCCGGAGTCGGGCCACGTCCGCTACCTCGACGGGCTCAGCGGCCCCGAGCCGGGCGATGTCGAGCTGCGCAAGACCGCCCACAACGCCTTCACCACGACCAACCTGCAGCAGGTGCTGACCGAGCGCGGGATCACCGAGCTCGTGGTGTGCGGGATCCGCGCCGAGCAGTGCGTCGAGACCACCGCGCGGGTCGGCTCCGACCTCGGCTACCGGGTCACCTATGTCGCCGATGCGGTCACCACCGAGCCGCTGGGCGGGCTGTCGGGCGAGGAGGTCGTCGAGCGTACGAAGCTCGTGCTCAGCGGCCGGTTCGCGGAGATCGCGACCATCGATGATCTGGAGGCTGTGGCAGCATCTTCGGCATGACGACCGGACGGACCACCGTCGCGTTCGTGCTGCTGCCCGGCGTACATCTGCTCGACCTCGCCGGGCCGGCACAGGCGTTCCACACCGCGGGCAACCTCGGACACCCCTACGACCTCGCGTACGTCGCGGGCGCCGAGCCGGGGGAGGTGCTCTCCGCACAGGGTCTGCCGCTGACGGCCACCACGGAATGGCCCGATCTCGATCCCGGTGACCTGCTCGTCGTGCCGGGCTGGCGAGCGGCGTACGACCTCGTCGCCGGCCCCCGGCTCAGCCGTGAGGCCGCCGAGCGGCTGCGTGCCCATCATGCGGCCGGGGGCGAGGTGGCCAGCGTCTGCGCCGGCGCCGACGCCCTCGGGCAGGCGGGCCTCCTCGACGGACGTCGCTGCACCACTCATCACGATCTCCAGGACGCGCTGTCAAGGCGCTACCCGAAAGCCCGGGTGGTGCGCGACGTGCTCTTCACCAGCGATGACCGGATCGTGACGTCAGCAGGCATCGCCAGCGGCATCGATCTGAGCCTGCACCTGCTCGCGGTGCGCCACGGACCGGCGCTGGCGGCTCGCGTGGCCCGCGACATGGTCGTCTACGCGCGACGCAACGGGGACCAGCCGCAGGAGAGCGTCCTGCTGCGCCACCGGAACCATCTCGACGACACCGTCCACCATGTGCAGGACGTCATCGACGCCCGGTTCGCCGAGCCGCTTCCGCTCTCCGCTCTGGCGGATGGTGCGGGGGTGAGCGAACGCACCCTGACCCGCGCCTTCGTCGCGGCGACCGGTCTGACTCCGCTCCGCTATCAGCAGGCTCTCCGCCGCGAACGGGCCGACCATCTGCTGGCCGCGGGCACCACGATGGAGTCGGCCGCTCGAGCGGTCGGTTTCGACGACGCCCGGATGCTGCGCCGCCTCCGAGCGCGCTGATCGAGGACCAGTCGGCGTCCAGATGGTGGACACTTGGTCCGCGGAGTGGAACCCGGGTGTGTTTCCGGCAAGTTGCCTGCCGTACGATCGGTATTGCTCATCGAGAGGGACTGAGGGAACGGCCCAGTGAAGTCCCGGCAACCGACCACGAGCCTCCTCCCGGCCATCGGGTAGGGCGTGGAGCAGGTGCTAATTCCGGCCCGGCGCGAGAGACGTGATCGGGGAAGATGAGGAGGAGGTTTCTCATGAGCGCTGCGACCACGGAGACGAAGGGCCTGCGCGAGGGCGCTTTCGGCAACGCCTCGGCGCTGTCGTGCCGGGAGTGTGGGCACCAGATCGAGCTCGGACCGCATTACGCCTGTCCGGAGTGTTTCGGGCCACTGGAGGTGGCCTATGACTTCCCGGCCGTGACCCGCGAGGAGATCGAGGCCGGACCCCGCAACATCTGGCGCTACAAGGCCCTGCTGCCGGTGCCCGACGACATCGAGCAGAGCCCCAACACCGAGCCCGGCTTCACCCGGCTGCTGGACGCGAAGAACCTCGCGCGTGAGCTCGGCATCGAGAAGATCTGGGTGAAGGACGACTCGACCAACCCGACCAACTCCTTCAAGGACCGCGTGGTCGCCTGTGCTCTGAGCGCCGCCCGCGAGCTCGACGCCAAGGTCTTCGCCTGCCCGAGCACCGGCAACCTGGCCAACGCTGTCGCGGCGGCGGGAGCGCGGGCCGGCATCCCGACCGCGGTCTTCATCCCGAGCAACCTCGAGCAGCCCAAGCAGGTCAACTCCGCCGTCTTCACCGACAACCTGATCGCCGTCGACGGCAACTACGACGACGTCAACAAGCTCGCTCAGGAGATCGCCGCGGAGGAGGACGGCTGGGCGTTCGTGAACGTCAACGTACGTCCCTTCTACGCCGAGGGCTCCAAGACGCTCGGCTTCGAGATCGCCGAGCAGCTCGGCTGGCGCCTGCCCGACCAGATCGTCATCCCGGTGGCCTCCGGATCCCAGCTGACCAAGGTCGACAAGGCCTTCAAGGAGCTGATCAAGCTCGGTCTGGTCGAGGAGAAGCCCTACCGGATCTTCGGCGCCCAGGCCACCGGCTGCAACCCGGTCGCGACCGCGTTCAAGGCTGGCGTCGACGCCATCCGCCCGGTCAAGCCCGACACGATCGCCAAGTCGCTCGCCATCGGCAACCCGGCCGACGGCATCTATGTCCTCGATGCCACCCGCTCCTCCGGTGGTGCTGTCGAGGAGGTCACCGACGACGAGATCCGCGCCGCGATCGTGCTCCTGGCCCGCACCGAGGGCATCTTCACCGAGACTGCCGGCGGCACCACGCTCGCGGTCACCAAGAAGCTCGTCGAGACCGGCGCGCTCGACCCGAGCCTGGAGACGGTGATCATCAACACCGGCCACGGCCTCAAGACGCTCGACGCGGTCAGTGGCATCGTCGGCCCCCGCGCCACCATCGCCCCCAACTACGACGCCTTCGAGGAAGCCGGGCTCTCCCAGGCGTAGGTTAATTTCGCGTTCACATCCGTGGGGTACACCTAAGGAATGTGAACACCACGAAGACGAGTGAAGAGGCCAAGTGGCTCGGCATGGTTGCCGCCACCGCTGGAGTCGCCGGCGCAGTCGGTGTGGTGGGTGCGGCGGCCGGTGCCGGGTTCGTGACGTTGCTGAAGAGACAGGCGGCGCACGCGCGCGACGTGATCGGCAAGCCGCTCGGCGAGGAGGCGATCGACGCCGACAAGGTCTACAAGAAGACCTACGGAGGTACGCCGGTCGAGCTCCTCATCCTCGGCGACTCGATCGCCGCCGGGCTGGGCGCGGAGACCAGGGGCGGCACCCTCGGGGCCCGGCTGGCCAAAGGCACGGCCAAGGCTCTGCTGAGGCCGGTGCGGCTGCGTACGGCGGCCGTGGTCGGCGCCGAGACGTCGATGGTCCCCGCGCAGCTCGAGTCGCTGCCGGAGGGCTACCGGCCCGACGTGGCGGTGGTCATCGTCGGTGGCAACGACGTCACCCACCGAGTGCCGCAGAAGGACTCCACCCGGGTGCTGGGGGAGGTCATCGACGCCCTGCGCGAGCGTGGTGCCGAGGTCGTGGTCGGGACCTGCCCGGACGTGGGCGCGGTCCGTCCCCTGCCGCAGCCGCTTCGCTCGCTCGGGCGCAGGATCGCCAAGCAGCTGGCCGACGGTCAGCGGGAGACCGCGCTGGCCAAGGGCGCCCACGTCGTCTCGCTCTCCGACGTGGTCGGCCCGTTCTTCATCACCAACCCCGACGAGATGTTCGCGATCGACCACTTCCACCCCAGTGCGATGGGCTACAAGCGCACCGCCAAGGCGATGCTGCCCTCCGTCCTCGCCGCCCTCGGGCAGATCCAGCAGGTCCCGTTCGGACACCACCTGCCCGAGCTCCCGCCCGAGGCGACCGAGCCGCCGGATCCTGACACGAACACCGGTCGAGTCGGCTCGTCGTAACGCGCTGACTCGGCGTCTGGCGGCGGGGCAGTTGCGCCGACTCGGCTACTTTTCGGCTGCCACGTCGTCTGGGCTCTTGCCGCCGGTGCTGAGCATGTCGGCCGTGAGGCCGGTGGCGGCGCGGTAGTCGACGGTCCCCGCAGGCGTACGCGGCACCGACTCGACCAGCAGGACGAGCTTGGGCTCGTGCGACTCCCCGAGCCGGTCGCGGGCGTGCTTGCGCAGGTCGGCAGCGGTGGTCTCGGTCGACGGGGCCAGCTGAACCAGCGCCGCGACCTGCTGGCCCCAGCGCGGGTGGGGCATGCCGAAGACGGCGGCGTCGACGACGTCCTCGTGGGCGAGGAGCACGCCCTCGATGGTCTCGGGGTGGATCTCGAGGTCACCGGTGCGTACGAGCGTGGCGGCCCGGCCGAGCAGTGTGATCGAGCCGTCCTGCTCGCGGCGGGCGAGGTCGCCGGGGAAGGTCCAGCGCCGGTTGTCGATCAGCTTGATCGCGGTGGCCGAGCGGGCGTTGTCCTTGTAGTAGCCGAGAGCCGACGGGCCGGAGCGGGCCAGCAGGCCCTCGACGCCGGGAGCCGCCGGGGTGAGGTCGGGGTTGAACACCTCCACCTCCGGGCCCACCATGAACCGCGCCTCGCCGGGCACGAGCGAGGATCCGTCGTCGGCGCGGGAGCCGGTGACGCCGGTCTCGAGGGTGCCGTAGGAGTCGACGATGACCCGGCGGGCGAAGGCGTTGCGCAGCGTGCCGAGGACGCCGTCGGAGAGCGGCGCCGCAGTGTTGGAGACCCCGGCGAGCGAGCGCAGCGGCCAGCGCTTCTTCCCGGTCAGCCGGGCGTTGGCCACCGGCCGCGCCTGGGCGTCGCCCAGCAGCGTGATCGCGGTCGCGCCGGCCTGCTCGGCGAGGTCGAGGAAGGCCTCGGCGGAGAAGGTGGGCGAGGTGTCGAGCACCGCGGTGCCACCCGCGACCAGCGCCCGGAGGAGCAGCAGCTGGCTCTGCCCGTGCAGCAGCGGACCGCCGGCGAGCAGGACGACACCCGAGTCACGAGCGGCCGCCTCCGCGGCGAGCCCCTCGACCGACGGGATCGGCGCGTTGCGGCGGACCGTGTTCAGCGCGGCCCAGATCAGGTCCTCCTGGCGCCAGACCGCACCCTTCGGGGTGCCCGTGGTGCCGGTGGTGAAGATGATGTGCCAGTCGCCAGGCGTACGTCCGACCGTCGGCCGCTCCTTGGACGCCGCGGCGACCTTGGCGTCGTAGTCGGCGCCCAGGATGACGCGGTGGTTCAGCTTCAGGTCGAGCTCGTCGAGGTCATCGGTGAACTCGGGGGAGACGATGGCCGCGACACAGTCGGTGGCGGCGTACGTCCTGGCGAGCTCGTCGCGCCGGTAGGCGTGGTTGATGTTGACCGGGACGGTGCGGGCCTTGAGGCACCCGTAGAGGGCGTCGACCCACTCGATCCGGTTGGTCGCGTGAACGGCGACCTGGGCACCCGGCTCGAGGCCGACGCTCAACAGGTGGTTGGCCAGGCGCGTGGCACGCTCGTCGATCTCGGCGTACGAGTAGGCGCGGTCGGAGGTGACGACGGCCGTGCGATCGGGGATGGCGTCGGCCATCGCTTCCAGGATGTCGGGCAGTGTGAGGGGGATCACGGCGGACACAGGGACGTACGTGCCTTCCAATTGATAGAGCCAGGGGTAGGGCCGTACGGCACCGAACCGTACGTCGGATCAGCCGGTCGTCACGTACGCGCCTCGAGCAGCTCGGCGGCGACCGTAGCGCTGGCACGATAGTCCACCTTGCTCACGGGCGTGCGGGGGACTCGCTCCACGAGCAGGATGTCCTTGGGCACCTTGTAGGCGGAGATGAGGCTGCGGCAGTGCTCGCGGAGCGCATCGGTCGAGGTCTGGGCGCCGTCGCGGAGCTGCACGAGAGCGGTGACCTGCTGGCCCCAGCGCTCGTGCGGGGTGCCGACGACCGCGGTGTCGAAGACGTCGGCATGACGCAGCAGGACCGACTCGACCTCCTCGGGGAAGACCTTCTCGCCGCCGGTGTTGATGCAGCCCGACCCGCGGCCGAGGACGGTGATCGAGCCGTCCTCCTCGCGCCGCGCGAAGTCGCCCGGGATCGACCAGCGCTGCCCGTCGACCTCCTTGAACGTCGCCGCGGTCTTCACCGGGTCGTTGTAGTAGCCCAGCGGGATCGACCCGGTGCGCGCGAGCATCCCGGTCTCACCCGGCGCGCACGGCACCATGTCGGTGTCGAAGACCTGTACGTCCATCCCGACCTGGAACTTCGGCGCGGCCTGTGCGCCCTTGTTGCCGTCGTCGACCTGCATGCCGGCCGCCCCGGACTCCGAGGCGCCGTAGGAGTCCAGGATGTAGCGGCCCGGCAGTGCCTCCCGGAGCTGGGCGCGGACCCCCGCGGAGAGCGGGGCGGCGCCGTTGGAGACGGCGAACAGGCTGCTCAGGTCCCAGCGCTCCGGCTCGCGCAGGATCGCCTCGGCGACCGGGCGGCCCATCGCGTCGCCCAGGAAGGTGAGCGAGTTGACCCCGGCGGCCTGGACCAGGTCGAGGATCGTCTCGGGCGACCAGGCCGGCTCGGTGTAGAGCGAGACCGTGCAGCCGGCGACATGGCCGTTGCCCATGATCCACTGGCTGCCGCCGTGCATCATCGGACCGCAGGCCAGCAGCACCATCGGCGACTCCTGCGCCGCGGCCTCCTCGGCGAGCTGCTCGACGGTGTCGAAGGGAGCTCCGAACCGGCTCGCGTTCATCGCGGCGCGGATGATGTCCTCCTGGCGCCACACGACGCCCTTAGGCATCCCGGTGGTGCCGCCGGTGTAGATGACGTAGCGGTCGTCGGGGCTGCGCTCGATGTCGGGGCGCTCCTTGGACGCGGCGGCGACGGCGGCGTCGTACTCCTCGCCCATCACCAGCGTCGGGATGCCCAGGCCGAGCGCGGCGACCGCCTCGACGTGCTCCGGTCCGATGATCGCCGCGACGGCGTCGGAGTTGCGGTAGAGGTGGTCGAGCTCGTCGTGGAGGTACTTGTGGTTGATGTTGATCGGCACCGCCCGCGCCTTCATGCACCCGTAGAACGCGTCGACCCACTCGATCCGGTTGCGTGAGTGGACGGCGACGTGGTCGCCGGGTTTGATGCCCTGCCCGAGGAGGTGGTTGGCCAGCCTGGTCGCGCGCTCGTCGACCTCGGCGAAGCTGTAGGCGTGTTCCATCGTGAACACGGCGGTGCGGTCGGGGATGGCGTCCGCCATCGCCTCGAGGATGTCGGGGAGAGTGATCGGGGTCACACCACCGAGTGTGGCAACTAGAACGTGTTCTCGTCTACCGATTGAGGTGGAAAACCTTCCAGGGCCCGTTGCCGCCGGGCGAGGTCGGCCCGCTCCGGCCCGTGCGTGCAGAGCGCGATGGCCTCCGCGTACGCCTCGATCGCGGCGTCGTGGCGCCCCGACCGCTCCAGCAGCTGGGCGCGTACGGCGGGCAGGCGGTGCCCCGGGAGAGCGACCGATTCCAGCGCCTCGAGCCCGGCCTCGGCGCCGTTCGCCTCGGCCACCGCGACGGCCCGGTTGAGACGTACGACCGGGGTGTCCTGGAGTGCAAGCAGCTCGTCGTAGCGCTCGACGATGCGCTTCCAGGCGGTCGTCTCGGAGCTGGGCGCGAGGGCGTGCTCGGCGGCGATCAGCGCCTGGAGGAGATAAGGGGCCGGGGCCGCGTGGGCGAGCGGGGTGAGGATCGCGAGGGCCTCGGTGATCTCGTCGGTCCGCCAGCGGGTGCGGTCCTGGTCCGGGAGCAGCACGAGAGCACCGTCCGGACCGATCCGGGCCGCCCGGCGCGAGTGCTGCAGCAGCATCAGCGCGAGGAGGGCATCGATCTCCGGGGCCGGCTCGGGGAGGACCGACCGAAGGACGCGGATCAGCCGGATCGCCTCGCCCGCCAGGTCGCTGCGTACGACATCGGGACCGGTGCCGGGGGCGTAGCCCGCCGTGAACGCGAGATAGGCGACCTCGGCGACGATCTCGACCCGGCCGGCCAGATCTGCGGGAACCTCGAAGGAGGCGCCCGCGAGCCGCTTGCGCGCCCGGGTCAGCCGCGCCGCCATCGTCGCCTTCGGCTGCAGGAACAACCGCCCGATGTCCTCGGTGGGGACGCCCAGAACCAGACGGAGGGTGAGCGCGGCGGCGGCTTCGCGCGACAACGTCGGGTGGGCGCAGAGGAGCACCAGCCGCAGCCGCTCGTCGGTGACCTCCTCGCCCGAGTCGACCATCACCCGCTGCGCCTCCTGGGTCAGCGCCGCGTCCACGGCGAGCAGCGGCATCTTGCGGGCCAGCACCTCCTCCGAGCGCATCCGGTCCACGATCCGCCGACGCGCGGTGGTGAGCAGCCAGGCCGGCCCGTTGTCGGGCTCGCCGTCGACGGGCCAGCGCCGAGCGGCCGCCTCGAAGGCGTCGGCCAGCCCGTCCTCGGCCAGGTCGAGACGGCGGAACTGCGCGACGAGCAGGGCCAGCAACCGGCCCCACTCCTCGCGCAGCACCTTCTCCAGCATCGCCGTGGTCGCCCTAGTCCGCCGCGCGGATCTCGATCGCCGACTCGACCGTGGCGAGCAGCCGGCAGCACTCGGCCAGGTCGTCGCGGTCCTCGGACTCCACGACGTAGAGCCCGGCCAGGTGCTCGGCCGCCTCGGTGTAGGGGCCGTCGGTGACGCCGGAGGAACGCACGGTCACCGCCGTCGACGGAACGGCGAGCGCTGCGCCGTACCCCTTCAAGATGGTGTGGCCGCGCTCGGCGAGCAGGGCCGCGAACTTCTCGTGCACGGCGAACAACGTGTTCCTGTCCTCCTCCGGCTTCGCCTGCCACTCGGCCTCGACGTTGGGGATGAGCAGGTAGTACCTCATGCGGGCATCTCCCCGTGCTCGACGATCTCCCGGATCTCGAGCGCCGTCTCGAGCTCGGCGAGCACCTTGCAGCACTCGAGCATGTCGTCGGCGTCGTCGGTCTCGATCGTGTAGAAGCCGGTCACGTGCTCGACGGTCTCGGCGAACGGGCCGTCGGTGATCACCACCCCGTCACCGGTCTTACGCAGCGTCTTGGCCTTGCTGGAGTGGTGGAGCTCGGCGCCGCCGGTGACCTTGTGGCCGCGTTCGGCGAGCAGCTTGGCGAACCTGCCGTGCACCTCGTATCCGGCTGCCTTCTCCTCCGGCGTCGACTCGGCCCAGAAGGCCTCGTTCGTCGGCAGCAGCACCATGTATCTGGTCATCGTGATCCCTTTCGTCCGCTCGAAATGAGTCTGTCACCGGGGATGACGGGTGGGACAAGGCCAAATCGACACCGAGAAGGAACGAAGATGTACGTCATCCGTTCAACTGACCCCGGAAGGCTCCGCGTGTGAGCGAGCGTCAGCGAGTGAACCATCCAAGCTTCACGCGACCGCGTCCGTATCATGGCGCATGCGCTACGGACGTGGTCGCGTGACCGACCCCCTGCTGCGAGGCGACCTCGCACCTGAGCCACGGACCCTCGTCGACATCTTCCGGGCCACCGCGGCCCAGGTGCCCGACGATCCGGCCGTCGACGCGGGCAACGGGCTGCTGACGTACGCCGAGCTCGAGGAGGCCGCTGACGGGCTGGCCGCCGAGCTCAACGCCGCCGGGATCGGGCCGGGGGACAAGGTGGGGCTGCGGATCGCGAGCGGCACCACCGACCTGTATGTCGCGATCCTCGGGATCCTTTGTGCGGGTGCCGCCTATGTGCCGGTCGACGCCGACGACCCCGAGGAGCGGGCCCGGCTGGTCTTCGGTGAGGCGCAGGTCGCCGCGGTCGTGACCAACGACCTGCGGGTCACCACGATCGGGACCGGCGAGGCGCGTGAGCCGGAGGAGCCGTCGACCGACGACGACGCCTGGGTGATCTTCACCTCCGGGTCGACCGGCACCCCAAAGGGGGTAGCGGTGACCCATCGCAACGCTGCGGCGTTCGTCGACGCCGAGTCGCGCCTCTTCCTCCAGGACGCCCCGATCGGGGTGGGCGACCGGGTGATGGCGGGCCTCTCGGTGGCCTTCGACGCGAGCTGCGAGGAGATCTGGCTGGCGTGGCGCTACGGCGCCTGCTTGGTCCCGGCCCCGCGGGCGCTGGTGCGCTCCGGGGTCGACGTCGGTCCGTGGCTGGTCGCCAACCAGATCACCATCGTCTCGACGGTGCCCACGCTGGTCGCGCTGTGGCCGCCGTCCTCGCTCGACCGGGTCCGGCTGCTGATCACCGGCGGCGAGGCGATCCCGCCCGAGCTCGCGGCCCGACTGGTCACGGCCGACCGAGAGGTGTGGAACACATACGGCCCGACCGAGGCCACGGTGGTGGCCTGCGGTGCCCAGCTGACCGCGGAGGGACCGGTACGCATCGGCCTCCCGCTCGACGGCTGGGACCTCGCCGTCGTCGACCCTGCCACGGGCCTCCCGGTCCCCGAGGGCGAGACCGGCGAGCTGATCATCGGCGGCGTCGGCCTGGCGCGCTATCTCGACGCGGCCAAGGACGCCGAGAAGTACGCCCCGATGCCCACGCTCGGTTGGGAGCGCGCCTACCGGTCCGGTGACCTGGTCGTCAACGACCCCGCCGGGCTGCTCTTCGGTGGGCGCGCCGACGACCAGATCAAGCTCGGCGGCCGGCGCATCGAGCTCGGCGAGATCGACAGTGCCCTGCTGCAGCTGGACGGGGTCGTCGGGGCCGCGGCAGCCGTCCGGAGGAGCGCCGCGGGCAACAGCCTGCTGGTCGGCTACGTCACCGTCGACGACACCTTCGACCAGTCCACTTCCGTCGCCCGGCTCAGAGCCGACGTGCCCGCGGCCCTGGTACCGCGGCTGGCCGTGGTCGACAGCCTCCCGACGCGTACGAGCGGGAAGGTCGACCGCGACGCACTGCCCTGGCCGCTCGCCTCCGCCGCGGGTTCGGGCGAGGGTCTCAGCGACACCGAGGCCTGGCTGGCCGGGCTGTGGAACGACGTCCTGGGCGCCGAGGTCACCGGGCCCGCTGCGGACTTCTTCGACCTCGGCGGCGGCAGCCTCACCGCGGCCCAGATGGTCAGCCTGATCCGCGAACGCTTCCCCGAGGTCGCGCTCGGCGACATCTACGACCAGCCGAAGCTCGGGGCGCTCGCCACCTACATCGACGAGATGGGCAGCTCTGCCGCGCTCTCCGAGCACGAGGTGCCGGCCGTACGCCTCAAGACCCAGGTCGCTCAGGTGGTCGCCACCATCCTGCTGCGCTGCCTCGCGGCACCGCGCTGGCTGACCTGGATCGCGCTCGGGACGACGCTCGCCCAGCCGTGGGCGCCCTGGCTGCCCTCGCTCAGCTGGTGGATCCTCGTGCCGGCCGTCCTCGCCTTCCTGACCCCGCCGGGCCGGATGCTGCTCGCCGCGGGCGCGGCGCGGCTCATCCTGCGCGGCGTACGTCCGGGGGAGCACCCCCGCGGCGGCAAGGTCCATCTCCGGCTCTGGCTGGCGACGCACGCCGTCGACGAGCTCGGCGCCCACGGTCTCGCCGGGGCACCCTGGATGCTCTGGTACGCCCGGCTGCTCGGCGTGCGGATGGGCAAGAACGTCGACCTGCACAGCCTTCCGCCGGTCACCGGCATGCTCACTCTCGGCAAGGGCTGCTCGATCGAGCAGGAGGTCGACCTCTCCGGTCACTGGATCGAGGGCGACGTGCTCCATCTCGGTGAGGTCGAGGTGGGCGAACGGGCCCGGGTCGGGGCACGCTCGACGCTGCTGCCCGGCGCCCGGGTCGGCGACGACGCCGAGGTCGGACCGGGTTCGGCGGTCTTCGGCGTGGTACCGGCGGGCGAGTTCTGGTCGGGTTCGCCGGCGGCTCGTGCCGCGCGGGAGGCGCGCGGGCCGTGGCAGCCGCCCCAGGCTCGCGCCCAGGTCTGGATGCTCCTCTACGGCATCGCGGCCGGCGTCCTCGCCCTGCTTCCCGCGGTCGCCATCGGCGTCGGGATGCTCGTCGCAGTCGCCCTCGCCGGCGTGCCAACCTCCTACGCCGACATCGGGGCGCTGCTGGCCTGGGGCCCGGTCGCGGTGGCTGCCGGATTCGCCACCCTGGCCGCACTGATCTGGGCGGTGGTGCGGCTCGCCGGTCTGGCGATCGCCCCCGGCGTACATCCCGTACGCAGCCTGGCCGGTGTCGCGGTCTGGTCGACGATGCAGGTGCTCGACGAGGCCCGCACCTGGCTCTTCCCGCTCTACTCCTCGACGCTGACGCCACTGTGGCTGCGGGCGCTGGGCGCGAAGATCGGCAAGCACGTCGAGGCCTCGACGGTGCTGATGATCCCCGGGCTGACGCAGGTCAACGACCAGAGCTTCCTGGCCGACGACACCCTGATCGGCGGCTACGAGCTCGGCGGCGGCTGGCTGCGGGTCGAGCGGGTGAAGATCGGCAAGCGGGCCTTCGTCGGCAACTCCGGCATGGCGGCGCCCGGCCGCAAGGTGCCGAAGGCGTCCCTGGTCGCCGTGCTCAGCGCGGCCCCGCGCCGCAAGCGGGCGCAGAAGGGCGAGAGCTGGCTCGGCTCGCCGCCGGCGCCGCTGCGCCGGGCGGCCGGCGAGGCCGACTCGGGACGTACCTATGACCCGCCGGCCGGGCTCAAGATCGCGCGGGCGCTCGTCGAGCTGGCTCGGCTGGTGCCGCAGACGCTCGCGGTGCTGCTCTACGCAGGGGCCGGCTACGTGCTCGTGCGGGTCTGGGAGGCGACCGACCTCCTCGTCGCGATCCTGGTCACCGGGCCGGTGCTCGCCGCCGCCGGAGCGGTCGCCGCCGGCATCACGGTGGCGGCGAAGTGGCTGCTCGTGGGCCGCATCCGGGCCGGGTCGCACCCGCTGTGGAGCTGGTTCGTGTGGGCCAACGAGCTGGCCGACACCTTCGTCGAGGTGCTCGCCGCGCCCTGGTTCACCGGCGCCGTGTCCGGGACCCCGGTGCTCAACCTCTGGTTTCGAGCGCTCGGCGCGAAGATCGGCCGCGGCGTGTGGATCGAGACCCACTGGCTCCCCGAGACCGACCTCGTCGAGCTCGGCGACGGCGCCACGGTCAACGCCGGCACGGTCGTGCAGACCCACCTGTTCCACGACCGCGTCCTGGCCCTCGACGAGGTCGTCCTCCGGCGCGGCGCCACGCTCGGGCCCAACTCGGTGATCCTGCCCGCCGCCGCCATCGGCCGGCATGCGGTCGTCGGCCCGGTCTCCCTGGTCATGCGCGGGGAGAGCCTCCCGGACAAGACCCTGTGGATCGGCAACCCGATCGGCCCCTGGGACCAGGCGGCCCCCTAACATGACCGCCGTGCCGAAGCTCCCCGCAGCCGACCCCTACCTTCCTGGTCATGGGGACCTGTCGTGGAGCGCGACCCACTACGACCTCGAGCTCACCTACGACCTGGTCGGCAACCGGCTCGCGGGCACCGCGACGATCCGCGCTGTCGCCGTCGACGACCTCAGCCGCGTCGTCCTCGACCTCGCCCACCTGCGGGTGCAGAAGGTCGCGATCGACGGCCGCCCGCCGGCCAAGTGGTCCCACCGCGACCACCGACTGGTGCTGAACCTCCGCTCGCGGATCGCGGCCGGCGAGGAGTTCGTGGTCACGGTCAGATACTCCGGCAAGCCCCGTCCGGTGGTGCTCTCGCACCACGGCGACGCCGGCTGGGAGGAGCTCGACGACGGTGTCATCGTCGCAGGTCAACCGCATGGTGCGCCGACCTGGTTCCCATGCAACGACCGCCCCTCCGACAAGGCCCGCTACGCGATCAGCGTGACCACCGCGCCCGGCTATGCGGTCGTCTCCAACGGCGAGCTGACCTCCCGCGTACGCCGCGGCAGCGGGGAGACCTGGCGCTACTGGCAGGCCGAGCCGATGGCGACCTATCTCGCCACGGTGCAGATCGGGCGCTACCGGGTCGTCGACATCGCGCCGGCCGAAGGGCCGGGCGGCCGGGTGCCGATCCGGGCCGCGTACCCGGTCGACGCCACCGCCGGGTTCGAGGCCTCCTTCGGGCGCCAGCGGGAGATGATGGCCTACTTCACCTCGGTCTTCGGGCCCTATCCGTTCGCCTCCTACTCAGTCGTGGTCACCGACGACGAGCTCGAGATCCCGCTCGAGTCGCAGTCGCTGTCGACCTTCGGGCGCAACCACCTCACCGGCGAGTGGTCGGAGGTACGCCTCGTCGCCCACGAGCTCGCCCATCAGTGGTTCGGCAACGCGGTGACGCTGCGCGAGTGGCGCGACATCTGGCTGCACGAGGGTTTCGCCTGCTACAGCGAGTGGCTGTGGTCCGACGCCTCCGGCGGCCGTTCGTGCGGCGAGCACGCGCGCCACCACCACCGCCGGCTGTCCGCGCTGGCGCAGGACCTGGTCCTCGCCGACCCCGGTCCCGCGGACATGTTCGACGACCGCGTCTACAAGCGCGGCGCGCTGACCCTGCACGCCCTGCGACGCACCGTCGGCGACGAGGCTTTCTTCACGATCCTGCGCACCTGGGTGGCGCGGCACAG
This sequence comes from Nocardioides sp. NPDC087217, assembly GCF_044744805.1. NCBI lineage: Bacteria > Bacillati > Actinomycetota > Actinomycetes > Propionibacteriales > Nocardioidaceae > Nocardioides > Nocardioides sp. NPDC087217. The sequence goes on from NZ_JBIUZB010000004.1 coordinate 310,916, forward strand.
CGGGGGATCGGTCACGACCGCCGACTTCGAGGCCCTCGCGGCCGAGGTCTGTGGCCGCGACCTCACCGCGCTCTTCGATGCCTGGCTGCGGCGGGCGGCGCTGCCCGACCTGCCCGCCTGAAGACGCTCGCGGCGCTCGTCGAGCCGGATTCGTGAGGAACGAGCGAATCCGTGTCGAGACCAACACAGTCCCCTCGGCACACGACAGGACCGTGTTGGTCATCTCGACAAGCTCGACACAACGCTCGACACGCTCGGCCGCAGGCGGCCTCGCGGCTCGACCAGCGAGTGCTGATTCGGGCTACCCTCGGCGACGTGCCCGAGCTGACCTTCCGTGACGCCAACTTCTCCGACGTCGACGCCCTGGTCGGGCTGATCGAGTCGGCCTACCGCGGTGATGCCTCCCGTGCCGGCTGGACCACCGAGGCGGATCTGCTCGCTGGCCAGCGCACCGACCCCGACGGCGTACGCGAGGTGATCACCGCAGCGGGCTCCCGGCTCCTGGTCGCCGAACGCGCCGGCGAGATCGTCGCCTGCTGCCAGCTGCAGAAGCGAGAGGCGTACGTCTATTTCGGCATGTTCTCCGTCTCGCCGCAGCTGCAGGGAGGCGGCGTCGGCAAGGCCGTCATGGCCGAGGCCGAGCGGATCGCGCGTGAGTGGGGCGCGGAGGAGATCCGGATGACCGTGATCCGCCAGCGCGAGGACCTGATCGCGTTCTACGAGCGGCGCGGGTTCGGGCGTACGGGCCGCTTCGAGCCGTTCCCCTACGGCGACGAGCGATTCGGTCGCCCGCTGCGTGACGACCTCGAGTTCGCCGAGCTCGCGAAGCCTCTCTGACCCCGGCGCAGTGGCCAAGCCCTGCCGAGCTGGGGCTTTCATGTCCTCTCAGGATCCCGAGGGATCCTGAATCGCGTGACCACGACCTCAGCCGAACCTGTCCGGGTGCTGCTCGTCGACGACGAGCCGGACGTGCGCACGAGCCTGAAGGGCGGCCTCGCCTTCGAGGGGTACGCCGTGACCACCGCCGCGGACGGGGGCGAAGCGCTCGGGCGGCTCTCCGAGGACGTACCCGACCTGGTGATCCTCGACATCGGGCTGCCCCACATCGACGGCCTGGAGGTGTGTCGGCGGGTGCGCTCGCGGCATCTCGACGTACCGATCCTCCTGCTCACCGCCCGCGACGGCACCGAGGAGCGGGTGACCGGACTCGATGCCGGCGCCGACGACTACCTGGTCAAGCCGTTCGCCCTCGAGGAGCTGCTGGCCAGGATGCGTGCGCTGCTGCGCCGCAGGGGCGGGGCTGGGGACAGGCTGCTCTGCTTCGCCGGGATCGTCGCCGAACCCGCCTTGCGCGAGGTCACCGTGGACGAGCGCCGCGTGGACCTGACCCGCACCGAGTACGACCTGCTCGAGCTCTTTCTCCAGAACCCGCGCCGCGTGCTCTCGCGCGACACCATCCTCCGCGAGGTCTGGGGCCTCGACTTCGACTCCGGCTCCAACACGCTCGACGTGTTCGTCGGGTGCCTTCGCCGCAAGACCGAGGCCGGCGGCGGGCCCCGCCTGATCCACAACGTCCGCGGTGTCGGCTACGTCCTGAAGGAGCCGTCGTGAGGCAGTGGCCGATCCGGGCTCGGATCGCGCTGCTGTCGGCGGTGGTGGTGGCGCTGGCGATCGTGCTGGCCAGCGTGTTCGCGTGGACCGCCACCCGGGCCACCCTGCTGCGCCAGATCGACAGCTCCCTCGGCGACCGGCTGATCATCCGGGGTGCGATCGACGAGGACGGAAAAAGGGTCACCGCCTTCAGCGAGGGCCTGACCGAGCGGATGTGCGAGGACCCGCCGGCGCTGCCTCCGGAGCTGGAGGCGGAGGACGCACCGGTACCGCAGGTGCAGCTGCTCAGGGGCGACGGTTCGATCTGCCTGCTGGGGAAGAAGGAACGGCTGGTCGAGCCCAACGCCGAGGAGCGGGCGGTCGCCGAGTCCGGTCGCGGCGAGGTCGTCCGTGACACGTCCACCGACCAGGGCACCCGGGTCAGGGTGCTGACCAAGGCGGTCGAGCCGGGGCTCGCGGCCCAGTCGGTGCGCTCGTTGGAGGAGGTCGACGCGACCCTGCGCAGCCTGGCCGGGCTGCTCGGCCTGGCCAGCCTGCTCGGGGTGCTGTTCGCGGCGTTCGCCGGCATGCTGCTGGCCCGCTATCTGGTGGGCCCGATCGAGCGGCTGACCACGGCCGCCGAGTACGTCGCCGCCACCGACGACCTCGACGTACCGCTCGATGTCGAGAGCGCCGAGGGCTCCCGCGACGAGGTGGCCAGGCTGAGCACCGCCTTCCGCGCCATGATGACCCGGCTGGCCGGCTCCCGGCGGCGCCAGCAGCAGTTGGTCGTCGATGCCGGACACGAGCTGCGGACCCCGGTGACGAGCCTGCGCACCAACGTCGAATGGCTGATGCGGCTCGACGACAGCGGCCGCGCGCTGCCGCCTGAACAGCGGCGCCGGGTGGCACAGGCCGTGCTGGGTCAGGTCGAGGAGCTCGCCGACCTGGTCACCGAGCTGAGCCACATGGCCAGGGGCACCGGCGACAACGGCGACGATGCGGCGACCGGCCCTGTCCAGGTCGACGAGGTCGTGCTGCGAGCCGTCGAGCGTGCCCAACGCCGCGACCCGGCGCGCCGTTTCAATCTCGACCTCGAACCGCACCGGATCACCGGCGATCCGGCGGCCCTCGAGCGAGCGGTGGTCAACCTGCTGGACAACGCGCTGAAGTTCTCCGACGGGCCGGTCTCCGTCGTGGTTCGCGACGAGGAGGTGTACGCCGCCGACCGCGGCCCCGGCCTCTCCGACGCCGAGGCGGCGCACGCCTTCGAGCGCTTCTGGCGTGCCGAGACCGACCGCGAGCTGCCTGGTTCGGGCCTGGGGCTGGCGATCGTCGCGGAGGTCGCCGCGCGCCACGGCGGCACGCCGTTCTTCCGCGCTCGCGGGGGCGGCGGGAGCGAGGTCGGCATCCGGTTCACCGACCGTCGCTGACCTCTCTGAGTCTCTTCACGGACCTCTCAGGTTGCCCAGCGAAGACTCACAAAGCGGACTCCTAGCGTCGCCCTCATTCGGAGGACGGATCCGAAGGACGGATGAGACGACCAGGAGGACGAGATGCGACGGATGACCGTGGCGATCGGTGCCGCGTTGTTGGCGATCACGCTGGCTGCGTGCGGCGGCGTCGACGACGGTGGCGTGGCCACCCTCAGCGACAAGGACGCCGACAGCTCGGCGAGCCCCTCGGCGAACGCCGAGGACGTCGAGCAGCAGTGGCTCGACTTCGCGGCCTGCATGCGGGAGAACGGCGTGGACATGCCCGACCCGGAGTTCACCGAGGACGGCGGCGTGCGGATCCAGGGGCAGGGCGGCAAGGGTGCGATGCCCGACCCCGAGGTCCGCGACAAGGCGATGAAGGCGTGCGAGGACAAGCGTCCCGAGGGCGGCATCGGCGGTCCGCGTGACCCCGAGGAGGTCCAGGAGATGCAGGACCGGGTGCTCGAGTTCGCCGCGTGCATGCGGGAGAACGGCGTGAACGTGCCCGACCCGGACTTCAGCGGCGGCGGCGTGATGATGCGGATGCCCGAGGGCATCGACCCCGAGGACCCGAAGGTGCAGGCCGCGCAGAAGAAGTGTGCCGAGGAGTCCGGCATGGACGAGATGCGGAAGGGCGGTTCCCAGTGAGCGCCACCCAGAAAGACGTCGACACCGAGACCAACGCCCCGGGGACAGCGCCGGAACCGAGGCCGGCCGGGTCCCGTCCGCCGCGTCGCCGCGGCCGGGGCCGGACGGTGCTGGTCGGCGCCACCGCGCTGCTGGTGGTCACCGGGCTCGGGGTCGCCGGCTTCGCGGGCTACACCCGCCTCCTCGCCCCTGCCGAGGGGGCCGCGGAGGAGGCGCCGGCCTCGAGCACGGCGACCGTGGAGCGGCGTACCCTCGCCGACACCGAGCAGGTCAGCGGCACGCTGGAGTACGACGACTCCTTCGACGTCGTCAGCTCTGCCCAGGGCACGCTCACCGAGCTGCCGGAGGAGGGCAGCGTCCTCGAGCAGGGGGACGTGGCGTACCGCGTCGACGACGTGCCGGTCATCCTGCTCACCGGCGCCACCCCGATGTGGCGGGCCCTCGACCTGGGCTCCGAGGACGCCAAGGACGTACGCCTCCTGGAACGCAACCTGAAGGAGATGGGCTACGACCCGGGCACCGTCGACAAGGACTTCACGGAGTCGACCCAGTCGGCCCTCTACGACTTCCAGTCCGACCACGGCCTGGAGGAGACCGGCACGACCGACCCGGCCGACTTCGTGATCACCCCGGGAAAGATCCGGATCGGGGCGCACAAGGCGACGCTCGGCCAGCAGGTCGGACCGGGCGGTGGCGCGGGGCTCTACCAGGCCGCCAGCACCGACCAGGTCGTCGCGGTCGGTCTCGACCCCGACTCCGAGGCGCTCGCCAAGGTCGGTGCCGCGGCGACCGTGACCCTGCCCAGCGGCAAGGAGGCGAAGGCGAAGATCACCTCGGTCGGCGCTCTGGAGCAGTCGACGGGCAACGAGGGCGAGACGACCTCGGTCATCCCGATCACCCTCACCCTCGATGATCCGAAGCTCGCCGAGGGGATGAGCCTGGCCACCGTGTCGGTCGACCTGACCAGCGAGACGAAGAAGGACGCCCTGGCGGTGCCGGTCACGGCCCTGGTCGCTCTGGCCGAGGGCGGGTTCGGTGCCCAGCTGGTCACCGAAGACACCGAGAAGCTCACCGGTGTCGAGGTCGGGCTCTACGCCGACGGCTACGTCGAGATCACCGCCGGGCTGGCCGAGGGCGACACCGTGGCGGTGCCCGATGAGTGAGCGCACGAGCGTCCTGGAGATGCGCGACGTCCGCAAGAGCTACGGGGACCTGGAGGTCCTCCATGGCGTGAACCTGCAGGTCAGAGCGGGGGATCAGGTCGCCATCGTCGGCCCCTCCGGGTCGGGGAAGTCGACCCTGCTGCACATCGTCGGCACCCTGGAGCGTCCCACGAGCGGAGCGGTGGTGATCGACGGGTACGACACCACCGAGCTCTCCGAGGCCGAGCTGGCCGGGCTGCGCTCACACCGTGTCGGGTTCGTCTTCCAGAGCTTCCACCTGATCGACGGTCTCTCCGCGACCGAGAACGTCGCCCAGGGCCTCCTCTACAGCGGCGTACGCCGCCCCGAGCGCATCCGCCGGGCTCGCGAGGTCCTGGAGCGGGTGGGCCTCGGCCATCGGCTCGACCACGACCCGCGGATCCTCTCCGGCGGCGAGCGACAGCGGGTCGCGGTCGCGCGGGCGCTGCTCAACCGGCCGGCCATCGTCTTCGCCGACGAGCCCACCGGCAACCTGGACAGCCACTCCGGCGAGGAGGTGCTCAACCTCTTCGACGAGCTTCACCGTGACGGCACCACGATCGTGGTGATCACCCACGAGCACGAGGTAGCCGCCCGGATGGCCCGTCAGGTCGAGATCCGTGACGGCCTGATCACGCACGACTCCCAGGTGGTGGCGGCATGAGCGGACGACGTACTCGGGTCGAGCCGTCCCGGGTCTCGATCGCCGACCAGGCCCGCGCCGGCGGCCGCGCGCTGCGGGCGCGCAAGCTGCGCAGCCTGCTGTCCGCCTTCGGCATCGCGATCGGCGTGGCGACCGTCGTGGCCGTGCTCGGCATCTCCCGCTCGTCCCAGGCCGACCTGCTCGAGCAGCTGGACTCGCTGGGGACCAACCTGCTGGAGGCCAAGGCCGGGGAGGGGTTCGGGATGGGCGGTGACACCGCGATGCCCCAGAGCGCAGCCACCCAGGCGCGCAACATCGAGCCCGTCGAGGACGTCGCCCAGGTCACCGACCTGTCGACCGTTCCGCTGCGCAGCTCGCTGGCCGACCCCTACCGCACGAACGGACTCTCGGCGAAGGCCGCCACCCCCGACACCCTCGCCACTCTCGCGGGAGAGATGGCCGAGGGCCGGTTCCTCGACGCAGCGGTCGACGACTTCCCGGTCGTCGTGCTGGGATCGGTCGCCGCGGAACGGCTCGGGATCACCTCGGTCGGGAGCGGGGTCTCGGTCTGGATGGACGGACGGGCCTGGCAGGTCGTCGGCATCATGGAGCCGCTGCCGCTCTCCCCGGACCTGGACCGGGCGGCCCTCGTCGGCTACGACGCCGCGGAGGTCTATCTCGACGACGAGCTGGACCCCTCGCTGCTCTACGTGCGTACGGCTCCGGACGCGGTCGACGCGGTCAGCGGCGTACTCGCGGCTCAGGTCAATCCCGAGGCGCCCGAGAACGTCGACGTCTCGCGGCCCTCCGACGTGATCGCCGCCAAGGCGGCGGCCGAGGACGCCTTCACCTCGCTCTTCCTGGGCCTGGGTGCGGTCGCTCTGCTGGTCGGCGCGGTCGGCACGGCCAACGTCATGGTGATGTCGGTGCTCGAACGGCGCCGCGAGATAGGCCTGCGCCGCGCACTGGGTGCCACCGGACGCCACATCCGTACGCAGTTCCTGGTCGAGGCGGTGCTGCTCTCCCTGGCCGGCGGGGTACTGGGGGTGCTGGCCGGCGCCGCGGTCACCTTCGGGTACGCCCGGTGGAAGGCGATCACCTTCGCGATGCCACCGGAGTCGGTCGGCTACGGCCTGGCCGCGGCGCTCCTCATCGGCATTCTGGCGGGCGTCTACCCGGCCGCGAGAGCCGCGCGGCTCTCGCCGACAGAGGCGTTGCGAGCGGCATGACCGGCACCCGTCGGCGCTTGCACTCGCAGGGGTCGAGTGCTAAACATGAGGCTGGCACTCTTACCATGAGAGTGACAACAACCGGACCGGTGACGTTGAGGCGTCGCGAGCGGCAGGGAAGGGTTCTGCCGGGAGTGGCGTCGTCCGTCGCGGGCAACCCATCGGACCGGATCCAACGAACTTCCCAAGTGAAGGATCGCAGGAGCAATGCCGAAGCTCATCGCTTTCAACGAGGAGGCCCGTCGGGGTCTGGAGAAGGGTCTCAACACCCTCGCCGACGCCGTCAAGGTCACCCTCGGTCCCAAGGGCCGCAATGTCGTGCTCGAGAAGAAGTGGGGTGCCCCCACGATCACCAACGATGGTGTTTCCATCGCCAAGGAGATCGAGCTCGAGGACCCCTACGAGAAGATCGGTGCCGAGCTGGTCAAGGAGGTCGCGAAGAAGACCGACGACGTCGCCGGTGACGGCACGACGACCGCGACCGTTCTCGCCCAGGCGCTGGTCCGCGAGGGCCTGCGCAACGTCGCCGCGGGTGCCAACCCGGCCGGCCTGAAGCGCGGCATCGAGGCGGCCGTCGACGCCGTCTCCGAGCAGCTGCTCGCGCAGGCCAAGGACATCGAGACCAAGGAGCAGATCGCTGCTACCGCCTCGATCTCCGCTGCTGACACCACCGTCGGCGAGATCATCGCCGAGGCGATGGACAAGGTCGGCAAGGAAGGCGTCATCACCGTCGAGGAGTCGAACACCTTCGGGCTCGACCTCGAGCTGACCGAGGGTATGCGCTTCGACAAGGGCTACATCTCGGCCTACTTCGTGACCGACCCGGAGCGTATGGAGACCGTCCTCGACGACCCGTACATCCTGATCGTCAACTCGAAGATCTCCAGCGTCAAGGACCTGATCCCGGTCCTGGAGAAGGTCATGCAGACCGGCAAGCCGCTGGTCATCCTGGCCGAGGACGTCGACGGCGAGGCTCTCTCGACGCTGGTCGTCAACAAGATCAAGGGCACCTTCAAGTCCGTCGCCGTCAAGGCTCCGGGCTTCGGTGACCGCCGCAAGGCCATGCTGCAGGACATCGCGATCCTCACCGGTGGTCAGGTCATCTCCGAGGAGGTCGGCCTCTCCCTGGAGACCGCCGGCATCGAGCTGCTCGGCCAGGCCCGCAAGGTCGTCATCACCAAGGACGAGACCACCATCGTCGAGGGTTCGGGCGACCAGGGTCAGATCGAGGGCCGGGTCAACCAGATCCGCGCCGAGATCGAGAAGTCGGACTCCGACTACGACCGCGAGAAGCTCCAGGAGCGCCTCGCCAAGCTGGCCGGCGGCGTGGCCGTCATCAAGGTCGGCGCGGCCACCGAGGTCGAGCTCAAGGAGCGCAAGCACCGCATCGAGGACGCTGTCCGCAACGCCAAGGCTGCTGTCGAGGAGGGCATCCTCGCCGGCGGTGGTGTCGCGCTGATCCAGGCCGCCGCCGCTGCCTTCGAGAAGCTCGAGCTCGACGGCGACGAGGCCACCGGTGCCTCGATCGTCAAGGCCGCCATCTCGGCGCCGCTGAAGCAGATCGCCATCAACGCCGGCCTCGAGGGCGGCGTCGTGGCGGAGAAGGTCGCCGGCCTCCCGCAGGGCCATGGCCTCAACGCCGCCACGGGTGAGTACGTCGACCTGCTGGCCGCGGGCATCATCGACCCGGCCAAGGTGACCCGCTCGGCGCTGCAGAACGCCGCGTCGATCGCCGCGCTGTTCCTCACCACCGAGGCCGTCGTGGCCGACAAGCCGGAGAAGGCCGCCGCTGGTGGCGACCCGACCGGTGGCATGGGTGACATGGGCGGCATGGGCTTCTGAGTCCGTCCCGCTAGCGCCACAAGAGGGCCTCTCCTTCGGGAGGGGCCCTCTTTCGCGTCTGGCAGCAGGTAGTCCGAGACGTTCCCGCCCCTCTACTTACGAGTAATAGGCCGGAACGTCTCGGACTACGTGAGCCTCGGCTCAGGAAGCCGGCAGCCAGGCGATTCGCAGGCCGGCCAGGCCGTCGACGGCGACCAGCTCCATCAGCGCTCGGTCGCGGCGCGGCAGGGACGCCAAGGCGTCGTAGAGCCGGCGCGACTCGCGGGCCGAGTCGATCCGGGACTCGATCGCGGCCAACGAGTCCGGGTCGAGAAGCCGGCGGCCGGCGACGCGACGTACGACTTCCTTATCCTTCTTCTGGCGACGGAACTCGGTGGCGACCACGTTGCGGGCGACTCCGGTGAGCCACGCGGCGGGGGTGTCGCGGTCGGCTCGGTAGGAGGATGCGGCGTCGATCGCGGCGAGGAACACCTCGGCGGTCAGGTCCGCGGCCAGGTGCGGGTCGGTGACCCGTCTGGCCACGAACCGTTGCACGAGATCGAGGTGCTCGCGGTAGAACGTCTCGAACGCATCGGGATCCTCGCCGATCCGTCCGACGTCCGTCTCTGGTGTGCTCATGTCTCCTCTTGGATCCTGGCGCTCGCGACGTTACAGACTGGGATCTCGGAGGCCGGGCTACTCTCGATGGCATGAGCCCGAAGGCGATGGCGGCGCTGGCGATCTCGGCCGTGCTTCTCGCCGGGTGTGGTGGTGAGCCGACCGCCGCGCCGTCGTCTCGGGCAGCGAGCCCGACGACCTCGTCGGCGCCTGCGACGCCGTCACCGAGCCCGTCGGAGACGCTGCCGCCGGTGACCGACAAGGTCTCGCTCCCGCAGCTGATGCGGGAGGACTTCCCGGGCGGGGAGGTGAAGGTGCTGCGGGAGTCGAGGAGCACGGATGCCTACCGGCGCTTCGAGGTCAGCTACCCGAGCGGTCCGCTGACGATCACCGGGGTGCTCTTCCGGCCGCGGGGCGCCGGGCCGTTCCCCGGAGTCGTCTTCGCGCACGGCCACATCGACACCGACATCTACGTCACCGGTCAAGGGCTGATGCGCGAGCAGGACCGGTTGGCGCGGGAGGGCTACGTCGTCCTGCACACCGACTACCGCGGCCACGCCGGATCGTCCCCCATCCCGGAAGGAACCGAGGAGGACGAGAGCCGGCTCGGCTACACCCGGGACACCATCAACGCCGTCCAGGCGATGAAGCGACTTCCGTACGTCGACCCCGACCGCACCGCGCTGCTCGGCCGCTCCATGGGCGGGGGAGTGGTGATGAACGCGCTGGTCGCACAGCCGGGGCTGGTGCGGGCAGGGGTGACGTACGCGTCGGTCTCCTCCGACATCGTCGACAACATCAACCGGTGGGCGGTGCCGTCGCGGCCCGACGAGGTGGCCCGGCTCTACCGGCAGTACGGCGATCCCGAGACGGAGCCGGAGTTCTGGGATGGGCTGTCGTCGCGGACGTACTTCGATCGCATCGAGGTCCCGGTCCAGATGCATCACGGGACCAATGACGAGTCCTGCCCGATCCGTTGGGCCTACACCACCCGGGACCTGATGGAGACCGCAGGTGTGCGCCAGCGGCTGTGGGTCTACCCAGGGGAGCAGCACGCCTTCGGGCCGCAGTGGGACCTCTCGATCCGGCGGGTCATCGGGTTCCTAGATCGTCATCTGGCATGACCTGACCAGGCGATCAGGAGGGGCCCAGCGGTCCCATCCTTTTGGGGACTTTCGACACTGTCTCGACAACAGCTCGGTAACGCAACATTGGTGCTCCACACAGTGGCCGACTGCGGGGAAGCGTCTGGATCTGGGGGGCTTTGAAGCCCAAGGGAATATCCGGGTGAAGTTCTGCAGCGGCGGGCGGGGTCAGGGCTCTTCGAAGCCAGGGCCCCGCCTGCGTGTGTCAACGTGCGGGCGGCTGGCGGGGTCCACGGCTGGCACCCAGTGATGAGGCATGATGTTGGCATGAGCGTCGACCTCGGACCGAAGACCGGGATGCAGCCGCCGCGGTCACCGTGGCGTTGGGTCGCAGCCGTGATCGCCGCCGCGGTCGTGCTCGTCGCGATCGTCGCCTCCTTCGGTCTGCTCAGCTCCGACGACACTGCTGAGGACCCCGATGCCGCACCTCCGTCGCCGACCGCGACGGTCACCGAGACTGCGCCGGTCCCCTCGTCATCCGCTCCTGCGGGAGGCGCCGGGGCGACCGAGCTGACGGTCGTCGCGGACGCCGCCCGATGCATCCCGCCGACCTCGAAGTGGCTCTCCCAGAACGCCGCGCTCGCCTTCGAGGGCACCGCGGAGAGCGTGACCGAGAGCGAGGCCGTGCTGCGGGTGAAGACGTGGATGTACGCGGACGGCGTCGGTGGCACCGACACCGTACGGATCACGCTGCCCGCGCCGACCACGATCCCGATGCCCGAGTTCGAGAAGGGCAAGAACTACCTCGTCGCGGCCAAGGGTGATGCCAAGGTCATCGGCTGCGGCTACAGCGACGTCAAGAGCGCGAAGCTGCAGAAGCTCTACACCGCCGCGTTCAAGTGACGCGCGGCGGATGATCGCGGGCGTACTGCTGGCTGCCGGCGCCGGTCGGCGGATGGGCATGCCCAAGGCGCTGGTCGACGACTGGCTGGTGCGGTCGATCGAGGTGCTGCGTGAGGGCGGCTGTGACGACGTACTCGTCGTGCTCGGAGCCGCCGCCGACGAGGCCCGAGCACGGCTCCCGGAAGGGCAGCGGGTCGTCGTGGCCGACGACTGGGACTCGGGGATGGGCGCTTCGCTGAGGGTCGGCTTGGAGGCCCTCGGACCGGACGTCGAGGCTGCTGTGGTTCATCTGGTCGACCTGCCGGACGTCGGGGCGGACGTGGTGGCTCGAGTGGTCTCGACAGACTCGACCACGGGGCTGGCACGGGCGACGTACGCCGGGGTTCCGGGTCACCCGGTGCTGATCGGGCGGCGCCACTGGGCCGGGGTCATCGAGGCGGCGGTCGGCGACCAGGGCGCCCGCGGCTATCTGGGCACCCACGACGTACGTCTGGTGGAGTGCGGCGACCTGGCAGGCGGGAACGACGTCGACCGCCGCTGAGCGGCGACGGCGGGGTAGTCCGGTAGCGAACTGCCTATTACTCGCCAGTAAATGGGCAGTTCGCTACCGGACTACCCCGGACACCCCCGCCCAACCACGAACCAACGACACCCGCTCTACGCTGAGGAGCATGGAGTCACTGACGCCTCAGGAGATCGCTGACCGCCTGGCGGCGACCGGATACCTGGCCGACCCGGAGCTGGCGACGGTGACGTTTCTCGCGCTGAGGATGCAGCGACCGCTGCTGCTCGAGGGTGAGCCCGGGACCGGGAAGACCGCACTCGCGGAGGCCGTCGCCGAGGCGCTCGACCTGCCGCTGGTGAGGCTGCAGTGCTACGAGGGGATCGACGCCACCCAGGCGCTCTACGACTGGGACTTCGCCCGCCAGATCCTGCACCTGCGTGCCTTGGAGGCCGCCGGAGGCGCGGGGGAGGTGGAGGAGGCCGAGAAGTCCCTCTACGACGAGCGGTTCCTGCTCGCCCGCCCGGTGCTGGCCGCGCTGCGCCAGGCTCCGTCGGTGCTGCTCGTCGACGAGGTCGATCGCGCCGACGACGAGTTCGAGGCGTTCCTGCTCGAGGTGCTGTCCACCTACCAGGTGACGATCCCGGAGTTCGGGACCGTAGCCGCGACGGTCCCACCCGTCGTCGTGCTCACCTCCAACCGCACCCGCGAGCTCCACGACGCCCTCAAGCGCCGCTGCCTCTACCACTGGATCGACCACCCGGGCCTGGCCCGCGAGATCGAGATCGTACGCAGCCGGGCTCCCGAGGTCGCCGACGAGCTTGCCCGCCAAGTGGTCACCGTCGTCCAGCAGCTGCGCGGCGCCGAGGGTGCGAACGCTCTGCTCAAGCCCCCAGGCGTCGCCGAGACCCTTGACTGGGCCCGCGCCCTGCACCACCTCGGAGTCGCCGAGATGGACCTGGAGAGCGCCGCCGCCACCCTCGGCGCGCTCGTCAAGCACCGCGAGGACGCCGACCGCGTCCGGGCAGCACTGGACCGGCTGCTGACGTGAGCGACTTCTCTGGCAAAACTGGCACTTCTCAGGCAATGCAACACCGGAGAAGTGCAGGAATACCCGGTGAACCGGGTATTCCGACCGCGATCTTCCTCGGCTTCACCCGAGCGCTCAGAGCGGCCGGGGTGCAGGTGACCCAGGACCGCGCCCACGGCTTCCTGCAGGCGACCGCGATCGTCGGCGCCGGCGACCCGACCGCCACCTACACGGCCGGACGGGCCACGCTGTGCGCCGGCCCGGACGACCTGCGCCGCTACGACCAGGTCTTCGAGGCCTGGTTCGGATCGACCGCGACGCTGCCGGGGCCGCAGGGGCCACCGCGTACGGTCTCGGTCACCTCGACGCTGCCCGAGACCGAGCCGCAGGAGGGCGAGGGAGAGGGCGAGGAGACCGACGACCTCATCAGGGCACGCGCCAGCGAGATCGAGACCCTGCGCCATCGCGACGTCGCCGACCTCGACCCGGCCGAGCAGGAGCGAGTAGGAGCACTCATCGCCCGGCTGCGGCCCCGGGCGCCGCGACGGAGGACGCCGCGGCAGGACCCCTGGCGGCGAGGGCGCGTCGACGCCCACCGCACCCTGCGGGCCAGCCTGCGACACCTCGGCGAGCCCGCCGGGATCCACTACCGCAGGCGTGGCGAGCGGCCGCGTCGGGTCGTATGGCTGATCGACGTGTCCGGGTCGATGAGCTCCTACGCCGACGTGCTGCTGCGAGTCGCCCATCGGGTGAGCTCGACGACCGGAAGCGGCGCGGTGTTCACCATGGGGACCAGGCTCACCAACGTCACTCGCGCGCTGCGCCATCGTGACCCCGACCGTGCGCTCGTCGCGGCCGGCGAGACGGTGCCCGACTGGTCGGGCGGGACCCGGCTCGGTGACAACCTGCAGGCGTTCCTGAGGCGACACCAGGGTCTGGCCAGAGGCGCGGTGGTGGTCATCGCGAGCGACGGCTGGGAGCGCGGCGACACCGCGCTCCTGGAGGAGCAGGCGGCGCGGCTGCATCGCCTCGCCCACCGCGTGGTGTGGGCCAACCCACACCGTGGCAAGGTTGGATATGAACCACTGCAGCGAGGCATCGTCGCGGTGCTGCCGCACGTGGACGACTTCGTCGCCGGACATTCCCTGGCGACGTACGAGGATCTGGTGGAGGTGATCGCGCGTGCGTGACGTACTCGACGATCTGATGAAGTGGTGGGAGTCCGGCGAGACCGTGGCGGTGGCCACCGTTGTGGCGACGTTCCAGTCTGCGCCCCGCCCGCCGGGAGCCTCGATGCTGGTAGGCCCGGACGAGACCGCGGTCGGCTCGGTCTCCGGTGGCTGTGTCGAGGGCGCCGTCTACGAGGTCGCCCGCGAGGTCGCCGAGACCGGCGTGCCGGAGCTCAACCGCTACGGCGTCTCCGACGACGACGCCTTCGCGGTCGGGCTGACCTGCGGCGGCATCCTCGACGTCTTCGTCGAGAAGGTGTCCCAGCAGACCTTCCCGGAGCTCGGCGAGCTCGCCGAGGACGTACGCAGCGGCAGCCCCGTCGCCCTGGCGACCGTCATCGAGCACCCCGACCCCGAGATCCTCGGGCGCCGCGTCCTCATCCGCCCCGAAGGGGTCAAGGGGTCGCTGGGCAGCGCCCGGATGGACGACGCCGTCCACGACGACGCGCTCGGCCTGCTCGCTCATGGCACCAACCAGACACTGTCCTATGGGATCGACGGCGAGCGCCGCGGCGAGGGCATGCGGGTCTTCGTCTGGTCGTTCGCGCCCAAGCCCCGGATGCTCGTCTTCGGCGCGATCGACTTCGCCGCCGCCGTGGCCAGGGTCGGTGCGTTCCTGGGCTACCACGTCACCGTCTGCGACGCCCGCCCCGTCTTCGCCACCAACTCGCGATTCCCCGAGGCCGATGAGGTCGTCGTCGACTGGCCCCACCGCTTCCTGACCCAGGAGGTCGAGGCCGGCCGCATCGATCAGCGCACAGTGATCGCCGTCCTCACCCACGACCCGAAGTTCGACGTACCTCTCCTCGAGGTCGCCCTCCGCCTCCCCGACATCGCCTACGTCGGCGCGATGGGCTCCCGCCGCACCCACGACGACCGTCTCGCCCGACTGGTCGACGCCGGTCTCACCGACGAGGAGATCGCCCGGCTGAGCAGCCCCATCGGCCTCGACCTCGGCGCCCGTACGCCGGAGGAGACCGCGATCTCCATCGCCGCTGAGATCATCGCCGGGCGCTGGGGCGGCTCCGGCGAGCGCCTGGCCACCACCGAGGGCCGCATCCACCAGGACGTGGAGTACCGCTGAGTGGGTGTCCGGGGCGGCTCTACAGCTCCTTCTCGTAGTAGAGTGCCCGCGGCCCGGAGCCGCGCCCCTCGTGGTTGTCGAAGCCGAACTTCTCGTACAGCGCACGGGCCGAGATGTCGTCCTCGCTCGTCCCCAGGTCCATGTACGTCGCGCCGCGGGCCTTCGCCTCGTCGATGATCGCCTGCAGCAGGATGGTGCCGAGGCCGTGCCCGCGGCGGTCGGGCACGATGTAGAGCTCGGCGAGGTAGGCCTCGAGCTCGTCGGCGGTGGTCTGCAGGCGGAAGCGGGTGATGCCGTGGCCGACCGCGGGGTCGCCCATCAGCATCACGGTCGTGTCCCCACCCTCGACGAGCCGGCTGAAGTGCCGGGCGAGCTCGTCGGCGGGCGGGGCGGGGTAGGCGTACTCGGTGTTGAAGTCGACCTGCAGTCTGGCCGCGGTCTCGAAGTCCGCCCAGGTCGTGGCTGTGCGCGTGGTCATGCACCCACTGTGACACCGCCGCCCGAACGCTGCGGCGCCCGTGATCGGAGAGAGTACGGAGCGGGTACCACCGAGGGGATCGTGAGGCACGTCACAGGGTGCTACCTTGGCAGAACCGAGCCTCAATGGGCCGAGCTCCAAAGGGGGAGTGATGGTTCGTAGCGATCTGCAGGAGCGCCGTATCAGCGCGGCGCGGGCGTGGACCGCCTTCGTGGAGAGCGGCGATGCCGCCGAGGACTTCGTCCGGCCCGAGATCCTGAGCAGCTGGACGCGCTCGGCGACGACCGTCAGGACGGACGTACGCGAGGCACCGCTGGCCGATGAGGACGAGACCCGGGAGATGTGGCGGGGGTCGCCGCTCCAGGTGGCGGTCGAGCGGGTCGAGGAGGAGTTGCGGTGCACCGCCGACGACGGTGACCTGGTCATCGCGGTGACCGACCCCGACACCCGGGTGCTGTGGACGTACGGCGGCCGGGTGATGCGGCGGAAGGCGGAGTCGGTCAACTTCGTGCCGGGCGGCCGCTGGGACGACGAGAGCGCCGGCACCAACGCACTCGACCTCGCCAACCGCACCAACTCGCCGTCGATGGTCTTCGGCCCCGAGCACTACGCCGAGGTCGTGCACAACTGGGTCTGCTGGGCCGCGCCGCTTCACGACCCGGTCACCGGCAAGCACCTCGGTGTCCTAGACCTCTCCACCACCTGGGACCGCACCCATCCGATCGGGCTGGCCACCGCCCGGGTGATGGCGCGGCTCATCGAGAGCGCACTGCCGAAGCTGCCGACCCAGCGTGACAGCGACGAGGCGATCGAGCAGCCGGGGCTGGTGCTGACGCTGCTCGGCACCGCCGAGACCTGGCTCGACGGGCAGCGGTTGCTGCTCAACCGTCGCCAGACCGAGATCCTCGCCCTGCTCGCGCTCCATCCCGAGGGCCTCTCGCTGGAGCGGCTGCACGCGATGGTCTACGGCGACCAGGCGGTCACCTTCTCCACGCTCAAGGCGGAGGTCTCCCACCTGCGCCACGCCCTCGGCGGCCAGGTCGCATCGAGGCCCTACCGCCTGCTGATGCCGGTCGCGACCGACGTCGAGCAGGTGCTCGCCCTGGTCCGCCACGGCCGGGTGGCCGCTGCTGTGGAGGCGTACGGCGGTGATCTTCTGCCCGGCACCAACAGCCCGGCGCTCGCCGAGATGGCCGAGTACGTCGCGGTCGCGCTGCGCGAGGCGCTGATCGCCGACCCGCAGCCCGACGCGGTGCTGAGCTACAGCGAGCTGGCTCCGTACGACACCGAGGTCGTCGACGTCTGTCTGCGCCACCTGGGCGGCAGCGCGCACCCCGCGTTGCCCCTGCTCAGGGCACGCTTGGCTGCCAGCCGCTGACCAAGAACGGGTACGCCGCCCGAGCAGCCAACCGGCGCCCAACCCTGCGCGTCCTACTGTGATCTGGCCCACACAGCTTTCCACTAGAACAGTGACGTCTGGCAGGGAGACAACATGGCCCGGATCAGCATGCGCGTCGACGGTATGAAGGTCACCGACGACGTCGAACCGCGAACGCTGCTCGTGCAGTACCTTCGCGAAGGACTCGGCAAGACCGGCACGGTGATCGGTTGCGACACCAGCAACTGTGGCGCCTGCACGGTCCATCTCGACGGTGACTCGGTGAAGTCGTGCAACGTGCTCGCGGTCCAGGCCGACGGGTGCGAGGTGACCACGATCGAGGGCCTCGCCGACACGGTCGAGAGCGACCTCCACCCGGTCCAGGAGGCGTTCCGTGAGTGCCACGGTCTGCAGTGCGGATTCTGCACGCCGGGCATGATCATGCAGTCCGTCGACCTGCTCAAGCGCAACCCGCAGCCCAGCGAGGAAGAGATCCGGGAGGGCATCGAGGGCAACCTGTGTCGCTGCACGGGCTACCACAACATCGTCCGCGCGGTGCAGTACGCCAGCGGCCACCTGGCCACGGCTGCCAGCCCCAAGGGCGCGACCGAGGAGGTGGACGCGCTGTGACCGCCGTAGAAGCTCGTCCGGAGCAGACCAACGAGATCGGCCGCGACCGCCGCCGCAAGGAGGACGCGCGCCTGATCACGGGACGGACGCGCTGGACCGACAACATCAACCTGCCCGGGATGCTGCACCTCGCGATGGTGCGCAGCCCGTTCGCGCACGCTCGGATCACCGGCATCGACACCAGCGCCGCGGAGGAGTCCGAGGGCGTGGTGACCGTGCTCGCCGCCAAGGACTTCGACGAGAGCCTCGGCGTCTGCATCAACGCCTGGCCGATCACGCCGGACCAGAAGACGCCGGCCCACCCGCCGGTCGCCACCGACCGGGTCACCTTCGCGGGTGAGATCGTCGCGGTCGTGGCCGCCCGGTCCGCAGCCGCTGCCCGGGACGCCGCCGAGATGGTCGAGGTCGACTACGAGGAGCTCCCCGCGGTCGTCTCCCTCGAGGAGGCGGTCAAGGACGAGGTGCTCGCGCACCCCGACCTCGGCACCAACAAGTCCGCCCTGTGGGTCTTCGACAGCGCCCAGGCCGGCACCGGTGGCAACGTCGACGAGGCGATCGCCTCCGCGAAGAGCGACGGCATCGTCATCGAGCGCACCTACCGCCAGCAGCGGCTGATCCCGGCGTTCATGGAGCCCCGCAGCGTGGTGTGCGACCCGACCGGTGAGCAGATCACGGTGTGGAGCGCCACCCAGATCCCGCACATCCTGCGGTTCGCGTTCGCCGCGACCACGGGCGTGCCCGAGTCGAAGATCCGGGTGATCGCGCCCGACGTCGGCGGTGGCTTCGGGGGCAAGCTCCAGCAGACGCCGGAGGAGATGATCGTCTTCGCGATGGCACGCCGGCTCGGCAAGCCGGTGAAGTACACCGAGACCCGCTCCGAGTCGCTGCTCTCCGCTCACCACGGGAGGGACCAGATCCAGAAGCTGACCCTCTCGGCCACGAAGGACGGCCAGGTCACCGGCCTCAAGGTCGAGCTCGACGCCAACCTGGGGGCGTACGTCGCCATCGTCGGCGGCGGTGTCCCGGTCCTCGGCGCCTTCATGTTCAACGCGATCTACAAGTTCCCGGCCTACCAGTTCAACTGCCAGACGGTGTTCACCAACACCACCTGGACCGACGCCTACCGCGGCGCCGGGCGGCCGGAGGCGACGTACGCCATCGAGCGGCTGATGGACGAGCTGGCCGCCGAGGTCGGGGTCGACCCGCTCGAGATCCGGGAGAAGAACTGGATCAAGCACGAGGAGTTCCCGTTCACGACCATCGCCGGTCTGACGTACGACTCCGGGAACTACGAGGCCGCGACCGCGAAGGCGAAGGAGATGTTCGGCTACGACGCGCTGCGGGCCGAGCAGGCCGAGCGCCGCGCCAACAACGACCCGGTCCAGCTCGGCATCGGCATCTCCACCTTCACCGAGATGTGTGGCCTGGCACCGTCCAGAGTCCTCGGCAGCCTCGACTACGGCGCCGGCGGCTGGGAGCACGCCCAGGTGCGACTGACGCCGACCGGCAAGGTCGAGGTCATCACCGGGGCCAGCGCCCACGGTCAGGGGCACGAGACCGCGTTCAGCCAGATCGTGGCGGACCGTCTCGGCGTAGCCTTCGAGGACGTCGAGGTGCTCCACGGCGACACCCAGATCGCGGCCAAGGGCTACGACACCTACGGATCCAGGTCGCTGGTCGTGGGTGGCGAGGCGCTGGTGCGAGCTGCCGACAAGGTGCTCGAGAAGGCCAAGCCGATCGCGGCCCACCTGCTCGAGGCGAGCGTCGACGACATGGAGTTCACCGGCGGCAGGTGGACGGTGCGCGGCACCGACCAGGGTATGTCCATCGGCGAGCTGTCCACGGCGGTCTTCGCCGCGCACAACCTGCCCGACGGCGTCGAGGCCAACCTCGACTCCGAGGCCACCTTCGACCCGGAGAACTTCAACTTCCCGCACGGGACCCACCTGTGCGCGATGGAGGTCGACACCGAGACCGGCCAAGTGAAGATGCGGAAGTACGTCTGCTGCGACGACATCGGCAACATCATCAACCCGCTCATCGTCGCAGGTCAGGTGCACGGTGGCCTGGTCCAGGGCATCGCTCAGGCGCTGTGGGAGGACGCCGTCTACGACGACGCCGGGACCCTGGTGTCGGGCTCGTTCGTCGACTACCTGCTGCCGACGGCCGCCGACACGATCAGCTTCGACATCGACCACACCACCTCGCCCTCGACCACCAACACGCTCGGCACCAAGGGCGTCGGCGAGGCCGGCACGATCGCCTCCACGCCCGCCGTGGTCAACGCGGTCGTCGACGCGCTGCGCCCGCTCGGTGTGCACGACGTGACCATGCCCTGCACGCCGGAACGGGTGTGGCGGGCGATCAACGAGGGCTCGGCCGGTGGCGAGACCACCGGCGCGGCCGCAGCACACTTCGATCCGTCGACGGGCATGTCCGGGAACGTCGACCGCACGGAAGGAGACGTCCAGTGATTCCCGCATCGTTCGACTACGTCGCCCCGACCACGGTCGAGGAGGCGCTGGCCGCCCTCGCACAGTACGGCGACGAGGCCAAGATCATCGCCGGCGGACAGAGCCTGCTGCCGGTGCTGAGGATGCGCCTCAACGCTCCGGAATGGGTCATCGACCTCGGTCGCATCGACTCGCTCCGCGGCGTACGCGACGAGGGAGAGTCGATCTTCGTCGGCGCCATGACGCGCCACTGTGACGTCGCGGCCGATCCTCTGGTCGCCGAGCACGCGGCCCTGGTCGCTCGTGCCACGGCGACGGTCGCCGACGAGCAGGTACGCCACCGCGGCACGTTCGGTGGCGCGCTCGCCCACGCCGACCCGGCGGGCGACCTCGGAGCCCCGGCCCTGGCCCTGGACGCCGAGTTCGTCATCGCCGGGCCGGCCGGGGAGCGGGTCGTCCCAGGTGCAGAGTTCTTCCAGGGGCTCTTCGAGACGGCCGTCTCCGAGGACGAGCTGCTCATCGGCGTACGCATCCCGAAGCACACCGGATGGACGGCCCACTACGAGAAGTTCGTCCGGGTCGCCCACCAGTGGCCGATCTGCGCGGTCGGCGCGACCCTCAAGGTCTCCGGCGGTGTGATCGAGGGCGCGGCGATCGGTCTCACCAACATGGGCTCGACCCCGTTGCGTGCCGCCGGCGTCGAGCAGGCGCTGGTCGGCCAGCAGGCCACCGAGGAGGTCGTACGCAACGCCGCGGCCCTGGCCGCGGACGGCGCCGAGCCGCCCTCCGACCTCAACGGCGACGCCGACTACCGGCGTCATCTGGTCACGGTGCTGACCCGGCGCGCCATCACGAAGGCCCTCGGGGGCTGAGGCGTGGACCTGACGCACGAGTTCACGGTTCCGACCTCGGTCGAGGAGACCTGGAACAGCTTCCTGGACATCGGCTCGATGGCCGAGTGCTTCCCGGGAGCCCAGGTCACCTCGGCCGAGGGCGACACCTTCACCGGCACGGTGAAGGTGAAGCTCGGCCCGATCGCCATGGTCTACGCCGGCTCCGGCACCTTCGTCGAGAAGGACGAGGCCGCTCGTCGTCTGGTCGTCGAGGCCAAGGGACGGGACAAGCGCGGCAACGGCACCGCCGGCGCCAACGCGACCTTGACGATGGCGCCGGAGGGCACCGGCACGAAGGTCGAGATCGTCACCGACCTCGCCGTCACCGGAAAGCCCGCCCAGTTCGGACGCGGGGTGATGCAGGATGTCTCCGACAAGCTTCTCGGCCAGTTCGTCGCGTGCCTGGAGCAGAAGTCGGCCCCGGCTGCGCCGGAGCCGCCTGCTGCGGAGGAGCCGTCGGGCGAAGGGATCGCTGAGCCCGCGAAGCCTGCGCCGACAGCTGAGTCGCCAGCACCGCAGGCACCGAGGCACGCGGCGACCAAACAGCCCGAGGCGCTCGACCTGGGCGCGACGGTCGTACCGGTGTTGATCAAGAACTACGGCAGGAAGATCGCCGTCGGGGTGGCCGTGATCGCGGCGGTGGTGATCGTCTAC
Organism: Nocardioides sp. NPDC087217; assembly: GCF_044744805.1. NCBI lineage: Bacteria > Bacillati > Actinomycetota > Actinomycetes > Propionibacteriales > Nocardioidaceae > Nocardioides > Nocardioides sp. NPDC087217. The sequence continues at coordinate 332,440 of NZ_JBIUZB010000004.1, forward strand.
AAGCTCCTGCGGGGCTGAGGCCGGTCTGCGCGACGAATCCGTCGCGCAAACCGGATACCTCTCGCGCAACGTGGATAGCGGAGCGCTACGCGACCTCTCTAGCGTTTTGCGTACGCAGACCCTGCTGCGAGAGGAAACAGAAAAGTGAAGATCGCGGTCATCGGTGCCGGGTTCGCAGGCGTTGCCTCGGCGAAGGTGCTCACCGAGCTCGGTCATGACGTCACCGTCTACGAGAAGGCCCCGGATGTCGGCGGCGTCTGGAGCCGGACCCGTCGTTACCCGGGCCTGACGACGCAGAACAACAAGGACTCCTACACGCTCTCGGACCTGAGGATGCCGAAGGTGTTCCCCGAGTGGCTCAGTGGCGAGCAGGTGCAGAGCTACCTCGAGATGTACGTCGAGAAGTTCGAGCTCGCCCCGATGATCAGACTCTCCACCGAGGTGCGGAGTGCCCAGCCGGCTGGAGGGGGCGGCTGGGACATCGCCTTGGCGGGTGACGACGGCGAGACGACCGAGCATTACGACCATCTGGTCGTGGCCAGCGGCGTCTTCTCGGAGCCGTTCGCCCCCGCGTACGACGGGGTCGACGAGCTGGAGGCGGCCGGAGGCAAGATCCTCGCGGCGAGCGAGCTGCACGACCTGGAGACCGTCAACGGCAAGCACGTCCTGGTCGTCGGCTACGGGAAGTCGGCCTGCGACGTGGCCGTCGAGATCGCCAAGGAGGCGGCCTCGACCACCGTGGTCGCGCGCCAGCTGCTGTGGAAGATGCCCCGCAAGATCAAGGGCGTCCTCAACTACAAGTTGCTGCTGCTCACCCGCCTGGGGGAGGGGCTGTTCCCCTACCAGAGCATCCGCGGCGCCGAGAAGGCCCTGCACGCGGGGGGCTCGAAGATGGCCGGGTCGATGGTCGGCAGCGTCGAGTCGGTCACCACCAGCCAGCTCAAGCTGAAGAAGCTCGGGCTGCTGCCCAAGGGCCAGTTCACCGACATCGCCCGCTCGACGGTCTCGCTGGCCACCGAGGGCTTCTTCGAGGGTGTCGAGGCCGGGGACATCGCCGTCGAGCGCGACACCGAGATCGCCGCCTTCGTGACGAAGGACGGCAAGCCGTACGCCGAGCTCGCCAACGGGCGCGCGGTGCCCGCCGACGTCGTGGTGACCGCGACCGGGTTCAAGCAGGAGCTCCCGTTCTTCTCCGAGGAGATCCAGGACCAGCTCACCGACGACAACGGCGACTACCAGCTCTACCGCCAGATCCTTCCGCTGAGCGTGAAGGACCTGACCTTCGCCGGCTACAACTCCTCGTTCTTCTCGCCGCTCTCGGCCGAGATGAGCGCCGTCTGGATCGGCTCGCACCTCGGTGGCGGCCACGAGGTTCCGCCTGCGGAGGAGATGGAGGCCCATGTCACCGCGCGGCTGGCCTGGATGCGGGAGCGCACCGACGGCCACCACGCCCGCGGCACCAACATCATCCCGTTCTCGATGCACAACATCGACGAGGTTCTCGGTGACGTCGGCATCGACGTCAGCAAGCGGGTCAAGGCAGTGCAGTGGCTGCTGCCGATCGACCCGAAGGCGTACGCCTCCATCACTCCCAGGCTCGTGGAGAAGCTGGCAGCGAGGAGCTAGTACGGCGAGATGCCGGTTACTCCAGGGTGGGACCGGCATCTCGTTCGGGACCGGGTCAGGACCTCGGCTGGGACCTTAGACAGTGATTGGGCCGTGTTCGCGTTGACGCGGCGTCGGCTCCGCTACGCTCTTCGGTCAATCGAGCCACGCGCCAGGAGCCTCCATTGCCCCGTCCCCTGCTGGGCCGCCACACGGTTGTCGCCACCACTGACGTGGACCAGGCCAGAGAAGCCGTAGCCGAACGATTCTGTGCTCACTACCTTGCGCTGACCAAGGCCGGCTCCCACCTCGACATGGTGCACAACGCCGCGCCGCTGGGCGAGGACGTGATGCTCAACTACATGCGCTACGGCGACGAGGTGCGGATCACTCCCGGCACCTTCGACGACTTCTACCTGATCCAGCTCCCGTTGGCCGGCACCGCCAAGGTCAAAGTGGGGGAGCACGTCGTCCTCGCCGACCGCACCCGCGCCTCGATCGGCTCGCCGACCGAACCGGTCGACATGCTCTGGTCCGACGGCTGCGAGAAGCTGCAGGTCTACATCCGCCGCAGCGCCGTCGAGGAGGCGGCCGCGGGCATCGGCGGCTCCGGGCCGGTGGTCTTCGACCCCACGCTCGACCTCGGCCGGCCCGAGGTGCGCGACTGGCTGAAGATGGTGCGGCTGGCCTACGACAACGTCGAGGCCGGGGGCACGCTGATGAGCTCCCCGCTGGTGGCCGCGCCCTACGAGCAGGCGCTCATCGGGGGACTGCTGACGATCCAGGCCAACACGTCCCTCGAGATCGTCTCCGAGACCGGATCCACCACCATCTCCCGGGCCGTACGCATGGCCGTGGACCTCCTCGAGGCCCATCCCGAGCGCCCCTGGAAAGTCGCCGAGCTGGCCCAGAAGGTCGGCGTCTCCACCCGCACGCTGCAGGAGGCGTTCCAGCGCGACCTCGACACCACCCCGCTGGAGTACTGGCGGCGTACCCGGCTGGACCGTGCCCACTCGGACCTGCTCGCCGCGGACGCGACCGCCACCTCGGTCACCGAGATCGCTGCCCAGTGGGGCTTCTTCCACCTCGGACGGTTCTCCCAGGCGTACCGGGCGCAGTTCCAGGAGCTCCCGTCTCAGACGCTCATGCGCTGAGCGTCACCACTGGGGTTCGTCGCTGAACCCGCCGTAGTCGTCCAGGTCGGCGTCGTCGCGGCGGTAGGCCTCACCGTCGCCGTTGCGCCGGTCGAGCTTGTCCTCCTTCTCGCCCTGGTTCTGCGGCTCCTCGGGCGGGTCTTCCTGCTCGTTGGGCTTGATCCGCACCTTCGGGGTCAGCTTCTCCTTCAGACGCTCCTCGACGGACTCGCCCTGCTGGGACTGCTCGGGGCCCTGGCCGGCGTCGGTCGGGCAGTCGCCCTCCTTCAGCGTGGCCAGTGCGTCCTCGTAGGCCGCCTTCGCGCCGGCCTGGTCGCCGGCGTCCCGGGCGCGGTCGCCGATCGCCTCCTGGGTCAGTGACATGTTGATGCGTACGGTGCACTCGTGGTCCTCGGGCACGCGCTCCAGCGCCTCGCCGTAGTAGGCGACCGCGCGGGCGTTCTCGCCGAGCAGGAAGGCGGCGTTGCCGGCGTCGAAGTGGGCGATCCACGGCTGCAGGAAGTTGAGGTCGCGGTTGGCCGAGTAGTGCTCCATCGCGGTCGCGGCGTCACGTACGTCCCAGGCGTCCCGGCCACCGCGGTCGTGGTGACCCATCAGGATCACCTTCCCCAGGAAGGCGAGGCCGATGACCACCGGCACGATCCCGGCGAGGAGCAGCGCGCGCCGCACCTGCTCGCGAGGAGTGCGTAGCGGTTGCGGCTCGGTCGAGTCGACAGGCGTCTCGGTGACGGTCACGACAGCACCTCCTCGGCCTCGTGCGCACGGCGGCGATGGCCCCACAGCTCCCACAGCAAGAGTGCCAGGAGCGGGAAGCCGAAGAGCCAGGCCCGGGACGTCTCGCCGCCGGCGGAAGTCTCCTCGGTGAGCATCTCGGAGTCCCAGGTCGAGGCCTCCGTGGTGATCTCCTTGGTCTCCTTCGTTGTGCGGTGAAGGGTCTGAAGACCCATCTGACCTGCGATCTCGCGCAGGTTGGCGAGGTCGATCTGGGACCGGGCGTCCTGGCCGTCGCCGTCCTTGAGGTAGCCGTCCTGGGGACGTTCGTCATCCCAGGGCATCCGGCCGCCCTCCTCGGTGCCGTAGCCGAGCACCATGCCGCCGGCCGAGAGGTCGTCGACCTCGGCGAACGACTGCTGGTCGACGCCCTCGCGGGTGTTCTCGCCGTCGGAGGCGAACACCACGATCCGGCGCCGCTCGGGGTATCGCTCCTGGTCACGCTCCAGAGCCTCGATCATCTCCTCGCGCGGAGCATCGACCATCGAGCCGGACCCGTCGAAGGCCCGCTCGGCGTAGAGACCGTCGACCCATGCGTTGAAGGCTGTCGTGTCGTAGGTGAACGGCATCTCGGTGCGGACGACCTCGCCACCGAAGGTGATCGCGCCGAACCGCACCGAGGGCAGGGCCGCGGAGAGCGCCTTGAGGTCCTTCTTGAGCTGCGTCATCCGGGCCTCGCCGCCGGGTGCGTCCTCGGCGACCATCGACCGTGTCCGGTCGACCACGACGAGGACGTCGAGATCGGCCGTACGCATCTCGGCCGGCGCCGCTCCCCAGCTCGGGCGCACCAGGACGACGACGGTGAGCAGGACGATCAGCGCGCGGCGTACGAGCGTCAGGATCTGCCACCCTGCGGCGCTCATCGGGCCACCTCCGTAGCGCAGGCGCCAGAGTACGGACGCGGCCCGATGAAAGTTTCGTTGGTCGCTCGCTGACGCTCGCTCATCGGGCCACCTCGCTCGGTGGCCGGGTCTGTGGGGGCAACGAGCCTCCCGCCTGCCGGGGTGCCGGGCCCGGGGACAGCCGTCCGGAGCGGACCAGGGCGTAGACCCATCCGGCGATCAGCATGAGGACCCCGAGGACGATCGTCGCGATCGGCCAGCCGGGAGCGTCGCGGATCTGGTATTTCGGCGGCTCGACGACCTCGTCGGCGGAGAGCCGGTCGATGCCGGCCAGGATCGACTCGATCGAGCCGTCATCGCCGAGCAGCGAGAAGGTGCCGCCGGTGTCGGTCATCGCCTTGTCGAAGGTGGCGCGCTTGTCCTCCTGGAAGCTGAGGTCGGCGGAGCCGATGCCGTAGAGCTGGACGTCGCGCTCCTTGGCGAACTCGGTGGCCTCGGGCAGCGTGTAGACCGGCGGGCCGCCCTGCGGGTCGTTGTCGGAGGCGACGATCACCGCCCGGCCGCGCTCGGAGTTGGACAGGTCGAAGCGCTTGACGCAGGAGACGATCCCGTCGCTGATCAGGCTCGCCCGCTCCTTGCCGAGATAGGTTCCGGCGACGTACTCCTGGTCGCCGAGGGCGAAGGCCCGGCCGGCCCGTGCCAGCTCGTCCTGCACCCAGCCGTAGTCGTCGGTGAGCGGGAAGACGGTCACCGCGGCGTCGCTCCACAGCACGAGGCTGACCCGCTCGCCGTTGAGGCCGGCGACGAGCTGGGAGTAGGCCTGGGTGACCTGGGTGTCCTCGTCGAACATCGAGGTCGAGGCGTCCAGGCAGAGCACGATGTCGCGGGTGGAGTAGCGGTTCTGGGTGATGTCGGTGGTCTGCGGCCGGGCGATCAGCCAGATGCACCCGATCACCGCGAGCGCGATCCCCGCGGTCTGCCACCAGGACAGCCACCGCTGCTGGGTCGCGAGGTCACGGAACCGGGGGAGCCGCTTGAGCCGCTCGGTGTGGGCGACGAGCACCGCGTCGGCCGGGCGGCGATGCACCCGGGCGGCGAACACGACGATCGCGGCGACCGCGATGATGGTGAGGACCAGCACGATCGCGCCGAGAACGGGCCATTTCAGGTCCATGTCGTCACCACCTGCCGGGCGCGGCTCAGCGCCTCGGGGAAGCGCTCGGCAGCCTTGCCCTCCTCCTCGGAGGCGAAGGCCGGCGGGTACATCACCTCGACGGCCATCGCCAGCGGACGCGTGCGAGGGTCGCTGCGTACGGTCGCCTTGAGGTCGGCGAGGACCATCTTGTCGGCCGGGATCTGGCTGACCTCGGCGACGTAGTCGCGCACGGTGCGGCTCAGGTGCTGGTGGCCGACCCGCGCGGGGACGTCGCCACGGTGCACCGCCCGCTCGATCCGGTCGATCTCGGCCAGGTGCTCGGCGCGGAAGTCACGAGGCGCGGGCACCCAGGGCGTCTCGACCTCGACGACCGGCCGGCGCTTGCGGGTCAGCAGGATGACCGCGAGGTAGTAGAGCGCCACCGCGGCGAGCAGCGCGAGCGCGAGCACCAGCCACCAGCCCGAGTGGGCAAGCGGCTGCTGGAACTCCTCGGGGACGCTACCGGCGCGCATGGCGGTGCCTCTCCAGGAGATGGAAGACCGCGCCGATGGCGGTGGCGTCGTCCTGGACCCGCTGGTAGGCGATGCCCAGGCGGTCCAGGGTGCTGCGCAGGCCGTGCTCCTCGGCAGCGGCCAGCTCGGCGTACTGCGCCTGGAGGACCGCGTCGCCGGTGAGCCATCCCGGCAGGGCGGAGACGGTGTCGACGTCGACGGTCGGGGCACCGCCGGGCACGGCCGTGGTGGGGTCGAGGTCGTCGATGCCGGCGACCAGGACCTCGTGCTGGACGGTGAGGCGGCGCAGGACCGCCGCCATCTCGTCGCTGACCGAGTGCTCGTCGGTGACGACGAGCAGGATCGCGCGGCGGCGTACGTTGGTGGCGATGTGGCGCAGGACGGCGACGATGTCGGCCTCGGCTGCGTCGGGGGTGATCGCCTCGTGGGCCTGCCCGAGCGCCCGCTCGAGCGCGACCTCGGTGTCCGCGGACTTGGTGAGCTTCTGGGTCTCCGAGTCGCCGTAGGCGACCGCGACCTTGTCCCCGTGGCGTACGCCCAGCCAGCCGACCAGGCCGGCGGTGAAGATCGCCAGCTCACGCTTGGTCGTGGTGCCGGTCGCCTGGGCCGCCATGCTCCGGCCGGTGGAGATCGCCAGCAGCACCAGATGCTGGCGCTCGGCGGTGAACCGCTTGACCAGCAGGCTCCGGGACCGGGCCGTCGCCTTCCAGTCGATGTCCTTGACGTCGTCGCCGGGGACGTACTCCCTCAGGTCGTGGAAGTCCATGCTGCGCCCGGTCTGGACGCTGGCGTACTCCCCGTCGAGCAGGCCCAGGACCTTGCGGTGGGCATGGATCATCAACCGCGTGCGGATCCGGGGAAGGTACGTCGCCATTCTGTGCCTGATTTCCTGGCGCCACTCAGGGGCTCGGGACAGCGCGGACCAGCGCGTCGACCAGCATCTCGGGCTGGACCTTCTCGGCCAGCGCCTCGAAGCTGAGGTGGAGCCGGTGGCGCAGGATGCTGTGGCGCAGCTCGCGCACGTCTTCGGGAGTAACGTAGGAGCGGCCGAGCAGCAGCGCCGCCGCGCGCGAGGCCTGCAGGAACGCGATCGAGGCACGCGGGGAGGCGCCGATCTCGACGTAGGAACCCGTCTCCGGCCCGAGGAGCTGGCGGGCGTTGCGGGTCGCCTGGACGAGGGCGACGATGTAGCGCTTGATCGCCGGGTCGACGTAGACGCGCTTGGTCAGCTCCTGCAGCCAGATCACGTCGTCGGGGTCGGCGACCGGGCGGGTCACCTCGTGGTCGGGGCCGAGCGTGCCGGCCTCGATGCGCTCGAGGACGACGAGCTCCTCGGCGTCGCTGGGGTAGTTGACGATCTCCTTGAGCAGGAACCGGTCCATCTGCGCGTGCGGGAGGACGTAGGTGCCCTCCTCCTCGATCGGGTTCTGCGTGGCGAGCACCATGAACGGGCGCGGCAGCGGGTGGATGTGACCCGCGATGCTCGTCTGGCGCTCCTGCATCGCCTCGAGCATGGCGCTCTGTGTCTTGGCGGAGCTTCGGTTGATCTCGTCCAGCAGCACGAAGTTGGCGTGCACCGGGCCGAGCTGGGTCTCGAACTCGTGGTTGCGCTGGTCGTAGACCTGGGTGCCGATGATGTCGCTCGGCAGCAGGTCGGGGGTGCACTGGATCCTGGAGAACTGCGCCTTGACCGTCTGGCTCAGCGTGCTCGCGGCCAGCGTCTTGGCCAGCCCGGGAACGCTCTCGAGCAGCACGTGACCCTCGGAGAGCAGCGCGATCAGCAGCGCCGTTCTGAGCCGCTCCTGGCCGACCACACGGCTGCTGAAGGCGGTGCTGACCCGCCCGACGATCTCCTTCGCCCGGGCGATCTCCTCAGCGGACGGCGGGGCGATGGGTGGTGCGGTGGTGGTCAAGGCGGCTCCAGAGGCGTCGGCTGTCAGTCCCATCCTTTCCTACCAGCGTACGGACCGCATCTGGGACCCACCCTCAGAAGACGTTGCGGGGGCGGAACTGGACCGAGATCCGGGGGCCGGCAGAGGCGACCTTGGGGATGGCGTGCTCCCAGGTGCGCTGGCAGGAGCCGCCCATGACGACGAGGTCGCCGTGGCCCATCTGGATGCTCATCCCCTTGCCGCCTCCGTGGGGGCGCAGCGCGAGGCGGCGGGGGTCGCCGACGGAGACGATCGCGACCATCGTGTCGTCGGTGCGGCCTCGGCCGATCTTGTCGCCGTGCCAGGCGACCGAGTCGTGGCCGTTGCGGTAGTAGCAGCACCCCGCGGTCACGAACGGCTCGCCCAGCTCGGGCAGGTAGTGGGCCGTGAGGCGCCCGCGGGCTTCGGCGAGACGGGGGTGGGGGAGCGGGTCGCCCTGCAGATAGGTGTGCAGGAGCCGGGGTACGTCGACGACGCGGTCGTACATCTGCCGGCGCTCCTCGTGCCACGGGACGTCGCTCACCAGCGCCGCGAAGACGTCGTCGGGATCGGGCAGCCAGCCGCGGGCGATGTCCACCCAGGCGCCGCGGTCCAGCTGGATCCGCTCGTAGGTCGTCTCGGTGGTCTCGTCGTCTGTGGGGGCGAAGAGTGTTCCCTGGAAGTCCACCCCGTCACCATACCTCGCGATCGAACATGTGTTCTACGGAAATCGGCCATCGTTGTTTCGTTGCGGCTGATCTGCCTCATCTCGTTGCAATGTCACAACTTGACCAAACTCGGGACGTACGCGAGGTGTACACCTACGCTCTGGTCATGGTCCGGTCGGTCGAGGGAGAGCGGTCGCTCAAGCACGTCCAGATCCGTGAGTACGTCAGGGAGCTGGTCATCGGCGAAAGCCCTGGTGCCTCTGCGCCCTCCGAGCGCGAGCTGGTCCAGAAGTTCAGCGTCGCCCGAGCCACCGTGCGGCAGGCGCTCGACGCGCTCGTCGCCGACGGTCTGCTGGTGCGGATCCCGGGCCGGGGTACCTTCGTGGCGCGCCCGCCTCGGGCGGCGAGTCCGGTGCTCGGGTTCAGCGAGGAGATGGCCCGCCGGGGGATGCAGGCATCCTCCGAGACGCTGCTGCTCGGCCGGGAGAAGGCTGGGCCCACCATCGCCCGCGCGCTGAACATCAAGGAGGGCGCCGCCGTCGTCCACTGGCGGCGTCTGCGCCGCGGCGACGGGGTGCCGATCTGCATCGAGGACGTCTACCTCGACGAGGCGATCGTGCCCGGGATGCTCGAGCGGACCGCGCCGACCAGTCTCTACGCCGAGCTGGCCAGTCGCCATATGCGGCCGTCGTGGGTCGACGACACGTTCCGTGCCGATGTGGCCAACATCGAGGAGGCCACCCTGCTCGGCCTCTCGGTCGGTGTCCCCGTGCTCCGCAGGCAGCGTAAGTCGGTCGCGGGGGACCGCTATGTCGAGGTGTGCCGCTCGGTCTACCGTGCAGACCGCTATGCGCTGCACCTGCAGCTCGGTCCGTCCTGAACCTTCCGGGCTCTCCGGGCTCTCCGGGCTCGGTCAGAGATCGCCGAGCGGCGCGACCACGTCGCCGCTCTCCTCGCAGACCCAGATCGGGTCCGGACCTCCCAGGTCGGGAGTGATGTGGAGCGAGTGCGCCGGCGACTCCGGCGGACATGTGGTGCACACAGGCCAGCGCGCGGAGGCCTCGCCGTCGAAGAGCAGGTCCTGCACGTCCTGGGCGACCAGGCCGGCGACGTACGCCTTGCCCTCCGGCCACTGCTCCACCCACCAGCCGCGCTCGGTCATCGCGTCCTCGAGAGCGGAGACGGCTGCCGCACCGGCGAGTCCGCGGGCATCGAGGTCATGGAGCACCCTCGCCCGAGCCTCGAACAGCACTGTCGTGTTCATCAGGACCATTCTTGCCGACCGGTCAAGGCTGTGGCCTCAGGATGGACACGGTAAGAATGGCCCGTGATCCTCATCGACCCGCCGAACGTACCCAGTCGCGGCCGGATGTGGTCTCACCTCGCCAGTGACACCTCCTACGAGGAGCTGCACGCCTTCGCCAGCCGGATGGGCATCCCCGCCCGAGGCTTCGACCGGGACCACTACGACGTACCCGCCGAGGTCTACGACGACATGGTCGCCGCGGGGGCGGTCGAGGTCACCTCTCGGGTCCTGGTCGCTGCGCTCATCGCCGCCGGGCTACGCCGACGCAAAGGCGGCGCACGCTGACTACTCGGCCGGCGCGGCTGACTTCTCGCCCGGCGGGAGCGACGCCTCAGCGGGGGTGGACATCCGTCGCGTGGTGAGCCAGATGGCCGCCGCGATGAGCAGGCCGAGGCCGCCGCCGAGGACGAAGCCGCCCTGCCAGCCCATCAGGTCGATGGCGAACCCGGCGGTGGGCGCGCCGACGGCGCTGCCGAGGGTGATGGCCGAGCCGTGCCAGCCCATCACCTCGCCGCGTACGGTCGAGGGGACGCTGCTGGTGATCGCCTCGAGCGCGGCGGTCAGGGTCGGTGCGCAGAAGAAGCCGCTGAGCAGGAGCAGGACGGAGAAGGAGATCGGGTCCCAGGCGAACGCGGTCAGGACCGTCGTCGCACCCAGCAGGACGAGCATCACCGCGGTGGAGGGGTGGCTGTTGAGGGCGCCGTAGATGAGTGCGCCGAGCAGCGAGCCGAGCGCCCAGATCGCCATGACGATCCCGAGCAGGGCGGTGCGGTCGAAGTCGCGCATCGCGGCCACGGTGCCGAGGTCCTCGGCGATGAGGATGAGCGAGGCGGTGAAGGTGCCGGCGAGCAGGAGCGTGACGCCCGGGTTCACCCACGAGGGGAGCCCGAAGCGGCGCTTCGGAACCGCGTCGCTCGGGACGGCGTCGCTCGGAACGGTCGGCTCGCCCTCGGTGATCATCGGGTTGAACAGCCACAACACGACGGCCGCGGCGATCCCGAGCCACTGGATCAGCAGCATCGCCCAGGCAGTGCCGAAGTAGCTGGCGCCGAGCACGCCGATCACCGGACCGACCATGAAGCCCAGCTCGGTCATCATCGCGTCGGCGCTCAGTGCCGCGGTGCGCTGCCCGGGGCCGACCGAGCGGATCATCACCTGGCGCACGACCGAGAAGGACGGGACCGTGAAGAGCCCGGCGACGGCGACCAGCGCGAGCAGCGGGAGGTAGCCGACCCAGGGAGCGATCGACCAGGCGATCGGGAGTACGGCCAGCGGCAGCAGGAGCGTACGCCGCAGGCCGAGGCGGTCGAGGAGCCGGCCGAGCCAGGGGGCGGAGATCGCCATCGCGATCGCGAGCACCGTCGAGACCAGGCCCGCCTCGGCGTAGGAGCGGTCCAGCGGGCCGACCACGTGGAGGGTCACGATGACAGAAGACGCCGGCATCGGGATCCGCAGGAACAGACCCAGCACGAGGATGCGGCGCACGTCGGGGATCCGCCACAGGTCGGCGTACGTCTGGAAGCTCACGCCGCCACCTCCGTAGCGCAAGCGCCAGAGTACGGACGCGGCGGCGTGACGGTCTGTTGGTTCCCTCGCTGAAGCTCGCTCACCGACGAATTCTGTCACCGGGGAGCGGTTCTTTACGAATCGTTATCGATCGTGTGACAGGTATGTGTCCAGGGTCTCCAGCTCGGCCGAGACGTTGGCTCGTGCGGCGGCCTCCCAGCTGATCCTCGCGAAGGGTGTCGAGAAGAGCGACTCCTTCTCCAGCAGCCGCTCGAGGACCTGGGCACGACCGATGCGAAACTCCTCGTCGGAGAGGTGTTGGTACTCCTCGCGGACGGTCGCGGCGTACTCCGCATAACGCTCCGCCGGCGCTGCCAGGATCGCCAGGTCGGCATCGGAGAGCACCCGGCCGCTGTGGTCGTCGGGGGCGGGATCGTGGGTCTCGGTCAGCCGCACCAGCCGGGCGACCTCGGCCACGGCGTCGGCATCCAGGTGGGCGCCCAGCGCGTCCTCGGCCCAGGTGGCCGAACGCTCCTCGGCGTCCCGCTCCCCGTCGTAGACGGAGTCGTGGAAGAACGCCGCCAGGGTGACCGTCAGCGGGTCGAAGCGCTCTCCCTCCGCCCGCAGCTCCTCGATCCGGTCCAGCACCTCGGTGAGGTGCCGGCGGTCGTGATAGCGGCGGGTCGGTTCGTCGTACGCTGCCAGGACGTCATCGAGAAGGTCGGTCGCCTCTGGCAGCGGCCAATGTTGCGGGAGCTCCATGAGCCAGAACGCTAGCGTCAGGCGTGGTAGGCGCGCACCCACCTGGTGTGCGGGTTGGCTGTGATCTTCTCCAGCGTCGTCGCAGGTACGTCGGTCACGTCGGTCACCACGAAGCCGGTCTCACCGGCGGTGGCAAGGTACTGACCGGTGACGTTGACACCCTCGGCGGCAAGCAGCGCGTTGAGCTCGGCGAGCACGCCCGGGACGCTGTCGTGCAGCAGCGCGAGGCGTGCACCGGCGGCCAGCGGCGGCGGCTGGACGGCCGGCAGGTTGACGCTCAGCGCGGTCGACCCGGAGCGGATGAAGTCGCGCAGCTTGCCGGAGACGAACCAGCCGATCTCCTCCTGGGCCTCCTGCGTCGAGCCGCCGACGTGCGGGGTCAGGATGACGTTGTCGAGACCCTGCAGCGGGCTCTCGAAGGCGTCGCCCTGGGCCTTGGGCTCGATCGGGAAGACGTCGAGCGCGGCGCCGGCGATGTGGCCGGACTCGATGTGCTTGCGCAGCGCGTCGTTGTCGACCAGGAAGCCGCGCGCGGCGTTGATGAACAGCGACCGCGGCTTCATCTTCGCGAACTGCTCCTCGCCGAACATGCCCAGGTTGCCCGGGCGTCCGTCGATGTGGATGGAGACCACGTCGGCCTCCTCCAGGAGCGCGTCGAGGGACTTCATCCGGCGTGCGTTGCCGTGGGCCAGCCGGTCGGCGATGTCGTAGAAGATGACGTACATCCCCAGTGCCTCGGCGATGTTGGAGAGCTGGGTGCCGATGTTGCCGTAGCCCACGATGCCCAACGTGCGGCCGCGGATCTCGTGGGAGCCCTTCGCGGACTTGTCCCAGACGCCGGCGTGCATCTTCTCGGTCTTCTCCGGCAGTCGTCGCGCCAGGGAGATGATGTAGCCGATGACCAGCTCGACGACCGAGCGGGTGTTGGAGTAGGGGGCGTTGAAGACGGCCACGCCGCGCTCGGCGGCTCCGACCAGGTCGACCTGGTTGGTGCCGATGCAGAAGCAGCCGATCGCTTTGAGGTCGGTGGCCGCGTCCAGCACGCGCGGGGTGATGTGGGTGTTGGACCGGATGCCGAGCAGCGTCACGCCCGGGAGGTCGGCCACCAGCTCGTCCTCGGAGAGAGACTTGCTGCGCAGCTCGACCTCGAAGCCGGCCTTCTCGAGGTTCTCGACAGCGACAGGATGGATGTTCTCCAGGAGCAGCGCCTTCATGGCTCAAGCCTAAGACGCGGGACGTACGCCTCCTCAATCCTGCCCGAGGGCCGGACGGCCGCACGCGGCGGTTCTCAGGACCAGTAGATGACCACGCCGTCGCCGATGTTCACCTGGTCGTAGAGCGAGGTGATGGCGCCGTAGTCGCGCACGTTCACGCAGCCGTGGGAGGCGCCGTTGTAGCCGTTGGCGGCGAAGTCGGGGGAGTAGTGGACCGCCTGGCCCCCGGAGAAGAACATCGCGAACGGCATCGGGGTCTTGTAGATGGAGGAGACGTGGTCGCGGCTCTTGGCGAAGACCGAGAACTGGCCCTCACGGGTGGGCAGCTCCTGCGAGCCGAACCGCACCTCGACGCTCAGCTGTACGGTTCCGCCGACGACCCAGCGCAGCACCGAGGTGGACTTGTCGATGCACATCACCCGACCGGTCAGGCAGCGCGGGTCGAGCTTGCCGGAGGGCACCGGCGGGGGCGCGTCGGTCAGCTCGGCCTCGGTCGGCTCGCGGGTCATCGCGTGCAACCGGTCGAGCGTGGTCTGGTCCACGAAGCCGGTGACCGCGATGCCGCGCTTGCCCTGGAACCCGGAGACGGCCTCGGTGGTGACGTTGCCGTAGAACCCGGTCACGCCCGCGTTGAACCAGCCGATCTGCTTCAGGCGCGCCTGCAGGTCACGTACGTTGTCGCCGCTGTCACCCTTGCCGAAGAGCCGCGGGCCCGAGGTCGGGGACGGCTTCGGCTCGGGCTTCGGCTTCGCGCTGGGCGACGGTGTCGGCGAGGCGCTCGGCGAGGGGCTCGCTGAAGAGGAGGCCGCGGCGGACGAGGTCGTCGCCTCGGCCCCAGGTGCGGCGGCCGGCTCCACGGCGCAGGCCGCGAACGTCGTTGCCAACAGGGCGGCGAGCGCCCCGGCGACCAATCCCCGGATGACCATCTTCATCGCCTCACTTCGGAGCAGGGCCCTCAAGGTGCTGTTACTTCAAGTAACGCGGGGCCGGCGACATAGTGATGTCCGAACCGGGTTCTCCGGTTGCATTTCTGCGGGAAATGTCCCGGATGGTGGGACGATCTCTCAGTGAAGCGGTCGCCGGACACGGCTGAACCAACGCCGTACGGTCCGTTTCAGCCGGTGTCGGGAGGTGTTGCACTCCACCAGCGGCAGGGTGAGCCCGACTCGGTCGGCGTCGGCCAGCTCGCGCAGCAGGATCTCCGCGGCGACCCGGGTGTCGTCACCGGCGTCGTGGGCCTTCAGCTGCTCGACCGCGTAGTAGGCCGCGATGGTCGCCAAGGACTTGTCCGGCACCTCCAGCGCGAGCGCCTTCGCGAACCGCATCGTGCACAGCCACTCCAGGACCTCGAGGCGTACGCCGGCACGGTCCGACTCCACGGCCACGAACGTCCAGTCGAACGCGGCGTTGTGGGCCACGAAGACTCGGCCGGCGAGGCGCTGGGCGATCGTGGCGGCGACGTCCCGGAAGAGCGGGGCACCGGCGAGGTCGGCGCTGGTCAAGCCGTGCACCTCGACCGGCCCCGGGTCGACGCCGGCGCCGGGATTGACCAGCGTCTCCCACTCCGACTCGGCGGTGCCGTCGGCGGCGATCTGGCGGATCGCCACCTGGATCACGCGGTCGCGGTAGGGGTCGAGCCCGGTCGTCTCGACGTCGAGGACCGCGTAGCCCCGGCTGTTGCGCCGGGCTTCGCTTCGGCCGCGTGATTCTGTGGTGGTCACAAGGCTGACGGTATCGGTGAGCACCGACAGTCCGGCCGGCGTCCCCGCGAGCGGGGTTAGCCCGACACCACGCCCAGGGCCACGATGCCGACGATGAAGAGCAGCAGCACGACCATCATGAGGACGAATCCGAGAACTCCGGGCTTGCGTTGCTTCTCGTGGCCGATCGCACCCTTGCTGAACCCGGTCAGCGGCGTGGCGTAGAAGACCGGAACGGTCTGGCCCTCGGCGACGTCGAAGCTCAGCGACGCCTTGCCGAACTTCCAGGTCCACTGGGCGTACATGTCGACGTTCCAGCGCCCCGGCGGCACCGGGAAGACGTTCCGGCCGTACTGCGTCGGCATCTGGTGGCCGTTGAGCAGCACCGTCGGCACGATCATGTTCGAGGTCATGTGGCTGCCCTGGATCGTCAGGTCGATCCACCCCACGGGCGGCTGTCCGGGCGCTGGCTGGCCCGACTGGTCCGGCATCGTCATGGGCCGAATCATGCCCGACGGGCGAGACCCTCGCCGCTCAGACCTCCACGCTCCCACCGTCGCGCCAGTAGTAGCCGTCTTCGCGCATCATGAACCCCTCTTCGAAGAGGTAGCGGCGCAGCGCGGCGACGTCCTCGTGGAACCGCCCCAGGATCTCGTTGACCTCCCGCTCGGGGTAGACCTTCCCCGGCTCGAAGGCCTGCGCGAGCTGGTTGAGCACCACCAGCTTCTTGACGTGCTTCGAGGGGATCGTCAGCAGCCGACCGTCCTTGCCGAAGAACCGCCTCAGGGTCTCGGCGTCGTCGGGTCGGGGCTGCCAGGTCGCGCGAGTCACCTTTTCATCGTGGCCGATCCGGCTCGGCGATGCGACTGGTTTCTCTGCCGCGTCCTTCTCTGCCGTGTCCGACGCCGGGCCCGGCTGACCAGGTCATGGGCGGCGGAGGCCCAGTCGGCGTACTCGAACTCGAAGCCAGCCTCGAGCAGCCTCCCCGGCGCGACACGACGGCTCTTGAGGAGCAGCTCGGTGTCCGTACGCAGCGCCCACGCTCCGATCTCGGCCATCCAGCGGGTGGCGGGCAACCCGATCGGCATCCCGGCCTCCGCGCGCAGCGTGCGCATCAGGTCGCGTTGGGGCAGTGGTCCTGGTGCTGCCAGATTCACCGGTCCGGAGATGTCATCGCGCCCGATGAGCAGATCGCAGGCGCGTACGAAGTCGGTCTCATGGATCCAGGAGACGAACTGGTCGCCCCCAGCGACCGGCCCGCCGAGACCGAGGCGCGCCATGGTGAGGAGTACGTCGAGAACGCCGCCCTTGCCGGGACTCATCACCATCGCCGAGCGGAGCGCCACCTTGCGGGTGTGCGGTGTCGCCCCCGCGGCCTGCTCGGCCTCCCAGCTCTTGGCGATCCTCGTGGAGAACTCCCAGTAGGCCGGGGTGTCGGGTTCGCTGCCGCCGATGATGCCGGTCGCCTCGTCGTTGGGCGCGTCGAAGCGGTGGGCGTAGATCGTCGCGGTGCTCATCTGCAGCCAGGTGCTCGGTGGGTTGACCGCCCTCGCGATCGCCTCGCCGACGACCCGGGTCGACTCGACGCGCGAGTCCATCATCTGCTTCAGGTTGGCGTCGGTGTAGCGACAGCTGACCGTCCGGCCCGCGAGGTTCACCACCACGTCCGCGCCGTCGATCTCCTCGGCCCACGGGCCGATCGTCCGGCCGTCCCAGACCTGATGACGTACGCCTTCCTCCAGCTGTTCCGGGTGGCGGGAGAGCACCACGACCTCATGTCCGCGCATGTTCCAGGCACGCCGCAGGATGCCTCCGACCTGGCCGGTCCCACCGGGGATGACGATCTTCATAGATCGGACGATACGGCCTATTTGAGCGATCGCTCAAGAGGTGCGCTACCTTGAATTTGAGCAATCGCTCAAATTGGTTGGAGGAGGCGTACGTGGCGGGTCTGGTGCGGATCTTTTTCGGAGCGTTCCTCCGAGCATGGTTGTTCGGCGTGGTGCTCGGGTTGGTGATGGGCGGTGCTTTCGGGAGCCTTCTCATGCCTGTCCTGGGGGCGGTCCTCGGCGGAGTGATCGGCGGAGTGATCGGCGGCGTCATGGGTGCGATGACCGGGTTGCCGTTTGCCGTTCTGGTGGCGCCGGTGTCGCTGCTTCGGCCCTCGGCGGTCGCGGAGCGGGCGTGGCCGGCAATCGTCGCGGCAGGGCTGACGTTCGTGCTGCTCAGTCAGGTCATGTTCTCGGGGGCGAGCCTGGATGCGTCTTCGGAAGACCTCGCCATCTTCGTCGGCATGGCTGTCGCTGCCGGTCTGCTCGCGGGATTCTTCGGTCGTGCGATCACCCGTCGTGCGCGGATCCGCGCGCTGCGTACTCCTGAGACCTTCGTCTACTTTGCGTTGGCGGGAACGGTGGTGTCGACCGTGCGACTCGTGATGGCGGAAGGATGGATCCATGCCGGGCCGTGGATCGCCCTGCTCTGCGCGTTCGTGGGCTTCATCGGTGGCGGCATACTCGGTCTCGTCCTGATCGGCTACAACCTGCTCGTCACAAAGGAGCCCGCCGCAGAATGAACCCCACCAAGGCCAAGCTGATGTCGGCGGTCACCGATCTGCTCAAGCAGGAGGGGATCGCCGGTCTCTCGGCGCGGTCGGTCGCCGACCGGGCAGGGGTCAACCAGGCGCTGGTCTTCTACCACTTCGGAACCGTCATGGATCTCGTCGACCAGGCATGCCGAGCGGCGACGGACGAGGCGGCGGCGTCCTACCGGGCAGAGCTCGCGGAGGTGACCTCGCTGGGTGAGCTGTTGGAGCTCGGGCGCGGGCTCCATGAGCGGGAGCGAGCCGCCGGCAACATCACGCTGATGGCTCAGCTCCTGGCCGGTGCGCAGCGCGACGAGACGCTGGCCGAGACAGCGCGTTACGCGTTGGGTCGATGGAACGACGAGGTCGAGGCCGCGGTCGCTCGCGCCTTGAAGGGAAGCCCGGTCGAGGGTGTGGTGGACGCGCCTGGGCTGTCGCGCGCGATCAGCTCGGCGTTCATCGGACTGCTCATGTACGACGGTGTCGACCGCGCCGGCGCGGATTCGGCCTTCGCCTCGCTCGAGCAGCTCGGCGCGCTCGTCGAGGTGATCGAGGATCTCGGACCGGCGGCCCGGCTCGTCCTTCGCTCTCGGCTCAAAGCCCGCGGCTAGCGCCATCTATGTGCGTCGCGTGAATCGGATGTCGCCGTTGGGTAAGCGTTCGTGGAGGTAGGTGGCGTCGTGGGCGCGGTGGTGGTGATGGCTGCAGAGCAGGGCAGCGTTGTCGAGGTCGGTGGCCCCGCCTTGGGTCCATTCGATCCAGTGGTGGGCCTCGGCCCAGGTGCCGGGGATGTCGCAGCCCTCGGCCTCGCAGGTCGCCGAACGCAGCAGGAGCGCACGGCGTTGGGCGGCGGTGAAGAACCGCTCCTTGCGCCCCAGGTCGAGGACCTCGGAGGCGCCGCCGAGGACCGCCGGGATGATGCCTGCGGTGCAGGCCAGCCGCCGGGCTTCGGCGGCGGTGATCGGGCTGCCACCGACGATCTGGGCGATGCCGGCTTCTTTGCGGAGCTGGTCGAGGTCGATGGTGACGATCACCGTGGTCGCATCGCCGCCGTGGATCGGCAGCCGCGATGGATCGAGGGTCTCCAGCAGTTGGCAGAACGCGCGTCCCAGGCGGCGGTCGTAGGGCAGGTAGTCGCCGGTGTCGGTGCGGGTGCCGTCATCGCGGCGGGGTGAGGCGAAGGCCTCGAGGGTGGTGGCGAGCCGGTCTGCGGTCGCGTCCGGGACCACTGCGGTGATCCGGGTGGTGCCGTCCCCCAGGCGCCGCATGGCCAGGCGTGTCTTCTTCCTCGCGTGGGCTTCCTCGGCGGCGAGGCGTTTCGCTTCTTCCGCTTCGGCGATCTCGGGGGCGATGACGTCGAGGATCCGGCGACCCAGGCGACGCAGCTGGGTGGGGTCGAACCGGGTCGCATAGGCGACCAGCGCTTCTTCGGCCTTGACGCGGATCTCGGGGTCGAGGTCGGCGGGCAGGTCGTCGAGGGCATTCAGGATCACGTGGGCCTGGGCGGGGTTGCAGGCACCGCGGCGCATCGCCTCCGCGACCTGGTGATAGGTCCGATCCAAAGCCTCAGAGAGCCGGAGGTCGGCTCGGAGGGTCTCGGGGCGTTGGTGGGTGTGGTGATGCAGCCACGCCGCGACATCCCGCGCCGCGCTCTCGGCGGCCACGTCACCGGCGGTGGCGAGCACGCGCAGTTCGAGCTCAGCCAGCTGGGCTTTCGCGCGGGCGATCTCGAGCAAGGTGGTGGCCTTCTGGTCAGTGGCCATGAACACCGGATTCGCCTCAGAGACACAGGCAAGCGAGGCAGTGACCGCGACCACCGCCCCCAGCACAGGGTGCTGGGGCTGTTGCAGCGTGGTCATCGAACCGGTCACCTCCCGACGTACGAACTCAAGGGTTTCTGCCTGTGCAGAATCCCGGTTGGTTCGCTGGTCTCGGAGGCCCGGCAGTACGGGCTATTACTTACCCTCGCAGCTCAGCGTGTACGCCCCTGGTTCCCCTGGATTACCCCACCCCCGTTATCTCCCGGGTGGATGGGGCACGCCTCTTTCGAGGTGGTCGGCCTTCACGTTTACGCCTGCGCCGAGCCTACCACACAAGACAAAGCCAAGCCACGGGAAAAGCGGACAAACGCAATCAGGGACAGGTATCCCAAACCCAAATCCAGACCGCTGCTGGAAGCCCGCAAGACAGGCAAATGGCACCCAACCCAGACACCCTGCTTCTAAATCTCCCAACGCAATCCCGGTATTGGCTCCACCCACGCTGGAAGGCAAACCATTCAGCCGCCCAGAGCAGCCCTAGCCATCACAAGCCGGTCGGCGCAGCGTACGGGCATGGTCTGCCAGTAGTAGGGAAACGTCATGACGGCGATGAAGAGCGCCCAGCCGCGGCTGCGCAGCCAGGTGGCGTCGTCGAGGTCGAGGATCGTGCGGAACTCGTCGCGGCCGGCGGCGTCGAGGAGCTCCCAGGCGCAGATCAGGTCGACGGTGGGGTCGCCGACGGAGAGGGCGCCGAAGTCGAGTACGGCAGTGAGGCGGCCGTCGCGGGCGAGGAGGTTCTCGGCGAGCAGGTCGCCGTGGAGCCAGTGCGTCCCGGTCTCCGCCGGGGGCAGGGCCATCACCTCGTCCCAGACGGCCTCGACCGTGTCCAGGTCCAGCTCGAGATCGGCGAGCTCGCGACACTCCTTGAGGCGGAACCGGACGTCGGCGTCGAAGCCGGCGATCGGCTCGCCGCGATACCAGCGCAGCTCGGGGTCGGCGAGCGCCTCCTGAGGCACCTCGGTCCGGCGGAGCCCGGTCACGACCGCGGCCAGGTCCGCGGCGGTGACGCCACTCGCGCCGGGGGCGGGCTTCTCGCCATCGAGCCAGCGCACGACGCTCCAGCGCTCGGGGTAGCCGAAGCCCGGCTCGCCGACCGCCACCACCTCGGGTGTCGCCACGGCGAGGTTGGCCGCCAAGCCGGGCAGCCGGCGCGCCTCCTGCGTGATCGCGGCGGATCCGCGGGGCTGGCGGGGGAGGCGTACGAGATGCTCCTCGCCCAGTCGGAAGAGCCGGTTGGTCGACCCGGTCGAGTCCAGCGGGCGGAGGGGAAGCTCTGCGTACGCGGCGAGGTCCCGCCTCAGCAGGGACCGCACCAGGTCCGCGTCGATCATCAGCTCGTCGTCGTGCATTCGGGCGCTCATTGTGGCCGAGCCAACCACGCCGGTGGTCGGCTTCGCGCGGGATTTTCGCGAAGGTCAGACGAGGGTGATCGAGACGAGCGCACGGTCGCCGACCTGGAGGTCCTCGCGGCGGCGTACGTCCTTCTTGATCGGCAGCGCATAGCCTTCCTGGCCTGGGAAGACCGACGTCCTCCAGGTGGTCGTGCCGATCCGGGCCTCGACCCTGACCGACCCGAAGCCGCGCGGCGGGCCGGTCGCGATCGACGCCTCGCGGATCTCCTCGGTGACCTCGGGCGGCGCGGTCACGAAGATCCAGGCATCGGTCTCGTCCTTCCACGGCCACAGATCGGCCTCGAACTCCCAGGTCTCCATGTGCCCATTCTTCCCCCACAGCCTCATCCGGAAACCGCTACTCCGCCGGGACGACCGCGGATTAGGGTGCGGCCATGGCTGCCGACCCTCGTTCCCTCGCCCAGAGACTCTCCGACACCCGCGCCCGTCTCGAGAACGACATCGACCTGTGGATCGCCTCCGCGCACGACGACCAGCCGTGGTTGGTGCCGATCTCGTTCGTGTGGTGGGAGGGCGAGATCTGGATCGCGAGCATGGGCGGTGCGCGCACCCAGCGCAACCTGTCCGCCTCCCCGGTCGTACGCCTGGCGCTCGGCGAGCTGCGCGACGTCGTGATCATCGACGGTCGTGCGGAGGTCGAGCCGATGGAACGTACGCCGAAGCAGGTCCTGGAGATCTACGTCGAGAAGCAGGGCGGCGACCCGAGCAGGTGGGCGGACAGCCTGATCCGCGTCCGGCCGACGAAGGTCCAGGCGTGGCGAGAGGAGAACGAGCTCGAGGGACGCCACCTGATGCGGAACGGCCGTTGGCTGGACGAGGGTGGGTCCGATGGAAGCTGAGATCCCGCTGACCGAGGACACCTTCCAGGCGCTCGCCCGATCGTCGCCGTGGCGCTTCTCCGCGCTGCACTTCACCTGGCGGACGCGGGACGACGGCGACGTCGAATGCTGGTTGCGCCGACCTGGCTGGCTCCGCGTACGCGACGCCAGCGGGGACCGCGTGGTGCGGGGTGAGGCTCCGGTGTTCGATCCGGAGCCGGTCCTGCGCGCCGACGGTCTCGTGGAGAGCCGGTCGCGGGCCTACACCCACGACATCGACGACCCGATGTGGAACAACTACTTCTTCGTGTCGATGCTGGATCCCGAGGAGCTCTCCGCCGACGTCGTGCTGAGCGACCTGCGCTCGGCGGAGCGAGCAGGTCGGGAGACCTGGTGGGCGAGGGCGGTGCCCGGGGACGAGTACGAGCCGCGGTGCGGGTGTTGTCCGCTGCTGTGGTCCTGGGTCTCCGACCGCGACGAGTACGGCGACGGCGACCCGGACTGGGAGCCGTCCCCGGGGACGGTCTACCCCGAGGCGTACGACATCGCGCTGGACGTGGCGACCGGGGTCGTCGTGCAGCTGACCCCGGTCGGAGGCTCACGGCCCGATCTCGGCTTCGAGACCACGATCCATGAAGCAGAACTGTCGGTGGTCTCTGTTTAAGTGGTGGTGAGGACGACATCCGATCCAGACGGAGGAGATGTCATGACCATCAGCACGACCATCGATGAGGAGATCGACCGGCTCGAGGAGGAGCTCGGCGAGCGGCCTGCCTGTGAGTGCAGCTGCGGCAGCCCGGACAGCGACGCGGAGCCTTGTGGCGAGGTGGCGGCGTACGCGGTGACCGTGCTCTGCCCCGACGACCGCTGCACCCACACCTATCTGTTGTGCCGAGAGTGCCGGGATCAATGGGTGCAGAACTGTCCACCACCTCACCAGCTGCGCGTCGTTGCGCTCGGGTGAGGCTCATGCCGCCGGCACCACCCACACGTCGGCGACCGACGGGTCGTAGTCGGCGCCGGTGTCCCGGAACCGGATCCGCACCGAGCCGTCAGCGGTCATCGCCGAGGGCTCCACCAGGAACTGGTGGGTCATCGTGCCCTGCCCGCCGCTGGTGCGGGTCAGGTCGACGCTGTGTGCGACCTGACCGTCGAGCTCGACGTCGTAGGTCTTGCGCCGTGCGCCGTCGAACGTCTCGACGATACGGACCACGAACGATCCATCCGTCGGCACCGCGGCGTCGAACTCGAACCAGCCGCCCGGGTAGGAGGAGTGCGTGTAGCGGCGGGTCAGCCCGGCCTCCTGATTGGTCCCCGACCGCTCGGAGGCGGTCAGTCGGTGCGCCGTCTCCGAGGTGGTCTCACCGAGGTCGACGTGATCGGTCGATTCCGACGGCGGCGTCGCGAGTCCGACGGTCACGGTGGCCGCCGCCTGCTCCGCCGGCGTCGCTCCGGTCGCCGCGGTCAGGGAGACCGGGCCGGCCACGACCGTCTGCGGCACGACGACCTCTACGTCCACATCGGCGTCCTGACCGGCCGGGATCTCGTAGCCCACCGGCTCCGCCGACCAGCCGGCGGGACCGGTCAGTGACAGCTCGCCGCGCTGGGTGACGTCGCTGCGGTTGTGCAGTGTGGCGGTGATGGTCGCGGTCTGTCCGCCGTCGACCGATGCCGGGGCGCTCGATGTCGCGGTGATCTGCACGCCGGGTCCGACCATCAGGGTGCCTCCCACCGGGAGCCTGGCGGTGCCACCCGAGCGGCTGTAGGACAGCTCACCGCTGAGCTCCGCGGGACCCACGGCCGCATCCTCCGGCACAGTGACCTCATAGGCGTGCTCGACCTGTCCGCCGGCGGGCACGGTGCCGGCGGGCGCGCCGACCGTCTCCGCGGTCCATCCGTCCGGCACCTCGAGCGACGAGGTCACCTCCTGCAGCGACTGCTTGCCCGAGTTGTCGACCCGCACCGACACCTCGACGACATCGCCGGGGAGGACCTCCTCGTCGGGCACCTGCAGGACGGCGACGGCTCCGACCAGCCGGGCCGCGGCGCGCGAGAGACTCTTCTCGATCGTCGTGAGCCGATCACGCAGACCTGCCGCGGTCGCCTCGGTGAGCGTGCCGTTCTCGGCGTACATCTGGACGGCTCGGTCGAGGTACGCGGCCGCTGCGAGGGAATGGTGGACCGCCTCGGCGATCCGCTCCTCCTCGGCGTCACCAGCGGCGAGCTCCCATGCCTCGTCGATCTGGCCGCGCAGCAACGCGGTCCGCTTCGCGAGGTCGCGCTTGGCGGCCCTGCCCGCGGGGCCGGCGAGGTCGAGGGAGGAGACGTTCGCGGCCGTCGCGGCAGTCTCCGCCCGAGCGGCGCCGAGGTCCCCGAGGGCGGGGGCGACCGCGAAGCTGTAGTCACCGGATCCGACCTCGAGGACGACCACGTCCTCGTCCTCACGCACGAAACCGACGTGTTCCGAGTCCTCGATCGGCGAGCCGCCCTCGGTCACCGCCCACCGGTTGGCGGCGGGGATCCGCACCTCGGCGGTCGTGTTGGCCGGGACGGTCACCTCGAGGGTCATCGGCCCGTCGTGGGTCGCCCAGGCGCTGCGTACGGTGCCGTACGGGGTCTGCAGGCTGTAGTCGACGTCGTCGACACCGTCTCCGGGCTCGGGGGCGATCGTGATCTTGCGGTAGCCGGGCTCGGCGGCCGAGACGCCGGCCATGGTGCGATACATCCACTCGCCGACGGCGCCGTAGGCGTAGTGGTTGAAGGAGTTCATGCCCACGTCGTTGAACGTGCCGTCCGGGTTGATCGAGTTCCAGCGCTCCCAGATCGTGGTGGCGCCCTTGCCGATCTCATAACCCCACGACGGGTAGTCCTCGTGCTGCAGCAGCCGGTAGGCGATGTCGGTGCGTCCCGCCTTGGTCAGCGCGGGCAGCAGCCCGTCGACGCCGAGGAACCCGGTCGAGAGGTGGTAGTCACGCCGCTCGAGCGTCTGCACGAACTGGTCGTAGACGGCCTCGCGCCGGTCCTCGGGCTCGAGGTCGTTGGTCAGGGTGAGGATGTACGCCGTCTGGCTGTCGCCCTTGACGGACCCGTCGGCTGCGATGAACGCCTGCTGGTACGCAGCCCGGATGGCCTCGTAGCGCGCCTGGTAGGCAGCGGCGTCGGCGTCCCTGCCGATCGCCTTCGCCATCTGTGCGAACTCCCGGGTGCTCTTCGCGACGAAGGCGGTGTCCAGGACGTCCGCGGGTGTCGGGTCGTCGAGGTTGAGCCAGTCCAGGTAGCCGCCGGCGGACCGGATGTGCCCGGTCGAGTCGGCGTCGAGGAAGTCGACGTAGCGCTTCATCATGTCGTAGTTCTCGGTGATGACGCCGGTGTCGCCGTAGGCCTGCCACAGCGTCCAGGGCACGTGCACGCCCGCGTCCATCCAGCCGGCCGACTCGTAGCCGCCGTCGAAGCGGCCCGGGACGACCGGGGCCACGCCGGGGAGCGATCCGTTGGGTCGCTGGGTGTCACGCAGGTCCTGCAGCCACTTGGTCAGGAACGACTCGGAGTCCATGTTGTAGACCGCCGTCCGGGCGAACACGTTGATGTCACCGGTCCAGCCCATCCGTTCGTCGCGAGCCGGGGTGTCGGTCGGGATGGAGAGGAAGTTGCCGCGCATTCCCCACACGATGTTGCTCTGCAGCTGGTCGACCAGGTCCGAGCTGGTGTCCAGCGTGCTGGCCAGGTCGCCGTCGGTGCCGACCACGACGCCCACGATGTCGGAGGCATCGGGCGCCTCGTCCAGCCCGGAGATCTCGACGTAGCGGAAGCCGTGGAAGGTGAAGGACGGCTCGTACGTCTCGGGCTCGTCCGACCCGAAGGTGTAGGTGTCGGTGGCCTTCGCACTGCGGAGGTTGGCGGTGTAGAGGGTGCCGTCCGGGTTGAGCACCTCGCCGTGGCGGATCGTGACCGTCCGGCCCTTCTCGCCCTGCAGGGTGAGACGGACGTGGCCGACCATGTTCTGGCCGAGGTCGTAGAGGTAGACACCCTCGGTCGGGGAGTCGATCCGCTTCGCAGTCTCGAGCTCCTCGGTGACGCGTACGTCGACGGCCGTCTGTGGCTCGAGCACGTCGGTCGGCTCGTCCCTGACGGCGACCGCGGCCCAGTCCTGGTCGTCATATCCGGGCCGGTCCCAGCCTTCGACCTCCGCCGCGCGGCGAGCGTCGTACCACTCACCGTCGAGGAGGTCGGCCTCGCGCGTCGGTCCGCCGGTGGTGCGCCAGGTGTCGTCGGTGCGTACGACCTCGCTGGTGCCGTCGGAGTAGTCGACGACGAGCTCTGCGATCACGGAGTTGTCGGTGCCGTAGACGTCGGTGCCGAACATCGCGACCTTGCCGGAGTACCAGCCGGGTGCGACCTCGGCCCCGAAGACGTTCGATCCGGAGCGCACCAGCTCGGTCACGTCGTAGGTCTGGTAGTCGATGCGCTTGTCGTAGGCCGTCCAGCCGGGTGCCAGCTCGGCGTCGCCGACCCGCTCGCCGTTGAGGCGCAGCTCGTAGACACCGCGCGCCGAGGCATAGACGCGGGCGCGGGCGATGCTCTTCTCGCCCAGGTCGACCTCCTTGCGCAGCAGCGGCACCGCGTCGTCTCCGCGCAGCCACGCCTCGCCGCCGGCGTTGTCGACCCGGAGCCCGTCGGCGGTGACGGTGCCGGCGGTGAAGGTGCGGTCGCCGGCCGGGAAGTCGGTGTCCACGAGGGTGGTGCCACCGGCGCTGGTGACGGTCACGTCGTGGACCAGCCCGTGCTCGGCGCCGTTGGTGCGGAAGCCCATGACCCCGGGGCCGGCGAAGGTGGCATCGGTGCGCTGGTCGAGCTGCTGGCCGTCGATCGTGGTCGTGATCGTGTCGCCCGCGACGGTGATCGCGTAGTCGTGCTCGGCGGCGAAGTCGAAGCCGCTCGGGACCGGCTTCGCGGGCAGCACGGAGTAGCCGCCGTTGCGCTTCACGTGCGGACGAAGCGCGTCGTCGGACTCGCTGAACTGCCACATGTAGGCGTTCTCGGCGTTCTCGCCACGGAAGTACACGCCCAGGGCTCCGCCGATGTCCGAGGCGGTGAACTCGATCGTGTAGTCGGTCCACTCCGCGCCCAGCTCGGGAGTCTCCGCGCCGATCCAGTCCGCGGTCCACGCCTCCTTGCCGAGGCCGGTGGCGAACGTCGCCGGCTCGCTCCACGCGGAGGCGACGCCATCGTCGTCCCAGACCCGCACCGACCACACGTAGTCGGTGCGAGGCTTCAGTGCCGGCCCGGCGTACCGGACGTCGACGGACTGCCCGGACCTCACCTTCCGGCTGTCCCACACATCGGGGGAGCTGAGTCGTCGCTCCGAGGACGCGACCCGGATCTGGTACGCCTTCTGGGTCACACCGCGACGGTCGGAGTCGAGCTGCCACCCGAGTGTGGGGGCGGTCGTCGCGATGCCGAGAGGGTCGGCCAGCGCATTCGTACGCAGCTCGCCGACGACGGGCACGGAGCCCACGTCTTCGGTCGATGGAACGGCGCTGGCGGCGAGTGGGGGCAGTGCGGGGGAGAGGACGACGGCGAGGGTGGCCGTGACCAGCCCGGCGATGTGTCGGCGCACGCGGACTCCTGAGGTCGAGGAATTGAAACGCTTCACCGAGTATGGCGTGCGTCACATTCCACGTGCAGCGACTTGGCCGCATCCGGCCACGGCCAACGATTCAACCGGTCAGGACGTGAGGTCGTCGAGGGAGTCGGCGTCGACGATCCGGTAGGCATAGCCCTGCTCGGCCAGGAAGCGCTGGCGGTTCTGGGCGAAGTCGGCGTCGACGGTGTCGCGGGAGACGATCGTGTAGAAGTGCGCGGTCTTGTTGCCGTCGCCGGGACGCAGCAGCCGACCGAGCCGTTGCGCCTCCTCCTGGCGCGAGCCGTAGGCCCCGGAGACCTGGATCGCGACCTCGGCCGAGGGCAGGTCGATGGAGAAGTTGGCGACCTTGGAGACGACCAGCAGGTCGATCTCGCCGGAGCGGAAGGCGTCGAAGAGCCGCTGGCGCTCCTTGACCGACGTCTTGCCCTCGATCACCGGAGCGTCGAGCGAGGCGGCGATCTCGTCGAGCTGCTCGAGGTACTGCCCGATCACGAGCGTCGGCTTGCCGGCGTGAGAGTCGACGATCTCCTTGACCACGTCGATCTTGTGGTGGGTGCACGAGGCGATCCGGTAGCGCTCATCCGGCTCGGCGGTGGCGTAGACGAGCCGCTCGTCGGCGGGCAGCGTCACCCGAACCTCGACGCAGTCCGCCGGGGCGATCCAGCCCTGCGCCTCGATGTCCTTCCACGGAGCGTCGTAGCGCTTGGGGCCGATCAGGGAGAACACGTCACCCTCGCGCCCGTCCTCCCGCACCAGCGTGGCGGTCAGGCCGAGCCGGCGACGGGCCTGCAGGTCGGCGGTCATCCGGAAGATCGGGGCGGGGAGAAGGTGCACCTCGTCGTAGACGACCAGCCCCCAGTCGCGAGCGTCGAGCAGCTCCAGATGGGGATAGGCACCCTTCCGGCGCATGGTCAGCACCTGGTAGGTGGCGATCGTGACCGGCCGGATCTCCTTGACCGATCCCGAGTACTCGCCGATCTCGTCCGGGGTCAGCGACGTGCGGCGTACGAGCTCGTCCTTCCACTGCCGCGCGGAGACGGTGTTGGTGACGAGGATCAGCGTGGTCGCCTGGGCGTGCGCCATGGCGGCGGCGCCGACCAGCGTCTTGCCGGCGCCGCACGGGAGCACGACGACCCCGGAGCCGCCGTGCCAGAACGACTCGGCCGCCTCCGACTGGTAGGGGCGCAGCGTCCAGTCGGTGGTGTCCAGCGCGATCGAGTGTGCCTCGCCGTCGACGTAGCCCGCGTAGTCCTCGGCCGGCCAGCCGAGCTTGAGCAGGGCCTGCTTGAGGTTGCCGCGCTCGGAGGGGTGGACGACGACGGTGTCCTCGTCGAGCCGTTCGCCCAGCATCCCGGCGACCTTCTTCGCCCGGATGACCTCCTCCAGCACCGCCCGGTCGGAGGAGACCAGCACCAGTCCGTTCACCGGGTTCTTCTCCAGCCGGAGCCGGCCGTAGCGGGCCATCGTCTCGGCGACATCGACCAGCAGGGAGTGCGGTACGGGATAGCGGGAGAACTCGAGCAGCGTGTCCACCACCTGCTCGGCGTCGTGCCCGGCCGCGCGTGCGTTCCACAGCCCCAACGGCGTCAGCCGGTAGGTGTGGATGTGCTCCGGTGACCGCTCCAGCTCGGCGAACGGCGCGATCGCCTTGCGGCACTCACCTGCCCGGGCATGGTCGACCTCGAGCAGCAGCGTCTTGTCCGACTGGACGATCAGGGGGCCGTCGTTCACCGGACCAGCCTACGGCGACGTCGGGCGCACACTTCTGATCCGGGACAGCGCGAAGGAACGTACGTCGTCCTCGACCCGGGCCGCGAGAGAGCCGCCGTCGATCCCCAAGGGCTTGACGCGCGCCTCGCCGCCGACGCCGCGGCCGTCGACGTACGAGATCACGACCTGTTCCCCGGCATCGATGGCCTCGTGGAGGATCGCCATGGTGGAGGCCGGCTCGGCCGGAGCCGGATGCTCGTCGCCCGCCTTGATCCTGGCCGCCACCGCGGTCGCACGCGCGGCGACGTGGGCCTCCTGAGCACCGGCCGGACGCGCGCCGTTGCGGGCCTTGGCGCGCTTGGCGTCGGGGCGCGCGACGTGGATGGATCCGTCGGGTGCCTCGACGACCGGGGCCAGGCCCAGCTCGCGCAGCCGGGGGAGGAGCGAGTCGAGCGCGACGGTGCTGACGACCACCGTCGGCGCCAGCCGCCGCAGTCCCATGGACTCGGCGGCAGGGTGGGCCAGCAGCTCGGCCAGCGCGGCCTCGTCGTCGCTGCGCAGGTAGGCGGCGGCGAACCCGACCCGGACCGTCCCGAACGTACGCGCCGTGTCGTCCACCAGGTAGGTCAGCGCCTGCGGGACGGGGGTGCGGGAGGCGGCGGTGAGGAACGCGTGGATCTCGGTGGCGGTCCAGCCGCGGTCCATGGCCCGACGCACCGACTCCTTGGTGAACCGGTAGACCGTCGCCCCGCCGTGCGACTCGACCGTGGCCACCACGGCCAGGGTGCGCGCCAGCGCGGGCTCCAGCGGCCCCGGCGCGACCGCGGTCAAATCTCCCTGGAGCAGCACGTGGTCGACCGGCTCCGGCAGCAGCCCGGCCAGGGTCGGGACCGGATCCTCGCCCGCCACCAGCTGCTTACCGTACGCAGCCAGCCCCCCGAACGCGGCGAGCCCGAGCCTCTCCGCCTCGGTGAGCGTCCAGTCCACCAGGGCCTCGCGGGACTCGGTGCGGGTGCGCGGCCGGCGCGGCCGCTCCCAGGCGAGGCGGGTGACGACCGCGGCGGGGCCGGTGCCGGCGGCGAGGACCTCGCCGTCCGGCAGGGCGGCGAGCAGGCCCAGGGTCTGCCGCCGCGTCGCCACGGCCGAGGCTCCGGCCAGGTCGGGGGCCAGCGCGTTCCAGGTCTTCCCGGCGGGGTCGCGCTGGCCGACGAGCCCGGGAAGGCGCGGCGAGGCCAGCCAGGCGCCGGCGACGTGCGACCAGCGGGCCGCCAGGGGCTGCTGGAGCCACTGGTCGAAGAGCTCGGTCGGCATCCAGGCCGGATCGCCCTCCTCGTCGGCGCCCAGCGCGAGCAGCCCCGCGGCCCAGGCGACCTCGATCAGCAACGCCGCGGTGGGCTCGGCGACGTGGAGCCGCTCGGCCGTCGTCTTCAGGTCCCGGACCGTCAGCCCCGCCCCGCCGCGCAGCGACCGGGGCGGCGTGACGCTCCAGCCGTCGAGGAGCAGCTCGAGGTTGCGTACGAGCTCGAAGGCGGCGCCCGCGGCCGCCCGGTCGACCAGCGTGGATGCCCGCGCGGAGGTCGGCAGGGGTGGCGGGACGTCCACGGGGGCGATCGTCGTCCGCCCATCCCGCAGCGCGAGCCCGACCTCGCCGGGCAGGGTCAGCATGCCGTCGCCCGAGGAGACCAGCAGCCCGTGGGCGATGAGCTCCTCGGCCGGTCCGGCCGCCTCCGCCACGGATACGCCCGGGCGCGCGCGTGCGGAGGAGGCCTGCCCGCCGCCGGCGTCGACGGCCTCCAGCATCGCGCGCGCCTCGGCGGACACAGCCGGCAGGCTGCGTACGACTTCTTCCTGGTCAGCGGCGAACGGCTGCAGCCCGGAGGTGCCGGGCGAGCCCCGCAGCAGGGCCGCGACACCGGTCACCGCGCGCAGGCCGTCGAGGGAGTGCCACACCAGGCAGGTGTCCTCCAGATGAGAAAGTGCTCGTGTCGCGGCGTCCACTTCAGCGTTCACCATGGAAGATAAGTGGGCTTTGGTGGTTTGATTCGCGAGGGCAACGGCATCAAGCACGATCAGCTCGAGATGGTTAAGGTCATCCATCGCGTAGTGCAAGGATGTGCGAGTGGCTGCTCGGGCGGCGAGTTGGCCGGAGTCATGAGGGGACGGCGTGGCGAGATCAGGACGAGCAAGAAGCAGGCGTGAGATGCGCTCTGTGGGCCAAGAGCGCAACTGGTCTGCGAGTGAGCGGAAGCCTGTGTCCATCGGCATCACGCTATCCCGGCAGGCCTAGGGGGCGAGATGTCCAGGAAAGTAGTGATCGCGCACGGGGCCGCGACAGATGTCGGCCAGGTGCGGAAGGTCAACGAGGACTCCCATGTGGCCGAGCCACCGGTCTTCGTCGTCGCGGACGGTATGGGCGGCCACGACGGTGGTGACATCGCCAGCGAGATGGTGATCCAGGAGTTCGCCAAGCTCGGCGGCACCCATTACGTGTCCGAGTCCGGCAGCCAGGCGATGGTCGAGGCCCTCCAGGCGGCACAGGACCGGATCGTGGCCTTCGCGCTCGAGCAGCGCTCGCGCGGGGCCTCGGACTACCAGTCCGGCACCACCTGCGCCGCGGCTCTGATCGCCGACGGCGGAAGCAGCCCGTTGTGGATCCTGCTCAACGTCGGCGACTCGCGGATCTACCGATACTTCGACGGCACGCTGAGCCAGCTCAGCCGCGACCACAGCCTGGTCCAGGAGCTGGTCGACTCGGGGCAGATCACGCGCGAGCAGGCCGAGCACCACCCGGAGCGCAACGTGGTGACCAGGGCGCTGGGCGGGATGGCCCCGGCGGTCCCGGACATCTTCCAGGTGACCCTGCCCGTGGGTGCCCGGCTGATGCTGTGCTCCGACGGCGTGAGCGGGATGATCTCGGATGCTGAGATCGCCGACATCCTCGCGGCGGAGGACACCGACGCCCGCGACACGGCCGAGAAGCTCGTCGCCGCCGCGGTCGAGGCGGGTGGCCGGGACAACGCCACCGCGATCGTGGTCGATGTGATGGGATTGACCGAGGAGAACCCGTATGACTCGGAGCAACAAAGGGTGAGTATGGAGCAGAAGCTAGGAGTGCTGCCATGAGTGAGCAAGGAACCATCGCAAGCACGTCCTACATGCCGGGCACATGGTTCGGCATCATCGGTGAGAGCGCCACGGTGTTGCTCCCGCCCTCGGAGAAGAGCCGTGCGGGCGCGCTGTGGGCGCTCGTCGACGACGGTGCCGGGTTCGACGAGGTGCTCGACGCGCTCGTCGCGACCGGGCTGAGCTCGTTGCCGGGCTTCGTCCTCATCTCCGGGGACGTGACGCCTGACGGCGGCAGCGTACGCACCGTCGTGCGCGGCCCGTCCGTGGTCTCGTTCGAGGCCGGCGAGGGCACCGTCGAGGTCGACGGCTCGTCGTCGAAGACGTGGGTTGAGCGCACTCTCGAGGGTGTCACCAGGATGTCCGTCTCGCTCGGCGAGGAGGGCGCGACCGGTGAGCCGATGACGGCGCTCGGTGGCCTGCTGCGGGTCTCGGGTCTCGAGGTTCCGCCGCCGGTCCCGGAGTCCGCCCAGGACGACTCGCCGGAGAGCCGCGCCGGTTTCGTCGCTGCCCCGGTGGCCGTCGAGGAGGGCCCCGACGAGGGCGTCGACGAGCCGGCCCCGGTTGACCCGCTCACCGATCCTCTTCCCGAGGACAGCTACGCCGACTCCGCCGACGACCTGGACTCCGCCGAGGAGCAGGGTCTCGACGAGGACGAGCCGGTCGCGGCTCCGCCCTCCCTCTCGGTCGTTCCGCCGATCCCGGTCTCGGGTGACCTCCCCGGTCTCGGGGCGGACGCTGAGTCGGACTCCGGCGCGGAGGCAGACCTCGGCCCGGACTCCGACTTCGACGAGGATGCCGAGGCGGACGAGCCGATCTCGGTCAACCGTGGCGACGAGTCCGGCGAGGCGTCGGCACCGCGTCACGACGACCTGACCGAGCCGACCGAGGCGTTCGAGATGCCGGCCCCCTCCCAGGACGCCGACGACCAGGACTTCCCGGAGCCCGCTTCCGGTGGCTATGAGGACGACTACGCCAGCGACGAGCACGCTGCTGCCGTGGCGTCCTCCTTCGGTCCCTCCGCGGTCTCCCCGGAGCCCGTGTCCGACATGAACGTCGCTCCCGACGCCGAGACCGAGGTCCTTCCGGCCGTCGACGAGCAGGCCTACGACGGGCCCGAGTCCTACGACGAGCCTGAGTCCGCCCCGGCGCCCGGCTTCGGCCCGCCGTCGATGCCGCCTCCGCCTCCGCTGACGACGCCTCCGCCGCCGCCGGTGGACGCGCCGCCCGCTCCCTACGAGGAGTCGCGGGCCGAGGGCATGATCGACGCTGTACCGAGCGACGCCCCGATCGAGGCACCGTCCTTCGATAGCGCTCCTGCCGACGCGTCGGTGACCGAGATCCCTCCGGCACCCCCGGCCCCTCCGGCGTTCCCGGCCCCGCCCGCGCCGCCGGCTCCGCCCGTGGCGCCGATCCCCGAGACCCACGACGAGCCGGTCTGGGAGGAGCCCAACCCCGATGAGGACGACCACGACGGTCTGACCCGCATCGGCGTCGGCGAGGACCTCAACGCCGGTCTCGCCGGGATCCCCGGCCAGCCCGAGGCCCCGAAGGTGACCGCCTACCCGGTCGCCCGCCTGGAGTTCTCCAGCGGCGACCGCGTCGAGGTCGACCGGGTCGTCCTGGTCGGCCGCGCGCCGGAGGCGAGCCGGTTCACGCCCACCGAGCAGCCGATGCTGGTGACCGTGCCCAGCCCGCACCAGGAGATCTCCTCGACCCACTGCGAGATCCGTCCCGGTGCCGGTGTCGACCACGGCGCAGCGGTGGTCACCGACCTCGGCTCGACCAACGGCACCGTGCTGGTCCAGCCGGGTCTCGGCCCGGAGGACCTGCGTCCCGGCGTACCCGTCCAGCTCATGCCGGGTGCCGTCATCGACCTCGGTGACAGTCTGACGATCCGGGTGACCAACCCATGATCAAGCGGCTCTCGCTCATGTCGCCTGCCCTTGTGGAGGCGGCGGCATGAGCGAGCGCCAGCGAGCGACGATGGGCCTCAGGCCGCCGCGTCCGTATTCTTCGCCTCTTCGTACGGAGGCGGCGGCATGAGCGTGGCCGGCCTGCCGGCTCCAACCGTCGAAGCTGCGATCGCCGAGCCGGACCGTCGGTTCTACGCCTTCGCCATCGACCGGGTGATCGCGTGGGCGATCTTCGCCGCGGCCGGGTTCGCCGCCTGGCTGATCTTCTTCCGCAACGACAACCTGCTTCCCGGCGTCGGCCTGATCGCCGGCGTGGTCCTGGGGGTCTGGCTGGTCGGCACCGTACTCACCGGCTCCGGGGGCAAGACCCCCGGGAAGATGGCCCTCGGGCTCCGCGTGGTCAGCGATGACTCCGGAGCCGCTGGCCGCCCCATCGGCGTCGGCAAGGCGTTCGTACGCCAGGCCCTGCTCGGTCTCTGCACGATCCCGACGCTTGGCATCGGCACCGCCACCTTCGCCTGGGTCGCCGCGATGGACGACCGCGGTCGTCGCCAGGGGTGGCACGACCGCCGTGCAGGCTCGGTCGTGGTCGACGTACGGCCTCCGGCGGTCGTCGAGGCCGAGGAGGAGGCCCCGGCGCCACGGCGCATCGTCAACCTGACCACCATGCGCCTGAAGCAGGCCGAGGCGACCCCGGAGCGAGCCGAGCGGCCGCAGACCCCCGCCGCGCCGACCCAGAGCCCCGCGGCTCAGGCTCCTGCCGCTCAGGCCGCGGCCGAGGCCCAGGCGGCGCAGACCATCGTGCCGGGAATGATCTCCCGTCAGGCACCCCCGGCTCCGATGCCGCCAGCTCCCGCCCCACCGACTCCGGCCCCTCCGGCCCCGCCGTTGGCGCAGCCTGCCCCTCCGCCGCCTCCCGTTCCTGCCCCGCAGCCCGCGGCGACGGCTCGCTGGCGGGTCACGTTCGACACCGGCCAGAGCTTCGTGGTCGAAGGCCTCGCCATCGTCGGTCGCGGCCCCGAGCCGCGTCCGGGCGAGGAGGTCGCCCACCGAGTAGCCCTCTCCTCGAGCGACATGTCCCTGTCCAAGACCCACGCCCAGTTCCAGATCGCGGCCGACGGCACCCTCGTGGTCATGGACCGTGGCTCCACCAACGGCACCACCCTGATCCGCCAGGGCGCCGCACGAGCCCTCGGTGCCCGTCGCCCCGCGGCTCTCATCGACGGCGACAAGGTCAAGTTCGGCGACCGCACCATGGATGTGGTTCGCGAAGCCTGATCGCCGAAAGGTCACCCGCGCCGGCCGAGACGTCACACAGTTGACGTCTCGGCCGACGCGCGTGACGCCTCGGCGAGGTCAGTCGACGGAGTCGAAGGTCTCCGGGCGATGCTCGACGCCGAAGCGGTCGGTGGGCCAGAAGACGACGGCGACGCGGCCGACGACGTCGGAGACGGGTACGAACGCGTTCGAGCAGGCCTCGTCGCCCGACTCCTGGCGTTCGGGGCTGCACAGATGGAAGGACGAGTCGGCGGAGTTGGCACGGTTGTCGCCCATCACGAAGATCCGGCCCTCTGGGACGACGGCCTTCCACCCCCGGCAGCCGCCCTTGACGTACGACCCGTTGTCCTGCGCCATCGGGCCGTCGCAGGTGTCGGCGGGAGCGATGAAGGACGACGCGTCCACGGGCGTGCCGTTGACGACGATCCGACCCGACTCGCAGCACTCCACGGTGTCGCCCGCGACTCCGATGACCCGCTTCACCAGGTGGTCACCGGTCGGGTAGAGCCCGATCTTGGCGAGCACGGCCCTGAAGCCGGTCGGGGCAGGTGCGATCTGGTTGGCCGAGAGCCAGCCGCCGGGATCGGTGAAGACGACGACGTCGCCGCGCTCGGGCGTGCCACCCATCCAGTAGGACGGCTTCTCCACCAGTACCCGGTCGTTGACCTCCAGCCCGGGCTGCATCGACTCGGAGGGGATGTAGAACGCCTGGGCGAGGAACGTCTTGATGACGACGGCCAGCAGGATCGCGGTCACCGCGATGATCAGGATCTCGACGAGCGACCCCAGAACTCCCCTCTGCCGTCGGCCTGACCCCACCGACGCCTCCCGCTCTGCCCCCATGCTGAGACCCTATCCAGACGACGGGTCCGGTCCAGGCGCTATCCAGAATTCACGGGCGCGCGGCGCCGCTCCTGCCCTAGGGTTCCTCACTCATCCGGACCCGAGGGGCGTCATGACCAACACACTGGAATCCCCGACCCATGAGCGTGCCGAGAAGGGCCCGTGGGCGATCTGGACCGTCCTGGCCCTGGCTGTGATCGTCGCCATCGTGGCAGGAGTCCTCGGCTATCTGGGCGTCTCGCGGGCGACCGGTCAGGCGGGACCCAGCGCGAGGACCGTGACGCTCGCCGAGGCGCTCCCGGAGACGTTCAACCTCGCGGCCAACCTGTCCTTCGAACGCGATGCGATGACGGCCGGCGTACCTCCCGTCGTGCTCCGGCCGATCCAGCAGTCCACCGACGAGTCGGCGCAGGGGTGGCGCGCTCGGGTGCAGGAGATCGACGGCGGCGACAAGGAGCTCGACGCGACGCTCGCCCGGGTCGCCGAAGGTGTCGATGGCATCGATGGGCTGCGTACGCAGATGCTGGACGATCGCGCCAAGGGGACGGAGGGATACACCGCCCTGAGCAACGACTTGTTCAGCATCGCCGACGAGCTGCCGAACCCGGGCGATGGCCAGGCCGCCTCGTCGATCGAGGCGATCGGCCACATGCCCGAGGCATGGGACGCGCTGGGCCAGGAGCGCGCGATCATGATGGCCGTACTCTCCAGCTCACCGCCGACCGTCGCGAAGCAGATGAGCGACAACGAGATCGCGGCGCTCACCGAGGCGGAGGCGGAACTGCGGCGCTCGCTCGCCGCGTTCTACGAGGGGTCGTCGGCGGACCAGCGTCGACGTCTCGACGAGCTGACGAACGGCACGGCCACGGAGGGGGCCACCGGCGTGCCGGCCCACCAGGCCGTCAACGAGGTCATCGCCGGTGATGGCACCGCGCTGGCCCTCGAGTCGTACGTCGCGTCCAGCAACGACTTCATGCGCGGCCTGCGGGAGGTGCTCATCGCCTCCGCCGAGGAGATCGCCGAGGAAGCGCGGGCCGACCGCGACGATGCGACCCGCACCGCGCTCGTCGGGGTCGTCCTCACGTTCGCGGTCGTGAGCGTCCTCGTCGTCATCGTGATCGTGCTCGTGGTCGTGCTGGTGGTCCTGGTCTCCCGGCGCCGATCCACGAACACGCGTGGAGCCCGCGGATAGGGTCGGAGCGTGTCCGACCTCGACCCACGGCTCAACGCTCTCGAAGCGGATCTCAAGACTCGGGGAAGCGTGCTGGTGGCCTTCTCCGGCGGTGCCGACAGCGCCTTCCTCCTGGCGGCCGCAGCCAGAGCTCTGGGCAGCGACAACGTCGCCGCCGCGACTGGCTATTCGCACAGTCTTCCGATCGCGGAGAGGGACCCGGCCGCCGAGTTCGCGAAGAGTCTCGGCGTACGCCTCATCACCCCGCAGACCCACGAGATGGAGCGGGAGGGCTACCGGGCCAACGGCACCGACCGATGCTTCTTCTGCAAGGCGGAGCTGCTCGACACCCTCGTGCCGCTGGCCCGTGAGCTGGGCCTGGCGCACGTGGCCACCGGCACCAACGCCGACGACGGGATCGAGGGGCTCAACGGCCTCCGGCCCGGCATCCGCGCGGCCGCCGAGCGTGGTGCGATCACGCCGCTCAAGGACGCCGGGCTGACCAAGGCGCAGATCCGCGAGGCCTCGCGCCGCTGGGAGCTGCCGACCTGGGACAAGCCGGCCGCGGCCTGCCTCTCCAGCCGGATCGCCTATGGCCTCGAGGTCACCCCGAGGCGCCTCGCGCGCGTGGAGAGAGCAGAGCAGGGCGTACGCAGCGTCCTGGCCGCCCGCGGCCACGACGCCGCCAGGGTGGACCTGCGCGTGCGTGACCACGGGGAGAAGGCCACCGTGGAGCTGTCCGCTACCCTCCTGCCTCTCGACCCCCACCATGCCGACGAGGTGCTCAAGACAGTGACCGACGCAGGATTCCCCGCCGCGGAGATCGACCCACGGGGCTTCCGCTCCGGATCAATGAACCAGAAGGCAGTCAAGTGAGGGAGTTTTGGGACACGATCACGGCGACCCAGACCGTCCCCGAAGCGCCCTGGCTGATCGGCGCCGGCGTCGTCGCCCTGGTGCTGGTCGTGTGGCGGGGAACCTGGCGCACCGTACGCCTCGGCGTCACCGTCGTCCACGAGGCCGGGCACGCCGTGGTCGCGGTCCTGGTGGGCAGGCGGCTGGCCGGGATCAAGCTCCACTCCGACACCTCGGGCGTCACCCTCTCGCGCGGCAAGCCGTCCGGCCCCGGGATGGTCGCGATGCTCGCCGCCGGCTATCTCGCCCCGGCGCTCCTCGGGCTGCTCAGCGCGACCATGCTCGCGGCGGGTCACGCCCTGGGACTGCTGTGGCTCCTGGTGGCCGCGATGCTCGTGCTGCTGCTGTGGGTACGCAACGGCTACGGCCTCGTCGTCCTGCTGGTGCTCGGCGCAGCGCTGGGCGCGATCAGCTGGTACGCCGACGGCCGCCTCCAGACCATCGTCGCCACGCTGGTCACCTGGCTGCTCCTGCTCGCCTCACCGAGGCCGCTCCTGGAGCTCCTCGGCCGCGGCGAGCGAGGCCGCCGCGGCTCCGACCCCGACCAGCTCGCCGGCCTGACCGGCATCCCGTCGGTGCTCTGGATCCTGGTCCTGCTGGCAGTGAACCTCGCCGGCCTGGTGGTCGGCGTGCAGACCCTGATCCCCGACCTGAGCTGGATCTAGAGCTCGAACTCGTCGGCGATCTGGCGCAGCGCGGGGGAGACCTTCTTGGCCAGCTCGCGCGTGGGCGGGCGGCCCTGGGCGTAGCCGTCGCGGATGTCGTCGAGGAGCTTGATCACGTTCTCGACGATCAGCTCCATCTCCTCGGGCTTGCGGCGCTTGGCGGCACGCTGGCGCCCGGCGACGGACGGGGAGCGCTCCAGAATGGTCACCGAGAGCGCCTGCTCACCGCGGCGTCCCTGGGCGATGCCGAACTCCACCCGGGTGCCGGCCTTCAAGGTCTTGGCAGCGCCCTCGGGGAGCGCGTCGGCGTGGACGTACACGTCCGGACCGTCGTCCTGCGACAGAAACCCGAAGCCCTTGGTGGCGTCGAACCACTTGACCTTGCCAGTAGGCACGGCAGCTTGCCCCTTCCTCGCGCATCAGCGCTTCAAACGTACGTCGCCCGGCGACTGTGACGGCCGACGCGGGAGAGCCTAGTCCTCAGCGCCCAGGGACGCGTGAGGTATTCCCCTCTCCGGCGTCGACGGATCCACGGATGGCTCGCCATGTCGTCCCTCGTGCGGGTGGGGCCTATACTCCGCCTACCCCTCCATAGATTTGCAAATGATTTCGTACACCATTGGTAATCGAGACCACTTATGACGTAAGTTTGCGTCGCCAAAGACTGCAGACAGGTACGCCCGGGTGCCAGCAGACTTCGCGGCGGGGGACTGGGGTATGCACCACAGACGGTGCATGCCTCTCGGGAATGATGTGACATGGCCACGAGAGGGAGTAATGGCCGAGCCATACGCAAGCACAACCCACCGTCCGGAACGTAAGCCCTGGCAGGGAATTCGAGCGCGCCTCATCTTCGTGCTGCTCATCCCGACCATCGCGGCGATGGTGTTCGGCGGGTTGAGCATTTCGCGCGCCCTCTCAGCCCAGGCGGAAGCACGCCAGGCCGAGACTGTCGCCCAGGCACTGCCTGACACCTACCAACTCGCGATCAACATCCTGTTCGAGCGTGACGGTGCGCTCGCGGGCGTCCCCGAGGTCGTCATGCGGCCGCTGCAGCAGAAGACCGACGAGTCGATCGAGGCCTGGAGCGCCAAGGCGAAGGAGATCGACGCCGGCGACGACAAGGACCTCGAGAACAGCATCGTCGAGATCCAGCAGGCCCTCAACGGCATCGACGACCTGCGTGCCCAGATCCAGGAGAAGGACACCGCGGTCGAGGCCCAGCTGGCCTACACGACCGTGATGAACAACCTCTTCGGGATCTCGGCGCAGATGCCGACCCTGGAGAACGACGAGGTCTTCTCCAAGATCGCCGCGATCAGCAACGTGCGCCCCGCCTCGGAGGCCATGGGCACCGAGCGCATGATCATGATGGAGGCGCTGAGCAAGAAGGCGGCCGCGGAGAGCAAGGGTGCGGTCAACCCTGACGTCCTCACCGACGAGAAGTTCGCCGAGCTCGCCCGCGCCGAGGCCAAGTGGCGTCTGTCCACGGCCGACTACTACGCGAAGACGTCTGACGACATCCGCCAGCAGCTCGACGAGCTGACCAACGACACCACCGACGTGGGCTCGATCGGGGCGCCCGCCCACCGGGTCGTCAACCAGGTCATCACCAGCGGCAGCACGGACCGGGTCAAGATGACCCCGGACCAGTACACCGAGGCCAGCACGGAGTTCATCCGTGGTCTGCAGAAGATGATCGTCCAGACCGCGCAGGAGATCAGCGACGACGTCGAGCAGATCAAGAGCGACGCGACCCGCGACGCCATCGTCATCGGTCTCCTCGTTCTCGGTGTTCTGATCTTCGCCCTCGCCGTCGGTCTGGTCGCGGCCCGCTCCATCCTGTCGCCGCTGAGCCAGCTGCGTCGCCTGGCCTACAACCTGGCCAACCACGACCTGCCCGAGCGAGTCGCCTACATGAACCAGGCCGACGGCCCGGTGGATACGCATGTGGAGCCGCTGGACATCGCGCGTCGAGACGAGATCGGTGACGTCGCGGACGCGTTCGACGCGGTCCACGTCGAGGCGATCCGGCTGGCGGGCGAGCAGGCCGAGCTGCGTACGAACGTCGACAAGATGTTCATGAACCTCTCCCGTCGTTCGCAGAGCCTCGTCGAGCGTCAGCTCCAGCTCATCGACCAGCTCGAGGCCAACGAGCAGGACCCCGACGACCTCGCGAACCTGTTCCGCCTGGACCACCTCGCCACCCGAATGCGCCGCAACGACGAGTCCCTCCTGGTCCTCGCCGGTGGCGAGATCGGCCACGCGGCTCGTGGTCCGGTCCCGGTCCTCGACGTCCTCCGTGCCGCGGCCTCCGAGATCGAGCAGTTCGCCCGGGTCGACATCGACTCCGACGAGAACGCCGAGTTCGAGGGTGCGATCGCAGGTGACCTCGTGCACCTGCTCGCGGAGCTGATCGAGAACGCCACCAACTTCTCCCCGCCCGACACCGCGGTCACGATCCGCACCTTCCGCGCCGGCCCCGCCGCGCCGCTGCTGGTCGAGATCGAGGACCTCGGTATCGGCATGACGCCGGAGGAGCTCGACGCGGCCAACATGAAGCTGCGCCGTGCGACCGGCCTCGACGCCGACGTCGCCCGGATGATGGGTCTGGTCGTGGTCGCGCGCCTGGCGGCGCGTCACGGCCTCTACATCGAGCTCGTCCCGAACCGCCCCCGCGGTGTGGTCGCGCGCGTCGAGATGCCGGTCACCACGATCGTCGGCGCTCACGCGGAGGCCCCGTCCGGCCAGCAGCAGGGCTTCGACGCCTACGCCTTCCAGCAGGGCGGCTACGGCCAGCAGACCGGCGCCTACCCGGGCACCGGCGAGCTTCCCTACGAGATGCAGTACGGGATGCCCGCCTACGACGCCCAGCCGTACGCAGGTGGCAACCCCTACGACGTGCCGGTCGGTGCTCTTCCGGCGCCCGAGGCGCCCGCCGCCTCCGCCGCGGCGCCGCCGGCCCTGCCGAGCCGTACGCCTGGTGCGTCCAACCACCCCAACCTCTCCAACGGCGGTGCGTCGGCCTTCCAGCAGGGTGCCAACGGCCACTCGGGCCAGCACAACGGCTTCGGTCAGAGCGGACCGCAGACGGGTCAGCAGCCCGCTTTCGGTGGTGTGCCGCCGATGCCGGGCGACCCGGGCTTCGAGGGTCCGGGCGCGCGCACGGGCAGCTTCCCGGCGCAGCCGCAGCAGTTCAGCGGTGGCCAGCCGCAGTACGGGGGAGACCCGTTCGGCGGAGACCCGTTCGGCGCCAACCAGCCGCCGGCCCCGCAGCAGAACCCCAGCGGCCAGCAGCAGAACTTCCTCTCCAACATGCTGCCGGTTCGCAAGGCCGAGGACCTGGCCGCCCGCTTCCCCGACGGTCGTTTCGACCCGAGCACCGAGACCGGCGAGCTGCCGCGTCGCGACCCGGGCTCGCAGGGCGGCAGCCCGTTCGGCACCGACACCGGCGCGTTCCGCACCTTCGAGCGCCCCAACGAGCGCACCACGCCGCGTACGCCGCCGCCGGGCTTCGGTCCCGACGACGACCCGTTCGGTCCGGCCGGTGACGCGATCGCCCCGGGCCCGATGGGTCCGATGGCTCCGGAGCCGACCAACTCGCCGAACCCGCTCGACTCGACCACCGAGGTTCCGATCCTCGATGACGAGGGCAGCTCGATCTTCGACGACCTTCAGTCCGAGTGGTTCACCCGTCGTCGCCCGCTCGGCGCGCGCCGGGCGATGGAGTCCAAGGGCGACCCGCTCAGCGACCCGATCGCCCCGGCCGCCAAGGCCGGTCCGGGACCCAAGCCCGACGCGGCCCGTCCGGCGGCTGCCCCTGCGGGCGAGCCGGCCGACGAGCCGGTCGCGCAGGACGACGAGCCGACCACGCCGATGAGCTGGTCCTCGCCGGGCGACGAGGGCTGGCGCCGGGCGCAGGAGCTGGAGCAACTGCAGGAGCAGGAGCCGGCGACGATCACCCAGGGTGGCCTCCCCGTTCGTGTCCCGGGTCAGAATCTGATCCCAGGTGCGGCGCCTTCGGTCACACCACCGTCATCAGGTCCGCGTAACATGGACGCGCGCCGCACCCGTGGCATGTCCAGCTTCCAGAAGGGCGTCAGCCGCGCCCGCAACAACCCCGCTGATGCGGAAAGCAACCCCGAAGGTGAGGAGCAGCAGTGACAACGGCCCCCGCAGGACTGGACTGGCTTGTCGACAGCCTGACCCAGCGCACCCCTGACATCGCTCACGCGATCTTGGTGTCGGCTGATGGTATGCCGATGGCCAGCTCCGTCGACTTCCCCCCGGACCGGGCCGACCAGCTCTCGGCGATCGCCTCCGGTCTCACCAGTCTTACCCAAGGAGCGGCTCGGTGCTTCGCGGCGGGTAATGTCCAGCAGATGGTCATCGAGATGGACGGTGGCTATCTGGTCCTCATGGCGGTTGGTGAGGGTTCCAGCCTTGCTGCCCTTGCCGCCCCCGACTGCGATCTGGGACAGGTTGGCTACCAGATGCAGCTGTTGATCTCGCGTGTTGCCACCGCCCTCACCCCCGATACCAGAACCGGCGCCTGATCAGTGCCCCGACCCTAGGACCGAGATCGTGAGCAACCACGCATCCGAACCGCCGCCGCTGGTCAGGCCTTATGCCCTGACTCGTGGCCGCACGCAACCCAAGCGCGTCTTCCCGATGGAAGCACTGGTGATCACTGACCGCTACGTGATCGACGGCTACGTCCGGTCGCCCGAGGAGCGGACGATCGCAGAGCTCTGCCGCGAGAGCCGTTCCGTCGCTGAGGTCGCGGCGCTCATCCGGGTGCCCCTGGGTGTCGCCCGAGTCCTGATCGGTGACCTTGCGGAGCGCGGCGTGGTGCAGGTGCACGCCAGCAAGGTCCCGGACGCCCCGGACACCGCTCTCCTCGAGCGCGTGCTGTCCGGCCTGAGGAAGCTTTGACAGGAGTAATGCAGTGACCACCGACTCCAAGCAGGCGACGATGTCTGCGAAGATCGTCATCGCCGGCGGGTTCGGCGTTGGTAAGACGACCTTCGTGGGCTCCGTCTCGGAGATCGTCCCCCTGACGACCGAGGCCGTGATGACGCAGGCGACCGCCGGCGTCGACGACCTCTCCGCAGTGCCCAACAAGAAGACGACCACGGTCGCGATGGACTTCGGTCGAGTCTCCCTCGACTCCGACCTGATCCTCTACCTGTTCGGCACCCCCGGTCAGAACCGCTTCTGGTTCATGTGGGACGACCTGACCCAGGGCGCCATCGGTGCCGTGGTGCTCATCGACACCCGTCGCCTCGCCGACTCCTTCGGCGCGATCGACTACTTCGAGTCCCGCAACGTGCCGTTCGTCGTGGCCCACAACGTCTTCGGCGCCAACC
Source organism: Nocardioides sp. NPDC087217 (assembly GCF_044744805.1). NCBI lineage: Bacteria > Bacillati > Actinomycetota > Actinomycetes > Propionibacteriales > Nocardioidaceae > Nocardioides > Nocardioides sp. NPDC087217. Next base: position 376,811 of record NZ_JBIUZB010000004.1, read on the forward strand.
AGGCCTACAAGCCGGAGCAGATCCGCGAGGCCCTGGCTCTGCGCCCGGACATCCCGATCGTCACCTGTGACGCTCGCGACCGTCAGTCGACCAAGGCGACGCTGATCTCGCTCGTCGAGTACGTCCTCTCCATGGTCTCCACGCGCGCTCTTCAGTAGCCAAGCGTCACCGACACCCGCCGTAGCCATGCTCCGGCGGGTGTCGGCCATTTCAAGGACTGTCATGACTGTGCAGTAGAGGCGTACGTCTGGGAGGATCACGCGTTGTGCTGAAGTTCAGGTTGTGGTGGCGCAAGGTGACCCCGAAGTGGCACCTGAGGCGCATGTGGGTGAAGATGTGGTCCGTGATCACGACCCCGTACGCCGATGCGACGGCCGTCGCTGCCGTCGACGAGGCCCGCGCCGCGCTCCTGTCCGACGTGCCAGCCGGTGACGTCGGAGAACATCTCGGCCATGTGGTCGAGAAGGGTGCTGGCCCGGGCGTCGTGACCCACCTGTTCGCCTGCACCCGCAAGGGCTACGTCGGGTGGCACTGGTCGGTCACGCTCGTCACCGTGCCCTCGCTCGACGGCCCGGGATTCGGTGTCGATGCTCCGGTGACCATCAACGAGGTCGTCCTCGTCCCCGGTGACGCCGCGATCGTCGCGCCGGCCTGGGTGCCCTACCGCGAACGGATCAAGCCGGGCGACCTCTCACCCGGTGATCTGCTCCCGGTCGAGGACGACGACGCGCGGCTGGTTCCGACGTACGCCTTCGGTGACGACCCGCTCGACGCCGACGAGAAGGCCCAGGTGCGCGAGGTCGCCAAGGATCTCGGCCTCGGCCGTGTCCGGACTCTGTCCGTCTCCGGCTTCGACGCCGCCGCCGAGCGGTGGTACGCCGGTGACGGTGGCCCCGAGGCGCCGCTCGCGCAGGCCGCCCCCGACCAGTGCCACAGCTGTGGCTTCCTGGTCCGGCTGACCGGCCACCTGGCCTCGAGCTTCGGCGTCTGCGCCAACGGCGACGCCAACGACGACGGCAAGGTGGTCAGCCTCAACCACGGGTGCGGTGCGCACTCGGAGGTGCGGCTGGCGAAGAAGCACGAGCCGCAGCCGCTGCCGGACCCGGTCTTCGACACGATCAGCGACGACGCCGAGCCCTTCTAGCCGGGCGGTTCTAGGCGAGGCCCTCGGCGCGCAGCCGGCGGGCCTTGCGGCGCCGAGTCAGCTCGATGCCGATCGCGCCGATGCCGAAGGCGGCCAGGCAGGTCCAGATCCACCAGGTCCAGCCGCGGTCGTTGAGCAGACCCCAGAAGGGGAGCAGGGCGACGAACCCGACCAGCCAGCCGAGGGTGGCGAGCTCGAAGGCACGGATGCCGTCCTGGTCGACGAGCTCGATCTTCGGCTCGGGGACGGCCTGGACCGGCTCCTCGGCAGGCGGCTCGTGGTAGCCGTAGTCCTGGGGGTAGCCATGCCCATCGTCGGACTGAGCCTCGGTGTAGTAGTCGCCGTCGTACCCGTCGTACTGCTGCTCCGGGTAGGTGCCGGAATAGTCGTCGTCGCGGTACTGGTCGCTCATGGCATCCAATCTAGTAGGTCACCACGAGCCGGTAGGGTTGGGTGGAAACGCTGACGACCTGGAGGTCCCTGATGGCTTCGCTCCGCTGCCCCTGTGGCACCAACTTCCGCACGGAGACCGACGACGAGCTGGTCGAGAAGGTGCAGGAGCACCTCGCCGAGGCTCACCCCGGCCGCACGTACAGCCGCGACGACATCCTGATGCTCGCCGCGATGTCCTGACGCTGTGACGGCGCCCTCACCCGGGCGCCGTCTCTTCCCGGAATAGTTAGCGCCGGTAAGCAGTTATGCTTACCGACATGCCTACCGCACAGCCAGCCTCCGCGCCCGACGCGGCCTCTGACATCCCCGAGGTCGCCTCGGTGCTGCGCACCTCCGTCATGCGGATGCGCCGCCGCCTGGCCAACGAGCGCCACCCTGACAACGACCTCTCCCTGGGGTCGATGGCGGTGCTCGGGGCGTTGTACGCCAACGACGAGATGACCCTCGGCGCCCTCGCCGGGCGCGAGCGCGTCCAGCCGCCGAGCATGACCAGGATGGTCAACTTCCTCGAGGAGGGCGGCTACGTCGTCCGCCGCCAGGGTGAGACCGACCGCCGCCAGGTGCTGGTCTCGATCACCGACAAGGGCCGCCGGACCGTACGCAAGGACCGGCTCAGCCGGGACGCCTGGCTCGCCCAGCAGCTCGTCGACCTCGATGCGGACGAGCTCGCCGCCCTCCGCACAGCCGCTTCGATCATGGAGAGAATAGCCACCAGTTGAGTCCCACGTTCCGTTCCCTGCGCAGCCACAACTACCGCCTCTACCTAGCCGGCAGTGTCGTCTCCAACGTCGGCACCTGGATGCAACGCATCGCTCAGGACTGGTTGGTCCTGAGCCTCGGCGGCGGGGGAGCGGCACTCGGTATCACCACCGGTCTGCAGTTCCTGCCCATCCTCCTGCTCAGCCCCTACGCCGGGGTCATCGCAGACCGCTTCCCGAAGCGTCGCCTGCTGCAGGCCGCCCAGGGGTGGATGGCCCTGATGTCGCTGCTCCTCGGTGTGCTGGCGGTGAGCGGCCACGCCGAGGTGTGGATGGTCTACGTGATCGCGTTCCTCTTCGGCACGGGCGCCGCCTTCGACGGGCCGGGCCGGCAGTCGTTCGTCTCGGAGATGGTCCACCCCGACGACCTCACCAACGCCGTCGGCCTCAACTCGGCCTCCTTCAACCTCGCCCGCCTGATCGGGCCGGCGCTGGCCGGGCTCCTCATCGGCTCGCTGGGGAGCGGCCCCGAGGCGACCGGCTGGGTGATCCTCATCAACGCCGTCTCCTACCTCGCCGTGATCGGCCAGCTGCAGCGGATGAACACCGCCGAGCTGCACTCGCCCGACCCCGTCGCCAGGCGGAGCGGGATGCTGCGCGAGGGCATCGGCTACATCCGTACGCAGCCCAAGATGCTGATGGTCCTGGTGATCATCTTCTTCGTCGGCACCTTCGGGGCGAACTTCCCGATCACCTCGGCGCTGATGGCGACCGAGGAGTTCGGCAAGGGCGCCAGCGAGTACGGCCTGCTCGGCACCGTCCTGGCCATCGGCTCGCTCTCCGGCGCCCTCCTCGGCGCCCGCCGCACCCGGATCCCGCTCAAGCTGATCGTGCTGGCGGCGACCGGGTTCGGCCTCACCGTCATCGTGTCCGGGCTGATGCCGACGTACGCCCTCTTCGCCCTGATCTCGCCTGTGCTCGGCTTCTTCACGATCACGACCCTCAACGCCTGCAACGCCACGATGCAGACCGAGGCGGCCCCGGAGTTCCGCGGCCGGGTCATGGCGATCTACATGACCGTCCTGATGGGCGGCACCCCGCTGGGCGCCCCGCTCATCGGCTTCGTCGGCGAGCACTTCGGCGCTCGCACGACCCTGTACGCGAGTGGCGCTCTGGTGCTGTTGGGTACGCTTGCGGGGGTGCTGGTCCTCGCCGCACTCAGAGGTGGTATCCGGGCCGTTTTGACCCCCTCTCAAGCCGCCGGGTAGCCTCTGAAGCGTGTCTGGGACAACCAGGCCGTCGCGCGTGCCCGGAACAAGCTCGAGAGATAGGTCTCGGACCCGGGTTCGGCGCCCTCAGGTGGGGATTCGGTTCGAAAGATCCGTCTTCATGCTGTTGAGGTAAGGGCGACACGCCCGACCTCGGGGGCGAGGCGGGACCAGTTGGTATCGCACCACCTGGACGCACAACATTGGATCCTTCGCGGCAGAGCGCCGCGTAGTGAGAGCAGAAAAGAAGGGGAACCACCGAGGTGCCCACAATCAACCAGCTGGTCCGCAAGGGCCGCGAGGACAAGGCGACGAAGTCGAAGACGCCTGCCCTCAAGGGATCGCCGCAGCGCCGTGGCGTCTGCACGCGCGTCTACACCACCACCCCGAAGAAGCCGAACTCCGCCCTCCGGAAGGTCGCCCGTGTGCGTCTCTCCTCCGGCGTCGAGGTCACCGCTTACATCCCGGGTGTGGGTCACAACCTTCAGGAGCACTCCATCGTGCTCGTCCGCGGCGGTCGTGTGAAGGACCTCCCCGGTGTTCGTTACAAGATCATTCGCGGCTCGCTCGACACCCAGGGCGTGAAGAACCGCAAGCAGGCCCGGAGCCGCTACGGCGCCAAGAAGGAGAAGTGAGATGCCTCGTAAGGGTCCCGCTCCCAAGCGTCCGCTCGTCGTCGACCCCGTCTACGGCTCGCAGCTCGTAACCCAGCTCGTCAGCAAGGTCCTGCAGGACGGCAAGAAGCAGGTCGCGCAGCGCATCGTCTACACCGCGCTCGAGGGCTGCCGTGAGAAGACCGGCACCGACCCCGTGGTCACGCTCAAGCGCGCCATGGACAACGTGAAGCCGGCCATCGAGGTCAAGTCCCGCCGTGTCGGTGGCGCGACCTACCAGGTTCCGGTCGAGGTCAAGGGCACGCGTGGCACCACGCTCGCGCTGCGCTGGCTCGTCGGCTACGCCCAGGACCGTCGTGAGAAGACGATGGCCGAGCGCCTGATGAACGAGATCCTCGACGCGAGCAACGGCCTCGGCGCCGCTGTGAAGAAGCGCGAGGACACCCACAAGATGGCCGAGTCCAACAAGGCCTTCGCGCACTACCGCTGGTGACGTACGGCGGGGTGCCTGCCGCACAATGTGGGCACCCCGCCCATCCAGACCGAAGACAATCTCTTTAAGGAACGCTGAAGACAGTGGCCGTCGACATCACCACGGACCTCAATGTGGTCCGCAACATCGGCATCATGGCGCACATCGATGCCGGTAAGACCACCACCACCGAGCGCATCCTGTTCTACACCGGTATCTCGTACAAGATCGGTGAGGTCCACGAGGGCGCAGCCACGATGGACTGGATGGAGCAGGAGCAGGAGCGCGGCATCACGATCACGTCCGCCGCGACCACCTGCTGGTGGAAGGACCACCAGATCAACATCATCGACACCCCGGGGCACGTCGACTTCACCGTCGAGGTGGAGCGCTCGCTGCGCGTCCTGGACGGTGCTGTCGCCGTCTTCGACGGTGTCGCCGGTGTCGAGCCGCAGTCGCAGACCGTGTGGCGTCAGGCGAACAAGTACGCCGTCCCGCGGATGTGCTTCGTCAATAAGCTCGACCGCACCGGTGCCGACTTCTACATGGTCGTCGACTCCATCGTCGACAAGCTGCACGCCACCCCGCTGGTGCTGCAGCTGCCGATCGGTGCCGAGTCCGACTTCATCGGCGTCGTCGACCTGATCGAGATGAACGCCAAGGTCTGGCGCGGCGAGACCCAGCAGGGTGAGGACTACGTCGTCGAGGGCATCCCCGCCGACATGGCCGACAAGGCCGCCGAGTGGCGCGAGAAGCTCGTCGAGACCCTCGCCGAGGCGGACGACGACATCATGGAGGTCTACCTCGAGGAGGGCGACGTCTTCGACGTTCCCACCCTGAAGGCCGCCATCCGTCGTGCGACCCTCGCCGACAAGCTCAACCCGATCCTCACCGGCACCGCGTTCAAGAACAAGGGCGTCCAGCCCCTGCTCGACGCGATCGTCGACTACCTGCCCTCGCCCATCGATGTCGAGTCGATCATCGGCCACGACGTCAAGGACGAGGAGCTCGAGGTCTCTCGCAAGCCTTCCGAGGACGAGCCGTTCTCCGGCCTGGTCTTCAAGATCGCTTCCGACCCGCACCTGGGCAAGCTGTTCTACCTGCGCGTCTACTCCGGCAAGGTCGAGGCGGGTGCGACCGTGGTCAACCCGATCAACGGCCGCAAGGAGCGCATCGGCAAGATCTACCAGATGCACGCGAACAAGCGTGAGGAGATCAACTCGGTGGGCGCCGGCCAGATCGTGGCCGTCATGGGTCTGAAGGACACCAAGACCGGTCACACCCTGTGCGACCCGTCCAACCCGGTCGTCCTCGAGTCGATGAGCTTCCCGGCCCCCGTGATCGAGGTCGCCATCGAGCCGAAGACCAAGGGTGACCAGCAGAAGCTGGGCACGGCGATTCAGCGCCTCACCGAGGAGGACCCGACCTTCACGGTCAAGACCGACGAGCAGACCGGCCAGACCATCATCGCTGGTATGGGCGAGCTCCACCTCGAGGTCTTCGTCGACCGGATGAAGCGCGAGTTCAAGGTCGAGGCCACCGTCGGCAAGCCGCAGGTCGCCTACCGCGAGACGCTTCGCAAGAAGGTCGAGAACCACAGCTACACCCACAAGAAGCAGACCGGTGGTTCGGGTCAGTTCGCGAAGGTCGTCATCTCCGTCGAGCCCAACATCGACGAGGAGACCGGCCAGGGTGCGGGCTACGAGTTCGCCAACAACGTCACCGGTGGTCGCGTGCCGAAGGAGTACATCCCTTCGGTCGACCAGGGTGCTCAGGACGCCATGGAGTTCGGTATTCTCGCCGGCTTCCCCATGGTCGATGTGAAGGTCTCGCTCGAGGACGGCGCCTACCACGACGTCGACTCCTCCGAGCTCGCCTTCAAGATCGCCGGCAACCAGGCCTTCAAGGAGGCCGCGCGCATGGCGAAGGCCGTCCTGCTGGAGCCGATGTTCGCCGTCGAGGTGACGACCCCCGAGGCGTTCCTCGGCACCGTTATCGGTGACATCAACTCCCGTCGCGGCCAGGTGTCTTCGCAGGAGGAGCGCCACGGCGACATGGTCGTCCAGGCTCTCGTCCCGCTGTCCGAGATGTTCGGGTACGTCGGTGACCTCCGGTCCAAGACCAGCGGTCAGGCGTCGTACTCGATGGAGTTCGACTCGTACGCCGAGGTTCCCACGAACGTCGCCGACGAGATCATCAAGAAGGCCCGTGGCGAGTGACCTTCGGGTCGCCCGTCCAGGGACTTCGGCAGCAACACCACTCAGTACGAGTCAGTAAGAAAATCACACCAGGAGGAGCCCACAGTGGCTAAGGCGAAGTTCGAGCGGAACAAGCCGCACGTCAACATCGGCACCATCGGTCACATCGACCACGGTAAGACGACCCTTACCGCGGCGATCTCGAAGGTGCTGCACGCGAAGTACCCGGACCTGAACCCGGAGTTCGCGTTCGAGGACATCGACAAGGCCCCCGAGGAGCGCCAGCGCGGGATCACGATCTCGATCGCGCACATCGAGTACCAGACCGAGTCGCGTCACTACGCTCACGTCGACTGCCCGGGTCACGCGGACTACATCAAGAACATGATCACCGGTGCCGCGCAGATGGACGGCGCGATCCTCGTGGTCGCCGCCACCGACGGCCCGATGCCGCAGACCAAGGAGCACGTGCTCCTGGCCCGCCAGGTCGGCGTGCCGTCGATCGTCGTCGCGCTCAACAAGTGCGACATGGTCGACGACGAGGAGCTCATCGAGCTCGTCGAGATGGAGGTGCGCGAGCTCCTCAGCGAGTACGAGTTCCCGGGTGACGACCTCCCGGTCGTGCGCGTTGCCGCCTACCCCGCCCTGCAGGGCGAGGAGAAGTGGATGAACTCGGTTGCCGAGCTCATGCAGGCCGTCGACGACTACATCCCGACCCCGGCTCGTGAGACCGACAAGCCGTTCCTGATGCCCGTCGAGGACGTCTTCACGATCACCGGTCGTGGCACCGTCATCACCGGTCGTATCGAGCGCGGCATCGTCAAGGTCGGTGAGGAGGTCGAGATCGTCGGCATCCGCGAGACCTCGCAGAAGTCGACCGTCACCGGCGTCGAGATGTTCCGCAAGCTGCTCGACGAGGGTCAGGCCGGCGAGAACGTCGGGCTGCTGCTCCGCGGCACCAAGCGCGAGGACGTCGAGCGCGGCATGGTTGTCATCAAGCCGGGCACCACGACCCCCCACACCAACTTCGAGGGCTCTGTCTACATCCTCTCGAAGGAGGAGGGTGGCCGTCACACCCCGTTCTTCAACAACTACCGTCCGCAGTTCTACTTCCGGACCACGGACGTGACCGGCGTTGTGACCCTCCCCGAGGGCACCGAGATGGTCATGCCGGGTGACAACACCGAGATGTCGGTCGAGCTCATCCAGCCCATCGCGATGGACGAGGGTCTGAAGTTCGCTATCCGTGAGGGCGGTCGCACCGTCGGCGCGGGTCGGGTCACGAAGATCATCAAGTAAGTGATCGTCTGATCCAACGTGGAAGGTCCCCGGAGCCGCAAGGCGAAGGGGGCCTTTCGCGTTGGACCAGATGCTCCTTGTTGCTGAGTCAGCGCGCCACGAGACCAAGGCAAGAAAGATGACAGACCCAAACCCCCAGATCCGCCCCGCAAGACCCCACCAGAAGCTGCTCGATGACGGCCGCACGGTAAGAGAGGTCCTCACCTACACCCGCCGCGGCAGCCGCCTGGACGCCAAGCAGCAGAAGGCCTGGGATGCGTACGCCGAGGAGTGGGTCATCCCCGACGAGGCGGTCGACGAGCCCGGGTTCTCCCTGGAGAGCTGGTTCGGTCGCAAGGCCCCGCTGATCGTCGACATCGGCGGCGGCGTGGGAGAGGCGACCGCGGTGCTGGCGGCCAACCGTCCCGAGGCCAACATCCTGGCGCTGGAGGTATGGCGTCCCGGTGTCGCGGAGAGCCTCGCCCGGGTGGGCGCCGCAGGCGCGACGAACGTTCGCTTCTGCAGCGTCGACGCGCTCTGGACACTCGAGAATCTGGTCGAGCCGGGTTCGGTCAGCGAGATCTGGACGTTCTTCCCCGACCCGTGGCACAAGACCCGCCACCACAAGCGGCGCCTGGTGACGCCCATCAACGCGCGGATGATCGCGGAGCGGTTGGCTCCCGGCGGCATCTGGCGGCTGGCGACCGACTGGGTCGAGTATGCCGAGCAGATGGTCGAGGTCCTCGACGCCGAGCAGTTGCTGAGCGGTGGTGTCGTCGAGCGCTGGGACGAGCGCCCGGTGACCAAGTTCGAGCGCAAGGGACTGGCCAAGGACCGGGTCATCACCGACCTGCTCTACCGGCGTTGACCCGAACTACCCGTGTCGTGACTGATCTGTAGGCGCGGAACCGCGAAGATCAGCGGCATGAAGTTGTACGCCGACAGGCCCCCACGCCTCGCCGCCCAGCTGCTCGCCGACCTGCTGACGGTGGCGTGGATCGCCGGGTGGGTCCTTCTCGGCAGATTCGTCCACGAGATGGTCTCGGCGCTCGCCGTACCCGGCGAGAAGATGGACGACGCCGGCACCTCGCTCTCCGCGAAGATGCTCGAGGCGGCCGGGAAGGTCGATGACCTGCCGCTGGTCAAGGACGGCATCGCGGTCCCGTTCGAGGGCGCCGCGAAGGCCGCCGACCAGCTCCGTGCGGCGGGGGAGGCGCAGGTCGAGGCCGTCTCCAGCATCGCGATCGGGCTGGCGATCGCGGTCGTGCTCATCCCGGTGCTGATGTGGTTGATGATCTACGTGCCGCTGCGGTGGCGGTTCATCCGCCGCGCGACCTCGACCCAGCGGTTCCTGGAGGCCGGCACCGGCACCGACCTGCTGGCCCTCAGGGCGATCTCCACCCAGCCGCTGCACAAGCTGACCAAGATCAGCGACAACCCCGCGCAGGCATGGCGCGACGGTGATGCGGAGGTTATGGGGAAGCTCGCCGCGTTGGAGCTGCGGTCGGTCGGGTTGAAGGGGTAGTCCGGGAGCGAACTGCCCATATACCCGCGAGTAATGGGCAGTTGGATCCCGGACTACCCCGACGGGGCGCTAGCCGCGAGCCGTCAGCCGCGCCCGGAGCTCCTCGTCGCGAGCCAGCCTCGCTGCATCACGATCCCTCCGGGTGGCGAGCACGGCAGCCAGGTAGGCCTCCGGCGGGGTGCCCGGCGGTGGGCCCGGGGCGACGTACGTCTGCATGTGGGTCGCCAGGCGCTCGGCGAGAGCGTGGCGGCGGACCGGGTCGGTGTAGGTGCCGACCTCGCCGGAGAGGAACCGTCGCACCGCCAGGGACAGGCCGACCGGGATGGTGGCGACGTCCGCGCGAGAGGCCCAGGCGGCGAGCCCCGGGGGCATCTGGATCGGTGCCGGGGGACGCAGCGGCACCCGCACGCGGATGACGTACGTCCCGGCCGCGATGTCGCCCAGTCGCTTGCCGCGCGGGTGGATCATCGCGGTGAGGAACGCGGCGGCGCCGCTGGTGGCGTAGATCTCGACGACGCCGATCAGGGCGCGTACGAACGCATGGTGGAAGCTGATCGCCCCGCCGTCGTCGCGCACCGTACGGAGACCGAGCGCGAGCTTGCCGAGCGAGCGCCCACGGGTGAGCGTCTCGATGGCCGTCGGGAAGACCACGAGGACCGAGGCGGTGGCCGCGATGTAGGCAGCCCAGGCCAGGGCCTCGTCGGTCGCGGGAGCGGCGGTCATGAAGACGAACAGCGTCACGATCAGCAGCGCCATCACCACGATCACGTCGATGAGGCCCGACAGCAACCGCATCCCCAGCCCGGCGGCCGGCAGGTCGAGGGCGACCGCGTCTCCGGTGATCAGGTCGTCGTCGGTGAGCAGTTCCCGTTCCTGGGGGCGCTGCTCCTGCGGGCGTCGCTCGGGCGATTGCGGCGCGGAGGTCATGGCGGTCAGCGTACGCTGCGGGCGTGGATCTCGACGCGTATCTGGCCGCTACCGCCGCCGACCGGACCAGGCTCGAGCAGCTGCTGGCCGAGCGCCGGCTGAGCGGCGCCCAGGCAGACGAGCTGGTCGAGCTCTATCAGCGGGTGAGCACCCAGCTCTCGGTCGTACGCAGCAACGCCCCCGACCCGACGGCCGTCCAGCATCTCTCGGTGCTGCTGGCTGCTGCCCGCAACCGCACCACCGGCACCCGGACGAGCACCTGGTCGGGTTTCCTGCGGTTCTTCACGCATCGGTTCCCGGCCGCGCTCTACCGCCTGCGCTGGTGGTGGCTGGGAATGATGGTGGCCAACATCGTGGTCACCGCGGTCATGATCTGGTGGCTGCTGCGCCACCCGGAGGTCGAGCAGTCGTTGCTCGGGCCGGAGCAGGTCAAGCAGCTGGTCGAGCACGACATCGAGGGCTACTACAGCGAGCACGCGGCGTCATCGTTCGCCACCCAGGTCTGGGTCAACAACGTCTGGGTCTCGTTCATCTGCATCGCCCTGGGTGTGCTCGGGCTGCCGGTGATCTACTCCATGTTCCAGAACATCTCCAACCTGGCGATCCTCGGCACCCTGATGCACCGCCACGACCGCGGCGGCCTCTTCTGGGGGCTGATCCTTCCTCACGGGTTGCTGGAGTTGACCGCCGTCTTCGTCGCCGGCGCCGTCGGGCTGCGTATCTTCTGGTCCTGGATCGACCCCGGCTCGCTGACCCGCGGGCAGTCGATGGCCCGTGAGGGCCGCACTGCCGCCGGCATCGCCCTCGGTCTCATCGTCGTGCTCCTGATCTCCGGCATCATCGAAGCCTTCGTCACCCCCTCACCCCTACCCACCTGGGCCCGCGTCGGCATCGGCATCCTCGCCGAGCTCGCCTTCTTCGCGTACGTCTTCATCGTCGGCCGCGCCGCCGCCTCCCACGGTGAGACCGGCGACATCGACGACCGCCTCCTCGAGGACAGGGTCGCCACCCAGTCCTAGAGCTGACCGGTGGCCTTGAGCTGCAGGTAGTGGTCGGCGAGAGCGGGCGGGAGGGACTCGGCGTCGGCGTCGACGACGTCGACGCCGAGGGTGCGGAGCATGGCGGCGGTGTGGTCGCGGCGGCGAAGGGTCTGCTCGGCGGCGGCCGCGGCGTACACGTCCTCGAGGGTGTCGCGGGAGGCGGCGGTGGCCTCGAGCTCGGGGTCGCGGACGGAGGCGATGACGACCCGGTGGTGCTGGGTCAGGACCGGGAGGACAGGGAGGAGCGACTCCTCGATCGCGTGCGGGTCGAGGGGGGTCAGCAGGACGACGAGCGCGCGGTGACGGCCGAGGCCGGCGACCGCGCCGGCGAGGTTGGACCAGTCGGCCTCGGCGATGACCGGCTCGAGGTCGGCCATCGTCTCCTGCAGCCGCTGGGTGACGTCGCGCTGGCCGGCGAGCCGGACCCGGGAGCGTACGCGCAGGTCGCCGGCGATGAAGTCGATCCGGTCGCCTGCCCGAGACGCGATGGCGGCGAGCAGGAGCCCCGCATCCATCGCGGAGTCGAGCCGTGGCACGCCGCCGCCGGCGCCCTCGATCCGGCCCGCCGAGGTGCGGGAGGTGTCGAGCACGAGCACCACGCGGCGGTCCCGCTCCGGCTGCCAGGTGCGGACCACGACCGTGCGGGAGCGGGCGGTGGTGCGCCAGTCGATGGAGCGTACGTCGTCACCGCGGACGTACTCCCGCAGCGAGTCGAACTCCGTCCCCTGCCCGCGCACCCGCACAGCGGCCCGGCCGTCGAGCTCGCGCAGACGCTGAAGCCGCGACGGCAGGTGCTTGCGCGACTCGAAGGCGGGCAGCACCCGCACCGAGCCCTCCACCGGGATCGTGCGCTGCCGGGCGCCGAGACCCAGGGGCCCGTACGTCCTCACCGTCACGCCCAACGCCCGCAGATCCCCGCGGCGCCGCGGCTGCAGCGGCGTACGCAGCCTGGTGCTGTCGCCGCGACCGAGCCGGATTCGATGCCGGTTGTGACCGGCGCCTGCGGTGGGCTGCCAGGCATCGCGCACCAAGGCCCGGAAGCCGCGGGCGGGGGAGCGGACCACCAGCTCCGACGTCGTCGACTCGCCCAGCCTGATCCCGCCGAGCGGAGCCCTGCTGATCTCCAGGGTCGCCGGCTTCGGCGCCAGGAGTACGTCGAGCAGGGCCAGCACCACCACGAGCAGGATCCACATCGCCGCCGTCCCGGCAGTCGGCCTCAGCACGACCGGGACGATGCCGGCGAGCATCAGCAGCGTGACCCGCCAGGTGATGGTCATCGCGGGACGGGGACAGCGCCGATGGCGGAGGAGAGGACCTGGGAGACCTGGACGCCCTCGAGCTCGGCCTCGGGGCGCAGGGCCAGGCGATGGGCGAGCGTGGCGTGGGCGAGCGACTTCACGTCGTCGGGAGTCACGAAGTCGCGGCCCGCGAGCCAGGCCCAGGCGCGCGCGGAGCGGAGCAACGCGGTGGCCCCTCGCGGGGAGACCCCGGCCGACAGCGACGGGGACTCGCGGGTCGCCCGGGCGATGTCGACGATGTAGCCGGTGACCTCGGGAGACACCTGGACGGAGCCGACGTGCTGGCGCGCGGCCTCGATGTCGGCGCCCGAGGCGACCGCCGTGACCCCGGCGCCGGCGACGTCGCGCGGGTCGAAGCCGGAGGCGTGCCGGTTGAGGATCTGCACCTCGTCGGAGCGCGAGGGCACCGGGAGGACGACCTTCAGCAGGAAGCGGTCCAGCTGGGCCTCGGGGAGCGGGTAGACGCCCTCGTACTCGATCGGGTTCTGGGTCGCGGCCACCAGGAACGGGCGCGGCAGCGCGCGGGTGACCCCGTCGACCGAGACCTGGCCCTCCTCCATCGCCTCGAGCAGCGCCGACTGCGTCTTCGGCGGGGTGCGGTTGATCTCGTCGGCCAGGAGCAGGTTGGTGAAGACCGGCCCCTCCCGGAAGGTGAGCTCGCCGTGGGAGGACTCGACCACCATCGACCCGGTGATGTCGCCGGGCATCAGGTCGGGGGTGAACTGCACCCGGCGGGTCTCGACCGAGAGCGCCGCCGACAGCGACCGCACCAGCAGGGTCTTCGCGGTGCCGGGTACGCCCTCCATGAGCACGTGGCCGCCGCACACCAGCGCGACCAGCAGCCCGGAGACCGCGGCGTCCTGCCCGACGACCGCCTTGGCGACCTCGGCCCGGACCGCGGTGAGCCGCTCCCGTGCGCCATCGGGCGACACGTTGGCGATGGTCTCGGATTGGGTCATGGGTGTCGTACCTCTTCCTCAAGGGCAGCCAGCGCGTTGGCCAGCGTGATCAGGTCTTGGTCGTTCTCGATGGGGGCGTCGGTGAGCAGCGCGGCGACCTCGAGATCGGGTCGCCCTGTGTGCTGGACGACGGCGCGTACGACGGCCTCCGGGGTGACGTCGCGCCCCAGCCGCAGCCGCCGGGCGAGGCGGGTGCGAGCGGCCTGACGCAGTGTCGTCGCGGCGTGGGTGCGGTCGCCGGAACGGCGGTAGAGCCGACCCAGGCTGCGGGTCGTCTCCCCGGCCCGGACGTGGACGGGCAACGGCTCGACCGCCAGTGGACCCAGCCGCCGCCCGCGGGCGATGGCGAAGGCGACGACCGCGAGCAGCAGGAGCCACAGGGCCGGCTTGATCCAGCGCGGGAGCAGCGAGCTGGGGGAGTGGGCCTCGTCGGGCGCGAGGTCCTCGAAGGAGGGGACGTACCAGACCAGGTGGTCGTTCTCGCCCAGCAGCCGCAGCGCCACCGCCGCGTTGTCCGCCCGCAGGATCTGGTCGTTGGTCAGCACCTGCGGCGCGCCCCAGACGGTGAGCCCCTCCGCGGGCGCCAGCACCGCGCCGCCCTCGTGCGTGAAGCAGGAGCCGGTGTCGTACGCGGTGACCGCATCGGCCTGGATGCTGAGCCCTTCCCAGCGCGGGTCGTCGCAGGCCGCCTCGACCTTCTCGGGCGTCTGGGCGACCGCATAGGGGATGCCGAGCATCGCTGACACGTAGGGGGCGGGCTCGGCCAGGATCAGCCCGGCGGCATCGTCGGTGCGCTCGCGCAGCCGGGAGGCGGTGTCCTCGCCGAGCGCGTCGGTGCCGGTCACGAAGACCGTTGTGTTCCGCCCGATCTCGGTGCTCTCCAGGCGCCTCGACGAGCGGACGATCTCGACCTCGACACCGTGGTCCTCGAGCACCTCGACCAGCGCCCGGGTGCCGTCGGGGTCGGGGCTCTCGGGGTCGTACGCCGCAAAGGACTCCCCACCCTTCGGCGTCGCGATGTACGCCAGCACGACCGCGATCACGAACGCCAGCGCGACGATCAGAAGCGGCCGGTTCCGTCGGAACCAGCCCGATCGTCCGGTGGTCGCCTCTGCCGGGCTCGTCGCGGCCTGCGTGCTCATCGCGCCACCGCCAGCTCCTGCTCGAGAGCGAGTACGCCTTCGGCCTGCTCACGCGTGGCGGGGTGGTGGCCGTAGAGCACCTCGTTGAACAGTTCCGCGGCCTGCCCGGCGCGGCCCTCGAGCGACATCTCCCGCTCCAGGCTCGCGGCGACCTCGGCGGCGGTCAGCCCAGGGTCCTCCGCGAGCCGGCCGCGCTCGACCTGTCGCCGGGCCAGGGCCCGGAACCCGTCGATGACCGCGGCGCCGTGATCCCCTGAGGCGTACGCAGCCTCGGCCCGCGCCCGGAGCGCGGCCGCGGAGAGCGACTCGTCGGTGAGGACGTCGCCGTTGCGGTCGCGGGCGACCCGAGGGCTGCGCCGGGCCCGCGAGACCAGCAGGCCGATCCCTACCAGGAGCGCCGCGAAGACGACCATCGCGGCGACGGTCTGGGCCCAGGGCACGTCGCCGACCGACGGCAGGCCGTCGGACAGGGTGCGCTCGATCCAGCGCAGGATCCGCTCGATGAGGTCGAGGTCGTGGTACTCCGGGTCGGCCAGTTCGCGCCGAAGCCAGGAGCGACCCTCCTCGGGCGTCGGCGCCAGGGGAGGGGTCTGTTGGAGGAGGATCATCTGCTCAGCAGCCCGGCCTGCTCCATCAGCTCGACCTCGTAGGACTCCTTGCGGATGCGCTGGTCGAGATACTGCAGGTTGGTCACCGCGCCGCTGAACGGGGTCACGATCGCAGCGGAGACCACGGTGGAGACGGCGCTGCCGGCGATGGTCGCCAGGAAGTAGAGGTCCGGCTGGACGATGCCCACGACGCTGGCGACCAGGCTGATCGGGAAGGCGACGATCTGGGAAGCGAAGCCGACGATGATCGCGGCCAGCAGCCAGATCCCGAAGAGCCGCCAGAACTGCCTCGCCGACAGCTTCCAGGCCCGTCCGATGGCGCCGAAGACACCGGTGCTCTCCAGCATCAGCGCCGGCACCGCGAGCAGGTAGAGCCGCACCGTCAGGAAGAGGACGGCCACGATCAGCAGCAGGAACATCAGGATGCCGACCAGGATCGCCGGGACGGGGCTGTCGACGACGAGCGCGAGCACCACCACGGGAGTCGCCGCGATCGCCAGGACCAGGGTGAAGGTCACCGCGCTCAGCAGTGCCAGCCCGATCAGCCGCCAGCGGTTGCCGTGGGTCGCCGCCCACGCCTGCGCGAGGGTGAGCTTGCGGCCGATCGCGGCGGCATGGGCGACGTGGGAGATCATCCCGGCCACCAGGATCGCGCCGATCGCCTGCAGGACCGAGCCGAGGAAGAAGGAACCGAAGGCCACCAGCACGCCGATGATCTCGGAGCCACCGGGCGAGTAGTTCGGGTCCTCGATGGTCGTCCCGAACCACTCCAGGCTGTCGCCGGTGATGGTCATCGCCGCGGTCACGCCCAACGGGATGGCCATCGCGACCGCCGCCACGAGGACCGAGGCGCCGACCGTGGCGCCGGGGTTGAAGCGTACGAGCCGGAAGGCGCCGTCGAGCATGTCGCCGAGGCCCAACGGACGCAGCGGGATCGCTCCCGGCTTGTGGGCCGGCGGCAGCGGCTGGGCCCACGCCGGTTGCACCGGCTGGGACTGCACCGGCTGGCCCGGCGGGGGTGGGGTCGACGGGTTCGCCGCGCCCTGGTGAGGTTGCTCACCCGGTGGGGGTGGCCACACTCCTGACATCTGGATGCTCCTCGTCGCGACGACCGGCGAACTCGCTCGGTTGGGGGCATCCTCTCAGAGCGACCCAGACGACATCGTTGATTTGGAGCCACCTGCGTACGCGTGACAAGATTCTCTGGTTGCTCCGGTGAACTGTTCGCTGGGGTGCGCACACCTTGACTACTGAATCGCGTCACCTGAGCAGGCTGATCAGCCTGTCCGGATGTGGTCTGTGGTCGCCGTGTGCCCATCCCGAAGGCGTGGTTCCAGTGAAGCTGATGGTGAAAGTCCCGTCGAGAACTCGGCGTTCGCTTGTGGAAAATAAGCGACACGCCCGACCGCGGGGGTCGGAGCCAGAGGTGAGCAACCGGGCCGACTCAGCCGGAGGAAGCCTGTAGCACGCGGCACGCTGACCAAGAAGGACGAGAGAGACAGATGGCGGGACAGAAGATCCGCATCAGGCTCAAGGCCTATGACCACGAGGTGATCGACACCTCGGCGCGAAAGATCGTGGACACGGTCACCCGTACGGGTGCCAAGGTCGCCGGCCCGGTGCCGCTGCCGACCGAGAAGAACGTGTACTGCGTCATCCGCTCGCCCCACAAGTACAAGGACTCGCGCGAGCACTTCGAGATGCGCACCCACAAGCGCCTCATCGACATCATCGACCCGACCCCGAAGACTGTTGACTCCCTCATGCGGCTCGACCTGCCTGCTGGTGTCGACATCGAGATCAAGCTCTGAGGTTGACGACATGACGATCGAACGCAACGTGAAGGGTCTCCTGGGCACCAAGCTCGGCATGACCCAGCTGTGGGACGAGAACAACGTCGTCGTCCCCGTGACCGTCATCGCGGCGAACACCAACGTCGTGACCCAGGTCCGCACCCCCGAGGCCGACGGCTACAACGCCGTGCAGATCGGCTACGGCGAGATCGACGGCCGCAAGGTGAACAAGCCGGGCGCCGGCCAGTTCGAGAAGGCCGGCACCACGCCGCGCCGCCACCTGGCCGAGATCCGCACCGCCGACGCCGCGTCGTACTCCGCCGGCCAGGAGCTCCCCGTCGACACCTTCGCCATCGGCGAGGAGATCGACGTGACGGGCACCTCGAAGGGCAAGGGTTTCGCGGGCACCATGAAGCGTCACGGCTTCTCCGGTGTCGGTGCCTCCCACGGTGCCCACCGCAACCACCGCAAGCCGGGATCGATCGGCGCTTGCGCCACCCCGGGTCGCGTGTTCAAGGGCGTCCGCATGGCCGGTCACATGGGTACTGACACCGTCACCACCCAGAACCTGACCGTGCACGCCGTCGACACCGAGAAGGGCCTCATCCTGGTCAAGGGCGCCATTCCTGGCCCCAAGGGTGGCCTCGTGGTCCTCCGCTCGGCTGCTAAGAAGCTGGAGGCCTGATCATGGCTATCAAGACTGTCAAGGTCGACTTCCCGGCTGAGATCTTCGATGTTGAGGTCAACATCCCGCTGATCCACCAGGTCGTCGTCGCGCAGCAGGCCGCTGCGCGCCAGGGCACGCACTCCACCAAGACCCGCGGCGAGGTCCGCGGCGGTGGACGCAAGCCCTACAAGCAGAAGGGCACCGGTCGCGCCCGTCAGGGTTCGACCCGCGCGCCGCAGTTCGCCGGTGGTGGCACCGTCCACGGCCCGCAGCCGCGTGACTACAGCCAGCGCACCCCCAAGAAGATGAAGGCTGCCGCCCTCCGCGGTGCCCTCTCCGACCGGGCTCGTGCCGGCCAGATCCACGTGGCCGAGTTCACCCTCGAGGCGCCCTCGACCAAGACCGCGCTGACCGCCCTCAAGGCGATCTCGGACGTCAAGCGTTACCTCGTCGTCCTGGACCGCTCCGAGTCCGTCGCCGCGCTGAGCCTGCGCAACGCCCCTGAGGTGCACCTGCTCTGGGCCGACCAGCTCAACACCTACGACGTCCTCGTCTCCGACGACGTCGTCTTCTCCAAGCCGGCCTTCGAGGTCTTCATCTCGGGCAAGCCGGTCGTCGCCGCCAAGGAGACCGTCACCATCGGTGAGGTCGAGAAGGACGCGATCAAGGAGGCTGCCGTCGAGCCCGCCAAGGAGATCGACCTCCCCGAGGGCGCTGTCGCGCCGCTCGAGGACGGCTCGGCCCCCGAGGGCTTCGACATCAAGGGCAACGTCAAGGGCAAGGACAAGAAGTTCCACGCCCCGGGCGGCCGTTGGTACGAGTCCACCAAGGCGGAGTTCTACTTCAAGTCCGCCGAGGACGCCATCGCGGCTGGTTTCGTTGAGGCCGGCAAGAAGAAGGAGGCCGACAAGTGAGCACGCTGCACTACGACCCCCGCGACATCCTGATCGCGCCGGTGGTCTCCGAGAAGAGCTACGGCCTCCTCGACCAGAACAAGTACACCTTCATCGTTCGCCCCGACGCGAACAAGACCGAGATCAAGATCGCGGTCGAGAAGGTGTTCGACGTCAAGGTGACCTCGGTCAACACGATCAACCGCAAGGGCAAGGCCCGTCGTACGCGTTACGGCCTGGGCAAGCGCCCCGACACCAAGCGCGCGATCGTCTCCCTGGCTGAGGGCGACCGCATCGACATCTTCGGCGCGTGAGAAGGACTGACTGAACATGGCTATTCGTAAGTACAAGCCGACCACCCCGGGCCGTCGTGGCTCGTCGGTGGCCGACTTCGCCGAGATCACTCGGACCACGCCGGAGAAGTCGCTGACGGTGCCCCTTCCCAAGAAGGGCGGCCGCAACAACCAGGGCCGTATCACCACCCGCCACAAGGGTGGTGGCCACAAGCGGGCCTACCGGATCATCGACTTCCGTCGCTACGACAAGGACGGCGTGCCGGCCAAGGTCGCTCACATCGAGTACGACCCGAACCGCACCGCCCGTATCGCCCTGCTGCACTACTTCGACGGCGAGAAGCGCTACATCCTCGCTCCCGTCGGCGTGAGCCAGGGCACCGTCGTGGAGTCCGGTCCCACCGCCGACATCAAGCCCGGCAACAACCTCCCGCTGCGCAACATCCCGGTTGGTACCACCATCCACGCTGTTGAGCTGCGTCCGGGTGGCGGCGCGAAGATCGCCCGCTCCGCCGGCATGAGCGCCCAGCTGGTCGCTCGTGAGGGCTCCAAGGCCACGCTGCGTATGCCTTCGGGTGAGATGCGCTTCGTCGACGTGCGCTGCCGCGCCACCGTCGGTGAGGTCGGCAACGCCGAGCAGTCCAACATCAACTGGGGTAAGGCCGGCCGTATGCGGTGGAAGGGCGTTCGCCCGACCGTCCGCGGTGTCGTCATGAACCCGGTCGACCACCCGCACGGTGGTGGTGAGGGTAAGACCTCTGGTGGCCGTCACCCGGTCAGCCCCTGGGGTAAGCCCGAGGGCCGTACGCGTAAGCGCAAGGCCTCTGACTCGCAGATCATCCGCCGCCGTAAGAGCGGGAAGGGTAGGAAGTAAGCAATGCCTCGCAGCCTGAAGAAGGGCCCCTTCATCGACGACCACCTTCAGAAGAAGGTGGACGCCGAGAACGAGAAGGGCACCCACAACGTGATCAAGACCTGGTCGCGCCGCTCGATGATCGTGCCCGAGATGATCGGTCACACCATCGCGGTGCACGACGGTCGCAAGCACGTCCCGGTCTTCGTGTCCGACTCGATGGTCGGTCACAAGCTGGGCGAGTTCGCCCCGACCCGCACGTTCAAGGGTCACATCAAGGACGACCGGAAGGGACGCCGTCGATGACCACCACCGAACGGCAGCGCATCAGCGCCCGCCGCGACTCCCTGCTCGGCGACCAGCCGGGTGCCTTCGCGAGTGCCCGCTTCGTGCGGATCACCCCGCTGAAGGCACGCCGCGTCGTCGACCTGGTCCGCGGCCTGCCCGTCGACGAGGCTCTGTCCCTGCTGCAGTTCGCGCCGCAGGCAGCCTCCGAGACTGTTTACAAGGTTCTCGAGAGCGCCATCGCCAACGCGGTGACGACCGAGGGTCTGGACCGTGACGACCTCGTCGTCTCGGTCGCCATGGTCGACGAAGGTCCGACCATGAAGCGCTGGCGTCCCCGCGCCCAGGGCCGTGCGACCCGCATCAACAAGCGGACCTCGCACATCACCCTGGTCGTGCAGCCGGCCGACGTCGTCGAGAAGGGCGGTAAGAAGTAATGGGTCAGAAGATCAACCCGAACGGCTTCCGCCTGGGCATCTCGACCGACCACAAGTCGCGTTGGTACGCCGACAAGCAGTACAAGGAGTACGTCGGCGAGGACGTCAAGATCCGCAAGCTGCTCAGCAAGGGCATGGAGCGGGCCGGCATCGCCAAGGTCGAGATCGAGCGCACCCGTGACCGCGTCCGTGTGGACATCCACACCGCGCGTCCCGGCATCGTCATCGGTCGCCGCGGCGCCGAGGCCGACCGCCTCCGCACCGAGCTGGAGAAGCTCACCGGCAAGCAGGTTCAGCTGAACATCCTCGAGGTCAAGAACCCCGAGGTCGACGCTCAGCTGGTCGCCCAGGGTGTCGCCGAGCAACTCAGCGGTCGCGTGCAGTTCCGTCGCGCGATGCGCAAGGCCATGCAGACCACCATGCGCTCCGGTGCCAAGGGCATCCGGATCCAGTGCTCGGGTCGTCTGAACGGCGCGGAGATGTCGCGTACCGAGTTCTACCGCGAGGGTCGCGTGCCGCTGCACACCCTTCGCGCGGACATCGACTACGGCTTCTACGAGGCCCGCACGACCTTCGGCCGCATCGGCGTGAAGGTCTGGATCTACAAGGGCGAGGTCTCCGGATCGCGCGCCGAGCGTCAGGCCGCCCAGGCCGCCCGTGCGGGCGTCCCGGGTCGCGGTGGCAACGACCGTCGCGGTGGCCGCGGCGACCGTCCGTCGCGTGGCTCCCGTGGTGACCGCCCGAACCGCGCTGACCGCGCGGCGAAGACTGAGGCGCCGGCTGCCGCTGAGGCTCCCGCCGCCGAGACCACGTCCCAGGAGGGCTGACCCATGCTGATGCCCCGTCGCGTCAAGCACCGCAAGCAGCACCACCCGAAGCGCACTGGCGTGGCCAAGGGTGGCACGAAGCTGGCCTTCGGTGACTACGGCATCCAGGCGATCGAGGGTCACTACGTGACCAACCGCCAGATCGAGGCAGCGCGTATCGCGATGACTCGTCACATCAAGCGAGGCGGCAAGGTGTGGATCAACATCTACCCCGACGTCCCGCTGACCAAGAAGCCTGCCGAGACCCGCATGGGTTCCGGTAAGGGTTCGCCCGAGTGGTGGGTCGCCAACGTCAAGCCGGGCCGCGTCATGTTCGAGCTCTCCGGTGTCGACGAGAACACGGCCCGCGAGGCGATGCGCCGCGCGATCCACAAGCTGCCCATGAAGTGCCGTTTCATCACGCGAGAGGCTGGTGAGTTCTGATGGCTAACTCCCTGCAGGCGTTCGAGCTGGACGAGCTCACCGACGTCGACCTCGAGGCGAAGCTGCGCGAGGCGAAGGAGGAGCTGTTCAACCTCCGGTTCCAGGCGGCCACCGGCCAGCTGGAGAGCCACGGTCGGCTCCGCACCGTCAAGAAGGACATCGCCCGGATCTACACCGTGGTGCGTGAGCGCGAGCTCGGCATCCGCGTGGCCCCGGGCACCGAGACCACCGAGGAGGCCTGATCATGGCTGAGTCCACCACGGACACCACCGAGCGCAACACGCGCAAGGTGCGCGAGGGCCTCGTCGTCAGCGACAAGATGGACAAGACCATCGTCGTCGAGGTCGAGGACCGCGTGAAGCACCCGCTCTACGGCAAGGTCATGCGCCGTAGCAGCAAGCTCAAGGCTCACGACGAGCAGAACACCGCCGGCATCGGCGACCGCGTCCTGGTCATGGAGACCCGGCCGCTGTCCGCCACCAAGCGGTGGCGCCTCGTCGAGGTCGTCGAGCGCGCCAAGTGATCCTCGTCTCGTAAGAGACGGATCCGGCAGGCGGCAAACGTCGCCAAATTGACCAAAGGGCGCAGGTCCAGCGACCATTGTTCGCTGGGCCTGTGCCCATCAAATCCCATTACGTTCGGCAAGGCTCGACCGCCCTGGATGCGGTTGAGAACCAGCTCGACAAGGAGAAGTAATGATCCAGCAGGAGTCGCGACTCAAGGTCGCCGACAACACTGGTGCGAAGGAGATCCTTTGCATTCGTGTGCTCGGTGGTTCCGGTCGTCGCTACGCCGGCATCGGCGACACCATCGTCGCCACCGTCAAGGACGCTATCCCCGGTGGCAACGTGAAGAAGGGTGACGTCGTCAAGGCCGTCATCGTGCGCACCGTCAAGGAGCGCCGCCGCGCTGACGGCTCGTACATCCGCTTCGACGAGAACGCCGCCGTCATTCTCAAGAACGACGGCGAGCCGCGAGGCACCCGCATCTTCGGCCCTGTCGGCCGTGAGCTGCGCGACAAGAAGTTCATGAAGATCATCTCGCTCGCGCCGGAGGTGCTGTGATGGGTCGCTCGCACATCAAGAAGGGCGACACCGTCAAGGTGATCGCTGGTAAGGACAAGGGCGGCTCCGGCAAGGTGATCGCTGTCCTCACCCAGGAGGACCGTGTGATCGTCGAGGGCATCAACCTCGTCAAGAAGCACACCAAGGTCCAGGACCAGGGCGGCCGCGCCGGCACCACCGGCGGCATCGTGAACACCGAGGCCCCGATCCACGTTTCCAACGTCCAGCTGCTCGAGGGTGGCGAGCCGGTTCGCGTCGGCTTCCGCCGTGAGACGGTCCAGAAGCGTCGTCCCGACGGGTCGACGTACGCCGCCGAGCGCAGCGTTCGCATCTCGCGCAAGACCGGTAAGGACATCTGATCATGACCGACACCGCTGTGGCCCCGCGCCTCAAGACGAAGTACCGCGAGGAGATCGCCCCGGCCCTGCAGGCCGAGTTCGAGATCCCGAATGTCATGCAGATCCCCGGTCTGACCAAGATCGTCGTCAACATGGGTGTGGGCGAGGCTGCTCGCGACTCCAAGCTGATCGAGGGCGCTGTCAACGACCTGACCGCGATCACCGGCCAGAAGCCGCTGATCAACAAGGCGAAGAAGTCCATCGCGCAGTTCAAGCTGCGTGAGGGCATGCCGATCGGTGCGCACGTCACGCTGCGCGGCGACCGCATGTGGGAGTTCCTCGACCGCCTGCTCTCGCTCGCGCTGCCCCGCATCAGGGACTTCCGCGGTCTCAACGGCAAGCAGTTCGACGGCAACGGCAACTACACCTTCGGTCTCACCGAGCAGGTCATGTTCCACGAGATCAACCAGGACAAGATCGACCGCTCGCGGGGCATGGACATCACCCTCGTGACGACTGCCACCAACGACGACCAGGGTCGCGCGCTGCTCAAGGCGCTCGGCTTCCCGTTCAAGGAGAACTGAGATGGCGAAGACCGCTCTCAAGGTGAAGGCCGCCCGCAAGCCGAAGTTTGCGGTTCGCGGTTACACCCGCTGCCAGCGCTGCGGCCGCCCGAAGGCTGTGTTCCGCAAGTTCGGCCTGTGCCGTATCTGCCTGCGCGAGATGGCCCACCGGGGCGAGCTGCCCGGCGTCACCAAGTCCTCCTGGTGAGCGATCACCGTTCCAACCACTGACGTTGAAGGTCCTCATGACTGTGTGTCGTGAGGAAACCACTACGAGAAAGGGCCGTTCGGCCAATGACGATGACTGACCCGATCGCAGACATGCTCACTCGTCTGCGTAACGCCAACCAGGCGTACCACGATGCGGTTTCGATGCCGTACAGCAAGCTGAAGCAGGGCGTCGCTGAGATCCTCCAGCAGGAGGGCTACATCACCAAGTACGAGGTGCTGGAGCCCACCGAGGGCCAGGTCGGCAAGACCCTGTCGATCACCCTCAAGTACGGCCGCAACCGTGAGCGCTCGATTGCCGGCGTACGCCGCATCAGCAAGCCCGGTCTGCGTGTCTACGCGAAGCACACCGGTCTCCCGAAGGTGCTCGGCGGCCTCGGCGTCGCGATCATCTCGACGAGCCAGGGTCTGCTGACCGACCGCCAGGCGAACAAGAAGGGCGTAGGTGGGGAAGTCCTCGCCTACGTCTGGTAATCAGGGAAGGGAGAGAGAAGACATGTCGCGTATTGGCAAGCTCCCCGTCCCGGTTCCGGCCGGCGTGGACGTCACCATCGACGGCCAGGTCGTGAGCGTCAAGGGCCCCAAGGGCTCCCTGGCGCACACCGTGGCCGAGCCGATCACCGTCGAGAAGGGCCAGGACGACGAGGGCCGTGGCGTCCTCGACGTCAAGCGCCCCGACGACAGCCGGGACAACAAGGCCCTCCACGGCCTGTCCCGCACGCTGATCAACAACATGGTCCTGGGTGTCACCGAGGGCTACGAGAAGAAGCTCGAGATCGTCGGCGTGGGTTACCGCGTGCTGTCGAAGGGCCCGACCAAGCTGGAGTTCCAGCTGGGTTACTCCCACTCGATCGTCTTCGACGCGCCCGAGGGCATCACCTTCACCACCGACGGTCCGACCAAGCTCGGTGTCGTCGGCATCGACAAGCAGCTCGTCGGTGAGGTCGCGGCCAACATTCGCAAGCTGCGCAAGCCGGAGCCCTACAAGGGCAAGGGCGTTCGTTACGCCGGCGAGAACATCCGCCGCAAGGTCGGAAAGGCTGGTAAGTGATGGCCATCTCGCTGTCGAACAACAAGCACACCGCTTCCCGTGTCCGCTCGCGCCTGCGTCGTCAGGCCCGCGGTCGCAAGAAGATCGAGGGTACGCCGGAGCGCCCGCGCCTCGTCGTGACCCGGTCGGCCAAGCACATCACCGCCCAGGTCGTCGACGACCTGGCCGGCAAGACGCTTGCCTCGGCTTCGACCATCGAGGGCGACCTGCGGTCGGCCTCCGGTGACAAGACCGCCAAGGCCAAGCAGGTCGGCGAGCTGGTTGCGTCGCGTGCCAAGGCCGCTGGGGTGGAGACCGTCGTCTTCGACCGTGCCGGCAACAAGTACCACGGCCGTGTCGCCGCGCTCGCCGATGGCGCGCGCGAGGCCGGTCTGACCTTCTGATCGCAACGATCGAACGAGAGAAGAGGAAAGTCTGATGAGCGGAGCCCAGCGCGGACAGCGTGGTGGCGAGCGCCGAGGTCGCGACGACCGTCGCAACCAGAGCGCCGACAAGACCGCCTACATCGAGAAGGTCGTCGCGATCAACCGAGTTGCCAAGGTCGTGAAGGGTGGTCGTCGCTTCAGCTTCACCGCCCTTGTGATCGTCGGTGACGGTGAAGGTCTGGTCGGCGTCGGCTACGGTAAGGCGAAGGAAGTTCCCGCGGCGATCGCCAAGGGTGTCGAGGAAGCGAAGAAGCACTTCTTCCGCGTTCCCCGCATCCAGGGCACGATCCCGCACCCGGTGCAGGGTGAGAAGGCCGCTGGTGTGGTCCTTCTTCGTCCGGCCGCCCCTGGTACCGGTGTCATCGCCGGTGGTCCGGTGCGCGCCGTCCTGGAGTGCGCCGGCATCCACGACGTGCTGAGCAAGTCGCTCGGTTCGTCCAACCAGATCAACATCGTCCACGCGACGGTGGAGGCCCTCAGGATGCTCGAGACGCCTGAGGCTGTCGCCGCCCGCCGTGGTCTCCCCGTTGAGGACGTCGCCCCCGACGCGCTGCTCAAGGCGCAGGCCGAGGCTACGGCTCCCGCCGTGGAGGTGTCGGCCTGATGGCGCAGCTGAAGGTCCAGCAGAAGAAGGGCCTCGTTGGTCTCAAGCAGAACCAGCGAGACACCCTGCGTACGCTCGGTCTCAAGCGGATCGGCGACGTGGTCGTCAAGGAGGACCGCCCGGAGATCCGCGGCATGGTCCAGACCGTCCGTCACCTGGTGACGGTCGAGGAGGTCGACTGATATGGCACTCAAGGTGCACAACCTGGCGCCGGCTCCCGGTGCCAAGAAGGCCAAGACCCGTGTGGGTCGTGGTGAGGCGTCCAAGGGTAAGACGGCCGGCCGTGGTACCAAGGGCACGAAGGCCCGTTACCAGGTCCCCGCTTACTTCGAGGGTGGCCAGACCCCGATGCACATGCGACTCCCCAAGCTGAAGGGTTTCAAGAACCCCTTCAAGGTGGAGTTCCAGGTCGTCAACCTCGACAAGCTCAACGAGCTTTTCCCCGAGGGTGGCGTCGTCACCCCCGAGACCCTGATCGAGAAGGGTGCCGTCCGCAAGGGCCACCCGGTCAAGGTCCTGGGCCAGGGTGACCTGACCGTCAAGGTCGAGATCAGCGCCAACGCCTTCTCCGGCACTGCCAAGGAGAAGATCGAGGCCGCTGGCGGAACTGTCACGGTTCTCTGACAGTTCTACTAACGTAGAGCCTGTCACGTGGGAGCGCGGCCGGGTCGCCCCTTCGGGGTCCCGACCGCGCTCCCGCTGTTTCAGCCCTACGTGCAAGAACTGCCGTGGGGGCTGTTAGGCTGCCACGGGTTTTCGCATCGGCGCAGGCCCTGCGACCCCTGATTGTCGAAAGAGGAACCATTCGTGCTTGGCGCGTTCGCATCAGCGTTCCGTACTCCGGACCTGCGCAAGAAGCTGCTCTTCGTTCTCTTCATCGTCGTGATCTTCAGGGCTGGGTCCCAGATCCCGGCTCCTGGCGTTCACGTCGCGAACGTCCAGCAGTGTCTTGACGCGGCTCAGACCGGTGACAGCGCCGGCCTCTACAACCTGGTCAATCTCTTCTCCGGTGGCGCACTGCTGCAGTTGACGATCTTCGCGCTCGGCATCATGCCGTACATCACCGCGAGCATCATCCTGCAGCTTCTCGTCGTGGTGATCCCTCGCCTCGAGCGCCTCAAGAAGGAGGGCCAGGCGGGACAGACGAAGATCACGCAGTACACCCGCTACTTGACCCTCGGTCTCGCGGTCCTGCAGGCCACCGGCATCGTCGCGCTGGCCCGTTCCGGCGACCTGCTCCAGGGCTGCACCCAGCCGCTGCTGCACGACGACGGCACCGCCACCTTCCTGGTCATGGTCATCACCATGACCGCCGGCACCGCGGTCATCATGTGGCTCGGTGAGCTCATCACCGAGCGCGGCATCGGCAACGGTATGTCGATCCTCATCTTCACCCAGGTCGTCGCCACCTTCCCGGCCACCATGTGGGCGGTCAAGAACGACAAGGGCTGGTGGACCTTCGCGATCGTGATCGTCATCGGTCTGGCGATCATGGCGGCGGTCATCTTCATCGAGCAGGCCCAGCGCCGGATCCCGGTCCAGTACGCGCGCCGCATGGTCGGTCGCAAGATGTTCGGCGGCTCGTCGACGTACATCCCGCTCAAGGTGAACCAGGCCGGTGTCATCCCGGTCATCTTCGCCTCGTCGCTGCTCTACCTGCCGGCGATGGCGGCGCAGTTCAACCAGAACGCGCAGAACCCGCCGGCGTGGGTCGACTGGATCAACAACTACTTCGTCCAGGGCGACCACCCTGTCTACATGGCGACGTACTTCGCGCTGATCATCTTCTTCACCTACTTCTACGTGTCGATCACCTTCAACCCGCCGGAGGTCGCCGACAACATGAAGAAGTACGGCGGCTTCATCCCTGGAATTCGGGCCGGGAAGCCGACCGAGGACTACCTGTCCTACGTTCTGTCCCGTATCACACTGCCGGGCTCGCTCTACCTCGGTCTGGTTGCGCTCATCCCGCTGATCGCGCTGGCGCTCATCAACGCGAACCAGAACTTCCCGTTCGGTGGCACCTCGATCCTCATCATGGTCGGCGTCGCCCTCGACACGGTGAAGCAGATCGAGAGCCAGCTCCAGCAGCGCAACTATGAAGGGTTCCTCCGATGAGACTGATCATCATGGGCCCGCCGGGAGCCGGTAAGGGCACCCAGGCGAAGTTCATCGCCGAGCACTTCGAGATCCCGGCGATCTCGACCGGCGACATCTTCCGCGCCAACGTCTCCCAGGGCACGCCCCTCGGTGTCGAGGCCGCGTCCTACATGGACAAGGGAGAGTACGTCCCGGACACGATCACGAACCTGATGGTCCGCAACCGGATCGACGAGCCCGACGCGGCCCAGGGATTCCTGCTCGACGGCTACCCGCGCACGCTCGCGCAGGTCGAAGAGCTCGACGGGATGATCAAGTACACCGGCCACGCGCTGGACGCGGTGGTCGTGCTGACGGTCGACAAGGACGAGATCGTGCAGCGGCTGCTGCAGCGTGCCGAGCTCGAGGGTCGCGCCGACGACACCGAGGACGTCATCCGCCGCCGCCAGGAGGTCTACCTCGAGGAGACCGCGCCGCTGATCGAGGTCTACAAGGGCCGCGGCCTGGTCCACGAGATCGACGGCATGGGTGACGTCAACGACGTCACCAAGCGGATCTTCGACGAGCTCGACATCGTCCCTGAGTCCTGAAACAAATATCTTGTACGCAACGGGGGAGCAGTGGGCTTCTTGAACAAGGTCCAGATCAAGACCCCTGAGCAGATCGAGAAGATGCGTCGGGCCGGCCTCGTGGTCGGCGAGACGCTCGAGGTGCTCCGGGCCGCCGCGCGGCCCGGAGTCACCCTTCTCGAGCTCGACGCCATCGCCGAGGACTCGATCCGGTCCCGAGGTGGCGTCCCGTCGTTCAAGGGCTACCACGGCTTCCCGGGCTCGATCTGTGCCTCGGTCGACGAGGTCGTGGTCCACGGCATCCCCGGTTCCCGGGTGCTCCAGGACGGCGACATCATCTCGATCGACTGCGGCGCCATCGTCGATGGCTGGCACGGCGACGCCGCGATCACGGTGCCCATGGGCTCGGTGCCTGAGGAGGTCTCCGAGCTGATGCGCGTCACCGAGGAGTCCATGTGGCACGGCATCGCCGCTGCCCGCCTCGGCGGACGGGTCACCGACATCTCGCACGCCATCGAGACCTACGTCGACTCCCAGGGCGATTACGGCATCCTCGAGGACTTCAGCGGCCACGGCATCGGCACCGAGATGCACATGGAGCCGTCGGTGTTCAACTACGGCAAGCCCGGCAAGGGGCCGAAGCTGCAGCGCGGCATCGCGCTCGCCGTCGAGCCGATGCTCACCCTCGGTGGCCCCGAGGTCACCACCCTGGAAGACGACTGGACCGTCGTGACCGACGACGGCTCGTGGGCGGCCCACTTCGAGCACACTTTCGCGCTCACCTCCGACGGCGCCTGGGTGCTCACCGCGCTCGACGGCGGCGAGGAGATGCTCGGCAAGCTCGGGGTGCCCTGGGGCGGTCACTGAGCCGCGCATGACCGAGATCGTGCGCTACGCGGCAGTGGCCGAGGTCGACGCCGATCTCGGGCTGCTCTCCACCGCGGAGCGGGCGCGTCACGAGCGGCTGGTCGCCGATGCGGACAAGCAGGCGTACGCCGCCGCGCACGTCCTCGTCCGCGAGTGCGCCGCGGAGTTGCTGGGCACCGTGCGCGAGGAGATCGTGATCGAGCAGCGCTGCGCTCGCTGCGACAGCACCGAGCACGGAGCCCCGTCGGTGGCCGGTGCCGCAGCGGTCCGGGTGAGCCTCAGCCACACCCGTGGCCAGGTCGCGGCGGTGGCCGCCGGCCGACGCTGCGG
The DNA here is from genome assembly GCF_044744805.1 of Nocardioides sp. NPDC087217. NCBI lineage: Bacteria > Bacillati > Actinomycetota > Actinomycetes > Propionibacteriales > Nocardioidaceae > Nocardioides > Nocardioides sp. NPDC087217. The sequence continues at coordinate 407,045 of NZ_JBIUZB010000004.1, forward strand.
CATCGACGTGGAGAAGGTCACGCGCGGTCCCGACCGGGCGCTCTCGCCGCGCGAGGCGGCCTGGGTGGCGGGACAGGAGGACGCTGCGTACGCGTTCACCCGGTTGTGGGTGCGCAAGGAGGCGTTGGTAAAGGCCGGCCACGGAAGCATGGCGGCGGCGCAGCGCCTCGACGTCCTCGCCGACGACGTCCCGGCGGGCCAGGTCGGGGAGGTCCGGCTCACCCAGTGGGAGGGCTCCGGATTCCTCGGCGCGGTCGCGATCTGTGCCGACATGTGGACCGAAAACTGATAGGAAACTGAACGATTCCCGCTTACCAACGCGTTTGACTAGCGGATATGCGACATCACCTATCAGTTGACAGAGAAAGGGACCTCGGCATCTCGCGTAGGGCACCCGACTGTGAGTAACTTGGTCAGCCCGCGGGGACAGAGAGAGCCCCGTACTCGGGAGGAAGAACCGGATGAGTACGCAGTTGCGACCACCAACGGCGGCGCGACCCAATCCATCAGCACGGACGCGGAGCGCGATCATCGACCGCCTCAGTCCTGAGGACATCGACATGTTCTGGGACCAGATCGCCACCTCGCTCCCGCTCGTCGAGGAGACTGGCGCCGGCGCCGCGGACCATGAGGTGATCGTCACCTTCTGCTGGCGCGATGACGAGGCCGAGGAGGTGCTCCTCTTCGCCAACAGGCTGACCGACGAGCGTCATCTTGCCGAGACGATGCTCGAGCGGAAGGAAGGCACCGACCTGTGGCACGCCTCGTTCCTGATGAAGGGCGACTGGCGGGCCTCGTACTCCTTCCTGTGCAAGCACCCCGGCGAGCCGGCCCCGTGGGAGAGCGAGGGTCAGGTCGAGCTGCGTGCCGTGCTGCACCGTGGCTACCTCGACCCGCTCAACCCCGACTGGTGCCACAACCGGCAGGGCGTCAAGCAGTCGGTCGTCTCCCTGCCCGATGCTCCGCTGCAGCCGTGGCTGTTCCGCCGCGACGACGTCGTCGCCGGCACCGTGACGCTGGAAGTGGGCCCCGACGGCCGCGACGTCTGGCTCTATGACCCCGCCGGCGCCGGTCTCAACGTCGATCTGCCGCTCGTGGTCGCCCTCGACGGTGAGATCTGGACCGACCACCACTCGCTGCCGACCACGCTCGACAACCTGATCGCAGACGGCCACCTCCGCCACGTACGCTGCGTCCTGCCCGCCTCCGGCGGCCGCGACAAGCGGTGGGAGGAGCTCGCCGGCGGCGAGGGTGCCGACTACATCGTCAACCAGCTGCTGCCGTGGGTGCGCGAGCGCCGTGCGGTCTCCGAGGAGACGTACGTCGTGGGTCAGAGCCTCGGCGGCGTCACCGCGCTGCGTGCCGGTCTCACCTATCCCGAGCACATCCACGGGGTCGCCAGCCAGTCGGCCTCGCTGTGGCTCGATGACCTCGCCGACGCTGTCACGGCGGAGGCGAAGACGCGTGTGCACCTGGCGCACGGCACTCAGGAGTGGGTCCTCGACGAGCTCCACCATGACCTCGTCGACCGTCTCCGTGCGGCTGGGATCGACGTCACGTCCGCCGAGCACAACGGTGGCCACGACTACGCCTGGTGGCGCTCGGCCGTCGCCGACGGCCTGCGCGCGCTGCTGCCGCCGGAATAACGGACGCCCCGGGGCGGGTTGAGACTTCACGTGAAGCTGAGCGTTCTCGACCTCGTCCCGGTCCGCAAGGACCAGTCCTCCGCAGATGCCCTGGCCGCGACGCTGTCGTTGGCGAAGGTGGCCGACGAGCTCGGGTTCGAGCGCTACTGGCTCGCCGAGCATCACAACATGCCCGCGGTCGGGTCGACCAACCCGCCGGTGCTGATCTCACTGGTGGCCGGCGCGACCGAGCGGATCCGGGTCGGGTCCGGGGGAGTGATGCTGCCCAACCACGCACCGCTGGTGGTGGCCGAGCAGTTCTCGCTGCTCGAGGCGGCGTTCCCGGGACGCATCGACCTCGGCATCGGCCGCGCGCCGGGGACCGACCCGGTGACCTCCTGGGCGCTGCGTCACGGCGCCGGTGGGGTGAGCGACGACGCGGTCAACCGCTTCCCGGAGTACCTCGACAACATCGTCGCGATGATGGCGCCGGAGGGCGTCGGGCTGATGGCCGGCGGCCGCCAGCACGTCCTGCACGCGACCCCGTCGGCTGCGTCGGTCGCCGAGCTCTGGCTGCTCGGCTCCTCGGACTACTCCGCGCGCCTGGCTGCCGAGAAGGGCCTGCCCTACGTCTTCGCCCACCACTTCGCGGGCAACGGCACCGACACCAAGGCGATGATCGAGCTCTACCGCTCGACCTTCCAGCCCTCCGAGCTCCTCAGCGAGCCGAAGACGTTCCTCACCGTGAACGCGAGCGTGGCCGAGACCGCCGAGGAGGCCGACCGCCGGGCGCTGCCCCAGCTGCTGACCATGCTGAAGCTGCGCACCGGCCAGCCGCTGACCGCGCAGCCCAGCATCGACGAGGCCGAGAAGACGGAGATCCCCGAAGCCCACCAGGGGCTGGTCGACACGATGCGTGGCCGTTGGATCATCGGCTCCGCCGCGTACGCGAAGGCCCGCCTGGCCGGGATGGCCAAGGAGTACGGCGTGGACGAGGTCATGGTGAACCCGGTTGGATCGGCGTACGAGGGCACGGACCCGCGCACCGCGCCGGCGCGTGAGGAGACGCTGCGCCTGCTGGCCGGCTGAGTTGGGCGGCCGCGTAGGATCGGGCCACCTCGTCGCGAGGTGACGGCGCGCCTGAGCCACTTGGGACGAGGGACCTAGGACACTGTCTGCTTCTGGGTGCGTAACTCTGCACTCGCGCACCGGTTGTGCCAGTCTGATCACCGCTCTGTTTCCTTCTCCACATTTGAAAGTGCCGCCTCATGACACGCTGGAGCCTGCGCTGGTTGAAGCGCCGGGGGCCCCAGACTGCGACGCTCGCTGAGCAGTCAGATCCGGGTCTTGCTCGCTCATTCCCTCCGACCGGGGGTCAGGCCGTGCCTTTTCCGCCGGTGCCACCGAACCCCGCCATGCCACAGATCTCCTCCACGCCACCACCCCTACAGGTGGAAGAGGACGAGGCCTGGCCCGAGATCATGGAGCAGTTCGGGCTCCACCTGATCAGTCTGGCCGAGCAGATGCGGATCTCGCTCGACGGCCTCGAGGCCGACGAGGACGACCCCGACCGGCTGAAGCAGCTCTATGAGGTGGACCATGCCGTCACCCGCATGCGGCGCGCGAGCCGCGACCTGCGTACGCTCGCCGGCCGCGCCGAGGACGAGATGGGCGGCATCGACACCTCGCTGCTGGACATCATCCGGATGGCGCTGTCGGGCATCGAGCGCTACAACCAGGTCACGATCGGCCGGGTGAGCGACCTCGCCGTCATCGGCTACGCCGCCGACGATGTCTCCTGCCTGATCGCCGCGCTGCTGGACAACGCGACCAAGTACTCCCCGGGTGCGGTGACGGTCAACGTCCACCTCGCCGACGCCGGGGACGTGCTGTTCCGCATCGAGGACACCGGCATCGGCATCCCGGAGCGGTCGGTGGGCCGCCTCAACGCGCTGCTGGCGGGCCCGATCGTGGAGCTGGTCAGCAAGTCCGGGAGCCACACCGGCTTCCCGGTGGTGCACAGGATCGCCCGCAAGTACGACATCGACGTACGCCTCGCCACCCGCCCCGCGCCCGGCAACGGGATGATCGCGATGGTGACGGTGCCGGCCCAGCTCCTCTGTGAGGTGCCGGTCACCCCGCTCGAGCCGGCCGAGCTGCCGAGGGCCTCGAGCGCGAGCAGCGTCGCGGTCCTGCCTCCCGCCCCGCGGCGGCGTGGACCCCAGTCCGTGACGCAGCCGGCCGCCCAGCCGGTTCGGCGCGAGATGCGACCGTCCTCGCTCGAGCCGTTGCGACGGCCGACGCCGCCGGCCGAACAGGTTGCGCCGCAGACCGGGCAGCAGCCCGTGGTGCACCAGCCTGTGCAGCCGCCGGCGGCGCAGTTCGCACCGGCGCCCAGCGAGCAGCCGTCGCCGGATCTCGCCACCGACACGATGAAGACGTCGATCCCGCTCCCTGGCGAGACGGATGGGACGGATGAGACGAATGAGGCCTCCGTGCCCGCTGAGCAGAGCAGCCCAGTAGAGTCAGGTGCGCTCCCGCGCCGGGAGCCGGTCAGCCTGCGCAGCAAGCCGGCCGTGCCCGAAGCAGCCGTTGGACCGCAGATGGATGAGTCCTCGCCCGAGGACCAGTCGGCGGCCCGGCACTCCTTCGCCGACGATCTCGACGCGTTCTCCCTTGGTAGCTAAGACCCAGCAGTGAAAGGAACCCTTTCGTAATGGAAAGCCCGGTCGTCCCCCGCGACCCCAAGGAATTCAGCTGGCTGATCGACAACTTCGCCAGCTCCACCCCCGGTGTGACCCATGCGCTCATCGTCTCCTCCGACGGACTCCCGCTGATCGGTGCCGGTGGCATGTCCGCCAACGTCGCCGACCCGCTCGCCGCGATGACTGCCGGAGTGATCAGCCTCGGCAACAACATCGCGCGCGAGGTGGGCGAGCCCGGCTGTGACCAGGTGATGCTGAAGTTCCACACCGGTCACTTCCTCTTCATGGGCATCGGTGACCTCGCGGGCTTCGCCGTCCTCGTCGGCGCCGGCGCGAACCTGGGCGTCGTCGCCCACAAGATGGCCCAGATGGTCGACGCCGTCGGCCACGTACTCACTCCCCAGATGCGCGACGAGCTGCGCCAGATGACGGTCAGCTCGATGGCGGGAGAGCGCGCGTGAGTTCGAACCCGTGGGTGCGTCCTTACGTACTGACGGGAGGCCGCACCAAGACCAACCACCAGCTGTACGTGCACACGCTGGTCTCGGCGGCGCACTTCGACGCGCGCGCGGCCGCCAAGCTGACGCCCGAGTCGCGCCGGCTCTACGACCGCGTACGCCTCGGGCCACAGTCGGTCGCGGAGCTGTCCGCACACTGCGGGATCTCGCTCGGGGTGACGCGCGTGCTGCTCGAGGATCTTGCCTCGACCGAGCACCTGCAGATCAATGAGGGGGCTTACGACTCCCCGTTCGACCACCGTCTGTTGAAGAGAGTTATCGATGGCCTTTCCGAGCTCGGCTGACCGCCCGGCACTGACCGTCACCTCTGCAAAGCTCGTGATCGCAGGAGGGTTCGGCGTCGGGAAGTCGACCCTGGTCGCCTCGGTCTCAGAGATCCCGCCGGTCAACACCGAGGCGTGGATGACGCAGGCCGGTGAGTCGGTGGACCCGCTCTCGGACGCGAGCGCCAAGACGACCACCACGGTCGCGATGGACTTCGGCCGGGTCACCCTCGCCCCCGACCTGCTGCTCTACCTGTTCGGCACCCCGGGCCAGCCCCGGTTCTGGCCGATGTGGGACGACCTGTGCCGCGGTGCCAGCGGTGCCGTCGTACTTGTCGACACCCGCCAGCTCGACGCGTCCTTCCCCGCGGTCAACTACTTCGAGAACGACAGCGACGTCCCGTTCATCGTGGCGGTCAACCTGTTCGACGGGAAGCTGACCCACTCCCTGGAGAAGGTGCGCGACGCGCTCTGCCTCGACGAGCGGACGCCACTGGTGACCGTGGACGCCCGCGACCGCAGGTCGACGGCCAAGACGTTGGTCGCCTGCCTGTCGCACACGATGAAAACCACCCCCACACGCGCCTGAGCCCGGAGGCGTACCCACTCCGAAGGAGTTTCATTGCGCAAGATCCTGATCGTCGGCGCCGGACAGGCGGGCATGCAGCTCGCTCTCAGCCTCCAGGCCGAGGGCTACGAGGTGACGGTCATGTCCGCGCGTACGCCCGATGAGCTGCGCGACGGCTGGCCGATGTCGACGCAGGTCATGTTCGACCCTGCGCTGCAGTACGAGCGCGTCTACGACCTCAATCTGTGGGAGGACGAGGCGCCCCGCATCCCTGCGGTCGGCATCTCGGTCAGCCCGGAGCCCGGAGTCCGCGCGCTCAAGTTCGACGGGCCCTGGGAGCCGTACGCCATGTCCGTCGATCAGCGCCTGAAGATGTCCTCCTGGCTGGAGCTGTTCGAGGACCGGGGCGGCCGGATCATCTACCACCCGGTGATGACCTCCGACCTGGCCGGCCTCGCGTCGATGTACGAGCTGACCCTGATCGCGGCCGGCAAGGGCGAGATCGTCGAGCTGTTCGACCGCGACCCGGTCCGGTCCAAGTACGACACCCCCGGCCGTGCGCTCTCGGCGATCTACCTCCACGGCATGGCCGAGCCCGACGACTTCCCGGCCGGGAGCATGCGGATCAACGTCGCGCCCGGGGTGGGGGAGCTGTTCGTGATCAGCGCCCTGACCCAGTTTGGGCCGAGCCGGGTCGCGTTCGTCGAGGCCATCCCCGACGGTCCCTTCGACTGCTTCTGGGATCGCCCCCGCCCCGACGAGCACCTGCGCCGGCTGCAGCACGTGATGCTCGAGCACATGCCGTGGGAGGGCGAGCTGATGCGCGACTGCGAGCCCACCGACGCCCGCGCCTCGCTCTCGGGCGCCTTCACCGGCACGATCCGCAAGCCGTACGCCGAGGTCGCGGACGACACCTTCGTCTTCGGCATGGGTGACGTCGTCGTGGTCAACGACCCGATCGCGGGGCAGGGCTCCAACAACGCCGCCCACTGCGCCGGGATCTACACCCAGGCGATCCTCGAGCGCGGCGACCGGCCGTTCGACCCCGAGTGGATGCAGGCGACCTTCGAGACCTTCTGGGAGACCCGTGCCCAGCACTCGACCGGCCTGACCGACGCGCTGCTCAACCCGCTTCCCGACCACGTGCAGCAGGTGCTCGGCGCGGCCACGCAGCACCAGGCGGTGGCGGACCGGTTCACCCGGCTCTTCCCGCACCCCGAGGACCTCGGACCGTTCCTCGGCGACCCGGAGGCGGCGCTCGCGTACGTCGCGGAGGTCGCTCAGGCGGACGCGGCCGCCCGGGCTTGACGATTAGGGCATTGCTGTTCTAGGGGTCTAGGCTTGGTATTCGGTCCAACGTGGGTCTGTCTCGTCGTGCCTCGCGGCTGCCCGGTCAGCGCGCTTCTGTGCGCTCGCGGGTGAGACATGCAGATGGCTTCACGAGGTCCACTCCGAGTTTTCGGAGAGGTTCCCGGACCGCCCGCGGGTCATCCGATCCGTGGTTTGAACGGTAGATGACCGACCAACAGATTGCAGAGGGCATGCCGAAGAAAGAAGGCGTGATCGAGATCGAGGGCACCGTAGTGGAGGCCCTCCCCAACGCCATGTTCCGTGTGGAGCTGAGCAACGGACACAAGGTTCTCGCCCACATCAGCGGCAAGATGCGACAGCACTACATCCGGATCCTTCCTGAGGACCGCGTGGTGGTGGAGCTGTCTCCCTACGACCTGACGCGCGGTCGGATCGTCTACCGGTACAAGTAACCAGCCGACGATCAAGAAAGGGCTGACATGAAGGTCAACCCGAGCGTGAAGAAGATCTGTGACAAGTGCAAGGTGATCCGTCGCCACGGCCGCGTCATGGTGATCTGCGAGAACCCGCGCCACAAGCAGCGCCAGGGCTGAGCCCAGCTCGCAGCAACAACTGAATATTCGCATCGAGTCGCTAGGACGCTGAACCAGATTTCTGGAGTCCGAAGTCACCTCCGGAGCAGAGGCCGGAGCCCGAGGGTGCCACCCCGGGGCGCGACCCGACCGACACCTCTGTCGAAACGTAAGGAACACAATGGCACGCCTCCAAGGTGTTGACCTTCCGCGCGACAAGCGCGTGGAGATCGCTCTCACCTACATCTACGGCATCGGCCGTACCACCTCGCAGAAGCTCCTCGAGGCCACCGGCGTCAACCCGAACACCCGGGTGCACGCTCTGGCTGAGGACGAGCTGGTCAAGCTCCGTGACGAGATCGAAGCCCAGGGCATCCAGACCGAGGGTGACCTCCGTCGTGAGGTCCAGGCTGACATCCGCCGCAAGATCGAGATCGGCAGCTACCAGGGTCGCCGCCACCGTCAGGGCCTTCCGGTCCGCGGTCAGCGCACCAAGACCAACGCGCGCACCCGCAAGGGCCCGAAGCGCACCGTCGCCGGCAAGAAGAAGGCCAAGTGATCCGACGCCTGTACCGGAACTTTCCGGGCAGCGTTGATCCGGCTTTCGCCTCGATCTCACAGACCAGCCAACACAGGAGTTAATGCATGCCTCCGAAGACCCGACAGGGTGCGACGAAGGTTCGTCGCAAGGAGAAGAAGAACGTCGCTCAGGGCGAGGCCCACATCAAGAGCACGTTCAACAACACGATCGTCACGATCACCGACCCGACCGGTGCGGTGATCTCGTGGGCCTCGGCCGGCACCGTCGGTTTCAAGGGCTCGCGTAAGTCCACCCCGTTCGCCGCTCAGATGGCCGCCGAGGCCGCTGGTCGCCGTGCGATGGACCACGGCATGAAGAAGATCGACGTCTTCGTGAAGGGCCCGGGCTCGGGCCGCGAGACCGCGATCCGTTCCCTGGGTGCGATCGGCCTCGAGGTCGGCACCATCCAGGACGTCACGCCGGCCCCGCACAACGGTTGCCGTCCGCCCAAGCGCCGCCGCGTTTGATCCCCACCGAGACATAGAAGGAGACTGAAGAGTAATGGCCCGTTACACCGGACCCATGACCCGCAAGTCGCGCCGTCTCGGTGTCGACCTTGTCGGCAACGACGCGGCGTTCGAGAAGCGCCCCTACCCTCCCGGCCAGCACGGCCGCGGCCGCATCAAGGAGAGCGAGTACCTCCTCCAGCTTCGTGAGAAGCAGAAGGCTCGCTTCACCTACGGCGTGATGGAGAAGCAGTTCGCTTCCTACTACGCCGAGGCCCACCGTCGCGGTGGCAAGACTGGTGACAACCTGCTCCAGCTGCTCGAGGGCCGCCTGGACAACGTCGTCTACCGTGCCGGCTTCGCCCGCACCCGCCGCCAGGCCCGCCAGCTGGTCGTTCACGGCCACTTCCTGGTCAACGGCAAGAAGGTCAACGTGCCTTCGTTCCAGGTCTCGGCTCACGACGTCATCGACGTTCGCGAGAAGTCGCTGGAGATGACCCCGTTCATCGTGGCTCGCGAGACCCACGGCGAGCGCGTCGTCCCGGCCTGGCTCGAGGCTGTCCCGAGCCGGATGCGCATCCTGGTTCACCAGCTCCCCGTCCGGGCTCAGATCGACGTCCCGGTCCAGGAGCAGCTGATCGTCGAGTACTACTCGAAGCTCTGATCAGCCCCACGCAGTAACCACGGTGAGTCCCCGGCGTTCAAACTTCACAGAAGACGTACGCCGGGGCCTTGCCGCCCCCACAGCCTTCCGTCATCACCCCTTGAAGTTCGGGTCCGTCAAATAGCGGTCGGCCCGGAAAGGACAAATCAGTGCTTATCGCACAGCGCCCCACCCTGTCGGAAGAGTCCGTCGAGGAGTTCCGCTCCCGCTTCGTGATCGAGCCCCTCGAGCCGGGCTTCGGTTACACGCTGGGCAACTCTCTTCGCCGCACCCTGCTCTCCTCGATCCCCGGTGCTTCGGTCACCTCGATCAAGATCGACGGCGTCCTCCACGAGTTCTCGACCATCGAGGGCGTCAAGGAAGATGTCACCGAGATCATCCTCAACCTCAAGGGTCTGGTCGTCTCCTCGGAGCACGACGAGCCCGTCACCATGTACCTGCGCAAGTCCGGTGCCGGTGACGTCACCGCCGCCGACATCGCGCCGCCGGCCGGTGTCGAGGTGCACAACCCCGACCTGAAGATCGCGACGCTGTCTGACAAGGGCAAGATCGAGCTCGAGCTCGTCGTCGAGCGTGGCCGTGGCTACGTCTCCGCCGTCCAGAACAAGGGCGCCGAGAACGAGATCGGCCGCATCCCGGTCGACTCGATCTACTCGCCGGTCCTCAAGGTCAGCTACAAGGTCGAGGCCACCCGTGTCGAGCAGCGCACGGACTTCGACAAGCTCGTCATCGACGTCGAGACCAAGCCGTCCATCGCTCCCCGCGACGCGATCGCCTCGGCCGGTAAGACCCTGGTCGAGCTCTTCGGTCTGGCCCGCGAGCTGAACGTCGACGCCGAGGGCATCGACATCGGCCCGTCGCCGGTCGACGAGCAGCTCGCCGCCGACCTCGCCCTCCCGGTCGAGGACCTGCAGCTGACCGTTCGTTCCTACAACTGCCTCAAGCGTGAGGGCATCCACACCGTGGGTGAGCTCATCTCGCGCTCGGAGCAGGACCTGCTCGACATCCGTAACTTCGGCGCCAAGTCGATCGACGAGGTCAAGCTGAAGCTGCACGAGATGGGCCTGTCCCTCAAGGACAGCGCTCCGGGCTTCGACCCGTCCGCCGCCCTCGCCGCCTACGGCGACGATGACGACGACGCGTTCGTCGAGGACGAGCAGTACTGAGTTTCCACCAAAACCGCCCCGTGAGGGGCGTCTACCCCGGTACCTGATACGGCCGGAGAGAAGGAGCAGGCACGATGCCTACCCCGAAGAAGGGTGCCCGTTTCGGCGGTTCGCCCGCGCACCAGAAGCTGATCCTCTCGAACCTCGCCACCGCGCTGTTCGAGAACGGCCGCATCACCACCACCGAGGCCAAGGCTCGGCACCTCCGCCCCGTCGCGGAGAAGCTGATCACCAAGGCCAAGAAGGGTGACCTGCACAACCGTCGCGAGGTCCTCAAGACCATCCGCGACAAGTCCGTCGTGCACACCCTCTTCACCGAGATCGCCGAGCAGTTCGCGGAGCGTCCGGGTGGCTACACCCGGATCACCAAGATCGGTCCCCGCAAGGGCGACAACGCTCCGATGGCTGTGATCGAGCTCGTCAACGAGGCCTACGAGCCGAAGACCAAGGCTGCTCCGGCTGCCGCGGCTCCGGTTGCGGCCCCCGTCGAGGAGAAGGTCGAGGAGGCGCCGGTCGAGGAGACCGCTGCCGACGAGACCACCGAGGCCGCCGCCGAGGAGGCTCCCGCTGCGGAGACCACCGAGGACGAGGCCAAGGCCTGATCTGGTTCTGAACTGTGGCCCGTCACCCGCGAGGGTGGCGGGCCACTGTCATTTCTCGGCGGTCTGCTCGGATCGGGCCAGCAGCCAGCAGATGACCCCGCCGCCCACGATGGCCACCGTCGTCGCGACGGTGGAGAGCGCGGAGTACAGCTGCACCGTGGCGAAGTTGTCGAAGGACATCGCCGGCGTCAGCACGAGAGATATCGGCACCTGCACGACGATGAGCAGGAGATAGGTGATCGGCAGTCCGATCAACCAGCGTCGGCCGGTCCAGGCGGCACATCCCCAGCCGGCCAGGACCAGCAACAGAATCAGCGGTCCGAGAATGCCGGGGACGACCGGGTTGTAGAACTGGAACAGCTGGACGAGGCCGTACCAGAGCAAGGTGCTCAGCAGCCAGGACAGCATCGGCAGCACGATGCCGAGGAGCCGGGCAGTCGGGGTGCGCGCGATGTACGCTGCGCCGCCCGCCACCACGGCGTACAACAGCGCGTTGAGCACGATGGTCACGATGTTGACGATGCCCATGCTGGCCGCCGTGCCGCCGAGGAGGTACGTCAGGACGAACCCGACCATCGCGATCGTGACCTGAAGGATCAGCACCGCCACGATGACGACGATGGTGGTGCCCATGATCGAACGGGGAACGGAGCCCGAGACGTGGGTCGGTGGCAGCGGCGTCGGGGGCGGCGGGGGAGGCGGCGCGGCGTGGCTCATGGCAGGCAGCCTGCCGGACTCGCTGTGTGCCTGCCACCCCTTTCGGAGACGGGTTTCAGCGGTCGGCTGTCAGAGGCCGGCGAGGAAGGCGGCGCCGTCGAGGCTGCCGGGCTCGGCGCCGGTGCGGGCGATGTCGTGGACCGCGCGCTGGATTGCCTCGTTGACCGGGGTCGAGACGCCGTGGAGGCGACCGAGCAGCACGATCTCGCCGGAGAGGTAGTCGATCTCGACGCCGGTCCCGCGGGTGAGGCTCTGCCAGGTCGAGCTGTTGTTGGCACGGCCGCGTCCGGTGATGTGGCCGGCTCGCCGCGTACGGTCCTGGTCGGCGGTCACGACGCTGATCCCGGCGGCAGCGAGGGCGGCTTCCGCCTCGGCCAGGCAGCGGGCGTAGATCTCCTCGTCGCTGGGGCCGGGGGCGATCGCGGCGTTGATGCCGTTGCCGAGGTTGTTGAGGAGCTTGCGGTGCTTCCAGGCCATGATGTCGGCGCGCGGCTCGCTCAGGAACCCAGCCTTGACCAGGTCGTTCGCGATCTCGGTGGCGGTCTCGTCGATGCCGGTGGGGTAGCGGCCGATGTCGAGGATGCCGGGCGTGTTGCCAGAGTCCTGGACGACCGCGCCGGGGGTCAGGAAGGTGGCAGGGAGGATCACATGGATGGCGTACGTCCGGGCGAAGCGGCGCAGGATCCGCGGCTCGTTCGCGACGCCGTTCTGCATCGCTACGACCGGTGTGCCAGACGGGGCGAACGCCGCCAGGTCCTCGAGCGCGGCCTCGGTCTGCTGGCCCTTGACGCTGAGGAGGACGACGGTGTCCTCGGTCCAGGCGACCTGGCTCGCGTCCTCGACGGCGGGTACGTCGAGGGTGAGCACGCCGTCGGGAGTGTCGAGGGTGAGGCCCTGCTCGCGGATCACCCGGAGGTGCTCGCCGCGGGCCACGAGCGTGACGTCGACACCTGCACGGTGCAGCAGCCCGCCGGTTACCCCGCCGACAGCCCCGGCACCGAAGATCACATAGCGCATGCGCCGAGTCTGGCAAACGACGTGGTCGCTGCGAGAATGGGCCCGTGCGCATCAGGATCGACCTCGCCTACGACGGCACCATGTTCCACGGCTGGGCGACCCAGCCGGGGCTGCGTACGGTCCAGGGGGAGCTCCAGAACGCGCTGGCGACCGCGCTGCGGGTGCCGGCGACGGGGGAGCGGTCCCAGGTGTGGGTGACGGTCGCCGGGCGTACGGACTCGGGTGTGCACGCCCGCGGACAGGTCGCCCACTTCGACATCGACGCCGACGTGCTCGAGTCCTCGCGGGGACGGTCGGAGCAGTCGCCGCTGGACTCGCTGGTGCGCCGGCTGAACGGGATCCTCCCGGCCGACCTGCGCGTACGTGCCGCTGTCGAGGCGCCGGTGGGCTTCAACGCCCGGTTCTCGGCGCTGTGGCGACGCTACGTCTACCGGATCGTGGACGACCCGGCGTACGTCGACCCGCTGCTGCGCGGGCACGTGCTCTACCGGACCCGGCCGCTCGACCTGTCGCTGATGAACGTCGCCTCCGCCGACCTCATCGGGCTCAACGACTTCGCCAGCTTCTGCAAGCCGCGCGAGGGCGCGACCACGATCCGCGATCTGCGCCAGCTCAGCTGGGAGCGGCGCCCCGATGGGATCATCGAGGCGACGGTGCTCGCCGACGCCTTCTGCCACTCCATGGTGCGCTCGCTGGTCGGGTGCCTGATGGTGATCGGGGAGGGGCGCAAGGACGTCAGCTGGGCCAAGGAGTCGCTTGCCTCGCGTTCGCGGTCCTCGTCGATCCCGATCGCGCCGGCCAACGGCCTGACCCTCGAAGAGGTCGCCTACCCGCCCGACGAGCTGCTGGCGGCCCAGCACGAACGCACCATGAACCGCAGAGAGGCGAGCGAGCTTGACCGGGACTGACGACGAGCACTACTTCTCCGCCGACCCGTCGGTGCCCTTCGAGCGGATCCCCGTCTCGACGACCGTGTGGGACATGGACCTGTCGCTGGTCTCCGGGTCGGGCGTCTTCGCCAAGGGGCGCCTCGACATCGGCACCTCGGTGCTGTTCAAGGAGACCGAGCCGCCCTCGCTGAAGCCCGGCGCGCGGGTCCTCGACCTCGGCTGCGGCTACGGCATGATCGGGCTCGCCCTGGGACTCGCGGTGCCGGAGGCGTACGTCACCGGCGTCGACGTCAACGAGCGCGCGGTCCTGCTGGCCAACGAGAATGCGGCGAAGCTGGGTCTGGGCGACCGGTATCGCGCCGCGGTGCCCGCCGAGATCGACCCCGAGGTGACGTACGACGAGATCTGGAGCAACCCGCCGATCCGGATCGGCAAGCCGGCCCTCCACGAGCTGCTCCTCACCTGGCTCCCGCGTCTCGCCCCTGACGGCCGAGCGGTCATGGTCGTCGGCAAGAATCTCGGCGGCGACTCGCTGCAGCGCTGGATCACCGAGCAGGGCTACCCCACCACCCGCATCGGCAGCGCCAAGGGGTTCCGCGTCCTGGAGACCCGCCGCGCCTGAGGCTTCGCCACGGCGCGCGAGTCGACAGTTCGGTGACATCACCTGCGGAACGTGGACTCATGCGTCAGGCTCCGTGCGTGAGCGTGGACGAGGCGATAGCAGGATCCGGTACCGGGCGGGCGGGGTCGGTCCCACGACGCCTGCTCGTGCGCGTGGGGGCATCGGTCGGAAAGTCGTACGGCATCTTCGTGATCGGCATCGCGGTCGCGGTTGCCGGCGTGGTGCAGATCCGCTTCGCCAGCCTCGGGCCGGACTGGCTGCCTGACGAGAGCCGCCGGGCCTACGTCGAGGGCCAGGTGCTCACCGGTGCCGTGGCGCTCTGGGCGGTGGTCACCTTGCTCGCCGGTTTGATCGCGAGGGTCGCGATCCCCGCTCTCCTGACCGTCGTGGCGGCGGTGGTCATCTTCGCGACTGGCTTCGGCCCGGCTGACCAGGAGCTTGTCAGGCCGCTCTTCGATGCGGAGGGGCCGGGAGCGTTCCTGGGCGATCTCGGCCAGCTCCTGTTCGGACCACTTCTGCTCGCCCCGCTGATCGGAGCTCTGGTGATCCGTGACCTGTGGCGGCTGATCGCCTGGGTCGTGGGGGGAGTGCCGCGTCCCCTCTGGGTCGCTGTCGCCAAGGTGGCAATCCCGGTGCTGGCGTTGGTCGCCTCGGATGTTGCGTACGCCATCCACATGCGCGAGAAGATCGTTGACTCGACGATCGCGGTGCAGCTGCCAGGAGCGGACTCGGAGTGGCAGGTCGTTCAGGGATCACTGCAGATGACGGCCTGGCCGGAGTACGACGTAGTGGAGTACCGGATTCAGAGAGGTGGCGTGATCTGGGACGTGTTTCTCTTCCCGGACGACAGGGCTGGTTTCCGGCTATCCGGGGACATGGCTCGCGACGACGGATCCAACGCAGCCGAGATCTTCATGGAGATGGAGCCAGGCACACCCGGCGAGCTTGTCAGGGCCAACTGCTGGGCCTGCCCGGACTGATCGGCACAGGATCGCCTGCTCGGCGACTATGGCAGAGGGTCCGAGTTCGTGAATCGTTCACAAACTCGGATCCTCCGCCATAGTCAGGCGCAATCGTCGTAGGCGGGCGGACCAGCAGGGCCAAGGGCTTCCGCGTCCTGGAGACCCGCCGCGCCTGAACGGTCCAGATGCCGGTTTCCGCCGTCTCGCGCGTCTCGCGGCCGGTCGCGCCTGGTGCGCTGCGAGACTCCGCCCATGACCAACCGTGCGATGACGACTCCCGCACTGACGAACCGTCAGCGCCTGGCCCGCTCCTACCAGGCCTGGGGCGTCGCCGCGCTGGTGAGCCTGGTGACGGTGCTGCCTGTGTACGTTGCCGTGACGAGCTCCGGCATCGAGATGTCGCGGCTGGTGAGCGTGCCGGTGATGGTCGTCGTTGGGTTGATCGGGCCGGTGGTCGGAGCGTTCTTGAGCATGCGCGCCGGGCTGGGGCGGTTCTGCACCGGGGCCGCGTTCGTGATCATCGCGACCCCGATGACGAGCCTGCCGCTGCTGGCGATCCCGGCGTACGTCCTGGCACCCTGGATCGCCGTGGCGATCAGTGAGGAGCCGGTACCTCAGCGCCGGAACGGTTGAGCGCTCAGGCGGGGACCGGGTCCTTGGCCAGTCGGACCGGGAGGCGGTCGAGGCTGTAGACGACCGAGAGGTCGCGCCAGCCGAGGTCGCCGGGGTCGTCGGTGGCCATGGAGAGGTCGGGGAAGCGGCGGGCGAGGCCGGTGAGGGCGGCGCGGAGCTCCATGCGGGCCAGCTCGGCACCGACGCAGCGGTGCATGCCGTGGCCGAAGGCGAAGTGCATGGTGTCGGCGTTGCGGAGATCGAACTGCTCGGGCTTCGGCATCACCGCGGGGTCGCGGTTGGCGCCGGTGAGGCTGACCAGGACGACGGCGCCCTTCTTGACCGGCAGGCCGAAGAGATCGTGGTCCTCGCGGGCGAACCGCGGGAACGCGAGCTGCACCGGGCACAGGTAGCGGAGCAGCTCCTCGACGACCTTGTCGACCTCGGCCCGGTCGCCGGAGCGCAGGATCTCGTAAGCCTCCTGGTTCTGCATCAGGACGTAGGCGCCCATGGAGAGCATCGAGGCGGAGGTCTCGTAGCCGCCGAGGAAGACGCCGTCGGCGAGGCCGCCGAGCTCGACGTCGTCGTACTCCGCGCCCTTGTTGCGGATGATCTCGCCGATCATGCCGTCGCCGGGGTTGGCGCGCTGCTGGCGGACCTGCTCGATGAGGAACGTCCTGGTCTCGGTCGCCGCGCCGAAGGCTCCGGCGCCACCCTCGGAGAGGTCGAAACGGGCCATGCCGAGCTTGTGGAACTCGTCGCGTACGTCCTCGGGCATGCCCAGCAGCTCACAGATCACCCGGAACGGGATCTCGAAGCCGAAGTGGTGGACCAGGTCGACCTCGGGGCCGTGGGCCTCCATGCCGTCGAGGGCGTCGGTGACGATCCGGTCGATCATCTCGTTGAGACGGCCGAGGCGGCGCATGGTGAACTCCGGGGTCAGCAGCCCGCGGAGCTTGGTGTGGTCGGGCGGGTCGGTCATGCCGAGTCCGCCGATGCCCTCGGCGTCGGTGCGCTTGCGGGTGCCGAGCAGGTGGCGCATGTCGTTGGAGTAGGCGTTCTTGTCGGCCAGGACGTGCTTGGACTCGGCGTGCCCGGTGACCAGCACGATGTCGAGGCCGAGCACCGAGCCGAGCTTGGTGACCGGCGCCTGCTCGCGGCTCTCGGCGAGCAGCGGCACCGGGTCGACGCCGTCACGGCGTAGCGGGAAGGTCAGGTGCTCGGGGATCTTGCGCAGCGTGGTGATGTCGGGAATCGGCGACTCCTTGCCCCGCATCGCGAACTGCAGGGCAAACTTGCGGACACGCTCCGTCAGCGGTCGCGTCATCGCCCGTCCAAAGGAACGTAGCTGGGCAGCAATCGGCATGCGGCCAGTCTGGACCATCGTCAATCGACGGTCATCAGGAATACCCCTGGTTTGACCGTGTGTCTTGGCTCACCCTTCAGAATCGCGTCGGATCACCCGTGGAGCACGGTCCTGAACAGCGCACACGTCTCCTCGATCGCCAGCTGTGCGGCCTGCGAAAGATGGCCCATGGCGAAGAAGCCGTGGATGAGACCGTCGCAGTGGCGGTACGTCGTCGGGACCCCCGAGCTCTCCAGCGCCTTGGCGTACGCGATGCCCTCGTCGCGCAGCGGGTCGAACTCCGCGGTCACCACGACCGCCGGCGCCAGGCCCTCCAGGTTGCCCTTGATCGGGCTCAGCCGCGGGTCGGCGCGATCGGCGTCGCCCACGTAGTTGTCCGAGAACCACTTCATCGTCGGCAGCTCGAGGAAGTAGCCGTGGCCGTTCTCCGCGTACGACGGGTAGCCGCTGGTCATGTCGATCCCCGGGTAGATCAGCAGCTGTCCCGCGAGCTCGCGTCCTTCGTCGCGGAAGGCCTGGGCTACCACGGCCGACAGGTTGCCGCCGGCGCTGTCGCCGGCGACCGCGACCCGGCCGTCACCACCGAGCGTCGCGGCGTTGTCGCTGACCCAGCGAGCGGCGGCCACCGCGTCGTCGTAGGCGGCGGGGAAGGGGTGCTCCGGGGCGAGCCGGTAGTCCACCGCGACGACCACGGCGTCGCAGATGGTGGCGAGGTTGCGGGCCTGGTCCTCGTGGGTGTCGAGGTCGCCGACGACCCAGCCGCCGCCGTGGAACATCACGATCGTGGGCAGCGGCCCCTGCGTGGTGGGCCGGTAGATGCGTACGTCCAGGTCGCCCGCCGGCCCTGGGATCACCCCGCTCTCCACCGATCCGACCGGTGGAAGCGGGATGCCCTCGCCCAACGCACGGTAGAGCGCTCGTGCCGTCGGCGGGTCGAAGGACTCCAGGGGCTGGCCCTTCGCGAAGAGGGTGAGCAGGTCAGCGATCTGGCTGTCGAGCGGAGGCATGGCGTCAGTCATATCGCTATTCGCCAAAATGTGTCGAGCGTCACGTTCTACTGATGGGACCGCTCGACCCAAGAACGTCTGTGGAGCCGATACGGAATAACCATTCGACACGGGTGCCAGACTGGACGGCTGTGGGACATGTGGACGTTGCTGGAGTGAGTTTCCAGCTGCCTGACGGACGAGTGCTGCTCGACGACGTCTCCTTCCGGGTAGGTGAGGGCGCGAAGGTCGCGCTGGTCGGCGCCAACGGCGCGGGAAAGACGACGCTGCTGCGGATCGTCACCGGTGAGCTGACCCCGACGACGGGATCCGTCGTGCGCTCGGGCGGCCTCGGGGTGATGCGGCAGATGGTCGGCAAGGGCTCCTCGACCGTCGGTGAGCTGCTGCTCTCGGTGGCGCCCGCGCGGGTGCGCGAGGCGGCGGCCGCGGTGGAGGCGTGCGAGCTGGAGCTGATGTCGTCGGAGGACGAGCGGCTGCAGATGCGCTACGCGACCGCGCTGGCCGAGTACGCCGACGCAGGCGGCTACGACATCGAGGTCGTCTGGGACGTGTGCACCATGGCCGGGCTCGGGGTGCCGTACGACCGCGCCCGCTACCGCTCCCTGGACACCCTGTCCGGCGGCGAGCAGAAGCGGCTGGTGCTCGAGTATCTGCTGCGTGGTCCCGACGAGGTGCTGCTGCTCGACGAGCCGGACAACTTCCTCGACGTCCCCGGCAAGATCTGGCTGGAGCAGCGCATCCGGGAGTCTCCGAAGACGATCCTCTACGTCAGTCACGACCGTGAGCTGCTGGACAACACCGCGACCAGGGTGGTCACGGTCGAGCTCGGCGCGTCCGGCGCCGGCAACAGCACGTGGACGCATCCTGGTGGTTTCGCCTCCTACCACGAGGCCCGCAAGGACCGGTTCCTGCGGTTCGAGGAGCAGCGTCGTCGCTGGGACGAGGAACACGCCAAGATCAAGGCGCTGGTCCTGCGGCTGAAGGTCAAGTCGGAGTACAACGACGGGATGTCCAGCCAGTACAAGGCGGCCCAGACACGGCTCCGGAAGTTCGAGGAGGCCGGGCCGCCCGTCGAGCAGCCACGGGAGCAGGCGGTGCAGATGCGGCTGCGCGGCGGGCGCACCGGCAAGCGGGCGGTGGTCTGCGAGGCGCTCGAGCTCACCGGGCTGATGAGCCCGTTCGACCTGGAGGTCTGGTACGGCGAGCGGGTTGCCGTGCTCGGCTCCAACGGCTCGGGTAAGTCCCACTTTCTGCGGCTGCTCGCCCGCGGCGGCACCGACCCGGACGTGGAGCACCGCCCGGTCGAGGACACCCCCATCGAGCCGGTCCGCCACCGTGGGAAGGCCAAGCTCGGTGCCCGCGTGCGGCCGGGCTGGTTCGTGCAGACCCATGCCCATCCGGAGCTGGTGGGACGTACGCTGCTCGACATCCTGCACCGCGGCGAGGCCACGCCGGACGGGCGGGGGCGCACGGGTATGGGTCGCGAGGCGGCCTCGCGGGTGCTCGACCGCTACGAGCTCGCGCACGCCGCGGAGCAGACCTTCGACTCGCTCTCGGGCGGGCAGCAGGCGCGCTTCCAGATCCTTCTGCTCGAGCTCAGCGGCGCCACCCTGCTGCTGCTCGACGAGCCGACAGACAACCTCGACGTCCAGTCCGCCGAGGCGCTCGAAGCCGGGCTGGAGTCGTTCGAGGGCACCGTCATCGCGGTCACGCACGACCGCTGGTTCGCCCGTGGCTTCGACCGCTTCCTGGTCTACGGCGCCAACGGTGATGTCTATGAGTCCCCGGAGCCGGTCTGGGACGAGACGAGAGTGGAGAGGTCCCGATGAGTGAGCTGGTGATCGAGCGCGTCGACCCGTTTGACGACGACGCCTTCGACGCGTGGTACGACGTGATGACCGCGTCGTGGCTCGACGTACGCGGCCCCGACGCGGATCTGTGGGCGCGTGAGGAGCAGCGAGTCGAGCTGCAGCAGCAGACCGAGAAGACCGACCGTCGTGCCTACCTCGGGCGTGTCGGCGGGGAGGCGGTCGCCGCCGCCTGGATGGCCATGCCGCTGCTCGACAACCTCCACCGGGCGACCTTGGTGGTGGCGGTGCTGCCGGACCACCGCAGGCAGGGACACGGCACCGCTCTGCTCGACCACGTCGAGGCGGAGGCCCGCGCCCAGGGGCGTACGTCGTTCACGGGTGAGGTCTGGTGGCCCTGGCCGCTCGGTTCCGGCGGTGAGGGATCGCCGGGGCGGGACTTCGGGATCGCACGGGGCTATGCGCCCGCCCTGGTCGAGGTACGCCGCCTGCTGCGGCTCCCGGTGGCGGACGACGTCCTCGACCGGCTGGCGGCGGAGGCCGCCGAGAAGCACGGCGACTACACGCTGCGCTCCTGGGTCGGCCCGGTGCCCGACGACATCGTGGAGAGCTGGGCGGTGCTCGACGCCAGCCTGGAGACCGAGGCGCCGACCGGCGACCTGGACATCGAGGCACTCGAGCCCGACGTGGCGAAGGTGCGCGAGACCGAGGAGCTGGTCGCGGCCCAGAAGCGGACCCTCTACCACTCGGTCGCGCTGGACGCCGACGGCCGGGTGGTGGCGTACACGGTGATCGGCTACTCGAGCTTGGACGGCAACAGCTATCAATGGGGCACCTTGGTCGAAGGGGCTCACCGGGGCCACCGGCTCGGCCTGGCGGTCAAGGTCGCCAACCTGAGGTTGCTCCAGGCCGAGCGGCCGGAGGTGCCGACCCTGGCGACCTACAACGCCGAGGTCAACGCCCACATGATCCAGGTCAACGAGGCCATGGGCTTCGAGCCGGTCGAGTGGCTCTGCAGCATCCAGAAGCAGGTCTCCTGAGTCGCAACGGGGGCGAGCGCCTCATACCCGATCGGTGTCGGGTATGAGGCGCTCGGTGGTTGGCACCCCGCGACGCTGAGTCCCGCAGGGGCCCAGCGTCTTGCGGGGAGATCAGGTTGCGTCGGAGTCCAGGGTGATCTTGGCGCTCTGCTCCTTGCCGTCGCGAGACCAGGTCACCTCGACCTCGTCGCCGGGGCGATAGGAGCGGACCGTGGCGACCAGCGAGTCGGAGCCGTTGATCTGGTGGTCGTCGACCTTGGTGATCGTGTCACCCTTCTTCAGCCCGGCCTTCTCGGCGGCGCTGTCCGCGGTGACCTCCTGCACGACGGCACCGGTGACGGTGTTCTCACCGGACTGGGCTGCGGAGCTGTCGCCCACCGAGATCCCCATCCGGGCGTGGGTGGCCTCGTCTCCAGCCTTGAGCTGGTCGATGATCGGGAGCACCTCGTCGATCGGGATCGCGAAACCGAGGCCGATGGAGCCGGCCTCCTCGCTGGAGGAGGAGTTGGACCTGATCGAGGCGTTGATGCCGACGACGTTGCCGTTCATGTCGACCAGCGCCCCACCGGAGTTGCCGGGGTTGATGGCGGCGTCGGTCTGGATCGCCGGGTAGACGGTCGCGTTGCCGGAGGAGTCCGAACCGACGTTGACCGGGCGGTCCAGGGCGCTGACGATGCCGGTGGTGACGGTCGAGTCCAGGCCGTACGGGGACCCGATCGCGACAACGTCCTGCCCGACCACGAGGTTGCTGGACTTGCCGATCGTCGCCGGGGTGAGGCCGGAGACGTTCTCGGCCTGGATCACCGCGGTGTCGGTGAGCGGGTCGGTGCCGACCACCTTGGCCGAGGCCGAGGTGCCGTCGCTGAAGTCGACGGTGATCGAGGAGCCCTGCTGCTGCTCCTGCCCCTGGTCCTGGTCCTGGTCGGGCGAGCCGGGGAATCCGGGGTTGGTCTCCTGGGTGCTCTCGGAGGAGAGGTCGACGACGTGGTTGTTGGTCAGGATCAGCCCGTCGGAGGAGAGGATGATCCCCGAACCCGACCCACTGCCGGCCTGGCCAGAGACCTCGATCTTGACCACCGAGGGCAGCACCTTGGCCGCGACCTTCTCGGCGGTGCCCTCAGGTGCGTTGCTGTCGACGACCTGGGAGCCGGTCGCCGAGCTGCCGCCGTTCCGGGCGCCGTCCCCCTGGGTTGAGTAGAACAGGGCCGCGCCACCGAAGCCGGCACCGCCGCCGAGCACGAGGGCGCCGACGAGTGCCGTGGCGGCGAGCGTGGCCCGGCGCGTCTTCGGCTTGGGGGTCGTGGCGAGGGCCGCCGGGGCCGTCGACAGGACTGCGGTCGGAGCCACCCCGGGAGGCGGGGTGGTCGGAGCGGCGGGGGGCGGAGGCGTCGCGGTTGCGTCGGCACCCGGGGGTGCCCACTGCGGCGGGGTCCCACCGGGCTGCTGCTGAGGAGTGGGTTCGGTCATGTCATTCAGTGTGCTCAGCGTCGCTGTGAACCTGCTGAGACTGGGCTATGCGGTCTCGAAGAGATGCCTCAGGATCCGATCGGCTCCGCGAGCCGGTCGACGCGTACGCCTGGCCGGTCGAAGCCCAGCCCCAGCATCGCGTTCTCCCGGGCCGAGTCGGGGCGCCCGGCGCCGAGGCCCAGCGTTGTCCGGCATGACGAGCGTGTCGTAGTCCGCGCTCTCGACGCGGCGGGCGAGGTCGCTCCAGGCGGCGCCCGTGGGCGCCTGAGCCGCGACGACGCCGAAGCGGAAGGGTCTGGTCTCAGGTGTGGTGGTCATGCCTCCAGGCTGGTCGGCGTACGCAGATTCGCGCAGCCCTACTCGGCCTCGATCCGCAGGGTCACCTGCTTGAGCAGAGCCGCCAGCTCCGTACGCCGCTCCGGGCTCAGCGTCTCCAGCAGTCTGGTCTCGGCCTCGCCCCGAAGGTCCATCGCCCGTCGCCAGATCTCGATGCCGGCCTTCGTCGCCTCGACGCTGATCTTGCGACGGTCCTCCACCGAGGCCGTCCGCCGCACCCACCCGGCCTTCTCCATACTGTCGAGCCGGCCCGTCATCCCGGCCGGGCTGATCCCCAGATCCTTCGCGAGCGTCGTGGGGGAGGCGTGTCCAGGGGTGTCACGGATCATCAGCTCGTGCAGTGTCATGTACTCGAAGTCGGCGAGCCCGACCGCGCTCGCCGCGTCGGCACGAGCGTCGTTGAAGAACTTCGAGATGCGGCCGATGCGTACGGTGATCGCCTCGATCTCGTCGTCGAAGTCGATGTCGATCCAGTGGTCACGCCAGCGGGCGACGTGACGGTCGGCAGCGTCTTCGTTGAGGTCGCCGTCGAACGTGTCGGAGGGTCTCGGGTCGGACATGGCTCGACCTTACCCTTCGCTCGCTGATAATTCGTTGACGAATAATTCGTCGGCGAAGTACTTTGGGATCATGACCGCCACGACCGAACCGCCAAGCCCGCCACCGACCCAGCGTCGGTCGCCGTTGAGGCACCGCAACTTCCGCCGGCTCGTGACCGGGACGGCGGCTTCGTCGCTGGGCAACGCGATCACGCCGATCGCGCTGGCGTTCGCGGTGCTCGACCTCGGCGGGACCGTCACCCAGCTGGGCATCGTGGAGGCCGTCTTCGCGACCTGCCAGGTGGTGACCACGCTGGCCGGGGGAGTGCTCGGCGACCGGGTCTCGCGCAAGGTGATGATGGAGGGCACGGCCGCGATCAGTGCCGTGGTGACCGGTGCACTGGCTGCGACGGTGATCCTCGGGATCGCGACGATCCCGTCGATCGCGGTGATGGGCGGGCTCGCGGGCATCGTCGCCGCGCTCAACCAGCCCTCAGCGATGGCGATGACCAAGGTCGTCGTGCCCGCGGAGGATCTCGGCGCCGCCGTCTCGCTCCGGTCGCTGCTCCAGACCACGGCCTCGACCATCGGCTACGCCCTCGGCGGGGTGCTCGTCGCGGCCGTCGGTCCCGGCTGGGCGATCACGGTCGACGCGCTCACCTTCGCCGTCGCGGCCGTTGCATACGCCGGCATGCGTGTGCCCCATGAGCGCCCGCCCCACAAGGCGTCGATGCTCGGCGACCTGGCCGAGGGCTTCCGCGAGGTGATGCGGCACTCGTGGCTGTGGTTCCTCATTCTGCAGGCGCTGCTCTACCACCTGTTCTGGTCGGGGGCGCACAGCGTGCTCGGCCCGATCGTGGTCGGCGAGGGCATCGGCCGGGCGTCGTGGGGCTTCGCGCTCGCCGCCCTGATGGCCGGCTTCTTCGTCGGCGGCCTGTTCTGCCTGAGGTTCCGCCCGCGCCGGCTGCTCTCGGTGGGCGTGTTCTTCCTCGCGATGACCGGTCTCTTCCCGATCTCGATGGCGGTCTCCGACACGCTCTGGCCGATCCTCCTGGGCGCGTTCCTGCACGGGTTCGGCCTGCAGGTCTTCGACATCTTCTGGCAGATCGCGATCCAGCAGGAGATCCCCGAGGAGAAGCTCTCCCGGGTCTACTCCTTCGACATCGTCGGCTCGTTCGTCGCCCGCCCCGTGGGGCTCGCGCTCGTCGGCCCGGTCGCTGTCGCGGTGGGCTTCGACACCTGGCTACTCGTGGTCGCCGCGGTGATCTCCGGCAGTGCTCTGCTGTCGTTCTCCTTCGCGGGCGTACGCCGTCTGGAGCGCGCGCCCGACCAGGTCTAGAGCGGGAGGCCGAGCGCGACCAGGTCCTTGCGGAGCTTCTCGGCCCCGGTGAACTGGATCGCCTGCATGCCCAGCGCTGCGGCGGCGGCCACGTTGGCGACGCTGTCGTCGATGAACACCAGCCGCTCCAGCGGCATCCCGGCGCGCTCGGCGACGAGCCGGTAGATCGCCGGGTCGGGCTTGGCCAGGCGCACCTCGCCGGAGACGACGACGTCGCCGAGCAGCTCGATCACGTTGTACGTCGCCGGAGCGTGCGGATAGAGCTCGGCCGACCAGTTGGTCAGTCCGAGCTGGGGGACCCCGGCCGCGGCGAGCTCGCGGACCATCTCATGGGTGCCGGGGACCGGGCCGAGCAAGGAGAGCGGGAAGTTGTCGACGTACGCCGCTCCGGCCGCGAGCCACTCCGGCGCCGCCTCCTCGAGCACCGTGAGCGCCTGGGCCCAGGTGCGGCCGGCGTCCTGGACGTGGTTCCACGACCCGAAGTCGAAGGACTCCATGAACCTGCGGGCATCGGCGTCCCCGACTCCGGCCGCGATCGCCGGGAGCGGGTCCCACCGGATCAGGACGTTCCCGAAATCCCAGACAACCCCGTCCACCACGGGGGTGGACGGGGTCTGCGTGCCGGGGACGGTCACTTCCAGCGAACGTCGCGCGGGACGAAGGTGAGTCCGCGCTCGCCGGTGTAGATCTGCTTCGGACGGGCGATCTTCTGCTCCTTGTCCTGGACGAGCTCCAGCCACTGGGAGAGCCAGCCCGGCGTGCGCCCGATGGCGAACAGCACGGTGAACATCTCCGGCGGGAACTCCAGGGCCTCATAGATCAGGCCGGAGTAGAAGTCGACGTTCGGGTAGAGCTTGCGCTTGACGAAGTACTCGTCCTCGAGCGCGATCTTCTCCAGCTCCATCGCGATGTTGAGCAGCGGGTTGGTGCCCGTGACCTCGAAGACGTTGAGCGCCTGCTGCTTGATGATCGTGGCGCGCGGGTCGTAGTTCTTGTAGACCCGGTGGCCGAAGCCCATCAGCCGCTCGTTGCCGGCCTTGACGCCCTCGATGAAGGCGGGGATGTTCTCCACCTTGCCGATGCGGCGCAGCATCCGGAGCACGGCCTCGTTGGCGCCGCCGTGGAGCGGGCCGAAGAGGGCGCCGACGCCGGCAGCCACCGAGGAGTAGGGGTCGACCTGGGTCGAGCCCACGCTGCGGACGGCGTTGGCCGAGGCGTTCTGCTCGTGGTCGGCGTGCAGGATGAAGAGCGTGTCGAGCGCCTTCTCGATGCGGTCGTCCGAGGCGTACTTGCTCTCGCTCATCTTGAAGAGCATGGAGAGGAAGTTGCCGGTGTAGGACAGGTCGTTGTCCGGGTAGACGTACGGCTTGCCCTGCGCGTGCCGGAACGCCCACGCACCCAGCGTCGGCATCTTGGCGATCAGTCGGATGATCTGCAGGCGACGGTTGTCGGGGTCGGAGATGTTCGCGGCGTCCGGGTAGAACGTCGACATCGCACCGACCGACGCCATGAGCATGCCCATCGGGTGGGCGTCATAGCGGAAGCCCTGCATGAACTCCTTGATGTTCTCGTGCACGAACGTGTGGAAGGTGATCTCGTGCACCCACGCGTCGTACTCCTCCTTGGTCGGCAGCGCGCCGTGGACCAGGAGATAGGAGACCTCCAGGAAGCTCGACTTCTCGGCGAGCTGCTCGATGGGATAGCCCCGATACTCGAGCACGCCCTTGTCACCGTCGATATAGGTGACGGAAGATCGGCAGGAAGCGGTGTTGACGAAGCCGGGGTCATAGACGGCCAGGCCAGGACCTTCTTCGTGGGTGGCCGGGTCAGCGGCCTTGATCTTCCCCAGGTCGGCGGCGCGGATGGTGCCGTCGGTGATCGGGATGTCGTACTCCACCCCGGTGCGGTTGTCACGCACTGTTAGAGATTCGGTCACGATCAGCAACGGTAACCCTCTTGAAATCCCCTACGTAACTCGGCGTCCCACCCATTGGCCGATTTCGACTCAGAGTCGGAACCTGTCCCGCGCCGGTTTGGTGTCGCTGGACGGCTCGTCGTCGCCGAACCGGGTCAGCGCATCGCGCAGCCGATGGAGGTCGAGAGCGGTCTGCACCGACCGCTCGTTGAGGGTGTCGTCCTCTCCTCGGAGCGCACGCAGCGCATCCTGGACCTCGGTCTCGCTCGGCTCCCCGGTCATGGGGACATAATCTAGGTGCCCGGACCAAGACCCGCCTAGTGCGGATCGCCCACGACCTGCTGTTCGGTGCCGTGAGCCACACGCCACAGCAGCAGCGTGACCGCCGCGCGCTGCCGTCCACGCCCCTTGGTGGGCGCGTAGCCGAGCTGTCCACTCAGCCAGGTCAGCCGCTCCTGCAGCGTCGAATGGTGCACATGGAGCATCGCGGCCGACTGCCTCAGACTCGGCTGGTCGAGCACCGCGTGGAGGGTGTCCACGACCCACGGATGCCCAGCGAGCAGCTCATCCAAGCGTCGTACGTCGCCCACGCCCGCCGCCTCGTCGGCGCTGATCCGCTCGGCGATGACGGCAAGTGCCCCGAGGTCGTCGTAGCGGACCATCGCGGGCGCGAGACCGCCGACGTCGGCAGCCAGCCGGAGGGCCGTACGTGCCTGCTCCAGCGCGGTCGGCAGCTGCAGCGGGTCGGGGGCGACGGCGGCGCCGGCGCGGACGCCCTCCGGGATGGAGGGCGTGCCGGGAAGCAGCGCGACCACCAGGGCGCCGACGGTGCTGATCAGTGTCGCTCGCAGGTGGGCCGAGGTGCTCAGCACGACCGTGATGGGGCCGCTCAGGCCGAGCCGGGCGACCGCGTCGCGTCGGTCGGCGTCGGTCGCGTCGGGGTCGCACGCGATCCTGACCAGCCCGCTCGTCGAGGGATCGGACGAGCCCGTGCTGAGCGCCTGCAGGGCGCGGGCGGCACGCTCGAGGATGAGCGCGTCGAGCGGGCCGTCGCCCCCGGTGCGCTCGAGCCAGAGCCAGGAGCCGGGCTGCCCGGGGATCGGCTCGTGGCGCCAGTTGCCCTCGGCCTCACCGGCCAGCGCGCGGCCGTCGGCCGCGAACCGCTTGACGAGGCCCCGCGCGGCGTCGTGGAGTCCCGCGGGGGAGCCGGCCAGCGCCGCCGCGGCGCGCACGACCGCGGCGGTCGACGTCCGTTCGTCCACGAGCCGGTCGAAGTGGTCGATGACGCGCAGCGCACTGGCCGTGTCGTCATCGACCACCTCGAGCTTGCCGATCAGATCTCGCACCTGGAACCTCCCCTCGCCACTATCGCCCACGGGACGCGAGCGGGCCAGGGGATCAGGCCTCGAGTGCTCTGCGGATGAACTCCTCACGCGTCGCGACCGAGGCGCGGGAGAGCGCCGTGTGTCCGGCCACCAGGTCGAACCCGTGGAACCCACCGCCCCACATGTGGAGGTCGACGCTGACACCGGCCTCGGACAGCCGGCGGGCATAGGTCAGCGTCTCGTCGCGGAACGACTCCGCCGAGCCGGTGTCGATGTAGGTCCGCGGGAGGCCGGTGAGGTCCTCGGCACGTGCCGGCGCGGCGTACGGCGAGACGTCCGGCCCGCCGCGGCGCTCGCCGAGCAGGGCCGTCCAGCCGAACAGATTGGAGTTGCGGTCCCAGACCCCCTCCTCGTCGAGCATGCGGCTGCTGTGGGTCTCGAGGCGGTCGTCGAGCATCGGGCAGATGAGGATCTGGTGGCTCAGCCTCGGGAAGGCCCGGTCCCTGGCAAGGAGGGCCGTGCCGGCGGCGAGACCCCCACCGGCGCTGGCGCCCGCGATGATGATGCGCTCGGGGTCGATGCCGAGCTCCGCGGCGTTCTTCGCGGTCCAGACGAGGCCGGCATAGCAGTCCTCCACGGGAGCCGGGTCCGGGTGCTCGGGTGCGAGGCGGTACTCGACGGAGACCACCACGGCGTTGCCCTCGGCCACCTGCGGCAGGAAGGTCTCCACGCCGAAGCTGCGGTCGCCGACCACCATGCCGCCGCCGTGGGTGTGGTAGACCGCCGGCCGCGGGGCGCCCTCGGCGGTGGGCCTCAGGATCAGCAGGGTGATGTCCGGAGCGCCCTCGGGCCCGGGGACCTGCCGCTCCTCGACCTGGACCGCGCCGCCGACGGTCAGGTCGACCGGGTCCATGCCGGGGAAGCCCTCGGCGGTCTGCTGCCGCACCGCGGCGAGGTTCTCCGCGGTGAACGTCGGGAGGGCCTGGCGTACCGCCTCGAGGACCGGCACGAGCTCGGGATCGAACGGCGGTCGGACGGGGGTCTCGGGGAAGATCTGGTCGGCGGTCTGCTCGGTCATGGGGGTGCTCCTTCGGTGAACGGGGGTGGATCCAGCCTCCTCCCGGCGCCGCCGGTCACGGTACCCGGCCTGTGGCGGGAATCACATCGGCTGCCCCCGCCATCCGGCGGGCCGGGCTCTGCGAGAAACCGATGTGCGGTCGAGGGGCACGCCGGGGGAGAATGGGTGACCTCATGTCCTCCGACCTGCCTGCCGCCGTCTCCGTGGCGATCACCTACCCTGCCGAGCTCCCGGTCACCCAGCGCCGCGAGGACATCGCCGCGGCCATCCGTGATCACCAGGTCGTGATCGTCGCCGGTGAGACCGGCTCGGGGAAGACGACGCAGCTGCCCAAGATCTGCCTGGAGCTCGGGCGCGGGTCGGCCGGCCTGATCGGGCACACCCAGCCGCGCCGGATCGCGGCACGTTCGGTGGCCGAGCGGATCGCGTCCGAGCTGGGCACCGAGCTCGGGGACCTGGTCGGCTATCAGGTGCGGTTCATGGACAAGTCCTCGGCCGCCTCGCGGATCAAGCTGATGACCGACGGCATCCTGCTCGCCGAGCTGCAGCGCGACCGCGACCTGCGCCGCTACGACACGATCATCATCGACGAGGCCCACGAGCGGTCGCTGAACATCGACTTCCTGCTGGGCTACCTGCGCCGGCTGCTGCCGCGGCGGCCGGACCTGAAGCTGATCATCACCTCCGCGACGATCGACCCGGAGCGGTTCGCGGCCCACTTCTCCGATGTGAAGACAGGTGAGCCTGCGCCGATCATCGAGGTCTCCGGGCGCACCTATCCGGTCGAGGTCCGCTACCGGCCGCTGATGGAGCTCTCCGAGGAGGACGAGGAGGGCGAGGTCGTCGTCCGCGACCAGACCGAGGCCATCGTCGACGCGGTCAAGGAGCTCTCTGCCGAGGGGCCCGGCGACGTGCTCGTCTTCCTGCCGGGTGAGCGGGAGATCCGGGACGCGGCCGATGCTCTGGGCGATGCGCTCGGGCTGAACAAGGGTCGCTCCGGAACGGGTCTCGTCGAGATCATCCCGTTGTTCTCGCGGTTGTCGGCCGCGGACCAGCACCGCGTCTTCTCGCCCCACACCGGCCGCCGGATCGTGCTCGCGACCAACGTCGCCGAGACCTCGTTGACGGTCCCCGGGATCAAGTACGTCGTCGACACCGGTGTCGCCCGCATCTCGCGCTACTCCGCCCGCACCAAGGTGCAGCGGCTGCCCATCGAGCCGATCTCGCAGGCGTCGGCCAACCAGCGGTCGGGACGTACGGGCCGGGTCGAGGCGGGCATCGCGATCCGGCTCTACTCCGAGGACGACTATCTCGGACGGCCGGAGTTCACCGACCCGGAGATCCTGCGCACCAACCTGGCCTCGGTCATCCTGCAGATGGCCTCCCTCGGGCTGGGGGACATCGCCCGGTTCCCGTTCGTGGAGGCGCCGGACCGGCGCAACATCACCGCCGGCGTACAGCTGCTCGAGGAGCTCGGCGCGATGCGGGGGCAGCGGCTGACCAAGCTGGGCCGGCGACTGGCCAGGCTGCCGATCGACCCGCGGCTGGCCCGGATGGTGCTCGAGGCCGAGCGGCTCGGGTGCGTACGCGACGTCATCGTCGTCGCCGCCGCGCTCTCGCTCCAGGACCCGCGTGAGCGGCCGGGGCAGGACCACCCCAAGGAGCAGGCGCAGGCCGACCAGCTGCACGCGCGGTTCAAGGACGAGACCTCCGACTTCCTCACCTGGCTCAACCTGTGGCGCTACCTCAAGCAGCAGCAGCACGAGCTCTCCTCCAGCGCGTTCCGGCGGCTGTGCAAGCGGGAGTTCCTGCACTACGTACGCGTCCGGGAGTGGCAGGACCTGGAGTCGCAGCTGCGCCAGGTGTGCCGGGAGATGAAGATCGACCTCGGCAAGGGACACCGCGACGTCATCGAAGCCGGCGAGGACGCAGGCGAGGACGCTCTGTCGATTGCCTCTGGCTCCGCTTCGGCTGCGTACGACGCCGACGGGATCCACCAGGCGCTGCTCTCCGGGCTGCTCTCGCACATCGGGGCGCTCGAGGTGCGGGACAAGAAGGCCGAGGCCGCGACAGGACGGGACCGACGTCGGCCTGGCCCGCGGGAGTACGAGGGTGCCCGCGGCGCGAAGTTCGCGATCTTCCCCGGGTCGGCGCTGCACCGGAAGAACCCGCAGTTCGTGATGTCCGCCGAGCTCGTCGAGACCTCCCGGCTCTGGGCCCGGCAGAACGCCTCGATCAAGCCGGAGTGGGCCGAGAGCCTCGGTCGCGACCTGGTCAAACGCACCTACTCCGAGCCGCACTGGTCGCAGAAGCGTGCCTCGGTGATGGCGCGGGAGAAGGTGACCCTCTACGGCGTGCCGCTGGTCGCCGACCGTCCGGTCGCCTTCGGCAAGATCGACCCCGAGCTCTCCCGCGAGCTCTTCATCAGGCATGCCCTGGTCTACGGGGAGTGGCGTACGAATCACCGCTTCCTCCGCGACAACGCGAAGCTCGTCGAGGAGGCCGAGGAGCTCGAGCACCGCGCCCGGCGCCGCGACATCGTGGTCGACGAGCACGCGCTCTTCGACTTCTACGACCGCCGGCTGCCGGCCTCCATCGTCTCCGGGGCCCACTTCGACCAGTGGTGGAAGCAGACCCGGCGGGAGACGCCCGACCTGCTCACCTTCGAGCTGTCGATGCTCACCAACGACGCCGCGGGGGAGGTGACCGAGAGCGACTTCCCGGCCGAGTGGGACGCAGGACCGCTCACGTTCTCGCTGAGCTATCACTTCGAGCCGGGCGCGGCCGATGACGGACTGACGATCGACGTACCCGTCGCCACGCTCAACCGTGTCGGCGCCGACGACTTCTCCTGGCTGGTGCCGGGGCTGCGCGAGGAGCTGGTGACCGCGCTGATCCGGTCGCTTCCCAAGCCGCTGCGGGTCAGCTTCGTGCCGGCTCCCGACAAGGCGCGCGCCTTCCTGAAGGAGACCCCGCCGGGGGAGGAGCCGCTGCTGACCGCGCTGGAGCGCTGGGCGCGGTCGACCGCGGGCGTACACATCCCTCGCGAGGCCTGGGACTGGGCCAAGGTGCCCGAGCACCTGCGCCCGACCTACCGAGTCGTCGGCGAGGACGGCAAGGAGACCGCGAAGGGCAAGGACCTCGACGCGCTCAAGGCGCCGCTCGAGGGCGAGTTCAAGGCGGCCATCGCCGAGGTCGCGGCGTCGGCCGGTCACACCCGCACCGGCGAGACGAGCTGGGTCTTCGGTGACATCGCCACCACGGTGACCGAGAAGCGTGCCGGTCATGAGGTCACGGTCTTCCCGTGCCTCTCCGACGAAGGCGCGACGGTCGGCCTCGTCGTCGCCGGATCCGCGGAGGAGGCCGAGGCGCGTCATCGTCTCGGCGTCGTACGCCTGCTGCTCCTGGCGCTGCCCGACGTCACCAAGCAGGTCGTCGACGGGCTCTCCACCATGGAGAAGCTCGCGCTGGCCGGATCCCCCTACCCCAGCGCCGCCGAGCTCGTCGAGGACTGCCGCGCCGCCGTCGTCCGCCAGCTGGTCGATGCCCGTCCGCTGCCGCGGACGCAGGAGGCGTACGCCGCCGTCCTGGCCGCCGCGGGCACGCCGGCCGACCTGGTCGCGGCCGTGCGTGCGGTCCTGGCCGACGTGATGCGGGCGCTCGAGGCGTATCGCGAGACCGACAAGGCGCTCTCCGGGCGGGCCGACATGTTCCAGCTCCCGGCGCTGACCGACATGAAGGACCAGCTCGCCCGGCTGGTGCACCGTGGGTTCGTCGCGGAGGCGGGTGCCCAGCAGATCAGGCGGTATCCGACCTATCTGAAGGCCATCGTCGAACGCCGCCGCAAGCTCGACGCCGACCTGCGCGCCGACCGGACGACCCACGACCGGATCGCGTCGCTCCAGGACGCCTACCTGCACCAGGTCGAGGCGCTGGCCGAGGGCCGGCCGCCCGGTCCGCGGCTGCGGCAGGTGCGGTGGATGCTCGAGGAGTACCGCGTCCAGCTCTGGGCCCAGCATCTCGGCACCGCCGAGAAGGTCTCCGACGCGCGGATCCGCAAGCTGCTCGGGTAGCGCCGGAGCGGGTGTAACACGTCGTTCGTAGCACTACTCGCCCTATCCGATAGGGCGAGTAGTGCTCCGAACGACGTGTTACATGCGTGCGGCGGCCGCTACGCTCAATCCGATGTCCAGAGAGTTCCATTCGCCGATGCGTCCCGGGGACGGCTTCTTCGACTCCCTCCTCGGGGGCGACGACCCTGCCCTGGTGCAGGAGGCGGCCGATGCGGCGGCGACGGCCCTCGTACGTGGCGCGCGGGACAGCGACGACCCCGCGGTCGCCGAGCGGATCCTCCACCTGGCCGAGTCCGAGGGCATCGAGACGATCGCTGAGGTCTGGTCGAGCTCGCCGGCGGAGTCGCTGGCCGGCTGCCTGTGGCGCCTCTACCTGCTCCGCAGCTGGGTCTACGCCGACCCGGTAGGCGCCGCGCGCGAGTTCGACGCCGGCCGGGCGAAGGCCCAGGTCGCGCAGGTCGTGGCCGGTGTCGCGGATCCTCCGGGCCCGGAGGAGCTCAAGGCGATGGTCGACGAGGTCCTGCGCGGCATCGCCGGCAGCGACTTCGCCGTCGTGCTCCTCCGCGCCGCCGCGTTCGCCCGCGTCATCGCCGCCGGGCGGGCGGCCCTGGATCCGGACGCGGCCGCGAAGGACGTACGCAACATGCTGCAGCTCTCCGAGCAGCTCGAGGCGGCGGGTCATGCCGAGCTCGAGCAGCGGTTGATCTGACTGCAGAGGAACGGCCCGTAGCGATAGGTTGTAGCCTCCTGTTCGCTTTGATGCGGAGGAGGTTGGGGGCACCGTTACACTGGTGCCGAACACGTCGGGCTGCGGCAGCCCCGGGTCCCAACTTCAGCCGCTTCGAGCGGCCTTGCGCCGTGAGGCGCTCCCGGTCCGGCGTGTTCATCATCTTTTTCGGTGCACCTCGGCTGGGTGGCCATGACGCCAGCCACCGACCAAGGAGCCGAAGTGACCGACACCCAGCCCGCACCGCGCGAGGGCGCCATCTCCTACGAGCCCGAGATCGGTGACGGCAACGCCGACCCGGGCGAGGTCGTGTGGGGCTGGGTGCCCTACGAGGACGACGAGACCCAGGGCAAGGACCGGCCCGTCCTCGTGATCGGCCAGAAGGCCGGCGTACTCCTGTGCCTGATGCTGACCAGCAAGGACCACGACCGCGACGAGGCGCAGGAGGCGCGGAACGGGCGGCACTGGATGGATGTCGGCACCGGCGGCTGGGACCGCCAGGGGCGGCCCTCCGAGGTGCGCCTGGACCGGCTGATCCGGATGGATCCCGCAGACGTACGCCGTGAGGGCGATGTGCTGGCCAAGGAAATCTTCGATGATGTGATCAAGGCCGCACGCGATCACCTCGCCTGAGGCCGCCTTCTCAGGAAGTGTCCAGGTACGTATCGTAAAGTGAATCGCTGGTAAACCGGGTCTGTGGTTCCATCACAGACCCGGTCCTGGTGTTGAGATGGAGGAAATGGTGCGGCGCACGCGGCTGGCAACGGCGCTTCTGGTGACGGTTCTCTCGGCGTCCCTCGCCGCCTGCGGTGGTGGTGACCCGGCCTCGAAGCCCTCGCCGAGCACCACGACGAAGGCCCCTGCCGAGGTGAAGCTCGTCTTCGGGGTCTCCGGCCACAAGACGCTGGTCGACACCTACAAGCAGCTGGCCGCCGAATACACCCAAGAGGTCCCCAACGTCACCGTCGAGGTGAAGTCCTGGCCGACCGCCGACCAGCTCACTGCAGCGGTCAACAGCGGCGAGAAGGTCGACGTGGTGCTCACCCCGCGTGCCGACGTCGCCGCGTTCGCCGAGGACAAGCGGATCCAGCCCGTCGACACCCTGCTCGAGGCCCGCAACGTCGACTTCGGCGACAAGTACTCCCGCGAGGCGATGGAGGACTTCTCCGTCGAACGCCGCCTCGAGTGCATGCCCTACTCGGTCTCGCCGCAGGTCGTCTACGTCAACACCGGGCTGCTCGACTTCGACGCCATGAAGGAGGAGGGCCTGCCCACCCCCAGCGTGCGGGCCGACGGCTCCCTGCGTGGCTGGACCCTCGAGCAGTTCAGCTCGGCGATGTCGTACGCCGCCGAGCACCACAAGGGTGTCCGGGGCACCTACGTCGAGCAGAACCTCTCCGCGCTGATGCCCTGGCTCGCCGGCGCCGGTGCGACCCTCTTCGACGACCCGCTGGCTCCGACGTCCACCGCGCTGGAGGACTCGGCCGGGGCGTACGAGGACCTGGTCGAGGCGCTGACCCAGCCCAACGTGCTGGCCACCGCGAAGGACCTCAACGGCCGCACCCCGTTCCAGGCCTTCAAGCAGGGCCGTCTGGTGGCGCTGGTCGGTGACCGTTCACTGGTCTCGGACCTTCGCGCGACCGACGCGATGGAGTGGGACGTGATGCCGATGCCGGGTGGCAACGGCACCACCGGCGACTACGCCGGACTGTGCATGGGCTCGGAGACCGCCGACCCCGACGCCACCGCCGACTTCCTCACCTACCTGATCTCGACCGAGTCGGTCGTGAAGATGGTCCGCACCGGCCACTTCGTGCCGGTCAACTCCGAGGTCGGCTACGCGCCGGTCTTCACCCAGCCCGAGCGCAACCCCAAGAACGCCCGGATCTTCACCGACACCGTGCGCGACATGCAGGTCCTCCCCGAGGCCACCCAGCTCGCCCAGCTCCAGAAGGTCGCCGCCGTCGCGGTCCGAGGCTCCTTCGCGGTCACCGAGCCCGACCAGGTCGAGGACTACGCGGTCCAGATCGACGAGCTCTCCAAGACCGTCTTCCCCCAGCCCACGCCGCCGGCCTCCCCGTCCCCCTCGATCTCACCCAGCTCCTAGCTGCCGAGGCGTCACCCCCGTCGGCCGAGCCGTCACGGCGATGCCAGCTCGGCCGTCATAGGTGACGGCTCGGCCAACGTACGGGTCAGGGTTCGATGTCCGCGTGGAGGACGGCGTCGGTGAGGAGCGGGGCGGTGAGGGCGATCTGCCAGCCGCGGGCGCCGAAGCCGGAGAGGAGCTCGATGATGCCGTCGAGCAGAGCGCCGGGGTCGCGGGTCTTCGGGGGCGTCCACATGGCGCGGCGCAGGAAGTCGGGAGTGAGCAGGTTCTCGGCGGGGAGGTTGCGGGCCTCGGCGAGGGCGTTGACGGACTCGCGCGCCAGCGTGAGACGACGCGCGGCGGTGGGGTCCTTGTCGGCCCACGCGCGCGGCGGGGGAGGACCCTCCGAGCGCGGCGACCGCACCGGGAGCTCGTCCTCGTCCATCGTGACCGCGCGGTTGAGCGCCTTCACCCAGGAGGTCGCGTAGCGCTCGGCGCCACGGCCGTGGAACCCCTTCAGTCCGAGCAGCGCGGCCTTGTCCTGCGGGAGATCCTGCGCGGCGGCGACGATCGCGGCATCGGGAATGATCCGGCTCGGGGTGACGTCACGCTGCTGCGCGATCCGGTCGCGCTCGGTCCACAGCTCACGCACCGCGGCGAGACCGCGGCGGCCGCGGACGCGGTGCATGCCGGAGGTGCGTCGCCAGGCATCCGTACGCACCGGCGCCTCGAACCCGCGCAGCCAGTCGAACTCCTGGCGGGCCCAGGCCTCCTTGCCCTGCGCGACGAGCTCGTCGGCCAGCGCGTCGCGCAGCTCGACGAGCACTTCGACGTCGAGCGCGGCGTACTCGAGCCAGGCGTCCGGCAGCGGCCGGGTCGACCAGTCGGCCGCGGAGTGCTCCTTGAGCATGGTGAAGCCCAGCACCGTCTCGACCAGGGTGCCGAGCCCGACGCGCGGATAGCCCAGAAGCCGCCCCGCGAGCTCGGTGTCGAACAGGGCGGAGGGGTGCAGGCCGAGGTCGCTGAGACAGGGGAGGTCCTGGGTGGCGGCGTGCAGAATCCACTCGGTGCCCTCGAGCGCGTCGACCAGCGGCTGCATCGTGGACAGCTCGATCGGGTCGATCAGCCAGATCCCGGAGCCTTCGCGGCGCAGCTGGATGAGGTAGGCGCGGTTGGAGTAGCGGTAGCCGGAGGCGCGCTCGGCATCGATCCCGACCGGACCCGAGCCGGCGGCGATGGCTGCGGCGGCCTTGACCAGGCCTTCGTCGGTGTCGGTCACCGGAGGCAACCCGTCGCGCAGGGTCAGCAGCGGCGCCGGAGCATCTTCTGGTGTGTCCGGCCCTGTCTCGGCCTCGGTGTTGTCCTCGATCACGCCGCCACCTCCGTCGCGCATGCGCCATGATACGGACGCGGCGGCGTGTTGGCCCGATGGGTCACTCGCTGACGTTCGATCACACGCCTCGCTGCCCTCGCCGGCTCGGTATGACGGTGACGCCCTCCGGCACCGGAGGAAGTCCCGCGGCCGTGCAGAGCAGCTCGCCCCATGCCTCGGTGTGTGGTCGCAGGTCCAGGTCGCCCGAGGCCGTCCCCACCGGCGTCCAGGAGGCGCGGATCTCGATCTGCGCGGTGCCGTCCTCATCGGCCATCCCGCCGTAGGCCTCGGTGGCGACGCGGGTCACGGTGCCGGCGGCGGCGACGTGCTCGGCGCCGTGACCGGAGAGCGCGTCGAGGAGCCAGGACCAGCCGACCTCACCGAGCAGCGGGTCGCTGATGTGCTCGACGTCGATGTCGGCCCGTGCGTACGCCACCAGCCGGAAAGTGCCGGGCAGTCCGTGCACCGTGCCCCAGGCATCGTTGCCGTCGGGGTCGTGCAGCAGGATCAGCCGTCCGGTCGCCACGTCGACGTCGCCGACGGTCACCTCGGCGGACAGCGCCGCAGCGTACGGAGCGATCCGCTGGGGCGCCGGCATCTCCTCGGCCAGCACCTCGGGTCTGAAGGTCGCGGCGCGCATCCCTTCCGCGGCGGACCGGAACACGGCAGGACCGGTCTCCGGTCCCGCGGCGGGACGCGACTCTCCACGGACGACCATGTGAACAGGGTATGTCTTCTGCGCGATTCGCGATGTGCGTACACGCCGCGCCGGGTGGGACCATTGCCGAGTGGCTGCCGTGAACCCTCCTGAGAACCCTTCCGACGCGCTCGCGTCGTCCCCGTTCCTGCAGGCGCTCAGGGGAGAGAAGCCGAGCCGTACGCCGGTGTGGTTCATGCGCCAGGCCGGCCGGTCGCTGCCCGAATATCTCAAGGTCCGCGAGGGCATCGGCATGCTGGAGTCCTGCCAGGACGCCGACCTGATCACCGAGATCACCCTCCAGCCCGTACGTCGCTACGGGGTCGACGCGGCCATCTTCTTCTCCGACATCGTGCTGCCGCTGAAGGCGGTCGGCGTCGACCTCGACATCAAGCCCGGAGTCGGCCCGGTGATCGCGAACCCGGTGCGCACGCTCGCCGACGTGGAGGCGATCCCGGACCTGACCCCAGAGCACGTCACCTACATCACCGAGGCCGTCCAGAACCTGGTCGGCGAGCTCGGAAGCATCAACGGCGGCACCCCGCTGATCGGCTTCGCTGGCGCCCCGTTCACCGTCGCCTCCTACCTCGTCGAGGGCGGCCCCTCGAAGGAGTACGCCAAGACCAAGGCGCTCATGTTCGGTGCCCCCGACGTGTGGGACGCCCTGATGCGCAAGATCGCCGGGATCTCGGGCGCGTTCCTGGAGGTCCAGGTCCGCGCGGGTGCCTCCGCGGTGCAGCTCTTCGACTCCTGGGCCGGCGCCTGCACGCCCGCCGACTACGAGCGCCACGTGCTGCCCTACTCCACCCAGGTGATGTCTCGGATCGGCGAGCTCGGTGTCCCGCGGATCCACTTCGGCGTCAACTCCGCCATGCTCCTCCCGCTGATGGGCAGCGCCGGCGCCGAGGTCGTCGGTGTCGACTGGCGTACGCCGCTGGACTGGGCGATCGGGCAGCTCGGCGACGACTTCGGCGTCCAGGGCAACCTCGACCCCGCCCTCGTCTTCGCGCCCACCGAGGTGATGCTCGAGCAGGCCGGGAAGATCATCGAGACCGGACGTACGGCCAAGAGCCACGTCTTCAACCTCGGGCACGGCGTCATCCCGACCACCGACCCCGACCAGCTCGCCCGGCTCACCGAGTTCGTGCAGAGCTACGAGCCGGCCGAGGGCTGAGACCGAGAACGCTGAGAGCGGGCAGCCGTCTCGGCGAGCAGGTCGAGGAGGCTGCGCGCCCCCGAGGTCGTACGTGCGTTGTGCCGTCGCGCCGCGACCATCGTCACCCGGGAGCGGTCCCCGGCGAGGGGACGTACGGTGATGTGCCCGCCCGTCTCGCGCGGGTCGCCGACGACGCTGTAGTCGGGCAGCAGGGTCAGCCCGAGGCCCTCGCCGACCATCATCTTGCCCATCTCGGCGCCGTCGGTGGCGTGCCAGTGGTGGGGGAGGTCGCGACCGAAGACGCGGTGGGCGAAGCGATACATCAGGTAGCCCGAGCGCATGCCGACGAACGGCTCCTCGCGGAGCTCCTCGACGGTGATCTCGTCGCGGGACGCGAGCGGGTGGCCGGCGGGCAGCACCACGATCGGCCGTCCGTGGAGAAGCACGGTGCCCTCGACCGTCGGCGGCAGGTCGTCGCCGTCGAGCAGGTTGACCAGGCCGATGTCGATGGTGCCCTCGGCGAGGGCGAGGTAGATGTCCTCCTGCACCATGGTGCGCACCTCGACGCTCGTCCGCGGGTGCTCGTCGGCGAATCTCCGCAACGTCGGTAGCAGCACGGTCGAGGTGCCGGCGTGAACCGTGCCGACCCGCACCGAGCTGACCCCGGCACTCTGGTCGCCGGCGGCCAGGCGGAGGCGATCGACGGCCTCCAGGACGTCGGACATGGAGTGCAGCAGCTCCTGGCCCTCGCGGCTGATCCGGGCCCCGGCGCGGCGTCGGTCGAGCAGGGTCACGCCGAGCTCGCGCTCGAGCTTGGTGATCGCCTCGCTCAGGGCGGGCTGGGAGATGTGGAGCTGCTCGCTCGCGCGGCGCAGCGAGCCGTACTGGGTCACGGCTGCGATGTACTCCAGCTGCTCGATCCTCACGCTGTCCTCTCGTCGGTCGGTGATCGGTCATCCCGAGCGGGTGATCGGTGATCGCTGGCGTCCAGCCTCTCTCACGCTGTCCATTCTCAAGTAACTTGGTCGATTAAAGACAGAAACATCCACGACGCAAGACTGAGAGGGCGCGATGACAACCGAAGCTGTACGTAACGCCGCGGAGTTCGGCGCGGCACCCACCACACCGGAGGGCTGGGTCGACCGTGCCCGCGAGGTGGCCACCAGGCTCTCCGTGGACGCGGTCGCCCGCGACCGGGCCAACCAGGTCCCGACGTACGAGGTGAACCTGCTCAAGGAGAGCGGCCTGGTCACCCTGCTCGGCCCCGCCGAGCACGGCGGTGCCGGCCAGGACTGGACGACCGCGCTGCGCGTGGTCCGGGCGGTCGCGGCGGGCGACGGGTCGATCGGGCAGCTGCTCGGCTACCACTACCTGTGGGCCTGGGCGGCGCGGCTGGTCGGCACCCCGGAGCAGATCGCCGCCGTCGAGCAGCTCTACACCGAGAACAACTTCTTCTTCGGCGGCGCGGTCAACCCGCGCGACGACGACCTGGTGATCAGGGTCGAGGGCGACGAGCTCGTCTTCACCGGCCGCAAGTCGTTCTCGACCGGCGGGCGGATCTCCGACCTGACCGTCCTCGAGGGGGTCATCGAAGGCACCGAGAAGCATGTCTTCGCGATCGTCCCGACCCAGCAGGAGGCGATCGTCTTCGCCGGCGACTGGGACAACCTGGGCCAGCGGCTCACCGAGTCCGGCGCCGTCGAGATCAATGGCGTGCGCGTCCCCTGGGAGTCGGCGGCCGGCTATGTGAAGCAGGAGGACGGGACGTACGAGTTCGTCCCGCGGGTCTACAACACGCTCAACGTGCCGATCATCCAGCTCATCTTCACCAACTTCTACCTCGGGATCGCGGAGGGCGCCCTGACGACCGCGGCGACCTACACCCGCGACACGACCCGCGCCTGGCCCTACGCCGGAGACGTCAAGGAGAAGGGGAGCGAGGAGTTCTACATCCAGGAGACGTACGGCGATCTGACCTCGAAGCTGTGGGCGGCCCAGGCGCTGGCCGAGCGGGCGGCCGGCCTGATCGAGGCCATCAATGCGCACGCCGACGAGGTCACCGAGCAGGAGCGCGGCGAGGCGGCGGTCGTGATCGCCGCGGCCAAGCAGGTCGCGATCGACGCCGGCCTGGAGATCGGCACCAAGGTCTACGACCTGACCGGTGCCCGGGCGACCTCCAACAAGGTCGGCCTGGACATCTTCTGGCGCAACATCCGCACCCATTCGCTGCACGACCCGGTTGCGCACAAGCGGGCCGAGGTGGGCCGCTACGCGCTGCTCGGCGAGATCCCCGCGCCGACCTGGTACACGTGAGCCGCCTGCGGTGATCAGCAGGGCCTCTCGCCCCGTCGCCGTCTGATAGGCGGCACCTATCACGGGATCGGGTCTTCCGGTGGTCCACATCGGGAGATCCGGTCCCGTCGCACGTTTAATCAGATAAGTTTAGTAGACATTAGCGATCCAAGGAGACCAGCATGACTTCACCGGCAACCGAGCCCCTGAAGTTCGCCTACTGGGTGCCCAACGTCAGCGGCGGCCTCGTGGTGAGCAAGATCGAGCAGCGCACCGACTGGAGCTACGACTACAACAAGAAGCTCGCGCAGCTGGCCGAGAACAACGGCTTCGAGTACGCCCTGTCCCAGGTGCGCTACATGGCCTCCTACGGTGCGGCCTACCAGCACGAGTCCACCTCGTTCTCCCTCGCGCTGCTGCTGGCCACCGAGCGGCTCAAGGTGATCGCCGCGGTCCACCCGGGGCTGTGGCAGCCCGGCGTACTCGCCAAGTTCCTGGCCACTGCCGACCACCTCTCCGGCGGCCGCGCGGCCGTCAACGTGGTCAGCGGCTGGTTCAAGAACGAGTTCACCCAGCTCGGCGAGCCGTGGCTCGAGCACGGCGAGCGCTACCGCC
This sequence comes from Nocardioides sp. NPDC087217, assembly GCF_044744805.1. Taxonomy (NCBI): domain Bacteria; kingdom Bacillati; phylum Actinomycetota; class Actinomycetes; order Propionibacteriales; family Nocardioidaceae; genus Nocardioides; species Nocardioides sp. NPDC087217. The sequence continues at coordinate 449,123 of NZ_JBIUZB010000004.1, forward strand.
GCTCGGAGGAGTTCATCCGCTACCTCCGCGAGATCTGGACGAGTGAGGCCGCCGAGCTCAACGGCGACTTCTACCGGCTGCACGACTTCGACCTGAAGCCGAAGCCGCTGGCCAGCGAGGGCCGTCCGCACCCGGAGATCTTCCAGGGCGGCAACTCCTCCGACGCCAAGGCGATGGCCGGCCGCGTCTCGGACTGGTACTTCGCCAACGGCAACACCCCCGAGGGCCTCGCCGCGCAGATCGCCGACGTCAACGCGGTCGCCGGCCCGCTGGGGCGGCGGGTCCGGTTCGGGATCAACGGCTTCATCGTGGCCCGCGACACCGAGAAGGAGGCGCGCGACACTCTCCGGGAGATCATCGACAAGGCCGACCGCGAGGCCGTCGAGGGCTTCGGCTCGGCGGTCAAGCAGGCCGGGCAGTCCACCGGCGACAAGACCGGGATGTGGCAGGACTCGACCTTCGAGGACCTGGTGCAGTACAACGACGGCTTCCGGACCGGGCTGATCGGCACGCCGGAGCAGGTCGCCGAGCGGATCGTCGAGCTCAAGCGGGCCGGCGCCGACCTGATCCTCGGCGGCTTCCTGCACTACCTCGAGGACGTGGAGTACTTCGGTCAGCGCGTCCTGCCGATCGTGCGCGAGCTCGAGGCGCAGCAGCTGGAGCCTGTGGCTTGAGCACGACGGAGATCGCCCGGCTCGACGCCGAGACCGCGCCGCTGGTGGCGCGGCGGCTGGCCGACGAGCTCGCGCTCGGCGACGGCGGACGCGACCGGGTCAGGGCGCTGCCCTACGACCAGGTCAAGGCGTACGCCGCCGCCGGGCTCGGCGCGCTCACCGTCCCGCTCGAGTTCGGCGGTCCGGCGCTCCCGGCGACGACCGTGGCGGAGGTGTTCCGGCTGGTCTCGTGGGGTGATCCCAACGTCGGCCAGGTGCCGCACAGCCACTTCGTCTTCCTCAACCAGCTCCGGCTGAACGGCACCCGCGAGCAGCAGCAGCGGATCTACAGCGAGGTGCGGGCCGGGGCGCTGGTCGCCAACGCGCAGTCGGAGTTCGGGACCAAGCACGTGCGCGACATCCGGACGACCCTCACGCCTGCCCGGGACGAGGGCGAGTGGCTGCTGAACGGCGAGAAGTTCTACTGCACCGGCTCGCTCTTCGCCGACTATCTCGCCGTGCTCGCGCGGCGTGACGTCGACGGGCCGCTGCAGGTGGCCTGGGTCCGCACCGAGACTCCCGGCGTCGAGATCGTCGACGACTGGGACGCCGTCGGGCAGCGTACGACCGGGTCCGGCACGGTGCGCCTCACCGACGTCGCCGTGGCCGAGGAGTGGGTGACGCCGTTCTCGGTCACGTTCGACGTGCCGACGACCTACGGCGCCTTCGCCCAGCTGCTGCACGCGGCCGTCGACGCCGGGATCGCCCGGCGCGCGCTGGACGAGGCCTCCGAGTTCGTACGCACGAAGTCCCGCCCCTACGCCGACGCCGTCGCGCTCGCCGGCGCCGAGACGGCGGCGCAGGACCCGCTGGTCGTCCAGGCCTTCGGCGAGATGGAGCTGGCCGTACGCAGCGCCGAGGCGCTCCTCGCCGAGGCGGCGCGACGCGTGGACGAGGCCGACGCGGACCTCACCGAGCCGTCGGCCGCGGAGGCGAGCCTGGCCGTGGCGGCCGCCCGCGCGTCGACCGCGAAGGTGTCGGTCGACGTCACCAGCCGGCTGCTCGAGGTCTCTGGCACCCGGGCGGCTCTGACGTCGACCAACCTCGACCGCCACTGGCGCAACGCGCGCACCCACACGCTCCACGATCCGGCCGCCTGGAAGGTCCAGCACCTCGGGCGCTGGGCCGTCGACGGCACCCGGCCGCCGCGCCACGGACAGATCTGACATCCCCTACATCCCACTCGAAAGGCAGCAGCAATGAGCGAGCGTCAGCGAACGACCATAGATATCACTACGACACCGCGCCCGTACGATGGCGCTTGCGCGACGGGGGTGGTGTCGTGAGCACCCTCAAGTTCCACTGGTTCCTCCCGACCAACGGCGGCGACGGCCGTCACGTGATCGGCGGCGGTCACGGCGTCAGCGCGCTGGCGTCGGGCCGTCCGGCGACGGTGCCCTACCTCGGCCAGATCGCCCGCAGCGCCGAGCAGCTCGGCTTCGAGGCGGCACTGACGCCGACCGGTGCGTGGTGCGAGGACGCCTGGGTGACGACCGCGATGCTCAGCTCCCTCTCGGAGCGGCTGAAGTTCCTGGTCGCCTTCCGGCCCGACTCGGTCTCGCCCTACCTGGCCGCACAGATGGCCGGCACCTTCCAGAACCTGTCCGGGCAGCGGCTGCTCCTCAACGTCGTCACCGGAGGTGAGGACCACGAGCAGCGGATGTACGGCGACTTCCTGGCCAAGGACGAGCGGTACGAGCGGTGCGGGGAGTTCCTGCACATCGTCCGCCGGCTGTGGGCGGGGGAGACGGTGACCTTCTCCGGGAAGCATCTCTCGGTGGAGAACGCCCGGCTCGAGCAGCGGCCGACGCCGGTCCCGGACGTCTACTTCGGCGGCTCTTCGCCTGCGGCCCTGGATGTCGCCGCCGAGCACGCCGACGTCTACCTGACCTGGGGTGAGCCGCCGGCCGCGGTCGCGGAGAAGATCGGACGGGTGCAGAAGCTGGCCGCCGACCGCGGCCGCGAACTCCGCTTCGGGATCCGGCTGCACTCGATCGCCCGCGAGACCTCGTCTGCCGCGTGGGCCGAGGCGGACCGGCTGCTGGAGAACATCTCGGACGAGGACATCGCGCGGGTCCAGGCGGGCCTCTCCCGCAGCGTCTCGGAGGGTCAGCGGCGGATGCTGGAGCTCAACCAGGGCTCGCGCGACGGGCTCGAGGTCTACCCCAACCTGTGGGCGGGCGTCGGGCTGGTCCGTGGTGGTGCCGGAACCGCACTGGTCGGCTCCTACACCGAGATCGCCGACCTGATCGAGGCCTACCACTCCGTCGGGATCTCTGAGTTCGTGCTCTCCGGATACCCGCACCTGGAGGAGTCCTACTGGTTCGGCGAGGGCGTCCTGCCCGAGCTCGCCCGCCGGGGACTGTGGTCCCACCCCGCTCCTGTCGCCGGCCGAGGGGCAGCGGTGCCGTTCGGTGCCGCGGCGCAGTAGGGGGTCGGCATGTCTGCAGCGACAGCCAACCCGAAGCGGGTGGCGCTGGCGGCCTCGGTCGGCGCCACCATCGAGTGGTACGACTTCTTCCTCTACGGCACCGCCGCCGGCCTCGTCTTCGACAAGCTCTACTTCAACGGGCTCAGCGGCACCGCGGCGACCTTCGCCTCCTTCGGCACCTTCGCCGTGGGGTTCCTGGCCCGCCCCGTCGGAGGCCTGATCTTCGGCCACTTCGGCGACCGGATCGGCCGTAAGACCATGCTGATCTGGACGCTCGTGATCATGGGAGTGGGCACCTCGCTGGTCGGGCTGCTCCCGACGTACGACTCCATCGGGGTGCTCGCTCCGATCGCGCTCGTGGTGCTCCGGATCCTGCAGGGGATCGGCGTGGGCGGAGAGTACGGCGGCGCGGTGCTGCTGGCCACCGAGTACGCACCGGCCGGGCGCCGCGGGCTCTACGGCAGCTTCGCGCACATCGGCGTCCCGGGTGGGCTGGTGCTCGCCTCCGGGGCGTTCGCGGTGGCGTCGCAGCTGCCCGACGCGGCCTTCTTGGCGTGGGGATGGCGGGTCTGCTTCCTGATCTCGATCGTGCTGCTCGCCATCGGTGCCTGGATCCGGCTCTCGATCATGGAGACGCCTTCGTTTCAGGAGGTGCAGGCCGAGAAGAAGGTCTCCAAGCTGCCGGTCGGGGAGCTCTTCCGGCGTCAGCCGCGCACGCTGCTGCTCGGGATGGGGACGCGGTTCGTGGAGGGGTTCACCTACAACCTCTACTCGGTCTTCCTGCTCTCCTACGCGGTGGCTGATGCGGGGCTGAGCCGGTCGGTGGTGCTCAACGCGATCATGGCCGGCGCACTGCTGGGGGTGGTCATGACCGTCCTCTCCGGTGCGCTGAGCGACCGGTTCGGACGGCGGCCGGTCTACACGGTCGGGGCCGTTCTGGGGCTGGTGATCGCCTTCCCGGTCGCGGCCGCGGTGCAGTCCGGCGCGGTGGTGCCGTCGGTGGCGGCCTTCGTCGGCGGCCTGGGTCTGGTCTACGGCACCGTCTACGGTCCGCTGGCGGCGTTCTGGAGCGAGCTGTTCGACACCCGCTACCGGTTCTCCGCGCTGAATGCGCTCTACCAGATCTCAGGAGTGGTGGCCTCCGGGCTGACGCCGCTGATCGCGGCCGCCCTGGTGGCGCTCTCCGACGACCGCTCGCTGTGGTGGGTGGCCGGCTACAACGTCGTGGTCGCCGTGGTCAGTCTGACCTGCATGTGGCTGCTGCCGGAGACCCGTGGCGAGAGGCTGCGGGACACGGCGGTGGACGAGGCGCGGGCAGTGCCTGCGAGAGAGGTGGTGGCGTGATGACGAGTCCGCTGCGTACGAATCAGGATCTCGACCCGGCCGCGTTGCGGCAGGCCTTCGGAGTCTTCCCCAGCGGGGTGGTGGCCGTCGCCGCGGTGGTCGACGGCCGTCCCGTCGGCCTGGCCGCGTCGTCGTTCACCTCGGTGTCCCTGGACCCGCCCCTGGTCTCCTTCTCCGTGGCTCGGACCTCGAAGACGTGGCCCGACCTACGGCGCTCCTCGCACCTGGGCGTCACCGTCCTCGCCGAGCACCACGGCGAGGTCTGCCGCCAGCTCGCCGGCCCCGTCGACTCCCGCTTCGACGGCCTCGTGGTCAGCTCGTCCCTCGACGGAGCCCTCACCCTCGACGAGGGCCTCGCGCAGTTCGACTGCACGATCTACCGCGAGGTCGAGGCCGGCGACCACATCGTCGTACTCCTCCAGCTCCACGCCGCCGACCACGGTGCCGGCCAACCCCTCGTCTTCCACCGCTCCAACTTCGGAAAGCTGGCCAGCTGACCCAACCCGCCGAGGCGTCAGCTACGTCGGCCGAGACGGCACTTACGTCGGCCGATTGGGCACTTCGGTGCCGTCTCGGCCGACCGGGGTGACGCCTCGGCACTAGGGGCGACCACGGGGATGGGAGACTGCTGCTGTGCGTGTCATCGTCGTCGGAGCAGGGATCGCCGGGCTGACCGCGGCCCGCGATCTGTCCCTGAAGGGCCACCGGGTCACCGTGCTGGAGGCATCCGACCGGGTCGGCGGAAAGATCCGCGGGGAGTCCGTGGCCGGGCAGACGGTCGACGTCGGCGCCGAGGCGATGCTCAACCGCCGGCCGGAAGGCGTGTCCCTGGCTCGTGAGGTCGGCCTCGACGTGGTCCACCCGACCGAGGCGAAGTCGTCGATCTGGTCCCGCGGCGCGCTGCGGCCGATCCCGCGGTCGATCATGGGCGTGCCCCTCGACCTGGCCGCGCTGGAGTCCTCGGGTCTTCTCTCGGAGGATACCCTGGAGGTCGTACGCCGCGAACCCACGCTCCCGCCTGCGAAGACGGACGAGGACATCTCGGTCGGTGACTTCATCGCGGCCCGTTTCGGGGACGAGACGGCCGACCGGCTGGCGGAGCCGTTGCTCGCGGGGGTCTACGCCGGCCATGCCCGCGCGATCTCGGTGAAGGCGGCTGCGCCGCAGCTGTTCATGCTGGCCGAGAAGGGGTCGCTGCTGGAGGCCGCGGCCGCGCTCCCGAACTCGACGGTCCCGGTCTTCGCCGGGATCGACGGCGGGATGTCCCGGTTGCCCGCGACCCTCGCCGAGGGCCTCGACATCCGGCTCGACACCCAGGTCGACACCGTCACCCGGACTCCGCAGGGCTTCCTGATCGAGACCGGCGACGAGGTGGAGGCCGCCGATGCCGTGGTGGTCGCGACCCCCGCTCCGGTCGCCGCCAAGCTGCTCCGCTCGACCGCCCCGGCGGTCGCGCGCGAGCTGTCCGGGATCGAGACCGCGAGCGTCGCCGTGATCACCTTCGCCTTCCCCGAGCTCCCGGCGGAGCTGGCCGGCAGGTCCGGATTCCTCGTCCCGCCCGTCGAAGACTGCGCGATCAAGGCCTCCACCTTCTCTTTCGCCAAGTGGGCCTGGGTGGGGGAGCGCGGCAACTACCTGCGTACGTCCATCGGACGCCACGGCGAGCCACCCTCGGACGACGACGACCGGCTCGTCGCCGACTCGCTGGCGGCCCTGGAGCAGATCGCCGGCATCACCGCGAAGCCGTCCGACGTGCACGTCCAGCGTTGGACCGACGCGCTCCCGCAGTATCCCGTCGGCCACCTCGACCGGGTCGCCCGGATCCGGCAAGGACTCCGCGGCGTCCCCGGACTTGCCCTCGCCGGGGCCTCCTACGACGGCGTCGGCATCCCGGCCACGATCGCCTCGGCGCACCGCGCCGCTGCGGACGTCAGCTGAACCTCAGGCCGGCACCCACCGCAGCGTCGAGACACAGACGTCCAGAGCCAGCTTCCACGCCAGGAACTTCTCGTCGGTCGCGGCCATGTCCATCGGCCGGGCGATCGTCGCGGTCAGCTGGAGCCCCCGGCGTCGCTTCGAGCCGGGGACGGGCGTCATGTAGACGATCGTCGTCGCAACCACCGGCTCGTCGCCCTGGGCGGTCTTGGTCGACTCGCGCTCGTACCTGATGAACCGCTTGTCGCCGAACAACGGCTTGGCGCCGTGGTCGCGGATGATCGCGGCGACGTGGGTGTCGAGGGTCCCTCCGTTGTGGGCGTGGAACGTCGTCGCGACGATCGCGCCGGGGATGATGGCGAGGCTGTCGGTCTCGGCGGTGGCGGCGAAGTAGGCCTTGACCTGATGCTGCTTCATGAGCGCGTACGCCTGATCGAGCTGCACCCGCATGGAGGCGTGGAGCTCGGGCCTGTTGATGCTCATGAAGCGCTTCTTCAACGCCGCGTCCATCGCGGCCCGGTCTGCCTCGCCCGGGGAGTGTCGTTCCCAGCCGGGCAGGAGCCTCAGCTCGAACTCCGGCTCCTTGGTGCCGCCGAGCAGCTCGCGTAGCGAGGACTGCGGGGCGGGTGCTGCCTCAGACAAAGGACGAGTCCTCCCAGACGTCGAACGGGTCGCTCAGCATGCCGGGGACCGGCTCTGCCGAGAACGGGGTGCCATCGGGGCGTACGACCTCGAGCTCGGCGAGGAAGAGCGGCATGTCCGCGATGGTGAGACCGAAGATCTCGGGTGCGCCTGCCTCGACCACGACCATCACGCTGATCTCCTGCGTCGAGAAGACGAAGATGCCGGTGAGGAACTCGACGGTCTCACCGTCGATCTCTCCGGTCCTGGACGCGAGGCATCTCAGTCCGGGACCGAGAGCGGCCCCGGCGTACTCATCGACGTCGAAGCCCTGCTGCCGCCACTCCTCGGGCGAGGTCGGCTCGCCGCCCCCGAGTACGACCCGCACCCGGCTGACGACGGGCGCGGGCAGCGGCCAGTGGAGCATCGCGGCCAGCGTCCCGGGGTGGAGGTCGCCGGCGAGGTGGTGGGCGAGCAGGGCACGCGCGCCGGGGTCGACCTCGTCGGTCCACTCGCCGTCCCAGGTGTCGCGGAGCGAGGCGAGCACGTCCTCGACCCACGTCTCCGCACCCGAGGTGTCGAGCTCGCCCGCGTTCGGGACCCAGATCCATCGCTCCGATGGCTGGGCGATCTCAGCTTCCCATGTCTCCGGCATCATCCCTCCGAGGGCTGTGCGCTCTGCTGGTCATTGGTGCGCCGCTCGTTCAGCGCCTGGCTCGTCGAGGTGGTGCCGTACCACTCGCCTGCCCACTTCCCCAGGCCGCTGAGCCCGTCGAAGCCAGCCCCGACCTTCTGGCCCCAGGTCCCTGTGCGTATCCCCCCGTAGATGGCCATCCCGGTAGCGATGTCGGAGCCACTCATGATGCCCACGGGAATGTCCTTGGGGGGCTTGAACGGGTTGGCCATCCAAGCGGCCCTGGTCCGGGGGACCTCCCTGAAGCCGGTGGAGATGGAGAGTGCGGTCTTGAACTTGGCGCCGAACGTGACGTTCACGGGAGGTGGGTTCAGCGGCGCCGCTCGTTTCAGAGCAAAGTTTCCGTAGCCTCGTCCGGCCGCGCCGGCGGTTTTCCCGCCGGAGGCGGCACCCTTCCCCATCGCTGTCCAGGCCTTCCCGATCTGACCGAGCTTTCCGAAGGGGAGCACCGCGAGAACCGCCAAGAGCACGTCCGTCACCTCGCATTTGCCGGCTGACGCCTGGACGATCTTGCCGATCAGCACCAAGGCGCCGAGGGCGAATCCGATGACGGCGACGATGCCCCCGAGGAAGAGCCCGGCGATCATGAAGACCATGGCGATGGCCTCGAGAATGTTGATGAGGAAGCCGAAGATCTCCCAGAAGCCGTCCTTGATGCTGCCGGCCATCTCGTTGCCGATGCCGTTGACCGCGAGGTCATAGGCGTCTTCCCAGGTGTCGTACTGGGCGTCCCAGCTCTCCGCGTCGTCTTGCCATTCGTCGTACGCGGCCTTCTTCGCCTGCCCCTCGGCGTCGTCCTCCTCGCGGTCTCCCGGAAGCCCCTCGTAGGTGGTCCACTTGTCCGTGCAGGACTCGACCAGCGGCCCCATCTTGGCCTGGACCTCGCCGAGACTCTTGCCGTACGCCGCGATCAGCGGTCCGACGGGCGTGTACAGCTCGCTGGCCTCCCGCAACGTCTCGTAGGAGGAACCGATCTTGTCCTGAAGCTCAGCGACGGCCTTTCCCTGCATCTGGCCGTCGGCCAGCTCTCCGGTGGCGATCTGCTCGAGCACGGTGGCCGCCTCGGACATCTGCTCGCCGAGCTCTTCGATCTTGTTGCCGCGAGCGACGATCACCGCCGAGTCGCCGGTGACGGGTTGGATCTCCCGCCCCTTGGGTGACTGATCCATGACTCACTCCATCTATTTCTGCTGGAACAGGAGAGCCGTCTCGCTGTCCCAGTTCTGGAAGCCCTCGACGACGCCCTTGATGTGGTCCCGCACGTCGGACAGCTCGTCCTTGAGATCGTTGCGCTTCATGTCCCAGCGCTGTTCGAAGTCGTCGGCCTGACCGCGTAGCTCGCCGCGCCGGAACGGGTTCCCGATGGCGCCTTCGAGCGCGTCGGCATTGCCGACCGCGTGGTCGAACTCATCGATGATCGAATCCAGCTTCTTGACCGTCTGATCAAGAGTCTCGATCTTGATGGAGACGTCTGGCATGTCGCTACGCCTTTCCGGTACGCGCAGGGCTCGCCGAGGACTCGCGAAAGCGCTCTCAGTCGCAGGCGAATGGGGGGATCCAGGTGGCGCACAACCCGAGACAACCTGGCGACGGACACCTGGGTGGAACGTTACAACACGGCCCGGCGCCGAGGGTTAACAAACTCCTAAGCGAATGTAGAAAACTCCTGATGATCTCACCGCAGGAACGCGACGATCCCGTCGAGAGCCTTCCGGGCCGCCGGGGCAACCCCGGGAAGCGACATGAACCCGTGGAACGCGGTGTCGTAGTCCACGAGCGAGACCGGCGTCCCGGCCGCACGGAGGACCTCCGCGTACCGCGTGCCGTGGTCGCGGATCGGGTCGTGCAGCGCGGTGATGATGTGGGCAGGCGGCAGGTCGGCGTGCGACGCAGCACGCAGGGGAGAGGCCTGCCAGGACTCGTCCCCGTAGCGCTCGCCCATGTAGAGGTGGCCGAAGGTGCTCATCTGCGTCGAGGTGAGCACCGGCCCGTTGGCGTTGGCCGCCTCGGAGGGGAACTTCTCGTACATCTCCACCGCCGGGTAGATCAGCACCTGAGCCCGCACCGACGGCCCACCCGCATCACGAGCCATCAAGGACACCACTGCTGCCAGGTTGCCGCCGGCGCTGTCGCCCATCACCGCGATCCGCGACGGGTCCCCACCCAGATCGGCGGCGTTCTTGGAGACCCATTCCAAGGCGGCCCAGGCATCCTCGACGGCAGCCGGGAACGGATGCTCCGGCGCCAGCCGGTAGGACGGCGCGACCACGATCGAGCCGGTCTCCGCGGCCACGTGCGACGACACCCAGGCGCTCTGCTCGTGCGTCCCAAGACACCAGCCGCCGCCGTGGTAGTTGATGACCACCGGTGCGCCCTCGCTGACGCCCGGAGGCGTGTAGATCGCGAACCGGCGCCCGTCGACGTACGTCTCCTTGATCTCGACCTCCGCGGGACGGCCGAAGAGGAACGCGGTGACCGGCCCGGTGCGGAGCCCCTCGCGCTGGGCGCGCAGGGCGATCATCTCCTCGGCGTTCAGCGGTGTCTTGACCAGGCGCTCCTGGAGGAAGGCGAAGATGCGGGTACGCAGCGGCAGCATGCCCACACCCTAGAGGCCGGAGGATGGAGCCCGGCGCGGATCGGCGACCGGCGGTAGCGCAAAATAGGGGGCATGACCGACCCGCAGGCCGACATCAAGTCCAACGCAGCCAAGATCAACGAGCTCAACGACACGATCCGCTACACGATGTGGTCGGTCTTCTCCCTCGAGGAGACCCTCGGCGACGCCGACCGCAAGGCCGAGGCGGTCGAGGTCGAGGAGCTCTTCGCCGCATTCGCGGGCGAGGACATCGTGGTGCGTGGCACCTATGACGTGGCCGGCCTGCGCGCCGACGCCGACGTGATGTTCTGGCTGCACGCCGACTCCTCCGACAAGCTGCAGTCGGCCTACCACCGCCTGCGCCGCACCGCCTTCGGTGGCCGGCTCGTGCCGGTCTGGTCGCAGATGGCGCTGCACCGCCCGGCCGAGTTCAACCGGAGCCATCTGCCCGCGTTCCTCGCCGACGAGCGCACTCACGACTACGTCGCGGTCTACCCGTTCATCCGCTCCTACGAGTGGTATCTCCTCGACGACAAGGAGCGCCGCCGCCTGCTCGCCGAGCACGGCCAGATGGCCCGCGACTACCCGGACGTCCGGGCCAACACCGTCCCGTCCTTCGCCCTCGGTGACTACGAGTGGATGCTGGCCTTCGAGGCCGACGACCTCTCCCGCATCGTCGACCTGATGCGTCACCTGCGCGGCTCCGAGACCCGCCGTCACGTACGCGAGGAGGTGCCGTTCTACACCGGTGCCCGCGTCGAGATCGGCGACCTCCTGGAGCGCCTTCCCTGACGCATCCGTGACGGGTCGGAAGATCTCGGAAATTCCCTGTCCGGCCTCGTGAGTCTCCACTAACCTCATCTGTCGCGGTGGCTCCTGCTCGGGTTCGTGTGCCGATCCCGTCATGGGCTTATGACATGTCCGCAGGACGACGGGGAGGGCTGAGACGTGGGGATGACCATCCCTGGGGAGCTGGATTTCGTACTCGACCTGCTCGGGTACGAGTGGCCGAACGTCAACGAAGACGCGGTCCGCGATGCCGCACAGCTGCTGCGAGGTCTGGAGTCAGACCTGCGCGGCACGCTCGATGAGCTGGAGATCCGGATCAACGAACTCGGTGACGGGGCCACGGCACAGTCGGTGAACGCGCTGATCAGGGCGTGGACCGATAACCGGACGGCCAACATGGACGGGTTGCTCGACGCACTGCCCGGGGTCGCAACGGGTATCGATGTCGCCGCTGATGCGATCGTTGCGCTGAAGATGAAGGTCGTTGCCGAGCTGACGATCACGGCGGCACAGATCGCTGCAGCCGCCGCGACCGCTGTGGTCACTGGAGGCCTGAGTGTGGTCGGCAACGCAGCGATCATCGCCGCTCGGAAGAAGGCGCTCGACATCGCCACCGACATAGCGATGGAAGGGGTGATGGGTGAGGTCGCAAGCATGGTGACCGAGCCACTGACAGGAACGATCACCGAGCTCGCGATGTCGATCGCGGAGGCTCCGATCGTGACCGACGGCGAGGCGACTGCGGCGACCAAGCTCAGCTACGACCTGATGGAGCAGATCGCAACGGCGCTCAGCGACTGTGGCGCCGACCAGTACGACCTTTGCGCCACGTTCGCAGCTGAAGTGTCCGCCCTGCCCTTCTTCGATTCCTAGGAGAACGTCCATGGCCAGAAAGATGGATGACGTCGTCGAGGAGCTCCGGGAAGCGGCGACCAAGGCTCTCAGCGACGTCGGACAGTCCTTGAAGAAGAACGCTGACGACGTCGCCGACGGGATTCGGAAGCACGCGGAGGCGCGTCGCGACCTGGACAGCGACATGGCGAGATCCGGCTCCGACAAGCCCGGCCGGACCGACAGCCTGCCCTCGGACAAGGGCGGTACGGACAAGGACGGAAGTCGTGACCAGCAGGGTTGTGGTGACCCGGTCGATGTGGCCACGGGCGCGGTCTTCCTGCAGCAGACCGACCTGACGCTGCCGGGTGACCTCCCGTTGGTCCTGAGTCGGAAGCACTCGAGCGACTGGACCTACGGTCATTGGTTCGGCCTCTCGTGGTCCTCGACGTTCGACGAGCGGATCGATGTCCACACCGATCTGGTCGGACGACGTTCAGCGGTCGTGGTGGCCGCCGACACCAGGGCGCATGTCTTCAAGAACCTCACGGTCGGCGAGGACGCCCGGCCGGTCGCTGGCGGGCCGCTCCGGCTGCAGGCCACCGAGGATGGTGGCTATCGCGTGCTGGACACGGCGACCGGGGAGACCCGTCATTTCGGCGCCGCCGTGGGCGGGACTGCCTGGCTGTCGTCGATCTCGAACCCGTCCGGCGACTGGATCCGGTTCACCCGTGACGAGCAGGGCGCACCCGCGGAGGTGACCCACAGTGCGGGGTATCGGGTTCAGGTGGTGACCACCGGAAACCGGGTCACCGGGTTGTCTGTGACCCGTCCTGACGGTGCCGACGCCGTACAGGTGACGGGCTACCGCTACGACGACCATGGCGATCTGGTCGGAGTCGTCAACGGCTCCGGCGAGGAGCTGGAGTTCGCCTATACCCAGCACCGTGTGACCCGCTGGGTCGACCGCAACGGCACCCTCTACGACTACGTCTACGACACCCAGGGCCGCTGTGTCAGCCAGGGTGGCTCCGACGGCGTCATGCGGAACACGTTCGAGTACGGCGAGCCCAACGCCAGCGGCCTGCGTGAGACCAGGGTCACCGACTCCCGTGAACTCACCACGACGTTCAAGATCAACTCCCGCTTCCAGGTCGTCGCCAGAATCGACCCGCTCGGTGGTGCCGCCAGCTCGGAGTGGAGCGGGCAGAACCAGCTGCTCGCGCGCACCGACCCGCTCGGCCGCCGCACGACGTTCGCCTACGACGCAGCCGGCAACCTCATGGAGGTCACTCGACCGGACGGTAGCCAGATCACGATGGAGTGGGTCGACACCGTAGCGGGGCCGCGACCGGCCAGCTACGTGCTTCCCGACGGGTCCGTGACGACGTTGAGCTACGACGAGGCCGGGCGGCGCACCTCGTCCACCGACGCCAACGGTGCGACCACCGAGTTCGGCTACGACGAGCACGGTCACCTGGCCTCGGTCACCGACCCACTCGGTCGAGTCCGCACCATCGAGACCGATGCCGCCGGTCTGCCGCGGCGGGTCGTCGGGCCGGACGGGCGCTGGGCCGAGTTCGAGCGGGACCACTTCGGCCGAGTCGTCGCCAGCACCGACGCCCTGGGCGCCCGCACCGCCTACTCCTGGACCGTCGACGGTCAGCTCGCTTCTCGGGTCCTGCCGGACGGTTCGAGGGAGGCCTGGACGTACGACGGCGAGGGCAACCCGGTCTCTTACACCGATCCTGCTGGTCGTACCACCATGACCAGATTCACCCACTTCGACATGCCCGCCGAGGTGATGACGCCCGACGGCGCGACCACGCGCTACGCCTATGACCCCGAGCTGCGGCTCACCAGCGTCACCAGTCCTCAGGGTGCGACATGGAGCTACGACTACGACGAGGTTGGACGTCTTGCAGCCGAGACCGACTACAACGGCCGGACGCTGACCTACGCTTACGACGCCGCCGGCCAGATGGTCGAGCAGGTCAACGGCGCAGGTCAGCGGCTGGCCTACGACTACGACGCTCTCGGCAACGTGGTCACCGAGCAGGCCGGCGACCAGACCACGACGATGGCGTACGACCCGCTCGGTCGTCTCCTGCGCGCGACCTCTCCAGGCGTCGATCTGGTCATCGAGCGTGATCCGCTCGGCGGGGTGCTGGCGGAGTCGGTCAACGGTCGGCGCGTGGCCAAGACGTACGACGCCCTCGGTCGACCGACCCGTCGCTTGACGCCCGCGGGCGTCGAGACCGAGTGGTCATACGGCCTCGGCCTCGCCCCAGAGCGGATGACCGTCGCCGGCCAGGAGATCGCCTTCGAGCACGACCTGTCCGGCCGCGAGACCCGCCGCACCACCGGCGATCTAGTCCTGGAGCAGACCTGGGACCTCCTCGGTCAGCCCCTGACCCAGCGCCTCCAGCGGGAGACCACTTCGACGCCGGGTGATGTGCTCCAGGAGCGCACCTACGCGTACGAGTCCGCCGGTCGTCTGATCGGAGTCGAGGACCGCCTCACCGGCGCCCGCCGCTTCGAGCTCGACCTCGCCGATCGGATCACCTCGGTCGCCCTCGACGACTCCGTGTCCGAGGTGTACTCCTACGACCCGCTCGGCAACATCACCCGCTCCGCCGCCGGCGGCGGCGACACCGAGCGTCGCGACTACGAAGGCACCCTCCTCACTCGCGCCGGCCGCAGCCGCTACGCCTACGACGCCCAAGGCCGACTGGTTCGCCAAACTCGAACCCGGCTCTCCGAGAGACCGGACACGTGGCTCTACGAGTGGGACGCCAACGACCGCCTCACTGCCGTGCGCACTCCCGACGGCACCCGTTGGACCTACCTCTACGACGCCCTCGGCCGCCGCGTCGCCAAGCGCCGCCACGCTGAGTCCGGCGAGGTGGTCGAGGAGACCCTCTTCGCCTGGGACGGCCCCGTCCTCATCGAGCAGACCGATGAAAGCGGCGACACCCTCTCATGGGTGCACCAGGGTTACCGGCCCCTCGCTCAGGTTGAGCTCACCCAGGACGAGGTCGACGCCCGCTTCTATTCGATCGTGACCGATCTAGCCGGAGCACCTTCTGAGCTGGTGACCCCCGACGGAGAACTCGCCTGGCATGCCCGCCGGACGGTCTGGGGTGTGTCTCCCGAGTCGTCGGCGACCCCGCTCCGCTTCGCCGGCCAGTACGCCGACGACGAGACGGGCCTCTTCTACAACCACCAGCGCTACTACGACCCGGCGACGGCGCGCTATCTCAGCCAGGACCCGCTGGGGCTCGCGCCCGCGCTCAACCCGAACACCTACGTCCACAACCCGACGACCTGGAACGACCCGCTCGGCCTCTCGCCGTGCCGCGACGACATCAGGGACCGGCTCCAGGCATATGTCGATGAAGCGGTCAGAAAGTTCGACGCAGGGGAGATCACTCTCACGCCGGCGCAGCGACACCTGGCCGACCAGGAAGGCAACGAGTTCTTCGAAGCCATATTCCGCGGCGAGCGGATCGACAACTGGGTGAAACAGCAGGTCGAGGCCGACCCCAACATCAACGTGGGCGTCACTCCACGGTTCAGATACGGCCCGGACTTCTACTCGATCGACGGTGGCCCGAACGCTTGGTGGGACATCACCACGCGAGGAGAGATGAGAGCCCACGAGCGCGACTACAACGCCGACTGGGGACAGGGCCACGGACTCTTCACGAACTAGTGGGACGCGCGCGGGAGCGTCGTCGGCTGGCAGTCGGCCCTCTCAGCAATGTCCTAAGGTAGTGGCGCGTCTCCGACACACACGACTAGGAACGAGTTCAACGTGAGCAAGAAGGATGTCACGCAGCGTTGGAGGGATCAGCCAGGGCTGGCGGCGGCCGCTGCGCGCTGGCTGTCGGACACGGCAGCGCCGCTGCCGGAAGGCATCGGGACGTTCGACGGGCGCGTCGATCTACGTGGCCTGCCGACGTTTCCTGCGGGTGACGTGCGCGAGCTGCGGGGCGTGCGCTGGAGCGGTATCGACCTGACGTACGCAGATCTTTCGGGTCTATGGTTCTTCGACGTCGTGATCGAGGACTGCATCCTCGATCAGGCGAGCCTGAAGAACTCCCGCTTGCTGGGAGTCGAGGGCAGTCGGACGAGCCTCGTCGGTGCTGATCTGCAACAGGCCACCGTGGGCGGAGCGACGGCCGACTCGTGGCCGACGTGGATCGACGTGGACTTCAGCAAGGCCAAGCTCGGTCGTCGGATGTGGTCCGGGGTCACGATCACCAGGTGTACCTTCACCGACACCAAGATGAAGGGCACCGAGTTCTATCGTTGCTCGATCAGCGACACGATGTTCGCCACCGACCTGAGCGAGGTGATCTTCGACGGCAAGCGCTCGGGCCTGGCGCGCGACCTGCCGTTCCCCGAGCAGGAGTCGGTCGTGATGCGGCGGGTGGACCTCTCGCGGAGCAAGCTGATGTTCACCGGCTTCCGCACGTGCACGATGGAGGGCGTGTCGTGGCCAGAGGATCCGAAGGTTCGGGTGATCTTGGAGCCGGCGGACGTGGTCGAGAAGGCAGCCGGATGGCTGGAGGCCCAAGACGGCCGCGGCAACAGCGGCGCCGCGAAGGGGCTCCGTCGGCTGTTGGACGAGGTGAACGTGCTGCTACCCGACGGGACACCGTTCGTCGTCGTCAATCTTGCCGAGTGGGAGCAACCGGCGTACGCCGTCGACATGGAGGCCGCGCTCTTCGGCGAGGGCCAGAGGGATCATTGACCCGGCTCGAGGGCGTAGGGCTCGGAGCGGTCGGACAGTCTGAGCTGATCCGATCAGCATCTGATCGAGGAAACGCGTGGAGATGGACGAACTGATCGCGCGGGGATTCTGGGGTCCGAGGCAGGAGTCACCGGTTCAGATCGCTGACAAGCTGGTCGCGTTCCTCGCGGCTCTGGACGACGTGGTCGGTGAGGCCCTTCGGTGGTCGTCGCCCCATCTCGCGGACGCGCTGATCGCAGATCCTGCGTACGCCCTGCAGATGATGGAGGAGGCGTTCCGTCGCAACGTCGACGCACCGCATCTCGGGGTGACCCAGGCGTACGATGCGCGCGGAGAGAGGACCGAGGACTCCTCGATCACGATGAGTGTGGGCGGGTATTCCGAGGCCCCGAACGTACGTAACGCCTTTGTGCTCACATGGCGCGGAGAGGACGCGGGGGTGTTCGCGGACCCCATCTTGCGCCAGCTCATCTCCGTGTGGGAGCCGGACTGGGCCGCTGTGGGCCCGAGGTCCTTCATGCGCGCTCTCTCCGAAGTGCAGCCGGTCGGAACGCCTGAACCGAAGATCGGATGCCTGACCTACCTCTCCGTGGGGAGGACGCAGGCGCTACCGGGTGGCATCGACAAGTACGTCGAGAGGCTCGATGACGGCGGTGTCGTCCTCGGGTCGGGTGAGGGTGACGGCTTCCTGTCCGTGGACGAGGCCACCGAGCTCGCCAAGATGCTTCGGCTCAGCGCTGCGTTCTCACCGACGTCCACCTCGCGCCGCAGGTTATGAGCCAGGACGACGGCCGCGGACCTTCGCCAGCGCGCTCATCCCGTGGTAGATCACGACCGCGGCGATGGTGCCCAGCGCGATGCCGGTGAAGGTGAGGTCGCCGAAGGTCAGGGTGAGGTTGCCGATCCCGATGACCAGGGCGACGGCGGCGGTGAACTGGTTGACCGGGTCGGCGAAGTCGACCCGGTTGTCCAGCCAGATCCGGATGCCGATCAGGCCGATCAGGCCATAGAGCGCGACGGTGATCCCGCCGAGCACGCCGGCAGGGATGGTGTTCAGGAGCGCCCCGAACTTCGGAGACAGCGACAGCAGGATCGCCACCACGCCGGCGATCCAGTAGGCGGCGGTCGAGAAGACCCGGGTCGCGGTCATGACGCCGATGTTCTCGCCGTACGTCGTGGTCGCCGAGCCGCCGAAGCCACCGGCGATGGTGGTGGCGAGGCCGTCGGCGAACAGGGCCCGGCCCGTCTCGCGGTTGATGGTGTCGTCACCGGCGAGGTGGGCGACGCTGCGTACGTGGCCGACGTTCTCGGCGACGAGGACGAGCACGACCGGCAGGAACATGGGCACCACTGACCAGGACACGGTCGGGCTGGAGAAGTCAGGCAGCCCGAACCACGCGGCCTCCTGGAACGCCGAGGTGTCGATCTGGCCCATGACCAGCGCAGCGAGGTAGCCCACGACGACACCGACCAGGATGGAGAGCCGAGCGATCAGGCCGCGGAAGGCGACGGCGACGACCAGCACGGTCGCCAGGGTGATCGCGGCGACCAGCACGGCGCCGTTGTCGGGGTTGGCCGGGTCACCACCGACCACGTTGTTGGTCGCGGCCGAGGCCAGGTTGAGACCGATCAGCGCGACGATCGCCCCGGTCACCACCGGCGGCATCAGCGCCTCGATCCAGCCGGTGCCGGTGACCATCACGATCACGCCGACCAGCGCCAGCAGCGCACCGGTGACAAGGATGCCGAAGAGCGCCGATCCCATCCCGCCGCCGCCCATCGCGGCCCCGATCGGCGCGATGAAGGCGAACGAGGAGCCGAGGTAGCTGGGCAGCCGGTTGCGCGTGATCAGCAGGAACAGCAGGGTGCCGAGGCCGGAGAAGAACAGCGTCGTGGTCGGCGGGAAGCCGGTCAGCAACGGCACCAGGAACGTGGCGCCGAACATCGCGACCACGTGCTGGCCGCCGAAGCCGATCGTCCGGGGCCAGCTCAACCGCTCCCCGGGCTTGACGATCGCCCCTTCGCGTACGTTCTTGCCGTCATCGTGCAGATCCCAGCCGAGTCGCATCTCGCACCCTCTTCAGCTCTCGTACGGCGCGATTCGCCGCCCGCCGAACGATAGGGCCGATTCGCGCGGGGACGGAAGCCAGGCGCTCCGTAGGGTTGGACACATGACGATCCGAATCGGAGTCCAGATCCAGCCCCAGCACGCCGACTACGCCCAGATCCGCGAGGCCGCCCGCCGCGCGGAGGAGATCGGCGTCGACATCCTCTTCAACTGGGACCACTTCTACCCGCTCTACGGCGAGCCCGACGGCAAGCACTTCGAGGCCTGGACCATGCTCGCGGCATGGGCCGAGCAGACCACGCGCGCCGAGATCGGCTGCCTGGTGACCTGCAACTCCTACCGCAACCCTGAGCTGCTCGCCGACATGGCCCGCACCGTCGACCACATCTCCGATGGCCGGCTGGTCTTCGGGATCGGCTCGGGCTGGTTCGAGAGGGACTACACCGAGTACGGCTACGACTTCGGCACCGCCGGGTCGCGCCTCGACGCGCTCGGCGAGGCGCTCCCGCGCATCGAGAAGCGCTGGTCCGAGCTCAACCCCGCACCCGTCCGGAAGATCCCGGTCATGATCGGTGGCGGCGGGGAGAAGAAGACCTTGAAGTACGTCGCGAAGCATGCCGACATCTGGCACTCCTTCTCCGACGTGGAGACCCTGGAGCGCAAGCGCGGTGTGCTCGCCGGCCACTGCGAGGCGATCGGCCGCGACGTGAACGAGATCGAGATCTCGACCGCGGCCAACAGCGCCGAGGCCGCGAAGCCGCTCTACGACGCCGGTGCCCGGCTCTTCACCTACGGAGTCGGCGGTCCCGACTACGACCTCAAGCCGCTGGAGGACCTCGTCGCCTGGCGTGACAGCCAGTCGAGTGCAACTTAAGCCTCGCCTCGGCTGTCTACAGGTCATGTGGCGATATGGGTGGGTGCTGCTCCTCGCGGCGGCGAGCGCATGTGGGAACGACCAGGTGCTCGACCCTGCCGCGGGGAGCGGCACCGTCCGCTCCACGGGCACCGTGACGGTGCTCGACGACGGCGGTGGGCCGCAGCTGTGCCTCGGGGCTGTCGCGGAGTCGATGCCGCCACAGTGCGAGGGGCTCGAGGTGACCGGCTGGGACTGGGCCGACCATCCCGAGCACGAGGAGGCCGGAGGCACCCGCTGGGGCGAATTCCAGGTCACCGGCACCCTCGATGACACGACGTTCGCCGTGACCGACGCGGTGCCGGCCGACGACGTGTCGGCTCCGCCGGAGGAGGTGGTCGACTTCAGCAGCCCGTGCCCCGAGCCCGAGGGTGGCTGGAAGGTGATCGATCCCGAGCGGACCACGTTCGAGACCCAGGAGGCGACCGTCTCCGCCGCCCACCGGCTGCCGGGCTACAGCGACCTGTGGCTCGACCAGACCCGCGTGGCGCGTCCGATGAACGACCCGCGCAAGCTCATCCTCAACGTACGCGTCACCGGTGACCCCGCCGCGGCCGAGAAGGAGCTGCGCAAGACCTGGGGTGGGATGCTCTGCGTCTCGCGCGCGACCGTGTCGCAGGAGGAGCTCGGTGACATCCAGGAGGAGCTCGCGGACCAGCCGCACTACGTCGGCAGCGGTCTGTCCCGTGGTGCCGTCCACCTGCGTGTGCTGCTCGACGACGGCAGTCTCCAGCAGCGCCTCGACAAGACGTACGGCAAGGGCACGGTCATTCTCGAGAGCGCCCTTTTCGAGCGGGTCGGGTGAGGCGTCAGGCGACGACCGTCCCCGTCGTCGCCTTCAGGTCCGCGTACGCCTTCGAGAGCTGCTGCGTCATCGGTCCGCGCTCGATCGGCCGGCCGTCGAGGGAGACCACCGGGGTGAGCCCGCCCATCGTGCCGGTGACGAAGGCCTCGTCGGCCGTGTGGGCATCGGTGAGCGAGAAGTCGCCGACGTCCACCGGCAGGCCCAGCTCGGCGGCGAGGTCGAGGACGGTGGCGCGGGTGATCCCCTCGGGGCACGCACGGGTCGTCGAGGTGCGCAGCACGCCGTCGCGTACGTGGAAGAAGTGGGTGGCGTTGGTCTCGGCGATGAAGCCGGCGTCGTCCAGCATCAGCGCGTCGTCGGCGCCCGCGTTGGTGGCCTCGACCTTGGCCAGGATCGAGGGGATCAGGTTGTTGTGATGGATCTTCGGGTCGAGCATGTCGGCGCGCGGGCGGCGCTGGGCCGCGGTGATCAGCGTGATCCCCGAGTCGTCGTAGACCGGTGACTTGAACTCGGCCAGCACGATCATCGTCGGACCCGACTGGTTGAGCCGCGGGTCCATGCCGGAGGTCACCTTGACGCCGCGCGAGAGCGTCAGCCGGATGTGGACGTCGTCGTGCATCTCGTTGGCCGCCAGGCACTCGCGGATCGCCTCGGTCATGAACGCGTCGGAGGGGATGTCCGAGAAGGCGAGAGCCCGCGCCGAGCGCCGCAGCCGCTGCAGGTGCTCGTCGAGCTTGAAGATGCGTCCGCGGGTGAGCCGCAGCCCCTCCCAGACGCCGTCGCCGCCTTGGGCGAGCGAGTCGAACGGCGAGATCCGCGCCTCCAGGCGGTGGCTGAGCTCACCGTTGATCCAGACCTGGAGGTGGTCGTTGCGGGGGTCATAGGTCTGCAGCATCAGTCGCCGTTCTTGATATCGGGGGCCATGACATAGGGGGCGAGGCGATCGTAGTAGGGCAGGCAGCGCTCCAGCAGCGGCTCCAGGCGCGCGGGCAGCGGGTCGGCGGCGCCGGGGGAGGAGGCGGCGAATCCGGTCGAGGCCCACACCCCGGAATACCAGTGCGGGGCCCACACCCCGTCGGAGTTGCGGCGGCCGGCCGGCCACGACAGCATCGCCTCGTCGAAGCCGATCCCCAGCGCCTCGCACAGCCCGACGAGAGCCGCCCGCGGCGAAGCCAGGATCGAGGCGGCATCGACCACCGGCCCGCCGAACTCCTCGAAGAGCGCCACCTGCTGCGGCAGCCCGAGGTCCTCGAGCGTCGGCTCCTCGCGGACCTTGGCGTACGAGGTCAGCACCCGCTCCGGGTCCCGGACCAGGAACGCGTGCGAGAGTCCGGCGAAGGCGCCGTGGTCCATCTCCGGGAGCAGGTGATGGGTCATGTGCTTCTGGTACTGCACCGCCGACCTGACCGGCCCGGACGTGATCTCCTCGGCCACGACCCGCCAGTCGTTCGGCTGGGAGGCGAGGACGTCATCACGGCCCGGGTGATCGAGGCCTGTGGCCGCGAGGTAGGCGGCGTACAGCGGCTCGTCGAGGACCGTGCAGTCCGGCCGGTTCTCGAACGAGCGCATCAACGCCGTGGATAGGTTTCTCGGTCCTGACCACATCGCGATCCGCACAGTCACGGCGCAACGCTAGCCGGGTCAGGCCTGGTCGGCAGGCTCCAGCGAGATCGAGATCGAGTTGATGCAGAACCGGTCGCCGGTCGGGGTGCCGTAGCCGTCGGGGAAGACGTGGCCGAGGTGGGAGCCGCAGTTGGCGCAGCGGACCTCCACCCGGTCCATCCCGTGCGACTTGTCCTCGATGTACTCGATCGTGTCGCTGATCGGCTGGTAGAACGACGGCCAGCCGCAGCCGGAGTGGAACTTGGTGTCCGACTCGAACAGCTTGGCCTTGCAGGCCTTGCACGAGTAGACGCCCTTGGTCTCGGTGTCGGTGTATTCACCCGTGAACGCCCGCTCGGTGCCCGCCTGGCGCAGCACCGCGTACTCCTCCGGCGACAGCTCTGCGCGCCACTCCTCGTCGGACTTCTCCACGTTGTAACCCATGGCTCAAATGGTACGTCTGGGGTGGGAGCACAACTCCATTGCCAAAGTCGAGTCATCTACTATACTTAAACCCACGACGCTTCTGGAGGAGGCCACCTTGACCGCACTAGCCATGCAGCCCCTGCTGGACGCCATCCGCACCTACGCCGACGACGACCTGGTCGCGCGGGTGCAGGCGCCCGAGTCCGGGCGCGAGTTCCACCTGCTCCACCGCGACGACAAGGTCGAGGTCTGGCTGATCGCCTGGTCGCCGGGCGCCAGCACCGGCTTCCACGACCACGGCACCGCGACCACCGCCTTCACCGTGCTCGCCGGCAGCCTGGTCGAGCACAACTGGCTCGGTGGCCTGCAGATCGCCGATGTCGGCCCCGGCGACGCCCGGGCGCACGACGCCGGCCACGTCCATGACGTACGCAACGTCGGCTCGCACCCGGCGATCAGCCTGCACGCGTACGCACCGAGGCTGGACGCGATGCACCACTACCACTTTCGCGGCGACCGGATCAGCCTGATCGGCGCCGAGCCCGGACGCCCCTGACCCTCAGAAGCCGGTGATGCAGTAGGGCAGCGGGCCGCCGTCGGCCATCGCCGCCCAGGTTTCGATCGCCTCGGGCGAGCCCGTGATCCGGCCGGCGGCAGCCAGGGTGCGTACGTCGACACCGCCGAGGTAGAGGGCGCCGAGGGTGTCCGCGGCGAGCTCCACCGTCGGGGCGGCGTCGGTCCGGGTGACCTCGGCCTTGCCGTCCGCGACCGCGACCCGCCAGGCACCGGCAGCGTGTCCGAGCTGGTCGTCGACACCGAGGACGACCTCGCCGGCGGCGTACCAGGGTCGTGCCTGCAGTGCCACCGGCACGTCGAGCACGCGCAGCCACAGCATGTCGTCGAGCTCGGCGCTCTTGACCGCGAACGGCTCGGCGAGCGCCCAGTAGAGCGGGTCCTGCAGCGGCGCCCGGCGCCAGCCGACCCGCTCGACGAGGTCGATGTCGGCGAGGAACCGCCACAGCCGCAGGTAGGCCGCAGGGGTCAGCGCCGCCAGGTCGACGACCCGCGCCATCCGCAGACCGGCGTCGTTGCGCTCGTCGGCGGTCTTGTAGATCGCGTAGCCGTCGGGCGTGCCGGCGGCGTCCAGGTGCAGCACGGTGCGCTGCTTCGACTCGCCCTTCGAGTCGCCGCCGAAGTCGTAGGCGCTGGAGAGCCACGGCTCGTAGAACTGCGGCCGGGTGACCGATCCGCGGGTGCGCTCCTGGAATGTGCCGTAGATCTCGGCGACCGTCTTCCAGGCGTCGGCCGGCTCGACCAGCGTCACCGAGCCGTCGTCTTCAGGCACCTCGGGGCGGTAGCGGAACTTCGCGGTGACGTCGACCTCGACCTGGCGCAGATGGGTGGCCGTGCCGAACCCGAAGCGGCCGTAGATCGACCCCTCCGAGACGGTCAGCGCCGCCAGCGGCACGCCGGCCGCGACCGCGTCGGCCAGCGAGACCGTCATCAGCTTGCGCAGCAGGCCCTGGCGCCGGTGGGTCGGGGAGACGGTCACGTCGCTGATCAGCAGCGTCGGCAGGCTGACGCCGCCGCCCACGTTGACCGGTGAGGTCCAGGACGAGAACGTCGCGACCGGGATCGTGGCCGAGGAGAACTCCGAGTTCTCCGTCCACGCCCCCAGCAGCGTCACCGAGTCGGAGCGGGTGTGGTCGCGCCAGACCTGGATGCCGTCGTCGTTGCCTCGGGACTGGTGGAAGCCACGCCGCGTGCCTTCGTACCACCCCTTCAACAGGGCCTCGTCCCCGTCGAAGGGGTCGAGGCTGCGGAAGACGAGGCCGGGGTGCTCGAGCGCGCTCATGGTCAGAACGTACGCCGCCGAGCACCCCGATCTCGACTGGTTATTCCTCCGCCGGGCCGGTGGCCGGCACAGTGGCCGGCACTGTCGCGACCACCTGCTTGCGGCGTCGGGAGAGGAGCCAGACGGGCGCGATGAGGAGCAGGAGTACCGGAGTCCACGGGATGATGGCGCCGAGCGCGACCGCGAGGATACGGGCCGAGTCGCCCAGCGCTTCCCAGCCGGCGCTCAGCCCGGCCAGGAAGCCGGGGTCGTCGTCGGAGGAGCCGCCGGGACCGGCACGGTCGATGTTGACCGTGATGGTCGACAGCGACGTCTGGTTCTCGAGGGCCGCCTGCTGGGCGAGCAGCGAGTTGAGGTCGGCCTCGCGACGGGCGAGCTCGGACTCGATCGCGATGACATCACCGATCCTCTCGGCGCGGGAGAGGAGCGTACGGATCCTCTCGATGCTCGTCCGGGCGTTCTTCACCCGCACCTCGGTGTCGACGACCTCGGTGGTGACGTCGGTGGTCGTGGTGTTGGAGTCGACCAGGGTGGCAGTGTCCTCGAGGTCTGCCATCGCGTCGTCGAACGACTTCGACGGGATCCGGAGGACCATCCGGGCATGGCTCGGTCCGTCGTCGTCGCTGTCGCTGGTCTCCTGCTCGGTGACCTGGCCGGCGTACCTGTCGGAGATCTGCTGCACCTGCGTACGCGTCTTGCCGACGTCCTTCGCGTCGAGCGAGACCGAGCCGGTGGAGATGATCGATGGTTGCGTGACGGCCTGCTTCGGTGCCGCCGCGTCCGCATCCTGCGCGGCCATCTCCGGGCCGGCCGCCTTTCCGGCGGATGAATCGGCCAGCGACTCGACCGAGCCGGAGTCGGCGGAGGACCCGCCCGATCCGTCCGACCCGCCGCATGCGCCGAGGGCGAAGATGCTGACAATCACAAGGGCCGCACCCGAGATAGGCCTGACCTTTGCTGTTTTCATGCCCTCAGTACGCCCGGGGGCATGAAAACGGTGCGGGAGACGGCTAGTTCCTTTGTGCCATTTCTTTCGGGGCATCTCCGGATCAGCTCGTCGCCGCAGCCGCCACGAGATCGAGGGTCTGGGCCACGATTTCCGCCCGCATGTCGGCCAGCGGTTCGCCGCCGGCGTCCCCGTCGAGGACGGGTACGTGGATGTGACCCTGCTTGGTGTCGGCCTGGAGCGCGTCGCGGAGGGCGGTGGTGCGGTAGGCCGACTCGTTGGACAGGTAGTCACCGCCGCCACCGGCGACCGCCGTGGAGCCCGGTGTCGGGTCCTCCCGGGTGACCGGCGCGGTCGATCCGGCCGGGATCTCGGTGATGATCCGGTTGATGTTCACCGGGAAGGTGCCGGGCACGGCCGCCTTCATCGCCTCGACCGGCAGCGTGGTCCGGGTCCACTGCGGCTGCGGGTCGGCATGAGGTACGTCCTCGGGAATCGGGATCGTCTCGTTGACGCTGACGCGGTCGTTGTCGGGGAAGGTGCCGCGATGGGCGCCGTTCCAGACCTCCAGGTCGAAACGGCCCGCGCGGCCCTGGCTGATGGTGATGGCGGTGTCCACGTCGCGCTTGCCGGGGACCAGGTGCGGCAGGAACGCGCGCTCGAC
The DNA here is from genome assembly GCF_044744805.1 of Nocardioides sp. NPDC087217. NCBI lineage: Bacteria > Bacillati > Actinomycetota > Actinomycetes > Propionibacteriales > Nocardioidaceae > Nocardioides > Nocardioides sp. NPDC087217. The sequence goes on from NZ_JBIUZB010000004.1 coordinate 475,115, forward strand.
GCTGCCCTGCGCGAACGGCTCCCACAGCACCGGGAACACCACGGTCTGGATCTCGACGGGACCCTTCGCCGTCTGGACGACGCGCCCGTCCATCGCCAGCGCCGTCGCCCCGGACGGGTTCGACTGGCGGATGTTGCGATCGAGGGTGAACGGGTCGAAACCGGAGGCCAGCACCTGCCGTGACCGGCCGGCCTCGCCGCGGGCGAAGGCGGTCGACTCGATCCCGCGCGAGCTCCGGTCGAAGGCCGCCAGCACCTTTGCCCGGGCGTCCTCGGACCAGGTCCGGTACGCAGGAGCGACTCGCGCGATCTCCAGCTCGGCCGCGAGCCGGGCCCAGTAGAGCGGCCGGTCGTCGCTGCGAGGCAGGTCGCCACCTGCGTCGCCTCGGCCCTGCACGCGGTCGACCGCGCGCTGCCACAGCGCCTGGCCGGCGAGCCGTGCCGCAGCGGTGGCGGCCCTGCTGCTGCCGGCCTCGCAGACGACCGTCCTCACCGCGCCGGCGACGTCGTCGAACCCGGAGCGGGCCAGGATGTCGCTCACCGTCGGGTCGGTGAGCCGGGTGTGCTCCACCCGGGTGTCGGGCGAGGCGACGGTCCCGCAGGCCGGGTTGGTGCTCGCGGTCGCGGGAGCGCCGGTGAGGCCGAGGGTGATGGCGGCGGCCAGTGCCGCCGTGGCGGCGGTCAGTGCCGTGGTTCGAGTCGACATGTGGGGGTCCTCCGAGATCGTGGCGGTCGCCGTACGTTGGAGCGGATCATGCCGGTCTCGAGACGTACTGGCCAGTGAGTTGCCGATGTCGTCCGGGCGATTTCACTGGGTGAGGGGCGTGGAGCGGGCTAGGTTGGCGCCATGGCGAAGACACCGGCGGCACACGTGCAGGCAGGCGAGCGCGAGGTGCGGATCTCCAGCCCCGACCGGGTGATCTACGAGGCGACCGACCGCACCCCCGAGGTCACCAAGCTGATGGTCGCGGAGTTCTTCGCGACCGTCGGCGACCCGCTGATGCGAGCGCTGCGGGATCGCCCGACGGCTCTGGAGCGCTGGCCCGACGGCTGGCGCGAGGGCATGAAGCTGGCCACCGGTCCGACCGACAAGGAGGGTGACGGCTTCTACCAGAAGCGCACGCCCAAGGGTGCCCCCGACTACCTCGAGGAGGTCGAGATCACCTTCCCGAGCGGGCGTAAGGCGCGAGAGATCTGCCCCACCGAGCCTGCTGTCCCGGTCTGGTGCGCCCAGATGGGTGCGCTCACCTTCCACCCCTGGCCCGTTCGCAGCGCTGACGTCGATCACCCCGACGAGCTGCGCATCGACCTCGACCCCCAGCCGGGCACCGACTTCGCCGACGCCGTGCGGGTCGCCGGGGTCGCCCGGGAGACCCTCGAGGAACTCGGCCTGCGCGGTTTCGCGAAGACCAGCGGCAACCGCGGCGTACACATCTACGTACGCATCCGGCCGGAGTGGACCTTCGAGGACCTGCGTCACGCCGCGATCGGGTTCGGCCGTGAGCTGGAGCGTCGCGACGGGGGAGTGACCACCGCGTGGTGGAAGGAGGAGCGCGGGGAGCGCATCTTCGTCGACTTCAACCAGAACAACCGAGATCGGACCATCGCGAGCGCCTACTCGCTGCGTCCCAAGCCCGGCGCCCCGGTCTCCACGCCGCTCACCTGGGACGAGCTGGCCGACCTGAAGGACCCGCGCGAGCTCAACCTCTTCACCGTCCCCGACTTCCTCGCCGACGGCGACCGCTGGGCGGAGATCGACGACGAGGCGTACGACCTCACGCCGCTGCTCGAGCTCTGGGAGAAGCTGCCCGGCGGCGAGCTCAACTTCCCGCCGGACTACCCGAAGATGCCGGGAGAGCCGCCGCGGGTGCAGCCGAGCAAGAAGGTTGCGTCCCACTGGGACGAGGAGGGCAACCGGATCGAGTGATCGGACTCTCGCCGACTCGTTGACAGGCTCATCACAGGTTCGGCACAGCCCGAAGACATGAATGACCGGTGAACTCCCGGGGTCGCATAAGTGACTCTCCCGGGAGGAAGAACTGAATGGGTTGGTTGAGCCGACGCCGAGGCGTCACCCACGATGAGATGGAAGCCGAGGATGCTCCGACGCAGCCCACCGGCTATGCGGAGACCGCGAGCCGGTTGCACGCCTTCAACCGCTACGAGATCAAGTACCTGATCGACGAGTTGAAGGTCGCCCAGCTGCGTGAGGAGCTCGAGGCCCGGATGGAGGCCGACCCGTACTCGCCACTGGGCGGCTATCCGGTGACGTCGGTCTACTACGACACCCCGGATCTGCGGTTCTACTGGGAGAAGATCGAGGGGCTCCGGTTCCGCCGCAAGCTCCGGATGCGGCTCTATGGGCAGCCGGCGGACTGCGTCGAGGACACCCCGGTCCACGTCGAGATCAAGCAGCGCGTGAACCGGGTGACCCAGAAGCGCCGCCTCTCGCTGCCCTACCAACAGGCGCGGCGCTGGCTCGACCAGCGCGAGGAGCTCGAACTCGACGTCAGCGGCACCTCGCGAGGCTTCGTCAACGAGGTGACCTCGCTGGTCGGCAACCTCGACCTGCGTCCCATCGTCACCACCGGCTACCAGCGTGAGGCGTTCATCGGGCGCGAGGCCGACCTCGGCCTGCGCGTCACCATCGACCACCGCGTGCACGGCCGCGACCGCGACTTCCACTTCGCCTCCAGCGCGGAGAACCGGTTCCTCATCCCGCCGAAGCTGGCGATCGTCGAGCTCAAGGCCAACGAGCGGGTGCCCTACTGGGCGACCGACCTGACCGCGCGGCTCGACATGTCGGTGGTCCGGATCTCGAAGTACTGCCAGTCCGTCGAGGCCTTCTCGCTCGCCCCGAGCTCACGCTACGGCGCGTCCGAGAACGTCCCCGCCCCGTCCAACGACCTCATCACCTCTCGCTGATCCTTTCGGCGATCACCGCACAGGAAGCTCTCATGAATCTCGATTTCCAAGATCTCAGCTCCACGTTCACCGTCTTCGACATCGTGGCGTCGCTGACGCTGTCGTTCGTGCTGTCGGCGATCATTGGCTACGTCTACCGAGCCACCCACAAGAACGTCTCCTACAGCCAGTCGTACGTCCAGACGCTGGTGCTCGCGGGCATGGTCGTCTCGCTCATCATGCTCGTCGTCGGTTCCAACATCGCCCGGGCGTTCGCGCTGGTGGGGGCGCTGTCGGTGATCCGGTTCCGCAACGCCGTGAAGGAGACCCGCGACGTCGGCTTCATCTTCCTGGTGATGGCGATCGGGATGACGACCGGCACCCGGTTCTACCTGCTTGCGATCGCGGCCACGGTGATGATCTGCCTCGTGCTCGTCCTGATGAACAAGTTCAACTGGTTCAAGCTCGACGTGCAGCGTCAGGTCGTCAAGGTCCAGGTGCCACCCGAGCCGGAGTACACCGCGGTCGTCGAGGACCTGATGATCCAGCACTGCTCCGACTTCGAGCTGGTCTCGACCGAGTCCGTACGCGCCGGGGCGCTGATCGAGCTCTACTACACCGCGCAGCTGAAGAAGGGCAGCAGCTCGCGTGAGCTGCTGCAGGCACTCTCCGCGGTCAACAGCGGCCAGCGCGTCACCGTGCTGACGGGCTACGACCAGACCGATCTGTGATGGCCGAACCCAACAACATCGCGCCGCAGCCGGTGCCGCGCAAGCGCCTCCGGCACCGGCTGCCGCGTTCCTGGCGCCAGCACTGGAAGCTCGTCGCCGTCCTGGGTGTCTTCTCCCTCGCGCTGCTGGTCACGCTCAAGGATGTGGGCATCAAGCCCTACATCACCGGCGACGTCGAGATCGCCGCCGCCGACATCACCGAGGACCTCGCCGGCACCGTCGACCTCTTCGATACCTCGGTCGACCACGAGGTCTCCATCGACATCACCGATGTCGAGTACGACGACATGGTCGAGAGCTACCAGAAGGACGGCGAGAAGAAGTGGGTCACCGCCACGGTGACCATCGACGGGACCGTCATCAACGACGTCGCGGTGCGGCTCAAGGGAAACTCGACCCTGATGGGCCTGCGCGGCGCCAGTGGAGGCGGTGGCGAGGGTCGTCCCGGCCGGGGCGGAATGCAGCCTCCCGAAGGGATGGAGCTCCCGGACGGCATGGAGCTCCCCGAAGGCATGGAGCTGCCCGAGGGTATGCAGATGCCGGAGGGGATGGAGCCGCCTGAGGGTATGGAGATGCCCGAAGGCGGGATGGTCGGAGGGCCGGGCGGTGGCGGGATGGGCGCGATGTCCCAGGCCTCTGCCGACGACCCGACCTCGCTCCCGCTGCTGCTCAGCTTCAACGAGAACGTCGAGGGCCGTGCCTACCAGGGCATGACCGAGATCTCCGTACGCCCCGGCAGCCCGGTCATCAATGAGGCGATGGCCCTCTCGCTGACCAAGGCGGCCGACCTGCCGACCCAGGACTACGGGTATGCGGTCTACTCGGTCAACGGCAGCGACACGACGACCCGTCTGCTGCTCGCCCACCCGGACGAGAACATGGCGAACAACTTGTTCGACTCGCCCGGCTACCTCTACAAGGCCGACGCCTCCTCCCAGCTGGCCTACGTCGACGACGACCAGTCGTCCTACAGCGACCAGTTCAAGCAGGTCAACGCCAGTGACGACGGCACCCTGCAGCCGATCATCGACTTCCTGAAGTGGATGGACGAGGCCGACGACGAGGAGTTCGCCGCCGACCTCGACGAGTGGGTCGACGTGGACTCGCTGGCGAGCTACCTGGCGATGCAGAACTTGATCGTCAACGGAGACGACATGGGCGGTCCGGGCCAGAACTACTACCTCTGGTACGACCTGGAGTCCGAGAAGCTATCGGTGATCTCCTGGGACCTCAACCTCGCCATGCAGGGTGACGCCACGCTCGGCCCCGACGACGAGACCGGCATGGGCGCAGGCATGGGTGGTGGCATGTTCGGGGGCGGGAATCGTGCGGGCGAGGACCAGGGCGGTGCGCAGGAAGGCATGGCCCCGGAACGTACGCAGCAGGCCGGTGGCATCCGCGGTGGGAACGCGCTCAAGGAGCGGTTCCTGGCGTCCGAGGATCTGAAGACCGTCTACACCGAGGCGTACTGGGAACTTTTCGACAAGGTGTACGCGGACGGCACGGCCGCCGACATTCTCGCCGGGCTCGCGGAGTCGGTGCCGACCAGCGACTCGCTGAGCGCCGAGGATCTCGAGACAGCGATCAACACGATGTCGGAATGGGTGAACCAGCGCACCAGCACCTTGAAGAAGGCACGGAAGGAGTGAGTGGATAGCAGAAGTGCCCGCTCAGCGCGGATCCCCCGATCGCACGAGCAGGCACTTCCTCGTCGCTGGATCCCCCCGGAACAGCGAACCCCAAGATACTAGGGGAGCGCGAGCCACAACTGCCACGTGAAGCCGGTAACAGAGCGGTAACCTTTGGTGTGTTACCTGTCACTTCTGAGGTTTTCGGTTGTCACGCGGACGAAACGGCTCACATGCCGGTGATTCCTTCGCCCTCGCCGGCCTGCTCGTCGAAGTTCTCGTGTTCGATCAGGTGCAGCACCGGGACGTGGAGGTGGCGGCGGGCCTGGTGGGTCCAGTCGACGTGGAAGAACTCGGCGACCACGTGCGGACGGGTCATGATGATCGCCTCGCGACCGTCGACCGCAGCGACCTTGGCGCGCAGCGCCTTGACCGGGTCCTGGACGAGCTCGCCGTGGGCGGACGCGCCGGAGGTCTTCAGGACCTTCAGGGTCTGCTCGAGCGCCTTCTCGGCCTCCTCCTTGGCCTCCTCGCGCACCGCGTCGAGGTCGATCTCGTTCATCATCATCGCCGAGCCGAGGTATTCGGCCGCGCTGAGCGTGCCCATCGCCGACTCGATCCGGGCAGCAGCGTCCTCCAAGGGCAGCAGCACGTGGTAGACCGGGTCCTCGACTCCCTCGTGGAGGGAGTGGACTCGGGTCGCGTCGTCGAGGGTGATTGCCTGCTCGACCAGGAGAACGACGTCGTAGCTCATGGCTCCGACACTAGCCGGATTTAGACGCACCTCCGAGCACTTCGGACAGCTCGTACGCCACGGGTTCCTCGAGCTGCTCGTAGCCGCACGACTCCGGGTCGCGGTCGGGGCGCCAGCGCTTGAACTGAGCGGTGTGCCGGAACCGGCGTCCCTCCATGTGGTCGTAGCCCACCTCGAGCACCCGCTCCGGGCGCAGCGGGGTGAAGGACAGGTCCTTCCCCTGCGACCAACGGCTCTGGGTGCCGGGGACCCGGTCGGGGTTGGCGGTGAGGAACTCCTGCCAGCGGCCCCAGGGATGGTCCTCGATCGGGACAACCAGCTCCTGCAACTCCTGCCACAGCTCGGCGCGTCGCGCGGCGGTGAAGGACGCCGAGACTCCGATGTGCTGCAGCTCCGGCTGACCGTCCTCCCCGGGGGCGTACAGACCCAGCAGCAGGCTCCCGAGCAGCGGATTCTCCGGCGTGGAGGTCTTGTGCTCGCGGTAGCCGGCGACGACCACGTCAGCCGTACGCGAGTGCTTGATCTTCAGCATCGTCCGCTTGTCGGGGACATAAGGGGCATCGAGCGGCTTCGCCATCACTCCGTCCAGCCCGGCGCCCTCGAACCGGGTGAACCAGTCCTGGGCGACTTCGGGGTCCGTCGTCGTGGTGCACATGTGGACGTTGTCCGAGCTCACCTCTGCGAAGACTGCCTCCAGTGCCACCCGCCGTTCCGTCAGCGGCTCGTCGAGGAACGACCTCTCGCCCAGCGCGAGCAGATCGAAGGCCGCGTACGCAGCAGGCGTCTCCTCCGCCAACAGGTTGATCCGCGACGCCGCCGGGTGGATGCGCTGCTGCAGCACCTCGAACTCCAGCCGGTCCCCGATCGCCACGAAGATCTCCCCGTCGAGCACGATCTTCTCCGGCAGCACCTTCCGCAGCGCCTCGGCCACCTCGGGGAAGTAGCGGGTCAGCGGCTTGGTGTTGCGCGAGGCCAGCTCCACCTCGTCCCCGTCCTTGAACACGATGCACCGGAACCCGTCCCACTTCGGCTCGAACGCGTAGCCACCGTCCGTCGGCACGCCCTTCGCGGGCTTCGCGAGCATCGGCAGGATCGGCGGCATCACAGGAAGGTCCACGTCGCTCAGCCTAAGGGCGCCGCGCGAATTTCGGATGAGGCAGAAGAAGTTGTCGATCCATCCGTCGGGGCCGTCCGGTCAGGTCGTCGCGGCGGCGTAGCGCTGCAGGAAAAGCGCCTCGGTCAGTGCCATGGTGGAGATCTCGCGCGGGTCCACGCTCTCGTTGGGCGCATGGATCAACGCCTGCGGCTCCTCCACGCCCATCAGGATGATCTCGGCGTCGGGGTAGGTGTCGGTGAACACGTTGCACAGCGGTATCGAGCCGCCCTGCCCGAGGGTCGCCATCGGCTTGTCGTAGGCCTCCATCATCGCCTTGCCCATCGCCTGGTAGGCCGGCCCGTCGATCGTTGCCCGGAACGGCGAGCCGGTGGCCTCCACCTCGATGGTGACGTGGACACCCCAGGGCGCGGCCCGGTGAAGGTGTGCCTCGAGCGCCTCCTTCGCGACGTCCGGCGCGAGCCCGGGTGGGATGCGGAGGTTCAGCCGAGCCGCGGCCTTGGGCACGATCGCCGCCGCCGAGCCGACCACGGGTGGGCAGTCGATGCCGAGCACCGTGACCGCCGGCCGCGCCCACAGCATGTCCGACACCGAGCCGTCCCCGAGCAGCTGGACTCCGTCCAGCAGTCCGGCGTCGCTGCGGAACTGCTCGGGCGGGTACGGCTGGCCCTCCCAGCGGCGGGTGCTGTCGAGCCCCTCGATGGTGGTGTTGCCGGCCGAGTCCCGCAGGCCGGCCAGCATCGCGATCAGGGCTGCGAGGGCGTCCGGGGCCGCACCGCCGAACATGCCGGAGTGCACCTCCGAGGTCAGGGCCTCGACGGTGACGACCACGTTGACCATGCCACGCAGGCTGACGGTTGCCGCCGGCTGGCCGACGGCCGCGTTACCGGTGTCGCAGACCAGGATCGTGTCGGCGCGGAGCAGATCCGCGTTGTCGACCACGAACGCCTCCAGGCCCCCCGTGCCCTGCTCCTCGGACCCCTCCACGACCAGCTTGAGGTTCACCGGCACGTCATCGCCCAAGGCGCGGAGTGCCAGGAGGTGCATGAGGATGTTGCCCTTGCAGTCAGCCGTCCCGCGGCCGTACCAGCGCCCGTCCTTCTCGACCAGCTCGAACGGCGGTGTCTGCCAGGCGACGTCGTCGAGCGGCGGCTGCACGTCGTAATGGGCGTACAGCAGCACCGTGGGCGCATCGGGTCGTGGGCACGGTCGAGAGCCCAGGACGGCGTTGCTGCCGTCCGGGGTCTCCGCCAGCCGGGCATCGTCGAATCCGAGGGCTGCGAAGTGGTCGAGCACCCACTGCGCGGCACGGCTGCACTCCTCGGGTGGGAACTGGCGCGGGTCGGCGACCGACTTGATGGCGACCAGCTCGGCCAGCTCCTCCCGCGCCTGGGGCATGAGGTCAGCGATGCGGCCCCTCAGATCCATGTCTCACTCACCCCGCCACGTCATCGGTCTCGAGGTCGTCGACGAACTCGTTGAAGTCGTCCAGCTCGTCGGGGCAGTAGATCTCGATGATCAGCTTCTGGCCCTGGAAGACCCGGCTGTCGGCGACCACCGGGCGCGCCCCGGGGCCGGTCGCCCCGTTCGAGAGCTGCGACAGCAGGATGGCGCGACTCAGTGCGTCGTTCGGGTCCTCGCAGGTCGCCCCACCGTCCTCACCCAGGACCCGCACGATCTGGTCCCTGTCCGGGGTGCGAGCGCCCGCGTCCTCGAGGGCCGCGATCAGCTCGTCGGCCTTCTCCTCGGCGTTGCGGGTCTCCCGGGCTGAGTTGAACGCGATCAGTCCGACGACGACGAGGACGCCGAGGACGACCAGGGCGGTGATGTAGATCCAGCTGCGTTCGCGCTTGCTCTGCGTTTCCATCGGGGTGCTCATGACGGGGTCACCTCCTGCGGCTCAGGCTGCTTCCAGGACGGCTTGCGGAACCGGTAGAACAGGAACGGCACGAGGAGCCCGAGCCCGAGTGCGCCGCCGCCGACGATGGCGAAGTAGAGACCGGAGCTTCCGGACGCGAACTGCGACGGCGGGATGAAGCCGACGAGGAGGGCGGCCAGGGATGCCGCGAAGCCGATGCCGCACATCCCCACGAGCATGGGTGCGCGGTAGCCGCGCGGATGGTCGGGATGCTTACGGCGTAGCTGGATCGCGGCCACGAACATCAGCAGGTACATGATCAGGTAGACCTGCGTGGTGATGACGGAGAAGATCCAGTAAGCGCTGGACACGTCCGGGATCAACGCGTACGCCAGGCCGATCACGGTGGTGATCAGCCCCTGGACGACCAGGATGTTCTGCTGGACACCGTTCTTGTTGAGCTGCTGCAGGAAGGGTGGAAGGTAGCCCTCCTGGCGCGAGATCAGCAGCAGGCCCTTCGATGGCCCGGCCAGCCAGGTCAGCATGCCGCCGAGGGAGGCGGTGACCAGCATGATGCCCACGATCGGGGTCAGCCACTGCCAGCCGAAGTTCGCGAAGACCGCGTCGAAAGCCTGCATCACGCCGGCAGTGAGGGACAGCTCCTCAGCAGGTACGACCCAGCTGATCGCCAGCGCCGGGAGGATGAAGATCGCCAGGACCAGGCCCATGGCCAGGAACATCGACTTCGGGAACTCCTTGCCCGGGTCCTTCAGGGAGGACACGTGGACCGCGTTCATCTCCATGCCCGAGTAGGAGAGGAAGTTGTTGACGATGAGCACGAGGCTCGCGAGCCCGGCCCACACCGGGAAGATGTTCTCGGAGGTCATCGGCGCCGCGGACTCGTTGCCCTGCCCGAGGAAGACGATGCCGAGAAGGACCAGTACGACGCCGGGGATCAGGGTTCCGATGATCAGGCCGCCGCTGGCGAGACCCGCGACTCCCTTGGTGCCTCGTGCGGAGATCCAGACACCGGACCAGTACACGACGATGATCACGCACGCGGTCCACACCCCGCTGCTGGCCAGCTCCGGATTGAACACGTACGCGAGGGTGCTCGCCACGAACCCCAGCAGACTCGGGTAGTAGAAGATCGTCATGGCGAACTGGCACCAGACCGCCAGAAAGCCCATCGGCTTGGAGATTCCCTCCGAGACCCACTTGTAGATGCCGCCTTCCCATCCCGACGCCAGCTCCGCGGAGACCAGTGAGGTCGGCAGCAGGAACACGATGGCCGGGAGCAGGTACAAGAACACGCAGGCCAGGCCGTAGACCGCCATCGTCGGCGCTGCCCGCAGGCTGGCGACCGAGCTCGTGGTCATCATCGCCAGCGCCACCCACGAGATCCAGGCGGTGGGCGGGATCTTGGCGCGCGTCGCCAGGTCCGCTGCTGCGTCCCCCGCGCTCACGTCGACCACCGCAACGGGGCGGGGGTTATGCACCATCCGAACATCCTCATCACTCCTTGCGAAAGCGACGCCAGTTGATGGCTCAGGGTAGGAACGACACTCGCGCGGGCGGATCATCCTCAACGGATGATTCGTGCCTGGCCCCCTGTGGTTATCGTCCGTGCCAGGAGGACACGATGACCATGACGCAGTCACCAGTGCCGATCACGGACGAGGACTACACGGCTCGGATGAGCCGTGCGGTGGCCGACGCGACTGATGTGGGGCTGGACGGGCTCCTCGTCACGCCCGGTCCTGACCTGATCTGGCTCACCGGCTATCAGCCCACGGCCATCACCGAGAGGTTGACGGTGCTCGTCCTCACTCCCGGTCAGCAGCCGACGCTGCTGGTGCCGACCCTGGAGCGGCCGGATGCCGAGAGTGCCGTGGGTGCACCGGGCCTCCAGATCGTCGACTGGGCGGACGGTGAGGATCCGTTCGCGCGCGCCAGCACCTTGATTCCCTCGCACGCGACGATGGGAATCGCCGACTCCGCCTGGGCGATGCACCTGCTCGGGCTGCAGAGCGCGTTGCCCGCATCCTCCTACCGGTCGCTGACGCAGGCCCTCCCCATGCTGCGGGCGGTCAAGGACGCCAACGAGCTCGCCCGGCTGGCAGCCGCCGGGGCCGCCGCGGACGCGGTCTACGAGCAGATCCTCGGAGTCCGGTTCGCCGGCCGGAAGGAGACGGAGGTGGCTGCCGACCTGGCCCGCCTGCTGCGGGAGTCCGGTCACGAGCAGGTCGATTTCACGGTGGTCGGCTCGGGTCCGAACGGCGCCAACCCTCACCACGAGGCCGGCGACCGCACCGTCGAGGTCGGCGATGCGGTCGTCCTCGACTTCGGTGGGCTGATGTACGGCTACGGCTCGGACACCAGCCGTACGGTGTGCGTGGGCGAACCTTCCGCTCTGATCCGCGAGGTCCACGAAGTTGTCCGCGCAGCGCAGCAGGCAGGCTTCGAAGCGGTCCGCCCAGGCGTCGCCTGCCAGGAGATCGACCGGGCCGCTCGACAGGTGATCACCGACGCCGGGTACGGCGAGCGGTTCATCCACCGCACCGGCCACGGCATCGGCACCACGACCCATGAACCGCCGTACATGATCGAGGGCGAAGAGCAGCCGCTGGTGCCGGGGATGTGCTTCTCGGTCGAGCCCGGCATCTACCTCCCCGGAGAGTTCGGGGTCCGCATCGAGGACATCGTCACGGTCACCGAGGAGGGCGGCAGACGTCTGAACAACACCGAGCGTGACCTGAAGGTCGTCGGCTGAGGCTCAGGATCTTCGTTGACGAGTGCGATCGCGGCGTAGCACCCCATCGTGTCGTTGGGACGTACGGCGCTACTCGGTCGGCAGGAGCACCGTGGACAGCATCACGCGCTGCTTCCCGGTCGTCTCGCCGACGTATGGGGCGATGAGATCGTTGAATCCTTGCTGGATCCGCACGAGGTCCTCCTCGTCGACGTAGAGCGCGCCCGTGCCGAACCCGAGGTGGCTGCGGGTCACCTCGCCGAGAGCGAGTGAACCCTCGAACGTACGAAGCAGCTCGCCGATGAAGGCGAGGAAGCCCGCTTGGATCTGCTCGTCGGAGAGCGTCGCCAGCTCGGCTTTCTCGACGTGAGCCATCCGCTCGCCCAGCGTGTAGGTGCGCTCGACCGTGCCGCGCACTCGCCGCTCCGACGCCACGGCGAGGAAGCCGGCCTCGACGAGCGTGGCGATGTGTCGATACAGCGTTGCCTGGGGGACATCTGTCAGCAGGTCCCGGAGCTGGGCGGTGGTCAGATCGCGACCCCCCACCGCCTGCAGGACCCGCAGTCGTACGGGGTGGGCAACGACCTCAGAGATATTGCCTTGCGGAGGCATCTGACTCCCATTATTCTCATTCTTAGAATGTTCCTGATCTGAGTATATTCTAGGAGATGAGATGACCATCCTCAATGTCCGGGACAGCGTGCTGACGCTGACCTTTCCGGGCTGGGAGCGGCTGATGGCCGGCCGCGCGGACTACTCCGTCGCGGTCGGCGCCGTCGAGTCGGTGGAGGTGCTGTCGGGATGGAGTTCTGAGGTTCTGGGCTGGCGCACGGGTCTGGTCATCTCGGGGTTCCGCAAGCTGGGCACCTTTCGGCATCCCGATGGCACCCGCAGGCTGGTCTCGATGACGCGTGGGCTGCCCCTGCTGCGGATCCGGTTGCGCGACAGGGAAGTCGGTGCCGGCTTCGACGAGCTGCTGGTCAGCACTCCGGAGGCCGCTGGGCTGGCCGCAGAGCTCGACACTCTGGCTCGGTCATGAGTGCCGCTGTGGCCCCGGGTGTCGCGGCGAAGGGGAGCGGGGTGCTGTCCGGCCCCACGCTGCGGGCCGAAGGTCTGGCCAAGTCCTTCGGGCCGGTGCCGGCGCTGACCAGGGTCGACCTGGTCGCCCGGCCGGGGCGGGTGACCGGCTTCATCGGGCAGAACGGCGCGGGCAAGAGCACGACCTTGCGCATCCTCACCGGACTCGCCCGTGCGGATCAGGGCACCTCGACGATCGATGGGGTGCCCTACGGCGCGTTGAGCTCTCCGTCCCGGGTTCTGGGCGTCGTCGGCGATCTGGCCGGGGCCCATCCGGGGATGACCGCTCGCGGGCACCTGCAGACTCAGGCCGCACTGATCGGTGTGCCCGGCGCTCGGATCGAGCAAGTGCTCGAGGAGACCGGCCTGAGCTCGGTGTCGCGCCGACGAGTCCGCGGCTTCTCGACCGGGATGCGCCAGCGGCTGGCGTTGGCGACGGCTCTGTTGGGCCGACCGTCCGGGCTGATCCTCGATGAGCCGACCAACGGCCTGGACCCCTCGGGCATCGTGTGGCTGCGCCGTCTGCTGCGAGCCTTCGCCGATGCCGGCGGGACGGTGCTGGTGTCCAGTCATGTGCTCACCGAACTGCAACAGGTCATCGACGATCTGGTGCTCGTCGAGGGCGGCCGCACGCGCTGGTCCGGTTCCCTGAGCGACTTCACCGGTGAACACGCCTCACTCGAGGAGGCCTACCTGAGCATGATCGAGGAGGAGATGGAATGCGACAGCTGAAGGACGCGATCCGAGGTGAGGTGGTCCGGCTGACCAGGACCCGGCTGCCCCTGTGGACGCTGGCGGCCGCGGTGGCGTGCGGTGGCCTGCTCACCAGTCTCGTCGCCCTGACCGGTCCGGAGAACACCACCCCGCCGATGCCTGGGCTGGACACGGTCGACGGCGTCTCCGGCGTCTTGGGCCTTCTCGGCGTCGCCCTCTTTGTACCTGCGCTGATCGGTACCGTGGCGATCACCGGCGAATACCGGCATCGCACCGTAGCCACCACCTTCCTCGCGGTCCCGAATCGAGGCCGGGTGCTGGTGGCCAAGCTGATCGCCTACGGGGGCCTCGGCCTGGCGTACGGGCTGGTCCTGGCGTTCTCCGCGGTCGCCGGGATCTATGCAGGGACCTTCGCGTACGGGATCGAGCCGGGGCTCGGGCTCGGTGTCATTCTCGGCACCGCAGCGAGGTACGGCGCCGCCGCAGCCATCTACATGCTGCTGGGTGTCGGCATCGGAGCTGTCGCGCGGCACCAGCTGCTCGCGATCGGGATCACCTTGGGGTACTTCTATCTCGTGGACAACCTGATGATGATTCTCCCGGGAGCCAACATCGTCTATCCGTTCCTTCCGGGTGGAGCCACGTCCGCGCTCACCGGGTCGACCGCGCTCTTGGAGATGATCGCGGCCGAGGCCGGTGTGAATGGCCCCGTCGTCCAGGCGCCGCTGGTAGGTGCGCTCGTGCTTCTCGGCTACGCCCTGGCCTCCTCGGCCCTGGCTGCGGCCGTGTCCCTGCGCCGCGACGTCGCCTGATCGCCGGAGGCGGACGCTCCGCCGCCCGGCGTTCAGGCGTGGGCGCCCTGGATCTCCTTGGCTGCGGCCTTGATGTCCTCTGCCTCGACCTTCGCGACGGTGGACTCGACGATGGTCTCCGCCCGCTCGAGGGCCTTGCGGATCTTGACCTCGCCGGGGTCCGAGACCAGGGCGAGCAGGCCGGAGTGTCCTGGCGTGATCGCATTCTCGAGCTTCTGCTCGAGCTCGTGGTTGTGGTGGCGCTGCCGCAGCTTTCCGACGAAGGCTCCGGCGCCGCCGGCCACGGCCGCGCTGCCGAGGATCGACGGCGGGAAGATCACGCCGAGCGCGACGCCGCCGACGACGCCCCACTTGAGTCCTGACTTCGTGCTGTGGTCGGTTGCCTTCTGGATCTCCAGCTTGCCCTCGGCCGATCGCCTGACCACGATGACGCCCTCGATCTCGACGGTGCGGCCGTTCTCGGCCGACTTGAGGGCCTCATACGCCTCCCACGCCATGTCGGTGTCGCTGAAGTCCGCGATGATGAGGGTGTAGGCGCCGTCCGACACGGAGGCCGCGCTCACCTCGACATCGGGCGTGTTGGTCTCGTCTGACATGACATCCGCTCCTTGGTGGTTGAGCTTCCACTCTCGAACGGTCATGGCTCGGCGGCATCACCCGTAGCGGGTGGCGTGGGCGCGCTGCTCGGAGGATCCGATGATCACTGGCTCTGACGCGACCGGCGCCAGAACCCCCACGCCCACGTGAGAAGCAGGGCTCCAAGGAACGACCCGACCAACCCGGTCGGGTGGAGATCCAGGCCGTTGCCGGTCGCGAGGCTGAGCCCCAGGCCACCGACGAAGGAGCCCAGCAGGCCCGTCACCGCCGCCGTGGTCCAATCGATCTCCTTCATCGACCGACCGAGAACGAGCTGTGCCAGGCCGCCTGCCACGATGCCGAACAGGATGATCGCGATGATGAGCATATTGGCAACCTACCGCATCCAAACGCTCTCTATCCGGCGTTGAAGACACTGCTCGACGGGTCAGGCAGGGCGGGTCAGGCGGTGCGGGTCTGGAGCCACATGCGGTAGCGGCGCAGGGCGCGGCGTTGGAGGAAGGTCTCCTTGGCAAGGGCGAGCTTGGGGTCCATGCCGGGGCGGGTGCGGCGGCCGGCGCCGAGACGGCGCAGCTGCTGGCGTACGCGGGCCATGCTCGCGGCCGAGGCGACGGCCTTGTCCTCGATCCGGACCGGCGCCAGGTCGACGCGTGCCTCGGCGTCGTGGCGCCACGTGTTCGGCAGGTCGGGGTCGACCGCCAGGGCGCTGCCCATGCCGACCAGGTCGACGCCGCCGGCGAGGACCTCCTCGGCGACGGGACGCCGGACGATGCCACCGGTGAGCATCAGAGGCAGCGGGCTGGTCCGGGCCAGTTCCTCGGCGAGGGTCAGGAAGTACGCTTCGCGGGCCTGGGTGCGCTCGTCCTTGGTCTGCCCGGTCATGGCCGGGGCCTCGTAGCTGCCGCCGGAGAGCTCCACGATGTCGACGCCGAGCGGCGCCAGCATCTCGATGACCGCCTTGGCGTCCTCGGCGTCGAATCCGCCGCGCTGGAAGTCGGCGGAGTTGAGCTTGACCGCGACGGCGAAGCCTGGGGAGACCACGGCGCGTACGGCCCGAACGATGTCGAGCAGGAGGCGGGCCCGGTTGGCCAGGTCGACGCCCCACCGGTCGGTGCGCTGGTTGGCCAGGGGTGAGAGGAACTGGGAGAGCAGGTAGCCGTGGGCGGCATGGATCTCGACGCCGTCGAACCCGGCCTCCTCGGCCCGGTGGGCGGTCTCGGCGAACCGCGCAACGGTCTCCTCGATCTGCGTCGTGGTCATCTCGACGGGCTGGGCGAACCGCTTGGTGTTCTTGCCGAGGTCTACGCGTACGGCCGAGGGACCCCAGGCGACGCCGGGCATGTTCGCGCCCACCTGGCGCCCGGGGTGGTTGATCTGCATCCACACCTGCGAACCCCCGCTCTTCGCGGCAGTCGCCCACTCCCGGAACGGGGCCAGCGGCGACTCCGCGTCGAGAACGACACCCCCGGGTCCGGTGAGCGCCTCCGCGTGGACCATCACGTTGCCGGTGATGATCAGACCGACCCCGCCCCGGCTCCAGCGGCGGTAGAGCCGGACGAGAGAGGCGTCCGGGAGTTGACCGGCCGCGGCCATGTTCTCCTCCATGGCGGCCTTGGCCAGCCGGTTCGGGAGCACGGAGCCGTTGGGAAGGGCGAACTGCTCGAATACGGATGACATGAACTGCTCCTGAGTGCGGTATGTTTACGGTGCTCACATGAGCGTAGAAAGGAATGTAAGCAGTGTCAACTTCTGAGAAGAGTGGCTACCATCACGGCGATCTCCGGGCCTCGCTCCTGACGGCTGCGATGCGGATGCTCGAGGACGGCGAGCCGTTCTCGCTGCGCGCGCTCGCGCGCGAGGCGGGGGTCTCGCCGACGGCGCCCTATCGCCACTTCAAGGACCGTGACGCCCTGGAGTCCGCGCTGGCGGCCCAGGGGCTGCGCGACCTGAAGGTCGATCTGACTCAGGGCCGTGAGCTCCCGGCCTCTGCTGCTGATCTGGGCGAGCTCGCCGTCGCGTACGTCGAGTTCGCTCTGCGTCGTCCGGCGCTGTTCCGGGTGATGTTCGGCAACGCGTGCGATACGGGGAGTGCGGAGCGGGTCGAGGCTGCTGCCGAGATCCACGACCTGCTTGCAGTGGCCATGACGCGGGTCTTCCCGGATGTCGATGCCGATGCGCTCGCTTCGGCCGGCTGGGCGCTGGCGCACGGGATGGCCTACCTCTACATGGACGGCAAGCTCCAGGCGGAGTCGACCGAGGAGATCGGGGAGCGGGTGCGGGCTGCGTTTGCCGCGATCCTCGCCGCGCGCGCCGACTAGCGGGGAGTGGCGGCCGCCACTCCGGCCAGTGTTGACGGTGCTTACATTGCTGCGTAGGCTCTTCATGTAAGCATTGCTAACATTGAGGAGATCCTGATGGCTGCCACCGAACAACAGCCCGAACAACAGCCCGGACAGCAGACCGGACAGCAGACCGGACAGCAGACCGTGACCGCGCAGCTGGGCGAGCGCACGGTCGAGGTGCCCCGCGGTGGGCTCTACGACCGCTACCGGATGAACCCCGATCTCGACGAGATCGCCCGCGACCCACGGGTCAGCGGCGTCGACTTCTTCCGTCGCCTCTCCAAGACCCAGGTCGACTCTCCGATCGGCCCTACGTACACGCCGAACTTCTACTACCGGATGTCCTCGGCCCGGCTGACCATGCTGGCCCGCTCCTCGGCGATCCGAGCCCGCCTGCCCGAGGAGCTCGAGCCGCTGGAGCTCGTCCCGGGCATCGGCCTCGCCTCGGTCGTCTTCTTCCGCTACGACGTCGCCGACATCGACTTCTACACCGAGGCCGCGGTGGGTGTCGCGGTCCGGCCCGCGCGGCACGGGCGGCTCGGATTCCTCGACCTCGTGACCAACCTGAAGAACGACCACCTGCACTCGTACGTCTTCTCCCTGCCGGTCAACACCGACATCGCGCAGGTGCGTGGTCACGACGGCTACGGCTTCCCGAAGTGGGTAACCGAGCTCGACGTGGACATCGACACCTCGACCAGCACCGCCCGGGTCGCCAACGCGACCGGTGGGGTCGATGTCGCCTTCTCCGCGCCCACGCCGGCGCAGACCACCTTCCGCTCGGGTGAGCGGGTCTCGTCGCTGACGTCCTACACCGAGCTCGGCGGCCGCTGGCAGTCGACGCTCAACCAGACCAACATCCTCGCCGCCGGCAGCGCGACCCTGCCGCGCGGTGTCGAGCTCCAGCTCGGCGAGGGCCGCATGTCCGACGACATCCGGGCCCTCGAGCCGATGCGTACGCTCCGCCTCGACGTCGCCACCGAGGCCCAGGCCGCCCTCCACATGCCCGTGCCGATCTCGGTCCGGGCCACCGCCTAGCGCTCACCACACGGAGATCCGACATGTCCATCGATCACGCTGCCGCCCCGGTCCGCGGGGCCGGCCTTCCCGCCACCATCACGCCCGCGCTGCTGAACCGGCTCGCGAGCCAGGTCACCGCGGCTCCGGGAGCCGCCACGGTCACCACCACCGCTCCCTACACGGGCGAGCCCTTCGCCGAGCTTCCGTCTTCTACCACCCAGGATGTGGAGGCGGCCTTCGAGCGGGCCCGCGCCGCGCAGGTCGGCTGGGCCGCCACCCCGATCAGCGAGCGCAAGCGGATCTTCCTCCGCTTCCATGACCTCGTCCTGGAGCGGCAGGAGCAGGGCCTGGACCTGATGCAGGCCGAGAACGGCAAGACCCGCCGCGATGCGTTCCTGGAGATCATGGACATCGCGATCACGGCCCGCTACTACGCGCGCAGCGTGGAGAGGCTCCTCGACCCGAAGCGCCGCAAGGGTGCGCTTCCGCTGCTCACCCACACCACCGAGCTGCACCACCCGAAGGGCGTGGTCACGGTCATCTCGCCGTGGAACTACCCGCTCTCGATGGCGGCCGGCGATGCGATCCCCGCCCTGCTGGCCGGCAACGCCGTGGTCCAGAAGCCCGACACCCAGACCGCCGTCACCGCACTGTGGGCCCTGGACCTGCTGAAGGAGGCCGGCCTGCCGGCCGATGTGTGGCAGATGGTCATCGGGCGCGGCAGTGTCCTGGGTGACCCGCTCCTGGCCAACGGCGACTACGTGATGTTCACCGGCTCCACCGCCAGCGGCCGCCACATCGCCCAGAAGGCGGGCGAGCGCCTCATCGGTGCCTCCCTCGAACTCGGTGGCAAGAACCCGATGATCGTCCTGGCCGACGCCGACATCGACCGGACCGTCGAGGGCGCCATCGCCGCGAGCTTCCCCTCTGCCGGCCAGCTGTGCGTCTCGATCGAGCGGATGTACGTCCCCGACGAGATCTACGACGAGTTCGTCTCCCGGTTCGTGGCCAGGACGAAGGAGCTGCGGATCGGTGCGGCATACGACTTCAGCATCGATGTCGGCAGCCTGACGACCACCTCGCAGCTCGAGACGGTCTCCACCCATGTCGAGGACGCCGTCGCGAAGGGCGCGACGCTGCTCGCCGGCGGGACGCCGCGCCCCGACCTCGGGCCGCTGTTCTACGAGCCGACGATCCTCGCCGACGTCACCCCGGAGATGACCCTGTTCGAGCACGAGACCTTCGGCCCAGTCGTCTCGATCTACCGCTACACCGAGATCGACGACGCGGTCAGGATGGCCAACTCCACGGCGTACGGCCTCAACGCCAGCGTCTGGACTCGCGACGGCGCACGTGGGCGGGCCGTCGCGGCTCGTATCCACGCCGGCACGGTCAACGTCAACGAGGCCTTCGCCGCAGCCTGGGGCAGCATCGACGCCCCGATGGGCGGGATGGGCGACTCCGGCCTCGGCCGCAGGCACGGCGCCGACGGACTGCTGAAGTACACCGAGGCCCAGACCGTCGCCCACCAGCGACTCCAGGGATTCACCCCGCCGAGAGCGATCAACCACGATCAGTGGTCCCGGATCCTTACGCTCGCACTGAAGACCCTACGAAGGACCGGCGTCCGGTGAGCCGGGCCCGCACGAAGGAGACCAGGGCATGACCAAGCGCATCCTGAACGTCGTCACCAACGTCGGTCACTACGACGACCCGTCCCATCCGACCGGCCTGTGGCTCTCCGAGCTCACCCACGCCTGGGAGGTCTTCGAGGAGCACGGCTTCGAGCAGACCCTCGTCAGCCCGGCCGGGGGAGCGGTGCCGTTGGAGCCGCGGGCGCTGAAGTTCCCCAGCTACGACAAGACTGCCAAGGCCTGGCGCGCTTCGTCGGAGCGGATGGGCCTGCTGGAGAACACCCTGGCCCCCGAGGATGTCGACTCCGCCGACTACGACGCCATCTACTTCACCGGCGGCCATGCGGTCATGTACGACTTCCCAGACAGCGAGGGACTCCAACGCATCACCCGAGAGATCTTCGAGCGCGGCGGCATCGTCTCCTCCGTCTGCCACGGCTACTGCGGCCTGCTCAACACCCGTCTCTCCGACGGGTCCTACCTCATCGCCGGCCGCAAGATGACCGGCTTCGCCTGGCAGGAGGAGGTTCTCGCCCGGGTCGACAAGCTCGTGCCCTACAACGCCGAGGAGGAGGCCAAGAAGCGCGGCGCGCTCTACGAAAAGGCCAAGCTCCCGTTCGTCTCGTACGCGGTCGTCGACGGAAATCTCGTCACCGGCCAGAACCCGGGGTCGGCCAAGGAGACGGCCCAGAAGGTCGCCGAGCTGCTCTGACTCGCAGCGTCAGTGCGCGGGGCAGGGGCGCTGCCGTCTACAGTTGTCCCGTGCGTTTCGGCGTACGTTCCCCGGTTGGTCTGCCGGCAGGGCCCGCCTGACTTTGAATCAGGACTAGCGACGTAGGTTCGACTCCTACCCGGGGAGCAGGTAGTCATTCCTGATGCTCCTCGCCCGACAGGTGTCCGGGCGCGTCAGCTGACTTCGTCCGCGGGCTCGATCTCGCAGGGGCGCCAGGTCTTGTCGAACCACGCCTCCAGAGGTCCGTAGAGCCGCAGCATGGCGAACCACGACTTGCCCGGCACGGTCTGGATCCAGTTCGCCTTGCGGCCGTCGGGCGCCGTCGGTCCGAACCACAGATCGACGCTGCCGTCGTCGTTCGTCGCGACGGTGTTCGACAGGCTCATCAGGGCCGGGTACGGGTTGTCGGTCTCCAGCAGCGAGCGGGTCTGGGTGTCGTAGAGGTCGACGGACCAGAAGTTCTTCGCCGGGATGCCCGCTGGCAGGGTGAGTCGGTAGGTCCGGCCGCCGTCGAGCCAGGCGCCCGTCGAGTCCATCGCGGTGTAGGCGTACGCCGATCCCGCGCCCACCTGGGCGTGCGCCATCGCCGGCGTGATCACGGTCGCGAAGTAGTGGAACTGGGCGCGGGCGTCCAGCAGCCGGGCGTGGTTGCGCTCGAACTCGTAGCTGCCGCCGACGAACGCGGCCAGCCAGTTGCTGTCGGGGTAGTAGTACGCGTCGGGGTCGCGTGGCTTGTAGACCAGTGCTCGGGCGATCGCGGCCGCGAGCGGCGCGGCCTGGGTGAGGATCCCGCGCATCCGCTCGTCGGGCTCGAACGGTTGACCGTGCACGATCCCGATCGAGGCGCACTGACCCGCGCGCTCCGGATCCAGCGCGTCGGCCGGCTCCTCCTGCACGAGCGTGTCGATCTCCTCGAAGAACGAGAAGTCGTTCGCGTGGATGGTGTTCTGGGTCAGATCGGCCATGTTCAGGTAGCTCATCGCCGGCGGGTCGTCGGCCTGCGCGAGCGGATAGACCCGAACCTTCTTGATGTCGGGAACGCCGCCGAGAGCGCGGACGACCAGCCAGTTCGAGTACGTCGGCGTGCGGAAGACGTAGTAGGCGTCCGGCTCCTCGCCGTCGTATCCCGGGGGGAGGAAGAGGTACTTGCCGCCCGCACCCTTGTCGGGCCCGGCGATGCCGAGGTCGGCGACGTAGCGAAACCAGAAGTCGTCGAGCACGCACAGGGAGTTCGGCGGGTTCTCGACGACCAGCGGGCCGTCGCGCAGGTCGAGGAACATCGAGCCGTACGTCGTCTCGGTGTTCGGCGTCAGGAAGAACGAGCCCGAGTTCGCGCGAGGGTCGGTGAAGCCGAGCATGGTGTTGCCGTCGAGGCCGACGCTGCGGAACCCGCTGCGCATCGCCACGAGGGAGGCGCCTGGGACGGTGTTGAGGTAGACCTCGATCGCCCGGGTGAGATCGAGCAGGTCGTAGATCGTGTCGACAGACCCCGGAAGCGGCACCCCGTCGAAGAATTCGATGTCGCCCAGCGGTGAGGGCACCACGTCGGGCACCGCGATGTTCCGCCGCGCGATCTCCAGCATGCTCTCGTCGCCCACTGTTCCACCTCTCACCTCGGTCTGTCCGGTCCCGCGACGAGCCTGCGTGGCGCCCGAGTCGACCGCCTCACCCGTTCCGGACCATGTGATTCCGAAGCATCTCTGAGGGACGCCGACGGCGAGGGTGAGTGCGACTCACGCGGGGTGGCGGCGGAGAAAGAAGCGGAGGATGTCGTTGAACGCCTCAGGAGCCTCGAGGTTGCTGACGTGACCGCAGCCGGGGATGACGGCGAGGTCTGCCGCCGGGATGAGGCGCTGGAAGTCGTGGGCGACGGACAGGGGCGAGCGGGCGTCCAGGGCGCCCCAGATGAGCTGGGTGGGCACCTGGATCGTCCCGAGCATGTCGGTCAGATCGGCGCGGGCCATGGCGGTCAGGGCGGTCAGCATGCTGTGGCGGCGTACGTCGGCTGCCATCGCCTCCAGCAGGGGCACGAACTCCGCCGGCGGCGGGCCGGCGAAGAGGCCGGGGAGGGTCGGGTCGAAGCTGTCTGCCGGCTGGTCGAGCAGGCCCGCGAGGCGGACGTCGGCCTCGGCCGGTCCGAGCGAACCACGCCACCCGGCGTAGCCGTCCGCCAGGACAAGACTGCGGACGACATCGGGATGGCGTCGGTACAGCTCGAGGATGACGGTCACTCCCCAGGAGAGCCCCACGAGCGTGCACGGAGCGACGTCGAGAGCGCGGAGAAGCCCGGCCAGGGAGTCGGCGTAGTCGCTGAGCGCGAAACCCTCGGGCACGTCGCCGGAGCCACCGGCGCCCGGTTCGTCCCATGCGATGACGGTGAACTCGTCCGAGAGCGCGTCGAGCTGTGGGCTCCAGGCGCGGCCGTCCTCGGCGCCGCCGTGGACGAACACGACCGCAGGACCGCTCCCGGCCCGTCGGAAGGCGATGCGCAACCCGTCGACCTCGACGACATCCATGAACCGACCGTAGCGCGCGGCGATGTCGCCGGCGGCACTCGAAACCCGGGTACAGGTAGGGGATCCCCCGATGTCCTCGCGGCTCAGAGATTCGTAGCGTCGGGACCATGGCGACTCTCGCGAGCCAGAAGGGGCCGGTGGCGCCCGCGGCGCGGGCCGCAAGCCCTGCCGTCATCGCTGTCGCGGTGCTGATGGCATTGGGCTGTCTGGCGTTCGCTGCGGCGAACGTGACCTTC
Organism: Nocardioides sp. NPDC087217; assembly: GCF_044744805.1. Lineage (NCBI taxonomy): Bacteria > Bacillati > Actinomycetota > Actinomycetes > Propionibacteriales > Nocardioidaceae > Nocardioides > Nocardioides sp. NPDC087217. The sequence goes on from NZ_JBIUZB010000004.1 coordinate 498,536, forward strand.
GAGCTCACCGATCGCTTCGCCGAGGGCCGCTACGCCGAGTACGCCACTGGCCTCTCGGTCATGAACTGGACCGTCACGGGCCTGAAGGTGCTGGGCGCCGCGGTGGCGCTGTTGTCGGTGGCTGCGCGCCCGGCCCGGTTCGTGACGCCATGGGCCCTGTCGGTGCTTCTCTGGGGTGCGTTCGCGACACTCGCGCTCGACGCGGTCGGCAGCACGGCGGAGGCCGGCGCGATCCTCGTCGGAGCGAGCGGCGACCCGGCCGACCTCGGCTCGCGTTCCGTGGCGTACCTCCTCGGATCGGTCGTCTCGGCCGCCGGATTCGGGGTGCTCGCCGTGTCCTACCTGCGGCGGTACGCCGTCTCGAGGGTCACCATTCTCCTGGGTGTGCTCGGCGGCCCGGTCCTTCTCGGGCTGCTGTTCCTGGGCCTTCCCGGACTGCTCGTCGTCCTCGGGGTCATGCCGCCCAGCTGACCCCGGGGTTCGTCATTGATGGCCACGCGCCGTTCATCTTCGTGTAAGGTCACCGGGCTTCCTGCATACGCCCGCGTGTCGCGTTGCTGATTGCGGGGACGCGCAGGGTGGTATGGATACTGGCCTGTATCAAGGTCGTGGGGGAGCAGGGTGTAAAGTCGCCCAAACTAATCGACAAACACTTGGAGGAAGCGTGGGCATGGGACCGGTCATCGGTTACGTACCTGGCGTGTTCGATCTCTTCCACATCGGTCACCTCAACATGCTGCGCCAGGCGCGAGAGCGCTGCGACACGTTGATCGCGGGTGTGGTCTCCGACGAGGTCTGCGAGACGACCAAGGGGATCATCCCGACCGTCCCGCTCGTCGAGAGGCTGGAGATCGTCGAGGCGATCGGGATCGTGGACGCGGTCTACGCCGAGCGCACCACCGACAAGGTCGACTCCTGGCGCGAGGTCGGGTTCACCCACCTCTTCAAGGGCGATGACTGGAAGGGCACCGAGAAGGGCGACGCGCTCGAGAAGAAGATGGCGTCGGTCGGTGTCGAGGTCGTCTACTTCCCCTACACGCTCCAGACCAGCAGCACCGCTCTGCGGAAGGCCATCGCGCGAGAGGATGCCCAGGTCTCGTGACCGGCAGTGCCCCCACTCCTGGCGGACAGTTCGAGATCTCCGACGAAGGGGTCCTCGTCCGGGACTCCTCGACGCCGGTCCTGATTCTCTCCGTCGACGGCCAGTACGTCTGGTCCCTTACGCCTGAGCGCGACGGCCACCCGGTCGACGGGGGCACCATGGTGCCGTGGCCCACCGTGCTCACCCGGTTCCTGGACGGCACCGCGACGATCACCATCGCCGACTACGAGGGCGAGGTGCTCTTCGAGGACAAGGTCGTCCTCGGCTCCGGTGAGGGCAGCATCTCGATCGTCGACGGCGGCGGCAACCCGCTCAGCGTCGACAAGGTCGGCCACCTCACCCGCTCCTTCGAGGCCACCGACGAGAAGATCCGCGAGGAGATCCTCGACGGCACCCAGCGCGTCCTCGCCGACCTCCGCGACGTGGTCGGCGTCGAGGCCTACCTCAACTACGGCGCGCTCCTCGGCGCGATCCGCGAGGGCCGGATGCTCGGCCACGACTCCGACACCGACGTCTGCTACCTCTCCAAGCACACCGTCCCCGCCGAGATCATCTCCGAGTCGTACGCCATCGAGCGCACCATGCGCGAACGCGGCTGGAGCGTCCTGCGGATGTCCGGCGGCGACATCAAGGTGCTGCACCAGGTCTCGGACGGCCGCAAGGTGCACATCGACATCTTCGTGGCGTTCTACGTGCCCGACAAGGACGGCGAGCCGGTCTTCTACCAGCTCGGCAACCGCTCCGGACGCCTGCGCCGCGAGGCGATCGTGCCGGTCTCGACGATCAACCTGCACGGCTACGACTTCCCGGCTCCCGCCGAGCCCGAGGAGATGCTGGCCTTCATCTACGGCCCGAAGTGGCGCACCCCGGACCCGTCGTTCAAGTACGCCGACCCGCCGGCCGGCGTACGCCGTCTGGACGGCTGGCTGCGTGGCTTCCGCACCGACATGGGGCACTGGACCGAGTTCCACAACACCCACGGGAGCGAGCTCGAGAGCAAGCAGTCGGCCTTCGGCGCGTGGGTCCAGAGGCAGCTGCCCGAGGACGCGAAGGTGGTCGACATCGGCGCCGGCGCGATCGGGCGTGACGCTCGCTTCTTCGCCCGCAAGGGACACCAGGTGCACTCGGTGGACTTCTCCCGCGCCGCGGTGGCCGCCGTACGCCGCCGGGCCGAGCGCCACAAGCTTCCCCTGGTCTCCGAGCAGCTCATCCTCGGCGAGCTCCGTTCGACGCTGGCGCTGGGTGCGCGACTGGCCCGCGACCCGCACCATCTCTATGCCCGAGACCTGATCGGCTGCCTCGACGGCGCGGCCCGGAGCCAGCTCTGGACCCTGGCGAAGATGGCGCTGAGGCCCAGCGGCGGCAAGCTCTACCTCGAGTTCGCGGTCATCGGTGAGAACCTTCCCGAGCCGCAGCCCGAAGGCCTCGTACGCCGCGTCGACCCCGCCCTCGTCCAGGCCGAGATCGAGGCAGCCGGCGGCGTGGTCGAGCACCTCGGGATCAACGAAGGCCAGGACATGCTCGGCAACCCGTTGCCGGGCGTCGCGCGGCTCCGCGCCTCGTGGCCGTCCCTCAACCGTGCAGAAGGAAACTGACATGTCCGACGATTCCGGCATCAAGAACATCGCTCGCGGTGCCCGCGACGCCGCCCGTACGCGTGCCTCGCTGGTGCGCCGCATCGAGGCGCTCGAGGCCGAGGTGCAGGAGCAGCGTCAGCTCAACCGGCGCGTCGCCGAGCTGACCGACGTGGTCGCTGAGCTTCTCATCCCGCTGCAGGACGCCGACAAGGAGAAGGTGGAGCAGGTCCTCGCGGCCTACCGCGCACGGATCTGACCCCTTCTGGTCTGATCACCCCAGGGCGTCGAGCGCCTGCCTGAGATCTGCGAGCCGGTTTCCGAGGCGGCGGCGGGCATCGCCGCCGATGCCGATGTCACCGACGGCGTCGAGATCGGCCACGGCCTCCTCCACCCCGGCGAGTCGGGACCGGAGGTCGGTGACGACGTCGACGTCGACCCGACCGGGCTGAGCGGCTCGCTCGTCCAGGGACCGGCGCAGCAGGTCGGCCTGGGTGCTGAGCTTGCGGCTGGCGTGCCACAGGTCGACGAAGACCTGCACCTTCGCCCGCAGCAGCCACGGGTCGAACGGCTTGGCGAGGAAGTCGGCGGCGCCGGTCGCGTAGCCGCGATAGGCGAGGTGGGTGTCGAAGTCGTTGGCGGTCAGGAAGATGATCGGGACGTCCTTGGTGCGTTCGCGCGCCTTGATGCGGGTGGCCGTCTCGAAGCCGTCCATCCCCGGCATCTGCGCGTCGAGCAGGATCAGCGCGAAGTCGTCGTGGAGCAGGGCGCGGAGTGCGTCCTCGCCGGACCCCGCACGGACGAGGGTCTGGTCGAGCGAGCCGAGGATGGCCTCGAGCGCGACCAGGTTGGCGGCATGGTCGTCGACGAGGAGGATCTTCGCGGTCCCCTGCCGTTCGCTCATACCGCCGCCTCCGTAGTGAAAAGCAGAGAGTACGGAAGCGGCGGCCTGAGGCCTGCTGTCGCTCGCTGGCGCTCGCTCATGACAACCACAACCGGAACAGCGAGAGCAGGTCGGCGACGTCGACCGGCTTGGTGATGTACTCCGAGGCGCCGGCGGCGAGGCTGTCCTCGCGGTCACCGGTCATCGCCTTCGCGGTCAGCGCGATCATCGGCAGGCTCTTGAACTGCGGGATGTCCCGGATCAGGCGCATCGCGGTCAGGCCGTCCATGCCCGGCATCATGATGTCCATCAGCACCAGATCGACACCAGGCTCCCGCTGGAGCGCCTCGATCCCGGCCTCCCCGGACTCCGCATAGATCACGTCGATGCCGTGCTGCTCGAGCGCGCTGGTGAGCGCGAAGACGTTGCGTACGTCGTCGTCGACGATCAGGATCCTGCGACCCACGAACTGGCCGTTCGGATCGGCCGGCTCGGGGACGTACGTCCTGGGGGGCTGCGCCCCTGGACGGCCCAGCAGCACGCTCACGTCGTCGATCGCCTCCTCGGTGGTTGCCGGCGTCTTGAGGGTCATCGCCTGGGCGTACCTGTCCAGGCGGCTCTGTTGGGCCTTGGTCACCTCGCCGACCCGGCTCAGCACGACAGGGATGTTCTTGGTGCGCTTGTGGGTGCGCATCCAGCGGAGCACGTCGAAACCACCGTCCGCCAGCGGAAGATCCAGCACCACACAGTCGACGTCGCGGTCGGCCAGGACCGCCTGAGCCTCCTCGGGCGATGTGCCGAAGACCGTCTCGACCTCGTCGACCGAGCCGAACAGGGCCTCCACGACGGCGCTGGTGCCGGGACCGGACTCGTCGCTGCCGCCGCTGAGGACCAGCAGGACCTGGTCGGGTCTCCTGTCGGTCGCACTCTGCTCGTCGACAGCAGGCGTCGGTGGCTGCGCCTCGATCGTCCCGGAGCTGATCCTGGGGACGTACAGCGTGAAGGAGCTGCCGTGTCCGGGGTCGCTCTTGACCTGGATCTCGCCGCCGATCAGGTGGGCGACCTCGCGGCTGATCGACAGGCCGAGGCCGGTGCCGCCGAACTTGCGGCTGATCGTGCCGTCGGCCTGCTGGAACGCCTCGAAGATGACCTTCAGCTTCTCCGGCGGGATGCCGATGCCGGTGTCGACCACCGAGAACGCCAGCACCGCGTCGGCCTGCTGCAGGCCGGGTGTGGAGAAGCGCTCGCCGGAGGCGTTGCGGATCAGCAGCCGGACGCCGCCGCCGTCGGTGAACTTCACCGCGTTGGAGAGCAGGTTGCGCAGCACCTGCTGCAGCCGATGCTGGTCCGAACGCAGCACGCGGGGCACGTCGGGGTCGACGCTGACGATGAAGTCGAGGTCCTTCTCGGCGGTCAGCGGCCGGAAGGTCGCCTCGACGTACTCGACCACCGAGGTCACCGCGACGTCGGTGACGTGGACGTCCATCTTCCCCGCCTCGACCTTGGACAGGTCGAGGATGTCGTTGATCAGCTGGAGGAGATCGGTGCCGGCACCGTGGATGGTGCGGGAGTACTCCACCTGGCGGGAGTTGAGGTTGCCGTCGACGTTGTCGGAGAGCAGCCGCGCCAGGATGAGCAGCGAGTTGAGCGGTGTGCGCAGCTCGTGCGACATGTTGGCCAGGAACTCGGACTTGTAGCGAGACGAGAGGGCGAGCTGCTCGGCGCGCTCCTCCAGACCGCGCCGGGCATCCTCGATCTCGAGGTTCTTGATCTCGATCGCCTGGTTCTGGTCGGCGAGCTGGCGAGCCTTCTCCTCGAGGGCCGCGTTGGTCTGCTGCAGCTCCACCTGCTGACGCTCGCCCTCGTCCTGCTTGTCCTGCAGCTCGGCGGCGAGACGCTGCGACTCGACCAGCAGCTCCTCGGTGCGGGAGCTGGCCATGATCGCGTTGAGCGAGACCCCGATCGACTCCGCGAGCTGCTCGAGGAACTGCATGTGGACGGCGCTGAAGGGCCGGAACGAGGCCAGCTCGACGACACCGATCACCTTCTCCTCGAACGCCACCGGGAGCACCACGATCGAGGTCGGTGCCGCCGACCCGTGGCCCGAGGAGATCCGCAGGAAGTCGGCCGGTACGTCGCGGACGATGATCGGCTGGCGGTCGTAGGCAGCCTGCCCGACCAGGCCCTCGCCGACGGCGAAGACGTCGGGGACGTCAGCGCTCGGCTGGTAGCCGTAGGAGGCGATCCGGCGCAGGACCTTCGGTCCGACGTGCTCGGAGGACTGGTCGGTGAGGAAGATCGAGCCCTGTTGCGCCCCGACGAGCGGGGTGAGTTCGGAGACGATCAGCCGGGCGACCTCGAGCAGGTCGCGCCCGCCCTGCATGTGGCCGGTGAACCGGGCCAGGTTGGTCTTGAGCCAGTCCTGGTCCTCGTTGGCCCTGGTGGTCTCCCGCAGCGAGTCGATCATCTCGTTGAGGTTGTCCTTCAGGTCGGCCACCTCGCCGGCGGCCCCGACGGTGATCTGCCGGCTCAGGTCGCCCTGGGTCACCGCCGCGGAGACCTCGGCGATCGCGCGGAGCTGGGTGGTCAGCGTGCTCGCGAGCTGGTTGACGTTCTCGGTGAGCCCGCGCCAGGTGCCGGAGACGTCGGCGACCTCGGCCTGGCCGCCGAGCTTGCCCTCGGTGCCGACCTCGCGGGCCACACGGGTGACCTCGTCGGCGAAGGAGGAGAGCTGGTCGACCATGGTGTTGACCGTGGACTTGAGCTCGAGGATCTCGCCGCGGGCGTCGACGGTGATCTTCTGGGTCAGGTCGCCGCGGGCGACGGCGGTGGTGACCTGGGCGATGTTGCGGACCTGGGAGGTCAGGTTGGAGGCCATCGAGTTGACCGAGTCGGTGAGGTCCTTCCAGGTGCCGGCCACGCCGCGTACGTGTGCCTGACCGCCCAGTGATCCCTCGGTGCCGACCTCGCGGGCGACACGGGTGACCTCGTCCGCGAAGGTACGCAGCGTGTCGACCATCGCGTTCAGGGTGCCGGCCAGGGCGGCGACCTCACCGCGGGCCTCGATGGAGATCTTCTGCGACAGGTCGCCCTGCGAGACCGCCTTGGAGACCTGGGCGATGCTGCGGACCTGGTTGGTCAGGTTGGAGGCCATCGAGTTCACCGAGACGGTCAGGTCGCGCCAGGTGCCGGCGACGCCCGGCACCTGGGCCTGGCCACCGAGCGCGCCCTCGGTGCCGACCTCGCGGGCAACCCGGGTGACCTCGTCGGCGAACGAGCCGAGCTGGTCGACCATGGTGTTGATGGTCGACTTGAGCTCGAGGATCTCGCCCCGGGCGTCGACGGTGATCTTCTGGGTCAGGTCGCCACGGGCCACCGCGGTGGTGACCTGGGCGATGTTGCGGACCTGGGAGGTCAGGTTGGAGGCCATCGAGTTGACCGAGTCGGTGAGGTCCTTCCAGGTGCCGGAGACGTCGTGCACGTCGGCCTGGCCGCCGAGCTTGCCCTCGGTGCCGACCTCGCGGGCGACGCGGGTGACCTCGGCCGCGAAGGAGGAGAGCTGGTCGACCATGGTGTTGATGGTCGACTTGAGCTCGAGGATCTCGCCGCGGGCGTCGACGGTGATCTGCCGGCTCAGGTCGCCACGGGCCACCGCTGTCGTCACCTGGGCGATGTTGCGGACCTGGGCGGTCAGCGTGCCGGCCATGAAGTTCACCGAGTCGGTCAGGTCGCGCCAGGTGCCGGAGACGCCCGGCACCGCTGCCTGGCCGCCGAGCTGACCCTCGCCGCCGACCTCGCGGGCGACGCGGGTGACCTCGTCGGCGAAGGCGGAGAGCTGGTCAACCATGGTGTTGACGGTGGTCTTGAGCTCGGCGAGCTCGCCGCGTACGTCGACGGTGATCTTCTGGGACAGGTCGCCGCCCGCGACCGCGGTGGTGACCTGGGCGATGTTGCGGACCTGGTTGGTCAGGTTGGTCGCCATCGAGTTGACGGAGTCGGTGAGGTCCTTCCAGCGACCGCCGACGCCCGGCACCTCGGCCTGGCCGCCCAGCATGCCTTCGGTGCCGACCTCGCGGGCGACACGCGTCACCTCGTCGGCGAAGGCGGAGAGCTGGTCGACCATGGTGTTGACGGTGGTCTTGAGCTCGTAGAGCTCGCCGCGTACGTCGACGGTGATCTTCTGGGACAGGTCGCCGCCGGCCACCGCGGTGGTGACCTGGGCGATGTCGCGGACCTGGTTGGTCAGGTTGCTCGCCATCGAGTTCACCGAGTCGGTGAGGTCCTTCCACCGGCCGGCGACACCGGGAACCTCGGCCTGGCCTCCGAGGATGCCCTCGGTGCCGACCTCGCGGGCGACACGGGTGACCTCGTCGGCGAAGGTCTGCAGGGTGGCGGTCATCGAGTTGAGCGTCTCGGCGAGCTCGGCGACCTCACCGCGCGCGGTGACGGTGATCTGCTGCGACAGGTCGCCGCGGGCGACGGCCTTGGCGACCGAGGAGATCCCGCGTACCTGGGAGGTCAGGTTGGAGGCCATCGTGTTGACCGAGTCGGTGAGGTCGCGCCAGGTGCCGGAGACGCCGCGCACGTCGGCCTGGCCGCCGAGACGGCCTTCGGTGCCGACCTCGCGGGCGACACGGGTGACCTCGGCGGCGAACGAGGACAGCTGGCCGACCATCCGGTCGACGGTGTCCTTGAGCTGCGCCATCTCGCCGGAGACCTCGATGGTGACCGTGCGGGACAGGTCGCCGTTGGCGACGGCGGTGGTGACCTCGGCGATGTCGCGGACCTGGGCGGTCAGCCGCGAGGACATCGTGTTGACCGCGTCGACGAGGTCGCGCCAGGTGCCGGAGGCGTTCCGCACCCGGGCGCGGCCACCGAGCTTGCCCTCGGTGCCGACCTCGCGGGTGACCCTGGCGATCTCCTCGGTGATCGTGGCGAGCTGGGCGACCAGGCCGTTCACGCTCTTGGCGACCAGCAGCGGGTCGCCCTTGAGGGCGCGGCTGCCGTGGCGTACGTCCATCGTCTGGGTGAGGTCGCCCGCGGAGACCGCCGCGACGACCCGGGCGACGTCGGCGGTGGGGCGTGCCAGGTCGGCGACCAGCTTGTTGGCGTCCTCGACGGCACCGGCCCAGGCACCGCCGCCGATGCTCGGCCGGAGCCGCTCGTCGTGGTGGCCGTCGCGGCCCGCCTCGCGACGTACGCGCGCGATCTCGCCGGTCAGGTGGTTCAGCCGTTCGGCGATCTCGTTGTGGATGGACGCCAGATCACCGAGGGGCCCGTCGACCGGCTCCAGCCGGCCGGTGAAGACGCCGTCGCGCATCGCAGCCATCGCGTCCTTGAGCTGGCGCAGCGTGACCTGATCGACCGTCACCTGCTCGGGCAGCATGGTCGACCTCGATGAGTCCACCGATGAGGACATCCCTGCCTCCTCTCGCGCTGAGACATGCGTCTGCTGAAGTGTCGCACTCCGCGGCTCACCGTGGCTCACAAATGGTCGTTCACCACCGATTCTGGTAATTCCTTGACCTACCTGCCGGTACCTTGCCGTGATCAGTGCCATACCGGCGCCAAACGGGTGCACAATCGGCGGTGGTCATGAGCACCGGAGTCAAGACGCACTCGCGCACCTTCGAGCCGGCAGCGACGTCGGTCTCCGAAGCGCGCCGTTTCGCGCGCTCGGTGCTGGTCGAGTGGGGCCTCGACGACCTCCTCGACGACGTGGTCCTGCTGACCAGCGAGCTGGTGACCAACGCCGTGACCCACGCCGGCACGCCCATGACCGTGGCGGTCGTACGCGAGGAGGACCGACTCCGCATCGACGTCTTCGACCAGCACCCGACCCGGGTGCTCCCGGTCGGTGCGAACGCCCGGCCCGGGGCCGGCGAGCACGGGCGTGGGCTGCTCATCACCTCGGCGCTGGCGACGGCCTGGGGCGTGGAGTACCGCCGGGACCACAAGCGGGTGTGGGCCGCGTTCGCGCTCGTGGAGGCGACCCTCGACGCGGATTCGCCCAACGGGGGAGTCCCGGAGGGCAAGGACGTACGCCGCCGCGAGAGCGTGGCCACGCCCGGCCGGGATCCGCTGGGACTGAGCGGGCTCGCCCTCAACCAGCTCGCGCTCGCCGACATCCTCGACCTCGTGGTGGAGCAGACCCGGGAGCGATTCGACGCCGATGCTGCGTACCTCCTGCTCGAGGACGAGATGGAGGACCGGTTCGTGGTGGCCGCGACGAGCGGGGAGGCTACGCCGATCGAGGGGAGGAGCGTGCGCCGTGGCGAGGCCGGCGCGCCGAGCCTCAGGGCCTCGTTCCGTCCGCTGGCGATCGGCGACCTGCGGGCAACGCCGGTCGAGCTGCTCCGAGAGCTCGAGCTGCGCTCGCTGGTGACCGCACCGGTGGCCTTCGAGGGCCGGGTGATCGGCACGTTGGCGGTCGCGAAGAAGGAGTCGGGCGGCTTCGCCACCGAGGACGGCGCCGAGCTGCAGAGGGTGGCGGACTGGGCCGCGCCGAGCGTCGACCGGGCGTCCACGCGGGCTGCCGACAGCGAGCGCCGGGCATGGCTGACGTTCCAGAGCGAGGCCAGCGTGATGCTGGCCGCGTCGCTGGACCTGGAGACGACGACCGCGATGACCGGGCAGATCGTGGTGCCGCGGCTGGCGACGTGGTGCGGCATCTACCTCAACGACGTGCGTGACCATCCTCGGCTCCAGTTCGCCTGGCACGCCGACGAGCACCAGCTCGACGCGGTGCGGGACGCGTTGGCGGAGGCGGAGCCGGAAGGCCCCGAGGCTCCAGCCGAGCCCGATGTCGAGGGTGAGGTCGCGATCCTTCCGCTGGAGGCGCGCAACCGGATCATCGGCTGGCTCACCCTCGGGCGGCCGGCCGGTGAGCCGCTGCGTCGCGAGCGCCTGATGGTGGCGGAGGCGGTGGCCCGCCGGGCGGCACTGGCCATCGACAACGCCCGGGCCCACACCGAGCTCCAGGAGATCGGCCGCTCCCTGCAGCGCAGCCTGCTGCCGGCCGTCCTGCCGGAGATCCCGGGTGTCGACATCGGGGTCGGCTACGAGCCGACCGGCGAGTTCAACGAAGCCGGCGGCGACTTCTACGACATCTTCGCGCTCGGCGCCGGGCGCTGGGGTTTCATGGTGGGCGACGTGTGCGGCGTCGGGCCGGAGGCGGCCGCGGTCGCCGGGATGTCGCGGCACACCGTGCGCGCGCTGATGCGGGCCGGCATCCCGATCGCGCCGACCCTGGAGCGGCTCAATGCCGCGATCAGCGACGAAGGCCTGCGGGGCAGGTTCATCACGCTGGTGTGCGGCACGCTCGAGGTCACCTCCGCGTCCCGCTTCCGGGTGCGGCTCGTCTGTGCTGGCCATCCGCCGCCGTTCCTGGTCACCCGTGCCCGGCCCGGCGTCTCCGCCCGACGGGTGGGCCGGTCGCAGGCTCTTCTCGGGGTGCTCGATGCGGTCGACTACATCGAGGAGGAGGTGACGGTGGAGCGGGGCGACCGGCTCGTCGTCGTCACCGACGGTGTCCTCGAGCGGCGCGCCGGGGACACGATGTTCGAGGAGGCCGGGGTCGAGGCCGTCCTCGCCACGGGCATCGACGTCGGAGCGCAGGTCGTCGCCGACCGGCTGCTGCGGGCGGTCGCCGACTTCTCCGCCGCGCCGCCCTCCGACGACATGGCCGTCCTCGTCCTCGACCTGGGCAGGGGCGCGGTTTCCTAGGGCGCGCTGAACTCCTCGTGACCGAGCACCGCGAGCAGCCGGATCTTCTCCTCCGCCTCGCTGCCGGGCACCGGCGTCAGCACCAGCAGGGCCTGGCCCTGGTCCTGGGTGGACAGCACCTGGCAGTCGACGTCGATGCGGCCGACCTGCGGGTGCAGCAGCGTCTTGTGGTCCTCGTAGCGGTGGGTGACCTCGTGCCGTTCCCATAGCTCGCGGAACTCCTCGGACCTGTCGAGCAGGAGACGCACGAGCTCGCCGGCGCGGGACTTCTCGCCGAGTGCCCCGTAGGCCATCCGCAGGCTCGCCACGAGACCCCGGCCGTGCGTCTCGTGGTAGTCCGGCGGGTAGACGCCCCGCGTCGAGGGGTCGGTGAACCAGCGGTAGGCCTCGCAGCGGTCCCAGCCGGTCAGCGCCACCCGGTCCCCGAAGATCGTGGTCGCTAGCCGGTTGGCGACCAGCGTCTCGCCTAGCGCGGACATGATCATCGCCGGAGTGTCCTCGAGCCGGTCCAGCACGCGCAGCAGCGCCGGGGCGACGTGGCCGTCCTCGAACGTACGCCGCGGGGCGTTGTGTCCGGCCAGCCGGTAGAGGTGGTCGCGCTCGTCGACGGTCAGGCGCAGCGCCCGGGCGAGCGCGGAGAGCATCTGCTCGGAGGGCTGCGGGCCGCGCTGCTGCTCGAGGCGTACGTAGTAGTCGGTCGACATCCCGGTCAGCGCGGCTACCTCCTCACGGCGCAGGCCCGGCGTGCGCCGGCGCGGTCCGGCGACCAGCCCGACGTCCTGAGGGCGGAGCGCCTCACGGCGGCGTCGGAGGAAGTCGGCGAGGGAGGCGCGGTCCATGGCATCCATGATGCGGGGTGGGATCGTACGCAGCCAGGGACCGCCGATCCCACGATCACCAGGTCTCTCCCGCAGACGGAGCCGCCGCCGCAGGGTGGAGCCATGAACATCACCGGAAACACCATCTTCATCCCCGGCGCGACCTCCGGGATCGGCCTCGCTCTCGCCCTGCGCCTCAAGGAGCGCGGCAACACCGTCATCATCGGCGGCAGGCGTACGTCGCTGCTCTCCGAGCTCGCCCAGGTGCACGGCTTCGAGACCGTCCGCATCGACACCGCCGACGCCGCCTCGATCGCGGAGGCGACCGCCGACGTGGTCAGCCGCTTCCCGGACCTGAACATGCTCGTCGCGATGGCCGGGATCATGCGCCCTGAGGACTGGACCACGCGAGGCTTCCTCGCCGATGCCGAGGAGACCGTGGTGACCAATCTGCTCGGTCCGATCCGGCTCATCGACGCGCTGGTGCCGCAGCTGCGCGAGCGTCCCGGCGCCACGATCCTCACCGTCTCCTCGGGGCTGGCCCACACGCCGCTGCGGTTCACGCCCACCTACAACGCCACGAAGGCAGCGATCCACCAGCTCTCCGAGTCGATCCGGATGCAGCTGGAGCCGATCGGGATCCAGGTCACCGAGCTCGTCCCGCCGGCGGTCCGCACGGCCCTGATGCCGGGCCACGAGAGCTCCGAGCACGCGATGCCGCTCGAGGCGTACGTCGACGAGGTGATGGCGCTGCTCGAGGCCGATCCGGAGGCGCACGAGGTGCTCGTGGAGCAGGTCAAGCTGCTGCGCTACGCCGAGGTTCGCGGCGACTACGACCAGATCATCGGGATCCTCAACGCGGCCGAGGAACGGGTCCGCTGACCCCGGATCGGCGGCCGGGCCCGGCGGCCTAGACTGAGCCAACATGAGCGAGCTCACCGTGATCGTGCTGGCCGCCGGTGGCGGCACCCGGATGAAGTCCAAGACTCCCAAGATGCTCCACCAGATCGCGGGCCGGAGTCTCGTGGGCCATGTCCTGGCCGCGGTCTCGGAGGCCGGGGCGTCCCGTGTCGTCGCGGTCGTGGGACACCAGCGCGAGCTGGTCGAGCCCCACATCGCCGAGATCCTGCCCGAGGCCGTGATCGCGGTCCAGACCGAGCAGCTCGGCACGGCGCACGCCGTGCGGGTGGCGGTCGAGGCCGGCGCGGTGTCCGGCGGGACGGTCCTGGTGACGTACGGCGACACACCCCTGCTGCGCGGTGAGTCGCTGCGTGCGCTGGTGGCCGACCACGAGGCCGCCGGCCGGGCCGCGACGATCCTGAGCGGGATCGTCCCGGAGCCCTTCGGCTACGGCCGGATCCTGCGTGGAGACGCAGGGGTCACCGGGATCGTCGAGGAGAAGGACGCGAGCGACGAAGAGCGGGCGATCAACGAGATCAACTCGGGGATCATCGCCTTCGACGGGGGCTTCCTGGCCTCGGTGCTTCCGCGGATCGGCAACGACAACGCGAAGAAGGAGTTCTACCTCACCGACGCGATCGCGCTGGCGGTCTCGGACGGGCTGGGGGTGGACGCGTTCGTCCTCGACGACGTCAGCGAGGCCGAGGGTGCCAACGACCGGGCCCAGCTCGCCGCGCTCGGGAAGATCCTCAACGATCGGATCGTGACCCGGTGGATGAAGGACGGGGTCACCGTGATGGACCCGGCCACGACCTGGATCGACGCCGACGTCGAGCTCGCGCCCGACGTCACCATCCTGCCCGGCACCCAGCTCATCGGTGCCACCCGGATCGACGAGGACGCGGTGGTCGGTCCCGACTGCACGCTGAAGGACACCGAGGTCGGCCACGGCGCCCGGGTGGTGCGTACGCAGGCAGAGCTCGCCGTCGTCGGACCCGGTGCCAACGTCGGGCCGTTCTCCTACCTGCGCCCGGGCACGGTGCTCGGCGAGGAGGGCAAGATCGGCGGCTTCGTCGAGGTCAAGAATTCGACCATCGGGCCCGGCGCCAAGGTGCCGCACCTGTCCTACGTCGGCGACGCGACGATCGGCGAGGGCACCAACATCGGGGCCGGCACGATCTTCGCCAACTACGACGGCGTCAACAAGCACAAGACCCGGATCGGGCGCCACGTGAAGTCGGGGTCAGGTGTGACCTTTGTCGCCCCGGTGGTCGTCGGAGATGGCGCGACGACCGGTGGCGAGGCCCTCATCCGGGAGGACGTTCCGCCCGGTGCGCTGGCCGTCTCCGCAGGTCAGCAGCGGATCATCGAAGGGTGGGCGCTGGCGAAGAGGGCAGGCACGGCGCAGGCGGCCGCGGCCGAGGAGGCACTCGAGTCGGGCGTACCCATCCTCGGTGAACCCTCGGCGACAGGCGAGTGACCCCCGGGGTTGGGTCCGGCAGCGAAGTTGATGGAGAATCCAAGTGCAGTGACCCCGGGGGTAGGAGCCAGCACATGACCAAGCGCACCACCGAGAAGCAGTTGATGCTCTTCAGCGGCCGGGCTCACCCGGTCCTCGCCGAGGAGGTCGCCGACCTTCTGGGAACGAAGCTGACGCCGACCTCGGCCTACGACTTCGCCAACTCCGAGATCTACGTACGCTACGAGGAGTCGGTGCGCGGTTCGGACGCGTTCGTCATCCAGTCGCACACGGCGCCGATCAACCAGTGGCTCATGGAGCACCTGATCATGGTCGACGCCCTCAAGCGCGCCTCGGCCAAGCGGATCACCGTCGTGATGCCGTTCTGGGGCTACTCCCGCCAGGACAAGAAGCACCGCGGCCGCGAGCCGATCTCGGCCCGTCTGGTCGCCGACATGTTCAAGACCGCGGGCGCCGACCGGATCATCTCCGTCGACCTCCACGCCGACCAGCTCCAGGGCTACTTCGACGGTCCCGTCGACCACCTGATGGCGCTGCCGCTGTTGACCGACTACATCAAGGACAAGTACGGCAACCAGCCGCTCGCCGTCGTCTCTCCCGACGCCGGTCGGATCAAGGTCGCCGAGCGCTGGGCGGCCCGGCTCGGTGGTGCGCCGCTGGCGTTCATCCACAAGACCCGCGACATCAACCGGCCCAACGAGACCGTCGCCAACCGCGTCGTGGGTGAGGTCAAGGACCGCATCTGCATCCTGACCGACGACATGATCGACACCGGTGGCACGATCGTGAAGGCCGCGGACGCGCTCATGGCCGACGGCGCCGCCGGCGTGATCATCTGCGCCACCCACGCGATCCTCTCCGACCCCGCCGTCGACCGGCTGAAGAACTCCTCCGCGCTCGAGGTCGTCATCACCAACACGCTGCCGGTGCCGGAGGAGAAGCAGTTCGACAAGCTCACCACGCTCTCCATCGCTCCCATGGTCGCCCGTGCGATCCGCGAGGTCTTCGAGGACGGCTCGGTGACCTCGATGTTCGACGGCCACGCCTGACGCTGGTCTTTCGTGGCGGGCGACTTCGAGCTCACGATCGACGAGCTCCGGGTCGTCGCCCGCTACGTCGCGGAGACCGCTGCCGAGGTCCTTCCCTTGTTCGAGGCGGCCTGTCCCGACGATCCTCGACCGAGGCTGGCGCTGGATGCGGCCTGGGAGTTCGTCGGTGGTGCAAGGCGTACGAAGCTCCAGCGCGTCACGTCCCTGGACGCCCATCGGGCGGCCAAGGAGGCCCCTTCTGAGGCGGCTCGGCTGGCCGCCCGAAGCGCCGGCGATGCCGCGTCGGCCGCTTACCTCCATCCGCTCGCCGACGCTGCTCAGGTCGGGCACATCCTGCGTGCGGCAGCCAGCGTCGCCCGGATCGCGGAGATCTCCGAGCCTGGGGCTGCCGTGGCGTCCCTGGACCGTGCGGTCGAGCGTGCGAGCCCGGTGCTGCTCGACGTACTCGCGCGCTATCCGGTCGTGCCGGCCGGCAAGAACCGTGTCGCGGAGCTCATGAGTGTCCTCGACAGCCGACTGCGAGCGTCCGGCTGACGACGGGTCCCGCGCTCACGGTGCGACGAACCGCGCCTCGGTCTCGTCGGAGAGGGCGGCGTCGATCCGCGCCCGGAGCTCCGGAGGCATCTCCGGGAGCTCGTCCACGCGGAACCAGCCGACATCCGCGGACTCGTCATCGGCGACGTACGCCTCGCCCGAGCGCCATGTGCAGCTGAACGTGAGGTCCATGTAGACCGCACGATCCCCGTTGGGGTAGACGATCGGGCTCGTCGCGCCCGCCGATGCCAGCCGGTCGACCACGATGTCCACCCCGGTCTCCTCCTTCGCCTCGCGTACTGCTGCCGTCGCCGGCTGTTCGCCGGGGTCGACGATCCCGGTGATCGGTGTCCATCTCAGGTTGTCTGCGCGCTGCACCAGGAGGTTCTCGTCGTCTCTGCGTACTACTGCTGTTACGCCGGGGAGCCAGAGCAGCTCTGTACCTATCTTCTGGCGGAGGGCGACGATGAAGTCTGGGATCGGCACGTTTCTCACGGTAGCCGGGGGTTCATCGGGGTTGGGGTGGGCCGCCGACCCGTTTTCGAGGGTCTTCTCGACGAACCCCGGAGTCAAGGACGGCCTGCGGCCGCCGGCTTCGCCGGCCGC
>NZ_JBIUZB010000005.1:0-457571 GCF_044744805.1 Nocardioides sp. NPDC087217
GTTGATAGGCCGGAGGTGTACAGCAGTGATGCCCAGCCGACCGGTACTAATAGGCCGAGGGCTTATCTTTCATAAACCCTCAACAAAAACAACAAACGAAGACCGTCAAGTCTCGCGTCCACAACCAACTGTTGTAACACAGGTTTGGTCACCCCCTGCGATGCAGGGAGCGTGATCTCTAGAGTTACGGCGGCCATAGCGAAGGGGAAATACCCGGTCCCATCCCGAACCCGGAAGTCAAGCCCTTCAGCGCCGATGGTACTGCAACCGAGAGGCTGTGGGAGAGTAGGACGCCGCCGGACATATCTTTTCGCAGGGCCACCTCTTCGGAGGTGGCCCTGCTGCCATTTGTGCCCATTGCCGAGGTGATTATGAGGCCTCTTCGCGCCACGCCCGGTTGACGTGAGCAGCGGCGCGAGGTCCAATGTCATAGTTGCAGTCCGTACCAACAACACCTCGAACAAGGAGTTCCCATGGTCAAGAAGCTGCTCATCGCCGCCGTCGTTGCCGCGGGTCTCGGCGTGGCCATCAAGCTGGTCACCAGCCGCTGATCCAGAGCTTCTCCAGCTGCCCGGTGCCCTCGAGGTGCCGGGCAGCTGTCATTTGGTGCCCTGGGACGCTTCCTCGTCCGGAGTGACCGTGGCAGCAGGAGCGATGGGCTCTTCCTTCGGGACGTCGACCTCAGCCAGCGACCGGCGAGCGCCGGGGATGACGAGGATGCCGCCGACCATGAGGAAGAGCAGCAGGCCGGCGAGGACGAGCAGGGACTCGACCGAGAACTGGTCTGCGAGCGGGCCGAAGACCACCATGGAGAGCGGCATGGCAACGGACATGACGATTCCGACGATGCCGAAGACTCGCCCCTGCATCTCTGGTTCCACACGCTCCTGAAGGATCGTGAACGCGGGCGCGCTCAACGCCGAGAAGGCCACCCCGATCAGCAGACCGAAGACGAAGAAGACCCACATGTTCGTGGAGACTCCGAGCCCGACGACGAACAGTCCGATGAGGACGACGGAGCCGACCATCAAGCGCATGCGGTGAATGATCTTGGGTCCGAACGCGGCCATGGCGGCACCGCCGGCCAGCATGCCGAAGCCCCAGAACAGCTCGTTCGCGGTGAGCTTCCAGACCTCGTCGCCGAAGGTACGCGTGACCATGAGCGGGGTGAGGTAGGACGGGGCTCCGACCATCACCATGACCAGCGTGAAGAGCACGAGGATCCAACGTACGTGCGCATGTGTCGAGACGTACTTGAGGCCGGCGCGGAGGTCGCCGAAGTAGGAGACCTTCCCCTGGTCGGGGCGTACGAGGCGGGCGACCGGGACGAGGGCCAGGAGGCCGACGCCGATGAGGGCCGTGATCGCGTCGATGAAGAAGACGGCGACGATGTCCATGCTGGCGTAGATCACCGCGGCGAGAGCCGGCGCGAGGAGCGTCATCGCGGACTGGATGGTCTGGAAGGCGCCGTTGATCCGGAGGAGCTGGGACTCCGGCGCGATCTGCGGGATCATCGCGGTGACGGCAGGCATCTGGATGCCGGCGAAGACGGAGCGGATGGCCAGGGCGAGATAGATGATCCAGAGGTCGTCGATCCCACTGACCATCAGTCCGGCCAGGATCAGGGTGGCGACCGCGATGGTGGCGTCGGAGCCCATGATCAGGAACTTGCGGTGATGTCGGTCGGCCCAGACGCCGCCGAAGATCGACATGAACGCCTGCGGGAGCATGCCGAAGACGAGGCTCAGCATCAGCACCGACCCGGAGCGGGTCTCGATGGTGAGATGCCACATCACGGCGTACATCACCAGCATCGAGCCGAGCAGGGAGACCGTTTGGCCGGCGAGGAAGATCGCTGCGTTGCGCCTCCAGCCGGGAAGCTCGTCGGCGGGCATGCCGACCAGCCTTTACCCGGAGGCGGAACGCGTCAACCGACTTTGGTCTCCCGCGGCTACGCCAGGATCAGCGGCGGGCCGTGGTGGCTCGAACGGGCGAGCACGTCGCCGTCGAGGCTGAGCGCGGGACCGTCGGTGCGGATGTCCCAGCCCGAGGCCGTCTGCGCCGGCGGGACGCCTTCCATGCTGACGTGGGCGATGGGCAGGCGCCCACGCGCGTCGGCGACGGCAGCGCGTACGCCGGTGCGTACCTCGATCGGCCAGTACTGCTCGGTGATCGACTGCCAGACGACCGTGAGGACATCGGCGTCGGCCGGGTCGGTGAGCTGTTCCTTCAGCCAGGTGTCGGCCGAATCGACATCGACCACGGGTGGGTCGCCGGCCGCGGCCCGGAGGGCACCGGCGAGCCTGGCGTGACGATCGATCTGGTGGGGCCATACGAACGAGGTCAGGTACTCGCGGCCGGCCGCGGTGGAGACATCGACCGGGGCGAGGTCGCAGCCACGGCGCGCTACGACCTCGAACGGAACCGGACGCACCCCGGCGCTCTGGGTGTCGATCGCCAGCGGGCTGTCCGTGGGCCCGTACGCCCAGTCCTCGCCGTGGAAGTGGTAGCGGTCGACGAGCAGGTTGAGCCCCGCCGAAGCGCCTGGCTCGAGCAGCCGGATGCGGTGCAGGCCGGTGCGGCGTACGGCCTCGAAGATGCCGATGAGGAGGCTGGCGGAGCGGCCGACCTCGTTGGTCTGGGGCGCCACTTCCAGACCTGCGCGGAGCTCGTCGACGTGAGCTGCGAGCACCTGCTCGAACACTGGCCAGGCGGTGACGTACGCGTCGGTGCCTCCGAGGTTGGGATAGAAGCGTTCGAGCTCGGGAGCGTCGCCGCGGAGGACGATGCGGTGAAGAGCCGCCAGGAGGCGCAGCTGCACGGCATCGGCGCGGGAGGCGTCGAGGTGATCCCGGCAGATCTCAGCGATGGGACCACCCGCGTCGAGGTCGTCCGCGAATCGGTTGAGCAGCCAGCCGTAGAGGTGCTCCTCGTGGCCGAAGTGGTCGCGGAAGAGCTCGGAGAGAGTCGCCATGGGCACATCCAAGCACTGACGCCCGCTTGGCAGCATAGGTAAGGTAACCCTTACTTACAGGGGAATGGAGCAGGGCATGGGATTCGACGACGGCCGGAAGCTGAAGGGCGTGTACGCGGCCGAGGTGCTGCACAACAAGCAGGTCACGCCGCACATGGTGCGGCTCACCTTGGGAGGCGATGATCTGCGACGCTTCCCGCAGCGCGGCTTCGACCAGTGGTTCCGGCTCTTCCTGCCGCGACCGAACGGAGAAGCCACCAACTTCGACGCGGTGCCCGAGAAGCTCGGGACGATCGACTACCTGAAGTACCTGAGGCATGGCGACCGGCCGCCGCTGCGCAACTACACCGTGCGCGAGCACCGGCCCGACCTCGGTGAGATCGACGTCGACTTCGTCGTGCACGGGGATCTCGGGATCGCCGGCCCGTGGGCGCGTACCGCGCAGCCCGGCGAGCGGGTCGTGCTCATGGATCAGGGCACGGGCTTCGACTACGCTCCGGACGCGTCGTTCCACCTGCTCGTCGGGGACGAGTCGGCCCTCCCGGCGATCGTCGGGATCCTCCGCGACATGCCGCGCGACGCGCGCGGCCTGGCGATCATCGAGATCCCGGACATGGCCGACGTCCAGGACGTCTCCGGGCCCGAGGGGGTCGAGGTGCGATGGCTGGCTCGAGGTGACTCCGACGGACAGCCCGGGGCGCTGGCGATCGCCGAGGTGAAAGCGTTCAAGCCCGAGGCGCCGGCCACGCTCTCGGCGTACCTCGTCGGTGAGCGGACGATCCCGGCCGAGGGACGTCGCCATCTGGTGTCGCTAGGAGTGCCCAAGTCGCGAATCACCTTCGTCGGCTACTGGCGGATCGGCAAGGCGCAGGCCTAGAGCCTGGTGCTCGCCGATCCACCGGGTTCCGCGTGGACCTTAGCCGAGCAGGTCCTGGACGGTGGTGCGGATCTGGTCGAAGGCGAGCCAGGCGAAGAGCAGGGCGCAGATGATGAGGCCGATGTTGGAGACCCACTTGTTGCGCCACTCCGCAGGGGTGTGGCTGGTGTTGAGGAGCCAGAGCAGGGTGACGGCCAGGAACGGCATGAAGAAGGCGCCCAGGACTCCGTAGATGAGGATCAGCCAGGTGGGCTCGTCGGCGAGCAGGAGCCAGATCATCGGGGGGAAGGTGAGCCAGAGGATGTAGGAGCGGTACCAGATGCCGCCGCTCTTGGCCTCGGGCTCGTCGGCCTTTCCACGAATGGTCCCCATGAAGTCCGCGAACATCAGGCTGACGCCGTTCCAGACGCCGACGAGCGAGGACATCGCCGCGGCCCAGAAGCCGATCAGGAAGAGCTTGCCGAACCAGTTGCCGTAGCGGTCGGCGAGCACCCTGGAGAGGTCGAGCATGCCCTGGTCACCGGTGCCGATGGCGATGTTGGCCGAGTAGAGCAGCTCGGCGCCGACGATAAGGGTGGCGACCACGAAGATGCCGGTCACGACGTACGCCGTGGTGTTGTCGATCCGCATCACGCGCATGAACTGCGGCGTGTGCCAGCCCTTCTCCCGCAGCCAGTAGCCGTAGGCGGCCAGGGTGATCGTGCCGCCGACGCCGCCGGCGACCGAGAGGATGTTGACCAGGGAGCCTTCGGGGATCGTCGGGACCAGGCCGACGAGGAGGTCGGGGAGGTTGGGCAGGGTGACGAGCGCCGCGCCGACCATCGTCACGAACATGATGCCGACCAGCACCGCGAGGAACTTCTCAAAGAGGCCGTAGCGGCCGGCCCAGACGATGGCGAGACCGATCAGGCCGGACAGGATGCCCCAGACCTTCACCGACGCGAACGAGAACAGCGCGGCCAGGGCCAGGCCGGTCCCGGCCATCGCGGCGGCACCGTAGATGAAGCCCCAGATCACGATGTAGGGGCCGAAGTAGATCGTCGTCCAGATGCCCAGACGTCGCCAGCCCTGGAAGATCGTCTCGCCGGTCGCCAGGCTGTAGCGCCCGGCGCCCTCGACCAGGACCACCTTCAGGACACATCCGATGACGACGGCCCACAGCAGGGCGTAGCCGTACTTGCTGCCGGCGATCAGGGTGGCGACCAGGTCGGCGGCGCCGACACCGGTCGCGGCCACCACGAGGCCGGGGCCCAGGATCCGCCATCGAGGGGCTTCGGCTGTCTCTGTCCTCGCTGCGTGTGACATGGGCGACAGGTATACCCCGTTTTAGGGAAGATCAGCGACTTTTTGCCGAAGGACGGCACGCTCGCGGTCGTTCGTGCACATCCCTGCTGCTCGCTCCAGCTCCTTGCGTGCCTCGACGGTTCGGCCCAGCCGCCGCAGCAGCTCGCCGCGTACGGTCGGGAGGAGATGGGTGTGGTCGAGCCGCTTGTCCTCGGCGATCCGGTCGACGATCTCGAGGGCTCGCAGCGGTCCGTGGGCCATCGCCACCGCCACGGCGCGGTTGAGGTCGACGATCGGGTTGGGTGCGATCCGGCCCAGGGCCTCGTAGAGGACGATGATCCGCTCCCAGTCGGTGGTCTCGACCGAGTCGGCGACCGCGTGCGTGGCGGCGATCGCGGCCTGGAGCCCATAGGGACCGAGGCCCCGTGGGGTCGCCTGCTCGAGGGCGGCCACGCCGCGGCGTACGGCACCTTGGTCCCATCGAGTGCGGTCCTGGTCCTCGAGGAGGACCGGGTCGCCGGCGGCATCGGTGCGTGCCGGGAAGCGGGAGGCGGTCAGCTCCATGAGCGCGAGCAGTCCGTACGCCTCCGGCTCGTCGGGCAGCACGCCGATCAGCACCCGGGTCAGTCTCCGTGCCTCGCGGGCGAGGTCGGTGCGGATCAGATCCTCGCCGGAGGTGGCGGTGGAGCCCTCGGTGAAGATCAGGTAGAGGACGTTGAGCACGCCGGCCAGACGCTGCCGGCGCTCGTCGGGCGAGGGCACCTCGAACGGGACCTTCGCGGCCGCGATCGTCTTCTTGGCGCGGGTGATCCGGGCCTGGATCGTCGGCACCGGCACCAGGAACGCCCGGGCGATCTCCTCGCTGCTGAGGCCGCCGACGACCCTCAGGGTGAGCGCCACCCGGGCCTCCTTGGACAGCACCGGGTGGCAGGAGACGAACATCAGCGCGAGGACGTCGTCATCGATCCGCTCGATGTCCAGGTCGGCGTCGTACGCCTCGTCCTGGTCGTGGGCGATCGCCTCGTACTTCTCGCGCTGGACCCCGGCGCGACGGATCGTGTCGATCGCCCTCCGCTTGGCGGTGGTCATCAGCCAGCCGACCGGGTTGGCCGGCTGGCCGTCGCGTGGCCAGGAGACCAGCGCCTCCGCGAGGGCCTCCTGGGCCGCGTCCTCGGCTAGGGCGAAGTCGCCGGTGTAGCGCGCGAGCGCGCCGACGATGCGGGCGGACTCGATGCGCCAGATCGCCTCGACGGCGCGCGTCGCGTCACTCATCGGTGTCTCCTCGGATGGTCGCGGTCCTCAGAGCTGCCCGGTTTTGGTGCGCCAGTCGAGCTCCTTCTGGATCCACGGGTTGTCCTGCGGAAACTCGTCGATCGTCGGCACCCGGCGGATCTCGACGGCGGATCCGGGGAAGCCACCGATCCGCTTGGCCCACTCGACCGCCTCCTCCTTCGATCCGACCGAGATCAGGTAGAAGCCCCCGAAGAGCTCCTTGGTCTCGCCGTAGGGACCGTCGGTGACCACCGGTGCCTCCTCGGCGTCGGTGTAGGTGACGACGGTGTGCTCCTCCGGGTCCAGCCCCTCCATCGCGAGCAGCACGCCCGACTTGATGAGCTCGTCGTTGAGCTTCCCCATCTTCTCGAGCATCTGCTCGAACGGGATGGCGGCCATCGCGGCGTTCTGCTTGTCCTCGTCGATCGTGCGCCAGATCAGCATGTACTTCGGCATCTCGGTTTCTCCTGTGTCGGTCGGGCCGTCTTGCCGGCCCGTTCACCCCTTGGTCGAACGAGGTCTACGCGGGATCGACAACGCTGCCAAGAATATTTTCGAAGGGGAGTTTCGCTCGTGGGTAGGTTGGGGTTGTGAAGATCTCGCTGTGGCCCAGTCCCGCCGTTCCCACTGCCGACATCCTTGCCGAGGCACAGGCGGCTGACCAGGCAGGTTGGTACGGCGTCTGGTTCGCCGACCACTACATGCCCAACACCGGCTCCGAGGACATCGACGACGGGCCGATGCACGAGGTCTGGGGGGTTCTCCCGGCGCTGGCCGCGACCACCGAGAACGTACGCATCGGGCCTCTGGTCTCCCCGACGACGATCCATCACCCGGCGCTGCTCGCGAACCGGTCCGCGACGATCGACCACATCGCCGGCGGGCGGTTCGTGCTCGGCATGGGTGCCGGCTGGCAGATCAACGAGCACAAGGCGTACGGCATCGACCTGCCGAGCGCGAAGGTGCTGGTCGACCGGTTCGAGGAGGCGATCGAGATCACCCGGTCGCTGCTCGACAAGCCGCGTACGACCTTCGAGGGGACCCACTTCCAGCTCACCGACGCTCCCTGCGAGCCGAAGCCGGTGGCCTCGCCGCTGCCGATCCTGGTCGGCGCCAAGGGCCCGCGGATGCTGCGCGTCGTCGCCCGGCACGCCGACGAGTGGAACACCTGGGGCACGCCCGAGAGCGCCGGCGCGGTGCGGGCCAAGCTCCTGGAGGCGTGCGAGCAGGTGGGTCGCGACCCCGCGACGATCAAGACGACCACCAACTTCATGCTTGACCTCGACGGTGTGAACCCTGGCTTCGCCCGGACGCAGACCGGCTCGGCCGGTGAGCTGCAGGACCTGATCGGACGCTACGTCGAGGCCGGGTTCGACGAGTTCATCCTGCCGACCTGGAACCTCGGCGAGACCGGTGCCGAGCGGATCGAGCGCGCGGCACAGCTCAAGGCCGAGGTGCTCGACCCTGCGCTCTAGTTCGAGCTGCTCGGGCGCGCGAGGATCGCACTGTTGATCACGTCGGTTCCCGGAGCGTCGACCTCGGGGTTGGCCTCGGCGACCACGTTCAGGCCGGCAAGGGCATGCGGACCGACCTGCGGGTAGAGCAGCGTACGCAGCCCCCGTGCGCTCCGCGCCAGGACGAGGCCGCCCGGCACCAAAGAGGTGGCCGCCTCGCCGAGCACCTCGGCCTTGGCGGCATCGTCGGACCCGACCAGGCCGGCGAGGAGCACGACGTCGACGGGGTGCGGTGGCGTGGCGGCGGAGGCTTCGGCGTGCTCGAACGTCACGCCGACGGCGCCCAGGCGTCCGAACGCGGCGGAGGAGAGCCGGATCGCCTCGGCGTCGTGGTCGACACAGTGCACCGCGATGCCCTGGTCGGCCAGACAGAGCGCCGTCAGGGGGAGCGGGCCCGAGCCGAGGAGCAGCACGTGCCGTGGGACGGTGCCCTGGCGGCGTACGGCTTCCAGCTCCATCTTCACGAGGAGCCGGTAGTTCTCGCGGTAGGGGAAGCGGGCGAACGCGCTCGCAGGGTCGGGGGAGAGCGCGATCCGGTCGGCCCAGACCCGCTCGAGCGCGTGCTCGCCGGCGGACGCGACCGATCGGAAGAGAGCCGGTGAGCGCGAGGGCGGCAGTGCGGCCAGCACCGCCTCGGCCTCCGGCTCGGGCACGCTGAGCACCGCGGTCACCAACCGGTTGAAGAGCGCGTCGACGACGATCCCGGGCTCCAGCGACGGCTGGTCGAGCAGGTCGTCGAGGGTGGAGACGAGACGTTCGTCGATGGCTTCGAACGTTCCCGGATTCACAACCGGTCACCCTTCCACATCGGCGACGGCAGCTGCACGGTGTTCCGCCAGGCGCCCGCTCCGCGGCACGGAAGTCGCCTCACCCGTATCGCACGCGTCGGCTGCTCGCTTCTGGGACGATGTAGAACTACGCCACTCGGCTCCGACGTATCCCCGTAAGCACGCCTACGGAAGGCGCCGACGAAAGGGAAGAGCGATGAAGTACGTCATCCTGATCCACTCCAACCCGCAGCCGTGGGGTCACCCGACGGGTGACTTCATCCCCGAGTTCCAGTCGCTGCCGCAAGCCTCCAGGGAGAAGCTCAACGCGGCCTTCGAGGGGATCATGGAGGAGCTCTCGGCCAACGGCGAGCTCATCGGCGGGCAGGCGCTCGCGGATCCGGCCTCGGCCAAGCTCTACCGCTGGGAGGCCGGCGAGCCGATCGCCACCGACGGCCCCTACTCCGAGGCGAAGGAGCATCTGGCCGGCTTCTTCCTGATCGACGTCGAGTCCCAGGAGCGAGCCGAAGAGGTCGTACGCAGCTTCAGCGGCCCCGGTGAGACGGTCGAGCTGCGGCCGGTGGCAACCTACTGACATGACGGTGACGGGAGTCGAGGACGTGTGGCGGCAGGAGTCCGCCCACGTCCTCGGCGCCCTGCTGCGGGTCCATCCCGACCTCCCCGACTGCGAGGACGCCGCCCAGGAGGCGCTGATCGCGGCCAGCCAGAAGTGGCCCTGCGACGGGCTTCCGGCCGACCCGAGGGCCTGGCTGATCCGGGTGGCTCATCGGCGGCTGATCGACCAGATGCGCGCGGACACGGCTCGGACCCGGCGCGAGGTCGCCGACGGGATCGCCCGGCGGCTCGACGAGCCGGACCCGGAGGCGGTGGAGATCGGCTCGGCCTACGACGACTCGCTGCGGCTGATGATGATGTGCGCCCATCCCGCGTTGCGCCGTCCCTCCCAGGTGGCGATCACGCTGCGGTGCGTGGGCGGTCTGACGACGTCGGAGATCGCGGCTGCGTACCTGGTTCCGGAGGCGACCATGGGGCAGCGGCTCAGCCGGGCGCGGGCGACGCTGAAGGACGAGGAGTTCTGCTCGCCGGCGCCTGACGAGCTGCCCGAGCGGATCGCCTGCGTGCTCGACGTCTGCCACCTGATCTTCAACGAGGGCCACACCCGCACCAGCGGTCCGGAGCTGCAGGGCATCGAGCTCACCGAGGAGGCGATCCGGCTGACCCGGATCGTGCGCGGAGTGCTTCCGGAGCACGACGAGGCCACCGGCCTGCTTGCTCTCATGCTGCTGACCCAGGCCCGATCGTGCGGTCGCGTCGATCACCTCGGCGACCTGATCCCGCTCAAGGACCAGGACCGCTCGCAGTGGGACCAGGAGCTGATCCGCGAAGGCGTGGCACTGCTGGAGGACGTACTCCCCGAGGGTCCGGTGGGTCGCTACCAGCTGCAGGCGGCGATCGCCGCGGTCCATGCCGAGGCGGAGTCGTACGAGGCCACCGATTGGCTCCAGATCAACCTGCTCTACGGGATGCTCGCGCAGGTCGCGCCCTCGCCGGCGGTCACGCTCAACCGAGCCGTCGCCGTGGCGATGAGTCTCGGCCCCGAGCACGGGATCGAGATCGTACGAGACCTGCTGGAGCACCCGGCGATGCAGCGCCACCACCGCGCCCATGCCGTGCTGGCGCACCTGCTCGAGCAGTCCGGTGACGTCGCGACGGCTCGGGAGCACTACGTGCTGGCGGCCCGGCTGACCCAGAGCGTGCCGGAGCAGCGCTACCTGAACCGCCGGGTCGAGTCACTCGACCAGACGTGACGGCTCACAGCTGACGGATCACATCTGTACGGCGCCATCGATGACGAGGATGATCCCGAAGATCGCGAACAGCGCGGCGGCACCGTACTTGATCACGTTCTCGGGGAGCTTGCGGCCGAGGAGGGCGCCCACACCGATCGCGAGCGCGTCGGCGGCGACCATCCCGACCGTGGAGCCGATCCAGGTGCCGAGCCAGCCCTCCTGGGTGGCCAGGGTGATCGTCGCGAGCATCGTCTTGTCGCCGAGCTCGGCCAGGAAGAACGCGATGCCGACGGCGATGATCGCCATGCCCCTGCTGTTGCGAGCCTTCTTGGCCTCGTCCTCGGTGAGCTCGTCGCCGCGCAGCGTCCATCCGGCGAAGACCAGGAAGGCGACTCCCGCGACGATGGTGATGTAGTGCTGGTGCTCGGCGAAGGCGTCTCCGATGAGGGCGCCGATGGCGACCGAGGCCAGATGGACGATCGCGGTGGCGGCGGTGATCCCGAGGATCACGTCGCGAGCCCGGTAACGGGTGGCGAAGGTCATCGCCATGAGCTGGCTCTTGTCGCCGAGCTCGGCGACGAAGATGACCGCGGTCGAAAGCAGGAAGGCGTACACGGGGTTCCTCTCCGGCACCGGCCGGAGGAGTCCCATGAGGGGTTGATCGTCCTTCGACCAGCACCGTCATGTTGATACGGATGCATGGTCGAAGGTCTCGTCCGCCACTTCGTGGCCGATCGCGCCGGGCCCTGAGGCCAGTGTGTCGACGCGACTGTTGAGGACTACTCCCCTTCGCGCCTTCAGTCTAGGTGACGGGTCTGACGCGGTCCCATTCGGGCGGTCCCCGGCCGGTTCGCCGAATTCCGTCATCCGAGATCCGATCCTGGTTAGGCTGACTTCATGGACGAGGCCGGAGTGCGCGCGGTCCTCTTCGACTTGCACGACACGCTCGTCCCGAGCGGCCACCCCGCCGAGCACGCCGCGGTGGCCAGGGGGATGGGCGCGGATCTCGGCGTCGACCCCGATGCGTTCGCGGCCGCGGTCGCGGACACCTTCGACGAGCGCGTACGCGGTCTGATGGCCGATGTGCACCACACCGTGCGCTACCTGGCCCGACGGGTCGGCGGGTCGCCGACCGAGTCGCAGGTGGAGAGCGCGATCACGCGGCTGCTGAACTACTCGCTCTCCCTGCATGCCGCGACCTGGGCGCTGCCGGCGCTCAAGTCGCTGCGCAAACGAGGGTTCAAGCTCGGCCTCGTCGCCGACTGCGGTGCGGAGACGGTCGCGATCTGGCCGCAGAGCCCGCTCGCGGACCACCTGGACGCCGTCTCGTTCTCCTGTCAGACGGGCGTACGCAAGCCGGACTCGGGCGCCTACCTCGTCGCCGCGGCGGCGCTGGAGGTGCGCACGGGCGAGTGCGTCTACGTCGGTGACGGCGCCGACCACGAGCTCAGCGGCGCCGAGGCGGTCGGGATGCGGGCTGTGCGGTTCCGGTCCCGGGCGCTCGAGGAGCTCGACGAGGCTGTCGCCTCCGACCTGGATCCCGACTGGAGCGGGCCGACGATCAGCGACCTGGGCGAGCTCGTCGGGATGATCGGGATCCCGATTCCGCGCGAAGGGTCCGCATCGCGGACGTTCGTCTCCGGCAATGTGGTGCCGTGGGGTTCCAAGAGATCGTCCCGCTGATCTCCGAGTTCGGTTCGGCGCTCGTCCGGTTGGCGTCTCGAGATGGCGTCCGTCGTCGGGTCAGGGTCCCACTTCTGAGGGCCGATGTCAGCCGAACCAGCGATTCGCCGGGCGTTCGGTCCGTTCCTCGGCACGGTGCCGGAGTGCCATCGAAACGGTGTCCGATATCACGCCGAACCTGTTACCTGTCTTTTGACAGGTTGGGCGCCCGCCGGGCTGGCCCAGTCTTCACGGCGATCGCTCCATCAGGCGGCACCGCACGCGGGAAATCGGCAGCAAATGGTCCTTCCCCCCTAGCGAGTTCCGACCGAAAACGGTAAGAATCGATCGACCGACAGGGAAGAATTTCTCCGACTCCGCCCCCACATTTCGGACTCAGGTTTCCAACAGTCTTGGTTTGCCCCCGAAGCCCTTGACCTACATGCTTACCTGTCAGTCGACAGGTTAATCATGCTTCAAGGAGGACCCGGGTGGCGCTAGCTGCAGACCACAGCACGGACACGGTGCTGAACGCACGGGCAGATGCTCGCGCGCAAGGGGGGCAGGTCAGCGACTGGATGCCGTACCTACCGGCTTCGTCGAGCCCGTTCTGTCCGGACGACGTCGACCCGGACGCCCTGACGTGGGCCGAGACGGTTGCCCCCGGGAGCTACACCCACAAGGTCCTCGCCCGCGGTACGCGGTTCCGGCTCGAGGACCCGACCGGTGAGGCCTGCGCGCACACCCTCGTCTACAACGCGCTCGAGCCGACCGAGCGGCTCAACGTCGCGGACACCCAGAAGATCCCGTGGCAGGCGTACCTCGGTACCGGCCACCCGCTGCTCTCCGGTGACGGCCGGGTGCTCGCCACGATCATCGCTGATACCTCGGGCCGGCACGACGCGTTCTGCGGGACGAGCACTGCTGCCTGGAACGCGCTGCGCTACGGCACCGCGCTGCCCGAGGGGCCCGCGCCGGCCGGCCGTGATCTCTTCGTGAAAGCGGCTGCCAAGCACGGGCTCGGGCCGGCCGACGTACCTCCGTCGGTCTCGTTCTTCCAAGGAATCCGGGTCGCCTCGGACGGGAGCTTCGACTGGATCGGCTCGTCAGGGGCGGGTACGTCGGTCGAGCTCGTGGCTGAGCTGCCCCTGATCGTGCTGATCGCCAACGTCCCGCACCCGCGCGACCCACGTCCGGAGTACGTCGTCGGGCCGCTGCGCGTGCACGCCTGGCGTACGCCGGAGACAAGGCCCACCACGCCGGCGGACGAGCGTTTCGACGCCTCTCCGGAGGTTCGGCGGGCGTATCTGAACACACTCGACTATGCGGAGGCTCGGGGCCTGTGACTACCACGATCGACAACCCGGTGATGAGGCCTGTGACGACCATTCCCGTCCCTGTGACCACCTATCTGACGCCCGACGGGCAGCTGGTCTCCAGCGTCCCGGTCGGCGCGTCGTACGCCGACAGCACTCACCTGGAGTGGGGTGACCCGCTGGTGCCGGGTGCCGTTGTGCTGGACGAGCAGGTGGCTCCGCGGGCCTCGTGGTCGGGTGTTGTACGTGCCGGGCAGGTGTTGACGATCGTCGATGTCGGCGGCAACCAGTCGGGTGACTGCCTGCTCTACAACGCGCACCACACCGACGAGCGCTACAGCGCTCCGGACACGCTCGCGTGGCAGGACAACGCCTACATCCGCACCGGGACGGTGCTGCGCAGCAATCTCGGTCGTGCCCTGATGACCGTCGTCGAGAACGAGATCGACCGCCAGGACACCATCGGCGGCGCCTGCTCGCGCGAGTCCAACACGCTGCGCTACGGCCACCACGTGATGTATCACCACGGCTGCCGCGAGAACTTCCTGACCGAGGGCGCCAAGCACGGGCTCGGCATGCGCGACATCGTCTCCAACATCAACTGGTTCATGAACGTGCCCGTCGAGGAGGACGGTGCCCTCGGCATCGTCGACGGCATGTCGGCGCCCGGGAAGCGGGTCGCGCTGCGCGCGGAGATCGACACGCTCGTGCTGATCTCCAACTGCCCGCAGATGAACAACCCCTGCAACGACTTCAACCCGACGCCGCTGCGGATGATCGTGTCCGAGCCGGATGTCGACTACGAGGCCGACGCATGACCTCTGGCTCCGAAGCTGGACTGTCCTTCGACACGGTCCTGGTCGCCAACCGAGGGGAGATCGCCCGCCGGGTGATGCGCACCGCGCGCGAGCTCGGGATGCGTACGGTCGCGGTCTTCTCCGAGGCCGACCGAGCGGCACCGCACGTGCGGGAGGCCGACGAGGCCGTGTGTCTGGGCTCCGCGCCCGCACGGGACTCCTACCTCCGTGGCGACCTGATCATCGCAGCAGCCCTGCGCACCGGCGCGGGGCTGCTCCATCCCGGCTACGGCTTCCTCTCGGAGAGCGCCGCCTTCGCCCGTGAGGTGGAGGCCGCGGGGCTTCGGTTCGTCGGCCCGACGCCTGAGCAGATCAGCGCCTTCGGCGAGAAGCACTCGGCCCGGCGGCTCGCGGAGAACGCCGGGGTGCCGATGCTGGCCGGCACGGGGTTGCTCTCCGGGCCGGACGAGGCGGCCGCGGAGGCTGCTCGGATCGGGCTGCCGGTGATGGTCAAGGCGACCGGCGGCGGTGGCGGCATCGGGATGACCGCATGCAGCTCGGAGGAGGACGTCCGGGTCGCGTTCGAGCGGGTCGCCCGGCTCGCCCAGACCAGCTTCGGCACGGCCGGGGTGTTCCTCGAGCACCTGGTGCGGCCCGCCCGCCACGTCGAGGTGCAGATCTTCGGCGACGGGGAGGGCCAGGTCGCCGTGCTCGGCGACCGCGACTGCTCGCTGCAGCGCCGCAACCAGAAGGTGATCGAGGAGGCGCCCGCGCCTTCTCTTCCTGAGCACGTCCGGACCGTCCTGCACGACTCCGCGCGTCAGCTCGCCAAGTCGGTCTCCTACCGCTCGGCCGGCACCGTCGAGTTCGTCTACGACCCGGGCCGCGAGCTGATCTCGTTCCTGGAGATGAACACCCGCCTCCAGGTCGAGCACGCGGTCACCGAGCAGGTGATGGGCATCGACATCGTCGAGCTCATGCTGCGGCTCGCTCGTGACGGCGTCACCGCCCTGCGCGACGAGCTCTTCCGCAAGTGCCCCGCACCGAAGGCGTACGCCGTCGAAGCACGCGTCTACGCCGAGGACCCGGCCAAGGACTCGATGCCGTCGTCGGGCCTGGTCACGCGGGCGGTGCTGCCGACCGACGCGCCTGGTGTCCGGGTCGACTCCTGGATCGAGACCGGGCTCGAGGTCTCGCCCCACTACGACCCGCTGCTCGCCAAGGTGATCGCCACCGGGTCGACCCGCGACGAGGCGCTGGACAGGCTGGGCTCCGCGCTCGCGCAGACCCGGATCGACGGGATCGTCACCAACGTCTCGGCGCTGCGCGCGATGACGACGTACGCGGAGCTCCGCTCGGCGACGCACTCGACCTCGACCTTGCCGGAACGTGCCAAGGACGGCCGCGGTGGTGACCCCGATCCGCGCATCGACGTACTCGACCCGGGCGTGCTCACGACCGTCCAGGACCTTCCCGGCCGGGTGGGCTACTGGCAGGTCGGCGTACCTCCGTCGGGTCCGTTCGACCCGGTCTCGTTCGCCGAGGCCAACCTGGCCGTCGGCAACCACCGGGGTGCCCCGGGCCTCGAGGTCACGGTGCCGCTGGCAACCGGCCGGGCGACGGCTGTGGGGCCGACGCTGGTCTTCTCCGATCCCGCCGTCGTCTGCGTGACCGGTGCCCCCATGCCGGTCAGCGTCGACGGCGCCTCCGTCCCGCAGTGGGAGCCGATCGAGCTCCCCGCGGGGGCGACGTTGACGCTGGGTCGCACCGACGGGCCGGGCCTGCGGACCTACATCGCGGTCCGAGGCGGCCTGGACGTGCCGGACTATCTCGGCAGCGCCTCGACCTTCACGCTCGGCGGGTTCGGCGGTCACGCCGGCCGTACGCTCCAGCGCGGTGACGTGCTCCGTCCCGGAACCGCTGTCGACGCGCAGGCGCAGCCCGCGGCGACCCCGGTGTCACGGCGGCCGGCGCTGACCAACACCTGGGAGATCGGCGTCACCGAGGGACCGCACGGTGCCCCGGAGTTCTTCACGCGCGCGGACCTGGACCAGCTCTACTCGGCGAGCTACCGGGTGCACCACAACTCGGCTCGCACCGGCGTACGCCTGATCGGGCCCAAGCCGACCTGGGCCCGTGCCGACGGTGGCGAGGCCGGGCTGCATCCCTCGAACATCCACGACACCCCCTACACGGTGGGGTCGCTCGACTTCACCGGCGACACCCCGATCATCCTCGGTCCCGATGGTCCGTCGCTGGGCGGCTTCGTCTGCCCGGCGGTCGTCGCCAGCGGCGAGCTGTGGAAGATCGGGCAGCTGCGGCCCGGCGACACGGTGCGGTTCGTGCCGGTTCGGGAGGGCAAGGCCGCCGGCCTGGTCAACCACCGGGCCTCCCTGACGGTGGCCGGCGGTGCGGGTGGCGACGGCGATGACGGTGTGCTCGGCCGGTTGCCCGAGACGTCGGCGCGGCCGGAGGTCACCTACCGGCGCAGCGGGGACAACTCCCTGCTGGTGGAGTACGGGCCGATGACCCTCGACCTGGGGCTCCGGATGCGGGTGCACGCGCTGCAGTCGGCCCTGGCCGAGCATGCGCCCGCCGGCATCATCGACGTCACTCCGGGGATCCGGTCGCTGCAGGTGCACACCGACTCTTCGGTCCTCCGGGCCGGCCAGGTCGCGGGGCTGCTGCGGGAGCTGGAGGAGGACCTCCCGGCCACCTCGGAGCTGACCGTGCCCTCGCGGCGGGTGCGGCTGCCGCTCTCCTGGGACGACCCGGCGACCCGGGAGGCGATCGAGCGCTACACCGCCGGCGTACGCGACGACGCGCCGTGGGCGCCGTGGAACATCGAGTTCATCCGCCGGATCAACGGGCTCGGCTCGGTCGAGGAGGTCCACCGGACCGTCTTCGACGCGACGTACCTGGTCCTCGGGCTGGGCGACGTCTATCTGGGTGCGCCGGTCGCGACGCCGTTGGACCCGCGGCACCGGCTGGTGACGACGAAGTACAACCCGGCGCGCACCTGGACGGCGGAGAACTCCGTCGGCATCGGCGGTGCGTACATGTGCATCTACGGGATGGAGGGGCCGGGCGGGTATCAGCTCGTCGGGCGGACGACGCAGGTGTTCAACCGCTTCCGGCGGTCCACCTCGGCCGGCGGGCTCTTCCACGACGACCCGTGGGCGCTGCGGTTCTTCGACCAGATCGAGTGGTACCCGGTCTCTGCCGAGGAGCTTCTGGAGCTGCGGGCCGAGGTGGACGCCGGACGCGGCGAGTTCGAGACCAGGGAGGGCACCTTCTCGATCAAGGAGTACGACCGCTTCCTGACCGCCAACGCGGACTCGATCGCCGCCTTCCGTGACCAGCAGTCCGCCGCCTTCGAGGAGGAGCGGCAGCGCTGGATGGCGGCGGGGGAGTTCGACATCTGCGACCGCATCGACGCGCGGGGCGAACCGTCGGAGGTCGACGTGCCGGAGGGGTGCGTACAGGTGACCGCGCCGTTCACCTCGACCGTCTGGAAGGTCGTCGCGAGTCGTGGGGCGCGGTTGGCCCAGGATGCCCCGCTGATGGTCGTCGAGGCGATGAAGATGGAGGCGAGCGTCCCGGTTCCGGTCGCCGGCGAGGTCGTCGAGGTCTACGTGAAGCCGGGCGAGCAGATCGTCCCAGGGCAGGTCATCGCCGCGGTTCGGCCCCTGGACGCGTCTTGATCCACTCACTTCCAGGCGGTGCGGTCGCCCGCGCCACCGAGGCCCTGGACCGCATCGAGGCCTCGGACCGGCCGGAGATCTGGATCTCGCTGCGTACGCGGGACGACCTGCTCGAGGAGGCCGCCGCCATCGACGCGAAGGTGGCCAGCGGAGAGGTCCTGCCGCTGGCCGGACGCCTGCTGGCGGTCAAGGACAACATCGACGTCCGCGGCCTGCCGACCACCGCCGGAGCGCCCTCGTTCGCCTACCCGCCCACCGCTGACGCCACTGCGGTCGCCCGGTTGCGGGCAGCCGGTGCGCTGGTCGTGGGGAAGACCAACCTCGACCAGTTCGCGACCGGCCTGGTCGGCACCCGGAGCCCGTACGGCGCGGTCCGCAACGCCTGGGATCCGAGCCGGATCTCGGGCGGATCCTCCTCGGGTTCCGCGGTCGCGGTCGCGCTGGGTCTGGTCGACCTCGCGCTGGGGACCGACACCGCTGGCTCAGGCCGGGTGCCGGCGGCACTCAACGGCATCGTCGGGGTCAAGCCGTCGCGCGGGCTGGTGCCGGTCACCGGCGTCGTGCCCGCCTGCTACACGCTCGACTGTGTCACCGTCTTCGCCCGGGATCTCGGATCCGCCCGGGCGGCCGCGGAGCTGATGGCCGGTCCCGACCCGTCGGACCCGTTGTCGCGTACGTTGCCGGCGGACGCCGGTCTGCCGCCGGCGCCGCGGGTGGCGGTGCCGACGGGGGAGCATCTCGACGGGCTCGCTCCGGGGTGGGCCGCCGCCTTCCGGGCCGTGGTCGCGCGGCTTGCCGCCGCGGGGATCGAGATCGTCGAGACCGACATCTCGCCGCTGCTCGAGGCCGCCCGGCTGCTCTACGACGGCGCCTTCGTCGCCGAGAGGTACGCCGCGGTGGGCTCCCATCTCGAAGCCAACCGCGACCTCATCGGGACCGACCTGGACCCGACCGTCGCCGCGATCGTGCTCGCCGGGGCGTCGGCCACCGCAGCCGACTGGGCACGCGACGTGGCCCACCTGGCGCGCCTCGGGGCGGCGGGGAAGGAGGCCCTCGCGGGGTGCTCGGCGCTGCTGACGCCGACGACGACGTGGCATCCGACGCTGGCCGAGGCGGCCGCGGATCCGGTGGGCGCGAACGCGCGCATGGGCCGCTACACGAACTTCGCGAACCTGCTCGACATGGCCTCGCTCGCGATCCCGGCCGGCCAGGTCGGCGGACTGCCCTTCGGTGTCATGCTGACCGGGGCCGCCGGCAGCGACCGCACCCTGGCCGCGCTCGGCCACACGCTGCTCAGTCCCTGTGTCGATCTCTTCGTGGTCGGCGCGCACCTGTCGGGACAGCCGCTCAACCACCAGCTGGTCGAGGCCGGTGCAACGCTGCTGCGCCCGGAGTCGACCTCGGCCGACTACCGGCTGTTCGCGCTCGAGACGGTGCCGCCCAAGCCCGGACTGGTCCGGGTGGGTGCCGCCGGGAACGGGGTGCCGATCGAGGGCGAGCTGTGGCGCGTCCCGGCCGCGGGCTTCGGGACGTTCGTGGGTGGCGTACCTGCTCCGATGGTCATCGGAAAGGTCACGCTGTCCGACGGCTCCTCGGTTTCGGGATTTCTCGTCGAGCCAATTGCCGTCGAAAAGGCTGCTGATATCTCGGCGCACGGTGGTTGGCGTCGTTACCGGTCTGAGCAGGGCCTTTAACGTTCAGCGTGGATATCGGTTACGGGACCGGGGTCATTCCTCCAGGTGGCACACGACTCTGTTCAGGGGCCTGATCCCCCGTCACACTGGGCAGAATCCGCCAGCATTATCGCCCCGGGAGGATGCTGTGCCGCGCTTATCGGTTCTTCCTGCCATACACTTTGTTGACAGGGAATTCAACCCTCCTGTGGGACTTTCGACTCTGTTCTTTAGGGGAAGAAGACTCTTTCGAGTCTTCCCCGAAACTCGGGAGGCCGCTTAGATGGCGTACATGACAACTAGGCGTTCTCGGCCCGGCCGCCCCAGGCATGTGCCCGATTCGGGTACCGCCTCACCCCGTGACCAGATCCTCGATGCCGCTGCGCGACTCTTCGTGTCCCAAGGCTTCGCAGCGACGTCCACGCGCGAGATCGCCGACCAGGTCGGCATCCGTCAGGCCTCTCTCTACTACCACTTCGCAGGCAAGGACGAGATCCTCGTCGAGCTGCTCCGTAAGTCGGTTCGTCCGACCACGGACAAGGTCGACAAGATCCTCAACCAGGTGCCGCCGCTCGATTATGAAACAGCTCTTTATCTGCTGGTTCTCGTCGACGTACGCACGCTTGCCGATGTGCCGCATAACGTCGGCATGCTCTACATGCTGCCGGACGTGACCAAGGGCGAGGTCTACAACGAGTTCCGTGAGGAACACGAGCAGCTGGCCGCCGCCTACGCCGATCTCGCCAGCAAGGTGGCCTCGGACAAGGTGCTGGAGGGTGTCAGCCTGAAGCAGCTGGGCAACATGCTCATCCAGCAGGTCGAAGGCGTCATCAACATGCGCACCGAGATGCTCAACGAGGACTCGGTCCGGAGGATCACGTGCCCAGAGGCGTGGGCGATCGCTTCCTCGTGCCTGCGGATCTGCGGTGTCAGCCAGGACAAGATCCAAGCTGCCAACGAGGTCGCGGTCGACATGCTCGACGACTTCCTCGAGGACAGGGTTCGCGAGCTCGCCTGACAAGGCAGGCTGACAAGACGGTAACTGGTGGGTAGGGCTTGCGCGTGTGAGTTGCCCTGTTGAGGCTTGAACGACACACTTTCCGAGCCCGTTGCCCGCTTCCCCACCGCGAGGACCCCACACGTGTGCATTGACCCTTCCGGAGGCCGCTGATGGCCCGGAAGCAGACAGCCATCCTCTCCGTCACCCGCGGGGTCACGACGCTCAACGGGCTGGTGGTGGATCGTCCGTGGGGGGAGGACCCGCACCAGGCGGGCATCCGCGCCGTGCGGGAACAGCTCGCCGGCCCGAGCCGCAAGCCCGTGCAGGTCGTCGCGACCGACGACGAGGCCCGCGTCCGGATGGTCGTCCATCCCGACGGGCAGGTCACCGACGTCGAGACCCTCGAGGTCTTCGGGAGCTACGGTTCGCCCGACGACGTACCCGGCGCGGCCTGGCTCCCTGCCGGCGCTGGGCCCGTGATCATTCAGGGCGTCGTCGAGCCGGACCCCGAGCCCGAGCCTGAGCCGTACGTGCCGCCGGTCCTGGCTGTTCCGGCGCCAGCTGTCGAGCCGCCACCTGCGCCCGAGCCACCGCCTGCGCCCGAGCCGGAACCCGAGCCCGAGCCGGAACCCGAGCCCGAGCCAGCGCCGCCCCCGGCACCCGCCCCGCCTCCGGCGCCTGCGCCGGTGCCTGAGCCGGAACCAGAGCCGGAAGCGGAGCCCGAGCCCGAACCAGAACCCGAACCAGCGCGCGGAACCCCCGCCAGGAGGGCCGTCGCCGGACCGTTGGTGCCGCTTCACCACCTGGAATCGACCCCCTACCGACGGTCGCGGATGACCCGTCGCGGCCGGGTGGTGCTGGTCGTCCTCGCCATCCTGCTGCTGATCCTGATCTACGAGGTCGTACGTGGCGTCGTGACCGGTTCCGACGTGGACTCCTCCGACCAGAAGGAGCCGCAGAGCCAGCAGTCGGCGCCGAGTGCGGGGGCCAGCGACGAGACGCCCTCGGAGGCGCCCTCGCCGAGCGCCTCGGCGTCCTCGGTGCGCGTCGAGCCGACGCCGACTCCCACGCCGACTCCGACACCCAAGCCGACCAAGAAGCCGGCGCCCGAGCCGACCAGGACGCTGTCGGTGAAGGCGATCGCGATGACCGAGGCCATCGGGCTGCGGATCGACGCCAGCAGACTGCCGGTGACGGCCACGATCGCGATGGATCCGTGGGGTGCGCCGGAGCGGTTCACGCGTACGGTCACGATCACCGAGCCCAACCAGCTCGTCGTGGTCAAGCCGGTCGCCTCCGGGCACGCGGAGTGGAGCGTCCGGGTCGACGGCGCCAAGAAGGTCACCGGCTACACCCACTCCTGGCCCAAGGGCGATCGCGAGTTCGTGCGGCGCTGACCTGCCTGGGCTGAATTGCTACCACGGTCGGATGTGGCGGCCTCCGGTGCGGCGTACGCTGCATGAGAACGTGTTCCTGCGCCTCGGAGGTCTCGCATGCCGCTCAAGATCACGCCGCCCGTCGGCACCCGCACGATTGCCGGCCGGACGCTGGGCTG
Organism: Nocardioides sp. NPDC087217; assembly: GCF_044744805.1. Lineage (NCBI taxonomy): Bacteria > Bacillati > Actinomycetota > Actinomycetes > Propionibacteriales > Nocardioidaceae > Nocardioides > Nocardioides sp. NPDC087217. The sequence goes on from NZ_JBIUZB010000005.1 coordinate 22,207, forward strand.
GACGCTGGGCGCGGTGGAGCGCAACGCCAAGCAGGGCGTGCGCTGGGCGCTGGGGCACGGGTTGCCGCGTACGGCGATCGTTCGGTCCGCTCGGAAGGGTGACCTCCAGGGCGACCTGATTCTGAGCGGGCCCGGGTCGCACACCTTCGATCTGGTCGGCCTGTTCGAGGAGTTCCGTGCGCGCGGGCCGCTCTACCAGGGCGGGTTCAGCCACCTCGCGGTCGACCACGAGGTCATCAAGGAGGTGCTGACCAGCAACGACTTCATCACCGGGTTCTTCGCGCCCGACGAGTCGGGCACCGGCCTGCTGGCGCGGGCGGCGAACTGGTCGGCCAGCGACGTCTTCGCCCCGCTCCAGCCGCCATCGTTGCTGGCGACCGAGCCGCCGGAGCACACCCGCTACCGCAAGCTGGTCACCCGCGTCTTCACCGTGCGTGCGGTCGAGAAGCTGCGCGCTCGCACCGAGGAGATCGCCCGGGAGCTGCTCGACGACCTGGAGAAGGAGGCCGCGTCCGGGGCAGACGTCGACCTGGTCACCCGCTACTGCGGGCTGCTGCCGATCACGGTGATCTCCGAGGTGCTCGGTGTCCCCGTCGACCTGCGCGAACGCATGCTCGAGCTCGGCAAGGGCGCGGCGCTGAGCCTCGACATCGGGCTGGGCTGGCGCACGTTCCGCGACATGGAGGCCTCCCTGGAGGAGTTCGACACCTGGCTCCGCGGCCATCTGGAGTATCTCGCCGAGCATCCCGGTGACGACCTGCTCAGCCAGCTCGTCGCCCTCCGCGACGACGGCGACCGGCTCAGCGAGCGGGAGCTGCGGGCGATCGCCGGGCTGGTCTTCGCGGCCGGCTTCGAGACTACCGTGAACCTGATCGGCAACGGCATCGCCCTGCTCCACGACAACCCCGATCAGCTCGAGGTGCTCAAGGCGCAGCCCGACCTGTGGTCGAACGCCTCCGACGAGATCCTGCGGCTCGACCCGCCGGTGCTGCTCACCGGCCGGGTCGCCCGACGCGACTCCACCATCGCCGGCCAGGCGATCCCGCGCGGCACGATCATCAACACCGTTCTGGCCGCCGCCAACCGCGACCCCGCCGTCTTCACCGACCCACACACCTTCGACGTCACCCGCGAGAACGCCCGCGACCACCTCTCCTTCTCCAGCGGCCGCCACTTCTGTCTCGGTGCCGCACTGGCCCGGATGGAGGGCGAGATCGGCCTCCGCCTCCTCTTCGAGCGCTTCCCCGGCCTCGAGCTCGTCGGCGACCGCGAACGCCACCCCACCCGCATCCTCCGCGGCTACTCGCACCTCCCCGCACGGCTCTCCTGACGATTCGTCCGGGGTAGTCCGGGAGCGAACTGCCCAAATACTCACCAGTAATGGGCAGTTCGATCCCGGACTACCCCGAATCGGCCGGAGAGCGTCAGCGGGCGGCAGCGTCGAGGAGTCGCTGGCCGAGGACGGCTACGCAGCGGCGTACCTCGTCGCCCTCGACCACCCGGAAGGGGACGGCGCGGCGGGCGAGCTCCTGGGCGTACCAGTCCGGGCTGTTGGTGCTCCCGACGAGACGGCAGTGGTCGTCGTCGATCGGCTCGAGGCGGCCGAGGACGCGCGGAAGATAGCGGTCGACCTCCGCGAACGGCGCGTCGAAGACGACCTCGACCGCATAGGCCCAGCCCTCGCCGAGGTGTTCCTCGACCTCGGTGACGGGGTCGATCTCGGGACGTACGAAGCTGGTCTCCTCGATGTCGACGGCGCCCATCCGGTCGACGCGAAGCACTCGGCGTGCGCCGGCGGTGTGCGACCAGCAGAGCAGGTACCAGCGGGCGTGGCGTACGACGACCGCCCAGGGGTCGACGACCATCTTGCGCTCGTTGCCGTTCTCGGTCGTGTAGGCGATGGTGGTGCGTCGCCGGGAGTCGCAGGCCTGGACCAGGCTGGTGGTGACGTCGGGATCGGGCGAGACGGCGCTCTGGTCGGGAACGGCCGAGATCGTACGGCGCACCGCGGCCACCGTCTGGGACAGCGACTCGGGCAGCACCCGGCCGATCTTGCCGACCGCGCTCCCGACCGGGCCGGTGGCGTCGGCGATGTCGTGGTGGCCGTCGAGCAGGGCCATCACCAGCCCGAGCGCCTCCGCGGTGGTGAAGATCAGCGGCGTACGCATGCCTCGGCCGAGGCGATAGCCGCCATAGGGACCGCGCTCGGACTCGACCGGGATTCCCGCCTCCCGCAGGATCGCGACATAGCGGCGAGCGGCGCGCTCGGTGACTCGCAGCCTCTCGCCCAGGCGCTCGGCGGTGATGCCGGGGGAGGACTGCAGCAGCTCGAGGGTGAGCAGCGCCCGAGCGGTCGGGCTCTCGTCGTGTCCCATCGTGGCGGCTCCCGGAAGTAGTTCGTCCGGATTCACATTAGTCCGTCACTTCCAGCACGGTGGGTCCCGTACCCTTACCGGCATATGAGACTTCTGCTGATCAGACACGGCCAGACCCCGAGCAACGTCTCGGGGGCGCTCGACACTGCCTTCCCGGGGGCGGGGTTGACCGAGCTCGGACTCTCCCAGGCCGCGGCGGTGCCGGATGCGCTGGCGGGGGAGCGGATCGCGGGTCTGTACGCCTCCCGGCTGGTGCGTACGCAGCTGACCGCCGAGCCGCTCGCCAACCGGCTCGGGATGCCGGTCGTCGTGCAGGAGGGGTTCGAGGAGATCAGCGCCGGCCACCTGGAGATGGCCACCGACACGGAGTCGGTGACGGCCTATCTCGAGGCGCTCGGCGACTGGATCCGCGGCACGCTCGAGACCCCGGTCCCGGGCGGCGAGGCCGGCCACGAGTTCCTGGCGCGCTTCGATGCCGCGGTGCAGTCGGTGGTCAAGCAGCACGATCCCGATGACACCGTCGCGATCGTCTCGCACGGTGCGGCGATCCGGATGTGGACCGGGCTGCGCACCACGCGGTCGCCCGCCTTCGGCGACGACAACCGGATCCGCAACACCGGCCTCGCGGTCGTCGAGGGCAGCCTGGAGGAAGGCTGGACGACGATCTCCTGGAACAACGACCCGCTGGGCGGTGCGCACCTGATCGGCGACGGCTTTTGATCCTCCGCTCGCTCCTGCTGTTCGTGCTGGCCGCGATCGCCGAGATCGGTGGCGCCTGGTTGGTCTGGCAGGGGCTGCGGGAGCATCGCGGCTGGCTCTGGGTGGGCGCCGGGTTCATCGCGCTCGGCCTCTACGGCGTCGTCGCCACGCTGCAGCCCGATGCCCACTTCGGGCGGATCCTGGCTGCGTACGGTGGTGTCTTCGTCGTCGGCTCGATCGCCTGGGGGATGGCGATGGACGGCTACCGGCCCGACCGCTGGGACATCGCCGGTGCGGCGCTGTGCCTGGCCGGGATGGGCGTGATCATGTACGCGCCGCGTGGGTGAGGATGGCGCCATGGCCTCCGAGGAAGACTCCCCACGCACCTTCGTCTCGGTACCTCCGGAGAAGCGGCCCCGCCGCACCCGGAGCACGGTCCGAGTGCTCCTGATCGACGACCGCGACCGGATCCTGCTCTTCGCCGACTCCGACCCGGGCGTCCCGGGAGCCCGCTGGTGGATCACCCCCGGCGGCGGCATCGATCCAGGCGAGAGCGAGCGGGTCGCCGCGGTCCGCGAGCTCGAGGAGGAGACCGGCCTCCGGGTCGCCGAGACCGACCTGTTCGGGCCGACGATGCGGCGCACCGTGGTGCACGGCTACAGCGACGTGGTCATCGACCAGGTCGACGTCTTCTACGCGTGCTGGGTGCCGGCCTTTGAGGTCTCCACCGCCGGCCACACCGCGGAGGAGCTGCTCACCATGGCCGAGCACCGCTGGTGGACGCGCGAAGAACTCGCGGCGACCGATGAGGAGATCTGGCCGGCGGTGCTGCTCGACCTGTGGAAGGACGCCGACGTACGCCGCGACGCGGCCGCCTCCGACCCTGCCGATGGCGGATGGGTGGAGGAGTCGTCGGTCCCGGCCTGACGACCGGGCTCTGGAAACGCCGCAGCCGACCATCCCCCTCGATGGTCGGCTGCGGTCTTGCGAGATCTGGTCGACATCCCTCGGTGCGACGAGACCTCTCGCGCGTGCCGTCTGCTCGAGCGTGAATCCCCCGATCCCGCTCGTGCGACGACACTCAGTCCGTGGTGCGGCCCCCCGACCGCGCCCTGGCCCTCCCCCTCAGTAGGCCCAGGGCGTCCACCCACAGCATCAGGCTGTGTACGACGGACCGAAGATGTAGGCGCATGGTCAGCGGAAGGCGCCGAGCGCGACGATGCCGGTGGCTGCCACGGCGGCGACGCCGAACATCGTGGTGCCGACGGCCGGCGGCATCCCGCCGCGGTGCTTGTGCTCGGACGGGTCGGGCTTGCGGAGGCTGCGGACGGCGTCGAGCACGTTGTTGCGGAGCGACTCGACGGCGGTCAGGTCACTGCGGTGACGTGCGGTGATCGTGGTGGTAGCCATGGTGTTCCTCTTCTCGGCGGACGGCGCTGGCCGCTCCCGTTGTCCGGCGGCCTTCACGTGAGAGAAACGGGGTCGCGGACAGGTCATGACGCAGCTTTTCGCCACTTTGGGGTTACAGAAAATCCACGACTGAGGAACATCAGGCCGAGCCCGTACGCTGCGCGTCATGACCACGTTGGTGGAGATCACTCGGGAGTGGGGCCGGATCGGCGTCATCGGGTTCGGCGGTCCGCCCGCCCACATCCGCCTCCTGCGCGAGACCGTCGTCGAGCGCCGTGGCTGGGTCGAGCCGGAGGAGTTCGAGGACGCGATCGCGACCTGCAACCTGCTCCCCGGACCTTCGTCGACCCAGCTGGCCATCTTCACCGCCTGGCGGGTCCGTGGAGCGCTCGGCGCTCTGGTCGGCGGGCTCGCGTTCATCCTGCCGGGGCTGGTGCTGATCCTCGCCCTGGCGGCGCTGTTCCTGGGCGACCCGCCCGCGTGGGTGCTGGGTGCCGGCGCCGGTGCCGGTGCGGCGGTCGCCGCGGTCGCGGTCCAGGCGGGCTGGGCGCTGGTGCCCTCCTCCTACGAGCGGACCCCGTCGCGTCCGCGATGGATCCTCTACGCGGTCGTCGGCACCGTCGCCGCCGCGACCACCGGGGCCTGGGTCGTCCTCGTGCTCGTGGGCGCCGGGCTCGTCGAGGTGGCGATGCGGAGGCCGTGGCGTACGAACTCCTTCCAGTCCGTCCTGACCGTGCCGGTCCTGGCCCAGGGAGCGCTCACCACCGCGGTGGCAGCGCCGCTGGCGTGGACGGCCTTCAAGGTCGGAGCGCTGTCGTACGGCGGCGGGTTCGTGATCATCCCGCTGATGCAGTCCGATGCGGTCGACCGCTACGGCTGGATGAGCGACGCCGAGTTCCTCAACGCGGTCGCGCTCGGGCAGATCACCCCGGGCCCGGTCGTCCACACCGTCGCGGTCGTCGGGTTCGCGGCCGCCGGACTCCTCGGGGCACTGGGTGCTGCCGTGATCGCGTTCGGGCCGTCGTTCGTGATGATCATCGCGGGCGGACGGCACTTCGAGGCGCTGCGCTCCTCGCCTCTGGCCCGTGCCTTCCTCGACGGCGCCGGGCCGGCTGCGATCGGTGCCATCCTCGGTTCTGCGGTCCCGCTGGCGATGGCGACGAGCGAATGGTGGCAGTGGGTGGTGCTGGCTGGCGCCGGCGTACTCCTGCTGCTGCTCAAGCGTGGGGTCGTGCTCACGCTGCTGCTCGCCGCGGCGGTCGGCGTGGTGGTCGCGCTGACTGGTGGGCCGCTGCCGTGAATGCTCACCGAGGTAACTCGGCGGGTGCTCACTTCCCTCGCGGAGTTCCACGAAGGAGGTTGGTGTTCACCGAGTTACCTCGGTGAACATCCACCCCTCTGCCTAGAGGTAGAGCCCGCCGGAGGAGTCGCCGTGGTCGTGCTGGCCGCCCTGCTGCGGCCCGCCCTGGCCGGGGGTCGGCTGACCCTCGGGGGAGAGGCTCACACCCGGCGGCAGGCCCTTGCGGATCTGCTCGAACTGGGCGCGTGCGGCGACCTGCTGGGCGTAGATGGCGGTCTGGATGCCGTGGAAGAGACCCTCGAGCCAGCCGACCAGCTGCGCCTGCGCGATCCGCAGCTCACCCTCGGACGGCGTCTGCTGCTCGGCGAACGGCAGCGAGAGCCGCTCCAGCTCCTCGACCAGCTCGGGCGCGAGCCCGGACTCGAGCTCCTTTATCGAGGCCTGGTGGATCTCGCGGAGCCGGTTGCGGGAGGCCTCGTCGAGCGGAGCGGCCTTCACCTCCTCGAGCAGCTGGCGGATCATCGAACCGATCCGCATCACCTTCGCGGGCTGCTCCACGAGGTCGGTCACATCGCGCTCTTCGTCCCCGTCGGCCTCCGGCGCGGTGGCGTCCTTGAGTACGTCGGCGGGCACCGCGATCGGCTGCCCGTCGGGTCCGATGACCACGACTTCCCCGGTCTGCTCCTGCGTCATGCGCTCAACCCTACCTAGCCTGCGGTGGTCAGCAGGATCTTGCCGGTGTGCGTGCCGGACTCCATGAGCCGGTGTGCCTCGGCCGCCTCCGCGAGCGGGAGTACGTCCTGCACGACCGCCTTCACCTCACCGGCCTCGACCATCGGCCAGATGCGCTCGACGACCTCGGCGCAGATCGTCGCCTTCTGCTCGACCGGGCGGCCGCGGAGGTTGGTGGCGATCACCGCGGCCCGCTTGCGGAGGAGAGCGTTGATGTCGAGCTCGGCCTTGGTGCCGCCCTGCATGCCGATGATGACCAGACGGCCCTCGGGGTTGAGGGCGTCGATGTTGCGGGCGAGGTACTTCGCGCCCATGTTGTCGAGGATGACGTCGGCGCCGCCGTAGACCTTGGCGACCTCGACGAAGTCCTGGTCCTTGTAGTTGATGGCCACCTCGGCGCCGAGCGACTTGGCGAGCTCGGCCTTCTCGGCCGAGCCGACCGTGGTGATCACCCGGGCGCCGATCTGGCTGGCGAGCTGGATCGCCATGGTGCCGATCCCGCCGGCACCGCCGTGGACCAGGAACGTCTCGTCGGGAGTCAGCCCGCCGACCATGAACACGTTGGACCACACGGTGGTGGTGACCTCGGGAAGCGCGGCGGCGGTGACGAGGTCCACGCCCTCGGGCACCGGCATCACCTGTCCTGCCGGGACGGCGACCTTCGTCGCGTAGCCGCCCCCGGCCAGGAGCGCGCACACCTCGTCGCCCTCCTGCCACTCCTCGACGCCCTCGCCGACCGCGGAGATCACGCCGCTGCACTCCATCCCGATGATGTCGCTGGCGCCCTTCGGCGGAGGGTAGAAGCCCTGACGCTGCAGCAGGTCGGCCCGGTTGAGGCCCGCGGCGGCGACGTCGATCACGACCTCACCAGCTGCCGGCTCCGGGTCGGGACGGTCGGTGACGGTGAGGACCTCGGGCCCTCCGGGCTGCTCGGCTACGACGGCTCGCATGCCTCAACCCTAGGGGTGCCGAGCGGTGGTGAGTTGCGGCCCCGGCGTCGTGTAACACGTCGTTCGTAGCACTATCCGGTCGTTCTGAACGACCGGATAGTCGGTGTAACAGCGTGTTACAGCTCGCGCGCGAGCCGCCACGACGACTCCTCAGAGCGACTTGAGGTCCGTCCAGGTGTCGATGTCGCGGTGCTCGTCGCCCTCCGAGGGGACCTCGACGAGATCGAGGTCGGCCAGCAGCTTGCGCAACGGCATCCCGTGCTGCACCTCGTGGTCCGGGCGGACCTCGGCGAGCCGCTCGGTGGACAGGACCAGGGCCAGCTGCCTGCGCTCGTCGGGCCCGACGAGCACGGCGCCGTCGTGACCGAACGCCGCCTCCCTGAGTCGCGACAGCGTCCGCGGCCGCAGGAAGGGCATGTCGACGGCGATCACCCCGACGTACGCCCGCGGGGTCAGCAACGCGTCGACGCCGGTCAGCAGGGCGGCGACCGGGCCGCCGAAGCGCGGGTCCTCACGGACGAAGGTCACCGGACGCTCGGTGCGCACCGGATCGCCCACGACGACGACCTCCATCGCGTCGACGACGGCGTCCAGCGCCCAGGCCAGCATCGTGCGGCCGCCGAGCTCGATGCCGGACTTGTCGATCCCATCGAGGCGGGAGCTGCGTCCTCCGGCGAGCAGCACGGCTGCGTACGGCTCCCATTCGTCCCAAGCGGTCACGCCGCCACCTCCGTCGCTCGACGGCTCACTCGCTGACGCTCGCTCACACAGCGGGACTCTAGTCTGGAGACGTGACCACCTGGAACAGCCTCCGGATCAGTCTCGTGCAGCACGCCTCCGGCCTCGAACCCGACGCCAACCGCTCCCTCCTGAGCGAGCTGACTCCCGCCGACAGCGACCTGGTCGTCTTCCCCGAGGTCTTCGCCAGGGACTTCGGCAAGCCGGGATCCGACCTGAGTCCGTACGCCGAGGCCCTGGACGGGCCCTTCGGGACCGAGCTGTCCCGGGTGGCTGAGAAGCGCGGCGCCACGGTGGTGGCCGGGATGCTCGAGACCAGTGGCGATGCCGACGGTCGGCCGTTCAACACCCTGCTCGTGCGGGGCGGTGCGGAGGCGGCGTACCGGAAGATCCATCTCTACGACTCCTTCGGCTACAAGGAGTCGGACGCGTTGGTAGCGGGCGCGGTCGAGCCGGTCGTGGTCGACATCGACGGGGTGCCGACGGGGCTGATGACCTGCTACGACCTGCGCTTCCCCGAGCTCGCGCGGCGTCTGGTCGACCAGGGAGCCGAGCTGATCGTGCTGCCGGCCGCGTGGGTCGCCGGTCCGCGCAAGGTCGACCACTGGCGCACCCTCGTGCGAGCGCGTGCGATCGAGAACACCGTCTTCATCGCGGCGGCCGCCCAGTCGGCCCCTCGTTACTGCGGTCATTCGATGATCGTCGACCCTCTCGGGGACGTCCTGGCCGAGGCCGGCGACGGCGACGAGATCCTCTCCGCGACGATCGATCGAGCGGTGCTCGCGGAGGCGCGTCGCACCAACCCCTCCCTGGTCAACCGCAGAATGTGACCTCGGTCAACAACTCCGCGTCACAGCGGTAAACGGATATCGATGACTCGTTAGGTTCACCCCTTCCCCGGTATCCTCGCCTGTTATGGACCGAGCCCCCCGCCGTCGCGCTGACAAGAGCAAGCGTGGCCGTCGTGCAGCCGGTCGTAGCGAGCCCACACCCGCCTACGTGGAGCCGACCTCGAGCGAGGCGCTGGCGTATGACCAGTGGGCGGAGGACGACTGGAACGGCTATCAGGACACCGGCCAGACCTTCGGCGGGCAGAGCAACGGCCCGGGCTGGAGCGAGAACGGCTGGGCCGATGAGACGTGGTACGACGAGCGTCAGACGCCTCAGGAGCCTCCCTCCACGGGCGGTGGTCGCCGGATCGCCGGCCGTGCCGAGCCGGAGCAGTTCGACGAGCCGAACGGCTACACGGGCAAGCGAGCCGCGCGGACGGCACCGGAGGAACCCTCCTACGGCGGCTACCCGGCGCCGGAGTTCCGGCCCGAGCCCGCGCCGGCCCTGAGCGGGCCGACCGCGCCGCCGCCGAGTGCTTGGCAGGCGCCGGCCTACTCCACGCCTGCTCCCTACCTCGGTACGACCGGCCTGACGCAGGCGCCGCAGACGCCACCCCACATCCAGCAGCCCGCGTATCAGCCCGACCCCTACCAGTCCGGCCATCTCGAGCCGGTCCACGAGCCCGCCGGCCCCTACGACACCGAGACGTCCGGTCGGCCCACGACCGCCGCCAAGGTGACCTCGTTCCTCGCGCAGCCGCGGGTCCCCGGAGCCGGTGCCGCCCGCGCGGGCCTCGGCATCATCGAGAGCCTGACCGCCGGCACCGTCCGGGCGATCTGGCTGGTCGCGCTCGCCGTCGGTGTGCTCGGCCTCGTGGTCAGCGCCTTCGACCTGGGCCCGGAGATCTTCGGCGGCCTCGGCGCCGTCGTGGTCGGCACCGCCTACACCTTCGCGCTGGCCCACCGCACCGGTGGCCGCCCGCTGATCTTCGGCTCCCTGGCAGGGGTTGCCGGGATCGTCGTGGTGCTCGTGGACAACGAGGCGCTGCGTACGGGTGCGGCGGTTCTCGTCGCATCGGTGGCGGCGGTCCTCGCGGTGATGGCCACCGTCCCGTCGCGTCGCTTCCCGAAGACGATCAGGGAGACGTTCATCGCTGTCGGCATCGCCGCGCTCGGCAGCTTCGCCGCGCTCGGCTTCGAGCCGGTGGTGATGGTCTCCCGATTCGAGTACGCGACGCTGGCCTGCTCGCTCGCGATCGCCTTCTTCGCGGTCTACCGCCTCGGTGCTGGCCTGCACGGCCTCGGTCGGCGCGGCGCGATCATCGTCGGCATCGGTGGCCTGATGCTCGCGCTCACCCTGATCTACGCCGAGATGCTGCGCCGCTACGGCAGCACCGGCCTGATGGACTCGGTCGACGACATGCAGCGCTGGTGCCGCATCCACATCGGTGGCTACCCGCACCCGATCCAGGCGCTCTTCGGGGTCCCGGCGCTGGTCTGGGGCACCCACATGCGCTCCCGGCGCCGCCAGGGCTGGTGGGTCTGCCTCTTCGGTGTCGCGCTCACCGCGCCGGTCGCCAGCACGTTCCTCAACCCCGACGTCGGGCTCGCCGAGGCGGCTCTCTCGGTCGTCTACAGCATCCTCATCGGCCTGGTGATCGCGTTCGTCATCATCCGCATCGACCTCGCGCTCACCGGCTCGACGGCCGCCGGCAGCGGTCGCAGGGCGGCGCGTGAGGCCGACGAGGCCAGCGCTGTCCGCCCCGAGCCGGGCCGCACCCACGCGCTCCTCTGAGGCGCTCTCCAGCTGGGGCTACCACGCGGTAACCCATAGGTTCTGGGATATGAGCCGCAGAACCCCCACCACGATCGCTGCCGAGATGGTCGCGAACGTCATGAGCGTCGGAGTGCAACCCGGGGACAAGGTGGCCGCCGGAGACACCGTCATGCTCCTGGAGTCGATGAAGATGGAGATCCCGGTCCTCGCCGAGGCCCCGGGCACCGTGGTGGCGGTCAAGGTCGCCTCCGGAGACGTCGTCCAGGAGGGCGACGTTCTCGTCGAGTTGAGCGCCTGAGGCTCAGGCGCACTAGACTCGGCCACGCGCCCACGGGCGCATGGAGAGGTGCCGGAGTGGCCGATCGGAACCGCCTTGAAAGCGGTCGTAGGGAGACCTACCGCGGGTTCGAATCCCGCCCTCTCTGCCACAGCTGGGCGTCTTGAGACTTAGACCTCTTGCAGGTGCCGATCCACGTCGATCATCAGCCGCCGCAGCTCGAGGAGGAGATCCTCGAGGTCGGTGCGGTCGAGCACGTCGTCGGCGAGGACGGCGAGCCTGCTCAGCAGGGTGCCGCGGTCGCGGAGCGCGCTGACATCGGTGAGGGCATGCCACTCCTGACCGGTGTCGAGGACCAGCAACGCCTCACGTACGCCTCCGAGGCGCTGGCGCACCGACCAGCGCCAGAGACCGACGTTGGCCCCCGGACGGGGAGCGGCGATAGCGGTATCCAGGGCCCGAAGAGCATCCGACATATTAGGAAGCACACCTGTCATGACCAGATTGTGACCTAGGTCACGTAAAGGAGCAAGCCGATGCGGCTCTCGGCTCCCGTGTCGGCCACAATGGAGAGCGTGTCATCTGCTGAGCTCACCTACTACCGCCTCGCTCCATCCGTGCAGGCCCGCCTCGTCGGCGCCGCCATGGTCGGCCTGGCGCTCCTGGTCTTCGCCGGCACGGCCGTCGTGATCGCGGCCCGGATCGACTTCGCGTGGATCTTCATCCCGCTCGTCGTCGGCGTCGCCGCGGTGATCGGGTTCGGCTGGTGGCTTCGCAACAAGGCGTACGTCCTGCGCGCCAGCGCCCAGGGCTACCGGGTCGCGTTCGTGCGAGGTGCCGGTGTGCGCGAGGCTCGCTGGGTCGACATCCAGGAGGCGGTGACCACCATGCCTGGCGGCACGCCGTGCCTGGAGCTGCGGCTCAAGAAGGGTGGCGCCACCACGATCCCGGTGACCATCCTCAGCATCGACCGAGAGCAGTTCGTACGCGAGCTGCAGGTCTACCTGAAGGCCACGATCAAGCCTCTCGACACCACTGCGGGTTCGTCCGACGCGCCCTGATTGGTCCCAGGACTGCGGGTCTTGTAGCCTGTTCGAGCGGTATGGAGGCGTCGCCTAGTCCGGTCTATGGCGCTCGACTGCTAATCGAGTTTGGGGCTTAAACCCCATCGAGGGTTCAAATCCCTCCGCCTCCGCCAGTTTCAATGCGTTTGGCCCCCTTCTTGAGGGGGCCAAACTGCATTCTGACCTGCAATTTCGTGCATTGCACGAGACCGTACGACGGAACGTCAACTATCCGTAACGCCGTGACGTGCACAATAATCAATCCGTAGGCCTCTCGGCACCGGTCGGCCTCGAGACCCGGGAAGGAAAGAACATGAAGCACGTACGCACTACGGTTGCGCTCGCGCTGGCCTCGGGAGCTGCCGTGGTCCTCAGCCTCGGCGGGTTCAGCAGCTCCGCCCAAGCAGACACCAGCTGGCCTCCGATCATCGAGAAGAGCGACACCAGTTGGACGCATGTCGTTGCTGTCAAGAGTGACACCAGCTGGCCGACCTGAGAATAGTCCGACTGCGCTGGTGATCGGTGGCTTCGCCGATCACCAGTTGTGGTTTTCTGGCGGCGGCGTGCTTCCGTCAACCTCGCTAGTCTCGCTGCGCCCGATCTCGTAGCCGAGTTGGAACCGCGTGTCCGCGTCGTACTCTTCCTTGAGGTCCGACACGTAGCCGGCGTACGTCCGGGGGCTGACTCCCAGCCGCTTCGATGCTGCCGGATCAGAGTGTCCCTCGATGAGCATGCGCAGAGTCATTGCCCGTTGCTCCCCCGCGATGTCCTTCAATGTGGACGAGTCTGCCGCCGAGAAGGGGCGCGCGCGTTCCCAAGCTCGCTCGTATACGTCGACGAGATAAGCCACCACAGCGGGCTCGCGTACGGCGACCGCGCTGGCAACGCCTTCTGGGCCCGGAATGATCGCGATGCGACGGTCGAAGATCATGATTCGATTGAAGAACTCGTCAAGCGTCCGGACCTCGCCGCCCGCCTCTGCGATGGCGGACACATACTCGCGGGTGGCGCTGTTGCGTCGCGCGGCGTGCTGGTACAGCGTCCGCATCTGCACCCCCCGTTGAAGTAGTTGCGTGTCCTTGCGGACGGTCTCGGCGAGCACGCTGGGGTCTCGGCGGTCCTGTGGGTGTGCCGTGAGTGTCTCGAACTCGCACTCGGCTACGAGTGAGTCGACGAAGGTCTGAATGGCTGCGCCGTGGATATACGTGAACGGCCCGCGCTCATCAGCCGGCGCCGACCGGCGCCACGCGTTGCGCAACGCGGTGAAGTCGTTCGCCCACTCCGCGGACTCCTGAAGCAGTCGGATGCCTTCCTGAGTCATCGGTGTCACGACTTGCGCTTGGACGGTCGCGGGATCGACCGTGACCCACATCTCCGGGTCCTCAGTGGGCTGTCGAATGAGGCCAAGTTCGATGAGCGCGGCGAGCGCCTCGGCGTACTCCCCGCCGGTGCTGATTCGGGGGTCATCCGCAGGGAGGCCGCCCTTGCTTGCGATGAGCTCGAAGAGCTCGATGCCCTTGGCCTCGAGCAGTGCCCGCGTCTTGGGTGCTTGTCCGTCGCCATTCACGTTCTTCTCCTCGCCGGACGGCGTGGGTTGACGCTTGCTCACGCTCCACCTCCCCGATGCTGTGGCTAGCGCCAGATCTTCTCACACGTGGCGATTTCTGGTCACGGACCATCATCCGCTAATCTTCTACACGTTGCTTCGGTAACACTGCGCCTGTAGCTCAACGGATAGAGCATCTGACTACGGATCAGAAGGTTTGGGGTTCGAATCCCTACAGGCGCGCAGCACATGGAAAGGCCCCTGACTAGGCAGAACGCCCGGTGAGGGGCTTTCTTCATTTGAGTGATCATCGGACGCTCCCCGCCGCTCTCCCCGCCAGCCACGATCATGAGCGCCGCCCGGAGTAGGTGCGAAGGGCAGCGGCAGCGAGGGTCAGCGCGTCATCGTGGGGACGTGCGTAACCGTTCGTCACCCGAAGGTCGGTGTGACCCATGATGTCGCGTACGACGTGGGCAGGCACACCCGCGCTCAGGTAGTTCGTCGCGGCCGTTGCTCGCAGATCGTGGACGCGGAACCCGGCGAACCCGAGACCAGCCACGAGTTTGGCCCAGTCGGTGCGGCGCTTGAGCACGTTATTGCGGATCACGTAGTTCGTGCGCTCGGACCGGAAGACCTGGGCCGTTCGCCGTTCACCCGCGACGAGAGCCCGGAGAGGTTCCTCTAGGTGCTCTGGGAGAGGGACCACCCGAGCCTTGCCGCCCTTGGGAGGACCCCACACGAGATTCCCCTCCCGCCAGTACTCAGGCGGCAGGTCCTCGCTGTCGTCCTTCGTGACCTCGGTGACGCTTCGCCGAATCTCGATCACCCGTCGGCCGAAGTCGATATCAGCCACTTGGAGCGCGGCCGCTTCCCCGTACCGAAGCCCGGCCGATCCCATCAGGTCGACCATCCGAGCGTACGTTTCACCAGCGTCGACAAGGACAGCGTCCACCAGGTCGTCGAGCTGCGCGGGCGTGAGCGTCTGGCCAACCTTGCGCTCGTGCCTCCGTCGCTTCTCCGACTTCGAGGACTCAGCAGTGCGAGCCGGATTGGCCGGAAGCAGCCCATCCTTGACAGCGACGCGAAGAGCCGCCGAGAGCGCATAGCGAGCCTGGCGGGCAGTGTGGACGCTCGACTCCTTGGCCCACTGTGCCTGTGCGCGCTCGACGTCACCCACCGAGATGCGACCCACCTTCATCTGACCGAAGGTCGGCAGCACGCGGAGATTCCAGCCGTGGCGGTAGTAGTCGAATGTCTTGGGAGCCAGACGGCGCCGAAGGATGGGCTCGGCCCGCTCCCACAGGCCAGCGTCCGCGAGGGTCGTGCGCTCCAGGTCCAGGCTCCGGCCGCGTGAACTCTGACGCTGCTTCCGCTCCCACTCCTCAGCCTTCGTCTTGGTGGTGAACTCCTCCTCGACCTCTCGACGGGGACCGTGAGGCGGGTAAGTCCACACCCGAGCACGCCATACGGTGCGGGTCCTGGTCTTCCCCTCCGGTGTCGTCTCGGAGTAGACGCGCTTCTTGACGCTCATGCGGCACTCCTCTGTCCGCGCGACTGAACGAAGGCGTCAACGTCCTCAGCGAGCCAACGCCAGGCACGGCCGACCTTCCAGGCCGTTGGGATCGACTTGTGCCCCCGACGGGCCAGATCCTGGAGGGTGCTCTCCGGGATGCGCAGCACGGCAGCGACCTCGGCCTGAGTCATGATCCGTGCGTTCTCAACTTGGGTGGTCATCACTACGTCCTCTCATCGGTTGTTCTTGGTCTTGGCCTTCCACTGGTCGTACTCACGAGCGCGAGCCGCAGCAGCGAGGGCGAGTGCTTCGTCACCGGGGTTGTCCCAGCCGGTGCCTTGGTAGGTCCACTGGCCGATGACGAGGGTGGTTTCCTCGGCGTCTTCGGCTAGGAGCCGGGCTTCCAGTTCAGCGGTGGAGATCTGCTCCAGGGACTCCCCGTTGCGGCGTGCGTCGGTCACCATCTGCTGATACCGGGCACGGGCACGACGCAGGCGACCCAGCGTGATCGAGTAGCGCCGCGACTTGGTCGAGAAGTGGCCACGGAACCCGAGCATGTGCGCCCACTTCTTGATCAGCTCATAGGGGTTGTCCTGACCGCCGTAGAGCGCATCAGCGGTCTCGAAGATGTCGTGACACGTGGAGGTCAGCCGCGCCAGGTGCGGGCGGGTGGTGTCCTCGAGACGGATGCCGGCCACGTCCTTGCTGGCGTACTTGGCCAGGTATCCGGCCACCTGCCCGGGTGTCAGAGCTGCATCGGGATCGTCGGTGCGGTCGCCGTCACGGACAACGCGGATGTCGACCTGTTCGCCCCAGGACAGGACGCGGGTGGTGCCGGTGTGGTCGACCGGGGGCGCTTCGAAAGTGACCTTGGCGACGGTTTCGGCAAGGAGCCGGGCGAGGTCGATCCCGTCCAGGGGTGCCGGGGATCCAGGTCCGTCGTTGCCATCGAGACGAAGCAGAGCATGGAAGTGGACCAGGCCCCGGGTCTGGTATTCGGCGACCTTGACGAACTGCACCGAGGCGCGTTCCTTGAGGCGTGACTCGGCGATGTCGAGCTTCTTGGCCAGGGCGCGTTTGAGCTCGATGGTGGTGCGTCGCCACAGCTCGGGTGCCCACCACTGCCACACGATGGCGGTGGTCCAGTCGTGACAGTCGGGACAGAATGGCGCGCCAACGATGGCGGAGTCTGCGTCATGGACCTTGTGACACGAGGTCGGTCGACCGTGGGGGCAGCGGGCACCCTTGTCACGAGCACGGGGACGGCAGCGCTTCCCGGCCTTGTCATGTCGGTGCGCGTGGGTTCCGAACGATGGCGCAGTCAGGGTGGCGAAGAGCAGCGGGTTGTCTGCCACCGTGGCAGAGACCGTTTTGCCACCCGACAGACCCGCGTCGATCATGGCGAAGGTGTCGCGGGCGTAGGTGCGCGAGCACGATGGGCACACGTCGGCGCGGCGGTTGCCGCAGGGCCGGTAGAGCACACCGAGGGGTGCCTCATCGGAGGAGAACGACCCGACCGGCTCGCCAAGAGCGACTTGAGGGCCGTAGGTCTTGTAGAGCGCCGCACGCAGCTCGGAGACCTGGGAGCGCTCGAACGTCCGAGACCGGCCGGTCAGGCGGATCGGGTGAGCACAGTTCTTCACCGCCGCAGCGGTCTCGGCGAAGGCGTCGAAGGAGCCGTCGAGGAGACGTGCGGTGACGGCCTGGAGACCGGCGTTGGTGAGGCCGGACAGATCCAGCGGCGCATCCTCTCCGTACCCCGGAAACGAGCTAGTGCCCGCCGAGGTCGAGGAGGATGCGTCACTGTGGATGCCCGGAGCAACCATGGGTGCATCGAGGGTCGAGCTGGTCACCACAGGGTTCCTTGGTTGCCGATGCACTCGCGGGCGTGGCGGCGTGCGGCTACGGCAGCGTCGCCCCTGTAGGCAGCCCGGTGCTTGATGTTGTCGGGGTAGGTCCAGTCGCAGCCCTCACAGGCGGCCGTCCACAGCTCGCCGTCGGCGACGTCCTTGAGCACTACGCGATCACCAGCGAGCGTCCTCATGCCGCCACCACCATCGGCATGGCGTCGATCAGGTCGAGCAGGTCGACGGGCTCAGGTGCGCGGTCGAGTCCGGCCCACATGCCACCAGAAACCCGCTCTGTGAGGGCGTACGAGTTGCAGGCGGAACGGACAGCACAGCTGTCGCATGTGGCCCTCATCAGGTCGACGATGACCTCAGGCACCTCGATGGTGTCCGTGGTCCAGGGCAGAGCCTGAGCCTCACGCGTGGTGCAGGCACCGTCAGCCATCCAGTCCAGGGCACTCACGACAGCACCTCTGCATCGGTGGTCGAGCTGACGATCTCACCGGCAACGACCTCGGAGGAGGCGTCAGCGTGGCGGGTACGGGGCTTGCGGGGCTTCCGCGTACGGGGAGCGCCACCAGGGGTGGACGGGCCGCGAGGGGGCCGGTTGTCGCCGGGTCGGGTGTTCTTCGTCGTGGCGACAGCGGGGACCATGTCGGACTCCGCCAGGCCGATGAGGTTGCTGAGGCCGACGGGCTCCATCGTGCGGGTGTCGGTGGCGTCGTTGGTGTGCTGGTCGCGTCGGCCGGTGGGGACCAGGGTGATTCCTCCGGCGGGGTAGTGCTTGTTCATGTCTTGGATCTCCTCGTCGGTGACGTAGGCGGCGCGGACCCTCACGGGTTGGGCGTGGCCTTCGAGGCGGACGTAGGCGATGCCTCGCAGGTCTTCGGGGATGGCTTCGCAGTAGGCCCCTGCGGCGTGGGCGCCGTCGCCGAGGGTCATGTCGACCTGGTCGTCGGTCTGGAGGCGGAGCGCGATCTTGATCGTGAACAGGTCGCGCCAGCGGACGACGTCTTTGGTGACGATCTGGGAGCAGGCGACCACCGAGAACCCCGGTGCGCGGCCCTTGGTCAGCAGCCGTCCCATGGCGGTCTCGATCCGGTTTTGGATCTGGCGGTCCTCGTTCAGCTCGGTCACGTCGGCCAGCTCATCGACCAGGACGATCACCAGCGGCGTCTCCTTAGAGACCGTGAAGGAGCGAGCCACGCCGCGCAGGTCGATGGTGCGGTCGTCCATGACCCCGACGGCGTCCTCGAAGAGCTTGGCCATGGCCTCGTAGTTGTCGCGCTCGTAGCGCTTGAACATGTCGCGGCCGAACTCCAGCTCCATCCCGCCCTTGGGGTCGATGGCCCAGAACTGCACCAGTCCCGCCTTGACGAACGGCGCGAGGGCGCGGATCAGGGACCAGATCACCGAGCCCTTGCCGGAGCCGGTCTCACCGGCGACGAAGACGTGGTTGCCTCGGATCTTGAGCGTCCAGGGCTGCAGCTGGTCGGTGTAGCCCAGGTGGACCGCATCCAGCCGTGCCACGTCGAGAGCCGTCGCGTCGGTGGGGATCGGGATGGCCGGAATCATCTTCGTGAGGGGGTTGCGCTTCTCCAGCTCCAGCCAGCACATCCCCGGCTTGTGCGAGCGGACCCGGGCCTCAGAGGCACGCATCGCGTTGGCGATGGTCTCGTCGGCGTCGACCAGGACGCTAGGGGCCATGCCGGCGGGTAGCCGGACCAGGAGCCGGTCCATGGCCGGGGTGGAGGCGACCTTGATCAGCCGCGGCGCCAGAGTGTGGCCGGAGCGGTCCTTGATCGTCAGACCGCAACGGGTCATCCAGAAGCCCCACATCAGCCCGTACCAGAACCAGCGCGAGAGCCAGTTGCGTGCGACTCGGCCAGCACGTCGACCGACCGGAGCAACGAACCGGGCGAACGAGGCCGACGCGAAGCGCCACCAGGCCGCCAGCGGTGCCCCAAGCGAGATTAGGCACCCGACGATGACGAGGGCGACGAAGCCCCAGCCCTCACGCTTGCCCAGCTCGACCAGCGCCCAGGTGAAGCCGCCGAGCATCGCGAGCGGCAGGACCAGGCCGGGGCGACGCAGGATCGACCAGGTCACCCAGACGATGGCCACGAGCAGTTTGAGCCCGAGGCTCTTGCCCATGTTCCTCATTACGCACCCCTCTCGTGGCGCTTGAAGGCCGCGACAACGAGGCCGACCTCAGTCAGCGCAGCCGAGGCCGCAGACCGTGAGGAGCGGACGTTCTCGGCGATGGTCAGGCTGTAGATCGAGGAGCCGCCGCCGATGGAGGCGTAGACCAGGTCCAGGCGCATGGTCACCTCGTTGAGATCTGAGGAGACCCGACGCAGCGCACCCAAGGCAGCGTCATCGCCGCGTACGCCGAGGGCATCGGCCCAGGCGTCCAGGTCGGTGCGGAGGCCAGCGCCGCCGCCGTAGATGCCCCACATCAGGCGACACCTCGCTCGTGGCGCTCGAAGGAGCGGCGCAGGAGCCGCAGACCGTCAGCGGCGTCGAGGATCTCGCGGGCAGCGTCGTTGAGGGCGAGGAGGATGTCGTCCCCGCCCACAGCACCCGAGCGGGTGTAGCGGTTCTGGAAGGCGTTCAGCTCGCCCGCGATGACCAGGAGTCGGCCGTACTGGCCCGAGAGGACCCGCATCGCGTCGGCGTCGTTGGTCACGCCCAGGATCTGTGCCCAGGCATCGAGGTCCTTGCGTCGGCTGGTGACCATCAGGCGGCCCCCCGCTCGTGACGGGCGAACGCCGCTCGTACCCGAGCCAGCGCAATGGAGGCGTCCATCGTGGTGGACGCGGCCTTGAAGATCTCCTCCATCACCGGGTCGTGCTCGGGCACACCTCCACCGGAGAGTTGCTGGCGCATCTTGGCGAACTCGGCCCCGATCACGAGCATGCTGGCGCTCATTTTCTTCAGCGCCGCCATCGCCTCGGCGTCGTTGGAGGCCCCGAGCGCGCGCGCCCACAGGTCCAGGTCCTTGCTGTTGATGCTCATCACGCATTCCCTTCCGTGCTGTCAGTGCTCTCAGTGCTGTTGGAGTTGGGACCCGCTGGCCGTCACGCCTTCCCAAACGCGACGGCCAGCGGGCGAAGGTGGGGTGTGCTCGATGCCCGTGGTCACAGTCCTGCCGCCTTGCCGCGACATATCGAGCACACCGGGGTGGACAGGTCGGGGTAGTCCCACGACCAGCGGCTGCCCGCGTTGGGCTGGCCGCACAGCGTGAAGTCGGCGTTGAGTCCGGCCAGGTGCGCCGGGTCGGACCCGTCACCGATCCACACCAGGTAGAGGCTCACGCCGCCACCGGCTCGGGAGTCTCGGCCTGGACGATCTCGGCAGCCGTCACGCTGACGCTGGCCGGAGCGGTCTGGGAGGCATCGGCCGACCAGCCACGCCAATATCGGAACTCCTTGACCGTGCCGTCGTCGTAGGTGTGCAGGCGGGTGGCATCGTGGTCCTCCCGCAGCCGCAGCTCCTCGACCAGACGCCCCGCATCGGCCATGGAGGCGGCGTGAACGTCGATCTCGATGCCCTCGACCCACGGTCCGCTCAGGTAGAAGTTGTCCACCCGGATCGAGAGGACCTCAACATCGGTCACGGACTCCAGCAGGCCCAGCGCCCAAGTCAGCTCGTGCGCCCGCATCAGGCAGCCTTCGAGGAGGTCGAGCTGGTGCCAGTCTTCGAGGCACCGGCCGGGGCCGCCGCACTCGGGGCGATCATCTCGGTGGCCATCAGCGACCACTGCAGACGCGGACGCGGACCGTTGGTGTCGATCCACGGAGCCGCGGTCAGGCCGACGAACTCGACCGGCACGAACGGCAGACCCGTCTCGTTGGCCGGGGGCACCGGCTGGTGCTTCGCCAGGATCTTGACGTTGACCGTCTTCTCGTTCTTCCGGGCATCCGGGTCCGCATCCAGCACGGGCACGGTCCAGACCGGCAGCCCGGACTCCTCATCGATCTTCTGCGGCATCGACCCGTCCGGCCGCTTGCCCGCGTTGAAGTCCAGCACCGGGGTCACCTCACCCACCACGTAAGCCCCGTTCGGGAACGGTCCCTCAAACTTCACGCTCATACGTCGCGGCATAGCCATTGCTCTAGTCCTTAGGTAAGAACACCGCTGTTCGGTGTACTAGGACACGACTGTACGTGTGCTAGGACACCTACGCAAGCAAAGCGGGCAACTTTCTTCGTCGGGAGGCTAAATCAGCAGGTCAGAGGGTGAACTCGTTGGCGACCCATTGCCCCTCGGGGCTAACGCCCTCCTCGTACTCGATGACCATGCCGGCATCTGTGATGTACCAAGTACGCGTAAGAAGTACCGGCGCGCCGGGGGAGATGTTCAGGCCCTTTGCCTGCGCCTCATCGGCCGCTGTCGCGCTGATCTGCTCCCGCCCTGCCGTCACTGCGACGCCGAGCGTGTCTGCGAGGTATGCAAACGTTCCCCGAGGGATCCGCTCAGTCTCCAAGAGCTTCGGGGCTCGTTCTGCAGCGTCTCCCGACAACCAACTGACCGACATCGCGCGCGGCTCTCCTTCGGCGAGTGTCACCCGCTCTCGTCGGATGACCGAAGCGCCCGGATCGAGCCCTAGCGCCGCGGCGATATCAGGTGACGCCTTGACCAGGTCCGCCGAAAGGATGCGAGCCTCCTTCGTGCCTGCGTAAATGAGCCCGGTCGCGCTCGTCGCCTTCAGGTAGGAACGTCCGCCACCGGCTTCCTTCCTCGCGGTCACGATCGACCCCACGCCAGGAACCGACTCAATCAGGCCTTCAGTGCGGAGGTGTGCCTGCACCTTGGTCGCCGTCGCCAGCGCTACGCCCCAGTTCACCGCAATCTGACGGGCGGACGGGATCGGCTCGCCAACTGCGAGTTGCCCGGACTCGATCTGTTCACGGATCTGTCGGGCAATCTGCAGGTACGGCGGCTCGGAGCGCTCAACGGTCACGACGGGTTCTCTCAATCTCGCAAGGTGTACTAGTTCACCTTACTCCAGCTCCCGAGCGATGCTGGAATCCTTATCAGTCGTCGTCAGAGCGCCATGCGCGGTCGAACTTCGAGTACGGCGAAGCGTTGACGCGAGCCGCGTAGGCGGCGTCCTCGGGCGTTGGTTCTTCACCACGATCCTTCGCGGCGAGGATCCGTCGGTGGACGGCCTGCATTTCACGAGGATCAAACACCTCGTGGGTCTCGTTGGTTGGCTCGGACATCAGGAACTCCACTTCTCGCCGGTGATTTGCTCGTAGATCTCGACGTACCGGGCGTGCGTTTCGGCCACGACATCGGCGGGAACCTCGGGACCGGGATCTGTGCGGTCCCAGTCTGTGAGCGATGAGGACCAGTCACGAACGAATTGCTTGTCGTAAGACCACTGCGAGCGCCCGGGGTTGTACTCGGAGACCTTCCAGAACCGCGACGAGTCCGGCGTGAGCACCTCATCGCCAAGGGTCAGGACTCCGGTAGCGTCGCGGCCGAACTCGAACTTGGTGTCGGCAATGATCACGCCGCGCTCGCGAGCGATCTCCGCGCCGCGCCCATAGATCTTGAGCGTCAGGTCTTCGAGCTGCTGCGCAGTTTCGGCGCCCACCAGGTCGCGGACTGCTCTGACCGTCATGAACTCGTCGTGCTCGCCCTGCTCGGCCTTGGTCGACGGCGTGAACACGGGTGACGGCAGCTTGTCGGCCTCGACCAGGCCAGGTGGAAGTTCGACGCCTGAGATGCTGCCGGACTCCTTGTAGCTCTCCAGGCCTAGGCCAGCGAGGTATCCCCGAGCGATGCACTCGACCGGCAGGATGTCCAGGCGACGACACCGGATCGCACGCCCCGCCCACTCGGCCGGGACATCCTCACTGATGACGTGATTCGGCACCAGGTCCGCGAACTGCCGGAACCACCACAGCGAGAGCTGAGTGAGAATCGCTCCCTTGTCGGGGATCGGCGTCGGCAGCACGACGTCGTACACAGAGACACGGTCCGACGCGACCAGGATTACATCGTCTCCGTCCGCGTAGACCTCGCGAACCTTGCCCTTCCGAATCAGTTCCACGACGTCCGTTCTAGCACACCAGCGAGCTACGGATGACCAGCGCATCCGGCATCCAGGACCCACCTACCCCAATCGAACATGTGCTCGATATTCTTAGGTGTGTCGGCCAACCCTCCAAAGAACGACGCCTGGCCTGATCCCAGGCATTGGCTGCATGTCTGGGTGCACCGCCGCCGCCGGAACTACCCGCCGCCGATGCCCGGTCTCGTACTCAAGTGGGAACTGCACAAGGGCCGGTGGCGTGCTTGGGTGATCTGGGTTGACACCACGTACGAGAGGCCCGAGATCCGGTGGGACTGGCTTAGTACCGAAGAGATGCGACCCGCGAAGAGCGACATCAACGTGTGGAACGATCGCTATCGGTAGCACCGTCCTCACCTTCGTTGTCCGCGTGGTCTACCTCCTCGACGATCTCACCATCGACCACATCATCGTCGCCTTGGTTGACATTGACCACATCGCCCGAGCGGCCAACCTCGATCTTGATATTGCCGATGTCGATGAGCGGATCCTTCTGGATCTCAACTTGTGAGTCCTCCGGCTGCTGCCCGTCGTCGCCCGGCATGAGCGCGGGCACGCCGTTCGCGGCCCCGAGTGCAAAGCACAACGCCAGACTCACCTTCCGGATCCGATCGCCGAACGGTGTGTCCTTAATCTGATTCCACACGTCTCGTCTTCGGTGCATCGATCCGATAAGCGCCTCAGTAGCGTGCTCGATCCCGGGCGTGCCGGTGAGTAGAGCATCACGGAGCGCCTTCTCGACCGCTTCGAGTCGAATCAGGACGAAGGCCTTCACCTCTTCGTCTAGCACGTCCGTCCGATAGACCTGATCCATCAGCTCCTCGACCAGGTCGATCAACTCCAGTCGAACGCTATCCGCGATCCACGTCTGCGCACGCTTGGTATGCAGATGACGATCGATCATCTCCAAACCTCGATGACCGGCAGCGTCGATCTGGGCGGTCAAGCCCGAAACACTTTGGTGACGTGACACTGTGAAGACATCTACAGCCGCCTCGACTTGGCCAAAGTCGGCGAGTAGCAAGTCTGGATGCGAGTCGGGCGGGAGCTTTTCGACCTCGCGACGGACCTCTGCGCACATATCAGCTAGCGCTGCGCCCAAGCGCATGACCTCCGCTCGGCCCGAAACAAAGTCGGCATCGACCTCGAGGATGTCGGCCGCTGCGTTGACGAGGAGATCGCCTCCAGGTTTCTCCATGAACAGATCGATCCAGTACCGGAGGCGGCTGGCCGCGTTGTCGAACGAACGATCCATGCCCGCGAACGTAGTGCCGCCTGCCCCGCACGCGCCGACGTCACATGTCACCCCTCCCGCATATCGGGTATCAGGTCGGCGGCGTGAGAACTTTCTCTACTGACTCAAGGCGCGCTCCGCGCGCAGGCCCGCCGCCGGCGGGCCAGGGACCCCCGCGCTCCCGGGCATGCGGCCTGGCGGCCGGTCCCTCCCGCGCACCCCCGTCCCGACGGCACCGGGCCAAAACGAGAAGAGCGCTCAGTCCGCAGACCAAGCGCTCACTCTCCAGGCGTCGACCAACCCGGCTCGTCCTCCTCAACCGGAAACGGCACCTCGCCGAACGGCAAAGCCCTGACGTTCCCGTACGCCTCCTGCCACGCCTCCCAATCGAGATCGTCCCGAGCCATCCTCCGTTCGACCCGCTCCGGCAACGGCAGCGACGGATCGTCCAACAGCTCGGCCGGATACTCCACCACGGGTTTCCTCATACATCGCTCTTACCCCGAACCCAGCAGTCCTAAACCGACACCGGCAAAAGTTCTCACGACGCACAGCCCCGAGCCCGACCACAGATGCTGGCGACGGGCAGGTGATCACGGCTCTACGGAGTCGGCTGATGACGAGGGGGAGGTGGGCGCTGCTGCCGGTGGGGACACTCCCCGCGACGCTTTCCGGCTCGATGATGTTGGGCAGCGTGGGGGCAAGCCCCCAGGCCCCCGCATATGGGGCCACTCTCGGGAGGACCCAGCGCTTACCCCTGCCACCTGCAGCCCCAGCGTGCTTGAGAGCTAGAACGATCAGGACCACCAGGAGCCGCCACGGAGCGTTTGGAGTCTCCCCGCCTGACTCCCCGCCAAAGCACTCGAAAACGTCGGCCGAGACCCGATTTCTCGGGTGTTTCGGGCCAGTCATCCCGCTCAACAGCGCGGAAACGGCACGGTCCGGGTCCCTACGGATCAGAAGGTTTGGGGTTCGAATCCCTACAGGCGCGCAGAACGTGTAAGGGAGAGATAGGCCCCTGGCCAGGCGAGAAGCCCGGCGAGGGGCCTTCTTCATGTCCGCGACGAGCTCCTAGATCCGGGCCGTTGCTAGCGCTCAACCAACCCACGATCCAGGCACCATTGCACCGACCAGGCTCGAGGACTGGCTCGGCAGTCGCATCATGCTCGTGGAGTTCGACCGCCCCGCCTGACGCGGCGCGTCATGGGCTGACGTCGGTCGCGGGCACCCACCCCTCCTCCTCGCGGATGCCCTGCATGATCCGACGGCCGATCTCGCGCAGCTGTCGCGTCTGCGCCGTCGTCAGTCGGTCGAGCACGAGCCTGCGGACGACCTGTACGTGGCCGGGTGAGGCCTGGCGGACCTTCTCCGCGCCGGACTCGGTGAGGATGGCCAGGGTGAAGCGCCCGTCGGCCGGGTCGGGGGTGCGGCGCAGCCACCCTCGCGACTCCAAGCGCGTGGCGGCTCGCGAGAGCCGCGACAGTGTGCTGTTGGCGTACCCGGCCAGCACGCTCATGCGGAGGGTGCGGTCGGGCGACTCCGCGAGGGCGTACAGGACGCCGTACTCGAAGTGGGTCAGCTCCGCGTCGCGCTGGAGCTGGCTGTCCAGGGCCGGAGGCAGCCACTCGAGCACGGTCGCCAGAGCGGCCCATGCCTCCAGGTCCTCGCCGGTGAGCGGGGCGGTCGAGTCGGCGGGACTGTGATCGGGCATGGCGGCAGCGTACGGCATTCAGAGGGGGCGAAGTTGCTCGACTGACTTGCTCGAGCAAGTCAATCTGCTTACAGTTGACTTTCCTGAGCAAGTCAAATGGTCGGAGTCGGCCGATGAAGGAGACGAGATGGACATGGCTCTGAACGGCAAGAGGGCCTTCGTGAGCGGGTCGACGCAGGGCATCGGCTTCGCCGTCGCGCGGGCGCTCGCCGCGGAGGGTGCGGCCGTGGTCCTGAACGGACGCACCGTCGATCGGGTGGACGATGCCGTCGGGCGGCTCCGTGCCTTGGTCCCGACCGCTGACGTGTCGGGGATCGCCGCCGACTTCGCGCGTCCTGGTCAGGTGCGCGAGCTGATGGGCAGGCTCGGCGAGGTCGACGTCCTGGTGAACAACGTCGGCATCTTCGAGGTCAAGGCGTTCGAGGACATCTCCGACGACGACTGGCAGCGCTACCTCGAGGTCAACCTCATGAGCGCGGTCCGCCTGTCGCGGCATGCGCTGCCCGCGATGCTGGCCGCGGGTTGGGGAAGGATCATCTTCGTCAGCAGCGAGTCGGGGGTGAATGTCCCTGCCGACATGACGCACTACGGAGTGACCAAGGCCGGGGCCCTGGCCCTGGGCAACGGCCTGGCCAAGCTCACTCGCGGCACGAGTGTCACGGTCAACACGATCCTCGGCGGGCCGACGTACTCCGACGGCGTAGCGGCGGCCATCGAGAGCATCGCCCAGGGCCAGGGGGTGCCGGCCGAGCAACTGAAGAGCGCCGTCGCCTCGGGCAACACGACGTCGCTGCTGCAGCGCTTCATCGAGCCGGACGAGATCGCGAACCTTGCCGTCTACCTGGCGAGCCCGCCTTCGTCCGCCACCAACGGCGCCGCCCTCCGCGCCGACGGCGGCGTTCTCACCGGCATGCTGTGAGGCCGCGGGCCTCTACCGGGTGACCGTCCCGGGCAGGCTGAGCAGGACGAAGGCACCTGTCGCGGTGAGGGTTCGGAGGGTGTGGAAGACCAGCCACGGCTTCTCGAACGAGGACACGGCGCCGCCGTTGGCCAGGGCGTCGTTCAGCGGCAGGTTCGCCGCGAAGGTGATGACGACGGCGGCGACGGCCAGGACGGCGGCGCTGATGGAAAGCGGGGTCCGGTGCCAGCCGAGGAGGACCAGGGTAAGAAGCGGGGCGCCCAGGAAGAAGGCCAGGAACACAGGGTTGACGATGACCACGTTGAGTCGGTTCATGACCCGTGTGTAGACCTCGTCCGGCTGGCCGTGCAGCGCCGGCATGAAGGCGACCAGGAAGGCGATGTAGATGCCGGCGGTGACGCCGTTGAGCAGCCTCGCGCCGGTGAGTACGACCTCGCTCATGACTGCTCACCCCGGTCGAGATCATCGATGCTTCGGGCCGCGCGGCCCAGGACCAACTCGACGTCGCTGGTCACGTACGCGTTGCGTCCGTCGAGAACCTCCTCGAAGAGGTACGCCAGTCCGGCCGCGTCTGCGGCCGGCAACCCGGCCGCGGTCAGGACCGCGATGTAGTCCTCGGTGGGCACGGGCTGGTAGGCGACGGCTGGTCCGCCGATGGCTTGCGCGGCCTCCTCGAAGGTGAGCAGCTGAGGCCCGGTGAGCTCCAGGACGCGGCCGACGTAGCCCTTGTCGAGGAGGGCTGCGACGGCGACGTCGGCGATGTCGTCGGCGTCGACGAACGGCTCGGCGACGTTGTGCTCGACCATGGTGAGCGAACCGGCCGCGAGCTCGTCCGCGAACGCACCTTCGGTGAAGTTCTGCATGAAGAAGGCCGAACGCAGGATCGTCCACTCGGCGCCCGAGGCCATCATGGCCTGCTCGGCTCGCTGGGCACCCTCCTCGCCGCGGCCGGAGAGCAGTACGAGCCGGCTGCAGCCGGCGGCGACCGCCTGGGCGGCGAACGCGCCGATGATCTCGTCGGCACCCGGCAGGCCGAGATCGGGCTGGAACGTCAGGTAGGCCGACGCGCAGCCGTCGACGGCCTCGGACCAGGTGGTCTGGTCGTGCCAGTCGAACCGGGGTGCCGAGTGGCGGGTGACGGCACGTACGTCGTGGTCGAGGGTGTGGAGGCGGCGGGCGACGCGCTGGCCGGTCTTGCCGGTGGCGCCGGTGATGAGAGTTGTCATGCCTCTAATCTGGCTTGCCGAGAGCGACGATAGAATACGTCTGGCTCCAGGAAGCATGCGCTATCGTCTCACCATGTCGTCACTGGATCTGCTCATGGACGGTCCGCGCGCCCAGGCCGCCTTCCTGCTGAAGGCGGTGTTCGCCGGCGAGTGGTCGATCACCGCCGAGGACGAGGTGCCGCTCACGGTCATTGCGATCGCACGCGGCGAGGCGGTCTTCACCGACTGCGAGGGACCGCAGGACGTGGCAGCGGGTGACGTGATCGTGTGCCGCGGGCCCGCGACCTATGTCATCGCCGACTCGGCCGATCGCCCCGCCGACATCCGGATCCTGCCCGGTCAGGTCTGTGTCGACCCGAGCGGGGCCCTGCTGGCCGAGGAGCTGGCACTGGGCGTACGCACCTGGGGGAACAGTCGCTCGCCGGAGGCGACCGTGATGCTCATCGGGACCTATGAGCGCGAGACGTCGGTGGGCTCGCTGCTGCTGTCCCGGCTGCCGACCAGCGTGGTGCTGCGCGGTTTCGACACTGCCGTTCTCGACCTCCTGTCCGCAGAGCTGGTGCGTGAGGAGGCCGGCCAGGCGGCCCTGCTCGACCGACTGCTGGACGTACTCGTGGTCAAAGCTGTGCGTGAGGTGCTCTCGGCCTCCCCGGCCCTCCCGGCTGATAACGCGGTGGCCGCGGTGCTGCGAGCGATGGAACAGCACCCGCAGCTGCCCTGGACCGTCGCCGGCCTCGGTGAGCAGGTCGGCCTCTCGCGAGCCGCTCTGGCACGACGCTTCACCGAGCACGTCGGCGAGCCGCCGTTGGCGTACCTGACCCGGTGGCGCCTCGCCTTGGCCGCCGACCTGCTGATCGGCACGGATCTGACCCTGTCGGCGATCGCCGCCCGCGTCGGGTACGCCAACCCGTTCGCCCTCAGTGCGGCCTTCAAGCGTCTCCACGGGACCTCGCCGACCTCCTTCCGGAGCCGCCATGTCGCCTGAGCCCTAGGTGGCTTCAGCCGCCCGGATCGTTATTACGTCAAGCAACTACCCGCTAGCCTCGTTGGTATGGATGGTCGGCGTACAGCAGCTGGGGAGGTACCCCCACTGTCGCCCGAGGAGGAGACTGCCTGGCGTGCGCTGGGGCGGGCAGTCGTGGTGATTCCGCGGGTGCTCGACTCCGATCTCATGCAGTCGGAGGGCCTGAGTCTCACGGAGTACACCGTGCTGATGAACCTGTCCGAGGCACCCGAGCGCTCGTTGCGCATGAGCGAGCTCGCCAACTATGTCTCGATCTCGGTCAGCGGGCTGACCCGCGTCGTCGAGCGGTTGGAGCGGACGGGCTTGGTCGAGCGGGTCCGTTCAACGGCGGACGGTCGCGGCCAGCTGGCGTGCTTGACCCCAGCTGGGTTGAAGTGTCTGAAGAAGGCTTGGCCGGTGCACCTCGAGAGCGTTCGTCGTCACGTGATGGATCATCTCCAGAACGTCGATCTGGCCGCGTTCGCTGATGCACTCGAGGCGATCGCTCAGGCCGAGGTCGGACCGCCGGTTCGCCGCCGAGGTCGCTGACCATCGGCCGTTGCCGGGCCTGAGCCTTCGGGTCGCTGCTCGTTGGGGCCGCCGTGTGCTCAGTCCTTGTCCACGTTGGCCCGGACGGCCTCGCGGATCAGGGTCATGCCGGCGTTGAGCTCGAGGATCTGTCGTCGGATGCGCGGCTCGTGGAGCAGTTCGGCGAGGGTCTCAGCAACGTCGGCACGGGCGATCTCGCCATGGGCCTCCGCCGGGCCGAGTGAGATCGTGCCGACGGCAGGCTCATCAAGCAGCAGCGACGGTCGGAGGATCACCCAGTCCAGGTCGCTGCGGGTGACGGCGATGTCGGCCTGCTTCTTGACGGCGAAGTAGTACTCGACCTCCTCTGGGTTGTCCCGCTCGCGCCACGACTCGGGAAGCACCGAGACCAGTAGGAACCGGTTGACCTTCGCCAGGCGTGCCGCCTCCAGGGCCTTGACAACTCCGTCGCCGTCGATGGCCTTGGTGACGTCGCGGGCGCCGCCGTTGGAGCCGGCGGTGTAGACGATCGCATCGGATCCGGTCATTGCCTCTGCCAGCTCCGGGGCTGACATCGTGCTCAACTCGCCCAGTGTGGTCTCGACGCCTCGGGCAGCGAGGTCGGCCTGCTGGGCTGGGGTTCTGACCAGCCCGCAGACCTCGATACCGCGGGCGGACAGCTTGTCGGCCAACAGAGTGCCGATCGCGCCGCTGATGCCTAGGATGAGTACCTTCACGTTCCTTGCTCCGTTTCGCCACCAGTCGCGAGACGCATGAGGTCGGTTGAGAAGTCGACGTCGCTGATCGATTGTGGTGCGCCCGTGGCGTTGCCGCCGAACTGGTGCCGATGGTGGCGCCAGTTCTGTTCGGCGATCTGGGCGCCGGTTCCGTTGCGCAGGAAGATGGCCAGCTCGCCGCCGGCTCGAGTGATCCGGTCGCCCAGATCTGGTGAGCTCCAGTCCTCGGGGGCGGCGTACAGGGATGTCGGCATTGGGATCGCACGCAGGAACGCGAACAGTGGCCGGAGCTGCTCGTCGACGACCATGGCGTGCCGGCTCGTGCCTCCGGTGGCAGCAAGGATGACGGGCTTGGCGATGAGCAGGTCGTTGTCGAGAAGGTCTGCGAAGGACTTGAACAGCCCGCTGATTCCGGCCTTGTAGACCGGGGTGCTAGCGATGATCGCATCGGACTCTGCAAGGTCGTCGATGGCGGCGGAGATCCGTCGGGTCGGCATGCCTGAGACCAGCGCCTGGGCGACGTCGACCGCGATCGTCGACAGATCGATCGAGCGGAACGTCGCGCTCAGGTCGGAGTCACCCAGGGCGTCGGCGGTACGTTGGGCCGCTCGGTCAGCGAGGAGTCGGGTCGAGGATGGGTCGCTGACGCCGGCGTTGAGGACCGCGATGGTCACATCGCTCATCAGAGCGCCGCCGGGAACTGGGCCGCGACGTTCGGGTCGCTGTCGTGGTAGGGGGAGGGGCCGGACAGGTTGTCGCCACGATTCGGGTTCGGCCGCGGCTGGCGCGGGTCGGCGTCGCCGTACTTGGCTGTGACCAACGAGGCGTGGGTTGGTGCCTCGGGAACGCCGGGTGCGCGGCGTGACTCCATCTCCTTGCGCAGAACTGGGACGACCTCGGTTCCGAGGATCTCGACCTGCTCCAGTGCGACCTCGACGGGGAGGCCGAGGCCGTCGACCGCGAAGAGCTGGCGCTGATAGTCGCCGAAGCCTTCCTGGAACGTCAGGGTCTTGTCGATGACCTCCTGCGGACTGCCGACCGTCAGCGGCGTACCCGTCATCCAGTCCTCGAGGCTCGACCCACGGAAGACCGGAAACGCCTCGAAGTACGGGCGGAACCTTTCGACCGCATCCTGCGACCGGCGAGCGATGAACGCCTGCCCACCGAGTCCGACGATCGCCTGCTCAGCGGTGCCGTGGCCGTAGTGCTCGAACCGCTTGCGGTAGAGGTCGACGAGCGGCTTGAAGGCGAGATTGGGGGCCAGGATGTGATTGGCGAAGAACCCGTTGCCGTAGTACGCCGCCTGCTCGGCGATCTCGGGAGTTCGGATCGAGCCGTGCCAGACGAACGGCGGGACATCGTCGAGAGGTCGCGGCGTCGCGGTGAACCCTTGCAACGGCGTCCGGAACTTGCCCTCCCAATCCACGACGTCCTCGCGCCACAGCCGGTGGAGGAGGTTGTAGTTCTCCAGCGCCAGGGCGACGCCCTGGCGGATGTCCTTCCCGAACCAGGGGTAGACCGGGACCGTGTTGCCCCTCCCGAGCATCACGTCGAGCCGGCCATCGGCAACGTGCTGGAGCATCGCGTAGTCCTCGGCGACCTTGACCGGGTCGTTGGTCGTCATCAGCGTCACCGAGGTGCTGAGGATGATGCGCTTCGTCAGCGCCGCGATGTGACCCAGCAGGGTCGTGGGCGACGACGGGATGAACGGCGGGTTGTGGTGCTCCCCGATGGCGAAGACGTCCAGACCCACCTCGTCGGCCCGCTGCGCGATGCGGACGATGTTGCGGATGCGCTCCGCCTCGCTCTGGGTGTAGCCGGTGGTCGGGTCCTGGGTGACGTCCCCGACGCTGAAGATCCCGAACTGCATGGTATGTGGTCCTTACGGTCGAAGGAGCAACTTGCCTGCGCGGGTTAGGATACTTGTGCGCACAAACAAATACGGCGGACCGCTAGCAAGGACGAGAGATGACAGACATCGATATCGAGGTCGCACATGCCCCAGAGCGTCTGCGCTACGAAGCGCGTGTGGACGGAACCGTGGTGGGGTTCGCGGAGTACATCCTCGCCACCGACCTGATCGTGTTCACCCACACCGAGGTCGACCCCGCCTTGGAGGGGAAGGGCGTCGGCTCCGCGCTCGCCAGGTTCGCGCTCGACGACGTCCGCGACACCAGCGAGCGCAAGGTGATGCCGCTGTGCCCCTTCATCAAGGGCTGGATCGGGAACCACCGCGAGTACGTCGCACTCGTCAAGCGTGTGCCCCCGTCGACGGCGAAGGACTGACCATGGCGCGCAAGACCTACACCGGGCCCGTGGTCGACGTCTCCTTCGACGGTGATGTGTGTCAGCACGCGGCCGAGTGCGTACGCGGGATGCCCGCCGTCTTCGATCCTGCGGCGCGGCCGTGGATCGACCCCACGCAGGCCGATTCGGAGGGAACCGCTCAGACCCTGCGAGAAGTGATCGGGCGCTGCCCCTCCGGCGCCCTTCGCCTCATCGAGCACCAGGACAGGACGTGGAAAGCATGAACATCACAGTGATCGGGCGCGGCAACATCGGCGGCGGACTGGCCGATCTGTGGGAGCGGGCCGGCCACCGCGTGCTCAGGCTGGGTCGAGACGGTGGTGACGCCAGCGGGTCCGAAGCCGTGCTGCTCGCGGTCCCAGGAGCCGCGGTAGAGGCAGCACTGTCATCGGTGACCGGGCTCGAGGGCAAGATCGTGCTCGACGCCACCAACCTCTACGGCGGCGCCCGGCCTCCGGCCGGGTTCTCCTCCAACGCCGAGTACGTCAAGTCGGTGACCGGCGGGACTACGGCCAAGGCGTTCAGCACCAACTTCGCCTCGCTCTTCGGCCGGGTCGCCGATGCTCGCGTACGACCGAGCAACCTGTGGTCCGGCGACGACCAGGCCGACGACGTTGTCAGCCGGCTCAGCCACGATGCCGGGTTCGACGCGGTCCGTCTGGGTGACCTGAGCATGGCTGCCACCCAAGAGGGCCTCGCCGGCACGATCTTCGCGATCTCGCAGTCCGGCCTCGGTGAGTTCGTCTACCGGATGGCACCGCCGGAACAGCTCTGACCCTGCCTCGAATGTCCCCCTACATCGATAACCATGATCACCGTCAATGAGCTGCCAGCGTCGTGCTGGTCATACAGAAGGGAAAGATGATGGCTTTCATCACTGTTGGGCAGGAGAACAGCGCGCCGGTCGAGCTGTACTACGAGGATCAGGGAACCGGACAGCCCGTGGTGCTCATCCACGGGTATCCGCTGAACGGCCACAGCTGGGAGAAGCAGACGCGCGAGCTGCTCGCGGCGGGCTACCGGGTGATCACCTACGATCGCCGCGGCTTTGGGCGCTCGTCCAAGGTCGGCAGCGGCTACGACTACGACACCTTCGCCGCCGACCTGAACACGGTCCTCGAGACCCTCGAGCTGAGCGACGTCGTACTCGTGGGCTTCTCGATGGGCACCGGTGAACTCGCGCGGTACGTCGCCCGATTCGGGCATGAGCGCGTCGCGAAGCTCGCGTTCCTCGCGTCCCTCGAGCCGTTCCTCGTGCAGCGCGACGACAACCCTGAGGGCGTTCCGCAGGATGTGTTCGACGGCATCGCCGCGGCCGCCAAGGACGACCGCTACGCCTGGTACACCCAGTTCTTCAAGGACTTCTACAACCTGGACGAGAACCTCGGCTCTCGGATCAGCCAGGAGGCCGTCACCGGCAGCTGGAACGTCGCGATCAGCAGCGCGCCAGTGGCCGCGTACGCAGTCGTCCCGACCTGGATCGAGGACTTCCGCAGCGATGTCGAGGCGGTTCGCGCGGCCGGCAAGCCGACGTTGATCCTGCACGGCACCAAGGACAACATCCTTCCCATCGAAGTCACGGGCCGCCGTTTCCACAAGGCCGTCCCTGAGGCCGACTACGTCGAGGTCGAGGGCGCTCCCCACGGCCTCCTGTGGACCCACGCGGACGAGGTCAACACTGCGCTCAAGGAGTTCCTCCGCAAGTGATCCACATGTGAGCGCTGGATCGTGGAGGGCAGCGGCATGGCTGCCCTTCACGATCCTTGCCGGTCGCCCTGGCATGCGCCGCATCGGACCGGTTCGATCCCACGGACTGTCACGGAGACCCCGCCCTGCAAGTAGACGCCCGGGGCCGAGTCTGCGGCGTGCGGACACCGACCACCCCGGCGCTGACCAGCGCCCCAACCGAGAGACGCTCATGTCAGGTTTCAATCCCTATGAATGGCTCCAAGATCTGGTCGCTCAGAGTTCTCCATGGCGGTCGCAGCGGTTCTGGTCATCGCTGACAGTCGTGGCTGTCCTGGCCGCGATTCTTCTGTGGCTCAACCGCAGTCCGTGGTGGGGCTGGGTCCTGGTCAGCGTGTTGATGACAGTCTTCGTGGTCACTGCGCCCCGGTGGTCGAGGTGCGGAGGCATCCTCAGGGTTGGCGCATGGCTGGGGGCCGTGGTCGTCATCGGCGGCGTTGCGGTGTTGGCCCACCCGGCGCCCCAAGTGCGAGTCGCGGGTGGGAACGATCCGCGGCCCACTGACGCAGCCCAGACGCGCGAAGGACCGGTCACGGGTGTCCGCAACGATGCAGGCACGGTCGAGATCTTCGCAGGCATCCCTTACGCCCAGCCGCCGGTGGGCGACCTGCGGTGGCGGGCACCGCAGCCACCCGAGCCACGTGCCGAGGTACTCAAGGCGGACCGGTTCTCCCCAGCGCCGGTGCAGGGCATCTCGACCTTCACGACCCGAGCCCTGTCGCAGATCGTCGACATGCCGTTGGAGAACACCCTCCTGAACCCGTACCCGGTCAGCGAGGACAGCCTCTACCTCAACATCTGGCGCGGCACGAAGCCCATCTCGGACAGGCTCCCGGTGCTGGTCTACATCCCGGGTGGCGGCTTCGTCTCGGGCTCGGGTGCTCTGCCGCTGTACGACGGTGAGGCGCTGGCCTCGAGCGGTGAGGTCATCGTGGTCACGATCAACTACCGCCTCGGTGTGCTGGGATTCCTCTCGCACCCAGAGCTCGCCGCCGAGTCGGAGCACGGCGCCTCGGGCAACTACGGAATCCTGGATCAGATCGCCGCGCTGGACTGGATCCGGCAGAACATTGCAGCGTTCGGGGGCGATCCCGAGCGGGTCACGGTCGCCGGAGAGTCCGCCGGTGGGGAGAGTGTGTGCACCCTGGGTGCCACGCCCCTGGCCAAGGGGCTGGTCGACGGCATCATCGGCGCCAGCGGGGCGTGCATGGGCACGACCGGCGATACCGCCGATGGCGACCAGGCCGACACCAGGGCCGTCGCCGAACAGGCCGGTCGGCGTCTGACGCAGGAGCTGGGCGACGCCACCATCAGGGAGATGCGGCGTATGCCCATCGATCGGATCACGGAGGCGGCCGCGGTGGTCGGCCCGCATTGGCGGCCTTCGGTCGACGGTCACGTACTGGATCGGTCGCCCGCGCAGATCTACGCCAGCGGTGACCAGCTCGACGTGCCCCTGCTCGTCGGCAGCAACGCGGACGAGAGCTCGCTTGCACTTGCCTCCCCGCCGGATGACGACGTGGACGCCTATGCGGCATCCGTGCAGAAGAAGTACGGCGACGCCGCCGAACGGTTCCGCGACCTCTACCCGGGTAGGACCGAGGACCAGGTTCTCGACTCGCTCCTTCAGTCCCAGACCGACCAGGTCATGACTCGGGCGATGCACCGCTGGGCGCGCCTGCAGACGCAGAGCGGCCGCGCTCCTGCGTACCTGTACTTCTTCACTCACACCCCGCCGGACAAGGGCCTGGAGAAGTACGGCGCCTACCACGGCGCCGAGGTCATGTACGCCTACGACAACCTCGGCAAGGACGGCGACGCCGACTACACCGACGCTGACTTCAGGCTGCGCGACCAGATGCGCGGCCACTGGCTCAACTTCGTCACCACCGGAGATCCGAACGGACCCGGGCTGCCGGCCTGGCCGAGTGTGGGGGAGGAGCCCGACCAGGTCATGGAATTCGACTCGTACAGCGGCATGGCACCCCGACCTCGACCGGCAGCCGTCGACTTCTGGATGAGTTACCGCGGTCCGACCCCATGAGGAGAACATCGATGCCCAACGAGGATGTGTTGCTGCTGCTCTTCCGATCCTCCTCCAGCACTTCTCAGATCTGGTTCGCGCCGCCGTCGACGTAGAGGTTCGAGCCGACGACGTAGCTGCTCTGCTCCGAGGCCAGGAACGCCACGACCGCGGCGGCCTCCTCGGGCTGACCCATGCGGCCCTTGGCGACGGTCGCGGCGACATGCTCCTTCATGGCCCGGGCGGTCTCCTCGTCGCCGAAAGCCGCGGTGCCCCCGGGGGTCTCGATCCATGCCGGCGAGACCACGTTGACGCGGATGCCACGACCCTTAAGCTCGGTCGACCAGGTCCGCGCGAAGGACCGGACCGCCGCCTTCGACGCCGCGTACGCACCGAACGCCTCCATGCCGCGGTCGGCCGCCGTGGACCCGGTCAGGATGACCGAGGCGCCGTCGTTGAGCAGTGGGAGTGCCTTCTGTACGGTGAACAGAGTGCCTCGGGTGTTGACCCCGAAGGTCTGGTCGAAGTGCTTCTCGGTGGTCTGCTCCAACGTCACGAACGTACCAACCGCCGCGTTCGCCACGAGCACGTCCAACCCTTTGCCGCGGGCCCGGACCGCGTCGTAGAGCCGGTCCAGGTCGGCCAGCTTGGAGATGTCGCCAGCCACTCCCGTCGCCCGCTCGGGGCCGATGGTCTTGACGGCGGCCTCCAGTTCGGCCTCACGCCGCCCGGTGACGAACACGTACGCGCCGTCGTCCGCCAGTCGCACGGCGGCGGCGAGACCGATCCCGCTGCTTCCGCCGGTGACTACAGCCGTCTTGCCGTCCAAATGTCCCATGTGAGTCTTCTCCTTCACTCTTATCGATGCCGATCTGTCGGTTGGCTGGGCTCGACCTGCTCGGGTGCCCAGCTGGACCGGGTCAGTTGGCGAGCTGCTTCTTCAGGGCCTCGACGTCGTGGACGTTGGACATCTGCACGAACTTCCCGTCGCGGACCTTGTACATGGCGATCTCGTCGATCTCGATCCGAGCGCCGGTGGGAGCGACGCCGAGCCACTCCTTGGTGGGTGTGCCGTGGTTGATGGAGTGGCACGACAGCGTCCCGCCTTCGGCGTCGATCACGATCTCCTTGATCTCCCACTGGATGTCGGGGACCGCGTCGGCGATGCCCTTGAGCGCCGCAACGACATCGGCGCGAGTGGCCCGCTGGCCGTGGGAGAGGATGGACTCGGCGACGAACTCGTCCATGCGGTCGAACTCATGTGCGTTGAGCGCCTCGGTGTAGCGGTCGTAGAACTCGCGGATGTTGAAGTCGGACATGACTGCCTTTCTTGCCCGGTGCCCGGGCTGCACTCGTGTGCTCTTGGTTGCGCTTGCAACATCGATAGTGCGGGATCACGGACGTATGATCCATAATGCAGAGTCCGGCGTTCATTACATATCGTCCAGGAGGTTGCTGATGCTCGGTTTCCGGGATCCGGTGGCTGACGCCATCGGCCTGCTCAGGCCCCGCACGGTGGTGGGGCCCAGCCTCCGGGCCACGGGAGAGTGGGCGATTCGCTTCGACACGTTCTTGCACGTACGGATCGGCGGGCTCGTGCGCGGCACCTGCTGGCTGATCCTCGACGGGCACGAGCCGGTGCTCCTACGGGAGGGCGACACCTTCATGCTGGGCAACCCGCCGCCCTACGTTCTGGCCAGCACACTCGACGCGCGCCCGCGCCCCGCGGAGCAGGTGTGGGCGCGTGCCGAGGACGGGTTCGTGCGCATCGGCCCTGAGTCCGAGGACGACCTCTATCTCTGCGCCGGGCACATCGCTTTCGACGACAGCAACGCGGCCCTCCTGACCGATCTCCTGCCGCCGCTCGTGCTCGTCCGTGCGGGCGACCCTCATGGCGCGCGGCTCGCGCAGCTGATCGATCTCCTCGCCAACGAGGTCGGGGTGGCTGCCGCCGGCGGCCCGCTGGTGCAGAACCACCTCGCACAGATCCTGCTCGTGCACATGCTGCGTGCTCACGCCAGCCGGACAGCTTGGCCTTGCGGCTGGCTGGGCGCCCTGAACGACGACGGCATCGGCGCCGCCCTCCGTGCCATGCACACGGACATGGCCCACCCCTGGACCCTCAAGGAACTCGCCGAGATCAGCAACATGTCGCGCTCTGCGTTCGCCCAGGCCTTCAAGAGCCATGTCGGCGTCCCGCCCTTGGAGTACCTGATCCGATGGCGCATGAACCTCGCCTGCGACGCCCTCGCCCGCGACACGTTATCGATCTCCGAGCTCGCACGAGCCACGGGCTACCAGTCCGAGAGCGCATTCAGCACCGCGTTCCGCCGCGTCGCCGGCTCGTCACCTGCGAAGTTCCGGGCCCAGGCACGCCGCTCCGTCGAGATCGGAAGCTGAAGGAGCCGCCGCGCACGGCCGGTGGCTACCGGCGCTACGGCGTCGGCCACCTGGTCCGACTCCTGCGCATCACGAGAATAACCGCGATCGGCATCCAGCTGTCCGCCCTGCCAGCGGTAATGGACGACCCGGCGGCCGCAGAGGAGCTGCTCGACGAGCTCGATCGCCGAGTTGCAGCCGACATCGAATGGCTGACCGCACGCCGGGCCGACATCGCCGCACTGCGCCACGGCGGCGCGCCGCCCGACCTCCCTCCGTAGCTCTCGGCTTGGCGTTCCGGCCGCGACCGGGCTGCCGGCTGACACGGCCCGCTACGAGGCCGTGGTTATGGAAGCCGGGTCTCTAGCGCCGTCGGGGCGGCGGCGAACGATTCCCGCAGTAAAGCGCACAACTCGCCGCGGGTGGCGGTCGTCGTGGCGCCGGGCGCCGACTGCCAGGTGTCCACGGCGGCCCGGTGACCGGCAACCGCGACAGCGCACACCATGCGCGCCGAGAGGTCCGCGCCGGATACATCGGTGAGTCGCGCCACGATCGCGTCGACCACCTCCTGCGTGAAGCGCTCGCACACCAGCATGCCCGCCGCGTCGACCGCGGGGTTGGTGCCGCTCAGGCGCGCGCTCAGCA
Organism: Nocardioides sp. NPDC087217; assembly: GCF_044744805.1. Classification (NCBI taxonomy): domain Bacteria; kingdom Bacillati; phylum Actinomycetota; class Actinomycetes; order Propionibacteriales; family Nocardioidaceae; genus Nocardioides; species Nocardioides sp. NPDC087217. The sequence continues at coordinate 61,808 of NZ_JBIUZB010000005.1, forward strand.
CCGCGAGGCGCTCCCACCCGGGCGGCATCCGGTCGACGACTTCGACGAGCGCATCACCCAGCACCTCCAGCAGCGGCCCGCTGCGCGAGAGGATCTCGTCGAGATCGGCGATCAGGGTGCGCCATACATCGTTCAACGGGGTCAGAGCGAGGTCTTCCTTGCCGTCGAAGTAGCGGAAGAAGCTCCGCTTGGACACCTCGGCTTGGTCGCAGAGCCAGTCGACGGTCACCGCGTCGTACCCGCGCTCGGCGAAGGCAGGCAGAGCGATCTCCACAAGCTGTTGCCGACTGCGCGCGATGCGCCGGCTGCGAAGCGTGCCGGAACCGGGCTGCGACCTCATGCGAGCATCCTACTGTTTGGCACTGAGTGGCACTTGGCATACAGTAGCGAAATGCTCGCATGGACAGTCGACCACTCGTCATCCAGGCACCTCGGTCTGCGTGAGGTGCCCGATCCGGTACCCGGACCGCACGACGCAGTCATCCAGGTGCAAGCCTTCGCGCCGAACCACGGCGAAATCGAGGCACTGCCGAGCCTTCCCGACGGCATCATCCCCGGCTGGGATGCCGCGGGCGTCGTCGTGGCCGAGGCAGCCGACGGGACCGGCCCGCGCCTCGGCCAGGTGGTGACGTCGCTGGGACCCGATAGCGCATGGGCGCAGCGACGGCTGGTGACCGCCGAGTCCGTAGGGACCAGCCCCGCCGGAGCCGATCCGAACGTGATGAGCGTCGTGCCAGTCGCCGCCACCAGCGCGTTGCGCGGGCTGCGCCGCCTCGGCCCCGTTCTCGGCCGCCGGGTGCTGGTGCTGGGCGGGACCAGTGCGGTCGGGCTCTTCGCCGTACAGCTCGCCGCCCGCGCCGGCGCCGAGGTCGTCGCCACGACCAGGAACCCTGCCGCGCGAGAGCGCCTGGTCGAGCTGGGCGCGCGCGAGGTTGTCGCCGCGCCGTCCGACCTGAACGACGACGTATCCGGCGTGCTCGACCTGCTGGGCGGCTCCCACCTGGTACGAGCGTTCGCGCGACTGGCGCCAGGCGGCACGCTCGTCGCCCTGGGGCACGCGGCTGGGGAGGAGGAACGCTTCGGGTACGGGGACCTGTTCGGCGACGCGAACCGGCACGACCGGACCCTGACGACGTTCTTCCTCGGGGCCGAGACCGGCCTTGGCCCCGACATGACATGGCTCGCGACCGAGATCCACGAGGGGCGCCTCGACCCCGTCGTGGGAGCCGTGCGGCCGTGGCGGGAGCTGCCGGAGGCCTTCGCGGCCGGCGCGGAGCGGACGTACGGCAAGGCAGTCCTCACCGTCGACTGAAGCTGACACGAACCGCATCACGCCGGTTCGCGGCGCTGATGCTTCAGTCGTTCCAGGCCTACCCGGTGCCGATGCCGCTGCCCCCGGCTGTCCGGCTCCCGCCCGCCCAGGGGTAGGCCCAAGCACTGCGGGAGATGGCCTGACCAGCCTCCGACCTACAGGTTGTCCGAGTAGAAGTCGGCGAGATCGACGGGTTGCGCGCGCCGGCTGAGGTCCGGCCTCATAATGTCCCGGGTGACCCTTCCCCAGATCCTCGGGCGCCTGCGCCAGGTCAAACCGCTCGGCTCCGGCGGGTTCGCCGAGGTGTGGCTCTACCACGACCCGGACCTCGACTCGCCCGTTGCCGTGAAGGTGCTCAGCGCCCAATGGACTCAGGCGGCCGACATCCGAGAGCGGTTCCTGCAGGAGGCGCGCTTCCTCCGGTCGGTCGACTCGCCCCACGTCGTCTCGGTCCACGACATCGGCGAGACGCCGGAGGGAGCGCCCTACTTCGTGATGGCGTACGCCGACGCGGGCAGCGTCGCGGAGCTGATCACCCAGCACCCTCAGGGGATGCCGCCACACCTGGTGGCCGACCTGGTGGCACAGGCCGCGGCCGGCCTCGACGCGCTGCACGTGCGCTCGGTCATCCATCGCGACGTGAAGCCGGCCAACATCCTGCTCACCGGCGGGTCCGACGGTCGGCTGCGCGCGATGGTCGCCGACCTCGGGGTGGCCCGCGCGCTCGACCAGCACTCGGAGGTGACGAGGCAGATCGGGACGCCCGCCTACATGGCGCCCGAGCAGTTCGACGAGTCACTGCCGATCGACCATCGCGCCGACGTACGCAGCCTGGGTGCGGTCGCCTGGGCGATGTTCGCGGGCCGCTCGCCCGCGCCGGCGCTGACGGTCGTCTCCCGCGTTCCCGAGCTCGGGACGGTCGCGCCCGTGCCGGCAACGGTGTCCGCGGTGATCATGCGAGCCCTGGAGCCGAGGGCCGAGGATCGCTGGCCGGACGCGGGGAGCTTCGCCGCAGCACTCACCGCCGCGGCTGAGGGACGTGCGGTCGCCGTACCTCCGCCTTCGGACGCGCAGACCGTGCTCCGTTCGCCGTCCCCGACGCCGCAGCCGCAGCCGCCCGCGCGCGGCCGGCGCAACGCAGTCCTCGTCGGGGCCGCCGTCGTCACCGCCTTGGTGCTGGGCGGCGCCGCGACCTGGTTCGTGGCGCGCGGTCCGGCCGAAGAGCCGGCCAGCGGCGCAGAGACGACGGCGGGGCAGCCGGTCAGCGGCGCGGAGACCGCGGCCGTCCGGTTCGTCGATGCGCTCCAGGCGGGGGACTGCGAGGCCGCGGGCCTCTACATGCCCGACCTCGACGACCCGGCTGCCTGGGACTGTACCGATGACGCCAACGGCGGCGACGGCTTCTACTACCACATCCTCGACGACCTCGACGCCGACGGCGAGCGGCGGGTCGAGGACCTCGGGGACGGGCTCTTCCGGGTGGTCTGGGTGGATCAGGGCTACGTCAACATGCAGCGCCAGGAAGACAGCCTGTTCAAGGTGCAGCAGGTCGTCTGCTGCTAGAACCCGAACCGGGGCTCATTCGCTGCGCAGGATCTTCGGTGGACCTGCTGGGGTGGCCTCGCCGCGCTCGACGGCGGCGTTGTGGCTGGCGAGGGCGGCTTCGAGGAGCTCCATGAGCGGGGTCTCCTCGCGGGCGATCTGCAGGTACTTCGGGCCGAGGGAGACGATGAGGTCTCGCTCGGCGAGGAGGGCGTTGTGGATGCGCTCGCGCTCGGCCGGGTCGGCGGTGTACTCGGAGTCGAGGTAGGCGGCGGCGTGCCGGCGGGCGTTGGCGATGGCGTTCTTCGCGCGGCCGCGCTTGCTGAAGAGCGAGGCGACGATGGTGACGACGAGTACGCCGAGGATGACGCTCAGGGAGAGGCCGGTGCTGATCTCGGCCACGTGCACGGGCTCGCCGTCGTTGACGAACGGGATGTTGTTCTCGTGGAGCGCGTGCAGGATCAGCTTCACGCCGATGAAGGCGAGGATCGCGGCCAGGCCGTAGGACAGGAAGATGAGCCGGTCGAGGAGCCCGTCGAGCAGGAAGTAGAGCTGGCGCAGGCCCAGCAGCGAGAACGCGGTCGCGGTGAAGACGAGGTAGACGTTCTGGGTGAGGCCGAAGATCGCCGGGATCGAGTCGAGGGCGAAGAGGATGTCGGTGCCGCCGATGGCCACCATCACCAGCAGCATCGGCGTCAGGATGCGCTTGCCGTCCTCCACCGTGAAGAGCTTGTCGCCGTCGTAGTGCTCGCTGACGTGGAACAGCCGCCGGGCCAGGCGTACGACGACGTTCTCCCCGTCGGAGTGGCCGTCGGGCTTCAGCATGTTGCCGGCCGTCATCAGCAGGATCAGCCCGAACAGGTAGAACACCCAGGCGAAGGTGTTGATCAGCGCGGCGCCCACGAAGATGAACGCGGTGCGGGCGATCAGCGAGAACGTGATCCCGAAGAGGAGCACCTTCTGCTGGTCCTCACGGGGCACCCGGAAGCTCGTCATGATGATCAGGAAGACGAACAGGTTGTCGACCGAGAGTGCCTTCTCGGTGATGTAGCCGGCGAAGTACTCCCCGCCCATCGTGCCGCCGCCGAAGATCAGCACGCCGACGCCGAACAGCAGCGCGATCGCGACGTAGATCGCCGACCAGATGGCCGACTCCTTCAGCGTGGGGGTGTGGGCCTTGCGTACGTGGAAGACGTAGTCGAAGCCGAGCAGCCCGACGATCGCGACGACGGTGACCAGCCACACCCATGTCGGTGCGCCCATAGTGACAAACCCCCTGAGAGTCGACCCGAGACGTGGGATCGGCCTCAGCCTAGGCGGAGGGCCTCGGGATCGACAGCCCATCGATGATCTGGGGCAGCGCGTCGTCGAGAAGTCGGTCCGCCCGCGGGTCGTCGTGGCGGATCGTACGCATCGTGACGCTGTGGAGGAACACGCCCATCAGCGTCTGGGCGAGGAGATCGGTCGGCATCGTCGAGGTGCGGTCGAGGCGGTCCAGGGCGAGCGCGACGACCTCGACGAGCTGCTCGCTGAGCGCGGTGAAGGTTGCCGAGCTGATGTCCCGCGCGTCGGGGTCGCGCAGGCTCTGCAGCACGACCTCGCTCTGCAGGACGAACCAGCGGTCCTGCATGGGGCGGATCGCGTCGAATGCCGCTCCGATCAGTGATCCGCTCGACTCCGCGTCGGTGTGCTCGCCGACGGCGGTGCGTACGGCCTCGATCAGCCGCTCGGACTCCTCCTTGAACGCCTCGAGCAGCACCTCGTCGACGGTGTTGAAGTTGGAGTAGAAGGCGCCGCGTGTGTAGCCCGCGGCGCTGACCAGGTCGTCGACAGTGACGCGGCGGGCGCCGCGCTCGACGAAGACGTCGACAGCGGCGGCCAGCAGTCGCGCGCGGGTGTTCGTACGTCGTCGGGGGGCCTTCACCTCGGTCATGTAGCCATCCTCACATACCAGGAAGATACGTTTTTGTATTGAATGCATTATTGTATCGAACATGTCCTCCTACCTCTACCGGCTCGGCCGTCTGGTCGCGCGCCGCGCCAAGACCGTGCTGGCGCTCTGGCTCCTGCTCGCCGTGCTGCTCGGTGCGCTGACGATCTCGCTCGGCGGCAAGCTGCAGGACGACTTCACGATCCCGGGCACCGAGTCCCAGCAGGGGCTGGATGCGCTCACCCAGCGCTTCCCGGAGGTCTCCGGGACCTCGGCCCAGCTCGTCTTCGTCGCCCCCGAGAGCGAGAAGATCGAGGACCACCGCAAGGAGGTCCGGGAGGTGCTCGACGCGGTCGAGAAGGTCGACCACGTCGCGACGGTCACCGATCCTCTGGCGAAGGACAGCAGGACGGTCAGCGACAACGGCCGGGACGCGCTGGCGACGGTGCAGTTCGACCTCGACCTGGACGAGCTCCCCGAGGGCGTGACCGATGATCTGGAGGAGGCCGCGGAGCTGCCGTCGGGGTCGTCGCTGGAGCTGCACGTCGGCGGGGATGCGTACACCGTCACCGGGGTGCACGTCAGCGCGACCGAGGGGATCGGGGTCCTCATCGCCCTGCTGGTCCTGGCGATCACGTTCGGGTCGCTGCTGGCCGCCGGCCTGCCGATCCTGACCGCGCTGCTCGGGGTCGGAATCGCGATGGCGGGGATCTTCTCAGTCGCCGCGGTCACCAACATCTCGGCGACCACCCCGACTCTCGCGCTGATGATCGGGCTCGCGGTCGGGATCGACTACGCGCTGTTCGTGATCGCCCGGCACCGCAGTCAACTCGCTCACGGCCTGGAGGTGGAGGAGTCGATCGCCCGGGCGGTCGCCACCGCCGGCAGCGCGGTCATCTTCGCGGGTGTCACGGTCATCATCGCGCTGTGCGGATTGGTGGTCGCGGGCATCCCGTTCCTGGCAGTCATGGGGTACGCAGCGGCGTCCGCCGTCCTGGTCGCGGTGCTCGTCGCGCTCACCGCCGTGCCGGCGCTCCTCGCGCTCGCGGGTGAGCGGCTCCGACCGAAGCCTGGGTCTCGGGCCCACCGGCGTGAGGCTGTCGCCGAGGGACGGCCTCACGTCACCACTCTCGGGGCGCGCTGGGTGCGGCTGGTGACCAAGGTGCCGGTCCTCACCGTCGTGGTCTCGCTGCTGGTGATAGCCGTGCTGGCGATCCCGGCGCGCGATCTCGCACTGGGGCTCAACGACAACGGCAGCGCCGATCCGGGGACGGCTCCGCGGGAGACGTACGACCTGATCAGCCGTGACTTCGGACCTGGCTACAACGCGCCGCTGTTCGTGACCGCGGACATCATCGACACCACCGACCCGATCGGGGTGATGGACTCTCTGGGCAAGGCGTTGGGGGACTACGACGGCGTCCAGAAGGTGGCGCTGGCGACCCCGAACCGCACCGCCGATCTCGGGCTCGTGGTGATCTACCCGACCACCGAGAAGAGCGACCCGGCGACCGCCGCGCTGGTCAAGGAGATCCGTGCCGACTCAGGCGGGCTGGAGAAGCGGTTCGGGATCGAGGACGTCCGGGTCACCGGTCAGACCGCGGTCGCGATCGACGTCAGCGCGCGGCTCGGCGGGGCGATCCTGCCGTTCGGGGCTGTCGTCGTCGGCCTCTCCCTGATCCTGCTGACGATCGTGTTCCGCTCGATCGCGGTGCCGCTGAAGGCGACGCTCGGCTACGTGCTGTCGGTGGCCGCCTCGTTCGGAGTGGTCGCCGCCGTCTTCGAGTGGGGCTGGGGCGCAGACCTGTTCAACGTCGCCAAGGTCGGCCCCGTGATCGCGTTCTTCCCGATCATCCTGATGGGCGTGCTCTTCGGGCTCGCGATGGACTACGAGGTGTTCCTGGTCTCCCGGATGCGGGAGGACTTCGTCCACACCGGCGACGCCCGACGCTCTGTGGACACCGGCTTCGCCGCCAGCGCCCGGGTCGTCACCGCCGCGGCGGTCATCATGATCGGCGTCTTCGCCGCCTTCGTGCCGAACGGCGACCCGATCGTGAAGCCGATCGCGCTGGGCCTGGCCGTGGGCGTGCTCGTGGACGCGTTCCTGGTGCGGATGACGCTGGTGCCGGCGGTGCTCGCCCTGCTCGGGCGGGGTGCCTGGTGGCTGCCGCGCTGGCTGGACCGGCGTCTGCCGGTCCTCGACATCGAGGGCGAGGCGCTCATCCATCACCTCGAGCACGCCGACCACGTCGCCTCGAACGGGGAGGTCGCGGTTCGGGCGCGGCAGGTCGAGGTGCCGGAGGCGCTCGCGCCGCTCGATCTGCACGTGCAGCCGGGAGGGCTCGGGATCATCCATGGGGCCGACCCGGTGGCGCGATCCGCCGCGCTCGCGGCCCTCACCGGGCGGCTGGGCTTCTCCGGACAGCTGGTGGTGCTCGACCGGCTGCTGCCGGAGGAGGCCGGAGCCGTCCGCGCCCGGGCCGCACTCGTGAGCGACATCGCGGAGGCGCTCCGGCTCGTGGGTGACCGGCGGGTGCCTGCGCTGGTCGCCATCGACAGCCCGACCTCGCTCGACAGCGGGCAGCTCGCGGCACTGTCCGCGCTGACCTCACGGGGCACGACGGTCCTGCTCGGGATGCCGTCGCTGCCCGCGGTGCCGCAGGTCGCGGACGCGCTCGCGCATGCCGCGCCCGCACGCACCTCACCCGATCCTGAGCTCACCGACCCTGCGGCTTCGGTCGCCGACCTGGAGACAGTCCGATGAAACGTACGAAATCATGGTGGTCGGGCCGCCGCCTGATGGCGGCCGCGATCCTGCTGCCGGTCGTCGTGACGGCGCTCGCGCTCGTCGCGCTCAGCGACCGCACCGAAAACCTCGACAAGGTGCCGGCCGCGGTGGTCAACCTCGACGAGCCGGTGACGACGGGGAGCGGGAAGGACAAGCAGACGGTCTACGCCGGCCGGGCGCTGGCGGCCGACCTCGTCTCCTCCTCGGGTTCGCCGGCGAGCCCGACGCTCGGCTGGGAGCTCACCGATGCAGCGGATGCGCGGGAGGGTTACGCGGACGGGACGTACGCGGCCGTGATCACGATCCCGAAGGACCTGTCCAAGACGCTGTCAGGGGTGCAGGGGAGCGACCCGAGCGCCGGCCGGGTCAGCGTGGAGGCCTCCGACGCCTCCAGCGAGGTGACCGCGGAGATCGCCCGGCAGGTCGCGCGGCAGTCGGCGTCGACCCTGGGGCGTACGGTCACGACGACCTACCTCGACGGGGTCCGGGACGAGACCGGGAAGCTCAAGACCAGCCTGACCGACGCCGCCGATGGTGCCGATCAGCTCGCCGACGGCACCGCTGCTGCCGACTCGGGGGCCGGGAAGGTCGCCGACGGTGCTCGGTCGCTCAGCTCGGGTGCCTCCGGGGCTGCCGACGGCGCCTCGCAGGTCGCGGGCGGGCTCGACACGCTCGCCGGCGGGACCGCGCGGCTGGAGTCGGGTGCGGGATCGCTGGCCGGGGGAGCGGGCAAGGCGTCGAAGGGCGCCTCTTCGCTGGCTGCCGGAGCCGACGAGCTCAGTGGCGGGCTGAACCAGCTCGAGAGGTCGACCGCAGGGCTCCCGTCGCAGGCCTCGTCGCTCGCCGCCGGTGCCTCACAGGTGTCGGAGGGAGTGGCCGGCTACACCCAACTCGCCAAGGGGTGGGCGCAGGCGTGCGCGAGCGACCCGCTGCTCGCGGCCTCCAAGCCGCAGCTGTGCGGCGCCACCGCCGCGGCGGTCGGCTCCGGTGGCGGGCAGGCCGACCAGCTCGCCGCAGGCGCGGAGCAGGTCGCCTCGGGGGCCTCTGCTCTGTCGCAGGCGGCTCCTGAGCTGAGCGCAGGGATTTCGTCGGCGGCGGACGGCGCCGGGAAGGTCGCGTCCGGGGCATCCCAGGTCGCCGACGCCAATGCCCGCCTCGCCACGGGGGCGCGTGAGCTCGAGTCCGGTCTCGGCAAGACCAACGACGGCGCCACCGCGCTGGCCTCCGGAGCCGATCAGCTCGCCTCCGGGACCCAGCAGCTCGAGAGCGGGTCGGCCTCGCTGGCCTCCGGCGCCGACTCGCTGGCCTCCGGTACGTCCTCGCTGACCGAGGGCGCCGACTCGCTCGCCTCGGGGCTCGACGACGGTGCCTCGCAGATCGCGGTTCCCGGTGAGAAGCAGGCCGAGGTCGTCGCCGACCCGGTGCAGGTCTCGGTCGCTTCCGGCACCTCCACCTCGGGGGCGACCCGGTTGGCGCCGGCGGTGATCGCGCTGGCGCTGTGGCTCGGTGCGCTCGCGATCTACCTGCTCCGTCCGGCCTTCCCCGCCGGGCGGCTGCGGGAGGCGCTCACGGCGCGGCGGCTCACCTTCGCCGGACTGTGGCCGGCGGCTCTCGTCGGGGTGGCGCAGGCGGTGCTCCTCGTAGTCGCCGCCGATCTTCTCGGCGCCGATCTCGCGCGGCCGGTCGCCACGGTCGGGATCGCGGTGCTCGGCGCGTCGGTGTTCGTCGCGGTCCACCAGGCCCTCGTCGCGCTCGCCGGCCAGCGGCGTGGCTGGCTGATCTCGCTCGGCTTCCTCGCCCTGCAGCTGGTCTCCCTCGGCGGGCTGCTGCCGGTCGCCACCGCGTCCGCGCCGTTCGGTGCGCTCGCCGGCATCCTGCCGGTCCCGCTCGCCGCCGAGGCGCTCCGCGGGGTCGCCGTCGCGCAGAGTGGTGCCGCGGTCGGCGCGCCGGTCGGCGGCCTTGTCCTCTGGCTCCTGCTCGCGGTGGCGCTCAGCCTCTTCGCGGCGGGTCGGGCGCAGCGTACGTCTGTGGCGGAGATCCGCGGTGTGGCGGCGGCCGGCTAAGCGGGCGCGCCACACGTGTAACACGTCGTTCGGAGCACTATCCGGTCGTTGCAATAGGGCGAGAAGTGCTACGAACGACGTGTTACAGCTCGTTGCGGCGGCTCAGAGCGAGGTGTCGTGCAGCACGATGTGGTCGTCGAGCGGGGCCCGGCCGACGTCGAGCCGGTTCACCGCGGCGTCGGGGTCGGCGGTGCCGAACGAGATGCCGTAGAGCAGCTTGAGGTCGGCGGGCAGGCCGAGGTGGGCGCGGACCGTGTCGGCGAAGAGGCCGTGCATGCCCTGGGGTACGCCGTGGTAGCCACGGGCGGTCAGGGAGAGCAGGAAGTTCTGGGCGTACATGCCGACGTCGTTGGCAGCGCGTACGACATCGCCGAGCTCAGGCACGAAGAGCAGGGCCACATGCGGAGCGCCGTAGAAGCGGAGGTTCTCGGCGACGGCCTTGGTGCGGCCCTCAGCGTCTTCACGGGCGATGCCCAGGGCGCCGTAGAGGACGGCCCCGGTCTGCTGGGACCGCTGGACGTGGACGCTGTCGTCGTCACCGTACGTCGTGGTGAAGTCGGGGCTCATCTGGCCGGCCTCGAACGCCTTGAGCATCGCCTCGCTGAGGCGCTCGCGGGCCTCACCTGAGAAGACATGGACCTCCCACGGCTGGGTGTTGCTGTGCGACGGAGCGCGCTGGGCGTCCTCGAGCACACCGCGGATGTCGTCGGCGGGCACCGGGTCGGGCAGGAAGGCTCGCGCGGAACGGCGCGAGCGGATCACGTCCGTGAAGGTGTCGACGGCGGTCGTGGTCACAAGAAGGTCCTCTCAGGTCTGCCGAGGCCGGTGGCCTCGATCCACTCCTGACGCAAGACGGAGGGAGTCTCCGGTATTCCCGTGGGTGGCGTAGAGGTGGCCCATCACACAGTCCGTGCGCCTACCCGGTTCGGGTGATACCCGGGGCAGGACGGCTGCCTTTGCCGAGGCGCGTCAAAGACTCGAGGTCCGATCTATCTGAGGGGGAAACCCATGATCCGAAAGCTCGTCTGTGCGGTCGCGGCGGGGGTCGCCGCGGCGGCGCTCTGGTCGATGCCGGCCTCGTCTGCACCGTTGTTGCAGCTCTCCGGCGCGATCTTCACCACCGACGTAACCGGCGCGCCCGTCAACCTGAACCACTACGCCGCCAAGCAGGACGTCTATCTCAACGGCGGTCCTGGCATCAACGCTCCCGATGACGCCGCCGGCCTGCCTGCCGGGATCTACGCCTTCCAGGTGACCGATCCCTCCGGCAAGACGCTGCTCTCCACCGACGCCGTCGAGTGCCGTCTGGTCGAGGTCGACGACAGCGGGCGCTTCGTCAGCGTCGCCCCGAGTGGTGCCTGCGCTCACGCGACCGGCACCGACGCCGAGGACGGCGGCATCACCGTGCAGCTGTTCCCCTACCTCGACACCCCGAACAACGGTGGCGAGTACAAGGTCTGGCTGACGCCGTACGACGCGCTCGACCCGACCGCTCCGGGCAACCGGCACGGTTTCGTCCCGTCCGACAGCAAGACCGACAACTTCAAGGTCAAGGCACGGGCGATCGTCGAGATCGACACCCGGTTCTCACGCCATGGCGGACCGTTCATCGATGGTCTGGCTGCCGAGTGGACCGACACCCTGGGTGCTCACAACGTGAAGTACTCCGAGTACAACCCGGCGGTCCTCGCGTTCCACGAGGCGCACGTCGAGGCTGCTGAGGCGGGTCTGCACAAGATCACCGTGACCGACCAGGTCGGCTGCGAGATCGACGACGTGCACTACGCCGGGCAGACCTTCCTGCCTGACGCGAACGGCTCGGTCACCGTCCCGATCCAGGTCAAGAAGCACATGAGTGGAGACCACACCTACTGGGTGGACGTGCACTGCGTCTGAGGCGCTGCGCCTGACCCTCTGATCCGGTCACCGCGATCATCAACCTAGCATTTGCTTGGTAGCCGTTCTAGACTGCCGCACATGGCAGTCGAGATCGACTTCAGCGGCAAGGTGGTCGCGGTGACCGGTGGCGCGCGCGGCGTGGGCGCCGGGATCGTCGCGCGATTCCTCGAGGCCGGCGCGGAGGTCGAGATCTGCGGCCGGACTGCTCCGGCTGAGCTTCCGGTGATCGACGGGCGCAAGCCGGTCTTCTCCCAGGTGGACGTGCGGGATCCGGAGCAGGTCGCGGCGTGGATCGCGGCCATCACCTCCCGGCTCGGGCGGCTCGACGTGGTCGTCAACAACGCCGGTGGCGCGCCCTACGCCGACTTCGCGACCGCGTCGCCGCGGTTCCACGAGAAGATCTCGGCGCTCAACTTCCTGGCCACCGCCTACGTCAGCCAGGCGGCGTACGAGGCGTTGAAGGCCTCTCGCGGCTCCGTCGTCAACATCAGCTCGATCTCGGCACGGCGGCCCAGTCCCGGGACCGCGGTCTACGGGGCCGCGAAGGCGGCCGTCGAGAGTTTGACCGGGTCGATCGCGGTCGAGTGGGCCCCTGACGTACGCGTCAACGCCATCTCCTGCGGGCTCGTCGCCACGCCGGGGTCCGAGGACCACTACGGCAGCCCGGAGCAGCGCGCTGCGGTGGCCGCGACCATCCCGCGCGGCGTCTTCGCGACCCCCGAGGAGGTCGGCGACGCCTGCCTCCTGCTCGCCTCCCCGCTCGCCGCGCACATCACCGGCGCCGTCCTCGCCGTCGACGGCGGCGGCGAGTGGCCCGCCTTCCTCCAGCACACCCCCAACTCCTGAGGAGCCCCCATGCCCGAAGCCGTCATCGTCTCGGCAGCCCGCTCACCCATCGGCCGCGCCTTCAAGGGCTCGCTGAAGGACCTGCGTCCCGACGTACTGGCCGAGCAGATCGTACGCAGCGCCCTGGCGTCGGTCCCGGAGCTCGATCCGACGCAGATCGACGACCTGATGATGGGCTGTGCCCAGCCTGCGGGGGAGCAGGGCTACAACATCGGCCGTGTCGTGGGGGTGCGGCTCGGGCTCGACGCGGTGCCCGGCACCACGGTCCACCGCTACTGCGCATCGTCGCTGCAGACCACCCGGATGGCCTTCCACGCGATCCGCGCGGGGGAGGGCGACGCGTTCGTCTCGGCCGGGGTGGAGTGCGTGTCCCGCTACGAGCGCGGCAAGGCCGACGGGATGCCGGACACCAAGGCCGAGGAGTTCCTCAAGGCGGGCGAACGCGGCGCCGCACGGGTGGCCGCCGGCGAGGCCTGGACCGACCCTCGCGAGGCCGGCGACCTGCCCGACTACCACCTCGCGATGGGCGAGACCGCGGAGAACGTCGGCGAGATGTACGGCGTCACCCGCGAGGCACAGGACGAGTGGGGCGTACGTTCCCAGAACCGCGCCGAGGCCGCCGCCGCCCGGGGCTTCTGGGAGCGGGACATCACGCCGGTGACGCTGCCGTCCGGCGAGGTCGTCGCCACCGACGACGGGCCGCGAGCCGGGGTCACCCTCGAGAAGGTCGCCGGCCTCAAGCCGGTCTTCCGCGAGAACGGCACCATCACCGCCGGCAACTGCTGCCCCCTGAACGACGGCGCGGCCGCGCTGGTGATCATGAGCGACGTACGCGCCGAGGCGCTCGGGATCAGGCCGCTCGCGCGCATCGTGTCGACCGGAGTCTCCGGGCTCTCGCCCGAGATCATGGGCCTCGGGCCGGTCGAGGCCTCCCGCCAGGCGCTCGCTCGCGCCGGGCTCACTCCCGACGACATCGACCTGGTGGAGATGAACGAGGCCTTCGCCGCCCAGGTGCTCCCCAGCATCGCCCAGATCGGCCTCGACCCCGAGCGGGTCAACGTCAACGGCGGCGCGATCGCCCTCGGCCACCCTTTCGGCTCCACCGGCGCCCGCCTCACGACCACGCTTCTCCACGGTCTGCAGGAGACCGGCGGCCGTTACGGCCTCGAGACCATGTGCGCCGCCGGCGGCCAGGGCATGGCGCTGGTGATCGAGCGGCTGAGCTGACCCCGCCGAATCGGTAGAAATGGCGTGCCGAGAAGGTAGTCGTGGGCGACGAAACTCCACTTTCGTCGCCCACAACTGCGGACTCGGCGGCTAGACGCTGCGGCGCCCCAGGTGGATGACGGCGACGGTGATGCGGCGCTCCTCGACCACGTAGACGATGCGGTATCGGCCGACGCGGAGGCGGTAGCGGTCCTTGCCCCAGGCGTAGGCGCCGACGTCGCGCGGGGTCTCGGTGAGGGTGTCGACGGTGTCGAAGACCTGGATCAGGCCGATGGGGTCGTCGTCGACGTACGCCTCGGCCGACTGCAGCGCTTCGTCGGCCCAGACGACTTGATAGGTCACTCGCCGACGGGGCGGTCGAGGCCGAGGGCACGCCGAGCCTCGGCATGCGGGGTGTAGCTGACCTCGCCGAGCTCGCGACGCAGGGAGTAGCGCGCGAGGGCGAGGTCGTCCTCGAGATCCTCGATGCGCCGCTCGTGGTCGTTGAGGTAGGCGCGGATGGCCTCGCGAGCGATCTCCTGCTTGGACCGGTTCTCCGTCCGGGCACGGTCGGTCAGCAGCCGGTCGTCGGCCTCGCTGAGTCGCAGAGTCATAGCCATGGACCCACTGTAACCCTGAGTGGTATCACGCGGTATCGTACGTGTGTCCGAACCGTCGAGCTTCACCCTGGGGGACGTCCATATGTCGCTGACCGCGCTCTACCTGCTCGTCGCACTGGGAGCGGGGCTGGTCGCGATGTTCCTCAGGCTTCCGCCCATGGTCGGCTTCCTCGCCGCCGGGTTCGGGCTGCACGCCGCCGGCGTCGGCGAGCTGGACGGGCTGCACACCCTGTCCGAGCTCGGCGTCACGCTGCTCCTGTTCGGCATCGGTCTCAAGCTCGACGTGAGATCGCTGCTCCGGCCCGACGTGTGGCTGAGCACCTTCGCCCACCTGGGGTTCAGCGTCGTCATCGGGATCGGCATGCTGGCCGGGATCGCACCGCTCGGGTTCGCGCTCCTCGCCGACGCCGACCTCGGCGAGATGGCGCTGATCGCCTTCGTGCTCTCGTTCTCCTCGACCGTCTTCGCGATCAAGGTCCTCGACGAGCGCCACGACAACAACACCCTCTACGGCCGGATCGCGATCGGTGTGCTGGTCATGCAGGACATCGTCGCGGTGGCGTTCCTGACCATCTCCAAGGGCCACTGGCCCTCGCCGTGGGTCTTCGCGCTGGTGCTGCTCCTCCCGGGCGCCTGGCTCGCCCACCTGGTCTGGGACCGGATCACCTCCGCCGAGCTGACCGCCCTCTTCGGGCTGACGATCGCGCTCGTGCCGGGCTACTGGCTCTTCGAGGCCGTGGGGCTCAAGGGCGACCTCGGAGCCCTGGTGGTCGGCGTACTCCTTGGGTCGCACGTCAAGGCGCCGGCGCTGACCAAGCTGCTGTTCAGCACCAAGGAGCTCCTGCTCATCGCGTTCTTCCTGAGCATCGGACTGACCGGGGTGCCCTCGCTGGAGGACTTCGCCCTGGCCGCCGTGCTGCAGCTCCTGCTGCCGCTCCAGGCCGCGGCGTACGTGGTGATCTTCGCGTTCATGGGGCTGCGCTACCGCACCGCGACGCTGGCCTCGTTCACCCTGGCCAACTACTCCGAGTTCGGGCTCATCGTCATCGTCATCGCGTCGGCCTCCGGCCTCGCATCGGCCCAGTGGCAGACCGTGCTCGCAGTCGCGACCGCGCTCTCGTTCCTGGTGGACGCCGTGTTCAACGCGTACGCCCCGGCGATCATCAATCTGCTCAACCGTCGGCTGCCGGAGCGGAGGTCCGAGCGGCTCCAGGAGGCGGACCGGCCGATCAACCTCGGTGACGCCAAGGCGCTGGTGGTCGGGATGGGCCGGGTGGGGCGTACGACCTACGAGGAGCTGCGCGACACCCAGGGCTACCACGTCCTGGCGGTCGAGCACGACTCGCTGCGGGCCGACTCGCTCAAGGAGGAGGGCTTCGACGTGGTCGAGGCCGACGCCACCGACCAGGACTTCTGGGAGCGGGTGAAGAAGGGCACCGGCATGGAGCTGGTCGTCCTCACCATGCCCTTCCACGGCGACAACCTGCTCGCCATGGACCTGCTCCAGAAGCTCGGGTTCACCGGCACCGTCGCCGCCATCGCCCTGCGCCCCGAGGAGCGCGACGAGCTCAAGAAGCGCGGCGC
This sequence comes from Nocardioides sp. NPDC087217, assembly GCF_044744805.1. NCBI lineage: Bacteria > Bacillati > Actinomycetota > Actinomycetes > Propionibacteriales > Nocardioidaceae > Nocardioides > Nocardioides sp. NPDC087217. The sequence goes on from NZ_JBIUZB010000005.1 coordinate 77,598, forward strand.
CCACGCCGTCCTGAACCTGTACGCCTCCGCCGGCTCCGACCTCGCCGAGAAGGCGCTCCGGGTCAACCAGGAGCGCCGACTCTCCGCGTGAGTTGTGGCTCAGCCCAGCAGGTTGTAGCCCGACAGCGCGCCCAGGTAGGTCCGGGTCACGCCGGTGCCGGTGCTGTTGCGCTCCAGCGCATAGATGTAGCTGCCCGAGCGCACGATCAGGTCGCCGCCTGAGCCGGCCCGCAGATCGCGGACGCCGAGCACCGCGTCATAGCCGGACAGGTTGATCGACAGGGTCTGCGTGGAGACCAGGCCGCCAGGCCCGTTGCTCTCGTGGACGACGGTGCTGGTGCCGTTGACGAAGAGTACGTCGGGGGTGTTGCTGCTGTTCCAGCGTCCGACGCCGACCAGGCGGGTGCCCGAGGCCGAGGACTTCATCGTGATCGACGCGCCGACCTTGGTCGTGCCCTTGCCCGGCCACAGCTTGATCGTGCCGCCGGAGGTGCGTCCCATCAGGTCGGGATAGCCGTCGCCGGTGACGTCGCCGACGGCGTCGATGACGCTGACCGTGCCGAGACCGGTCGCGATCGTGACCGGGCTGGTGAATTTGCCGGTGCCGTAGCCCCGGTAGAGGCGTACGGAGCCGTCGGACATCTTTGCCAGGAAGTCGCCCTTGCCGTCGCGGTTCCAGTCGCCGGCGTTCATCAGTGCGGTGGTGCTCGTCAGGGTGATGCCGCTGTCGACCGGCGCGGCCAGGCTGACCCGGCCGCTGTTCGGCTTGACGTAGAGCGTCGAGCCGGACTTCATCACCAGGTCCGGGAGACTGTTGCCGACGAGGTTGACCGCGCCGACGAGGGTGCGGTTGATGTCTGCGTACGGCCCCAACGGTTTGCCGAAGCCCGAGCCGGAGGCCGGGTAGATCCAGCCGCGGTTGGAGCCGTCGCGGCCGATCAGGTCACCGCGGCCGTCGCCGGTGAAGTCGCCGTAGCCGCTGATCTGGACCAGCGAGGACCACGACGGGCTCTGGGTCGCGAGCTTGATCGGCGAGCCGAACGTACCGCTGCCGGAGCCCTTGAAGTAGTAGAGCGCCCCGGACTTGCGGCCGATCAGGTCGCGCTTGCCGTCCTTGTTGACGTCGCCGGTCGCGGCGAGCTTGTCGAAGCCGCTCAGCGAGCGCGTCGTGCCCGCCCGGGTGAATCCGCCAGCACCGTTGCCGGTGTAGCGGACCAGGTAGCCCTTCGCGTTCTTGCCGACCAGGTCGTTGGCCGAGGTGCCGCCGATGTTGCCGGTCGCGGTGATCTTGGAGACCCCGTAGAACGTGCTCTTGCCGAGGTTCTTGAAGACCGCCGCGAAGGTGCCGTCGCCGCGTCCCTTGCGGATGCCGGCCGAGCCGTCGGTGCGGACCTGGATCAGGTCGGCCTTGCCGTCGCCGGTGATGTCCGGGGTGACCACGGCCTCGCGCACGGTGCTGCCGACCGTCGTGGACGTCTTGGTCGAGTTGAACCCGGTGAACCCGCCCGTACGCAGCGTGAAGATCCGGCCGTCGGAGGCCCGTCGTGCCACGAAGTCGGAGTGGCTCGTGCCGGCGATGTGGGACTCCAGGTCGCGGCCGCTCCAGCTCTTCTGGAGGCTGCCGGCGAGCGTACGGATGTTGGGGAGCTTGGCCTGGAGGTTTGCGCCCGGGCAGATGGTGTTGCCCGCGTCGCGGTGGCCGTTGATCGCGTGCGGGAAGACCGTCTTGGTGCCGTCGGTCTTGGTCAGCGACACGTTGGTGGCGTTGGCGGTGACGCCGTGGAGCGAGAGCTTCCACGCGTAGAGAGAGCCGTACGCCTGGATCATCGCGTCTGCGGGCTGGTTCTGCGCCGCGCCGGCGTCGTCGAGGCAGCCGGCCGCGACCGTGTCGAAGCAGCCGAGCGCCGACGCACCGAAGCTGTCGTAGTTGTAGCCGCTGGTGTGGGCGCCCTCGACCGGCAGCGCTACGCCGCCGTGGCGGCCCTCCCAGATGCGGCCGAACTTGTCGACGAAGAAGTTGTAGCCGACGTCGCGGTAGCCGCGGGTGGTCACGTGGAACTCGTAGATGCCCCGGATGATGCTGGGGACGTCAGTCTCGGTGTAGTCGTTGGTGCCCGCGGTGTGGTGGACGAAACCGCCGTGGATCTGGCGGTAGGAGGGGGCCGTCTGCTCGCGGAGCGTCTCGTCGGCGCCCCACTGCGCCCGGCTGTAGATCGTCGGGCTCGAGGTGTAGGTCGACGCGACCAGGTTGAGGTCGGAGTCCCTGCTGCCGTTGTGGACGTTGGTCGCCCGGGGCTTGTCCTTGTCGGTCTCGATCTCGGGGAGCTCCTCGACCGTGTCCGAAGGTTTGCCCGGCTCGATCACCGCGAGCTCGAGGTCGCCGGGGATCTCGGCGGCGTCAGGGACGATGATCCGGGTCTGCACTTGGTCGACGTGCCCGGCCAGGAACTCCTCGGTGCCCGGGCGGACGCCCTTCGCCTCCGCCGTGCCGGCGTCCGGACCGTGGTCCGCGAGATCGACCACCATCGGGCTCCACGACGACCACACGTCGTCCTTCAGTGTGCGGATCTCGGGGCGTACGTCCTCGGCGATGTCGCCGGACCAGGTCACGCCGACGACGCCGAAGCCGGTGACGTCCTGTGGCTCGCTCTTGATGACGTCGGTGCGGGGCTTGTCGACCTTCGTCGCGTGCTCGGTCGCCTTGCCGGCCGAGGTGGTCAGTGCGACCTCCTCGACGTGAGACTCCACCGAACCGGCGGGCAGGGTGGACGGCTCCCTGTTCGCGGCGGCGAACGCGGCCAGCGGGCCGGACGTGGTCGGCTCGGCGGTGGCGGAGTTCAGCGTCAGGGGGATCGCCACTGCGGCCGCGCCGAGAATGAGGGTGGTGCCGGAGAGGGACGCGATCGTGGCGCGTCGGGGCATCGAAGCCTCCGTGGGGGAAGTAAAGAACGGGCTGAGGAAACCTATACCCCCGCCCCGTGGGGTGTCCCGCTATTTCGAGGTGTCGCGTAGATCGGTCTTCAGGACCTTGCCGCTCGCGTTGCGCGGCAGGCTGTCGACCAGGACGTACGCCCTCGGCTGCTTGTAGTTGGCGAGGCGGTCCTTGAGCCAGGCCGCGATCTCGTCGGCGCTCAGGTCGTCGTGTACGACGACGAAGGCCTTGCCCACCTGGCCGAGGCGTGCGTCGGGGACGCCGATGACCGCGGCCTCGACGATGCCGGGGTGGCCGGCGAGGGTGTTCTCGACCTCGGCCGGATAGACGTTGAAGCCGCCGACGGTGAACATGTCCTTGATCCGGTCGGTGATCTTCAGGCAGCCGTGCTCGTCGAGGAATCCGACGTCGCCGGTGTGGAGCCAGCCATCCGCGTCGATCGCCTCGGCGGTCGCCTCGGGGTTCTCGAAGTAGCCGAGCATGACGTTGTCGCCACGGATCCAGACTTCGCCGTCCTCACCCGGCTCCGCGTCGTCGCCCGCCGCGGTGACGGTGCGGATCTCCAGGCCCTCGACCGCCGGCCCGACCACCTTGGCCACGTGCTCGGGATCCTCGCCGGGGCGGGTGGTGGTGGCGACCATGCACTCGGTCAGGCCGTACGCACCCTTGACCTCGTCGATCCCGAGGATGTCGCGCATGTCGGCGAAGAGGCTCTCCGGCACGCTCGCGGCGCCGGCGATCGCGAAGCGCAGCGAGGAGAGGTCGTACGCCTTCAGGTCTTCGTGGTTGATGAGGGTCGTGAAGATCGTGGGAGCGCCGGGGAGCACGGTGATCCGCTCGTCCTGGATCAGCTGCAGCGCCTGGGTCGGGTCGTAGGTCGCGATCGGGTAGACCGTCGCGCCCGAGGTGAACGCCGCGATGAACCCCGCCTTGTAGCCGAAGCCGTGGAAGAACGGGTTGACGATGGCGTACCGGTCCCGCGTGGTGAGTTCGGCGCCACGTGCCCAGACGTCGGCGACGCCGATCGTCTGCCGCTGAGCGCTCATCACGCCCTTCGGCTTCCCGGTGGTGCCGGAGGTGAACAGCAGGTCGGCGAGGGTGTCGGGGGTGACCGACGCCTTGGCGTCCTCGAGCCGCTGGTCGGGGATCTCCGCGCCCTTGGCGAGGACCTCCTCCCAGCCGTTGGCGAGGTCGACGATGGTGAGGAGGTGCTCCGGGAGCGGGCCGGCGTCGTGGAGCATCTGGACGTAGTCGGTGCCGAGGAAGCCGTTGACGGTGACCAGCGCCGTGGCGCGGGAGCGCTCCAGGATCTCGCGCGCCTCATGGCCCCGGTAACGGGTGTTGAGCGGCACCACGGCCGCCCCGATCGTCTGCGCGCCGAGAACCGCGACCGGGAACTCCCAGCGGTTGGGCGCCCAGATAGCGACGCGGTCGCCGCTGCGTACGCCGCTGGCCAGGAAGGCGCGCGCGGTCCGGTCTGCTGCGTCGGCGAGCTCGGCGTAGCTGAGCGTCGTGGGGCCGTCGACGATCGCCGGGTGGTCGGCGTACGTCTGCTTGGCCTTCTCGATCAGGGCGGGGATCGTGCGCGGGGTCACCCTCGCAAGCGTAGTTGAGCAACTGCTTGTTTGGTAGGCTTCGTCCATGACTGACACGGGGGTTGCGCCGAGAAGGCGGGGGACGGCGTCGGGGTCGTCGCGGCGAGCCGAGCTGCTCACGCTGGCTGCCGAGATGTTCGCGACCAAGGGCTTCGCCCAGACGACCGTACGCGACATCGCAGATGCTGCCGGGATCCTGTCCGGCTCGCTCTACCACCACTTCCGCTCCAAGGAAGCGATGCTGACCGAGCTGCTGTCCGGGTTCCTCGACGGCCTCAACGCACGGTTCACCGAGATCGTCGAGAGCGGGGTCGACCCGCAGGCCGATCTGGACGGGCTGATCACCGAGTCGTTCCGGACGATCCACAACGAGCGGCTCGCCGTCGCGCTCTACCAGAACGAGGCGTCCTTCCTGGCGACCGTCGAGGGCTTCGAGTTCGTCGCCGAGCGCTCGCGCGACAACGAGGCGCTGTGGATCCGGGTCATCGAGGCCGGTCAGGCCTCGGGTGCCTTCCAGGCCTCCCTCGACCCTGCGCTGACCTACCGGTTCATCCGTGACGGCGTCTGGTCCACCGTCTCCTGGTACCGCCCCGGCGGCCGCCACACCCCCGAGACCCTCGCGGAGCAGTATCTGAAGCTGCTCCACGCGGGGATCCTCGCTTGACCTCGGGGTCTTAGGGGACCTCTTTGAAGCGGAGGCCCTTGGGGTCTTCTGCCTCGATGATCTTCAGCTCGTCCGGGGTGGGCTCGCGGGTGAGGGGTGCGTTGGTGGCGTCGATCTCGAAGCCGGTGGCGTGCTGGAGCTCCTCGGGGGTGACGCCGGGGTGGATCGAGTCGACCTTGATCAGCCCGGACTCGTCGTAGCCGAAGACGGCGAGGTTGGTGACGATGACGCCGAGGTCGTGGAATCGGCCGGCGGTGCCGACCGCTCGGTCGTTGCCGACGCCGCTGGCGACGTCGACGCGGTCGACGAAGATCCGGGCGGAGTGCTTGGCGACCCAGTAGTCGACACGGTGGTTGACCGTGTTGCCGGGGGCACCGCGTACGCCGATCAGCTGGCGTTTCGGCTGCCGCCAGTCGCCGATCGAGGAGATGTTCTGGTTGCCGTGGCGGTCGATCTGGCTGGCGCCCATCATCGAGTGCCGGCGGCCGCTGGCGACGATGTCGAAGATGCTGCGGAACGGCACCCAGGCCTCCGGGGTGCCGCCGGCGGCCGCGGTCTTCAGCAGCGGCGGAGCCTCGGCCATCATGAACGCCTCCCCGTCGCTGAGCGCGAGCTCGGGGGTGTGGGTGGCCCTGGCCAGGCGTACGCCGATGGCCGGGACGATCCCGACGGCGTGGGCGAGCACCTCGCCGGAGCCCTTGAAGGCGTCCGAGACAGCGGCCACGCAGATGTCTGCTCGGCTGATCGTTTGCGTGGTCACAGGTAGCGCTCCTCGAACTCGGTCCACTGCTCGTCTGATTCGGCCTTGGCCGCCGCGACGTACGTCTTCTGGAACTCCTCGTCCCGGCCGTAGTCGGGGTCGCAGCTGGTGAAGTGGGCGCCGCCGGGGGCCTCGACGACATGGTTGACGAAGATCCGCGGGACCAGGAGCGTCTGCGGCGGGGCCTTGGCGGTCAGGTCGTCGGTGGAGACGATCTGCTCGACGGACATGATCGTGGTGTCGGCGGCCATCGCGAAGAGGTCGTCGAAGTAAGGGTCGGGCCCGAGGTACTGCCCGTTGCCGGCCGCGTCGGCACGGTTGAGATGGATGAGCGAGACGTCGAGGCGGAGCCCGGGGACGGCGACGTACTCCTCCTCGTCGTAGGGCGACCTCACCGTCTTGAGGTCGGGGTTCATCGCCATCACGTCGCTGCCGAGGCCCGCGCGGATGGGCTGGAACGAGAGCCGGTTCGCCCCGGCGCGAAGGCCGGCGACGAACATGCCCTCGTCGTACTCGCTCGTCTCCGGGATCTCGCCGCGCTCGCGGGCGCGGGTGAAGTTCGGGTCGAGCGGGATCGAGTCGAGACTGACGAAGCCGTAGACCAGCTTGCGGATCCTCCCGGCGCGAGCCAGCAGGCCGACGTCGGGGCCACCGAACGCGACCACGGTGAGGTCGGTGACGTCGCTGCGGAGGATCTCCTTGACCAGAGCCATCGGCTTGCGGCGCGAGCCCCAGCCACCGATCCCGATGGTCATCCCGGACTCGAGCTTGCCGGCGACCTCGGTGAGGGGCAATGTCTTGTCGAGCGGGGTCTTGTTCACGTGTCTCCTCGGAAGAGCTGAGCGGTGGCGTGGGCGCGCTTGAAGTAGAGGTGGGCGTCGTGCTCCCAGGTGATCGCCACTCCGCCGTGGAGCTGGATCATCTCGGCCGCGACCTGCGAGAACGCATCGGAGCACCAGGTCTTGGCGGCGTGGACGAGACGTACGTCTGGAGTCGGCTGGGTGAGCTCCCAGGCGGCTGCCCAGCTCATCGTCTTGGCCGTCTCGACCTGGACCAGCAGGTCGGCACACCGGTGCTTGAGCGCCTGGAAGGAGCCGAGCGGCCGGCCGAACTGGTGGCGCTCCTTGAGATAGGCGACCGTACGTTCCAGCGCCTCGCGCGCGGCGCCGGCCTGGAGGGCGGTCATCATGGTGGCGCCGACGGTGGTGACGTACGCCGGGTCGACCGTGCCGACGGATTCATCCGGAAGGTCGTCGATCGTGACCGTCGCGAACCTCCAAGTCGGGTCCAGCGCCGTGGTCAGGGTGACCGTGGCCATCGGAGGATCCACCGCGTGGACCTGGTCGCCGCGCAGCACGAGGAGGATCTCCGCGCCGGACGCGTCGATGACGAGATCGGATCCCGGAGCGGCGACCGCGGCCGTGGCGCCGCCGGCGATCCGCTCCAGCAGCTCGCCGGCCTGTGGGGTGTCGGCGGCGGTCAGGACCTGGGTCGCCAGCAGGGTGCCGACGAACGGCGAGGGCGTGAGCGTGGCGCCGAGCTCCTCGAGGACGAGATGCGCCTCGATGTAGGAGCAGCCGACCCCGCCGTACGCCTCGGGGACCGCCAGCGCGGTCACCCCGATCTGTTCGCTGAGCGTCTGCCACAGGGTGGTGTCGTAGCCCTCGGGCGTGCTGATCGCCGCCCGCAGGTCCATCGACGCGGCCCGCTTGGCGATCAGCGTGCGCACGGTCGCGACCAGGTCGGTCTGCTCCTCGGTGAGCGCGAACCTCATCGGTCCTCCACCAGCGACTCGAGGATCCGTGCACGATGCTCGGCCGCGGTGCCCCAGGCGCCGACCAGCGCGCGTACCTTCAGGATCCACAGGCTCAGGTCGAACTCGCGGGTGTAGCCGATCGCGCCGTGGACCTGGAGCGCGGTGCGCGAGGCGAGGTACGCCGCGTCCCCGGCCGCCACCTTCGCGGCCGAGACGTCTCGCGGCGCGAGGGTCAGGCTCGCGTTGTGCACCAGCGGGGCCGCGAAGTCCAGGGCGACACGTACGTCTGCGAGCAGGTGCTTCACCGCCTGGAACTCCCCGATCGCACGCCCGAACTGCGTCCGCTGCATCACGTAGGCCACCGAGTCGTCGAGCAGTCTCAGCCCGGCCCCGAGGAGCTGGGCCGAGCAGGCGAGGGTGCCGAGGTCGTGGGCGGTCGCCGCGTCGGCCGTGGCGATCTCCTCTCCCGGGGTCACGTCGAAGAGTCGTCGGGTCGGGTCGACCGACTTGTGCTCGGCGCCGACAACCGCGTGCCGGACGATCGCGGACGGGACTGTGTTGGTTTCGACACCGGCTCGCTGGCGCTCGCCGGGTCTGAACGAAGTGGCCCCAACCAACGCGTCGCTGGTCGAGCCGCCGGAGCCGCTAGGCGGAGGCGTGTCGAGACCAACACGGTCGCTCAGCGCGTAGATGTGCTCGGCGACGTCCGCGTCGAGTGCGCGCGGCGCGGCTACGGACACCAACGTCTCGCCGGAGGCGATCCGCGCGAGGGCATCTGCTTCACCGGAAACGCCGATAAGCGCCGGTGCGACGGCGACCGACTCGATCCACGGTCCCGGGACACCGTGGTATCCGAGCCGCTCGAAGGCGACGGTCAGGTCGACCGGGGTCGCTCCGACGCCGCCGTGCTCCTCCGGCACCAGCAGCCCGGTGACACCGAGCTCGGCGAGCCGCTGCCACAGCTTCAACCCTGCCGATTGGTCACCGGCGGCCCAGGCACGCGCGACCGAGGGGACGTCGGCGGCGGTCAGCAGGTCATCGAGTGCTTCGGAGAAGGCGTGCTGCTCCGGCGTACGTCCGAACCTCATCGGCCACCCCTCGGCAGGCCGAGCACCCGCTCGGCGACGATGTTGCGCTGGATCTGGTTGGTGCCGGCGTAGATCGGGCCGGACAGGGAGAAGAGGTAGTCGTCGAGCCAGCGGCCTTCGAACTCGGCGTCGGCACCGAGCAGCGAGAGCGCGGTCTCGTGCAAGGAGAGGTCGAGGTCGGACCACCACAGCTTGTTGATGGAGCCCTCGGCGCCGACCGTGCCGCCGGCCTCGACGTGAGTGACGGTGCCCCAGGTGTAGAGACGGTAGGCCTCGGCCCCGATCCAGGCGTCGACGACCTGGTCGCGCAGGTGCGGCTGCGGGTCGGTCGACCACAGGTCGAGGAGACGGTCGGCGGCGGCGCAGAACCGGCCCGGCGAGCGCAGCGAGAGACCCCGCTCGTTGCCCGCGGTCGACATCGCGACCTTCCAGCCGTCGCCGACCCCGCCGAGCACGTCCTCATCGGGCACGAAGACGTCGTCGAAGAAGATCTCCGCGAAACCCGGCGTCCCGTCGAGCTGGTCGATCGGACGGACCGTGACGCCGTCGGCGTCGAGCGGGAAGAGGAAGTACGTCAGCCCCCGGTGCCGCTCTGCGGACGGGTCGCTCCGGAAGAGGCCGAAGCCGCGGTCGGCGAAGGGCGCGCGGCTGCTCCAGGTCTTCTGGCCGTTGAGCCTCCAGCCGCCGTCGACGCGGGTGGCGGTTGCCCGGAGCGAGGCCAGGTCGGAACCGGCCTCCGGCTCGGACCACGCCTGCGCCCAGACCAAGGACCCGTCGGTCATGTCGCGCAGGTAGCGCTCCTTCTGGGCCTCGGTCCCGTGACCGAAGATGATCGGCGCGAGCAGCGAGATGCCGTTCTGGCTGATCCGGGTGGGGGCGCCGGCGAGGTAGTACTCCTCCTCGAAGATGACCCACTCGGTGAGCGACGCGTCCCGCCCGCCGTAGGCCTCGGGCCAGGTGACGACCGACCAGCGGCCGGAGGCGAGGGTGCGCTCCCACTCCCGGTGGGCCGCGGCTCCCTCGGCGGTGTCCATCGACGGCAGTCGGCCGGGGTTGTTGGCGGCAAGCCACTCGCGGGCTTCGAGGCGGAAGGCCTCCTCGGCCTCGGTGAACTCCAGCGTGCTCATTTCTTCATCGACCTCGCGTCCATCCCGGCGAGCGAGTCCTTGCCGACCTCGGCGTTGTGGGCGTGGGCGGCGTGGTGGAGGCCGAAGACCGAGTCCATCCCGGCGCGCATGCCCATCAGATCCTCGGCCTGGTTGACCGCCTTCTTCGCCAGCGCCAGCCCCAGGCGCGGCATCTCGGCGATCCGCCCCGCGAGGGCGAGCGTCTCGGTCTCGAGGTCGTCGCGGCGTACGACATGGTTGACCATGCCCCAGCGCTCTGCCTGCTCGGCGGAGAAGCGGTCGCCGGTGAAGAGCATCTCCTTGGCGGCACGGGGGTTGGTGACCCACGGGTGGGCGAAGTACTCGACCCCGGGGATGCCCATCTTGACCACCGGGTCGGAGAAGAAGGCGTCGTCGGAGGCGACGATGAAGTCGCAGGACCAGGCCAGCATCAGGCCGCCGGCGATGCAGGCGCCCTGCACCATCGCGATCGTCGGCTTCGGCAGCTCGCGCCAGCGGCGGCACATGCCGAGGTAGACCTCGGACTCGCGCGCGAAGCGGGAGTCGACGCCCTCCTTGCCGACGTGGTCCCACCACATCACGGCCTTGCGCTCGAAGCTCTCGTCGATGTCGCGGCCGGGCGTGCCGATGTCGTGGCCGGCGCAGAAGTGCTTGCCGTTGCCGCCGAGGACGATCACCTTGATCTCGTCGTCGTTGGTCGCTCGGGTGAACGCCTCGTCGAGCGCGTAGGTCACCTTCGAGTTCTGGGCGTTGCGGTATTCGGGGCGGTTCAGCCGCACCACCGCGACGGGTCCGTGGGTCTCGTACGTCACGACACTGGTCTCGGTTGGAGTGGCGCTCATGCCGCAGACGCTACCAAACAAGTGCTTGGTTTGGTAGGTTGTCCGGCATGGACCTGACCTACTCCGCCGAGGACGAGGCGTTCCGTGCCGAGGTGCGCGAGTGGCTGGCCGACCATCTGGTCGGCGAGTGGGCCGCGCTGCGCGGCACCGGCGGGAACGGCCGCGACCACGAGTCGTACGAGGGTCGGCTGGCCTGGAACCGCTACCTGGCCTCGCACGGGTGGACCTGCCTGGGCTGGCCCGAGGAGTACGGCGGCCGCGGCCTGCCGCTGTTCCAGCAGGTGATCTTCCACGAGGAGTACGCCCGGGCGGACGCCCCGGTCCGGATCAACCATCTCGGTGAGGAGCTGCTCGGCCCCACCTTGATCGCCCACGGAACGTCCGCTCAGAAGGAGCGGTTCCTGCCGAAGATCGTGGCCGTGGAGGAGCTGTGGTGCCAGGGCTACTCCGAGCCCGGCGCTGGGTCCGACCTTGCCGGCGTGCGGACGCGGGCCAGACTGGACGGTGACCAGTGGGTCGTCGACGGGCAGAAGGTCTGGACGTCGAACGCCCACCTCTCCGACTGGTGCTTCGTGGTGTGCCGGACCGAGCCCGGGTCGTCCCGCCATCATGGGCTTTCCTACCTGCTGGTGCCGATGGCGCAGCCCGGGGTCGACGTACGGCCGATCGAGCAGCTCACCGGCACCTCCGAGTTCAACGAGGTCTTCTTCGACGGCGCCGTCACCTCGGCCGACCTGGTCGTGGGTGAGCCCGGCGACGGCTGGAAGGTTGCGATGGCGACCCTCGGGTTCGAGCGTGGTGTCTCGACGATCGGTCAGCAGGTCGGCTTCGCGCGCGAGCTGGAGACGGTCGAGGAGGCCGCCCGGGCCAACGGCGCGATCGACTCGCCCGACATCTCGTCGAGGCTCGCCCAGGCCCATGTCGGGCTGGAGGTGCTCCGGCTGCACGCGCTGCGGACACTCTCGGCGTACGACTCCGGCTCCTCCGGCCCCGAGGCGAGCGTCTCCAAGCTGCTGTGGGCGCGGTGGCACCGCGAGCTCGGCGAGCTGGCGATGGACGTCGTCGGGCTCGCCGGGCTGACCACCGGCGAGGGCTACGCGCTCGACCGGCTGCAGTCCCTCTACCTCTTCTCCCGTGCCGACACGATCTACGGCGGCTCGGACGAGATCCAACGGAACATCATCGCCGAGCGCGTGCTCGGCCTGCCCCGAGAGGCTCGTGCATGAAGCCCGAACAGCCAACCCCCGCGTACGTCCCCGGCCACTCGCTCCAGGAGGGCCGGGTCGTCGTCGTGACCGCCGCCGCCGGTGCGGGGATCGGGGCGGCGGTGGTGCGGAAGGTGCTGGAGGAGGGCGCGAAGGGGGTTGTCGTCTCCGATACCCACGAGCGACGGCTCAAGGAGTCGCGCGACGCCCTCGCCGAGGAGTTCGGGGAGGACCGGATCACGGCCGTGACCTGCGATGTCACCCAGGAGGACCAGGTCCAGGCGCTGCTCGACGCCGCGGAGCCGTACGGCGGTGTCGACGTGATGATCAACAACGCGGGCCTCGGTGGGACCGCGTCGGTGTTGGAGATGACCGACGACCAGTGGGGGAGGGTTCTCGACATCACCCTCACCGGGACGTTCCGCTGCATCCGGGCCGTCGGGCAGCGGTTCGTGGCCGCCGGGAAGCGCGGCGTGATCGTCAACAACGCCTCCGTGATCGGCTGGCGGGCCCAGGAGGGGCAGGCGCACTACGCCGCCGCCAAGGCCGGGGTGATGGCACTGACCCGCTCCGCCGCCGCGGACCTGGCGCCGCACGGGATCCGGGTCAACGCGGTCTCGCCGTCGCTCGCGATGCATCCGTTCCTGGAGAAGGTCACCTCGCCCGAGCTGCTCGTCGAGCTCAAGGGTCGCGAGGCGTTCGGCCGTGCCGCCGAGCCGTGGGAGGTCGCCAACGTCATGGTCTTCCTGGCCAGCGACTACTCGTCGTACATGACCGGCGAGGTCCTCTCGGTGAGCAGTCAACATGCCTGACCCGGCCCGCGGGCGCCACTTTCCCGCCATGGCGGGGAAATGGGGCGCTGCAGTCCGCCAGAGCCGTTCACTTTCCCGCCATGGCGGGAAAGTGCTTTCGATCGAAGGAGCAACTCGTGCCTGAGGCATTCATCGTCGACGCCGTTCGCACTCCCGTGGGCAAGCGCGGGGGCGCGCTCGCCGGGATCCATCCGGCCGATCTCGGTGCTCACGCGCTCACCGCGCTCGTCGACCGCACCGGGATCGACCCGGGCGCCGTTGACGACGTGATCATGGGCTGCTGCGACACCATCGGCGGGCAAGCCGGCGACGTCGCCCGGACGGCGTGGCTGGTGGCCGGGCTGCCCGACCACGTACCCGGCGTCACCATCGACAGGCAGTGCGGCTCCTCGCAGCAGGCGGTGCATTTCGCCGCTCAGGGCGTCATGTCCGGGACCCAGGACCTGGTCGTCGCGGGTGGGCTGCAGAACATGTCCGCGATCCCGATCTCCGCGGCGATGCTGGTGGGGGCGCAATACGGCTACACCACCCCGTTCGCCGAGTCGCCCGGCTGGGTGAAGCGCTACGGCGACCAGGAGGTCTCCCAGTTCCGCTCCGCCGAGATGATCGCGGAGAAGTGGGACATCTCGCGGGAGGACATGGAGGCGTACGCACTCGCCTCCCACCAGCGGGCCAAGACCGCGATCGCCGAGGGGCGGTTCGACCGGGAGATCGTTCCGGTCGGCGACTTCGCCGTCGATCAGTGCCAGCGCGAAACGTCCCTCGAGAAGATGGCCTCGCTGGATCCGCTCGCCCCCGGCGGACGGATCACCGCCGCCGTCGCCTCCCAGATCTGCGACGCCTCCTCAGCGCTGCTGGTCGCCTCGGCTGCGGCCGTACGCACCTTCGGCCTCACCCCGCGCGCCCGGATCCACCACCTCTCCGTGCGCGGCGACGACCCGGTCTGGATGCTGACCGGCCCGATCGAGGCCACCCGCCACGCCCTCGCCAAGACAGGACTGTCGGTCGACGACATCGACCTGTTCGAGTGCAACGAGGCCTTCGCGAGCGTCGTCCTGGCGTGGATGAAGGAGCTCGACGTCCCGCACTCGAAGGTCAACGTCAACGGTGGCGGCATCGCCCTCGGCCACCCCATCGGCGCCACCGGCACCCGGCTGATGACCACCCTCCTCAACGAGCTCGAGCGCACCGGCGGCCGCTACGGTCTCCAGACGATGTGCGAGGGCGGTGGCCAGGCCAACGTCACGATCATCGAGCGGTTGTGAGTACGGCCCGCTTCTCGTGTCGTTTCTCGGCGCGTGCGGCGGCGGGGGAGCCGGGGGTGGGGAACCAGCGGTGGATGACCGCGGCCTGGCCGGCGGTCCACAGGCCACTGATGACCCAGTAGACCAGCAGGGCGAGCGGGACGCTGCTGCCGGCCAGGAGCATGCCGCCGGCGGAGATGACGGGCATGAGCTCCTGCATCCGCACCATCGACTCGGGCAGGTCGGTGCGGACCATGTTGGGCAGAACCCAGAGCCGCTGGCTGAGGTAGCTGACCGCGGCGGCGGTGGCAGCGAGGCCGAGGGTGATCACCAGGTGGGTGGTGTCGCCGGAGAGGTAGCCGTGGCCGGTCAGCGGCGTGCCGAGGAAGGTCGCCTTCCCGAGCGAGGCGACCAGCGAGTCGTTCATCGCGCCGACCGCGTTGTTGCGGCTGACGTCGGAGAGCAGGTGGTAGAGCGCCAGGAAGATCGGCAGCTGGGCGAAGGCGGCGAGCATGGCGAAGCGGGGTACGCCGTGCTCCTCGTTGATCTTGCGCCGCTCCTCCATCATCGCCATCACGTCGGCCTGGCTCGGACTCCCGGACGAGCTCTTCTTCGAGTACTTCTTGGTCAGCGCCTGGAGCTGCGGGCGGGCCCGGGCAGAGGCGTGGGAGTGGCGTACGCCGCGGATCGTGAGCGGCAGGAGGGCGAGTCTGACCAGCACCACGACGGCGGCGATGGCCAGCAGCCAGCTGACGTTGGGGCCGACGAAGGAGAGGACGTGGTGGGCGCCGGCGAGGACGGCGGCGAGGGCATGCGACAACGGGGCGAGAACGGACATGGGTGTGCTCCTGAGGTGAGTGGGTAGGGCTGACGGCTCGCCGGGTTCGGCGAGTGTCAGGCCTGCTCAGGAGCGCGCGGTCGGCGCGGGGAGCACACCGGGTCAGTGACCCGGGCAGCGAGATGGTGAGGTCCCTCGGAAGCGTCACGCGGTGCCGTCGAATGGGCCCTGACCAGGGCGAACGCACCGACGTTGTGGATCGCTCCGACGGCGACCGCCGCGAGCGCGGTGGAGACGGCGATGGTGAGCAGCGCCTGCTCGGGATCGACGCTCATCAGCGCCGGGAGCATCAGCGTGAAAAGTGCGACGAGCGCGATGCGTACGCGGCTCGTCTCGGTCTTCACGACTCACACTCTACCGATCGAGGTCAACCAGCGCCTCATCTCAGATCACGCCGCATCAGCACGCGCGGGTGACCGGCGAGGACCGAGGTGGTGTCGGCGGCGTGCGTGAAGCCGGCTGCCTCGAAGTTCTTGCGGATCCCTGCGTACGCCATGGTCAGGTCGACTTTGGCGCCCTGGTTGTCGAGCGGATACGCCTCGACGGCCGGGGCGCCGTGGGCGCGCGCGAAGTCGACGGCACCCTCGATGAGCGTGTGCGAGATGCCCTTGCCGCGATGGCCCGGCCGGACCCGGATGCACCACAGGGACCAGACCGGCAGGTCGTCGACGTGGGGGATCTTCCGGTTGCGGGCGAACGTGGTGTCCGCGCGCGGCGCGACCGCGGCCCAGCCGACTGGCTCGTCTCCCTCGTAGGCGAGCACGCCCAGCGGTCCCTGCTCGAGCAGGCTGCGCACGTAGTCGCCCCGCTCCGGTCCGTGCATCTCGTTGTTGAGCTTCGACGGGATCCGGTAGCTCAGGCACCAGCACACGCTGGCGTCGGGTCGTTTGGGACCGACAAGAGTGCGTACGTCCTCGAACGCCGTCGCCGGGCGAACCTCGATGGTCATGGGTCCACCCTGAGGCTCAGGCGCGGTTCGCGTCCAGGTGTTTGAGGCGGTCGGAGGCCTGGGCGACGATGCGGTCGACCAGCTCCTCGCAGGTGGGGAGGTCGTCGAGCAGGCCGACGACCTGACCGCTGGAGAGCATCCCTGCGTTCGTGTCGCCCTCGACCAGGCCGGCGCGGAGCAGCATGGGGGTGTTGGCGGCGAGTACGACCTCGGCCCAGGTGCGATCGCCGCCGTGGACCATCGCGCGGCCGTCCTTGATCAGGGTCCGCCAGGGGAGTCCGGACATCTCTTTGAACTGCCGGGTGCGCTTGAGGGTGCGCAGCAGCTTCGCGGTGATGCCCTCCTTCTCGAGGGTGTCGATGAACTCGGTGCGGAGCAGGCGGTGCGGCATGCCGTCGGCCTTCGTGGTCACGACGGTGCCGTCGAGGCCGAACTCCAGATACCGGCGGCGTACGTCTTCGGGGACCGCGGAGTCGGCGGTGAGCAGGAACCGCGTGCCCATGCCGATGCCGGCAGCGCCGTAGGCCATCGCGGCCGCGAGGCCGCGACCGTCGAAGAAGCCGCCCGCGGCGACGACGGGGATGTCGACGGCGTCCAGGACGCTGGGGAGGAGCAGGGTGGTCGGGACCGCGCCGGTGTGGCCGCCGCCCTCGCCGCCCTGGATCATCACCATGTCGGCGCCCCAGCCCGCCACCTTCTTGGCGTGCTTGGCCGCGCCGATCGAGGGCATCACGACGATGTCGTGCTCCTTGAGCGTGCTGATGAGCTCGGGTTTGGGCGCCAGCGCGAAGCTGGCGACCTTGACGCCGTGATCGATGAGGAGCCGGCAGCGGTCGGGGGCGTCCGAGGCGTCGGCGCGCAGGTTGACGCCGAACGGCTTGTCGGTGCGGCCCTTGACCTCGACGATCGCCTTCTCCAGCTCGTCGAGGGTCATCGTGGCCGAGGCCAGGATGCCGAGCGCGCCCGCGTTCGCTGTGGCGGAGACGAGGCGCGGGCCGGCCACCCAGCCCATCCCGGTCTGGACGATCGGGTGGTCGACCCCGGTCAGCTCGGTCAGCGGCGTACGAAATGTCTGTGCGGTGCTCACGGATGTCCTCCCTCAAGCCGAGCGGGCGCGTCTGTCCCAGAATCTGCGGTCGAGTCGGCGCGTCTGTCCCGGCAATTCACGTCGAGTCGGCGCTTCTGTCCCAGTGTCTGCGGTCGAGTCGGCGCGTTTGTCTCACGTGCGTGGGACATACGTGCCGACTCGACACTCTGGGGCGAGACATACGCGCCGACTCGGCACGTGACGACGGGACAGATGAGCCGACTCGCCATCATTTGCCGTCCTTCACGAAGGCGTCGCGGCGCTCGTCGGCCACGCCGGCGAGGTTGAGCTCGTAGGTGAAGCCCTGCTCGAAACGATAGGAGGCGTTCACGTCGACGGGGTCGATCCCGTTGAGCGCGGCCTTGGCGGCGCGGATGACCTGCGGGTCCTTGGCGGCGATCTGACGCGCGACCTCGAGGGCGGCCTCGTCGAGGTCCTCGCGGGGAACGACCTGGTGGACCGAGCCGAGCTCGTGGAGGCGCTGGGCGGTGATGGTCTGGGCGGTGAAGTAGAGCGTACGCAGCATGTGCTGCGGCACCAGCCGGCTCAGATGGGTGGCGGCGCCGAGGGCGCCACGGTCGACCTCGGGTACGCCGAAGAAGGCGTCGTCGCTGGCCACGATCGTGTCCGCGTTGCCGACCAGGCCGACGCCTCCGCCGAGGCAGAAGCCGTTGACCGCGGCGATGACCGGGACCGGGCACTCGTAAATCGCCTTGAACGCCGCGTAGCAGCCGCGGTTGGCGCCGAGGATGCCCTCGAACCCCTCGATCTGCTGCATCTCCTTGATGTCGACGCCGGCGTTGAAGCCCTTGCCCTCGGCGCGCAGGATCACGACTCGTGCGTTGTTCTCGGCGGCGGTGGTGACGGCGTCGGCGACCTCGAACCAGCCCTTGACCGGCAGCGCGTTCACCGGAGGGTGGTTCATCGTGACGACGGCGATCTGCTCGTCGGTGATCTCGGTGGAGATGCCCATGGTCCGTTCCTAACCTAGCGATTGCTTGGTAGCCTAGCAGTTGCTTGGTTTCTGAACGCAAGACTGGAAAGGGACGCCACATGGCTCGACTGCTCGAAGGCCGGATCGCGATCGTCACCGGAGCGGGGCGAGGCATCGGCCGGGCGCATGCGCTCGAGCTCGCCCGTCACGGGGCGAAGGTGGTCGTCAACGACTTCGGCGTCTCGCTGGCGGGCGAGGGCACCGGTGAGTCGCCCGCGTCCCAGGTCGTCGACGAGATCGTCGCCGCAGGTGGGGAGGCGGTCGCCAATGCCGCAGACGTGGCCGACTTCGCGGACGCCGAGGCGATGGTGGGACAGGCCATCGAGTCGTACGGAGGCCTGGACATCCTCGTCAACAACGCCGGATTCGTACGCGACCGGATGCTCGTCAACACCACCGAGGAGGAGTGGGACGCCGTCATCCGGGTGCATCTGAAGGGTCACTTCGCGACGCTGCGGCACGCGGGTGCGTACTGGCGGGCCGAGTCCAAGGCCGGGCGGCAGCGGGACGCGCGGGTCATCAACACCTCCTCCGGCGCGGGCCTGCAGGGCTCGATCGGGCAGGGCACCTACTCCGCCGCCAAGGCCGGGATCGCCGGGCTCACCCTGGTCGCTGCCGCCGAGATGTCGCGCTACGGCGTTACCGTCAACGCCATCGCGCCGGTCGCCAAGACCCGGATGACCGAGGGCGCCTTCGACACCTCCGCGATGGCGCTGCCCGAGGACAACTCACCGGTCGTCGCCTGGCTCGCCTCTCCGGAGGCGCGCGATGTCACCGGCCGGGTCATCGAGATCGACGGTCCCACGATGACCGTCGAGAACGGCTGGGCCCACGGCCCCTCCGCCGACGCCGGAGCCCGCTGGGACGCCGCCGACGTCGGGCCCGCCCTCCGCAAGCTGCTCGCCCAGGCGCCGGTGCCGGAGAAGGTGTACGGAGCCTGAGCCGGCTGCAGGAATACCCGGTTAACAGGGTATTCCTGCACTTCTCAGGCAATGCAACGCCAGAGAAGTGCAGGTTTCCCCGGTTAACCGGGTATCCCTGCGCCTCAGCCGAGCTCCCCGCAGACCGTCGCCGCGATGTCGGCGAGCGGGGTGTCGAGGGGAGCTGCGGTGGGGTCGTCGGAGCGGGTGAGGGCGGCGATGACGATCGGCGTGCCGTCAGGGGTCCAGGTGACGCCGACGTCGTTCCGCGACGCATAGTCGCCACCGCCGGTCTTGTCGGCGAGCCGCCAGCCGGCCGGAACCCCGGCGCCGAACCTGGTGACGGTCGACTGGTTGGCCAGCATCCAGGTGAGCAGCTGGTCCCGGTCGGTGCGGTCGAGGGCGTCGCCGAGCACCAGCTTGGTGTAGGTCTGCGCGATCGCACGCGGCGAGGTGGTGTCGCGCGGGTCGCCCGGGATCGCGCTGTTGAGGTCGGGCTCCCAGCGGTCGAGCCGGGTCACCGAGTCGCCGAGCGATCGGGCGAAGCGGGTGATTCCGGCGGGGCCGCCGATGAGGTGGATCAGCTCGTTGGCGGCGGTGTTGTCGGACCGGGTGATCGTCGCCTCGGCGAGCTGCGCCACGGTCAGGCCGTTGCGGACGGTGAGGGAGGTGATCGGCGAGTTGCCGACGACGTCGGCGGCCTCCCAGGTCAGGCGCTGCTGGAGCGTACGCGCGGGATGATCGCGCAGGATCGAGGCCGCGAGCAGCGTCTTGAAGGTCGACAGCATCGGGAAGCGCTCGTCGGCACGGTGCTCGATGACGCGGCCGGTCCGCATGTTCTTGGCCCAGACGCCGAGGTGACGCTGGTGCTTCTGCTCGAGTGCGGCGATCGCGGGGCTGTCGGCGGCGTACGCCACCGAGCTGCTGACTCCGGTCGCGGCGACGGCGACCGCCGAGGCGGCTCCGCCCAGGATGGCACGGCGGCTGAGGATCGGTGTGGTCATGCCGAGCATCGTGATGGTGCCGCCGCGACCGCGTCCAAGGACGATCCGGCATGGACGTATGCATCGCCGACATGGGACGAGGTGGGGCCGATCAGCCATCCTGTACGCGTGGACCTACTGCTTCACCTGCGCGGCTTCGCCGCGGTCGCGGACGAGATGAGCGTCTCCGAGGCCGCGCTCGTGCTCGGCGTCGACCAGCCGCTCCTCAGCCGTCGCCTGCGTGCTCTCGAGCGCGAGCTCGGGGTGGAGCTTCTCGACCGCACCCGGCGCCAGATCGCGCTCACCCCGGCCGGCACGGCGCTGCTGCCGCGGGCCAGGCACCTGCTCGACCAGGCCGACCATCTGCTGCGGAGCATCCGCCGTCCCGAGCGGGAGCCCTTCGTGGTCGCGGTGCCGTCCGGCTGCGACCCCGCTCCGCTCGCGCGACTGGTCGCGCTGCTGGAGGCCGAAGGCGTCGACGTACGCCTCGCGAGCGACAGCGACCACGACGAGACGCCGGATTCGGCAGTCTGGACGGTCGAGACGTGCGACCCCGACGCGGCCACGTGGCTCACCCGGCTGGGCGCGGCCACCGCTCCCGGGACCGCCGAAGGGCCGGTGTCGCTGAGCTCGCTGCGACCACGCCGAGGCGGGGAACGTACGCAGGTGCTGGCCCTCCCACGAGACCTCGACGATCCCGCCGGTCGGCTGCGGCGGCTCGCGGACCGGGCCGGCATCGGACCGGCCGCCCTGCGCCGCGCCCCGCACCGGCTCGCGGTGGCCGAGACCATGGCGGGGCGGGCGAGCCTGGTCTGCGCTCGGCATGAGGCGGTGACGTACGGACTGAGCTGGTCCCCCTTCGTCGACACGGTGGCGCGCGGCCACCGGCTCGTCGAGCAGCCACCACCGCCCGCACCGCTGGCGGCCGGCCCCGTGCGTGAGCAGGCGCTCGCCCTGCTCGGTGCGTGCGTCGGTGCAGCTGAGGAAGGACGCGCATGAGTCCGCTCGTCGGCAGCGACCGGCGCCTGATCGACCTCGCCGAGGCGGCGGCTGAGCGCTTCCGAGAGCTGCAGGTACGGATCGCGTTCCTCGCCCGCGACATCGACACCGGCCACGAGGTCGGTGTCGGCGTCGACCGGCCGATGCCGCTCGCGTCGGTGGCGAAGGTCCCGCTGGCGCTGATCGTGGCCGACCGGATCGCGAGCGGCGAGATCGACGGCGGCGAGATGGTGACGCTGACCGCGGCGGAGCGGAGCTACGGGCCGTACGGCATCTCGGCGTTCACCCACGACGCGACCTGCTCGGTCACCGACCTGATGATGATGATGCTCGGCCTCAGCGACAACGCCGCCGCCGACGCGCTCTTCGACAAGGTCTCGCCGCGCGAGGTCGATGAGCAGCTCGCCGAGTGGGGCGTGGAGGGGTTGCGGGTGCGGCACCGGATTCAGCCGATGTACGACTACGCCACCCGCGTCGCCGGCCACGACTTCGCCCTCGCCACCCAGCTCGCTGTCGAGGGCCGCCGGCCCGGCGGCCGGCACGTCATCGACTCGCTCGACGTCGAACGCGCCACGATCGGCTCTCCGCGCGCCTGCGTCGACCTGCTCGAGCGCATCTGGCGCGACGAGGTCGCCAAACCCGAGGCGACCGAGCTGGTGCGACGGCTGATGGGCAAGCAGGTCTTCACCCACCGGATCGCCGCCGACCTGCTCGCCGACGACATCCAGCTCGCCGGTAAGACCGGCGGGTTCCTCACCCTGCGACATGAGATCGCCGTGGTCACCCATCCCGCCGGCCGCGTCGCAATCGCCGTACTCACCGACTCCGACCGCACCGCCCGGATCCAGAACGACGTCGATCTCGCCATCGCCGCCACCGCCCGCGACGCCGTCGAAGCCCTCGCCTCCCGCCGCCCCTGAGCCGAGACGTCACTCCCGTCGGCCGAGACGTCACGTACGCAGGTCGAGAGGTCACGCCGGTCGGCCGATCCGGCACATCGATGCCACCTCGGCCGACGCGCCTGACGTCTCGGCCGACCGGGGTGACGCTTCGGCAAAAACCAGTCGGCAACGACCCGGTCGCGGTGGTGGAATTGGCCGGTGCCCCTGCCCGGTTTCATCAGCAACCTCATCCCGCCGACACCGTTGTCGCGGCGGTTGGCGACGCAGTCGCTGCTCTTCGCGGCGGGGGACGGGACGTTCAACACCGCGGCGGCGTTCTACCTGGTCGCTTTCGTCGGTCTGAGCCCGGCGCAGATCGGTGTCGGCCTGACGGTCGCCGGGATCGCGAGCTTCCTCACCGCCTACCCGATGGGCCGGCTGGCCGACTTCATCGGCCCGAAGCGGATCTGGGCGATCAGTGCGCTGATCAGCGCACTGATGTTCGCGACGATGCCGTTCATCCACGGCTTCTGGGCCTACCTGTGCGTCATCGTCGTCTTCGAGGTGGTCAACAACGCGGGCGGCGCCGGCCGGAATGCGTACGTCCTCGATGTGCTGCCCGACAAGGAGCGGGTCGCGACCCAGGCGTTCATGTATTCCAGCCTCAACCTCGGCTTCACCATCGGTGCCCTGATCGCCGGCATCGCGCTGGCGCTGGACACCGACACGGTCCTCAAGTGGGGCGTGCCGTTCTTCGCGCTGGCCATCGGGATCGCCAACTCCGTCTGGATCAGCCGGCTGCCGCGGGCGCCTCACGAGGAGCGCCGCGCCGCCGGCGAGATCACCGAGAAGCTGCCCGGACCGGGCGCGCTGCGCAACGTCGGCTGGCTCCTGGTGACCACCTTCACCGGCACGCTGTGGTCCAACCAGGTGCTGTTGCACACCGTGATCCCGCTGTGGCTGGTCGAATACACCGACTCGCCGCGCTGGCTGCTGGCGTGGCTCTTCGCCACCAACACGGTGCTGTGCATCATCCTCCCGGCCTACACGTCCAAGGGCGTCCACGACGTCCGCGACGCGTTGCGCCGGGTGTGGTGGAGCAGCGCGTTCTTCGTCGCCGCGTGCGCGATCACGCTGGTCACCCACGACACCCGCGGGTTCCTCACCATCTTCCTGGTCTGGCTCGGCCACGTCGCCGTGACCGGCGCCGAGCTGGCCATCGGCTCCGCCTCGTGGGCCTTCCAGGCCGAGCTCATGGATCCCGACCGACGTGGCGAGTACGAAGGCGTCGCCGGCATCGGCCGCCAGCTCGGCGGCGCGTGGGCCCCGGCCCTGTTCACCTTCCTCGCCATGGGCTGGCACCCCGACTTCTACAGCGGCGCCGGCTGGATCGTGATCGGCGCCATCATCGTCGCCGCTGCCGCCGCCATGGGGCCGTCGACCAAGATGGCCGTACGTTTCAAGCAGACCCACTTCCCGCACGAGGACGAGCCCGAGCCGGAGCCGGCGGCCGCCTAGTTCGGCACGATCAGCGCAGGATCGTGGCGATCCGGTCGCCGAGGTAGGGCGCGAGGGTCGCGGCGTAGAGCGGCGAGATGTGGAAGCCGTCCTGGTAGACCTGCAGGTTGCCGACGACGGGCGAGCAGGTGTCGGCCTCGCAGAAGTAGTCGGTGAGGTCGACACGATGGGCGTTCGGGGTCAGCCGAACCGCGCCGGCGGTGCCGTCGTCGCGTACGGCCTGGTCCCGGTCGCGCGCGCAGGTCGATCCCGCCGCGAGGCCGGCGTCGTCGATGCACGGCTGGACGACGCGGGCGAACCGGGTGGTGCTGCCCTCGAAGATCGGGCTGTCCCGGATCGCGATGACCGGCACCGACGGGTCCGGCCGGCTCGCCCATGCCTCCGAGAGACCACGACTGAGCGCCTCGCCGGTCGTCTCGTCACCGACGGCCTCGACCGAGACCTGGCTGGAGTGGATGACGACGTACGCATCGATGCCCCGCTCCTCGGAGAGATAGGTCGTGAGCCGCGACTTCCACTGCCGGCACAGCTCGACGGTCGTCCGGGGAGTGCCGACACGATCGCGCGCGTTCCAGTGGCAGCCGGCGCGGCTGGCGACGTCGATGCGCCACCCGCGGCGCTCGGCGATCTCGCGGTAGGCGGGGACGAGCTGGTGGTTGTGCGAGTCGCCGATTGCGAGCAGCCGCCGGGTGTAGCCGCGAGCCGGCCCGAGCGTGCACACCTTGAACCGCACCGGCCGCTCCTTGTTGGACCAGCAGCCCGACCCGTCGGGCGCCTGGTAGCCGAGACTGGCGTCGAGCAGCCGGTCCGGACCCTCGCAGCCCGCGGTCGCGGGATCCATGGCAGCCGCGCCGATGCAGCCGGCGTACTTCTTCGCGGCGGCGACGGCGGCCGCCCTCGCGGCAGCGTCCTGGCGCTCGACGGCGGTGGCGCCGGCCATCGTCGTGCCCGCGACCAGCGCGAGCACGACCGGGGCGGTCACGAGCCGGCCAAGGCCCGTGAAGGACGGTCCGAGGCGGGTGACCGGCACCTCGACGAACCGGTGGGTGAGCCAGGCCAGGACCACCGAGGCCGAGAGCACGACCACCGCCGCGAGGAGCGTGGTCCGGGTCGCGTACGTCCAGCTCAGCCACGCCACCAGCAGCGGCCAGTGCCACAGATAGAGCGGGAAGGAGATGTCCGCGACGAACCGCAGCGGCCTCACCGCGAGGAGCCGCTGCGGCCCCCAGCGAGCCGTCGATCCCGAGCCGAGCACGACCAGGAGCGCACCGCCGACCGGCCACAGCGCCCACGGCCCGGGGAAGAGCGCGGCTCCGTCGAGCACGAACCCCGAGCTCGCGACGAGCAGCAGCCCGGCCCAGGCGAGCACCGGGCGCGCGGCCCGCGGTGGACGGAGAAGGTCGAGCCCGAGCGCGAGCAGTGCGCCGACGCCGAGCTCCCAGAAGCGTGCCCAGGTGTGGAAGTACGCCACCTGCTGGTCGGCGATCCCCAGCCGCCACGCGAAGATGAACGAGGCGACCGTCGCCACCGCCACGACGAGCGCCAGCACGAGCCGAAGCCGCGCCCGCGCCACCCGCCAGATCACCAGCACCACCAGCGGCCAGACCAGCAGGAACTGTCCCTGCACCGCCAGCGACCAGAAGTGCTGCAGCGGGCTCGCGCTCGGCCCGGCCGCCCCGTAGGCGAGCTGCGACCGGATCATCTCCCAGTTCAAGACGTACGCCGCCGACGCAGCGATCTCCCGCAACGTCGAGCTCCACATCGACCGCGGCATGACCGTCACCATCAGCACCGCCGTCCCGGCGAGCACGACCAGCGTGGGAGCCGAGAGCCGCAGGAACGTACGCCCGTAGTGGTCGGCCAGGCGCAGCTCGGACGACGCGACCCGGCGGACGAGCGACCGGGTCACCAGGAACCCGGTCAGCACGAGGAAGACGTCGACGCCACCCGAGACCCGGCCGTTGCCGAAGAGGTGGAAGACCACCACGAGTGCCAGCGCCAGCCCCCGTAGCCCGTGGATCTCAGCGATGCGCGGCGGTCGGGGAGGCTGCGGCATCGGGACACGCTAAGGGTCGCCGGTGACCCCCGGGAGAAGTGCAGGTTAAGAGCCGAGGACCTGCTCGAGGTAGGGGTTGCCGAACGTACGCGACGGGTCGAGCTTGTCGCGCAGCGCGACGAAGTCGCCGAACCGCGGATAGCGATCCGCCAGGTCAGCGGCGGTGAGGGTGTGCATCTTGCCCCAGTGCGGGCGGCCGCCGGCCTCGCCGGCGATGCGCTCGAAGGTCGCGAAGTACTCCTCGCGCCAGGGCGAGGAGGGCGCGGTGTGGATGGCGATGTAGACGTTCTCGCGCTCGAACCCGGTGGACAGCGGGATGTCGTCGGCGGCGGCCACCCGGACCTCGACCGGGAAGGAGATGTTCCACGACGAGGCCTCGACCGCACGCTCCAGCTCGGCGAGGACGTCCATGCCGACGGCACGCGGGACGGCGTACTCGCTCTCCACGAACCTGACCTTCCGCTGCGAGGTGAAGACGCGGTAGGAGATGTCGGTGAACTCGCGCGGCGAGAGCGCGGAGGCGGCGAAGCGGGCCAGCGGCTTCACCAGAGCAGGGACCCGAAGACCAAGGCCGACGGTCGCGCCGAAGGCCTGGTTGGAGAGGAGCTCGTCGTCGAACCAGCCCCGGAGCCGGCCCACCGGCGCCAGCGGAGTCTCCGGCAGCGGCAGCCGGGTGTTGTGCTTGGTCAGGACCCGGGTCGTGTGCGGGAACCAGTAGAACTCGAAGTGGTCGGTGCCCGACGCGTGCGAGTCGAACGCGGCCATCACCTCGGCGAGCTCGCCGTTGCCCTCGCGTGCGCGCAGCGCGAAGAGAGGCTCGGTCTGGAGGGTGACCTCGACGATGATCCCGAGCGCGCCGAGTCCCACGCGGGCGAGCTCGAAGACCTCCGGATTCTCCGACGCCGAGCAGGCGATCACGGAGCCGTCGGCGAGGAGCAGCCGCAGGCCGCGTACCTGGGTCGCCAGGCCGCCGAAACGCGCTCCCGTGCCGTGGGTGCCGGTCGAGATCGCCCCGGAGATCGACTGCTCCTCGATGTCACCGAGGTTGGTCATCGACAGCCCGAGCGCCTCGAGCGCCCGGTTGAGGACCTTGAGGCGGGTGCCGCCGCGTACGGTCACCAGACCGGTCGTCGAGTCCGCTCGAACGATCCCGGAGAGACGATCCAGGCTGACCTGGACATCGACGGGCGACCCGATCGCGGTGAACGAGTGCCCCGCCCCGATCGGCTTGATCCTCCGCCCGGCCTCCACCGCGGCCACGACGACCGCCGAGAGCTCTGCCTCGTCACGAGGCACCACGACCTCGACCGCGCCCGCGTGCTGGTTGCCTGCCCAGTTCTGCCACTCACTCACGCCACCGCCTCCGTAGCGCAAGCGCAAGAATACGGACGCGGTGGCGTGTTGGTTGTCTGGTTCACTCGCTGAGGCTCGCTCACGCGGGAAAGGGTGTCGCCTCAAAGGCGTACGGTCAACGGCTGCGCCCACATCGATCGGCCCGCGCGGTGGCACAGTTGGTCACCTCCCGTTGACGCGAGTGCCGCGCGGGGCATAGACACTTGCGTCGTGGTCACGACTTCCCACCATCTCTCCGCCCAGCAGCACGAACGGCTCGACCGGGCGACCGCCCGTCTCGACGGACCCGTCGGGGCGGTGGACCTCGCGGCGTTCGACGCCAACGCCGACGATCTCGTACGCCGTGCCGCCGGCACCCCGATCCGAGTCGCCAGCAAGTCCGTACGATGCCGGGCGCTGATCGACCGGGTGCTCGCCCGCGAGGGATACGAGGGGATCCTGGCCTTCACGCTGTTCGAGGCGCTGTGGCTGGCCGAGACGCACTACGACGTCGTGGTCGGCTACCCGACTGCCGACCGGGCCGCGCTCGCCACCCTCGCGAAGGACGAGGAGAAGCTCGCCCGGGTCACCCTGATGGTCGACAGCGCCGAGGGGCTGTCGCTGGTCAAGGCCGCGATCGGCACCCCGGCCGCCCCCGTACGCGTGGCCATCGACCTCGACGCCGCGCTGGTCATCGCGCGCCGCATCTGGCTCGGTGCCCGCCGCTCCCCGGTCCGCACCCCCGAGGACGCCGTCGCCCTCGCCCGGATCGTCGCCGACGACCCGGACTTCCAGCTGGTCGGGCTGATGGCCTACGAGGGCCAGGTCGCCGGCACCGTCGACCGACCGCTCAGCGGCAACCCGCCCGCGGCCGTCATCAGACGGATGAAGAAGGCCTCCATCGCCGAGATCACCGAGCGCCGCGGGAAGATCGTCGCGGCCGTACGCTCCCTGGCCGACCTCGAGTTCGTCAACGGCGGCGGCACGGGCTCGATCGAGTCCACCCATGCCGATCCCTCGGTCACCGAGATCGCGGCCGGGTCCGGGCTCTACGGGCCGACCCTCTTCGACCGCTACGACGGCTTCACGCCCCACCCCGCGGCCTACTTCGGGCTGAGCGTGGTCCGCCGCCCCGCGCCCGGCATCGTCACCGTCGCCGGTGGTGGCTGGATCGCCTCGGGCCCGCCCGGACTCGACCGCGTGCCCAGCCCGACCTACCCCTTCGGCCTGGAGTACGTCGGCACCGAAGGCGCCGGGGAGGTCCAGACACCGCTGCGTGGGCATGCCGCCGACGAGCTCGCGATCGGTGACAAGGTGTGGTTCCGGCACGCCAAGGCGGGCGAGGTCTGCGAGCGGCTCGACACGCTCCAGCTGATCGAGGGCGACTCGATCATCACCGTCGCGCCGACCTACCGGGGCGAGGGCCAGACCTTCCTGTGACCTGCTGGGTCACTCGCCCAGCAGCTGGAACCAGCTCTCGGTGACCAGATCGCACATGCGGTCGTGCTCGACACCCCACGACCCGTCCGCCCAGCGCTGAAACAGAAAGTCGAGCTGGCCGACCGCCAGCGCGCCGCGCAGCCGCCGGCTGTCGGCGTCGAACCGGTCCGCCTTGTCCAGGCCCGCGCTGACGTCCTCGATCGTCTCGTCCGTCCAGCCGTCGACGATACGGGTGAGATCGGGATCGACGGCCTGGGCCGCCCGTGCGATCGTGACGATCGGACGCACCTCCGGCCACCGGGCAATGGCCTGCCGGATCCAGGCACCGAGCTGCTCGCGGGTGCCTGCCGCCACCGCGTCGGCGAGGCCGCCGAGCGAGCGGCCCTGCGGGCAGCGGAGCTGGACCAGCTCGTCCTCGAGGCGCTCGGCGATCAGGGCCTTGATGACCTCGGACTTCGAGGGGAAGTAGGCATAGAACGTCACCCGGGTGGTGCCTGCCGCCGAGGCGATCTCATCGATCGTCGTCGCCGCGTAACCGCTCGCGACGAACCGATCCATCGCCGCGTCCAGCAGGAGCTGGCGAGTCATCGCCCTCTGAGCTGCACGGTTGGCCATGGCGTCACGATAAGCGACGCCGATACCTCCCTGGGGATTTCCACAGTTTCTCGAAAACCCGATGTCTCGCAGCTGGGCCGTCGGTAGGTTCTGTCCCGATGGATGATCAAGTGACCTGGGCGGACAAGGGCTTCTGGGCGCCGGGAGAAGCCGTCGATCTCACCACGTACGCAGCCTCCGGCCGCAACCTCTTCGACGGCTCGTTCACGTGGCCGGTGATGGTGCTCAAGAAGAGCGCGCTGGAGCACAACATCGCGACCCTCGCGGGCTTCGCGGAGGAGCACGGCCTGCTGCTCGCCCCGCACGGCAAGACCACGATGGCGCCCTCGCTCTACCAGCGACAGCTCGACGCCGGCGCGTGGGCGATCACCGTCGCCTCGCCCAGCCAGGCCCTGGTCGCCCGCCATGCCGGCGTACGCAGAGTCCTCGTCGCCAACGAGATCCTCGACCACAGTGCGCTGAGCTGGGTGGCCTCCGAACGTGCGGCCGACCCGGAGTTCCTCCACCTGCACTGGGTCGACTCGGTCGAGGGCGTCGAGGCGGCGGCCGAGGCGTCGGTCCTGGTCGGCGTCGAGGACCGGCCGCTGGCGGTGCTGATCGACCTGGGCTTCCCGGGCGGGCGCACCGGCTGCCGCTCCGTCGAGGAGGCGATCCAGCTGGCGCGGGTGGTCGACTCCACGCCTGGCGTACTCCTGGCGGGGGTGGCCGGCTACGAGGGCGGGCTGCGGACGGCGGCGGAGGTCGGCGACTACTTCGACCGTCTCAAGGAGCTCGCCTCGAGCCTCCACACCACGGGCCTGATCGCCGCCGACGCCATCGTCTCCGCAGGTGGCAGCGCCTTCTTCGACGTCCTCGCCGAGCGCTGGTCCACGGGCTGGCCGGACGGGATGACGCCTCGCAAGGTGCTGCGCAGCGGGACGTACGTCACCCACGACCACGGTCTCTACGCCGAGGAGACGCCCTACAACCGCATCGAGGGCACCCTGGACCCGGCCATCGAGGTGTGGGCCCAGGTGATCTCGGCCCCGGAGGAGGGGTTGGTGATCGTCGGCATGGGCAGGCGGGACGCGCCCTTCGACCACGGCCTGCCCGTCCCGCTCGCGGTGCGGCGCAACGGCTTCGGTGGTGCGGAGCCGCTCGAGGGCGCCGTCGAGAAGCTGGCCGACCAGCACGCCTTCCTGCGCACCGACGCCGGGCTGCGGCCGGGCGACCTGGTCAGCTTCGGGATCTCGCACCCGTGCACGGCGTTCGACAAGTGGCGGCTGATCCCGGTCGTCGACCTCGACTACACCGTGACCGATCTGGTCCGGACGTACTTCTGAGGGCTCAGGCGATGTCGGAGAGTCGCAGCCTGACCTGGTAGAACGCGCCGTGGTCCGTGGCGCGACGGGCCGACGGGCCGGAGTAGACCTGGTAGCGGTCAGGCCGCAGCGACGGGCTGAGGAACGCCTGGTCGATCGGTGCCCGGCGGGCGGTGGCGCACTTCTCATGCGTCGCCAACGGACTCACCAGACCGGTCCCCGGCGAGGTCAGGTCGCACAGGATGTCGTTGCGCTGGTTGAAGTCACCGGCCACCACCATCGGCACCTCGGCACGCGCGACCACGCCCTCGACGATCCGGGCGTTCAGCTCGCGCCACTTCTTCTGACCAGGGGCGGACGGGAGGCTCGCTGGGAAGTGCACGGGCAGGACCCCGACGCGCTGCCCCGAGGAACGCTCCTCCAGCACGACCACCGGCGCGCTGACCTGGGCGCCGTGGCGGTAGTACATGGTGACCGTGTCCTTGCTGACCAGTCGGAAGACCGAGCGCCGGTAGAAGACTGCGTCATCGGTGGCGTCGGGCGTGGAGACGAGGCCGAACTCACGACCGAACGACTCGAAGGCCTCCCGCTGCGGTGCCTCCACCTCGGCGAGCACGCCGAAGTCGATGACCGTACGCCGCAGGTGACCCACCACGATCCGCATCCGCGGCACACCGTCGAGCCGGCCGGCGGCAGCGCCTCCGGGCGCCGTGTGGTGGTCCGCCCAGGCATTGAGCCAGGCGAAGCGCTGGAAGCCGGGCTGTACCGGTCCGGCCTGAGCGACCTTGACGGTCGGGCCGGCGGAGGCGGTCGTCGGGACCAGGAAGCTCAAGGCGGCGGCGATGACGCCGCACAGCGCGACCGCGGGCACGACGGCCCGCCATCGGTGGCCGAGCTTGGCGAGACCGTCCGAGGCAGTGGGGGACACGCCTACCGACGGTATGAGTCCGCCGTGTGCGCTGAACCAAACGCTTTCGAATACTCGGAAACCTCGGGTGAACCTGCGGGTCTACAGGTCCATGAAGATCAGGGCGCCCGCGATGTCGGCGGTGCCGTAGTGGAGGTAGTCGTCGACGGTCGCCTCCGGGACGCCCTTCTGTGCGGTCACGAAGCCGACGACGACCGCCTTGGAGGAGTCCTTGGCGACCCACTTCCCGATCACGTCGTCCGCGATGAGACTGCCGGTGGGCAGGTCGAAGTCGGTCTCCTTGACCGACTCCGCGGCCGCCGTCGCCTCCGCCTCGCTGTCGAAGACGTAGATCACCCGGAGCATCCGCAGCTTGCCGCCCTCGGCGTCGTGGATCCCCATCGCGGCATAGTCGCAGCCCTTCTTCTCCAGGGCGGCCGACGCGATCGGCCCGCAGTCCGGATAGTCCTGGGCGGCCACGTACGTCGCGTTCATGCTCACGTCGCCGAGCTTGAACCTCCAGTCACCCTCGAACAGATCGGCGGCCAGCCCGCCCGGGGCAGGAGCGGTCGCCGACGTGCTCGGCGTGGCCGTCACCGTCAGCGGCCCCGGCTTCGCCGTCGGGTCCTCCTCACCGCGGAGCAGGACGAGGGCGGCCGTGATGATCACGCCGATCACCAGCACCACCACGATCGCCCCGAGCCCGATGACGATGGGCCACGGGTTGTGCGGCTTCCCCGGCGGCGGTGGCTCTCCCGCGCGAAACGAGTTCTCGTTCGGCGGCCGGCCAGGCTGGAGGTTCGGCGCAGGAGGCATCGCGCCGTACCCGTCCGGCGGCGGTGGTGGTGTCGGCGTAGTCATCGGACCCCCTGGCCGAGTAAAGATTCACGTAGGAGAAACGTTCCCACGCGGTTCCACGATTCTCTCGTACGCCCCCACACCCGCTGCTACTTTCTGCGATGCGCCGACGGGTGGGCGCCGCCTCGGCCATCACGCTCCACAAAGGATCCCCATGCGTCCTCGCCTGACCACGTCCGCCTTCTTCCACGTGAGCCAGTAGATGGCGACGAAGTGGAAGGTCCTCATCGTCGCCGGCGCGTTCCTGGCGATCTGGGTGATCCTGGAACTGCTCGGCTTGATGGCCGACGTGATCTTCGGAGCATTCCTGCAGAGCTATCCGGTGGCGCTGGCGATCGTTGCTCTGGCAGTTGGCTACCTTCTCGGCCGCGACAGCAACCGGTAGTCCTGAAAAGTAGTCCGAGACGCTCCCGCCCATCTACCCGGAGGTAATGGGCCGGAACGTCCCGGACTTTCTCGGTCGGGCCGGAGATGACCCAGATCAGCCCGCGATGAGCTCCACGGGGATGTTGCCCGCGGTGGCCTTCGAGTACGGGCACAGGGTGTGTGCGACCTCCATGAGCGTCCGCAGGGTGATGTCGTCGACGCCGGCGGCGGAGGCCCGGAGGACTGCGCTCAGGTTGTGGTCGCCGTTGTCGGCGGTCACGGTGACCTCGGCGGTGACCTCGGTGTCACCCAGCTTGATCTGACGGTCGGCGGCCGCCTTGCCGAGCGCGCCGCGGAAGCAGGCGGACCAGCCTGCGCCCAGGAGCTGCTCGGGGTTGGTGCCGGCGCCGTTGCCGCCGAGCTCGACCGGGTAGGCGTGCACGACGTCGAGGTTGCCGTCGGGCGTGGTGCTGCGGCCGCCGTGGCGGCCCTCGCCGACGGTGGTGACGACGGCCGTGTAGCTCTTGCTGGTCATGGATGGTTCTCCTTTTCTGATCCCTGGCGGTCGCCAGGGAGGTAGGTGGGTGCGCTCAGGCGCTGACGGCGGCGGGTCGGGTGGACTCGCGGCGGCCGAGGCCGGTCTGGACGACGATGCTGAGTGCGGCGATGACGATGAGGGCGCCGGCGTACAGCTCGAACGTCGGGATCAGGCCCCAGCGCGCAGCCAGCTGCCCGGCGACGATCACGGGAACCCCGAAGGAGAGGTACGCGACGGTGTAGATCCCTGCGAAGACGCCGGCCCGGTCCTCGGGCTGGATGTGCGGGACGATGAGCCGGAGCTGGCCTCCGAAGGCCCCGCCGAATCCGAGCCCCCCGACGACGGCTCCGAGCCACAGGACCGGAAGGGCCGTGGTGAGCACGCCGATGACCACGACGACCATGCCGAGGAGCACCAGCGTCTTGCCCGCGATGGTGCTCCGACGGGCGGGGTGGCCGGCGAAGTAGAAGCTGGAGACAGCGGCGACGAACGGGCCTAGGAACGCGGTGAACCCGGTCACGAGACCGCCGTCCAGACCGAAGTGGAGTCGCAGGACCGCCGGTGAGAGGCCGAGGAAGAACGCCGGGGTCATCCAGGCCGCGACGTGGACCGGGATCCCGGCCAGGAACTCCGCGCGGACGTTGCCGGGGATGCTGATCCGAGGCGTCAGCGACCGCCAGGCGCCGGGCCGGCGCGAGGAGGTCTCGCCGGTGAGCGCGACGAAGACGATCGCCAGCGCCATCACCAGGGTGAGCGCGCCGAACACGATGGTGTTGGCGATCGGCGTGAACTGCACAGCTGCGCCGGT
Organism: Nocardioides sp. NPDC087217; assembly: GCF_044744805.1. Classification (NCBI taxonomy): domain Bacteria; kingdom Bacillati; phylum Actinomycetota; class Actinomycetes; order Propionibacteriales; family Nocardioidaceae; genus Nocardioides; species Nocardioides sp. NPDC087217. Next base: position 111,013 of record NZ_JBIUZB010000005.1, read on the forward strand.
GGCGAGTGCGCCGAGGGCGAGACCGCCGGCTACGGAGGCTGCGGCGAGGCCGCCCGCGAGCTTCTTCAGATGCGCGGGAGCGTGCTCGACGATCGCCGCGCTGAATGCGCTGGTGGCCAGCCCGGTCGCGATGCCCTGGACCGCGCGGGCGACGATCACCCAGCCGATGTCGGGCGCGGCCAGGAAGCCGACCATCGACAGCAGCTCCCCGGCCAGCGCCGCGACGAGGACGGGCCGGCGGCCGAGGTGGTCGGAGAGAGAGCCGCCGACCAGGAGCGCGACGAGCAGGCCGAGGGCGTAGACCGAGAAGGCGAACGTCAGGGTGCCGGCCGAGAAGCCCCACTCCTGCTGGCGGACGGAGAGCAGCGGCGTCGGAGCGCCGGCCGCGAAGAAGAAGGCCGCGAAGATCGCGGCGAGCCCGGCGAACGCCGCCGTGGGGCTGAGAGGTCGAGACATCGAGGACTCCTTAGACAGATCGGTCTAACAACAGGAGTCCATTTAGACAGATCTGTCCAAATCTTGTCAAGAGATTTAGACAGACCTGTCTGATATTCTTCTTTCATGAGCACGAAGAAGCCATCCGCGCGGCAGCGCCTGCTGGATACGGCCGACCGCCTGTTCTATGCCGAGGGCGTGCACACGGTCGGCATCGATCGGATCATCGAGGAGGCCGGTGTCGCGAAGGGGTCGTTGTTCTACAACTTCTCCGGCAAGGACGCCCTGGTCGCGGCGTACCTCGAAGGGCGCCACCAGAGTCGGCGCGAGCGCACGGATCACCATGTGGGCGCCGCGTCCGATCCCGTCGAGAGGCTCCTCGCGGTCTTCGACGCTCTCGACGAGGTGGTGCACCTCCCGACCTACCGCGGTTGTCCGTTCGCCAATGCCAGCGTCGAGGCAGCAGAAGGTAGCGCCGAGCTGGCCGCCCTGAAGTCGTTCCGGGGCTGGTTGCGGGAGATGCTGCTCTCGCTGACGGTCGAGGCCGGGTACGCCGAACCGGAGGTGGTCGCCGATCGTCTGCGCCTGCTCTACGACGGCGCCGTCGCCAACGCCCAGCTCGACGCGCACCTGGAAGCAGTCCGGCTGGCCAAGGAGCTCGCCCGGATGGTGCTGGAGTCGTCCCCGCGTACATGAAGGACGCAGCGGGCCCGGACGCGCGTGCGTCCGGGCCCGATCTCGTCGCCTGTCAGGGGGCGACGGGGTAGTGGCTGGAGATCGCGATGCGGTTCCAGGCGTTGATCGCGATCGCGACCCAGGTGATCGCGGCGATCTGCTTGGCGTCCAGGATGCTCTCGACGTCCACCTTGGGGGCCGGGGAGGTGTGCAGGTCGCCGATGCGGGTGATCTGCTCGGCGATGGTGAGCGCGGCCTGCTCCTCGGGGGTGAAGTACTGCGACTCCCACCACGCGGCGACGAGGGCGAGGCGGTCGGTCGTCTCACCGTTCTTGAGTGCGTCCTGGGTGTGCATCCGCAGGCAGAAGGCGCAGCCGTTGATCTGGGAGGCGCGGAGCTTGACCAGGTCGACGGTGAGCCGGTCGAGGCCGGCGACGGTGATGGCCTCCTCGACCGCCTCCTCGACGGCCATCTGGGCCTTGTACGCAGCGGGGAAGAGCTTGGTGACGTTGACGTTGGCGAGCATCGGTGTCCTTCGGGTCTGGCCCGCCACAGCGCGGGCACTCGTCAGGTTGACGAGGTGGCGGATGCGAATGTGAGGTCGCCACCTCACATTCGCGATGTCTCGCTCGTCACACTGGGTGAACCCTGAAGGAGATGCCACGATGCCTGACATGGACGACCTGGGCGAGGTGATGATCGAGCGCCGCCGTCTGATCGCGCTCGCCTACCGCCTGCTCGGCACGGTCGAGGAGGCCGAGGACGCGGTCCAGGAGACCTATCTGCGGTGGTATCGCCTCTCCGACGACGAGCGGGCGGCGATCGACAACCCCTCCGGCTGGCTGAGCCGCGTGACCAGCCGGGTCTGCCTCGACGTTCTCAAGTCGGCGCGCAGCCGCCGGGAGAGGTACGTCGGTCCCTGGCTGCCCGAGCCGGTCCGACCGGGTTTCCTCACCGCCCCCGAGGATCCGGCAGACCGGGCGACCCTGGACGACACGGTGAGCACCGCGCTCCTCGTCGTGCTCGACGCGATGACCCCGGCCGAGCGGGTCGCGTTCGTGCTCCATGACATCTTCGCCGTCCCGTTCGGAGACATCGCCGGGGTGGTCGGCCGCTCACCGGCCGCGGTGCGGCAGCTCGCCGCCTCCGCACGCCGCCGGGTCGCCCAGCAGCGCGACGACGTCGCCCCGCTACCGGAGCACGACGACGTCGTACGCGCCTTCGTCTCGGCCACCGCCGGCGGCGACCTCGGCCGGCTGGTGACGCTGCTCGACCCGTCGGTCACGCTCCGCTCCGACGGCGGCGGCCGGGTCAGCGCGGCCCGCAACCCCATCGTCGGGCCGGAGAAGGTGGCGCGGTTCCTGCTCGGCGTGCTCACGAAGCGGCCGAGCTGGGAGGTCCGGACCGAGGCCACCGCCGACGGCCTCGGGTTCACGTTCGTCGAGGACGGCGCTCACCGCGGCGTCGCCAACCTCCGGGTCGCCGGCGGCCGGGTCACCGACGTCTGGATCGTCCTGAACCCGGACAAGCTTGCTCGCTGGAGCTGATCCCAGGACAAGGTCACAGCCACGGCCCGAGGGTCGGCGCGTCCACCAGGTCGTGCGGTCGCCCGGCGAGCCAGGCGGCCACGTCGGGAAGCGGGCCCTCGACGCCGAGCAGGTCGTCGTCGGAGAGTCCTCGCTTGATACGGATCTCGACGGCGAGGGCGAGCAGGAAGTCGTCGGGCAGGTCGGCGAAGGTGATCCCGACGCCGAGGTCGACGGCGTGGACGAAGACCTCACGGGCCCGCATCCACGGGACGTCGCTCGCCTTCCGGGTGACGAGCTGGGCGGTGATCACCTCGTGCTCCCACTGCTCGGCGGTGAGCCGGTCCATGGCCGCGTCGAGCTCCGCGGCGCCGCGGAGATACCACGCGCGGAGCTCCTCGGCCGGACGCGTCGCGGCTGCCTCGATGTCAGCGTTGCGCTGCTCGGTGGAGGCGTACATCCGCTTCTCCACGCCGGTCTCGGCCCAGGAGATCAGGTTGCCGAGGGCCTCGGCGTTGGCGGCGACGTGGCCGACCAGATGCTTGCGGGTCCAGCGCGGCAGCTGCGAGTCGCCGTCGAACGCGGAGGGTTCCAGACCGTCGATGGCACCGGTCAGCAGTGCAGTTCCCTCCGTGACCCAGCGGCGGGCATCCTCGAACGTACGCGTCGGGTTGGTGCCGATCAGGACAGACATCGCAGTGTTCCTCACTTGTCGAACCGGGTGCGTCGGGAGGCGTCGCCTCGGCGACGTGGCCATTGTCACAGCGGCCTCCCCAGGTGGGTCAATCTCCTGCGGAGGCGAGCGATAGATGCTTGGTTTGGTGTGATCAGGAAGAGGTGGGATGGACAAGCCGCTCAAGACCCGGCCCCCGTATGCGATCACCAGCGTCGACCACGCACTCAAGCTGGCGACGATCCTCCAGCTCGAAGGCCGCCTGACCGTCTCAGAGGCGGCGGCTCGGCTCGACGTCGCCCGCTCCACCGCCCATCGGCTGCTGGCGATGCTGGTCTACCGCGACTTCGCGGTCCAGGACGAGGACAAGGTCTACCGGGCCGGACCGGTGCTCGAGCTGGCGGCTCACTCCCGCTCGACCGCATCCCGGCTCCGTCAGGTCGCGCTGCCCCATCTGCAGCGCCTGGTCGACCTGCTGGGCGAGTCCGCCAACGTCGCCGTACGCACCGGTGACACCTGCCGCTTCATCGCCTCGGTCGAGTCGCCGCAGTCGCTCAAGGTCGGCTCCCGTGAAGGCATGGTCTTCCCCGCCCACCGCACGACCGCCGGCCTCCTGCTCCTGGCCCAGATCTCCGACGACGAGATCGCCTCGATCTACTCCCGGGAGAGGTACGCCGACCACCTGGCCGATCGCCCGGACGTCGACGCGCTGCGTACCGAGCTCGAGCGCGTACGCCGCAACGGCTTCGCCTTCAACGACGGTCGCTCCGAGCGTGGCGTGGTTGCCGTCGGCGTCCCCGTCCGTGGCGCCGGCGGCGACGTCGTCGCGGGGATGTCGATCTCCATGCCCAGCGTCCGCTACGACAAGGAGTCCCTGCCGAGCGTCGTCGCCACGCTGATGTCCGGCGCAGCGGCTCTGGAGCGTGACCTGCGTCAAGGGTGATCTGCGTCAAGTTGGCCCCGGTAGCGTCGGTTCGCGAGTTAACCTTGAGGTCGATGAGTGACACTCCCCCCTCCAGCGACACCCGACTCTCGAAACCCGCCCGCATCGATTGGATCGCGACCACCGCAGGCGCCCTCGCTGCCGTCACCTCCGCTCTGCTGCTCTCCACGCTCGGTGCCGTCGGCACCCTCCTCGGGGCGGCGATGGGCAGCGTGGCGGCCACGATCGGCACCAACCTCTACGGGCAGTGGCTCGCCAAGAGCCACCAGAAGGTGACCAGCGTCCAGGCTCTGGCCCGGTGGCGGTCCGCCGGGCTCGCCGGCGTACGCACCGGCTCGGAGCCCGCGACCGAGCCGGCTTCGGACTCCGTGGCCGAGGCGGCGGAGATGGCCGAGGGAGACGGCGACGCCGAGCCGATGCCGTCGTGGCAGGAGCGCCTCAAGACTCTGCCCTGGAAGCGGATCGCGCTGGCCTCGCTGTCGATGTTTGTGGTCGTCGTCGCCGTGATCACCGTCTTCGAGCTGCTGGCCGGACGCAGCGTCAGCTCGATCACGCGCGGCGGTGACGGCGGCACGACGATCTCCCGGGTGACCGGCGGCGGCTCGGAGCAGGGCGACGAGAAGCAGGGCGAGAATCCGTCGCCGGGCGCGACCGCGACTCCCGAGGAGTCCGCGAGCCCGAGCACCGAGCCCTCGGAGTCGGCCGAGCCGTCCGAGTCGGCCACGACGGAGGAGCCGAGCGCCGAGCCGTCGACCTCGACCGGGTCGAGCGCAACGCCGTCGGCGCAGCCGAGCGAGAGCGGCAGCGCCTCGACCCAGCCTTCGCCCACGGTAGGGGCATCACCTGAAGCAGGGGACCAGGCGACCCCCTGAGACCGGGTCACATCCGGAAGAGGATCTCCGCGCCGAGGTCGGTGTTGCCGTAGGAGGTGTACTCCTTGCCCTGGGCCTCGGTGATGCCGTCGCTGGCCGTGACCATGGTGTAGACGACGTACTTGCCGTAGTCCTTCACCTTGAACCAGCCCTGGGTGTAGCCGGGCAGGAAGGCTTCCGTCGGCGGGATCACGTGCCGCGGCTCGGTCTTCGCAGCGGCCTTGCCGGCGGCCTCGACGGTGCTGAAGTCGTAGATGAAATGGGTCATCCGCAGGTTGCCCCGCTGAGCCTTGTAGGAGACCCGAACGGCGTAGTCGCAGCCGAGGTTGCGGATCGCGGGCTTCAGCGTCGCCTTGCAGCCGGAGTAGTCCTTGCCGCTCAGGTAGCGGGCCTTCAGGTTGACGTCGCCGTAGGTGAACTCCCACGGGCGGGGGACGTCGGCCTTGGAGAGGTGTTCGGGGCCGATGGTCGAACGCGAGCTGGTGGCGCCGTCGCTGGGGTCGGCCGCGGAGGTCCCGGGCCAGTCGGGATTGCCGCTGGACTCGCCGCCGACGTCGGAGCTTCCGCCGCCCTGGCTCGCCGACTCGCTCGGTGTCCTGTCGGCCGAGGCCGTGTCGCTCGCGGTCGGTGCTCCGGCGGTCGTGGCCGCGTCGTCGCCGCGGGTGAACAGTGCGTAGACGACCACGCCGCACACGACCACGAGTCCGAGGGAGACGGCGATGGTCAGGACCTGGCGCAGCGGCCCGCCCTGGCCGGCGCGCTCCTTGCGGGCGTTGAACGCCGGCCGGTTGCCGCTCTCGTCGGAGAGCCCGATCAGCCGCTCGTTGTAGTCGAAAGGGGCAGGCTGCTTCTGCGGCTCCTCGTCAGGCGCGCCCGAACCGGGGGAGCCTGGGGGCGGCGGATACGGCATGGGGTTTGTCTACCATCTATCAACAGTCGCCACGCCGAAGGTTTGGAAGCCGGACGGAATCCCGCCCGAATCCTCGCTCGAGCAGCGAGATGAACACGGATACCCACCGTACGCGGCCCAGGACCCGGGCACCTACAACTTGGCAATGCTTACCCAATCCTCTTCTTTCGGCTCGGCGCCGCAAACGCTGCGGAATCGCGTGTTGCTGCATTGCAGGAATTCGATGAACGAGTCTTTGCAATGCAGATTCTTGGGGAATCGAATGTGGTGCGGGGCAAGGAAAAGAACACGAAACTCAGTTACCCGCCCCTGGTAAGCCGCGAAACCCGTGGTTCCGGGTGCGGAAGCCCACAACACGTGGGCCTTTCCCCCAGGAGGAGACGAATGAGGTTCCAACGCACCACCTTCCGTCCCCGCACGATCGCCGCGCTTGCCGCGGGTGTGGGTCTCGCGGCCTCCGCCGCCGTCGCCGTCCCGGCAGCCGCCGCGGATGCCGAGTTCAGCAAGGCCGAGGTCGCGTCGGTCAAGTCGGCCGTCGCCGAGTCCGCCCCGGTCGGCTCGTCGTGGTACACCGACCCGGCCACCAACAAGGTCGTCATCACCGTTGACGAGACCGTGTCCGCGGCCGAGATCGCCGAGGTCAAGGAGGCTGCCGCCGAGAAGACGAGCCAGGGCGACCAGGCCGTGACCGTCAAGCACACCAAGGGCGAGTTCAGCCCGCTCATCGGCCCCGGCGACGCCATCTACGGCGGCGGCTCCCGCTGCTCGCTCGGCTTCAACGTCAAGGTCGGCGGCGCCGACTACTTCCTGACCGCGGGCCACTGCACCGACGCCGTCTCGACCTGGTACGCCAACTCCTCGCAGAGCACGCTCCTCGGCTCGACCGCGGGCTCGAGCTTCCCGGGCAACGACTACGGCATCGTCCGCTACAACTCGACGATCTCCAAGACCGGTGGCTTCACCGCGGGCACCGCTCGGGTCGGCCAGAGCGTCACCCGTGACGGCTCGACCACCGGTGTCCACACCGGCACCGTGACCGCGGTCAACGCCAGCGTCCGCTACGCCGAGGGAACCGTCAGCGGTCTGATCCAGACCAACGTGTGTGCGGAGCCCGGTGACTCCGGCGGCGCGCTCTACTCCGGTTCGACCGCGCTGGGTCTGACCTCCGGCGGCAGCGGCAACTGCTCCACCGGCGGCACCACCTTCTTCCAGCCGGTGACCGAGGCGCTCAGCGTGTACGGCGCCACGATCTACTGATCAAGCACGAGTACGCCGCGGGGTGAGGTGGTTTGAGCCACTTTGCCCCGCGGCGTACGAAATTTGGTCGAACTGCGAAAGTTTTTTGCCTACGACTGGCCGATGTGGTGTCTACAACGACATACTCACAGTTGACGTGTTCGGGCACATCGCGGTGGTCGTGCACGTGGCGCGCGCTACCGGGGCGGGCGCCTGGTCGTCCCAGGAGGAACGCATGAGGTTCACCAGGTCACGCAGCCGACTGCTCGCGGCAGCGGTCGGTCTAGGGCTGGCGGCTACCGCCATGGCCACGCCGGCGGTCGCTGCGCCCGCGGAGACGGGGGCCAGCGCCAAGGCGCTGGCGGCCGCCTACGCCGCCGTCGACTCCGCGGTCAGTAGGTCCGCGCTGTCCGGCATCGCCTGGTACACCGACGAGGCCACCGGCAAGGTGGTCGTGACCGCGGACTCCACCGTCCCCGCCTCCGCGCTGGGCACGTTGACCCGGACGGTCGGCGCCGACGCCGACGCGATCACGATCAAGCGCGCCAAGGGCGAGTTCAAGCCGTTCCTCGGGCCTGGAGACGCCATCCACGGCGCGGGGACCCGGTGCTCCCTCGGGTTCAACGTGCGCAGCGGTGGCACCCACTACTTCCTCACCGCCGGTCACTGCGCTGAAGACGTGGGGACGTGGTACACCAACGCCGGTCAGACCACCCGGATCGGGCCGACCGTGAAATCGAGCTTCCCGGGCAACGACTACGCCCTGGTGCGCTACGCCAACGACTCGCTGAGCCACCAGGGCGGCTACTCCGTCGGTGACGCGCGCGTCGGTCAGCGGGTCACCCGCGACGGCTCGTCCACCGGCGCGCACTCCGGCCGGGTCGAGGCGCTCGACGTCTCGGTCCGCTACCGCGGGTCCGGCACCGTCCGCGGCATGATCCAGACCGACATCTGCGCGGAGTCGGGCGACTCCGGCGGCCCGCTCTACGCCGGCTCGACCGCCCTGGGGATCACCTCGGGTGGCTCCGGTGACTGCTCCTCGGGCGGCACCACCTTCTACCAGCCGGTCCGCGAGGCCGTGAACGCCTACGACGTCAACCTCTACTGATACGCAGCCGAAATGGGGCGAAGTGGTTCAGACCACTTCGCCCTATTTGGTAATGATTTCCGCCTGGCGGTGAAATTTTCTTCCGTGGCGTAGCCGACCGATCGACCCGTCGACATACTCCCGAGAAGGCGTGCTCGGGCACATCGCGGTGGTCGGGCATTCCTGGCGCCTGCAACCACGCGGGTGCCTGGTCGTTCGTAGGAGGAACACATGAGGTTCACCACGTCCCGCACCCGTCTGGCCGCAGTCGTCGCCGGTCTTGGTCTGGCAGCTACCGCTGCCTCCACGCCGGCTGTCGCCGCACCGGATCACAAGGAGTTCAGTCCGAAGGCGTTGGCCGCGGTCAATTCCGCTGTCGACAAGTCGGCCGTATCCGGCATCGCCTGGTACACCGACGCCGCGACCGGCAAGGTCGTCGTCACCGCCGACTCCACCGTCTCGAAGGCGGAGCTCGCCAAGGTCACCAAGGCCGCCGGCACCGACGCCGAGGCCCTCACGATCAAGCGCACCGCCGGCAAGTTCACCACGCTGCTCGGCGCCGGCGATGCGATCTACGGATCCGGCTACCGCTGCTCGTTGGGGTTCAACGTGCAGAGCGGCAGCAGCTACTACTTCATCACCGCCGGTCACTGCGGTGACGAGGTTCCGACCTGGTACGCCAACTCGGGCCAGTCCACCCTGATCGGCCCGACGGTCTCGTCGAGCTTCCCGGGCAACGACTACGCCCTGGTTCGCTACGACAACCCCTCGCTCTCGCATCCCGGCGGCTTCACGGTCGCCGATGCGTACGTCGGTGAGCGGGTCACCCGAGACGGCTCCACCACCGGCGTCCACACCGGCACCGTCCAAGCGCTCAACGTCACCGTCCGCTACCAGGGCTCCGGCCGGGTCAGCGGCCTGATCCAGACCAACGTGTGCGCCGAGCCCGGTGACTCCGGCGGCGCGCTCTACGACGGCACCAAGGCCCTCGGCATCACCTCGGGCGGTTCCGGCAACTGCACCACGGGCGGAACGACCTTCTTCCAGCCCGTACGGGAGGCGGTCAACGCCTACGGCGTGACCATCTACTGATCCATCGCTGGTCGAGCCCCGCGTGTGGGCTCGACCAGCGACCGTCTCAGACCGCGACCGGGATGAGCGCCGAGTCGGCGGAGTCCTTGATGAGCCGGGCGTACGCGTCGAAGAGCCGCTGCTCGGAGAGGCGCTGCCGGTTGCGGAAGATCCGCTCGAAGTGCTCCTCACGCTGGGCGAAGGCGGCCTTCCAGGACTCGGCCATCTCGGCCGGGTCGAAGCTCGAGACCAGACGGAGGTCACCCACCATCGCCGGAGCGTCGCCGACCGGCGTGGTCACCGGGACCGCGCCGCAGGCCATCCCCTCGAGCAGGCACAGCGGGGCGGCCTCGCCGAATGCCGAGGTGAGCGTGATCAGGTCGGCGGCGTTGTAGAGCGGCGCCATCTGGCTCTGGATCCCGAGGGCGTGCAGGTTGGTCTCCAGCGCCGCCCACGCGCCGAGCTCCTCGTTGATGAGCTGGGCGAAGGCCGGGTTGTCCGCGGTCATCCCGGCGCCGCACATGACGAGGTGGGCGTCGGGGTGCTCCTGGACGAACCGGCGCGCGGCCCGGACGAAGAGCGGGATGTTCTTCATCTCGTCGAAGCGCGCCGCGATCATCACCACGGGTGCGTCGCCGTCCACGCCGAGCTCGGCCCGCTTGCCGGCCCGCAGTTCGGCATCGGTGCGGAACTTGTAGAGGTCGACCCCGTTGGGGAAGACCGGCAGCCGCTCCAGCGGGATCCCGGTCGCCTCGTGGTAGGCCCGCTGGGTCGACTCCGCACAGCACACGGCAGCGGTCAGCAGCCCGGCTCGGTCGAGGTCGATGAGCTCCTGCACTCCCGCCCCCTGGTGCTCCGGGTCGGAGCGGTGCAGGCAGGTGATCAGCGGAGTCCCGGACGTACCGACCCTGCCCAGCACCGTGAGCGGCTGCTCCTTGAGGGAGAGCACCACGTCGGCCTTGGCCACCGACTGCGCCACGCGCTTGAGCTGGCTGGCGGTGATGGGGCCCGTCGGCGTACGTCTCAATGCCCGCACCGGGACGCCGGCCGAGGTCAAGCGGCGGTAGGAGTTGTCGGAGGAGATCCGCTGCGCGGTGAACTCGCGCTGCACGCGGTCACTGAGGCTCAGCACGCTGTGCCGCTGAGGCGTGGTGGCGTCGAGCGCGCGGACGACTGCGGTGTGCAGGATCCGGGCGCCACCGGCGAAGAAACCTTCGTACAGGGAGAGGACGGAAGGGCCGTCCTCGAGGTATGTCACGGTGGACATGTCGACCTCACTTTTCCGCAGGAGGCATCGCCCGAGCGGTGATGATGGTGGGGCTACGGCAGAGATATGCGGCTTCGTGCGGACGCTAACGTGTCCGTGGGCGCATCCCAAGACATCATCGGCTCGGGGCGAAGGATTTCACTTGATCGTCATCTTCACGCGCGCATCGTAGGAGCGACGGAGGATTTATCGAAACCGGCGGGGATCCGGGCTCGATTTACGGTATCTGATGTGGCCTTCGTCACGCTATGCGTTGCTCGACATTGCTCGGTGAACGATTGGCGCGGGTCTCGGACGCGCTGCCGGATAGGCCCCCGACGGTGGCCGGATCCCGCTACGTTCAGGCATATGACGACCGAGGTGACGACGTATCGCTATGTCCGGTTCGCTCTGTGCTGTCTGCTCGCGGGGCTCGCGATCTCGGTGGGTGCCGAGACGATCACGAGCGGGGAGTGGCAGACCTCCATCTCGTCCTACTACTACACCCCGGCCGGCCCGGTCTTCACCGCGGTGCTGTGTGCGCTGGGCGTGTGTCTGGTGGTGCTGCGGGGCTATACCGACGCGGAGGACACCGCGCTCAACCTCGCCGGGCTCTCGGCGCCGATGGTCGGCTTCGTGCCGACCCCGGAGATCGGGCAGCAGATCGACAAGGCAGCCATCGTCAACAACGCCTGGAGCTATCTGGCGGTGATGGCGATCGGCTGGGTGGTCGTGCTGATCTTCGGGCTCCGCAAGCGTGCTGCCGCCGGTGCCTGGCCCTCGCGCTGGGGGCTGATCGGTCTGGTCTCGGTCGCCGGGGCGTGGGTCGTCGGCGTTGGCTGGTTGCTGATCGACCAGGAGAGCTTCGCGGCCAAGGCGCACGGGCTCGCGGCGATCTTCACCTTCACGCCGTTCGCGCTGGCGGTCGTGCTCAACACCGACTGGGGCGTACGGAAGATCGCGCAGGAGGCCGACAAGGCGCGTACGCGGCTGGACAAGACCTACTGGGCGCTGGTCGTGGCCATGGTGGTGCTGCTGGCGGCCGGCATCGTGCTGGGTCTGACCGGCTGGAAATACTGGCTGCTGGCGACCGAGGTCTCGCTGCTGGTCTGCTTCGCGATCTTCTGGATCATCCAGAGCTTCGACCTGATGGACCCGGAGCGCGACGCGCTCACGACGCGTCCGCGCGACCCTCTCACCGGAAGTCGATGAGCAGGTCGTCGTCGCCGTTCTCGGGGTCGGTGATGACGCGGGGGAGGCGTACGGCGGTGTCGGTGCGCTTGGCCAGCGGCACCTTCGGCTCCGGCTCCTCGTCCGTCTCGACGACTTCGACGGTGTGCTTGATCTGGGCGTGCGGGAGCACCTGCGTCCGCCAGGCGCGGCAGTTGTAGGGCAGTTGCATGCCGTCCATACCGCGGCCGTAGTCGTCGTAGAAGGCCAGCACCTCGCGCCGCTTCTGCTCCTGGGCCTCCGGCTCGAGGGTGGCGATGTTGGAGCGAGACTGGACCAGGTCCTGGATCGAGTGGCGGTCGACGACCTGCCAGTGCCGGAACGTCTGCGCCTCGACCGCGGAGAAGGACCCGGAGTCGTCGAGGATCGAGGTCGGGTCGAAGCCGCCGTCCTGCTTGCCGATCAGCTTGCCGAGCTTGCGCACCCAGGGGATCCGCTCGTCGCGCTCGTTCTGGACCACGGCGAGTCGTCCGTCCGTACGCAGCACCCGCCCGATCTCGGCCAGCGCCTTGGCATGGTCGAACCAGTGGAACGCCTGGCCGACGACGACCACGTCGTAGAGGCTGTCGCCGGTCGGGATCTGCTCGGCGATGCCGCTGGTGGCGCGTACGTCCGGGAGCTTCCCGGAGAGGATGTCGAGCATCGCGTCGTCCGGGTCGGTCGCGAAGACGTCGTGGCCCAGGCCGACGAGCACCTCGGTGAGCTTGCCGGTGCCGGCGCCGAGCTCGAGGACCGCGCACGGCTCCTCGCCGACCAGCCACTTCACCGCATCCACCGGGTAGGACGGGCGCCCGCGGTCATAGCTGTCCGCCACGCCTCCGAAGGAGCGTGCCGGGTCGGGGTTGGCTGGGTCCGTCATCTCGGTCAGGGTAACGCGCGCTTAAGGTTGACGCGTGAAGGACGATCCGCTTGCCCGGTTGGTGTCGCTCGAAGGTGTGGCCTCGGGCTTCGCCGCAGCTCGTGACGGTATCGACGTGATGCTGCGTGACCGGGGACTGCGGCGTACGTCTCCGGAGACCACCGCCGAGTCGCTGTTGCGCGGTGCGCACGCCTCTGCCGTGCTGGAAGGGTCCTCGTCGTCCTTGGGTGAGGTTCGCGCCTCCGGTGGGGACGCGATCGCGCAGGACGCCGTGCGGCTCTCGACCGAGCTGCTCTCGCTGGTGCCGGTGGTGAAGCACGCGCCGCTGCAGGCGTTCGCGCGGCTGCACGCGCTGGCGGCTGCGGGGTCGCTGGACGCTGAGGAGCTGGGCCGTCCACGGTCGGCCGAGTCGGCCGAGCGGTTGCGGCGTCTCTCCGATCTGCTGCTCGCGCCGACATCCGCGCCCGCGCTGGTCGTGGCGGCGTTCGTGCACGCCGATCTGGCGACCGCTGCTCCGTTCGCGTCCCACAACGGTCTGGTCGCGCGTGCCGCAGAGCGGCTCATCCTGGTCGCGCGCGGCGTGGACGAGAAGTCGCTGGTCGTGCCCGAGGCCGGCCATCTGGCGCTGCGTGCCGCCTACGAGTCGAACCTGCGCGGCTTCCGCGAGGGTGGCCAGGCGGGGGCGCACTCATGGCTGTTGTACGCGGCCGAGGCGTACGCCGCCGGGGCCGAGGCCTCGCCGCTGCGCCTGGACGCGGCCGAGTAGAAGGTGCAAAAGCAGGTGGCACCCGGTGGGTTGTGAGCACCGGGTGCCACCGCTGACACGAGTGTTTCTGGTTACCAAGCGTGCAAGGTCTGGTCACTGCGTCGGGATTTCTCCCCGGCTACAGCACCCCATCAGATGGGTGGATCGCCGCGTGGGTGCCTGTCACTCGTGTGCGTCTTGTTACACCTCTGTTTCTACGCTGATCGACAGCCAGATTCAAGGCTGGAAATTCTGCAGGATGAGGAGGATGATGGCGCTTCTGCAGAATCGGCTCAGGCGCCGAGGCGACGGCGCTTCGTGCCCGCCCAGATGACGCCCCCGGCGATCGCGACCGCGCCCCCGACGGCCAGTGCGGCCAGGGTCGGCGTGGACGGGGTGAGCACGCGGCTGCGCAGCGCGACAGGCTTGTTGAAGACCAGGATGTCCCAGCCGCGTTCCTTGGCGGCCTTGCGGAGGTCCTTGTCGGGATTGACCGCGAAGGCGTGGCCGACCTCCTCCAGCATGGGCAGGTCGGTGACGGAGTCGGAGTAGGCGTACGACTGCTCGAGGTCGTAGCCGAAGCGCTCGGCCAGCTGCTGGACCGCGCGGGCCTTCTCCTCGCGGTAGGCGTAGAGCGCGATCTCGCCGGTGTAGCGGCCGTCCTCGATCTCCATCTGGGTGGCGACGACGTGGTCGGCGCCGAGCATCGTGCCGATCGGCTCGACCAGCTCGGTGCCGGACGCGGAGACGATGATGACGTCGTGGCCCTGGGCGTGATGCTGCTCGATGAGCTGCACGGCCTCCTCGTAGACGAGCGGGTCGACCACGTTGTGGAGGGTGTCGGCGACGATCTCCTTGACGGTCGCCACGTCCCAGCCGGTGACCATCTCGGAGAGCGACTTGCGCATCTTCTCCATCTGGTCGTGGTCGGCACCGCCGACGACGTAGACGAACTGCGTGTAGGCCGAGCGGATCATGGCCGCGCGGGTGATCAGGCCGCCGGCCTGGAAATGCTTGGAGAACGCAAGCGTGCTGGACCTCGCGATGATCGTCTTGTCGAGGTCGAAGAACGCAGCGATGCGTGTCATGGGCACATCGTAGACGGCCGTTGGGCGGGCCGATCACCATCCACAGGGTGGGTCCAGGACGGGGTTATCCACAGGTCCTGGATTTGCGAGTGGAATTGTCGGTGTCTCGGCGGATCCTGCTGCCATGACCTCGGAACCGCTCGTCATCACCTCGGACTCGTTGCTCGCCGCTGAGGCGGCTCGCCTGGCCGCCGCCTCCGGCGTCACCGTCGAGGAGTGCACCGACGCCGTCGGCGCCCTGCGTCGATGGCAACGCCCACCACTGATCCTCGTCGGCGCCGACCTCCTGGCGGAGGTGGCCTCGCTGCGTCCGCCCCGAAGAGACGGGGTGTACGTCGTGGGCTGGGGCTCGACCGGCGAACCGCTGCTCCGGGCCGCGCTGGAGGTCGGTGCCGAGACGTTGCTCGAGCTGCCGTCGGCCGAGACCGTGGTCGCCGGGCTGCTCGCCGACGTCGGCGACGGTGAGGGCGGCGACGGCATGGTCGTCGGCGTGCTGGCCGGATCGGGTGGAGCCGGTGCGACGACGTACGCCGCGGCCCTGGCCAGCCTCGGAGCCGACCGCGGATCGACGCTGCTGATCGACGCCGACCGGCTCGGTCCCGGCGCCGGTCGGGTGCTCGGCCTCGACGAGATCCCAGGGGTGACCTGGGGAGATCTCGGGCAGACCGCCGGGCGGCTGGGGGCGCGGGCGCTGCGGGAGGCGGTCCCGCACGTCGGGTCGCTGGGCCTGCTGGGCTGGCCGGGCGGCGACGTGGTGCCACCACGGCCGGAGGTCGTGCGCGAGGTGCTCGCCGCCGCTCGTCGCGGCCATGACCTGGTCGTGGTCGACCTGCCACGTGAGTCCGACGCCGGGACCGAGGCGCTGCTGACCGGCTGCGACATCGTCCTCGTCGTCGTTCGGGCGAACGTCACCGGCACGGCGTCCGCCGCCCGGCTGATCTCCCGCCTTCCCGAGCGCGATCGGGTGCGGGTCGTCGTCCGCGGCCGCGCGGCCGAGCCGGAGGCCGTCGGGCGTGCGCTCGGACTCCCGGTGATCGCCTCGATGTCCGACCAGCGCGGGCTCTCGGAGGCCATCGACCTGGGCCTGGGGCCGATCCGTTCGAAGCGGGCGCCGTTGGCCCGCGCCGCGGCCGAGGTGCTGACGCGCTGCCGGGTCCGCGCCGGGGTGATGGTCGCATGATCGGCGCCGTCGACATCGCACCCCAGGTCGTCGACCTCGTCCGCGACCACCTGGCGCGTACGCCGGGAGAGCTCACCCCGCACCGGGTCCAGGAGGCGCTCCGTGCAGAGGGGCGGATCGTCGGCGACGCGACCGTGCTGGCTGTCTTCGAGATGCTGCGCCGCGACGTGGTCGGCGCGGGGCCGTTGGAGCCACTGCTGCGGTTGCCCGGGGTGACCGACGTCCTGGTCAACGGACCCGATCAGGTCTTCATCGACCGCGGATCCGGCCTGGAGCCCGCTCCGGTCGCGTTTCCTGACGATGACGCGGTTCGACGGCTGGCGCAGCGGCTGGCTGCCGGGGCCGGCCGCCGCCTGGACGACGCCTCGCCCTACGTCGACCTGAGACTGGGCGACGGCAGCCGGTTCCATGCGGTGCTCGCGCCGCTGGCGCGACCGGGCACGGTGATCTCGTTGCGGGTGCCGTCGGCGCGGGCGTTCACGCTCGCCGAGCTGGAGGCATCGGGGATGGTCGTTCCCGCCGTGGCCGATCTGCTGCGGCGGCTGGTGCTGGCCCGGTCCGCCTTTCTCGTCTCCGGAGGAACCGGCACCGGGAAGACCACCCTGTTGGCCTCCCTGCTGTCGCTGGTGCCGCCGGAGGAGCGGCTGGTGCTGGTCGAGGACGCCTCCGAGCTGCGTCCGGACCATCCGCATGTGGTCGGCCTCGAGGCGCGCCCGGCCAACATCGAGGCCGCCGGCGCCGTCGAGCTCCATACGCTGGTCCGCCAGGCCCTCAGGATGCGTCCGGACCGGCTGGTCGTGGGTGAGGTGCGTGGCGCCGAGGTCGTCGATCTCCTCGCCGCGTTGAACACCGGCCACGAGGGCGGCTGCGGCACTCTGCACGCCAACTCCGCCGCCGATGTCCCGGCGCGAGTGGAGGCACTGGCGCTCGCCGCCGGCCTCGGCAGGGAGGCGGCGCACAGCCAGTTCGCCTCCGGTGTGGACGTGGTCGTGCACCTGCGCCGACGTGACGGCCGCCGGGTGCTGACCGAGATCGCGGTCCCGTGTCGCGGAGCCGATGGGCTGGTCCGGATGGAGACCGCCTTCTCGGTGGCCGCCGATGACGTCGTGGTCGCCGGACCGGCCTCGGACCGGCTCGAAGCGCTGCTGGGAGCCGAACGGTGAGTGGGCTGAGCCTCGGGCTGGTCGCCGGCCTGCTCGGGGCCGCCGCCGCGCTGATGCTCCGTCCACGAGCAGCGGTCGGACCACGGTCGCTCGCGTGGCGGGTGCCGCGGTGGTCGTTCCTCCTGATTGCCCTGATCCCCATCGTCTTCCCGGGCAAGGCGGTCGTCGCGGCTGTCTTGCTCGGGATCGCCACCTTCGGAGGTGTCGCCCTGTGGCGGCGCCGCTGCGAGCGGATCGAGGCCGGGCGTACGGCAAACCGTGTCGTCGAGGCCTGCGAGCAGATGGCCGCCGAGCTCGCCGCCGGGCACCCGCCCGGTCCCGCGCTGACGCAGCTCGCCACGGAGTGGCCGGTGATCGAGCCGGTCGCGGAGGCGCAGCGGATGGGCTCCGACGTCCCCGCCGCGTGGCGGCAGGTCGCGGAGGTGCCCGGTGCGGGCTCGCTGAGGGTGGTCGCCGCGGCCTGGCAGATCGCTCACCAGACCGGGAGCGGTCTCGCGGACGCACTCGACCGAGTGGCGCTCGACCTGCGGGCCGCAGCCGCCACTCAGCGGGTCGTCGACGGTGAGCTCGGCTCGGCCCGCTCCACCGCCCGCTTGATCGCGGGCCTGCCGGTGGCGGCCCTGGCGATGGGCAGCGGCGTCGGTGGCGACCCGCTGGCGTTCCTCTTCGGATCGCCGGTGGGCCTGGCCTGCCTCGGTCTCGGGCTGCTGCTCGGCTGGTTGGGGCTGTGGTGGATCGAGGGCATCGCTCGAGGGGTGGAGGCGAGATGACCATGTGGCTTGCAGCCGTCGCGCTCGGGCTGTCAGCAGCATTGCTGCCCGCGCCGGCCTCACCACTCCCCGGCACGGTCGCGACCGTGTCGGATCGGGATGACCCCGGCGGCTGGATGATTCGCTGGCGGCCGTTGCTGGCGCTGCTCGCCGCCGGCGCCGTCTACTCCTTCGTCGGCGGCACGGCGGGTGCCGTACTCGCCGCTCCGGCGGGTGTCGTCTGCTGGCTGGTCATCGGCCGGGTCGAGCCCGCCGAGGTCCGGCGCGAGCGGGAGGCGGCGAAGGCCGAGCTGCCTGCCTTGGTCCGCCTGCTCTCCGCTGCCCTCTCCTCCGGCGCGGCGCCCGCGGAGGCGCTCGTGGCCGTCGCCGCAGCGCTGCCCGGCCCGGCAGCCGCCCGGCTCCTGCCGGCGGCTTCCCGGCTTCGTCTGGGAGCCGATCCGGAGAAGACGTGGCGCACTTTGGTGGACGATCCCGCGTTGGCGCCGCTGGGCCGAGCACTGGCCCGAGCTCAGGCAACCGGTGCCCCGGTCGCCACGACGGTCGAGCGCCTTGCCGACGACCTGACCAGAAGCGCCCGCGCCGAGGTCGAGGACCGCGCCCGCGCGGTGGGCGTCAAGGCCGCCGTCCCGCTCGGCATCTGTCTCCTCCCCGCCTTCCTGCTGCTGGGCGTCGTCCCCGTCGTCGGCGGCCTGCTCTCCAACCTCGGCATCTGACCCAGCCGAGGCGTCACGCGCGTCGGCCGAGTTGGCAGCGGAATGCCGACTCGACCGACGTGAGTGACGCCTCGGTGTGCTTGTTTTCCCTGATCAACGGGCCGTTTGTCATCCACAGGGTGGGTTCGGGATCGGGTTGTCCACAGCTGGCGACATGGCGGTCGCGGATGTCGGTGGAGCGGGTCATTGTCGTCCTTGAACGGCCGTACCGACGGCCATCGACCAGAGAGGACCAACCATGGCCAAGGCACATCTGCGGAAGGACGAGAAGGGGATCACGACGGCCGAGTACGCCGTCGGGACGGCGGCAGGCGCGGGGCTCGCCGGCCTGCTCTACAAGCTGCTCACCGGTGGCTTCGGCAACGACTTGCTCAACAGGCTGTTCCAGCACGTGCTCAGCCTGCTGGGGATCTGACCGATGGTCCGCGGGCAGCAGGGCGAGCGGGACGAGCGAGGTGCCGCCACCGCGGAGCTGGTGATGGTGATCCCGCTCCTGGTGGCCGTGACCATCGGGCTGGTGTGGTTGCTGTCGGTGGGAGCGGCGCAGATCCAGGTGGTCGACGCGGCCCGGGAGACCGCCCGGGCCGTCGCCCGAGGGGACGACAGCGGTTCCGCCACCGCCCGCGGACGTCGGGTCGGGCCTGCGGGCACACAGGTGAGTGTCAGCGCCGGCGCCGAGGAGGTCGTCGCCTCGGCCCGAGCCCGAGTGACCGGACCCGGAGGGATCTTCAGCTGGATGCCGGGTGTGACCGTGCGCGGCGAGGCGGTCGCTGCGACCGAGGCGACGCAGGGGGAGCAGTGAGCACGGTCCGGCCCGGCAAGGACGAACTCGGGTCGGCAGCCCCGTTCGCGGTCGGTGCCATCGGCCTGTTGCTCTTCCTCGGCGGGGCGCTGGGTGTGGTGGGCGCCGTATTCGTCGCCCACCGCACCGCGCAGTCCGCGGCCGATCTGGCGGCGTTGGCGGGGGCCAACGCGCTCCAGGTCTCCGAGGACGCATGCGCGGCGGCGTCGACGATCACCGACCGCAACGGCGCCACCTTGGAGTCGTGCGAGATCGCCGGCGAGGACGTCACCGTCACCGTGCGGGTCGAGGGACCGCACTGGCTCGGCCAACCGGGGGACCCGGTCGCCGAGGCGAGAGCCGGCCCGACCGAGACTCTGCCGGACTAGTTGTTGCTGTCGTCCTTCGACTCGGGTGTGGCGTCCTGGAGCGTCTTGGCCAGCTTCCGCATCTGGCGCTTCTCCTTCATGCTCTTCGCCTGGAGCTTGCCGCCCCACTTGGTGAGCGAGAGGCCGAAGAGGAGAAGTACGCCGGCGACGAGGCCGATCACGAAGATCGTGGTCGAGCCGACCGGGAGACCGAGCAGGGTCGCGGTCGGATCGTCGAGGTCACCGTTGCCGGTGGTGAAGAGACCCAGAACGATGAGGACTGCGGCAACGACGATCAGCACGAGGCCAAGGATCAGCATTTCTCCACATTAGGCCTATTTGCCGAGAAGCAGCCGCAACAACACGATCGCGCCCTGCTTGTCGAGAGGGTTGTTCTGGTTGCCGCACTTGGGCGACTGCACGCAAGAGGGGCAGCCGTCGTCGCACTCGCAAGCCTCGATGGTCTCCAGCGTGGCACCGAGCCACTCCCGGGCAGCACGGAACCCGCGCTCGGAGAATCCGGCGCCGCCGGGATGTCCGTCGTAGACGAAGACGGTGAGCATGCCGGTGTCCGGGTGGGACGCGGTGCTGACGCCACCGATGTCCCAGCGGTCGCAGGTGGCGATCAGGGGGAGCAGCCCGATCGAGCAGTGCTCGGCGGCGTGGGCAGCGCCTGGGATGTCCGCCGTCTCCAGGCCGGCCGCCTCGAGGGCCGAGGCGGGCACGGTCCACCAGACGGCGGAGGTGCGCAGCGTACGTTCGGGGAGATCGAGGAGCTCCTCACCCAGCACCTCGCCGCTCGGCTGTCGGCGGCGAAGGAAGGAGACGACCTGGTGAGTGACGTCGACGTCGCCGTACGCCAGGCGGCACTCTCCCCAGGCGACCTGCTCCCGCTCGGCGACGATCGAGATCTCAGTGATCTCCCGGGCGAAGGTGGAGTAGCCGGGGTCGTCGCGGGAGATGACCGCGACGTTCTCCTCCAGGTCGAGCTCGTGCACGAGATAGGTCTCGCCACGGTGGACGTAGACGGCACCGGCGTGCGCGCTCGCGTGTGAGCTCGCCGCGTCGACCGTGCCGACGACACGACCGGTGTCGGCCTCGATCAGCTGCACCTGGGACCCACCCGAGGAGCGGATGTCGGCGAGGTCGGCCGCGCGGCGGCGGTCGGTCCAGTACCAGCCGCGGGGCCGCTTCCGCAGCAGCCCGGAGGCGACCAGATTGTCCAGGATCTCCCGGGCGCCCGGTCCGAAGAGCGGCAGGTCCGGCTCGGTCAGCGGCAGCTCCTGCGCGGCGGCGCACAGGTGGGGGCCGACGACGTACGGGTTCGCCGGGTCGAAGACCGTGGCCTCGACCGGCTGGCCGAGAAGCGCATCGGGATGGGTGACGAGGTAGGTGTCCAGCGGGTCGTCGCGGGCGACCAGGATGCCGAGGGCGTCGCCCGCGCCCCGTCCTGCCCGGCCGATCTGCTGCCAGAAGGCCGAGCGCCTGCCGGGATAGCCGGCGAGCACCACGGCGTCCAGACCGCTGATGTCGATGCCGAGCTCGAGCGCGTTCGTCGCCGCCAGCCCGAGCAGCTCGCCGGAGCGGAGCGATGCCTCGATCGCCCGGCGCTCCTCGGGCAGATAGCCACCGCGGTAGGACGCCACCCGCCCGGGCAGCGAGGGATCGACCTCGGCCAGCTCGGCGGCCGCGGTCAGGGCGACCTGCTCGGCGCCGACCCGGGAGCGTACGAAGGCCAGGGTGCGTATGTCCGAGGAGACCAGGTCGGCGAGGAGGTCGGCGGTCTCCGCAGAGGCCGCGCGGCGCACGGGAGCGCCGTTCTCTCCGGCGTGAGAGGTCAGCGGCGGCTGCCACAGGGCGATCGAGAGCTCCCCGCGCGGTGACGCGTCGGCAGTCACCGGGAGGACCGGAAGGCCGGTGAGCCGCTCACCGGCGATCGACGGCTCCGCGACGGTCGCCGAGGCGAGGATGAACGTCGGCGACGAGCCGTAGAGCGCACAGATGCGCCGCAGCCGCCGCAGCACGTGCGAGACGTGCGCCCCGAAGACGCCTCGGTAGTGATGGCACTCGTCGATGACGACGTAGCGCAGCGAGCGGAAGTACGCCGTCCATCGCTGATGACCGGGGAGCAGAGATCGGTGCAGCATGTCGGGGTTGGTCAGGATGTACTCGCCGAAGTCGCGCGCCCAGTCCCGCTGCTCCCGGGTGCTGTCACCGTCGTGGGTCACCGCGCGCACGTCGACGCCCAGCTCGCGCAGCCCGGTCAGCTGGTCCTGCGCGAGCGCCTTGGTGGGTGCGAGATAGAGGACGCCGGCGCCACGCTCACCACGTGGACCACGCCCGTCTCGGATCGCGGTCAGTGCGGGCAGTTGATAGGCCAGCGACTTCCCGGAGGCGGTGCCGGTCGAGACGATCACGTGGGTGCCGTCATGGGCGGCCTCGGCCGCTACCGCCTGATGCTGCCAAGGTCGCTCGATCCCGCGAGCGACGAAGGCGGCGACCACATCGGCCGAAGCCCACGTCGGCCAGTCGGCGAAGACGGCCTCTCGCGGCGGGACCTGCTCGAGGTGAGCCAGCCGGTCCTCGCGGCCGGGGACGTCCGCGAGCCGGCGTACGAGATCACCGGTCGCTGTCGTCAACACCTGAATATTCTCCCAGAATCCTGGTGGCCGCCACGCTCACGCCCCCGCATCGTGTCCATGACGTTGCGAGTTTCTTGCGCGCATCCTGGTGAGCCGTGGTTACATTACGATCGACTCCGGGTATCGGACACCAGGCATGCCGACCGGAGCTGGTTGTCTCACGTTCCTTGGCAGGAGAACTTCGAAGTGGATCTGACGCTTGCGACTCGCGAGCTCGACTCGGCCACCATCGTGGCCGTGGGCGGCGAGATCGACGTCTATACCGCGCCGAAGCTGAGGGACAAGATCACCGAGCTCGTCGCGCGGGGTCACTACGACATCGTCGTCGACCTCGAAGCCGTGGAGTTCCTCGACTCGACCGGCCTCGGCGTGCTCGTGGGTGGCCTGAAGAAGGTGCGCCAGCACAACGGCATGCTCCGCCTGGTCTGCACCCAGGAGCGGCTGCTCAAGATCTTCCGGATCACCGGTCTCGCCAAGGTCTTCGACATCCACGCCAGCGCCGAGGGCGCGGCAGCGGGCTGACCTGACCCCAGATTAGGCTCCAGGTGTGAGTGACCTCCCGCACCGGCTCCGTGACGCCCTCCAGCAGGCCGACTTCTCCTACGACTCCGTCGCCGAGCTGCTCGGTCCGACCGCGCACAGCGCGCTGAGTCGCAACGAGACGCTGCCGGGCCGGCGGCGTACCCACGGAGGCACCCCGCTCGAGACGCTCATCCGGCTCTTCCTGCTGCAGACGACCGTGCCCCTCGACCACGCCGAGGCAGCCCTGCCCGGGCTCGTCGACCGGCTCGCCGTCGAGGGGATTCTGGAGCAGTCGGTCGGAGAGGTCGCGGCCCGCCTTGACGTACGTCCGTACGCCAGCGACGACACCGCCCTCTGGGTCGTCTCCGACCTCACGCCAGGGCTCGACGGCGGCCCGCAGCGCGTCGGTCCCGAGCACGTGCTCGGGATCAGCCCTGCCTCGACCTCCCTGGCGCAGCTGACCATCCGCGACCAGGTCGGCACCTCGCTCGATCTCGGCACGGGCTGCGGCGTCCAAGCCCTGCACCTCGCCACCCACAGCGACCGGGTGGTTGCGACCGACGTCAACCAGCGAGCCCTGTGGATCACCACCTTCAACGCCGCCCTCAACGATGTGGCGGACCGGATCGACGTACGCGACGGGTCGTTCTTCGAGCCAGTCGCCGGTGAGCGCTTCGACCTGATCGCCACCAACCCGCCGTTCGTGATCAGCCCGGCGACCGGTGAGCGCCTCGTCTACCGCGACTCCGGGCTTCCGGGCGACCGGGTGGTCGAGGACATCGTCAGGGCGGCCCCCGGCATGCTCACCGAGGGCGGCTGGTGTCAGATCCTGGGCAACTGGATCATCTCCGAGGACCAGCCCTGGGACGACCGCCTCGAGGGATGGCTCGGGGACGAGGTCGACGCGTTCGTGGTCCAGCGTGAGGTGCTCGACCCCGCGGCGTACGTCGAGCTGTGGCTCAAGGACTCCGGCCACCACGGCGCCCCGGACTACCTGACCCGCTACGACACCTGGCTGTCCTGGTTCGAGGAGCAGAAGATCGAGGGTGTCGGGTTCGGCTGGATCAATCTTCACCGCATCGGCGCGAGCAACCCGAAGCGCGAGCTCGTCGAGTGGCCCTACGACGTCGAGCAGCCGATCGCGCCGGCGCTCGCGGCGTGGGGCGAGGCGGCCCGTGTCGAGGTCACCGAGGACTCGACCCTGGTGATCGTCGAGGACGTCCAGCAGGAGACCCTCGGCCAGCCCGGCGCCGAGGACCCCAGCACCGTCATCCTGCGCCAGCAGCGCGGCCTGCGTCGCGCACGCCAGGCGGACACGATCGAGGCGGCCTTCGCGGGCGCGTGCGACGGCGACCTGACCGTCGGCCAGATCCTCGATGCGCTCGCGCAGATCCTCGACCGCGACCCCGCGGTCGTGCGCAGCAGCTATCTGCCGATCGCCCAGGAGCTGGTCAGCGAGGGCTTCCTCCGTCCCGCGCCAGGCACGCCTGGTCCCGCAGCCTGATCAGGCGTCTGCGCACGCTGGAGACCAGCAGGTCCGGGTAGCCCAGCGGTTCGAGGTCGGGAAGGTCGCGCATGCCCCAGGGCCGCTGTGTCTGCCATGGCCAGAAGCCACGGAGCGCGGCTGCAAGCTGCTTGCCGTAGGCCGAGGGCATCTTCTTGACGCCCAGGCGGTCTTTGAGCTCGGTGGCGGTGACCAGGCCACCCGGCCCGGCGAGCCCGTTGGCGCCCAGGACCGTCCAGACGATCCCGGCAGCCACTTGGGCCGGCTGCGTGGGCCGGTCGACGACCAGCGGGTCGATCTCCCACAGCCGCAGCAGGGCCCTTCGCAACGCGAAGCCCACCTCCTCGACCGGGAAGTCGGCGGCGACCTCGTCGAGCAGCGCGGCGACCGCCTCCAGCTGCGTACGTCCCGCCGCATCCTCCACGACCGGCAGGTCCAGCCCGTCCTCGACCAGCGGAGCGGCATCCAGCGCGGTGACCGCCTCGTGGCCGCCGCACAGCGCGGCCAGCCAGTCCAGGGCCACCTCGTGGTCGGGTCGTGGCGGCGTATCCGGCTCCGCCCAGCGCGGCCGGGTCAGCTCGGCCTCCAGGCGCTCCAGGATCGCGTTGGTCCGGGTGAGCAGCTGAGCGCACTCGGAGCAGACCAGGTGCTCCGGGGGTGTGGCCAGACCCTCCATGTAGTCGATGTATTCGGTGTCGATCATCAGCAGAGACCTCTCGGTTCGGATTGGTCTCGCCGTCCTCGAAAAGCCACCCTACGGATGAGCACCGACAGTTTTCGGACAGGAGCGGATGAGACACCGATTTCACGCTCCCGCTCCCCAGCGTGCTAGGTATTGTCTTCGCGGCGCCCAAGGCAACACGCCATGTTGTCCGAGAGCTCAGTGCCGCATGAACCGCGGTGACTGGACCCATGCCGGCTGGAGACACGCGCTAACGTGTCTCGCCAGAGCTTGTCAGTGGTGCCAGGCTCTGCTGCAGTGAGATAAGGACGTCAGTGGCACACAAGTTGGTGATCGTCGAGTCCCCGGCGAAGGCTCAGAAGATCGGCGGATACCTCGGACAGGGGTATGTCGTCGAGGCATCCGTCGGGCACATCCGCGACCTTCCGCAGAGCGCGGCAGACACCCCCGCCAAGATCAAGGACAAGCCGTGGGGGCGCTTCGGCGTCGATGTCGACAACGGCTTCACCCCTTACTACGTCGTGCCCAGCGACAAGAAGAAGCAGATCGCCAAGCTCAAGTCGCTCCTCAAGGACGCCGACGAGCTCTACCTCGCCACCGATGAGGACCGCGAGGGCGAGGCGATCGCCTGGCACCTTCTCGACGAGCTGAAGCCGAAGAAGGGCATCCCGGTCAAGCGGATGGTCTTCCACGAGATCACCAAGGCCGCCATCCTGGCGGCGGCGGAGAACCCGAGAGAGCTCGACATGGACCTCGTCGAGGCCCAGGAGTCGCGCCGCATCCTCGACCGCCTCTACGGCTACGAGATCTCCCCGGTGCTGTGGAAGAAGGTCATGCCCCGCCTGAGCGCGGGCCGTGTCCAGTCGGTCGCCACCCGGCTCGTCGTCGACCGTGAACGTGAGCGGATCGCCTTCCGCACCGCCTCCTACTGGGATCTCGCCGGCACCTTCGACGCCGGCTCCGACCACGACCCGCGGATGTTCCCGGCCAAGATCACCTCGATCGACGGCAACCGCGTCGCCCGCGGCAGCGACTTCGGCCCCGACGGCGTGCTGAAGAGCGACAAGGTCGTCCACCTCGACCGCAGCCGCGCCGAGTCCCTCGTGGCAGCCCTCGACAACAAGACCTACGAGGTCCGCTCGGTCGAGTCGAAGCCCTACAAGCGCAGCCCGTACGCCCCCTTCCGCACCACCACGATGCAGCAGGAGGCGAGCCGCAAGCTCGGGATGAGCGCGTCGACCACGATGTCGGTCGCGCAGCGTCTCTACGAGAACGGCTTCATCACCTACATGCGTACCGACTCCACGACCCTGAGCGGAGACGCCGTCAGTGCGGCCCGCGCTCAGGTCCGGGAGCTCTACGGTGCCGAATACCTGCCCGACGCGCCCCGGACGTACGCCTCCAAGGTCAAGAACGCCCAGGAGGCCCACGAGGCGATCCGCCCCGCGGGCGACTCGTTCCGCACCCCGGCGCAGACCGGTCTGACCGGCGACCAGTTCCGCCTCTACGAGCTCATCTGGATGCGCACCGTCGCCTCCCAGATGAAGGACGCGGTCGGCAACTCGGTCGCGATCCGCCTCGGCGCCACCGCGGCCACGGGCGAGGACGTGGTCTTCTCCGCGACCGGACGCGTGATCACCTTCCACGGCTTCCTGAAGGCGTACGTCGAGGGCACCGACTCCGCCGACCAGACCTCCGACGACCAGCAGACCCGCCTCCCGAACCTCTCCGAGGGTGACCGGGTGAACGCCGCGAGCCTCACCGCGGACGGCCACGAGACCAAGCCGCCGGCTCGTTACACCGAGGCGACCCTGGTCCGTGAGCTCGAAGAGCGCGAGATCGGCCGTCCGTCGACCTACGCGAGCATCATCCAGACCATCATCAACCGCGGCTACGTCTTCAAGAAGGGCACCGCGCTGGTGCCCGCCTGGGTCGCGTTCTCGGTGGTCAGGCTGCTGGAGGAGCACTTCCCGCGCCAGATCGACTACCGGTTCACAGCGAGCATGGAGGAGATCCTCGACGAGATCGCCAAGGGCGACAAGGACATGACCACCGAGCTCGGGGAGTTCTACTTCGGCTCCGAGCGGGTCATGGGTCTCAAGCCGCTGGTCGACGGTCTCGGCGACATCGACGCCCGCGAGCTGGCGACCTTCCCGGTCGGCTCTCCGGAGTCTGGGGTCAACCTCCGGGTCGGCCGCTACGGCCCCTACATCGAGGGCCCCGGCGACGACGGCACCCCGTTCGCGGTGCGGGCCAACGTCCCCGACGACCTGCCGCCCGACGAGCTCACCCTGGAGAAGGCCAAGGAGCTCTTCGCCAACCCCGCCGGCGAGGAGCTCAACCTCGGCGTCCACCCCGAGACGGGGCTCACCGTCGTCGCGAAGAGCGGGCGGTTCGGTCCCTACGTCACCGAGCAGCTCCCCGAGGACGCGAAGAAGGGCGCCAAGCCGCGCACCGCCAGCCTCTTCAAGAGCATGAACCTGCAGACCATCACGCTCGAGGACGCGGTCAAGCTGCTGACCTTGCCCCGGGTCGTCGGCACCAGTGCCGACGGCGAGGAGATCACCGCCCAGAACGGCCGCTACGGGCCCTACCTGAAGAAGGGCACCGACTCCCGGACCCTGAGCTCGGAGGACCAGCTGCTCACGATCACGCTGGAGGAGGCTGAGCAGATCTATGCCCAGCCGAAGCAGCGCGGCCGTGCCGCCGCCAAGCCGCCGCTCAAGGAGCTCGGTCCCGACCCGGTCTCCGGGCAGCCGATGGTCGTCAAGGACGGTCGCTTCGGTCCCTACGTCACCGACGGTGAATACAACGCCACCCTCCGGGCCGCCGACGACCTCGAGACCCTGACCGCCGAGCGTGCCGCCGAGCTGCTCGCCGACAAGCGCGCCAAGGGCCCGGCGAAGAAGACCACCAAGCGGGCGACGAAGAAGACGACCAAGAAGTCCACGGCGAAGAAGTCGACCGCCAAGAAGACGACCAAGAAGGCCGCGACCAAGAAGTCCTGAGGCCGTACGCCGCGGCCCAGCCGCTCATGACAGAACCCCGCCATGGCGGGGTTCTGTTGTTGTTCGAGGGTTGGGCGAGGAGCATTTTCCCGCCATGGCGGGAAAATGCCGCTGTCTGACGTCGGAGAGGTCCCCACAACCCCACCATGGCGGGAATCTGTCAGCCGAGAGCTCCATGCAGCTCTCGCGCCAGCCGGTCGCGCTCGGTCTCGGGCAGCCACTGGGTCTCGTCGTCGGTGAGGTAGCCGAACACATTCGGCCCGTTCAGGTGAGCCGGCTGATCGGCCATCCGTGCGACCAGGTGGACGTGAAGGTGCTCGTAGCCTTCGGCTTCGGAGAACTGCATGACGTACGTCTTCACACACCCGGTCACGGTCCGCAGCGCTGCCGACAGCGACTCGAGGGCGCTGTTGCGGCAGTTGTAGCAGTCCATCGCGAGGCCCCCGTCAGCCGAGCGACCCGACGACCTCGTCGTACTCCAATCGGTCGGCCGCGATGTAGAACAGCCGCGTGCCAGGGGAGACCGGCAGGTCCCACGACGGGCTGACCTGGATGCCGTCGGCGGTACGGACGGCGAGGAGAGTCGCACCGTGCGAGCGGCCGAGAGCGGCCTGCCAGGCGCCGACGTCGACGGTCGCGGCCGAGGAGGGCACCGTGAGCGAGTAGGTGCCCTTGCCGCCGGCGGTGGCGAGCTCCTGATAGACCTCGGCGATCCCGGGGTCGCTGAGCTCCTCGGCGATCAGCTGGGTGTTGTGCCACTGGACGCAGTGGACGGTGGTGTCGACCCGGAAGATGGTGCGCTGCACGCGCAGGTCCCGCAGCGCCACGATCGTGTGCACCGCAGGAGCCGCGGTGTTGGCCGCGACGGTGAGCGTGACCGCCTCGTTGTCGTCACGCGCGTCGATCAGCACGCTGTGCGCACCGGTCATCCCGGCACGAGCGAGCACCGAGAGGTCGGTGATGTCGCCGCGTACGAAATGCAGGCGGTCCTCTCCGGGCATCGGGTGCTCGGAGAGCTGGTCCTCCCAGGTCGCGAGCACGACCTCGCGCTCCGGTTCGGAGAGCAGCTCGACGAGGATCCGCTCGGTGCGCCCGGCGGTGTAGCCGAGCATCACGATGTGGTTCTTTCCGCTGAAGCTGATCTCTCCACGCATGCGGCGTCCTTTGGCGTTCTCGATGATTGCCGAGATCCGGCTGAACAAGATGGCGAGGGTGGTGATGGAGCCGAAGACGACGTACGCCCCGACGAGCCGACCGCCGGTGGTCTCCGGGAAGAGGTCGCCGTAGCCGACCGTGGCCGCGGTGATCAGGAACCACCACCAGTAGTTGGCGGGGCTTACGATGTCGCTGCCCGGCTGGACCAGCGCCATCGCGATCCAGCCGGTGACGAAGACGAAGCCGATGATGGCGAGCGGGAGCACCCAGGCGTAGTGCCGTGAGGTGCGCCGGGCCAGTCTGATGAAGAAGAACATCAGTAGCCCACCCAGCCGTTCCGGGCGTAGTCCAGGATCGCCGGATCCAGCAGGGTCGTGACCGAGGTCGGCCGCTCGGCGCGGTCCGGAGGGAACGACGAAGCGGCCGCGAGCACGGCGTCGCTGGCATAGCGCAGCCCGCCGGGCGCCTCGTCGTCGAGCGCCAGCTCAGGGGCCGAGCCGTCGCGGGAGGCGAGGACGTAGCCCCAGTTCCCGAAGGAGGGTACGTCCGCCTGGTAGGGCGTCGTCCGGTAGCCGGCCTCGGTGAGGGTGTGCCGCACGGACCAGAACGCGTCGGGCGCGAAGAATGGGCTGCCGGACTGCACGACCATCCGTCCGGACGGAGCGAGCAGGCGCGCGATCATGCTGTAGTTCTCGACGGAGTAGAGCTTGGCCAGCGCGGTCGAGTCCGGGTCCGGGAAGTCGGCGATGACCACGTCGAACGCGGCCCCCGAGTAGTCGCGCACCCAGGAGAACGCGTCGTCGGCGACGTACGTCAGCCGGGGGTCGTCCAAGGACCCCGACGTCAGCGACGAGACCGGCTCGAAGGAGCGCGCCAGGGACACCACCGCCGGGTCGAGATCGACCAGCGTCACCGACGAGACCGACTGATAGCGCAGCACCTCCCGCGCCGCGAGCCCGTCGCCACCGCCGAGGATCAGCACCCGCTGGTGCGGCCCGTTCATCGCCGGATGGACGAGCATCTCGTGGTAGCGGTATTCGTCGAGCGAAGAGAACTGCAGGTCCCCGTCGAGGAAGAGGCGTACGTCATCGAACTCCGGCCCGACCGGAGCGCCGCGGGTCACCACGATCTCCTGATAGGCCGAGCGCTGGGAGTGGATGATCGGGTCGCGGTAGAGCGCCTGCCGAGCGTTGAGCTCGAAGGAGTCGGCGGTCACCGCGGTCAGGCCGAGAGCGACCGCGAGCGCGCCACAGATCGCCGTGACCGTCCCACGCTGCCGGCGTGAGCCGGCTAGCGCCACCCCGACCGTCCAGGCGGCGAGGACGTTCAGGGCAGCCGTCGCCACCGTCCCCACCAGCAGCCCCAGGGTCGGCAGCAGCACGAACGGGAACGCCAGCCCGCCGATGAGCGCCCCGACGTAGTCGACCGCGTTGATGTCGGCGACCGCGAGCGAGGCCTGCTGGCGCCGCAGCCGCTGCAGCAGCTCCATCAGCAGCGGGATCTCGGCACCCACCAGAGCGCCGATGAGGAACGTCACCAGCAGCATCATCGGGGTGTAGAGGTGCAGCCACGCGAACGCCGCGTAGAGCGCCGGCACCGAGGCGCCACCGACCGCGGCGAGCGCGATCTCCACACCGACGAACGAGCGCAGCGGCCGCGCGGTGAGCGGCTTGGCGAGCACGGCGCCGATGCCCATCGCGAACATCGACACCGCGATCACCAGGGACGTCTGGGCGATCGAGTTGCCGAGCAGATAGCTCCCCAGCGTCACCAGCGCGAGCTCGTAGACGAGACCGCAGGCGGCGCAGACGAACACCGCCGCGAGGACGAGCAGCCGCGCCGCCCGTCCCTCGGGCAGCGCGGACAACGACGGGAGGGTCAGACTCACGTGATCGAGGCCGCCACGATCACGCCGACGGCCAGCTGCACCGCGACGGCGACCCAGATCGCCGGGTCGTCCTTGTCGTCGGTCATCAGCTCACCGAGCCGGCCCGGCGTGAGCAGGTCGAGGATCACGAACGCGAACGCGAGGAGGGCGATCCCGATGAGACCGTACGCAGCGGTCTCGGCGAGCCCCTGAAGCGTGTCCGCCTCCGCGGTGTAGATCGAGGTGGCCACGATCGTCGCGATCGCGACGACCGAGGAGCCGAGCAGCAGCGCCGGGTCGCGGCGGTGCTCCACGAAGATCAGCTGCCCCAGCCGGCCCGGCGTGAGCAGGTCGATCACGTAGAAGCCGATCATCAGCAGAACCAGCCCGAGGGCGGCGAAGGCAACGGTGGACAGCAGTCCGCTCACAAGGTCAGTCATCGGTTCATCTCCAGTCTGGGGGTGGTCACTTGCCGGATCCGCTGCCGCCGCCGCGGAAGGAATCACCGCTGCTGCCGCCACCGCTGTTGCGGCCGTAGTAGCTGTTCCAGCCCCACAGCCCGATCACCGTGGCGTGGTGGCGGTAGCCACGGTCGTACTCGTAGAGCGTGATCGTCGATCCCGAGGGCGTACGCGGCTCCACGACGACCAGCCAGTCGTCGTCGTAGCGCAGGTAGTGGCTGGAACCCTCGGCGCGGTTCTCGTCGGCGTCGGTGCCGCTCGCGATCTGGTTGGCGACCGAGCTCACCGAGCCGTCGTCCTCGAAGACGATCCCGGCCTCGCTGTCGGGGTCGGTGCCGCTGACGTGGTCGAAGTTCTTGCGCAGGTACTTCTCGGGGCTGTTCCCATCGCCGGAGACGGCGATGGCGATGATGATGGCGAGCGCGACGCACGCCGCGACGATCGCCCAGCCGATCAGCTTGCGGTTCGGGCCTCCGGAGCCGTGTGGTTCAGACACTTGTGCCCTCCTCGGGCCGGTAGCTGGTGGTGGTGGCGACGATCTCGCCGGTCTGTGGGTAGGTGTGCCAGGTGTTCCAGACGATCTGCCTGGCGTCGGACCGTTCCAGGGCCAGGGCGGTCACCGCGTGCGGGTCTCCCGGGAAGTGCGCGACGACGGCATCCGTACGCCCGCTCAGCCGCTCCACGAGCCGCGACGCCTGCGCGGCGAGCTCGTCGGGTCCCATCTCGTCGACGCTCGAGGCGAGGCGGTAGCCGCCCGTCGCGTGCGCCTCGGGAAGGGGCGCGGCCTCGGTGATCCCGCATGCGATCGTCTCGTGCAGGAGCGGGTGGTCGTGGCGGCGTACGACGACCTGGTGGCTGGCGCCCAGGACGCTCAGCGTCACCGTGAGACCGCTGCCGAGGTCAACCGTCCGGGAGGCCAGCGGGGTGCAGGGGGTCGGTGCGAGGGTCCAGCGCAGGGTGTCGCCGCGTACGTCCGCGAACGGGACGTCGAGAAGCGTCACTCGTCGTCCAGGGTCGCGGGCCGGTCGGTGGAGGGGTAGACGGTCAGCTCGAACGGCTGCAGCACCTCGCCGAGGGAGGGCTCCCAGTTGCTGCCCCACTTCTCGAAGCCGAGCAGCTTGCCGTCGACGGACTTGTAGTCGGCGTACTCGGCCGTGCCGGAGGGCGCCGTGCCGGTCGCGCCGGTGGCGGTGAAGGCGGCGGCGCCCTTCTCCTGGAGCCGGTAGGCGACGCCGCCGACGATGATGTCGCGATCACCGACGGCGCCCTGCTCGATGTCGCCGAGCGGGATCGCGTGCCACAGCGAGACCTCGAAGCTCTCGTCGTCCTCGATCGAGAGCCACTTCTTGCCCTCGGCGTCGTCGAGCATGTGCTCGGTCCAGCGGTAGCCGTGCTCGTCGAAGTCGATCCGCCCGCGGACGAACCAGTTGTGGCCGAGGTATTCGATGACGTCGCCGTTGCGCA
Organism: Nocardioides sp. NPDC087217; assembly: GCF_044744805.1. Taxonomy (NCBI): domain Bacteria; kingdom Bacillati; phylum Actinomycetota; class Actinomycetes; order Propionibacteriales; family Nocardioidaceae; genus Nocardioides; species Nocardioides sp. NPDC087217. Next base: position 143,889 of record NZ_JBIUZB010000005.1, read on the forward strand.
CCTGGCGCAGCTGGTCGGAGGCGTGCTTGTGCTGGTCGCCGATGAAGTCGTCGGGCTCCTTCTGCGCCGTCGGCTGCTGCCGGCTCTTCCAGAGCAGGTAGCCCGCGACCGCGAGGGCGGCCAGCAGCAGGACGATCAGGACGTAGATCACCAGAGACTCCTTGGTTCAGCGTGAGGACGACCCGAACCTTAACCTGGAGGTGCGACCTTCGACATCCGGGAATCGCCCCATCCGCGGGCGGCGTACTCAGGGGTTGTCGGTACCACCCCGTAGGTTTGCCTCGTGAGGTTTCCGGGTGTCTACGCAGAGCACGGCGTCTTCGTCTGTTTCGAGGGCGGCGAGGGGTCGGGCAAGTCGACCCAGTCGCGCCTGCTCCACGAGGCCCTGACCGCCCGCGGCCACCGGGTCCTGCTGACCTTCGAGCCGGGCGACACGGCCGTAGGCAAGGACGTACGCCGCATCGTGCTGTCCCCGGAGACCGGCGACCTCGACGACCGGACCGAGGCGTTGCTGTTCGCTGCCGACAAGGCCGAGCACATCGAGTCGATGGTCCGCCCGGCGCTGGAGCGGGGCGAGGTGGTCATCACCGACCGCTATGTCGACTCGATGCTGGCCTACCAGGGCGCCGGGCGGGTGCTCGACGCAACGCAGCTCGAGGAGGTCGCGCGGTGGGCGACCGCCGACCTGCGGCCCCATCTGACCGTGCTGCTCGACCTGGATCCGACGGCCGGCTTCACCCGGTTCGAGGAGCGCGATCGGATGGAGCAGGAGTCGGTCGAGTTCCATCAGCGGGTGCGCGCCGCGTTCGTCGGCCTGGCGGAGCGGAACCCTGACCACTACCTGGTCCTGGACGCCCGCGCTCCGGTCGAGGAGATCCATGCCGCGGTGCTGGCGCGCCTCGAGCCGCTGCTCACCCAGGCGGTGAGCGCATGAACGTCGCCACGACCTCGGTCTGGGACAACCTGGTGGGCCAGCGCCACATCATCTCCACGCTGCAGACCGCCGCTGCCGGCCACGGCATGACCCAGAGCTGGCTCTTCACCGGCCCGCCGGGCTCGGGACGGTCCAACGCCGCCATCGCCTTCGCCGCCGCGCTCCAGTGCCCGAACGGCGGCTGCGGCCAGTGCCACGCGTGCCACACGGTGCTGGCGGGCAGCCATGCCGACGTCAACCTGGTCCGCACCGAGAAGCTGACCCTCGGCGTCGACGAGATCCGCGACCTCGTCCGCCAGGCCGCCCTCAGCCCGGCCGGAAGCCGCTGGCAGATCCTGATCATCGAGGACGCCGACCGACTCACTGAGCAGGCCAACAACGCGCTGCTCAAGGCGGTCGAGGAGCCCGGCGCCCGCACGGTCTGGATGCTCTGCGCGCCGACGGTCGAGGACGTACTCCCGACCATCCGGTCCCGGTGCCGGCTGGTCACGCTGACCACCCCCACAGCGCCCGACGTCACCGTCTTCCTGCAGCGCACGCTCGGTGTCGACGAGGCGCGCGCGGCCTACGCGGCGCGGGCGAGCCAGAGCCACATCGGCCGGGCCAAGGCGCTGGCCCGCGACGACGACACCCGGCGCCGGCGCGAGCAGGTGGTGGCCTACCCGGCCCGGCTGAACACCCTCGCCGACGCGCTCCGGGCCGCGGGGGAGCTCGCTGCCGTCTCGAAGGAGGAGGCCGACGCGGTCACCGCCGACCTCGACGCTCAGGAGAAGGCCGACCTCGACACCGGCTACGGCGTGGTCGATCGCGGCCGTCGGCCGCGTGAGTACGGCCCGGCGCTGTCCGCGCTCGAGAAGGACCAGAAGCGCCGCGCCACCCGCCGCCACCGCGACGTGATCGACCGCGGACTGATGGACCTGGTCTCGGTCTACCGCGACGCGATCGCGATGGCCGCCGGAGCTCCGGTGACCCTCGTCAACGAGGAGCATCGGCGCGAGATCGAGCAGCTCGTCGCGGCTTCGACCCCCGAGCTCAACCTGCAACGGATCGGGGCGATCTTCGAAGCCCGTGAGCAGCTGCTGGAGTTCAACGTGCAGCCCCAGTTGGTGCTGGAAGCGATGATGGTGGCGCTGTTGCCGCCCGGAGGAGATCAGTGAAACTCAAAGCAGTGACCGGCGCCGCCGCGCTGACCGCTCTGACCGTGATCGCCGCAGGCTGTGGTGCCGACAGCGGCACCCCCGACGCCGACCAGGTGAGTCCGAGCGCGGAGGCGACCGCGGCCCCGAACGAGGGGCTGCAGACCTTCTACAGTCAGAAGCTGGACTGGAAGGACTGCAACGGCGCCTTCGAGTGCGCGACCCTCGAGGTCCCGCTCGACTACTCCGACCCGACGGGCCGCACCATCGAGGTCTCGGTCATCAAGGACCCGGCCAACAAGAAGAAGATCGGCTCGCTGGCGATCAACCCGGGCGGCCCGGGCGGCTCGGGCATCGAGTACGCCCTCTACAACAGCCAGTCCTTCAGCTCCACCGTCCGCGACTCCTACGACATCGTCGGCTTCGACCCGCGTGGTGTCGGGCAGAGCACCCCGGTCGACTGCCTCGACGACGAGAGCCTCGACGCCTACGTCGCGGTCGACCCCGACCCTGACACCCCGGCCGAGGAGAAGGCGTACGTCGACACCGGCGTCGAGATGGCCAACGGCTGCGCGGCCCAGAAGGACGGCATCTCCGCCCACGTCAGCACCGTCGAGGCGGCTCGGGACATGGACGTACTCCGGGCTGCGCTCGGTGAGGACCAGCTCGACTACTTCGGCGCCTCCTACGGCACCCAGCTCGGCTCCACCTACGCCGAGCTCTACCCCGACCGGGTCGGCCGGTTCGTGCTCGACGGTGCGATCGAGCCCGGGCTGAGCGTCCTCGAGGCCAACCTCGCCCAGGCGAAGGGCTTCGAGGTCGCGCTCCGCTCCTACGTCGAGAACTGCGTCGACGAGGGCGACTGCTTCCTCGGCGACACCGTCGACGAGGGCGTCGAGCGCGTCCAGAAGCTGATGGCCGACATCGACGCCGAGCCGTTGCCCGCCGGCGACCGCGAGCTGACCGCAGGCAACGCGCTCTACGGCCTGATCACCCCGCTCTACGTCGAGTCCTACTGGCCCTACCTCACCGACGCCCTCCAGGCGGCGCTGAAGGGCGACGGCTCCCAGCTGATGAGCCTCTCGGACAACTACGCGGGCCGTGACCCCGAGGGCGGCTACATCAACAACACGATGGAGGCCAACTGGGCGATCAACTGCCTCGACGACTCCTCCGGCCTCAGCCCCGAGGACGTACGCAAGCAGCTGCCCGCCTTCGAGGAGGCCGCTCCCACCTTCGGCGCCGCTCTGGCCTGGATGCTCAACGGCTGCGCCGCGGAGAAGTTCAAGGCCACCGAGCCGGAGCCCGAGATCGACGCCCAGGGCTCCAACCCGATCGTCGTCGTCGGCACCACCCGCGACCCGGCCACGCCTTATGAGTGGGCCGAGGCCCTCGCCAAGGCTCTCGACAACGGCGTACTCGTCTCCCGCGACGGCGACGGCCACACCGGCTACATGCAGGGCAACGGCTGCGTCGACGACGCCATCGACGACTACCTGGTCGACGGCAAGGTTCCCGACGACGGCTTGGAGTGCTGATTTACCCCATGTGGGGTGGGTCCTCACCGTCTCGGCCCGCTGGATCTCGCTGACCAACAGGATCACTTCTCGTAATTTCACTTCGAGAAGAAGGGTCACGAGCACGTGATCATGAACCAGCGAGTCCGTTCGACGACGAAGGCATTCGCTGCCTCTGCGGTCGCCGCCCTGGCGATCGCGGTCGCCCCCGTCATCAGCCAGCCCGCCCACGCCACCACGCCCCCGGCCACCGTGTCGGCCAAGGTCATCACCAAGGTCATCAAGGTCTCCGCCAAGCCGTACGGGACGAGGTCCTACCGTCCCGTCGGCAAGCTGACCGCGGGCGGCAACCCGATCAAGGGCAAGCGCATCCACCTGCAGAAGAAGGCCAGCGGCCGCTGGATGAGCGTGACCTCCTGCGTCACGAACAGGTACGGCAAGTGCGCCGTGATCGTGACGCCGAAGGTCAGCCGTTACTACCGCTGGAAGTTCGCCGGCGACGCCAATCGGCGGGCCGACGTGTCCGCGTCGTTCTACCTGAAGAAGCGCGTCTCGGGTCTGGACTACACCTACGCCAACGGCGAGCAGGTCTTCAACGCGACCTCGACCAACGACCGCGACTGCGGCGAGATCCCCGGCTACAAGAAGCCTGTCCGGGTCAACAACAGCTCCGACCCGTGGCGCCTCGACGCCGACAACGACGGCTACGGCTGCGACTGAGCCACACCGGGTTAGCGCCGGTGGACCGGGTCCGCGATGGCCTGGATCCGCTTGGTGGCCAGCTCGATCATCAGCGTGGCGGCGGGGGAGAGGGTGGCGTCGGTGCGATGGACGACGGCGAACGTGTCGTACGTCCGCGGCCGCAGCGACACCCAGCCGGCCTTCGGCGCCAGCCGGGGGAGCAGCTGTTCGGCTGCTCCCTTGGCGATGACGCTGTCGGCATAGCCCATCCCCACCAGCTCGACGGCCGTCTCGATGTCCTCGACCTCGATCCGGCTGGGTGGGTTGCGGCCGGTCTCATGGAGCAGGTTGCGGATGGTGACGCGGGTGGGGTCCTCGGCGCTCCAGCTCGTGTCGGACATGACCAGCGAGGCCAGCGAGAGTCGGTGCGGGGTGACCGGTGTGGCCAGGTGAGCGGGGTCGGCCGAGATGTAGACGAGCTCGTCGCGTGCCACCGGCGTGACCTTCAGGCCGGGACCGGAGACGCTGCCGACGAGCAGCATCGCCGCTTCGAGCCGTCCGCGTCGCAGGTCCTCCTGGACCTCGGCTGAGTTCTGCCCCATCAGCTCGACGCGCACGCCCGGATATCGGTCGAGCACGTCCGCCACCAGACCGGCGCCGCCGTAGAGCCGCGCGATCCCGAACATCCCGAACCGGATCGTCCCGGTCTCGAACTGTTTCACCGCCTGCACGGCCTTGCGCGCGTCCTCCGCGGCCGCGACCGTACGCTCCGCGTGCGGCCTCAGCTCGTCGGCCACCCCGGTCGGCACCACCCCACGCCCGACGCGCCGGAAGAGCTGCACGCCGAGCGTACGCTCGAGGCCTCTGACCTGCTCCGAGATCGACGGCTGCGCATACCCGAGCTCGTCCGCCGCCGCGGTCAACGAGCCATGCTCGTAGACCGCGAGGAACACGCGGAGCTGGTGCAGCGACAACATAGAGACATCCTATGACTTTCCAAGGAAAGATCGTCTACCTCTATGAATCGCCGGCGGTCATCATTGAATCACCACCCCTGTGTCCGCAGTCGGTGGTTGACCCACGTTCAGAGAAGAGCACAGCAACAATGAAGCACGGCGTACGCCGCCTGGGCCGCCTCATCGGCAAGGGCAAGCCCACCCGCATGACCATCGACGAGCACGTCGAGGCGCACCGTTTTAGTGTCGAGCGCGCAGTCTCGGTACACTCATCCGGTCCGCTCAACCAGACCCGCTTCATGCGGTAACGGCTGACGGTTCGCCGCCTTAGCTCAGTCGGCAGAGCGTCTCACTCGTAATGAGAAGGTCGTCGGTTCGATTCCGACAGGCGGCTCCACCAAAACCCTCGTCTGACCAGCCCGAACAAGGCAGGAATGGCGGGGGTTCCGTCGTTTTCCGTGCACCGCGCCCGTCGGGGAGCAGTCGGCGGGACCGCTCACGGGACTTCCCGGCGGCTCTTGACGACAGCCTCAGCCCCCTGGTTATGTTAGCGCTCACATTCATGTGATCGCAGTCACACATGAGTGGCCCGGCGTTTGTCCAAAGCTGACCCTGGAGCGCAGATGGACCAGTCGAAACCGACCCCCGACAACCCGCGCCGGAAGCATCTCGCGCGCACTCTGGCGGCGCTTGCGTCGCTGCCCCTGATCCTGGCCGGCCTGGTGACCACCGCGCCGGCGCAGGGCGCGAGCGACGTAGGGCTCGTCGTCCACTATCCCCTCGACCAGACCACCGGCACGACGGTCGTCGACGAGTCGGGCGCCGGTCGCAACGGCACCATCTCCGGTGATGCGACCTGGCTCGGCGGCGAGGGGCTGTCCCTCGGCGGCACCAACGGCCACGTCAGGCTGCCGAACGACGTGATGGCCGGGCTGACGTCGATCACCGTCTCCCTCGAGGTGAAGATTGCCGCGGACCAGGCCACGCCCTACTTCATCTGGGGCCTCGGCAACACCGGCTCCAACGGCTCGGGCAACGGCTACCTGTTCACCACCGGCAACGCCTACCGGACGTCGATCGCCACCGGCAACTGGAGCACCGAGCAGACGGTCACAGCGGGCCGCAATCTGGTCCGCGACACCTGGAAGACCATCAGCTACACGCTCGCAGACGGCACCGCGGTGCTCTACGAGGACGGTGTCGAGGTCGCCCGCCGCACCGGCGTGACCATCACGCCCGCTCAGATCGGCAACGGGGTCACGACCGCGAACTACCTCGGTCGATCCGTCTACAGCGGTGATCGTCACCTGAAGGGGCAGCTGCGCGACTTCCGGATGTACGACCGCGCGCTGACGGCGGCAGAGATCCACGAGCTGGGCTACGTCACCGACGAGCAGCGCGTTGAGCGCGACCTCGCCTGGCTGGACCTGGGGGACACATCTCGCGTCGTCAGTGACCTCTCGCTCCCGGCCAGCGGCCCGAACGGCTCCACCTTCACCTGGGCCTCCTCCGACCCCGCTGTCGTCTCCGCGACCGGTGACGTCACCCGCCCGCCCTACGGCAGCCCCGACGCCACCGTGACCCTCACCGCCACCGCAACCCACGGCTCCGCGAGCCAGCCCGAGGCGTTCACCGTCAACGTTCCAGCCGACATCAGCGACGAGGAGAAGGTCACCCGCGCCGCAGCAGCGCTCAAGGTCTGGGACGCCGATCAGATCCGCGGCAACATCACGCTGCCGACCCAGGGCCTGCACGGCACCACCGTCAGCTGGACCTCCAGCGAGCCCACGATCGTGACCCCGACCGGCGAGGTCAGCCGGCCTGCGTACGGCGAGAAGGCCGTCCGCCTGGCACTCAACGCCACCGTGAGCCTGGGCAAGGTCAAGGACAAGCGGCAGTTCCGGCTGACGGTCCTGCCGCTGCCCAAGCAGGAGCCGCTCGAGGGCTACACCTTCGCCTACTTCACGGGCGAGGGGACGGCGGACGGCGAGCAGGTCTACCTCGCCGCCAGCAGGGGCAACGACCCGCTCCACTGGGACGAGCTCAACGGTGGACAGCCGGTGCTGCGGTCGCAGCACGGCGACCAGGGCGTACGCGACCCGTTCATCATCCGCTCCCCGGAGGGCGACAAGTTCTACCTGATCGCCACCGACCTCAAGATCTACGGCAACGGGGACTGGGACGCGGCACAGCGCCGCGGGAGCCGCTACATCGAGATCTGGGAGTCCACGGACCTCGTGAACTGGTCCGAGCAGCGCCACGTCCGGGTGTCCTCGCCACAGGCCGGGAACACCTGGGCGCCCGAGGCCTACTACGACGAGGGGATCGGTGCGTACGTCGTCTTCTGGGCCTCGAAACTCTACGACGAGTCCGACCCCGAGCACGCCGGCAACACCCACAACCGGATGGTCTACGTCACCACCCGGGACTTCCGGACCTTCAGCGAGCCCCAGGTGTGGATCGACCCGGGCTACTCGGTGATCGACTCCACCGTCGTCGAGCACGAGGGCACCTACTACCGCTTCACCAAGGACGAGCGAAACAACACCTCCACCACGCCCTGCAGCAAGTTCATCGTCGAGGAGAAGGCCACCTCGCTGCTCGATCTGGACTGGAGCTTCGTCGCCGAGTGCATCGGCAAGGCGACCGCCGAGAACCCCGGCATCGAACGCGGCGAGGGGCCGACGATCTTCAAGTCCAACACCGAGGACAAGTGGTACCTGTTCATCGACGAGTTCGGCGGCCGCGGGTACGTGCCGTTCGAGACCACCGACCTGGACTCGGGCTTCTTCCGGATCTCCAGCGACTACCAGCTTCCCAGCCGCCCCCGCCACGGGACCGTTCTGCCGGTGACCAAGGCCGAGCTGGACCGCATCCGCACCGCCTACCGCGTGTTCTGAGGAGAGACCATCGTGCACAGAATCCGTCTGCTGACCGTCCTGTCCGCCGCCACCGTCCTCGCCCTGCCCCTGTCCTACGCAGCGCCCAGCCTCGGCGCGGACCGGCGAGCCGCTGCGCCCGAACCCGACTACACGATCACAGCCCACGCCGGTCAGGCCGGGCCCGAGATCAGCGACTCGATGTACGGCGTCTTCTTCGAGGACATCAACTACGCGGCCGACGGCGGTCTCTACGCCGAGCTCGTGCGGAACCGGTCATTCGAGTTCCTGCCGGCCGACAACCGCTCCTACACCGGGCTGACCGCCTGGACCCCGCGAGGAGAGGGCGGAGGCAGCGGCACCGCCACTCCCGTCAACGACGGCTCCCGGCTCAACGACCGCAACCGCACCTATCTGCAGCTCTCGCTGGCCAACACCGCCGGCGGCACGTACGGCGTCTCCAACGGCGGCTGGAACAACGGCGTCGCGCTCGAGGCCGGCAAGAGCTACGACTTCTCGGTCTGGGCACGCTCGGACGCCGCGGGCGGTACGCCGCTGACCGTGTCGCTGCGCGACGAGTCCGGCGCCACCTCGTACGCCGATCCGGTGCGAATCCAGGTCGGCGGCGACACCTGGAAGAAGTACGCCGGCACCTTCACCGCGACGTCCACGACCGACTCCGCACGGCTGTGGCTGCAGGGGGAGGGCGTCGGCACCCTCCGCCTCGACATGGTCTCGCTGATGCCCGAGGACACCTTCATGGGCCGCGAGAACGGGCTGCGCAAGGACCTCGCCGAGAAGATCGCCGCGCTCGAGCCGGAGTTCGTCCGCTTCCCGGGCGGCTGTCTCGTCAACACCGGCAGCATGTCCGGCTACGACGCCGCCTCCGGCTGGCAGCGCGCCCGGTCCTACCAGTGGAAGGACACCGTCGGCCCGGTCGAGGAGCGAGCCACGAACGCCAACTTCTGGGGCTACAACCAGTCCTACGGACTGGGCTACTACGAGTACTTCCAGTTCGCCGAGGACATCGGGGCGATGCCGCTGCCGGTCGTACCGGCGCTGGTCACCGGCTGCGGCCAGAACCGGGTCACCGACGACGAGGCCCTGCTGCAGCGCTACATCCAGGACACCCTCGATCTGATCGAGTTCGCCAACGGCCCGGTCGACTCCGAGTGGGGCGCCCTGCGCGCGGAGATGGGACACCCGGAGCCGTTCGGTCTCACCCACCTCGGCGTGGGCAACGAGGAGAACCTGCCGACGGAGTTCTTCGAGCGGTTCGAGAAGTTCCGCGCGGCCATCGAGGCGCGCTACCCGGAGATCACGATCATCAGCAACTCCGGCCCCGACGACCAGGGCGCGCTCTTCGACCAGCACTGGGCACAGAACCGGGCCGCCGGCGTCGACATGGTCGACGAGCACTACTACAACTCCCCGACCTGGTTCCTGCAGAACAACGACCGCTACGACAGCTACGACCGCAACGGGCCGAAGGTCTTCCTCGGTGAGTACGCCTCCCAGGACAACAAGCTCTTCAACGCGCTGTCCGAGGCGGCGTACATGACCGGGCTCGAGCGCAACGCCGACGTCGTGCGGCTCGCCTCCTACGCCCCGCTGCTGGCCAACATCGATCACGTGCAGTGGCGCCCGGACATGATCTGGTTCGACAACGACCAGTCCTGGAGCTCTGCGAGCTACGAGGTCCAGAAGCTGTTCATGAACAACGTCGGTGACCGGGTCGTACCCAGCGAGGCGACCGGCAAGGTGATCGAGGCGCAGCCCATCACTGGCGGCGTCGGCCTCTCCACCTGGGCCACCTCCGCGGCGTACGACGACGTGTCGGTCACCGCCCCTGACGGCACCGAGCTGTTCGCCGACGACTTCCAGGACGGAGACGCCGAGGGCTGGAGCTCGCTGGCCAACCGAGGCAGCTGGTCGGTCGTCGACGGTGCCTACACCCAGACGGACGCTGCTGCCCAGGACACCCTGGTCGGGGCCGCGGACATCACCGCGAGCGACTACGACATCAACCTCAAGGCCAAGAAGCTGTCCGGCGCCGAGGGCTTCCTGGTCGCGTTCGGGGTGAAGGACTCCGGCAACTTCTACTGGTGGAACATCGGGGGCTGGAACAACACCCGCACCGTCGTCGAGAAGGCCACCAACGGCGGCAAGGAGACCCTGGTCGCCCGTGAGGGCCACTCGGTAGAGACCGGGCGCACCTACGACGTACGCATCGAGGTCCGCGGCACCCACGTCCGGCTCTTCCTCGACGGCCAGCTCTTCCATGAGTTCGACGACGACCAGGTCACCGAGCCGTTCGCGCAGGTGGTCACCCGTGACGAGGCGACCGGCGACCTGCTGGTCAAGGTCGTCAACGCCCAGGCCGAGCCGGCGGTCACCCGCATCGACCTCGGCGTCAAGGTCGCCTCGAGGGCGCAGATGACCGTCATCAGCGGCGACCCGGAGGCGCAGAACACCCGTACGGCGCAGCCCATCAAGCCGGTCACCAGCACCATCCGCGGCGTGGACAGCACCTTCACGCGCACCTTCGCGCCCTACTCCGTGACCTTCATCCGCATCCAGACCCGGTAGGGGAGCATCCATGTCCGATCACCTGAACCACCTCAGCCTCCGGGCCGGCCTCAGCAGACGACACCTCCTGCAGGCCGGGGTCGGCCTCGGGGCGGCGGCCGCCCTCGCCGGGCACGTCGCGCCAGCCGCCGCGGCGCCGTCCACGCCGATGCCCAGCGACGCCGAGATCTGGGGAGTGCCGACCCTCAACCCGCTCGTCGAGCGTCGAGCCGACCCGTTCGTCACCCGGCCCGTCGACGGGATGTACTACCTGACCGGCTCCGTACCGGAGTACGACCGTCTGGTGATCCGCGGGTCAACCTCCCTCGCCGGCCTCGCCACCGCGGCGGAATCGGTGATCTGGCGCCGCCCCGCCAGCGGGAAGATGGGCGGTCACATCTGGGCGCCGGAGCTGCACCGCATCGACGGTCGCTGGTACGTCTACTTCGCGGCCGGCGACTCCGACGACGTCTTCCGGATCCGGATGTACGTCATGGAGTCGGCGCTCGCCGACCCGCGAGACCCGGCGGGCTGGGGCGCACCGCAGCAGATCGTCACGCCGTGGCAGAGCTTCGCCCTCGACGCCACCACCTTCGAGCACGCCGGCCGCCGCTACCTGGTCTGGGCGCAGAGCGAGCCCGAGATCGCGGTGAACACCAGCCTCTACATCGCCGAGATGAGCTCCCCGTTCGCGATCAGCACCTTCCCGGCACGGATCGCGACACCGACCCGCAGCTGGGAGGTGCAGGGCTTCAAGGTCAACGAGGGGCCCGCCGTGCTGGTCCGCAACGGCCGCGTCTTCATGACGTTCTCGGCCAGCGCCACCGACTCGCGCTACTGCATGGGCCTGCTCACCGCCTCGGCCGACGCCGACCTGCTCGACCCGGCGTCGTGGGTCAAGAGCCCCGATCCGGTGTTCACGACGAACGTGCAGACCGGGCAGTACGGCCCGGGCCACAACTCGTTCACGGTCGCCGAGGACGGCGTGACCGACGTTCTCGTCTACCACGCCCGGGACTACCGCGACATCACCGGCGATCCCCTCTACGACCCGAACCGGCACGCTCGCGTGCAGAAGGTCGTGTGGCACGCGGACGGCACACCCATGTTCGGGGTCCCGGTCGGGAAGGGCGGGCCGATCGTGCGGCTCACCCCGCTGGATGTGCCGGGCTCGTTCGTACGCCACTACGAGTACGCCGTGCGCGTGGACCATGCCCCGAGGGACCTCGCCAACAGCCAGTTCCGCTTCGTCCCCGGTCTGGCGGGCGACGGCTCGGAGTCGCTGCAGTCGGTCAACTTCCCGGACCGACATGTCCGGGTCACCGGCGGCACCGTCCGGATCGACCCGGTCGAGTCCGGCCCGGCGTACGCCGCTGAGGCCAGCTTCCGACGGATCCCGGTCAAGGGCGGGATCTCGCTGCAGGTGGCCACGGACCGCGGCGACTACCTCCAGCACGACCGCGGTGCGCTCACCGTCGGTGGCACCGCGGGACGGCGCTCCAGCACCTTCGCCCTGACTTGAGCCGCTGGCTAACGTCGATCTGAGTCGTTACCAAGCACCCGCTGCGCGTGACGGGAGGCGAGAGCAGTGGATTGGGTCCTGGACCACGAGTTTTCTACGCCAGGTGGGACGGTGCGGTGGAGCGTGCTCGGCAGGGGCGACCCGATCGTCCTCGTGCACGGCACTCCGTACTCGTCGTACCTCTGGCGCGACATCGCTCCAGCGTTGTCACGTCAGCGCACGGTCTACGTCTTCGACCATCTCGGCTTCGGCGTCTCGGAGAAGCACGAAGGCCAAGACCTCAGCCTGGCCGCCCAAGCGCAGAACTTCACGCGACTCCTGGACCACTGGGGGCTGTCCAGCCCCAGCGTCGTGGCCCACGACATCGGGGGCGCGATAGCGCTGCGCGCACTGCTCGTCGAGGGTGCCGCCTACCGCGACCTCACGCTCTTCGATGCCGTCAGCGGTGGCGAGTGGGAGCGCGGTCTCTTCCGGCTCATCCTGAACCATCCGGACGTCTTCGATCAGCTTCCGTCCTACGCTCACGAAGCGCTGGTCGCGAGCCACTTGAGGAACGCGACCCAGGTCGGCTTCCGTCCCGGTGTCCTGGACGCGTTCCTCGACCCGTGGCGCGGACCGGACGGACAGGCCGCCTTCTATCGCCAGTACAGCCAGATCCACCAGGCCGACACCGTCGAGTACGAGCCCCTGCTGGGCGAGCTCTCGCTCCCGGTGCACATCATCTGGGGACGTCAGGACCGGATACTTCCGCCCGAGTACGCGGAGTGGCTGCACGAACGCGTGCCGCACGCGCGCCTGTCCTGGATCGAGGGCGCCGGTCACCTCCTCCAGGAGGACGCGCCGGCTCAGCTCGTGGGTCATCTCTTGGCAGACATGCACAGCCGGCTCGGATGAGAACATCCGTTACCAGATGTCGAGGTTTGGTGACGCTGGGTGCAGGATGCGTGCTATCACCTCCGGGTGCGGTCCGGGCGCCCCTGCTGCTGGAGTCCCCCCACTCGGTAGCGAGGGCGTCCAGGACCGCACGCCAGTCAGGCTCGATCCGCCGTCACGACCTCGACCGGCTGCTCGCTGCGAGGCCCGGTCCACCAGATGGCGGTGGTGACCAGGCCGATCGCGAGCAACGCGGTGGTCAGCCAGAACGGATAGGTGCGATCGATCCCGGAGAGCCAACCGGAGATCCAGCCGAACGGGGCGGCAGCGAGCATCACCGCGGTGCGTTGCAGCGCCATCACCCGTGACCGCTCGTCCTTGTCGACGTGGAAGGCGACGAGCGACTCCGAGAGCATGAAGAGCATCCCCGCGCCGAAGCCGTCGAGGAGGAGGCACACCCCGAGAAGCGCGTACGTCACGACGTCGGCGTCACCCTCGGCGGCCGGGATCACGACGAGCACGAGCTGGCCGGCCAGATAGATGCCGAAGCCCCACAAGGTCGCCTGCTTGAGGTCGTGCCCCGAGGTCAGCCGGCGGATGAGGGTGAAGAGGAAGAGCACCGACAGCAGCGAGCGCACCATCGGGAAGAACGGCAGCACCGGGTCGGGCACGTGCAGGTGTCGGTTTACCAGGACCTGCCAGAAGGTGGCGTTGACGAGGGTGACGGCCGCGACGACGGCGGCGATGGCCAGCGCCAGCAGCGAGCCGCGCGAGTGGGCCAGCAGTCTCGCGGCCTCGCGGTAACCGACGAAGAGCCGCCAGAGGCTCTCGTGTCGGGTCTGCTCCATCCGGATCCGGCCCTGTCGGGTCTCGGTGGAGGCGGCGTACAGCAGGATGACCTTGGCCAGCATCACGACCGCGGCATTGATGAAGAGCACCCGCACCGCCGGCTCCAGGCCGAACTGCGCGACCATGAAGGCGGCGATCGGTGCGAAGAGCGCCGAGCAGTCGGCCGCCACCCGCACGAGCGAGTAGATGCCGGTGAGCTGGTCGCGCTCGGCGTCCTCGACCATCAGGCAGTCCCAGGCGTTCGCGGTGACCTGCAGCGCCCCGTTGAGCAGCGACGCGGCCAGGAAGGCCCAGAAGTCCTGGGCGAATGCCCAGATCAGACAGGGAATCACGAAGGCGATCACGTCGAAGACCGCGTTCGTCAGCCGACGTCCCATCCGGTCGGTGATGATGCCGCCGGCGAGCCCGAAGAACACCTGGGAGATCATCCCGGCGGTCGCCAGCAGGCCGATCTGTGCGTCGTGCAGCCCGAGCGTGAGCATGAAGACGGAGAGGTATGGCAGCACCAGCGCCATCGACAGGCCCCACATCGGCTCGGTCCACACGCATGCGCGTGGGTTGCCACGGAGGTGGATCAGGGTGTGCCAGAGGGAGCCGGGGGAGGATGCCACCGGGACAGTGAACCAGGGGTGACATCAAGGGTGGAAACGCTTTAGCCGGGCTCCTGCGACGTCTGATTGCCGCCAGAAGTGGCGGACCGGCATCGGTTGAATGGTTCATGAAGCAACCAATTCGAACGATGGGAAGCACATGAAGGTCGCCCTTGTCACCGGAGCCAGCCGCGGTATCGGCCAGGCCACGGCACGCCAGCTGGCCCAGAGCGGCAGCCACGTCATCCTGACCGCCCGCCGTCCCGAGACTCTCGAGGCCGAAGTCGACCGGCTCAACCGCGACGGCCACTCGGCCTCGGCACTCCAGCTGGACGTCACCGACCGCGACAGCGTGCAGCGCGCTGCTGATCAGGTCGCCGCGACGTACGGGCACCTCGACGTTCTGGTCAACAACGCCGGCGTCCTTCCCGAGGCCACCAACCCCGACCCGGCCGAGGTCGTCGACCTCGAGATGTTCCGGCTCACCTACGAGACCAACCTGATCGGCGCGGTCGCCGTCCTCGAGGCGTTCCTGCCGCTCATCCGGAAGAGCGAGGCGGGGCGGATCGTGAACGTGACGACCACGATGGCCTCACTGGCCGACCAGACCAACCCGGAGTCTCCCTACTACGGCATGGTCGTGCCCGCCTACCAGTCGTCGAAGGCCGCGCTGAACAACGTGACCATCGCGCTGGCGAAGGCGCTCGCCGAGACTCCCGTCAAGGTGACCTCGGTGTGCCCGGGATTCGTGCAGACCGACCTGACCCCGATCAACCGGGACAACGCGCCCACCACGGCGGACCAGGCCGCCGAGGTGATCGTCCGCGCGGCGTCCCTGCCCGACGAAGCCCCGTCAGGGACGTTCGTCGACACCAACGGACCCGTGCCGTGGTGAGTGCGCTGTAAGTGGCCTCGTCAGCCGGCCGCGATCTCCGCGAGGAGGTCGGCGGCCGGCGCCGGGTGGACGAGCCAGCCGAGGTGGCTCGACGTCAGGGTGTGGACGGCGTACGGGGTGTCCGGGGTGAGGGCGTCGCCCTCGCGGATCAGCCGGTCCTGCATCGCCGTCGGCATGCTGACGTCCTCGCTGAGGCGTACGTAGGCACGGGGCACCGTTCCCCACGTCGACGCTTGGGCGCGGTCCTCGGGGCCACCCGCGTCGAGGTTCTCGTCGGGCTGGAAGGTGTTGAGGAACGTACGGAACTCGTCGTCGGTGCCGTCGGCCATGAAGGCGTGCTTGAGGCCGGCGAGGACCTCGGGGGAGGCGGTGCGGAAGTTGCAGCGCAGCAGGCCGACGTCGGCGGGGTTCGCAGCGGCCGCGCCGATCAGCGCGGAGGCGTCGAAGGAGGCCATCTCCGGCTCGGCGTTGTACGCAACCGCATCCAGCTCCACCGGGGCCCAGGCCGAGACGTAGACCATCGAGTCGATCAGGTCCGGGCGGGCGTTGGCGGTCGCGGTCAGGGTGATCCCACCGCGGCTGTGCGCGACGACGATAACCGGGCCGTGCTCCTTGGCCCGCTCGAGCACCGAGACGAGGCGAGCCACGTTGTCGGCGAGGGTGACGCCCTTGATGCCACCCGGGGCGGAGGCGAGCTCGGCGAGGTCCTGGGGCGCCTGGTAGGCCGCGGGGAACGTCGCCTCGAAGCCGTGGCCGGGGAGGTCGACCGCGAGGGAGCGGAACCCGCGCAGCGCGAGCTCTGCCTGCAGCGGTGCGAACGAGAACGAGTTGGCGAAGGCGCCGTGGACGAGGACGAAGGTCGGCTCCGGGGAAGGCATGGGCGAGACCTTAGCGGCGAGTCGCCGATGACGGCTGGCCTTTTATTCGTCGGCCGCGCCACCGAACGGCGCCGACTGCGGCGCCGTGCCCATCGGCGTACCTCCGTGGACGACCGAGCCGTCGGTTCGCTGGTAGGTCAGCCACGGCACGGTCCTGGTGAAGCCCACACCCGGCTTGCTGTAGTCGCAGACCCCGCTGGGGAAGGCGGTCTCCAGCCGCTTCCACTGGGAGTCGGTGAGCCCGAAGGCGCCGTAGTCGTCGGTCCGACGCAGCGGCTTGAGCTGGCACTTGGCGTTGTCGGAGTGGTTGTTGTCGCCGGCCACGATCCGCGGCGTCGCGAAGTCGGTCTTGACCAGTTCGCTGACCGGTCCGAGCCCGCACACCAGGTCCGAGACCGGGTCGACGACGAGGTTGAGCGCGGGGTCCAGGACCGGGTTGAGGGCGGGGTTCAGGCCGTCGAGCGCGCCGCCGGTCAGGTCGTCCACGAGCGGGTCGGCGACCGGCAGGAACAGGCCGTCCTGGCTGGAGACTCCCTGGGTCTGGGTGCACCGGTCGTGCAGGTCGCCGGGACGGTCCTGGACGATCTTGTCCGCCAGCGGTACGTCACGCTCGTCCGCCTCCACCGAGGCCAGCCAGCGGTCCATCGCGAGCAGCGCCTCCTTGGAGTAGCTCGGGTCGCCGATGAGGGGTGTCACGCCGTACCAGATCACCTGGTTGTCGGCGTGCCCCTGTTCCCTGGTCAGCCGGTCGCGCATCGCCCACGACCAGCGGGCGTCGTGCGCGATGCCCGGGTCAGGCCCGCGGTGGTCGATGATCGCCACGTCGGCCAGGTTGCTGGCGGTGTTGACCATCCCGCTGCGGTAGGCGTTGGTGAGCGCCGTCGGGTCCGCGACCGAGCGCTGTGCCCGCGGCTGGATGTCGATGTCGAGCCCGCCGATCTTCTCGTTGACGTCGACGAACTGCTCCGGGGTGATCGCCCCGGCACGGAGTGCCTCGAGGCCGTACTGCACACCGGTGTTGTCCAGCGGCGAGCCCGCGAAGCCCCGCCCGATCTGCTTCTCCTGGGGCGTCCACACGCTCTCCGGCCGCGGGCCGAAGATGTTGATCGCGCCGTCGATGATCGAGCAGCGTACGCCGCCGGGGTTGCTCTCCGCGTCGTAGCGCTCCTGGTCGCTGACCCCGGCGCAGGGGTGCGTCGGCATGACCGCCTGCTTGAACAGGCCCTCGTCGGCGGTGACCGCGTTGAGCGGCAGCAGGTGGCCCTCGACCGCCGCCCACTGCAGCGGGTTCCAGAACTTGCCGTCGGTGAGCCGCTGGGAGCTCTCGAAGTACTTGCGGAGCAGGTGGTAGTCGGAGAACTGCAGGCCAGGCGAGAGCGAGTCGGGGTAGGAGCAGGTCACGACCAGGCCCTGGTAGATCCCGGGGTAGGCGTTCGCGATCGTCTGCTGCGCGATCGAGCCGCCGGAGCAGCCGCTGCCGATCGTGTAGCGCAGGTCGCCGTACGTCTCGACCAGGTGCTCCTTGGCCATCATCAGCGACTCGGCCGCGCTGGTGACGGTGCAGTTGTGGCCGGTGTTGGCCAGCGCGGTCGAGAGCATCGCGAATCCGCGCCCGAGGGCGGCGGTCGGGCTGTCGCCCAGTGCGTCGGCGACGAGCGGGACGCCCAGGTCGAAGGTGCCGGAGTAGTCCTTGGTCGGCGCGGTGCCGACCTCGTGGTCGACCCCGCAGCTGCCGCCGTGCGGAATGAACAGCTTGTTGTTCCACTGCTGCTGCGGACGCCAGCGCTGCCACCGCTTGCCGGGCTGCCAGAGCACGGCGATCCGGTACTGGTCGCGGTTCTGGTAGCCGGTCTCCACACGTACGACGAACGGCACCGTCACGCCCTCGTCGGTGGTCGTGGTGGCCACGTCACGCGGAGGGTTCGCGGGATCGTACGGCTGGAGCCCGTCGAGCAGTGGATTTGTCGATTTGTAGAGCCAGCTGATCGCCGGTTCCTGGTTGCACTGCGCGTCCGTCGCGGTCGGCTGGCAGCGCCACGGCTGCAGCTGGGGTCCGGAGAAGATCGGCCCGCCGCGCGGGTGGTTGGTGATCGTGAGCCAGGCGCCACGACCGTCAGGCAGGCGAGCGGTCAGCTCGTTGGTCCCGACCCGCAGGCCGCGTACGACTCCCTCGATCTCGCCGTTGGGACGTTCCGCGAAGGCGCCGGTGACGTCGCGGTCCTTCAACGACACCTTCAGGTCGTCCGGGTCCGCGCCCTTCG
Organism: Nocardioides sp. NPDC087217; assembly: GCF_044744805.1. Lineage (NCBI taxonomy): Bacteria > Bacillati > Actinomycetota > Actinomycetes > Propionibacteriales > Nocardioidaceae > Nocardioides > Nocardioides sp. NPDC087217. Next base: position 162,428 of record NZ_JBIUZB010000005.1, read on the forward strand.
GCAGGGTGACTCGCACCAGCGCGTTGCCGTCGGAGACCAGATCGGCCCGGTTGGAGAGAGTCTCCAGGACGACGTCCCCGGCCGAAGCCGCCGAGGCCGGTGCCACACCGAGCAGCATGCTCGCGACGAGGGCGGACACCGTCGCGATCGAGAGGGGCAGGGCGCGAGCTGGCATGGCATGCCTTTCCGAGAGCTGCGCACGTCCCTCGAGCGGACGGTCGCCGTGACAGGAGAATGCCCCCTGCCACGGCGACCGTCAAGGAAGCCTCAGCCTGCGACTGCCTCCCCGCGAGCGACCATGCCGGCCTCGTCGGAGAGCTTGACCTCCTTGAGGAACAGCGCGAGCGCGAGACCGAGGAGGATCAGCGGCACGAGGTACCAGAACGCCGGTGCGAGCGCCTCGGTGAAGGCGTCGACCACCCAGGTGTGGAGCGGCTCGGGCAGCTGCTCGACAGCAGCCGGGGTGAGACTCCCGCCGGAGAACCCGGCACCGTCGGCGGGCATCATCCCCGAGGAGGCCATCTTCTCGGCCAGGCCACCGAAGTTGTCGGACAGCCGCGTGGTGAAAACGGTCGTGAACAGCGCCGTGCCCACGGTCGCACCGATCTCCCGGAAGAAGTTGTTCGCCGAGGTCGCGGTGCCGAGCTCGTGCGGGTCGACGGCGTTCTGGACGGCGAGCACGATGGTCTGCATGACCAGGCCCATCCCGGCGCCGAGCACGAAGATCATCAGCCCGAAGACGACCATCGACATGTCGCCGGTGATCGTGGTCATCCAGGCGATCCCGGCCGCGGTGATGAGCAGACCGGCGATCGGGAAGATCTTGTAGCGACCCGTCTTCGAGATCGCGATGCCCGAGCCGATCGCGGTCAGCATCATGCCGGCCATCATCGGCAGCATCAGCAGCCCGGAGCTGGTGATCGAGGCGCCGGTCGACATCTGCAGGAACGTCGGCAGCATCGCCATCGCCGAGAACATGCCCATCCCGAGGACCAGGCCGATCAGCGTGGTCACCGTGAACGTCGGGTTCTTGAAGAGGCGCAGCGGGATCAGCGGCTCGGGCGCGAGGGTCTCGGTGACGATGAAGGCGGCCACCGAGGCCAGGGTGCCGACGAGCAGCGCGAGCAGCTGCGGCGAGGACCAGTCGTAGCCGTCGTGGCCGAGCGACTCCCACGACGTCAGCAGCACGATGCCGCAGGTGGAGAGCACCATGAACATGATCCCCAGCCAGTCGACCGGGCGTCCGGAGCGGTGCGAGGGCAGCCGCAGGGCGAACCAGGCCACCGCGAACGCGATGATGCCGACAGGTACGTTGATCCAGAAGGTCCAGCGCCAGCCCGGGCCGTCGGTGAGCCAGCCACCGAGAAGCGGTCCGATGACGGCGGAGATGCCGAAGAGGGCGCCCATCGGGCCCATGTACTTACCGCGCTCGGAGGCCGGCACGATGTCGGCGATGATCGCCTGGGACAGGATCATCAGCCCGCCACCGCCGAGCCCCTGGAGACCGCGGGCGGCGACCAGCTCGGGGAAGGTCTGCGCCATCCCGCCGAAGAGCGAGCCGAGCGTGAACAGGGCGACGGCGACCAGGAACGGCCAGCGGCGACCCCACAGGTCACCGAACTTCCCGTACAGCGGCATCACGATCGCGATCGCCATGATGTAGGAGGTGATCACCCACCCCTGGTGCTCGACCCCGTCGAGCTCCCCGACGATCGTCGGCATCGCCGTGCTCACGATCGTCTGGTCGAGGGAGGAGAGGAACATCGAGGCCATCAGGGCACCGAAGATCAGCCAGATCGTACGCGGCGTCAGCACGACCAACGGCTTGTCGGGCGCGTCGGGGGCGACCGTATGACTCATGGGGTTGGACCTTCCAGGCGGGAGTTGAACAGGCAGGAGTTGAAGAGGTGGTGACACACGGGTCCCGTGTGACGTGAGAAGTCCCGAGAGAGGTGCGGCTAGTCGTCGAGGAGCAGGCGGAGCTGGGCGACGGCCTCGGGCAGATGCGCCACCGCATCACCCTCGTAGCCCGACCGCGCCCAGGCGAGCGCGCTCGATCGCATCAGCAGCCCGGCAACCATCCCGATCGTGTCGTCGTCGACAGGGGAGGGCCGCGCCGTGCGTCGCTCGGCGAGCAGCTCCTCGAACTCGCCGGCGACGCGCTGGTGCCAGGCGACGTGCCGTTGCATGAGGCGGGGTTCCGAGGCCAGCAGCCGCATGGCCCGCTCGACCTGCTCGACGTTAGGCGCGGCGTCCTTGAGGAAGCCCGCCACCAGCGCCTGCAGGTCGGTCATCAGCCGCCCCGACGGCCCGCCGGAGACGAACTGCGCGCGCACCTCGGCATCCAGCTCGATCTCCTGGATGCCGAGGACCGCGTCGTCCTTGGAATCGAAGTAGTTGAAGAACGTACGCGTCGACAACCCCGCCGCGGCGCTGATCTCCTCCACGGTGACGTCATCGAGACCACGCTCGCCGACCAGTCGCTGAGCAGCTTCGATCAGCGCCAGCCGACGCTCCCGCTTCTGACGCTCGCGGGCGTTCGAAGGCGGGGCAGAGGTGGGCACGGGAGTATTCTTGCAGTGAGTGCAAGTTGCAGTCAATGCAAGAAAGGTGTGGCGGGGACAACAGGGTGCTGTTGTGGAGGGAGCACAGCCGCAGCCCTTGAACTTGTGGGCGACGGCCAACGAGCAGCCGCGTGTGGCAGCTGACGATGGAGTCATGAACTCCAGCAGGCACTCACGTCCCGAGCGTGTCGTCGTGGTCGGCGCAGGCATGGTGGGGTTGTCCACCGCATGGTTCCTCCAGGAGGCCGGTGTCGAGGTGACCGTCCTCGACCGCGACGACGTCGCCGCGGGCTCGAGCTGGGGCAACGCAGGGTGGTTGACGCCCAGCATGGCCGTGCCCCTCCCGGAGCCCTCGGTGCTGGCCTATGGCTTCCGGGCCGTGCTCAGCCCCTCCTCCCCGGTGTACATCCCGCCGACCGCCAACCCGCGTCTGCTCCGCTTTCTGGCGCAGTTCGGCCGCAACTGCACCCACCCGCGGTGGCAGCGCGCGATGGCGGCTCTGATCCCGCTCAACAACGGGGCGCTCGCGGCCTTCGACGACCTCGAGCGCGGCGGCGTGACGGCGAGGACGAAGCTCGCCGAGCCGTTTACCGCCGCGTTCCGGACCGCGGAGGACAGCAAGGCGCTGCTCGAGGAGTTCGAGCACATCCGGGCCAGCGGCCAGGAGATCAACTTCGATCTCGTCGACGGTGAGACCGCTCGCGCCGACGAGCCCGCGCTCGCCGACGGCATCGCCACCGCGATCCGGATCCGCGACCAGCGCTTCATCGACCCCGCGGCGTACGTGGAGTCCATCGCCGCCTCCGTTCGCGCTCGCGGAGGCCGGATCCTGACGGACCACGACGCGGAGGATGTGGCCTCCTCGGGCTCGGGCGTCGAGGTCGCCGGGGAGCGGTACGACGCCGCTGTGCTGGCCACCGGCGCCCGCCTCAACCGGCTCGCCCGCGACTACGGCGTCCGGCGCATCGTGCAGGCCGGACGGGGATACTCGTTCACGGTCAAGGTCGACGACCAGCCGCGGGGCCCGGTCTACTTCCCGACCCAGCGGGTGGCCTGCACGCCGGTCGGCGACCGGCTGCGGATCGCGGGGATGATGGAGTTCCGCGACGTCGACGCGCCGATGGACCCGCGGCGGATCCAGGCCCTGGTGACCGAGGCCAGGACGCTCCTCAAGGGCGTCCACCTGGACCAGCGCGAGGACGAGTGGGTCGGTGCCAGGCCGTGTACGTCCGACGGGCTCCCGCTCGTCGGGGCCACGCGCGACCCGAAGGTCTTCGTCGCCGGCGGCCACGGCATGTGGGGGATCACCTTGGGCCCGGTCACCGGTCGGCTGCTCGCCGAGCAGATCGCCACCGGCGTACGCCCCGACGAGCTGCGCCCGGTCGACCCGCTGCGGTAGGGGCCGACAGCATCACCCGTTTGCAGCGTCGGCGCGGGCACGCGCCAGCTCGAGGCGTACGGCCAGGCGCTGGGCGGGGTCGTCGAGGTCGAGCGGACAGGCCTCGGAGAGTCGGGCCAGGCGGTAGCGCACGGTGTTGGGGTGCACCCCCAGCACCCGCGCCGCCCGGCCGACCTCGCCCCAGTGGTCGACGACGGCCTCGAGCGTCGCGAGCAGCGTGGCGTCGGCCTCGGGAGCAGTGAGCCTGACGACCGGAGAGACCAGCGGCATCCCGGCCAACCCCGCCAAGGCTCGAGCCAGCACCAGCTCGGGCCAGCAGTCCTCGACCGCGGCCACCGCCCGGCGTCGGCCGGTGAGCTCGACGGTGGACAGCTCGGCCGCCTCGGTCCGGGACCGGATCAGCTCGGCGAGCGTCTCCACCGCGGAGCCGAGCCGCAGCCCGACCGTGGGGCTGTGTCCTGACTCGGCGCGGACCAGGTCGGTGAACCAGGCGGTCGAACCGGGGCCGGACGAGTCGGACAGCACCGCGTACAGGAGCCCGTCGAGGTCGACCACGACCGGCTGGCGCCAGCCGTGCCGACGCGCCAGGATCACCCACAGCTCGGCACGCGCCTCGATGCCCAGGCCCTCCGGGCCGATGAGCGCAGCCACCCGCCACGGCTCCGGACCGAGCCAGTCGGGTCGGTCCGTGGTGTCGCCGCGCAGCGCGGTGCGGACGTGGTCTAGCTGTGTCTGACGGTGCAGCTCGGTCTGGGCACGCAGGCGCAGCAGGTAGAGGGCGATCACGTCGACGGCGGCTCGCAGCTCGCCCGATCGTGTTGTTCGGGGTGGCTCGTCCACCACGGCCCAGATCGATCCGAGCCACTCGCCGCCCGCGCGCACCGGAATGACGTATCGAGGCCGGGTGCCCGGGGTCGCCGCTGGCACGAAGAGCGGCTCGTCGGAGCGGGCGAGGTGTCGGAAGACGCCGACCGAGCGGAAATGGTTGCGCACCTCGCGCGGCACCCGGCGGCCCACGATGGTCGACATCCGCGCCTGGTCGACGTCCTCCTGACCGGTGGAGTAGGCCAGCACCCGGGAGGCGGCGTCCTCGACCGTCACCGGGGCCCCGAGCAACGCGCCCACCTTGTCGGCCATGTCGAACAGGTCGGAGTAGAGGTCGTCGGCCGGTTCCGGGCTCCGCCCGGTCTGCGCGGCCTCGAGCGTCTTCCTCAGAATCGCCATCACCGGCGACCACGGCGCCTCGTCCGGGATCGCCAGCAGCGGCAGCCCGTGGTCGGCGCAGCGGCGACGCACCTCGTCGCGGTCGGCCCACGAACGCCGGAGCACGAGCGCCGCCGCGTCGCGTGCCTTGCCGACGACCTCCAGAGCGTCGTCCAGCGAGCGTACGCCCACAGCCAGGACCACGTCGCCGCGCTCGACCTGGATGGGTCCGTCGGCCTCGACGAGCTCCACGCCGAGCACGGGCCGGGTCGTCTCTCCGGCCTGAGACAGCTCCGCGAACGCAGGCGCGACCGCCTGCGCCAAGTCTGCTGCGGTGATCACTCGATCACTGTCCCACGAGGACGCGAGGTGCGGCCCCGACCGGTGGTCAGGCCCGAGCTGCCGCCTCATGGAGCTTGCGGATCTCGTCGACCAGCTCGGGGACGGGGCCGACGACATCGACCGCCGGCGCGACCTCCTGGATCGGCAGCGCCCGGACCGGCGACTCCGCCGCTCCCCAGCCGGCCCGCCACTGCGTCAGCTGCGCGGAGGAGGCGATGTAGACGACCCGTCCGACTCCCGACCAGCCGTGCGCGGCCGAGCACATCGGGCAGTGCTCGCCCGAGGTGTAGACCGTCGCCCCGGCCCGGATCGCCGGGTCGAGGTGGATCGCCGCCCAGCGGGCGAGCTCGATCTCCGGGTGAGCGGTCGGGTCGCCGGTCGAGTGCTCGCGGTTGCGACCCTCCTGGAGCGGCGTGCCGGTGCTGTCGGCCAGGACGGACCCGAACGGTCCGTCGCCGTCCGCCAGCGCCTCCGCCGCCAGTTCCAGGCAGCGTCGCAGGTGGGCCATGTCAGTCTGGGTGAGGTCGGTGGTCACCGTTCCAGTCTGCGGCGAGCGGCGCTGTATGTCGTTCCATTTCCCGGCGATCGTTGGTTGCGGCCGGCCCTACCGAGTCGGCTCGTCCTGACCGAGATCTGTGCCGAGTCGGCTCGTTAGAACGCGCCGACTCGGCGAAGAGGGGTTAGCTGGCCTTGATCACGGCGCAGGCGATGCGGTGGCCGGCGTCGCCGGTCTTGGTCGTGTCCTCGTCCGGGCCCTCGGGCGCGTACCTCTCCGGGACGTTGGCGTAGTTGTCCGGATCCGCGTGGATCATGACCGCGCTGCCGTCCGCGTCCCGCAGGTCGTCGAGCGTGAAGGGGCCGGTGAACTCCAGGCTGGCGGTGCCGTCCTCGTTCACCAGGAGCGCCGGCAGGTCGCCGAGGTGCTCGCCGTGGGCGCTGTCGTCGGGGTTGAGGTGGCCGCCCGCGGAGAGGAAATCGCCGGTCTTCGACGGGTCGTCCGGCGCAGTGCTGTCGGCCTCGCACTTGCCGGTCGTGTGCACGTGGAAGCCGTGGTAGCCGGCCGACAGGCCGCTCACCCGGACGTTGATCTGGGTGGCCCCGTCGTCCTCCTCGATCTCGACGGTTCCGACCTTCTTCCCGTCGGGGTCGGCGAGCTTGGCGCTCACCTCGTTGCGGTCGTCGGGGTCTGCCTTCTCTCCGCAGGCGGCGAGAGTCAGCAGGCCACAGGCAGCGAAAGCAGCGGCCGTTGCACGACGGGACAAGGGATACCTCCACGAGAACGGGATCCGGTCGCCTCCACCGTACGCCGCGGTGGAGGCGACCGGCGTGAGGGATCAGCAGCCGTCGCGGAGCAGACCGGGCTGGCGTCCGACGGAGACCTCGATGAACTCGATCTTCGCGTCGCGGGTGTTGCCGGAGAGCAGGAAGCCGATCCAGCGGTCGCTGTCCTTGACCACCCAGGTCGTCTGGCCGTAGTCGTTGGTCTGCTGGGCGCCGGTCCCGTAGATGTCCTTGAGGACCATCAGGGAGTCGCCGATCGTGACGCCGCGAGCAGTCTCCAGGACGGGCTTGCTCATCCCGAAGGAGGCGATCTCGCCCTGCTGGTCGTAGATGACGTCGACGCCGTCGCCGACCTGGTCGACCCACTTCCAGTGCCTGCCCTCGCAGATCTCCTCGCGCGCGGTGTCGCGGGTCATCCAGCCCTGCTGCACGAGAGAACGTACGTTGCCCTCGGCCTTGATCCTCCCGAAGGCTCCAGGAGCCAGCGGGCCGCCCCAGTCGAGGTTCGGCGTCGGAGTGGCCGTGATCGGGACCTCGGACGGGGCCGGCGTCGGAGTCGCGGGCGGCTCGGAGGACGGAGCTGAGGACGGGGCCGATGACGGGGCCGAGGAGGAGGGGGCGGCGGAGGGCGACCCGGCCGACGGGGCCGGCTCGCTCCCGCACCCGGCGAGGCCGAGCAGACCGACAACGGCGGTCGCCGCGAGCGCGGCACGGAGCTGGATGCGGGATGTGGACATGGGTGGACTCCTCGTCGGTCGTACGCCCCGAGCGGGCGTCCTGCCGATCTAGACGGTCCACGGCCCGTCCCGGTTGCACCCGGGACGGGCCGATTCCCGACGCCTAGGCCGAGGCCATGTCGGGAACGGTCCGAGCGGCCCGCCCGGTCCGCAGGAAGAGCAGCGCGAAGGCGGAGATCGCGACAACGACGGCAGCGCCGACGTACAGGTTGACCGGCGTCCACGAGGCGTCGAGCAGGCGCCCGGCGAGCATCGGCGACAGGATCGCCCCGATGCGGCCGATGCCGATCGCCCAACCCATACCGGTGCTGCGGATCTCGGTGCCGTAGACGGCCGGGGTGATCGTGTAGAGGCCGGCGATGCAGCCGTTGATGAGCGCCCCGACGAGCACGCCGATGACGAGCGCGACGGTGAGCAGGGTCGTGCTGGTGATGAAGACGACCATCGTCAGCGCCGAGAGCACCGTGAAGCCGATCAGCACCAGGCGGCTGTCCAGCCGGGAGGCGACGAGGCCGTAGAGGACCGAGCCGGCGGTGCCGCCCAGCGCCAGCATCATGCCGGCGGTGACCGCGTCCGCCTCCGACATCCCGGAGGTCACCAGCAGCTGCGGGGTCCAGCTGTTGACGAAGTAGAAGCCGAACATCGTGGCCAGGAACGCCACCCAGATGAGCAGGGTCGAGCGGCGCAGGTCAGCACCCAGCAGGACACCGGGGTTGCCGCTGCGGTGCCGGGTCGTCGGCCGCGGCGCGGACTCCAGAGCGTCCGAGGTGATCGCGGGCTGACCGAGCCGTCCGAGGATCCGGTTGATCCGCTCGACGGCCTGGCGCGGCCGGCGCTGGACCAGGAAGTCGACCGACTCGGGCAGCAGCACCACGAGGAGAATCAGCGCGATCCCGGTCGCGACGCCGCCGGCGACGAAGACGCTGCGCCAGCCGAGGTCGGCCAGCATGCCGCGGGCGGCCACGCCGCCCAGGGTGGCGCCGATGCCGTATCCCGCCGTGTAGAGGCCGATCGCCAGACCGCGCCAGCGGGCCGAGGCGTACTCGCTCGCGATCACGTTGGTGCTCGCCAGGATGCCGCCGACGCCGAGCCCGGTGACGACGCGGGCGAGGCCGAGCAGGACAGCGGACGGGGCGGCCGCGGAGAGCAGCATGCCGAGGGTCGCCAGACCGACGCTGATCAGGATCAGCGGACGACGGCCGATGACGTCGGCGACCGGAGCCAGTGCCAGCGAGCCGACCGCCATGCCGACGAGCCCGGCACTCAGCAGCACGCCGAGCTCCGAGCCGCTCAGCGCGAACTCCTCGGTCAGCGAGGAGGCGGTGAAGGCCATCGCCATCACGTCGAATCCGTCCAGACAGTTCAGCAGGACGCAGAGGGCGACGACCATCCACTGGTACGGAGTCATCGCGGCGGCGTCGATGCGCGCACGAAGGTTCATCTCGGATCTCTTTCGGGGTGGGGTTTCACGGAAGGTGGAGGGTCACGGCAGCGGGGTCGGCCGAGCCCGACCCCGACTCGCCGCGGGCGGCGCGAGCGACGCAGAGGCACAAGGACGCGTACGTCTCCTTCTGCTGCTGGCTCAGGAACACGTCTCGGTGGTCGATCCGGCCGCTGACGTCGAGGACCTTGACCTGGCAGATCCCGCACTCGCCCTTGCGGCAGTCCCACATCACGTCGACGCCGGCGTCCTCGAGCGCGTCGAGCATCGAGCTGTCCTTGCCGACTCGGACCGAGCGGTCGAGCTGGGGGAGGTGCACGACGAAGTCCTCCGCCGCCCAGGCGCCGCTGCTGCCGAAGGTCTCGAACCGCAGATTGGGCTCGGGCAGCTCATGGGCCACCCAGGCGCGGCGGATCGCGTCCATCAGCCGGATCGGCCCGCACATGTACATCTCGGTCCGCGTCGGAGCGGCCGAGGCGGCGATCTCGCCGACCAGCGCCTCCACGTCGAGGCGTACGTCCTCGTCGTCGACGAACACCCGCACACGATCGCCGTGCACCTCGACGAGCTCGTCGAGGTGGGCCATGACCGCTCGCCGCCGGCCGGCGAGAACAAGCGTGTAGTCGGCGCCGCGGCGGCGCAGGGTGTCGGCCATCGCCACCAGCGCGGTGATGCCGATACCGCCGGCGACCAGGACGTACCGGTCGGCGCCGACCCCGAGCGGAAAGCTCTGGACCGGACCGGTCATCTCGACGACGTCCCCGACGCGGAGGCCGTGCATGTGGCGCGATCCGCCGCGGGACGCCGGCGCCAGCTGGACTCCCAGGGTGAGCCGGCGGCCGCCGTCCTCGGAGCGTACGACCGAGTAGGACCGCGTGCGGACATGGCCGTCGAGGTCGAGCCGGAGGTCGATATGAGTGCCCGGCGCGGCGTGGACGGGGCGGTCGGGGCAGAGCACGATGCGGCGTACGCCCTCGGCGAGGTCATCGGTCTCGACCACACGGCCCTGCTGCCACCAGGTCTGGGTGTTCACTGCCATGGCGGCCGCCTCACTTCGCAGCCGCGGCGGCGGGGAGACCCTCCGCCTGCAGCATGCGGTCCAGGATCCGGCGTACCCACATCCCGCCGGCGTCGATGTTGAGGCTGTAGAACTCGTGCTCCGGGTTGGCGTCGATCGCGCGCTGCTGCGCGGCGAGCATCTCCTCGTCCTCGCCGAAGACGCCGTGGACGCCCTGGCGCAGCTGGGTCGTGATCGTCTGGCTCTCCAGGCGGTAGTTGCGCATGAAGGCCCAGAAGTAGTGCGACGTGCGCGCGGTCTCGGGGGTGATCGTGTTCATCACGAAGCCGTTGACGCCCTGGCTGCGGTCGCCCTCGGGGGCGCCGGTGCCGGCCTTGGCGACGCCGACGTCGATGCGGATCGTCGAGGGGGCCTCGAAGTGGATGATCTGCCAGCGGTCGACCTTCCCGCTGAAGCCGGGGAACCGGTCGCGCATGTTCTTGAGCCAGAACGGCGGCGCGTCGATGTCGCGCATCCAGCGGGTCACGGTCACGCCGCGATCGGTGTGGCTCACCTCGAACTCGGCCTCGGAGAGCTCGTCCTGACCGATGCTCGAGCTGTGCACGAACTCCTCGTGGGTGAGGTCCATCAGGTTGTCGAGCACCAGCTGGTAGTTGCAGGGCGCGTAGATCGTCTCGCCGTCGCCGGCCCACTCCGGAGAGTCCATCTGCTCCATGTCGGGAACCGTGCTGGGATCGGCGAGGTCGGGGTCGCCCACCCAGACCCACACGTAGCGATGGCGCTCCACGACCGGGTAGGACGGGACGATCGCGCTCGGGTTGATCGTCTCCTGCGCGGGCATGCTCGTGCAGCGGCCGGCCGAGTTGTAGCGCAGCCCGTGGTAGGGGCACTGGATCTCGTCGCCGAGCACCTTGCCCTTCGACAGCGGTGCCAGCCGGTGCCAGCAGGCGTCGGCCAGGGCGACGGCGCGGCCGTCGCTGTTGCGCCACAGCGCCAGCGGACGGTCGGCGATGGTGCGGGCGAGCGGCTGCTTCGCGGTCACCTCGTGGTCCCAGGCCGCGACGTACCAGGCGTTGCGGGGGAAGTTGAAGATCTTGCTGGCGGCGGTGACCGGCGGCGAATCCAGGATGGTCATGGGGAAACTCCCTATGGATATAGGTGTTGTGCTCGTCACAAACTACCTATCTCTATAGTTAGTTGCAAGAGGCGGGTACGCTCGCGCCACGATCACTGCGTGAAGAGGGGGTCACGATGTCGCTGAGGTTCGCGCTGCTCGCGCTGCTCACCTCACGCCCGATGACCGGCTACGACGTCTCCAAGCAGTTCAGCCAGTCGGTGGCCCACGTCTGGCACGCCCCCGACTCGCAGATCTACCCGGAGCTGAACCGGATGGAGCGCGACGGCCTGCTCGAGTCGGCGGTCGTGCCGTGGGGCAAGAAGGGCACCAAGAAGGAGTACGCCGTCACCGAGGCCGGGATCGCAGCCTTCCGGGAGTGGATGGACTCGCCCATCGAGATCCGCCGGCAGCGGGAGCCCGCCTACCTCAAGGCGGCCTACCTGGAGTGGGCCGAACCCGGCGCCGCGCGCGCCGAGCTGGAGCAGTTCCGCGACCACTGGACCGAGCACCTGGCGATGCTCGAGGCCACCCGGGCCACGCTCGTCGACCGCAGCCACCCCACGCTGGCCCGGCGGCTCGAGCACTACGACGCGAGCCAGTGGGACCGGATCGTGCGCTACAAGATCTTCGCCTACGACGGCCTGATCGACCAGGCGCGTGCCGCGGTCGCCTGGGCCGAGCGTGGCCTCGTGCTCGTCGACGAGCTGGAGGGCTCGACCGTCGACTGAGCCGGCGTCGTCATGCCGGCAGGCGTACGTGGAACCGGCAGCCGGTTGCGGCCGGAAGGTTCTCCACCCAGACCCGGCCGCGGTGCGCGTCGACGAGGCCCTTGACGATGGCGAGGCCGAACCCTGCGCCCTGAGCGCTGGTGCCGTCGGCGCCCTCGGGCACGGCCGGGGTGCGGGCGGAGCTGCCCTGCCAGCCGAGATCGAAGACCCGCTCCATGTCGCCCGGATCCAGGCCGCCACAGCCGTCGCTGACACTGAGGTCGACGCTGCGTACGTCTCCCGGGGCCATCTGGCAGCGCACCTCCACCGTGCCGTCGGCGGGGGTGTGGCGGATGGCGTTCATCAGCAGGTTGGACACGACGCGGGACAGGCTGGCCGGGTCTGCGGTGATCTCGAGGCCGTCCTCGACCTGGCCCCCGAGCCGGACCCGCCGCTCTCGGGCGACCGGATCGGCTCCGGCCAGCGCCTCGCTGACCAGGTCGCCGAGCAGGACCGGCTCCGGCGTCAGGGTGAGGGCGCCGGCCTGGATCCGGGAGAGCTCGAAGAGGTCGTCCACGAGACGGGCCAGACGCTCGACCTCGACGCGGATGCGCTGGTGGTAGCGGTGCGGGTCTGCGGCGATCCCGTCCTCGAGCGCCTCGGCCATCGCCCGAAGACCCGAGAGCGGCGTACGCAGGTCGTGGGCGACCCAGGAGACCAGTTCGCGCCGGGACTCCTCGAGCCGGGCCTCCCGTGCGCTCGCCTCCTCGAGACGACGCTGGGTCTCGGCGAGCTCGGCCGACAGCGACCGGAGCTCGCGGGGTCCGCTCTCCGAGGGCTGCTGGTGGCCGCCGAGAGCCATCTCCCGGGCCTGCCGCTGGATCGCGCCCGACCAGCGCACCATCGCGGAGCCGATGACGAACGCGACCAGGATCGCCACCACCACGGCGATCGAGGTGACGACGGTGATGACCTGCAGGTCATGGCCGGAGAGGAACATGAGCCAGGCGACGCCGAGTACGCCACCGAAGACCGTCAGCACCGCGACGGCAGCGGCCAGGGTGAGCTGCCAGCGGATCGACCAGCGCCGCGTCAGCCAGGCGACCAGGAGCCCGACCAGGCCGACGGCGAGACCGGCGCCCGCGGCGACGAGGGCGATCTGGACGGCGTCGGCGGTCTTCACGCCGTCACCTCCGCGGTCTCCCAGCGGTAGCCGACGCCCCAGACCGTCACCAGCCGCTCCGGCCGGGTCGGGTCGGACTCGATCTTCTCCCGCAGCCGGCGTACGTGGACCGTGACCGTCGAGCGGTCGCCGATCGTCCATCCCCAGACGTGCTCGAGCAGGTCCTCCCGGGTGAAGGCCTTGCCGGGATGGGCGATCAGGTAGCGGAGCAGGTCGAACTCCCGGGTGGTCAAGGACAGCTCGGTCCCGGCGTTGGTCGCCACTCGCCGGTCGGCGTCGACCACCAGGGAGCCGTCGGAGACGACGCCGCCCTCGCCGGAGTGGCCGGTGCGCTTGAGCACCGAGTCGACGCGCAGCACCAGCTCCCGCGGGCTGAACGGCTTGCCGACGTAGTCGTCGGCGCCCAGCTCGAGCCCCATGATCCGGTCGGCCTCGCTGCCGAGCGCGGTGAGCATGATGATCGGCACCTCGCTCGCCTGCCGCAGCCGCCGGCACACCTCCAGGCCGTCGATGCCGGGCAGCATCAGGTCGAGGATGACGATGTCGGCCGGCCGCTCGCTCATCGCGCGCAGCGCCTGCTCGCCGTCGCCGGCCTCGACGACGTCGTGCGAGCCCGCGCGCAGGTAGGAGGCCAGCACCTCGCGAACGGTGAGGTCGTCGTCGACCACGAGCACGCGTGCCATGGGCCTACTCCTCCTCCTCGGTGTTCGCTCGGACGGGCTGTCGTGAGCGTAGTTCGCCGAGCGCGACGGCGACACCGGCGCACACGCACAGCGCCGCGAAGACCAGCAGTCCCTGGGTGTAGTCGCGGTCCAGCAGTGTCGGGTTGTCCGGCTTCGCGCCGAACCGGCCGAGGACCGGGATCGCGACCAGGACCGCCGGCCCGAGCAGGACCAGCACCGTGACCGCGCCCCGGGCGACCGCTCGCGGCAATAGCCGGCCGCCGAGCCAGCCGAGCCCGAGCACCACCGGCGCCAGGATCCCGTCGTGGATCACGACCGCCGCTGCCAGCCAGAGCACGACCTCGACGATCTGGCCCAGGTCCTGCCGGCTCACCAGCAGCCAGGCGCCGTACGCCATCCCGACCGCGCCGAGCAAGATCAGCGCTCCCCGGATTCCTCTCATCAGAGCACCTCGATCCGGGAGACCCATTTGGTCTGCATGACCCCGGGACGGTCGGGCGCGATCAGCCGGACCGGGTAGCCGTGGTCCATCGAGAGCGTCTCTCCGTCGAGCCTGAGGGCCATCAGGGTCCGGTCGTCATCGGCGAAGTTCGGCGGAAGCACCGTGTCGGCCGAGGCGCTGAACGTCTGGATCGACCGGACCCGCACCTCGCGCCCCGGCGGGGCGCCGACCAGGTCGAGCAGGTCGCGGAGACGTACGCCGCCCCACTCGCCCGAGGCGCTCCAGCCCTCGACGCAGGCGATCGGGAGGGTGTGGGTGCGCTGCTTCATGGCGACCAGGTCGTCGCGGGTCAGCGACCGGGTCGTGGTGCCGTGGACGAGCTCGAGCCGGTAGGCGGAGCTGCTCGCTTCGGCCACCACCCCGGCCGAGTGCGCGGTGCGGTTGATCGGGATGCCGTGCTCACGGGAGCGTGGCGAGAGGGCGGCGATCCGGCTGAGCCCCGGGACGGTGCCCGCCGCATAGAGCACGGCGGCAGCGACCGCGGACGTGCCGGCCAGGGCGAGCACGCCGCGCCGGCTGACCGGCCCCGGCCGGACCGCGTTCGGCCGGTCGTGGGAGGTGTCGTCGACATCGACCTTCAGGGCCTCGCGGACGACGGGCAGCTTCACCGCGATGTGGACCAGCAGAGCTCCGACGGCGACGAAGGCGAGCGCGTAGTGGGTGCTGCGGAAGCTGAAGCCCCACGGATACCACTGCGCGACGTTGAGCAGGCCGGTGGCGAGCTGGACCAGCGAGGTGCTGACCAGGATCGCGATGGAGCCACGCTCCAGCGCCGTCGGCAGTGCCTCGCGGACCTGCCGCGGCACCGGCTGGAAGAGCTTGGGGAAGACGACCCACAGCTTGACCAGCAGCAGCGGGATCGCCGCGGTGCCGGCGACTACGTGCAGGCCCTGGGTCAGCTGGTAGAGCCGCGACGGGCTGGCCGGGAGCGGCACCGGCTGATGGTCGAGCTGGGCGTAGTGGCTGATCAGGCCGGTCACGAGCGCGACCAGGAAGCAGACGCCGAGCCAGAGCCCGACCCGCGCGGCGACCGCCGCGCTGCGCAGGCGCGAGGTGAAGGAGTCCTCGGAGGGGATTCTCATGCGGTCTCCTCCACGAGTACGACGACCCAGCGGTCACCGGCTGGGGTGAACAGGGCCGGGACCGACCGGCGGGGCTGTGTTCGGCGGTGCGGCAGCGGCTCGAGCCGACTGACCGCGAGCCCGACCTCGGCCGCGATCGATCCGATCGCATCGGCACCGACGACCGCCCACGGGAACTGCGAGGAGCCGCCGCACCGGCAGACCAGTTCCGCGAGCAGCGGGCCGCTCGGCGTCCCGGGCGGGTGCACCTCGGCGACCACGCGGCCGCCCGGCGCCAGCAGCCGGCGTACGCGGGCGAGGAGGGCGAGCGGGTCGCCGCCGATGCCGAGGTTGCCGTCGGCGAGGAGAGCGGTCGTCCACCAGCCCTCACCGGGCAACGGCTCGAAGAGGTCGCGACAGACCGCGCGCCCACCTCGGGCCTCGGTCTGGGCAACCGCCTCCGGGACGACGTCGACGCCGAGCGACGGCAGCCCGCGGGCGGCCAGAGCGGCGGTCATCCTGCCGGGGCCGCAGCCGAGATCGACCGTCGGTCCCGCGCAGTAGGAGAGCAGGGCGAGGTCCGCCGCGTCGGCGGTGCGGGTCCAGTCCTCGACCGGAAGTCGCGAGGACCTGCCGTCGACGCTCACCACCCGGCAGTCCTCGCTGGCGAAGGCATGCGCGAACGCCGACTCGGCCGCCACCGCGGTCATCGGGCGACCCGCGCGATCTCGGCCGCGACCCGCGCGAAGCGGGTGTGCGGGGCGGCTGCTGCGACCGGAGCGACGTCGGCCAGATGGTCGACGTCGCGCAGCCGCTCGCCGGCGGGGACCCGGAGGCCGACTGCTTCGAGGGCGGCGCGGGTGGCTGCGTACGTCTCGGGGGTGGACATCGGGACGTCGCGCAGCGCGGTGGCGGCCGACGGGTCGCGGAGTGCCAGGGCCCACCAGCCGCCGTCCTCGGCCGGAGCGAGCACGGCATCGGCCGCCTCCAGGCCGTCGGCCACGGCCAGCAGTCCGGCCGGGGTCACCTGCGGGGTGTCCATGCCGATCTGCACCACCGGTCCGGAGACCTCGGCGTGGGCGTTCGCGAGTCGCTCGCCGAGTCCGTCTCCGCGTTGCGGGGCAAGCGTCCACCCCGCGAGAGCGGTCCGGATCTCGTCCGCCCGGACCGCTTCGGCGAGATCGCCGGAGAGGGCCAGCCGGCATCGCTCTGGTCCCACGGCCAGTGTGCAGGCCTCGATCGTGTCCAGCAGCGCGGCCGCCGCGACGGCGGTGGCGGCCGTCTCCCCGACGTCGGCCGCGAGCCGGGTCTTCACCAGCCCGGGCACCGGTGCCTTGGCAACGAGGAGGAGCGTCGGCTCAATCACGAGAGCACCCGCCAGAAGTCGTACGCCGCCCGCAGGCTGCCCCGCACGGAGCCGGAGACCTTCGAGCGGGTCCCTGCGGTCCGAGGGTGGTAGTCGACGTCGATCTCGTGGACCCGCCAGCCGGCGCGGGCGGCACGATCAAGGAGCTCGACCGGATAGCCCGAGCGCCGGTCCTCCACGCCGAGGCCGAGCAGCGCCTCCCGGCGAGCCGCGCGCAGCGGCGCGATGTCACGTACCCGCAGACCGGTGCGACGCCGCAGGGCGGCCAGGACCAGCCGGTTGCCGCCCCTGGCGTGCCACGGCTGGGCGCCGGGGGTCACCGGCCGGCGGCAGCCCAGCGCGAGATCGGCCTCGTCGCGCCTGATCGTCTCCACCAGAGGCAGCGCGGCCGCGGGATCGAACGAGCCGTCTCCGTCCATCACCACGACATAGGGAGCAGTCGCGGCCAGCAGCCCGGCGTGCACCGCCGCCCCGTACCCCGGCCGCGACTCCGACACCACCCGCGCCCCCTGCGCGCGGGCGACGTCGGCGGTGCCGTCGGTCGAGCCGTTGTCGACGACGATCACGGAGAGCCCCGCCGGCACCCGTGGCAGCAGCTCGCGCAGAGCTGCGGCCTCGTCGCGGCAGGGCAGCACAAGGTCTATGTCTGGGCTGGTCCCGGGGCTGGTCCCGGGGCTGGTCTCGGGGCTGGTCTCGGCCATGCGATCGACTCTAGGAACGAGCCGCCGCCGATGGGGCCCGCAGATCTTACGGTCCGGTGACGGGCCCGTGCGCCGACGGCCATCGGGCCGCCGCGGACCTACGCTCGCAGTCGTGAACTCCTCAGCTCACCGCGCCGCCCTGGTGGGGCTCGTCGTCACGCTCGTGCTCATCGTGGCGGCTGTTGTCGTGCCGCCCCTGCTCGACTGGCAGGTGTGGCCGCGCGTGCACCCCGACGACGGCACGTTCCCTCCGCTCCACGGATATCCGCAGGTCAAGGTGGGTATCGGCACGGTCCCCGCGGTCCTGCTCGCGCTCGCGTCGCTGCGCTGGGCCGATCCGATGGCGAGGCGGCTGCCCTGGCGGCGCCTGCTCCTGGTCGCGTACGCCGCGGGGCTGGTGTGGCTGCTGGCGCTGGCGCTGGTGGACGGCCCCGAGGGCATCTCGCGGGTGCTGGGGAACCCGACGGAGTACCTCGAGACGGCCAGGGCGGTCGACGACGTACCGGGGCTGCTGCGCGAGTACGTCTCCCGGATCCCCTACGACGCCCCGGAGGGGAACTGGCCGGTGCACATCGCCGGCCACCCGCCCGGGATGGTGCTCTTCTTCGTGCTCCTGGTTCATGTCGGCCTCGGCGGAGATCTCGCCGCGGGCCTGGTCGTCGTCGCGCTCGCCGCGACCTTGCCGCCGGCGGTCATGACGACGGTCCGCGTCCTCGGCGCCGAGGAGGCGGCGCGGGCGGCGGCGCCGTACCTGGTCCTGTCTCCGAGCGCGGTGTTCCTGGCGGTGTCGGCCGATGCGGTGATGGCGGTCGCGGTCGCCTGGGGGATGTGCTGTCTGGCCCTCGCCTGCCGGGCCTGGGCCGCTCGGGGCTGGCCGTGGGCGGTCCTCGCCGGCCTGCTCCTCGGCTACGTCGTGATGATGTCGTACGGCCTCCCGCTCACCGGCGTGCTCGCGCTCGCCGTGCTCTGGCTCGGTCGGGGCTGGTGGGCGCTGCCGATCGCGGCGGCATCGGCGCTCGCGGTGGTCCTCGCCTTCGCCGCCGGCGGTTTCGCCTGGTGGGAGGCGTATCCGGTGCTGGTCGACCGCTACTGGGACGGACTGGCGAACCAGCGGCCGGGCGCCTACTGGACCTGGGGGAACCTGGCCGCGCTCGCGCTCAGCGCCGGGCCGCTCGTCGGCGCCGGGCTCGGCGCCACCTGGGCGGCCCGCCGCGAACAGGCCGACCGGGTGGTCGTCGTGCTGGTCGCGGCCGCGGTGATCATGGTCGCTCTCGCCGACGCCTCCCAGATGAGCCGGGCGGAGGTGGAGCGGATCTGGCTGCCGTTCATGCCCTGGCTCACCCTCGGTTGCGCCCTGCTGCCCGAGCGCTGGCGACGGCCCGGCCTGGCCCTGCAGCTCCTCACCGCGCTGCTCGTCCAGCACCTGCTCTACACGAGCTGGTGATCCTAGGACCGCAGCGGCGCGGTCGCGAAGGCCGGCAGACCGACCTCCGGCAGCACCTCGGCGCGGAAGCCGAGCTCCTTCTCCGCGAGCTCCGGGGACGCGACGACATGGCGTACGTCGCCGATCCGGTAGCGCCCGGTGACCACCGGCTCCACCTGCGTCCGTGTTCCGCGAGCGACCAGCGAGGCCACCTCGCTGATCGTGACCGGGTGGCCGGAGGCGACGTTGTAGGCCGCCAGCTCGCCGCGTGGGCGCTCGGAGGTCGACTCCAGTGCCGCCAGGTTGGCGCGGGCCACGTCGTCGACGTGCACGAAGTCGCGCTGCTGGCCGCCGTCCTCGAACACCTGCGGCGCCTCGCCCCGCTCCAGGGAGGACCGGAAGATGGCGGCGACCCCGGAGTAGGGCGTGTCCGCGGGCATGTGCGGCCCGTAGACGTTGTGGTAGCGCAGCGCGATCGCGGTCGCGTCGGCCTGACGAGCCCACGCGGAGGCGTAGTGCTCCTGGGCGACCTTGCTGGCGGCGTACGAGCTGCGCGGGTCGAGCCGGGCGGACTCGGCGACCGCCGCCCAGGTCAGTGCGCCGCCGCAGAGATCGCAGTGGTTCTCGAAGTCGCCGGAGTCGAGCGCGGCCCGCGAGCGCGGTGGCGGGACCCGGTCGCCGTGGGTCGCGCAGACGTAGCGGCCCTCGCCGTAGACGACCATCGAGGAGGCGAGCACCAGCCGGGAGACGCCGTGCTCGCTCATCGCGGCCAGGAGCGCTGCGGTGCCGAGGTCGTTGTGCGCGGCGTACAGCGGGAGGTCGGCCACGGTCACCCCGGCACCGACGACCGCGGCCTGGTGGCACACCGCGTCGATGCCGTCCAGCAGGTCGCCCCAGCCGACGGCGTCGCGTACATCGAGGAGGTTCGTCCCGGGCGGCACCTCGGCCGCCTCGCCGTGGGCCATCGGCAACAGCACGTCGACGCGTACGACCTCGTGGCCCGCATCCTCCAGCACCCGGCCGATCGCGGTGCCGATGAACCCGGCGGACCCGGTGAGCAGGACCCTCATGGGATCTCGTAGGCGA
Organism: Nocardioides sp. NPDC087217; assembly: GCF_044744805.1. Lineage (NCBI taxonomy): Bacteria > Bacillati > Actinomycetota > Actinomycetes > Propionibacteriales > Nocardioidaceae > Nocardioides > Nocardioides sp. NPDC087217. The sequence continues at coordinate 182,242 of NZ_JBIUZB010000005.1, forward strand.
GGGTCTTGCCCTCGGCCCAGGTCGAGCACGAGCATCCGGCCGGGTCGGGCAGGCCCTCGATCGTGTCGGCGAGGATGGTGCGCATCCGCTCCAGGTTGGCCGCGAAGAGCGCGTAGACGTCGTCCTCGTCGACGCCCTCGCCCTCGGCCGCACCCGCGTCCATGTCGGTGACCAGGCACAACGGCGCGTAACACATCCGCATCTCGCGGGCGAGCGCCGCCTCCGGGGCGCCGGTCATCCCGACCAGCGTCCAGCCCTGGGCGGCATGGTGGATCGACTCCGCCCGGGTCGAGAACCGCGGACCCTCGATCACGATGAGCGTGCCGCCGACCTTCACGGAAGAGTCGGCGGCGACGTACGCCTTGGCGATCCGCGCGCAGTAGGGGTCGGCCAGAGGTACGTGGGTGGCGCCGCTCTCCACGTAGCTCGGGATCCGGCGCCAGGTGCGGTCGACGAGCTGGTCGGGGGTGACCAGGTCGCCGGTGGCGACGGCATCCGGCCGGAGACCGCCGACAGCGCTGGGGGAGAGCACCTGGGTCACGCCCAGCGACCTCAGTGCCCAGAGGTTGGCGCGGTAGGGGATGGCGTGCGGCGGGTACTCGTGCGAGCGGCCGTGGCGCGGCACGAAGGCCACCGACCGCCCGGCGACCGTCCCCACCGTGACCAGCGCGGACGGATCACCGTAGGGAGTCTCGATCGCCACCTCCTCGGCATCGGTCAAGAACTCGTAGAGCCCGGTCCCGCCGATGACCCCGACTTCGGCGCGGGGTGCCTGTCCCATGTCCAGCCCAGTCATGCCTTCACTCTGCCAGCGCTGACCCGCGGGCGACAGGGGTCGGCACATCCGTCATCGTTCGGTAATACCTGCGGTGCGGCGGATCGATGTCGGTGGTCGTGGGCACAATGCGACGGCGTGGGGAGACGTACGTCGCTGGGAGTGCTGGTCGTCCTGCTGGCGATCGCCGGCTGGGCGATCTCGTTGTGGCTCCCCGAGGACGCGCCGGCGATACGACGTACGCCGCCGGTGGCGACCGCGGAGCCTTCGGCGGGGCCGGTCGACGTGCCTGAGGCACGCCGTGATCTCGCGGATCTGGCGACGGTCGCGAGGCGACCCGACGGGCTGGTTGTCTACGCGCGCTCATCGTTCGGCGGGAGCTGGGCGGACAGCGACGGCAACGGGTGCAACCAGCGCGACGACGTGCTCCTGCGTGACGCCGTCGAGGTGCGGACCCGGCCGCAGGGGCGCTGCGACCACGACGTGCTCGCCGGGACGTGGGTCGACCCCTACACCGGCAGACGCCTGATCTTCACCGACCTGAAGGAGCCCCGGCAGGCTCAGGCGATCCAGATCGACCACGTCGTGCCGCTCTCGGAGGCCTGGCGCTCCGGCGCGAGCGGCTGGTCCCCGGACCGGCGCCGTGCCTTCGCCAACGACCTGGGCAACCTGCTCGCCGTCGACGGCCCGACCAACATGAGCAAGAGCGACGACGACCCGGCGGGCTGGCGTCCGCGGAAGGGGTTCCAGTGTGCGTACGCAGCCCGCTGGATCGAGACCAAGGCGCGCTGGTCGCTCGCCGCCGACGACAGCGAGCGACGGGCGCTCGCGGAGATGCTCGGCTACTGCTGAGCGGCCTGGGACTCAGACCGCCCGGCGATAGATGGCCATCGCGCGGTCGTACGCCTCCCACGCCCGCCAGGACTCCAGCGCCCGTTCGCCCTGGGGCTTGAGGCCGTCGACCTTGTGATAGGACTCGCCGCTCGCGTACTGCGACTCCCGGCCCGTCACCAGCGAGAGCAGCATCGGCAGGACGCTCTCGTCGGTGACCGTGATCGTGCCGACCTGGAAGGTCTGCCGCACCCACTCGGCCCGCTGGTCCGAGCCCAGGACGAGCACCACGGGCAGCTGCGACGCCCGGACGATCGCGTCCAGGATCGGACCGAGGCCGTCCGGGACCCAGCGCTCGCCGGGCGGCGGGGTCGGCGCTTTGGGGATGCTCATGGTCGTGTAGGCGGGGACCTGGCCGGTCAGCGGGCTGGCGATCTTCTCGACGACCTTCGGTGTCGGGTCGGGAGCGACGTCCGCAGCGACCTCCGCAGCGACCTCCGGAGCGGGCTTGTCGCCGGCCCTCCGGCGGGGCCTGATCGCGGGGATCTTCGAGGTGAAGGTGAAGCTGCCGGTGCGGGTGGGGTCGATGTGTCGCCCGGGGGCCGGCTCGGGCGCCCGGCCGAGGGCCGAGGTCGGCGCTGGGGCCGTGGCGGTGGTGACCAGCTCGGCCGCGTGCTTCCCGTGCGTCCGGATCGAGCCGTCCGCGGCGAACTCGAACAGCGCGACCCGGACCCGGTCGGCCCACTCGACCGCGTCCACGGTGTAGCCAGCGCGGCTGAACAGCGCGACCGTCCGGGCGTCGTAGGCGTAGCCCGCGCCGCGTACGGCACAGACGCTGCGCGCCTCCGTCGGTGAGCGGGTGAGCACCACCTGTGCGACGACGACGTTGTCAGGCCGGCCGCCGATGATGTCGACGTCAGCGGCCGCGGTGCTGCCTGATGGGGCGGCGTCGGGCCAGCCGAGGGTGTGCAGATGCTCCGCGGCGTACTTCTCGGCTTCTTCGCCCGTTCTGGGCTGCCTCGGGGGTGCCAACGTAGGGTCCTTCCTCGATCCTCCACTCGGGCCTCCCTGCCCGATCGAGATTGGGAGGGATGATAGGCCCGCTGCGTACGTCTTGTCCGGCGGGGTGGCGAATCGGGTCGCGCTGTTCGCTCCTGGCGGATCCAGCCACGTTTGTCGGTGCTCGCCGCTAGCGTGATCTTCATGAGGCGCCCGCATGAGAACGTCGCTACGGTCCTGGTGGACCCGCGCGTTCTGGGTGACATCGAGATCGAGCTGATGGCGCTCGACATGCCGCTGTGGCGAGTGTGCGCGGCTCCGATCGTGAAGGACGGGCAGCGGCTCGCCTTCCAGGTCCGCCACCGGCTGCTGATGTCCAAGCGCGGCGAGTGGGACTGCGCCAAGGACTGGGTCCCGGTCTGGATCGGCTTCGGCTCGAGCTGGGCGTTCCCCGGCGAGGCCATCCCGTGGCCGGCCCACAAGGCGCTGTGGACGCTCCTGGAGGGCTACTCCGACCAGGTCCGCTACAACAAGCGGCTCGGCGGCATCCCTAGGATCCCACGGCTGCGGGAAGCCTGTTAGGCCGCTCGATCTGCTTCCAGGTCGGGTCGATCGCGGGGAACATCGTGACGACGAAGTACGCGATCCCGCAGGCCACGAGGGCTGTGGTCAGGCCGAAGGCCGAGACCAGGCTGCCGCCGAGCAGCCCGCCGAGCGGCATCAGCCCCCAGGCGAAGGCCGAGATCAGCGACATCACCCGGCCGAGCACGTGGGCAGGGATCCGCTCGAACTGGATCGCACCGAGGATCGGGTTGATGAACCCGCTGCTCGTCCCGCCGATCGCGAACACCACGAACACCACCCACAGTGGTGCCCCGAAGGCGATCACCAGGAACCGTGGGATCCCGGTGATGAGGAAGCAGACCAGGTACGTCGGGTAGCGGCGGATCCGGTCGCCGAGCGCCGCGGCCACGGCCGATCCCACCGCGGAGAAGCCGGAGAAGGTGGCGAACAGCAGGCCGATCGTCTCGGGGCCGGCGTGCTGCTGGCCCCATACCGGCATCAGCACGCTGCTCCAGGCCAGGTCGATCAGGTTGGTCAGGGCGACCATGAACGCGATCCCGAGGAGCACCCGGTCGCGGCGGAGGAAGTGCCAGCCCTCGGCGAGCTGAGCCCGGTAGGGCGCGGGACGTGCGGGGTGCTCCTCGGGCTCCGGGCCTCGGGCCCGTGACAGTCCGGCGGTCGTCACGGCGAGCACCAGAGCGCCGAGGGCGAACGAGGCGGCGTCGATGATGATCGCGTCGGTCGCACCGACCAGGCCGATCAGCAGCCCCGCCGCGGCGGCGCCGAGCATCGAGGCGGTGCGCTCGACGAACGAGTGGAGCCCGGTGGCCCGCTCCGTCGGCACACCGGCCGCCTCGACCAGCTGCGGGATCATCGACGACTTCGCGGAGTCACCGGGGCCGCGCAGAGCGCCGGCGAGGGCGACGAGCGCGAGCAGGATCGGGAAGTGCAGCAGGCCTGCGACGTACAGCAGGGGGATGAGGCCGACCACGACGGCCGAGCCGAGGTCGCAGGCGATCGCGACCCGGCGCGGGCCGATCCGGTCGATGATCGGGCCGCCGAAGATCTTGCTGAGTACCAGCGGTGTCATCTCGAAGAGCGCGATCAGACCGGCCTTGGCGGGACTGCCGGTCGTCTCGAGCACGAACCAGGGCAGCGCCAGCATCGAGATGCGGGTGCCGACCAGCGAGATGGTCTCGGCGGCGAGCCAGCCGTAGAGGGGGAGCTTCATGGCCTATCTCTCCTGGTCATCTCTCGTGTCGGTGCTGACGTGACCCGGCAGCGGGAAGACGTGGAACTGGAACATCACGGCCTCGCCCTCCGGCTCCTCCTCCAGGTCGTCGATGATCTTGTTGACCTGCTCCTCGACGCGTGAGGCCTGGGCGGGTGTCAGCCGGACGACGCGGTCGTTGAGGCCGAAGGCCTCGCGCCACTCCTGGGGGAGGAGCGCCCGCTCCTCGATCGCCTCCTGGAGGCGCTGGGCGTAGATGGTGACGACCGTTTGCAGGTAGGCGTCGAGGGTCTCGCGGCCCTCGGCGGTGTCCGGTACGTCGCTGTCACCGGTCACGGTCGCCTGGTGGGCGGCCCTCCACCAGCGCTCCCGGGCGTTGCCGCGGCTCTCGTCGTCCTCGATGAAGCCGTGCTGCGCGAGCTGCCGGAGGTGGTAGGACGTCGCGCCGGAGTTGATGCCGAGCCGGGCGGCCAACGTGGTCGCCGTCGCCGGTCCGTCGACGCGGAGGATCCCGAGCATGCGTACGCGCACGGGGTGGGTGAGGGCCTTGAGTTGGTCGATTCCGGGGACGATCTCGCGTGCTGCCATGGGTTCACCGTAGACTGCAAAGAGATCTTTGCAAATAGATTTATGCGGTCCGTCTGTAAATCGAGTAACCCGGTGAACAAAGCCTGGATAGCGCAGTTACCCTGTCCAGGTGACGACAGACGCCGCGCCGCACCCGCCGACCTCCAGCCCGACGGTGGCGATCATCGGGGGAGGAGCCAGCGGCACGCTGACCGCGATCAACCTGCTCCGCCGCGGTGCTTCGGTGACGCTGTTCGAGTCGCGCGGCGAGGCGGGTTACGGAGTGGCCTACTCGACCACCGACGGCCGCCATCTCCTCAACGTCCGGGCCAACAACATGTCGGGCTTCCCCGACGACCGTGACGACCTGCTCGACTGGGCGGCCGAGGCCGGCATCGAGCTCGGCCCGATCGACTTCCTGCCCCGGCGCGACTACGCGCGCTATCTGCGCGATCGGCTCGCTCACGCGGCCGAGGCCGGTCCCGGCACGCTGGAGACGGTCGGCGAGACGGTCATCGACGTCGAGCCGGCCGGCGCCGGTTTCCGGGTCCTGACAGGCGACGACGAAGGACATGTCGCCGACGCCGTCGTGCTCGCCTACGGCAACCCGCCGCCCCAACCGCTGGCCGGACTGCCCGAGGCGCCGTGGAACCTGTCGGACCCCTGGGACGTGGCCCGGATCAGCGCCCTGCCCGTCGACGCGACCGTACTCGTCGTCGGCACCGGCCTGACCGCCGTCGACACCACCGTCACGCTCCTCGACGACGCCCCGGAGCGCCGGGTGATCATGGTGAGCCGCCACGGCCTGCTCCCCAACCCCCATGTCGACGACCAGTTCACCTCCTGGGTGACCCCGATCCCCGACGGCCCGCTGACCGCCGACGGCATCGCCTCGCTCGTGCGCGAGCAGATCGAGCACGCGGCCGGTCTCGGCGTCGACTGGCGTGCGGTCATCGACGGCCTCCGTGGCCCGACCCAGTCGATCTGGCGCCGCCTGCCCGAGCCGGAGCGCCGTCGCTTCCGCGAGGTCTACGCCCGCGAGTGGGAGGTACGCCGCCACCGCATGGCTCCGCGCATCGCCGCCCTCCTCGACGCCTACCGCGCCGAGGGACGCCTGGAGATCCTCGGCGGCGGGGTGCTCGGCTGCCAGGTGGACGCTGCTGACCAGCCGGTCGTCTCCCTGGCCAGCGGGGACTGCGAGGTCACCGCGGTGATCAACTGCACCGGCCCCTCACCCGACATCACCCGCACCGACAACCCGCTCCTGCTCGCGCTCCAGAAGCGCAGCCTGGTCGCCCCCGACCCCCTCCGTCTCGGCATCGACGTCACCGAGGACGGCCACGTCATCGGAGCAGACGGCAGCGTCGTACCCAATCTTCTGACCGTCGGCCCGCCCTGCAAGGGCGCGCTCTACGAGGCCACCGCCATCCCCGAGATCCGGGGCCAAGCAGCGGCAGTCGCAGCCCACCTCACCGCCGAGTAGGCAGTTCTGGCGGTCGAGAAATCAGTTGTGGCGACGAAACTGACGTTTCGTCGCCCACAACTGCAGATTCGGCTGATGGCTAGCCGAGGTGGAGCTGGCGGTCGGTGCGCGCGAAGGTCTCGGCGGCGAGCTCGGGGTCGGCGCTGAGCTCGGCACCGGTGGCCGGGATCATCGTCTTGAGCTGGGGCTGCCAGCCGTCCCAACGGTCGGGGAAGCAGCGGCGCAGGACGTTGAGCATGATCGCCGGGGCAGTCGAAGCGCCGGGGGAGGCGCCGAGCAGGCCGGCGATGGTGCCGTCCTCGGCGGTGATGACCTCGGTGCCGAACTGGAGTACGCCGTCGGGGCGGATGACCTGCACCCGCTGGCCGGCGATGATCCGGTCCCAGTCCTTGCGGTCGGCGGCGGGGAAGAAGTCGAGGAGGTCGTCGAACTTCTTGCGCGGCGAGCGCAGCAGCTCCTTGACCAGGTAGACGGTGAGATCCATGTTGGTCAGCCCGGCCCGCAGCATCGGCAGCAGGTTGTGGGGCCGCACCGAGAGGAACAGGTCGGTGAGCGATCCGGTCTTGAGGAAGCGGGGGCTCCACCCGGCGTACGGACCGAACATCAGGTGCGTCTTGCCCTCGACATAACGCGTGTCGAGGTGGGGCACCGACATCGGCGGAGCACCGACGGCGGCTTTGCCGTAGGCCTTGGCGCGGTGCTGGGCGACGAGCTCCGGCTTGGACGTACGCAGGAACTCACCCGAGACGGGGAAGCCGCCGAAGCCGCGGATCTCCCGGATCGCGGCCTTCTGCAGCAGCGGAAGCGCGTAGCCGCCGGCGCCGACGAAGACGAAGCGGGAACGCAGGTGGTACTTCCCGGTCTCGTTGCGGCCGTAGACGTGCCAGAAGCCGTCCATGGTCTGGTGCAGGTCGGTGACCTCGGAGCCGGTCTCCAGGTCGGCGCCCTTGTCCACCAGGGTGCGGGTCAGGATCGAGGTGAGCGAGCCGAAGTCGACGTCGGTGCCGGCGTTGGTCCAGGTGGCCGCGATCGGCTCGTCGGCGAGCGCCTTGGCCGAGCGGCCCTCGAGCAGCAGGGGCGCCCAGCCCTTGATGACCTCGGGGTCCTCGCTGAACTCCATCCCGCTGAAGAGCGGGTGGACCGAGAGCGCCTCGTAGCGCTTGCGCAGGTAGTCGACGTTCTCGGCGCCCCACACGAAGGACATGTGCGGCACGGTGTGGATGAACTTGTCCGGGTTCGGGATGCGGCCGTTCTCGACCAGGAAGGACCACAGCTGACGGGAGAGCTGGAACTGCTCGTTGACGTTGATCGCCTTGGAGATGTCGACCGAGCCGTCGGCGTTCTGCGGGCTGTAGTTGAGCTCGCACAGCGCGGAGTGACCGGTGCCGGCGTTGTTCCATGGGCCGGAGGACTCGGCGGCGGTTGAGTCGAGCCGCTCGATCAGCTTGATGGACCAGCTGGGCTCGAGCTCCTGGAGGAGCACGCCCAGGGTGGCGCTCATGATGCCGCCGCCGATCAGCACTACGTCAAGAGGTTCGTCCACAGGTCTTTTGTCTCGCTTTTGGGGCCGCAATGGTTAATCGGGGTCCTTAGATCGGTCTAACTTGTGGGCAACTTCACTGCCCGGACCCGATCGTGATTCGGTCTGTCATTGTGGCTCACCGCACATGCTGGGGACAGATCAGGGTGGAGTTACGCTCGGCCGGTGCCTCGCCTCTCTGACTCACATCGCGCCTGGATCGACGAAGCCGTACGCCGCGTCGAGGCCGACGCGCAGCGCTCGGCCGACACCCATCTGCACGTCGTTCCGCTCCCTGTCCGCGACGGTGCGAGCAGCGGTGTCGACCTCTATCTGAAGGACGAGTCGGTTCATCCCACCGGCTCGCTGAAGCACCGCCTGGCCCGGTCCCTGTTCCTCTACGCGGTCTGCAACGGCTGGCTCCACGAGGGCTCGACGGTCGTCGAGGCCTCCTCCGGATCCACCGCGGTCTCGGAGGCCTACTTCGCCGGGCTCCTCGGGCTGCCGTTCGTCGCGGTCATGCCACGCTCGACCTCGGAGGAGAAGGTGCGCCTGATCGAGTGGCACGGCGGCCGCTGCCACTTCGTCGACCGCGCACCCGACATGTACGCCGAGGCCGAGCGCCTCGCCCGCGAGTGCGGCGGCCACTACATGGACCAGTTCACCTACGCCGAGCGGGCGACCGACTGGCGCGGCAACAACAACATCGCCGAGTCGATCTTCGACCAGATGTCGCAGGAGCGACACCCGGTGCCGACCTGGATCGTCGTCTCGGCCGGCACCGGCGGCACCTCGGCGACGATCGGCCGCTACCTCCACTACCGTCGCCACCCCACCAAGCTGATGGTCGCCGACCCGGAGAACTCCGCCTTCTACGGCGGCTGGGAGACCGACACCTCCGACTACGCCACCGGCATGCCGTCGCGCATCGAGGGGATCGGCCGGCCGCGGGTCGAGCCGTCCTTCGTCGGCGGGGTCGTCGACGACATGGTCCAGGTCCCCGACGCGGCGTCGATCGCGACGATGCGCTGGCTCTCGGCGCGGATGGGCCGCTCGGTCGGCCCCTCGACGGGCACCAACGTGTGGGCATCGCTGGGTGTCGTACGCGAGATGTCCGAGGCCGGCACCGAGGGCAGCGTCGTCTCGCTGCTGTGCGACTCCGGCGAGCGCTACCGCTCGTCCTACTACGACGACGGCTGGGTGAGCGAGAAGGGCATCGACCTCGCGCCGTACGCCTCGGCTCTCGCCGACTACGAGCGCACCGGCGTCCTCGTCGACCCGTCCTGACGGGCCCAGATCCGCAGCCCCAGCGTGATCAGTGCCCACACGCCGGCGACGATCAGGATCTCGTTGAGGACGTAGACCGGCCACGGCCCGAGCAGATCGAGCATCGAGCCCGACTCCGGCTTGTAGCGCAGGTAGCCGTAGTTGGCGTCGAGGACGAGGTTGAGGACGTACGCCACCGCGGCCCATGCCGCGGTGGTCGCGACCGCCCAGCCGTAGTCGCGCCACCGGGGTAGCAGCTTGAGCCCGAAGACCAGGTAGACCGCGGCGGTCACGATCATCAGATGCTGGCCCCAGAAGGTGAAGTAGCTGACGTCCGGGAAGTCCATCACGTCCGGGGTGAAGACGCCTTGCGTGGTCAGCGTGAGGCCCCAGAAGCAGGTCAGCGCGGTCGGGTAGGGATGGTGGGTCCACAGCGCGAAGGCCGCCGCGACCCACGCCAGGTCGCACAGGTGGATCGGCAGATCGATGAAGAGATCGAAGTCGGTGACCCATTCGTGGGCCTGCAGCGGGATCGTCGTCAGCGGGATCGCGAGCGCGAATCCTCGTGAGAATCTCGACGGCTTCGGGTCGGCCCGCTGCTGCCTGCCCAGCCAGACGACAGCCACGATCCCCGCTGTGAGCAGGGACAACGGCACCAGGTGGGCCAGACCGTAAGCCTGCATGACGGAAGTCTGACGGGATTCTCGAAAAAATTCTTCCCAACCCGCGTCATGGGTCGGCGGGTGGCCCGTTTCATCGGCGAGAAGGTCGTCCGCCGGTGGGGGGTGGACGAACTTCAAGGTGGCGGTCCCTCTGAATGCACACTGCGGGGGTGGTGTGCAATCAGAGGGACGCCTCGCTTTTCAGGCCATCGTCTTTCAGGCCATCGTCCCCGTCACCGCGGTCGCGTAGAGGTCCTCGTCGTGATGGATCTCCGCGACCAGCCCCTGCTCCCGCATCAGGCTCGCGGTGACGGGCGCCTGCTCCTGGCCGGACTCGATGACGAGTACGCCGCCGGGGGCCAGATGCTTCGGGGCCTGCTCGATCACGCGGCGCTGCACGTCGAGTCCGTCCGCGCCGCCGTCGAGGGCCACGTGGTGCTCGTGGTCGCGCGCCTCGGGCGGCATGTTGCGGATCTGGTCGCTGGGCACATACGGGGCGTTGGCCACGATCACGTCGAGCTCGAGGTCGTGGGGGAGCGGGTCGTAGAGGTCGCCGAGGAGCACCCGGCTCGGGGGCAGGTTCCACTTGGCGCAGGCGACGGCGGCCGGGTCGATGTCGGTGGCCCAGACCTCCGCGTCCGGGAGACGTGCCGCGACCGCGGCGCCCAGCGCTCCGGTCCCGCAGCCGAGATCGAGCACCTTCCGGGCCGCGCCCGGCTCGGCCGTCCGGCAGGCGAGCTCGACCATCAGCGCCGAGCGCTGCCGGGGGACGAACACCCCCGGCGCGACCCGGATCCGGAGCCCGCAGAACTCGGCCCAGCCCAGGATGAGCTCCAGCGGCTCGCCGGCCACGCGGCGTACGACCATCTCCTCCCGTTCATGGGCGGAGACCGGGGCGGACTCGAGCAGCGCCGCCTCGTCCTCGGCGAAGACACAGCCGGCGGCGCGGAGACGGGCGACGAGCCCCGGATCGGGGGCTGGGCCACGGGAGGTGGAGGTCATTGGAGAAGATTGGCACGTGGACGCCGTGACCCTGATCGGATTTATCGTGGCCGGGTATGCCGCGTTCGTGACGATCGCGGCCGTGCTCGGCGTTGTACTGAAGGCGCCCCGGCCCAAGTGGCTGGACCAGGTGGCGTGGATGCTGGAGCTCCTGGCTGTCGTGCTCGCGATCGGGGCGCTGGCGGCCTGGTCGGGCGGACGCAAGCCGGAGTCGCTGTCGACCTTCCTGGGCTACCTCGGCGCGCTGGTGTGCCTGATGCCGCTGGCGCTGCAGACGATGCGTACGGACCGCTCGACCTGGTCCTCGGGCGTGATCGCGGCGGCGGCCCTGGCGACGGGCGTCGTGGCCGTACGCGTCATGATGGTCCGGTGACCGCGACCTCACCTGCCAAGACTCGTTCCGGTCCGCATCTGGTGCTGCTGACCGTCTACGCGATCTTCGTGCTCGCCGCGGGCGCCCGGTCGCTGGTGCAGGTCTTCACCGACTTCGACGAGGCCCCGATCGCCTACTCGCTCTCGGTGGTCGCCGCGGCGACGTACGTCGCGGGCTGGTTCGCGATCCGCCGAGCCGCCAACGGGTCGGCGGGCTTCGCGAAGATCATGCTGTGGATCGAGCTGGGCGGCGTCATCGTCGTCGGTGTCCTGTCCTTGGCCGTGCCGTCCTGGTTCCCGGATGACTCGGTATGGTCGAAGTTCGGGAGCGGATACGGATTCGTTCCCGCCCTGTTGCCGATCCTGGGTCTGCTCTGGCTCTGGAAAGGTCGACCCGAAGGAGACCGATGAGTCAGTCGACAGCCACCGCCATCTCGCCTGACTCGGGGGAGCACTGGTCCGCTCCGGGAGCGTGGACGGTCGCCGACGGCGTACACCGGATCCCGCTGCCGCTGCCGATGGACGGGCTCAAGGCGGTCAACATCTACGTCCTCGAGGGCGACGACGGGCTCTCGCTGGTCGATGGCGGCTGGGCGATCACCGAGGGCCGCTCTGCGCTGGAGAACGGCCTGAAGAAGCTCGGCTTCGAGTTCGGTGACATCCGGCGCTTCCTGGTCACCCATGTGCACCGCGACCACTACACGCTCGCCTCGGTGCTCGGTCAGGAGTTCGGCGCGGACGTGCTGCTCGGCGCCGGCGACCGGCCGACCCTCGAGCTCACCAACGGCGACCTCGACGGCTGGGTCTCGACCGATCGGCTGCTCGCCCACGCCGGCGCGCACGAGCTGGCCGCGAAGTGGGCCGCCAACCCGCCGCCCGCGCCCGACCTGTCCCACTGGCGGATGCCTTCTCGGTGGTTGGAGGGCGACGTACGCCTCGACGTCGCCGGCCGCGACCTCGATGCCGTGCACACCCCTGGTCACACCCAGGGCCACTACGTCTACGCCGACCTGGCCGGCTCGGTCCTGTTCGCCGGCGACCACGTGCTGCCCACGATCACGCCGTCGATCGGCTTCGAGCCGGTGCCGGTCATCGACCCGCTCGGCGACTTCATGGCCTCGCTGACCAAGGTCCGCACCCTCCCCGACCTGCGCCTTCTCCCCGCCCACGGCCCCGTCGCCCCGTCGTCGCACGCCCGTGTCGACGAGCTGCTGGCCCACCACGAGTCCCGGCTCGCCCAGTCACTGGCGTCCCTGCAGGCAGGGAGGCGCTCGGCGCTCGAGGTGGCCAACGACCTCGGCTGGACCCGCCACGAGCGTGCCTTCGCCGAGCTCGACTACTTCAACGCCGGCCTCGCGGTCATGGAGACCAAGGCTCACCTCGAGCTGTTGGCCGCACGCGGTCAGGCCACCCGCGAGGAGACGGAGACCAGCGTGCTGTTCGCCCCCGTCAGCGGGTGAGGCGCATCGGGGTGTGCGGGATGCCGTCCTCGAGGAACTCCTCGCCGTCCTTCACGAACCCGAACTTGGCGTACCAGCCGGCCAGCGGCGTCTGAGCGTCGAGGACGATGTCGCGGTCGGTGAGGGCCTCGACGGCGGCCTTCATGATCACGTCGGCCAGACCCTTGCCGCGGTGGGTGGGGGCGAGGACGACGCGGCCGATCCGCCACACGTCGCCGTCGTCGAGGATGCGGGCGGTGCCGGCGAGCTGGTCGCCGTCGCTCAGCACCACGTGACGCGTTCCGGGCTCGAGGTCGCGGCCGTCCAGATCGGGGTACGGGCAGTCCTGCTCGACGATGAAGACGTCCTGGCGCAGCCGCCACAGGGCGTACGCGGTCTTCGGGGAGAGGTCGTCGAAGGACGAGATGGCGACGTCGGTCATGGGTCGATTCTGGCAAGCAGTAGTGTTGCCGGGAACAGACAGGGGAGGCCGGGAGGCCTGAGAGTGCGGCGAACAGCGCCGCAGACCCTCCGAACCTGCTCCGGTTGATACCGGCGAAGGGAGTCAGAAATGCGCATGCGTACGCCTGCCATCGCTGCCACTGCAATCTCGGCTCTGCTGCTGTCCGCGTGCGGTGGCAGCCCCGCCGAGCCGGACGCCAAGCCGTCGAGCGGCCCCGACGACAAGACCGTCGTGCTGCTGACGCACGACAGCTTCACGCTGCCGAAGGAGGTGCTGGCCGAGTTCACCGAGAAGACCGGCTACACCGCCGAGATCCGGCACGCGGGCGACGGTGGCGAGCTGACCACCAAGATCGCCATGGACACCGGCAACCCCGACGGTGACGCGGTCTTCGGCGTCGACAACACCTTCGCCAGCCGGGCGATCGACCAGGGCGCGCTGGAGGCGTACACGCCGGAGACGGTCCCGGCCGGGGTCGACGAGTTCAACCTCCCGGGCGACGAGAAGCACTTCCTCACCCCGGTCGACAACGGCAGCGTGTGCGTCAACATCGACACCGAGTGGTTCGCGGCCAAGAAGCTGACGCCGCCGGAGTCGCTCGACGACCTGGCCGAGCCTGCGTACAAGGATCTCTTCGTGACCCCCGGCGCGGCGACGTCGACGCCGGGCATGGCGTTCCTGCTGGCGACCGTCGCCGAGTACGGCGAGGATGGCTGGGCCGACTACTGGGGCAAGCTGATGGACAACGGCACCAAGGTCGTCGACGGCTGGGACCAGGCCTACTACTCCGACTTCACCCAGGGCGGCGGCAAGGGGACGCGACCGATCGTCGTGTCGTACGACTCCTCGCCGGCCTTCACCGTCAAGGACGGCAAGACGACGACGAAGGCGCTGCTGGACACCTGCTTCCGACAGGTCGAATACGCCGGCGTGCTCGAGGGCGCCGACCACCCCGAGGGCGCCAAGGCGCTGATCGACTTCATGCTCTCCGACAGCGTGCAGGGGGCACTGCCGGAGAGCATGTACGTGTTCCCCGTCTCCTCCGGCGTCGAGCTGCCCGCCGACTGGGCGAAGTTCGCCCAGCAGCCCACTGAACCGCTCTCCGTCGAGCCTGAGGCGATCGACGAGAACCGGGAAGCGTGGCTGGCGACCTGGAGTGACACGATCGCGCAGTGAGCTCCACCCGTCGTGCTGTGATCTGGCGGATCGGGACCCTGGTCGCGCTCGCCGCTCTCCCGGTGGCTGTGCTGGCGGTCTTCTTCGTCCTGCCGGTCACCGGGATGGTGCAGCGCGGCCTGTTCTTCGAGGGATCCTTCGACCCGTCGGTCGTGTCCAGGATCGTGGGGCGCCCGGAGATCCAGCGGGCGCTCTGGTTCACGCTGTGGTCCTCGGGCCTGGCGACGGTGCTGAGCGTCGCGCTCGGGCTGCCGGCTGCGTACGCGCTCTACCGGCTGAGCTTCCCGATGCAGCGGTTCATCCGGGCGGGACTGCTGGTGCCGTTCGTGCTCCCCACCGTCGTCGTCGGGGTCGCCTTCCGTGAGCTCATCGGCGAGGCCGGGCTGTTGGCCGGGTTGGGGCTCGACGGGACGCCGACCGCGATCATCCTCGGGCTGGTGTTCTTCAACGCCTCGGTGGTGATCCGCGCGGTCGGGGCGGCCTGGGAGTCGCTCGACCCGCGTCCCGGGGAGGCCGCTGCCGCGCTGGGCGCCTCGCCTTCCCGGGTCCTGTTGACCATCACCCTGCCGGCGCTGCGTCCCGCCATCGTCTCGGCGGCGTCGGTGGTCTTCCTCTTCTGCGCGACCGCGTTCGGGATCGTGCTCACCCTCGGTGGGGTGCGCTACAACAGCATCGAGACCGAGATCTACAAGCTGACCTTCACCCTGTTCGACCTTCCCGGTGCCGCGGTGCTGTCGGTGCTCCAGCTGGTGGTCGTCATCGGGCTGCTGGTCGTGGCCGGCCGGCTGCGATCGGTGCCGGACCCCGCGCAGTCCCGGGTCGTCGTACGCCGCCGGCGGGTCTCGCTGCGAGACATCCCGGCCCTGTTGTCGACGTCGGTGCTGGTCCTGCTGGTGGCCGGGCCGCTGCTCGCCCTGCTGCTCGGATCGCTGCGAGACGATGACCGGTGGAGTCTCCGGAACTACACGGCCCTGCAGACTCCTGGGTTCGACCCTCCGCTGCCGGTGCCGGCCACGACCGCGCTGATGACCTCGCTGGCAGTCGCGGTGCAGGCCTCGTTGGTCGCACTGACCCTCGGGCTGCTGGTGGCGTTCGCGGTGACGCGCCGGTCCCGTTCGGTCGCCGAGCGGCGAGTACGTTCCGTCCTGGACGGGCTGTTCATGGTGCCGCTCGGGGTCAGCGCCGTCACGCTGGGGCTCGGGCTCTACCTGACCCTCGGGTCGGACCCGCTCGACTTCCGCGACGAGCCGTGGCTGGTGCCGCTGGCGCAGGCTCTGGTGGCGTTGCCCCTGGTCGTTCGCACCCTGGTGCCGGTCCTGGGGTCGGTCGACGACCGTCTCCGGCAGGCCGCCGCCGGGCTCGGGGCCGGGCCGCTCCGCGCGGTCATGACCGTGGACGTACCGGCCATCTGGAAGCCTCTCCTCGCCTCCTCCGGGTTCGCCTTCGCGGCGTCGCTGGGGGAGTTCGGCGCGACGTCCTTCCTCGTCCGCGAGGAGCGGCCCACCCTTCCCGTCGTCATCCTGCGGTTGCTGTCCCGCCCGGGCTCGGACAATTACGGCATGGCCCTCGCCGCCGCCTGTGTCCTCGCCGCCGCCACCGCCGTCGTGATGCTCCTCGTCGAGCGTCTCCGCGTCCCCTCGATCGGAGCACTGTGAACGCCGCACCGCCGAAACCGCACCTGTGGGGGCCGAGTCCGCACTTGTGGCGGACGAAATGGCAGTTTGGTTCGCCAGAACTACCGATTCGGACACCAGAACTACCGTCTCGGCGGGATCGAGGTTGCGATGCTGTCGCTGCGTGA
This sequence comes from Nocardioides sp. NPDC087217, assembly GCF_044744805.1. NCBI lineage: Bacteria > Bacillati > Actinomycetota > Actinomycetes > Propionibacteriales > Nocardioidaceae > Nocardioides > Nocardioides sp. NPDC087217. The sequence goes on from NZ_JBIUZB010000005.1 coordinate 198,392, forward strand.
GGTCTCTGTGGCGTACGACGGGAAGGCTGCCGTCTCGGACGTCAGCCTGGAACTGGCGGACGGGGAGGTGCTGGCGCTGCTCGGGCCGTCGGGGTCGGGAAAGTCGACGCTGCTGCGGGCCGTGGCTGGGCTGGAGCCGGCGACGGGGGAGATCAGCTGGGACGGGCGCCCGCTGCGCGGGGTGCCGACGCACAAGCGCGGCTTCGCGCTGATGTTCCAGGACGGGCAGCTGTTCTCGCACCTCAGCGTCGCGAACAACGTCGCCTACGCGATGCGGTTGCGCCGGATCCCGGCCGCCGACCGTACGAGGAAGGTCGCCGACCTGCTGGAGCTCGTCGGCCTGGGCGGCTACCAGGACCGCCTGCCGGGCACGCTGAGCGGCGGTGAGCGACAGCGGGTCGCGCTTGCGCGGGCGCTCGCCGTCGAACCGCGGCTGCTGCTCCTCGACGAGCCGCTCTCCGCCCTCGACGCCGGGTTGCGGGAACGGCTCGCTGGCGACCTGCGACGGATCCTGCACGAGGCGGGCACCACCGCGCTGATGGTCACCCACGACCAGGAGGAGGCCTTCGCGGTCGCCGACCGGATCGCGCTCCTGCGCGACGGTCACCTCGTGCAGGCGGGGACCCTGCGGGAGGTGTGGGCGAGGCCGACGGACACCTGGGCCGCCCTGTTCCTGGGGTACGCCCGCGTGCTCGAGGGGCCGGCGGCGTACACGGTCCTGAAGGCCGCCGGGCTGGCACCGGCCGGAGCGGTCGCGCTCCGCCGCTCGGCCTTCGTCGCAGATCCGGCCGGCCCGCTCACCGGCACCGTGGTCTCGGCCAGGGCCACGCCGGAGCAGCATCGGCTCGTCGTACGTCTCGACGATGTCGGTGAGGTCGACGCCGTCGCCGACTCGGCACCGGCGCCGGGGGAGTCGGTCACGCTGAGGGTCGAGCCGAATCGGCTGGCCATACCCGAGACGGCCCAGGCGCCAGGCACCCAGGAATGGGCAGAGCAACCACCCGCCACTTAGAATTAGCGGCTATGTATCGCCGCGCTCAGATCTTCCTCGTCAGTAGCGCGCTGATCTTCGGCCTGATCGCAGTCGTGACCGCGCAGATCGTCGACAAGCGCATGCTCGACCCGGAGGGGTTCCTCGGACCGTCCTGGCTCCGCCTTCCCCTCCTCGTCGGAGCTGCGCTCCTCGTCGACCTCGTGCCACGAACGCTGTGGAAGTCCAAGTTCAAGTGGAAGGACATGGGGCCGATCTTCAAGGAGCGTGTCCGCACCCACTGGACCCGTGAGCGGCTGACACTCGTGGCGTTGGGCATCGTCTGCTTCTACCTGGTCTACGTCTGCTACCGGAACCTCAAGTCGTTCCTGCCGTTCGTGGTGCCGGAGACCTATGAGTTCGACCACGAGCTGCACCTGATCGACAAGGCGGTGCTCTTCGGTGCCGACCCGGCGATCCTGCTCCACGACCTCCTCGGCACCGGCTGGGTGGCCTGGTTCCTCTCCTACATCTACATGTGGTTCCTGCCGCTGGTGCCGTTCGCCGTCGCCGCGTGGCTGGTCTGGTCGCGCAACCTGGCCTACGGCTACTGGTTCGTCGCCTCGCAGTGCATCGCCTGGATCCTCGGCACGGTCTCCTACTACTGCCTGCCGACGGTCGGTCCGGGCCTGCAGTACCCCTATCTCTACGCCGACCTGCCCGAGACGCCGGCGAGCACCCTGATGGAGTCGCTGGTCTTCACCAGGCAGCACGTCCTCTTCGACGTCGACGCCAACGTGGTGCAGTCGGTCGGTGGCTTCGCCTCGCTGCACTGCGGCATCACCTTGCTGGTGGCGCTGATGATCCACGCCACGATCGACAACAAGATCGCCCGCTGGGCCGGCTGGATCAACTTCGGGATCACGGTCGTGGCGACCGTCTACTTCGGCTGGCACTACCTCGCCGACGACATCGCGGGCTGCATGATCGCGCTCGTCGCCTACTACTTCGGTGGCCTCGCGGCCGGCCAGAAGTTCCAGCGCAAGGGTGTGCGACGGCTCGTCCCGGAGTCCGACGAGATCGCCGAACGCGAGGCGAAGGTCGCCCACGAGCTGACCTGATCCGGGACCCCTCTCGGCTTAAGGTGGCGGTGTGACCGCCATCGATGCAGCCTCACTGACCGCACTTCTCGACGGGCGATACGCGGGAGTCCGGGAGGACGTACGCAAGTCCCTGATCGAGCGCGCCGACTTCCTCGACGAGGTCGAGGAACTGCCCCGGCCCGAGTATCGCGAACGCGTACGGGAGGTGCTCCTCGACGTCTCCGCGACCGGTCTGACCGGGCTCGGGTTCCCGAAGGAGTACGGCGGGGGTGGTGACGTCGGCGCCTCCATCGCCGCCTTCGAGGAGATGGCCGGCGGCGACCTGTCGCTGCTGGTGAAGTCGGGCGTGCAGTTCGGGCTCTTCGGCGGCGCGATCCTGCAGCTCGGCACGGCGCGGCACCACGACCGCTACCTCGCCGACGTCGTCTCCGGGCGCCTGCTCGGCTGCTTCGCGATGACCGAGCACGGCCACGGCTCCAACGTGGCCGCGGTGGCGACCGTGGCCACCTACGACCCGGATGCGCGGGAGTTCGTCATCGAGACGACCCGGGAGGATGCGTACAAGGACTACATCGGCAACGCCGCCGCTCACGGTGAGCTCGCGGTCGTCTTCGCCCAGCTCGTGGTCGGCGGCGAGGAGCGCGGGGTGCACGCGTTCGTGGTGCCGATCCGGGTCGACGGGGCGCCGGCGCCCGGGGTCAGGATCGCGGACGACGGACCCAAGATGGGGCTCAACGGCGTCGACAACGGACGGCTGTGGTTCTCGGGCGTGCGGGTGCCGCGTACGTCTCTCCTGAACCGCTTCGCGGACGTCACCGAGGCCGGCGAGTACGTCTCCGAGATCGAGTCGGCCGGACGGCGCTTCTTCACCATGCTCGGCACGCTCGTGCAGGGACGCGTCTCGGTCGGCGGCGCCGCGATCCGGGCCTCGGAGGTCGCGCTGACGATCGCCGTCCGCTACGCGCTGCGGCGCCGGCAGTTCGAGGCGTCGGCGGACGCCGAGGAGTCGCTGCTCCTCGACTACGGCCAGCATCAGCGGCGCCTGCTGCCGCTGGTAGCGCGGACCTATGCGCTGCGCTTCGCGCAGGAGGTCGTACGCGACGACCTGCACGACGTCTTCTCCGGCGTGACGACCTCCGAGCACGCCCGGCGCGAGCTCGAGTCGCGAGCGGCCGGCACCAAGGCCCTGGCGACCTGGCACGCGACCCGGACGATCCAGGAGTGCCGCGAGGCGTGCGGCGGCGCGGGCTACCTGGCCGCCAACCGGTTCGCGGCCCTGAAGGCCGACACCGACGTCTTCACGACCTTCGAGGGCGACAACACGGTGCTGCTGCAGCTGGTCGCCAAGGGGCTGCTCACCGGCTACTCCAGCGAGTTCGAGGAGATGGACCAGCTCGATCTCGTACGTTTTGTCGCCGGTCTCGCCGTCGAGACGGTCCTGGAGCGGACGGCAGTGCACAAGCTGCTCGAGCGGGTCCGCGACGTCGTACCGATCGCCGGGGAGCGCGAGCCAGACATCCTCGACTCCGACTACCACCTGGCGATGCTGCGCTTCCGCGAGGAGCACATGCTCGCCGGCGTCGCCCGGCGCCTCCAGTCCGGCGTCAAGGCCGGACGGTCCCCGGGCGAGGTGTTCTCGATGGTGCAGGACCACGTCATCGGGGTCGCTCACGCGCACGTCGAGCGGCTGATCCACGAGGCGTTCCGGGAGAAGGTCCGCGTGCTCCCCGAGGGTCCCGTACGCGACCTGATGGACCTCCTCTGCGACCTCAGCGCCCTCTCGGTCATCGAGGCCGACCGCGCCTGGTTCATGGAGCACGGCCGCCTTTCCTCCGAGCGCTCCAAGGCCATCACCGCCGAGGTCAACCGCCTCTGCCGCCAGCTGCGCCCGGACGCGCGGCTGCTCGTCGACGGCTTCGGCGTGCCGGAGGAGCTGCTGCGGTCGGAGGACCTGCTCGGCTGAGGCGGGGCGGCTGGATGCTCACCGAGGTAACTCGGTCGGGTGTCACTTCCTTCGTGGAGTTCCGCGAAGGAAGCGCGCGGCTACTGAGTTACCTCGGTGAGCATCCACCGGCGCATCGCGCAACAGCGGGCCGCTGACTATCCACAGGCAACGTTCGGGCCGGAGTTATCCACAGCGAGCCGATTTCTGGTCGGCATTCTCGGCATCGGGACGAACCCTGGATCGCATGGACCCACTACGAATCATCACCGCCTCTGAAGGCTTCTTCACCCGCCGCGAAGCCAAGAACGCCGGCTATGCAGACCGCGAGATCACCGCGGTCGTCCGTCAGGGCGCATGGCATCGGATCAGGCGCGGGGCATACGTGTTCGCCGACGAATGGGCAGCGCTCGACCCGGTTGGACGCCACCGCGTGCGTGCGCGGGCCGTGCAGCGTTCGCTGGGCGGCAAGATCGCGTTGAGTCACGCGTCCGGCATGGTCGCTCACGGCATCGACCTGTGGGGTGTGGACCTCGCCAAGGTGCACGTGACCAGGCTCGATGGCGCAGGAAGACCGCTCGAGGGAGACGTCGTCCATCACCTGGGGGCGGTCAGGGACGACGAGGTCGAGACACACGACGGGCTGCGTACGCTGCCTGCGGTGCGATGCGCACTGGAGACGAGCCTCCAGGCCGCCGACGAGGTGACTCAGTGCCTTCTCGATGCCGGCCTTCGAGCGAAGGCGTTCACGAAGGAGGAGCTGATCGCCGAGTACAAGCGGATGAACCAGTGGCCCTTCAGTCATCCGCTCGGAGCCGCTGTCGCACACGCTGATCCGCTGGCGGGATCGATCGGGGAGTCGCGATGCCTGTGGCTCTTCCGCGTCGGAGGTCTGCCGCGCCCAGAGTTGCAGGTGCCGGTCTACCGCGCTGACGGTTCGCTGGTGGGCATCGTCGACTGGGCTTGGCCCCAGTTCAGGTTGTTCGGCGAGTTCGACGGCAAGGTCAAGTACGGAAAGCTGCTCAGGCCCGGCCAGTCGCCCAGCGACGCGCTGTTCGAGGAGAAGCGACGCGAGGACGAGATCCGAGAGATCACCGGCTACGGGTTCGTGCGCGTCATCTGGGTCGACCTGGACACTCCGCAGCGGACGTTGGCCCGGTTCGAGTCTCGGATGCGGGTCGCCAGCTGAACGACGACGGGTGGTTGACTTGCCACGTGGCCAGGCTGATCCTCATCAACGGAATGCCCGGGGTAGGAAAGTCGACGCTCGCCAGGCGCTTCGCGGCCGACCACCCCGGCACGCTGGTCTGCGACATCGACCTGTTGCGCACCTTCATCAGCGGGTGGAGAGACGACTTCATCGGTGCCGGCGCACGGATCCGGCCCGCGGCGCTGGGGCTGATCCGTGGGTACCTCAGCGAGTCCGGCGACGTCGTGCTTCCACAGCTGTTCGCCAGAGTCGGTGAGCTCCAACGTTTCGAGAGGGCGGCGCACGACGCCGGAGCCGAGTTCGTCGAGGTCATGCTCGCGACCGTCGAGGACGACGCGCTACGCCGCTTCCACGGACGCGATGACGGCGACGACCCGTGGCATCCGATCGTGAAAGAGATCGTGGCGGAGTCCGGTGGCGACGAGCACCTCCGTGCGTACGCCGCCAAGCTCGCCGACCTGGTCGCCCAACGCCCCGCTACCAAGGTCGTCCCGACCGTCGCGGGCGAGGTGGAAGCGACCTACGCCTCCTTGCGCGCCGCGCTGGCTGAATGCTGACCGAGTTACCTCGGTAAACGAACACTTCCTTCGCGGAACTCCACGAAGGAAGTGACACTCGACCGAGTTACCTCGGTCAACATTCGCGCGCCCAGACCGAGTTACCCTTCGACAAGCTCAGGACATCGCCTCGGTCAGCAGGCGACAAGCCTCAGTGAGCGGTGTTCTTGAACCGGTCGATGGACGCGGCGATCTCCGACTCCGCAGCAGCCTTGCCGACCCAGTCGGAGCCTTTGACGGACTTGCCGGGCTCGAGGTCCTTGTAGTGCTCGAAGAAGTGCTTGATCTCGTTGAGCGTCCACTCGTCGACATCCGCGAGGTCCTGGATGTGGTCGAAGCGGGGGTCGCAGGGGACGCAGAGGACCTTCTCGTCCTGGCCCTGCTCGTCCTCCATGACGTACATCGCGACAGCCCGGGCCTCGACCAGCACACCTGGGAAGAGCGGGTAGGGGGTGAGCACCAGCGCGTCGAGCGGGTCACCATCCCCACCGAGGGTGTCCTCGATGTAGCCGTAGTCTGCGGGGTACATCATGGAGGTGAACAGCACGCGGTCGAGTCGAAGCCGGTTCGACTCGTGGTCCACCTCGTACTTGTTGCGGGATCCCTTGGGGACCTCGATCAGTACGTCGAACTCCTGCGTCACTTCTCTGCCTCCAGACAAACCCAAAAACGGAATGCCGGACAGTCTGACACCGATCTGCGTCGGATCCGGCATCGAGGAGGATATCCGTGGAGCCCGACACCCCGCCGAAGTGGCCATCAGAGGAGCCTGAGGAGGGCCGCGGAAAGCTCGTGGTCGTGCTGCCGCTGGTGCTCGCGCTGTTGGTGGGAGTCGCGGCTGCAGCGTACGCCTTGGGGTGGGTCCGCTACGCGCGCGGCAATGTCGCGCCGACCCCTCCGCCGGCCCCGCTGAGCATCGCCGCGGTCAGTCCAGCAGCGGTCGCCGGCCAGCAGACCAGAGCTCCGGGAAAGCCTGATCAGGCCGCGCTGGAGCAGGTGATGCGCGAGATGGTCGGCGACAAGCGGCTCGGCAAGCACCTCAAGGCGGCGATCGCGCCGCTCGAGGGCGCTCCGCTGGTGACCCACGGCAGCGGGGCCGCGACCCCGGCGAGCGTCACGAAGGTGCTGACCAGCGTGGCGGTGCTGGAGGCGTACGGTCCGGAGCGCCGGTTCGAGACCAGCACCACGCTCCAGGGGAGCACCGTCACCCTCGTCGGCGGAGGTGACGCATCTCTCAGCGCCAGCGACCTCGACGACCTCGCCGCGGAGACGGCGCGGGAGCTCGGCACCACCAAGTCGGTGACCCTCGCCTTCGACGACACCCTCTTCGGTGGCCCGACCCTGAGCCCCACCTGGCGACGCACCTATCTGGGTGAGGAGGTCGGCGGGATCACCGCGCTGCTGGTCGACCACGGCGGCTCCCAGTCGACCGGCTACAGCCGGGATCCGTCCATGCAGGCCGCCGAGCAGTTCAAGAAGGCCCTGGTCAAGCGCGGGATCAAGGTGAACGGCAAGCCCGCGCGGGGGACGAAGGCCGGCACCCAGCTCGCCGTACGTCAGGGCGACACCCTGCGCGAGATCGTCGAATACACCCTGCAGCACAGCGACAACCAGCTCGCCGAGGTGCTCGCCCGGCACGTCGGGCTCGCGGCCGGCACCCCGACGTTCGACGGCTCCACCGCGGCGATCACGGCCACCCTGAAGGAGCTCGGCATCGACACCACCGGCCTGGTCCTCCGCGACGGCTCCGGCCTCTCCCGGCAGAACCAGATCCCGCCGACGCTGCTGGTGAGCACGCTCCAGACCGCCGCCAGCCCCAACCGCCCCGAGCTCGCCCCGGCGATGACCGGGCTTCCGGTCGCCGGCTGGGTCGGCTCGCTCTCGCGGCGGTTCAACTTCGACGCCGAGCCGGGTCGCGGCCGCGTCCGGGCGAAGACCGGCACCCTCACCGGCGTCTCCGGCCTCTCCGGCATCGCGATCGACGCGCGCGGCACGCCGTTCGTCGTCGTACTCATGGCCGACGGCTTCAAGCCCGAGCAGACCCTGGACGTACGCGACGCCCTCGACGACGCGATCACGGCGGTCGCGACGTGTCGATGCTCGGCATAGGGCCGCCTGCATAGGTTCGGTCGGCTACGGTCGTACGCATGACCCATCGTGCTGAGGACCCCGCCCCGTCCGGAGCGACCATGGTCGACTGGGACCTGGCCGTACGCCTTGGTGCGACGGTCGGTGGAGATGGCCCGATCGTCTCGCGCAGCGAGGCCCAGCACGCCGTCGAGGAGCTGCGCGCGGACGCCGCCAAGGCGACCGAGTTCGTACGCGCCTTCACCGGTCTGGACGCGCCGCGTGACACGGCGCCGGTCCTGGTGGTGGACAGAAGGGGCTGGATCCAGGCCAACGCCGACACCTTCGCCCACGTGATCTCGCCGGTCGTCGACCGGATCACCGCGAAGCGCACCCCGGGAGCCCTCACGCAGGCGGTCGGCTCCAAGATCAGCGCGGCCGAGGTCGGCGGCCTGCTCGGCTTCATGTCCTCGAAGATCCTCGGCCAGTTCGACCCGTTCTACGGGCCGTCGGGGCGGCTGCTGCTGGTCGCGCCCAACGCCGTCCACGTCGAGCGCGAGCTCGGTCTGGACCCGACCGACTTCCGGCTGTGGGTCTGCCTCCACGAGGAGACCCACCGGGTCCAGTTCACCGCCAGCCCGTGGATGCGCGACCACCTCTTCGCCCAGATCGAGGGCCTCTCCGAAGCGATGGACCCGGCCTCGCTCTTCGACGGCGGGCTGCAGCGCGTCACCGAGGCGCTCAAGGGCAACGGCAGCATCGTGGACGCGTTCGCCAAGCCCGAGCAGAAGGAGATCATCGACCGGGTCACCGGGATGATGTCGCTGCTCGAGGGCCACGCCGACGTGGTCATGGACGACGTCGGCCCCGGCGTGATCCCGAGCGTCACCACGATCCGCAAGGCGTTCAACAAGCGTCGCCAGGGCATCGGCGTCCTCGACCGTCTGCTGCGCCGCCTGCTCGGGCTGGAGGCCAAGATGGCCCAGTACCGCGACGGCGCGAAGTTCGTACGCCACGTGGTCGACCGCGTCGGCATGGAGGAGTTCAACGCCGTCTTCGCCGGCCCCGAGAACCTCCCGACCAAGGCCGAGATCGTCGAGCCGGACACCTGGGTGACCCGGGTCCTGTGAGCGAGCGTCAGCGAGCGACCATTCAGAACAACATGCCGCCGCTCCCGTATTCTTCGCTCTCCTCGACGGGGGCGGCGGCATGAGCTTGCACCCCTCCCTCGCCGCAGTACGTCGCCCGGTCCGCGCCACGCTCGAGCGGCTCGAGCCGGGCGAGAAGGTGATGGTGGCCTGCTCCGGGGGAGCGGACTCGCTGGCGCTGGCCTCAGCCGCGGTCTTCGAGGGCCACAAGCTCGGGCTGCACATCATCGCCGCGACCGTCGACCACGGGCTGCAGGACGGCAGCCAGGCACAGGCCGCGAAGGTCGTGGGTCAGCTCGCCGAGATGGGCGTCGACGAGACCGTGACCGCGACGGTGGAGGTCAAGGCCGACGGTGAGGGTCCCGAGGCCGCGGCGCGGCAGGCCCGCTACGCGGTCCTCGACCAGCTCGCCGAGCGCCTCGGCGCGAGCGTGATCCTGCTCGGGCACACCCGCGACGACCAGGCCGAGACCGTGCTGCTGGGCCTGACCCGGGGCTCGGGCGCACGCAGCCTATCCGGGATGCGCGCGAGCTTCGACCGCTATCGCCGTCCGCTCCTGGCGACGACCAGGATCGACACCGAGACCGCCTGCCAGATCGAGGGCCTCGACGTCTGGCAGGACCCGCACAACCGCGACTTCGCCTACACCCGCGCGCGCATCCGCCACCGCGTCCTGCCCACGCTCGAGGAGGACCTCGGCCCGGGGGTCGCCGACGCGCTGGCTCGCACCGCCGAGCAGCTCCGCGAGGACGCCGACTTCATCGACGACATCGCCGAGGCGATGCACCGCGAGCTCGGTGGATCCCTCCCCGTCGAGACCCTCGCCGGGTATCCGTCCGCCGTCCGCACAAGAGTCCTCCGGATCGCCGCGATCGAAGCCGGCTGCCCACCGGCGGAGCTGACCCGTGAGCACGTCTTGGCGATCGATCGGTTGGTCACTGACTGGCGCGGCCAGCGCTGGATCGACCTTCCCGGACACCGCCAGGCCGTACGTCGCGACGGCTCGATCCACATCCGACCTGCGTCGAGCGGGTCGTAAGGCGGACTTCTCAGGGTGTTCCTGCACTTCTCTGGCATTGCAACGCCTGAGAAGTGCAGGGATACCCGGTGAACCGGGTATTCCGCCGCATGCGTCACCACCATCTAGAGTGACCGACATGGACACCGAGTACGTCGGCGACGACCTCGTGAAGACCCTGTTCACCCACGACGAGATCCAGGCCAAGGTCGAAGAGCTGGCCCGCCGGATCGAGAAGGACTACGAGGGTCAGGAGCTGCTGATCGTCGGCGTCCTGCGCGGCGCGGTGATGATCATGGCCGACCTCGCGCGCGCCCTGAACCGCCACGTCGAGATGGACTGGATGGCCGTCTCCTCCTACGGCTCCGGCACCAAGTCGTCCGGTGTGGTGAGGATCCTGAAGGACCTCGACACCGACGTCACCGGCAAGCACGTGCTCGTCGTGGACGAGATCATCGACTCCGGCCTGACCCTGACCTGGCTGACCTCCAACCTCAGCAGCCGCGGCCCGGCGAGCATCGAGATCGCCACCCTGCTCCGCAAGCCCGAGGCGGTCAGCATGCCGGTCGACGTGAAGTACGTCGGCTGGGACATCCCCGACGAGTTCGTGGTCGGCTACGGCCTCGACTTCAACGAGAAGTACCGCAACCTGCGCGACATCTCGACCCTCGCGCCGCACATCTACAGCTGAGGCTGGAACTGAGCCGGCGAGCGCCTGCTGTTACGCCAACAGCGGAACCGCGCAGATGGGGTGGGCACGATTTGGCGTGTACCGTCGTTCTAAATGACGTGCACGCTGCCCTGCGTGCGTGTCTGACCCCGTAAACGGTTGAAAGAAGCCTGTGAAGCGCATATTCAAAGGTCCCTGGCTGTGGATCATCGTGGCAGTGCTCGGTGTGATCCTGGCGCTGCAGTACCTCGCCCCCCGCAACGGCGGCGACGAGATCACCACGAGCCAGCTGACGTCGTACATCCAGGACGACAAGGTCAAGGAGATCACGTTCGTCGACGGCGACCAGGAGATCAAGGCGACCTTGGTCAAGGGCACCCGTGATGGCGGCTCCGAGGTCACGACCTCCTGGGTCGACGGTGACCAGGAAGCGCTCATCGAGATGGTGCGCAAGACCCAGGCCGAGGGTGAGAACCTCAAGAAGTTCAACTCCGAGGTGGCCAAGCCCTCCGTGCTCGGCTCGATCCTGAGCTTCCTGCTTCCGTTCGTGCTGATCATCGTGCTGTTCCTGTTCCTGATGAACTCGGTCCAGGGCGGTGGCGGTCGCGGGGTCATGCAGTTCGCCAAGTCCAAGGCGAAGCTGATCACCAAGGACATGCCCAAGACGACGTTCGCCGACGTCGCCGGTGCTGACGAGGCGGTCGAGGAGCTCCAGGAGATCAAGGAGTTCCTGCAGGAGCCGGCGAAGTTCCAGGCCGTCGGCGCCAAGATCCCCAAGGGCGTGCTGCTCTACGGCCAGCCAGGCACTGGTAAGACCCTGCTCGCGCGAGCCGTCGCGGGCGAGGCCGGCGTGCCGTTCTACTCGATCTCCGGTTCGGACTTCGTCGAGATGTTCGTCGGTGTGGGTGCGAGCCGTGTCCGCGACCTGTTCGAGCAGGCCAAGGAGAACGCTCCCGCCATCGTCTTCATCGACGAGATCGACGCCGTCGGTCGTCACCGTGGTGCCGGCATGGGCGGTGGCCACGACGAGCGCGAGCAGACGCTCAACCAGCTCCTCGTTGAGATGGACGGCTTCGACGTACGCGGCGGGGTCATCCTGATCGCGGCGACCAACCGTCCCGACGTGCTCGACCCGGCGCTGCTGCGCCCGGGCCGCTTCGACCGCCAGATCCAGGTGGATGCTCCCGACCTCGCCGGTCGCGAGAAGATCCTGCAGGTCCACGCCCGCGGCAAGCCGCTGGCCGGCGACATCGACCTCGACTCGGTCGCCCGCCGGACCCCCGGGTTCTCCGGTGCCGACCTGGCCAACGTGCTCAACGAGGCCGCGCTGCTGACCGCCCGCAGCGACCAGAAGCTGATCACCAACAAGGCGCTCGACGAGGCCATCGACCGAGTCATCGCCGGCCCGCAGAAGCGCACGCGTCTGATGAGCGAGCAGGAGAAGCTCATCACCGCCTACCACGAGGGTGGCCACGCGCTGGTCGCCGCCGCCCTTCCGGGCCCGGACGTGGTCCAGAAGATCACGATCCTGCCGCGCGGCAAGGCGCTGGGCTACAACCTGGTCATGCCCGACGACGACCAGTACTCGCAGACCCGGTCCTCGATGCTCAACAAGCTCTCCTACATGCTCGGTGGCCGTGCTGCGGAGGAGCTCATCTTCCACGACCCGACGACGGGTGCCGGCAACGACATCGAGAAGGCAACCAACCTCGCCCGTGCGATGGTCACCCAGTTCGGTATGACCGAGCGCCTCGGTGCGATCAAGCTGGGTGAGTCCAACGGGGAGCCGTTCCTGGGCCGCGACATCGGTCACCAGCGCAACTACTCCGAGGAGGTCGCCGCCGTCGTCGACGACGAGACCAAGAAGCTCCTCGCCACCGCGCACCAGGAGGCCTTCGACATCCTCGAGGAGAACCGGGACGTCCTCGACAACCTGGTGCTGCAGCTCCTCGAGAAGGAGACGCTCTCCAAGCACGAGGTCGCCGAGATCTTCGAGCCGCTGCGTCGCCGCGACCCGCGTCCGGCCTGGACCGGCTCCGACACCCGCCGTCCTTCCGACCGCCCGGCGGTCGAGATCCCGCGGTGGATCGTCGAGCGCGACAAGGAGAACCTCGCCAAGGCGATCCGAGCCGCCGGGAAGCAGTCCGGTGCCCAGGCCGGGGCCCAGTCCGCCAACGGTGTCGACCTCGCCAAGCCGACCGAGGCCGGATCGCCCGAGGGCACCCCGCCCGCCTGATACTGAAGACATGTCCGACAACTTCGATGACGTAGCGCCCGTCCATGTCCCCGAGCGGGACGTGGCGGACGTACCGGTGTTCGACCAGAAGCGGGCCGAGGCGGCCGTGCGCGAGCTGCTCTACGCGATCGGGGAGGATCCCGATCGCGAAGGGCTGCTCGAGACTCCCGCTCGGGTCGCCCGCGCCTACCAGGAGGTGACCCGCGGGCTGCACCAGACGCCCGAGGAGGTCCTCACCACGACCTTCGATCTCGGCCACGACGAGATGGTCCTGGTCCGTGACATCGAGCTGTGGTCGATGTGCGAGCACCACCTGGTGCCGTTCACCGGTGTCGCCCACGTCGGCTACATCCCGGCCTCCTCCGGCAAGATCACCGGCCTGTCCAAGCTCGCCCGGCTGGTCGACGTCTACGCCAAGCGACCGCAGGTGCAGGAGCGGCTCACCACTCAGGTCGCCGACGCCCTGATGGAGCTCCTCGAGGCGCGCGGCGTCATCGTGGTGGTCGAGGCCGAGCACCTGTGCATGACGATGCGCGGCGTCAAGAAGGCCGGCGCCCGCACGATCACCAGCGCCGTACGCGGCACGATGCGCTCCAACGCCACCACCCGGGCCGAGGCCATGGCCCTGATCCGGGGCGGGACCCGCTAGCTCGCCGAGCGACCCAGCCGGCGGCGAACCCTCCGGACGAAGCCGCGCAGGCCCGCTCGTTCCTGGTGACGAGCGAGGTCTGCGCGCAGCTCGTCGATCAGGGCTCGCTGGCGGTCCAGGCGGCCGGCCTGCCGTTCGATCCGGGTCTGCTGCTTGCGCGTGGTCGCCTCGAGGGCTGCGATCCGCTTCGCCTGGCTCTTCACCGACGCGGTGAGCTTCTTCTCGAGCTCCCGCTCGCGACGCCTCGCGGCGGTGTCGGCGTGCTCGGAGGCGGTCTTGAGCGCGTGGATCCGGTCCTCGATGCGCCGGATGGCGTCATCGCCCGATCCTCGGAGCGTGGCGACAGGTGCTGCGGGCTCCAGCGCGGCGAGCTCGGCGTCGTAGGCCGCACTCGTCTGGCCGGGCTGCGCGACGTTCGCCAGATCGGCGTCGTCCAGGAACGAGGTCAGCCGCTTCCAGCCGTCGGCCAGGCGGTTGTGGAAGCTGGTGAAGTCGGCCGCCTGGAACAGCTCGTCGACCGTGGTCTCGGCCCTGAACGAGTCGAGCATCCTGTAGGGCAGGCCGTGGTAGTCGCACAGCTCCAGCACGCGTGAGTCATGAGCGACGACCATGGCCGGGGTCCCGGCGAGCACCGCGGCGACGTTGCCGTGGATACGCGTGCCGAAAGCGAACCGCTGGGTTGCCAGGAACCGCATCCAAGAGCCGGCGTCGAGGAACATCCGGGTCCGGTCCTCGGCGTAGAGCCGGTGATCGCGGTCGATACCCATCTCGGGCTGACGGTGCCGTCCCCACTGGAGCATCGCGAAGTCGTGGTGGGTCTGGCCGACGTACGTCATGTGCGGGTGCCGATCGGCGAAGGCGTCGACGTACGTCTCGAACCAGGGCGCGGTCAGCGGGCTCATCGAGACGGCGATCGGGTCCTCGTCGGCGATCGGGGTGGAGCGCTCGTCGCGGACGGTGAGGTCGGGGCCGTTGAGGTAGATCGACGGACAGCCGATGATCTCGACGTGCTCGTCGCCGTAGCCGAGCCGCCGCAGGTAGGCGGCCGTGATCTCGCCGCGTACGCCGACCTTCGAGGATCGCTCGAGGACGCTGTTCATGAATCGGCGGTGGAGGGCGGCCAGCTCGTCGCCGGGAGCGGTGTCGAGGTCGTCGAGGGAGAGCTGTGCGCCGATGCCGACGATGGTGGTCGGGATCGAGAGCTGTTCGATGAAGGCGGTCAACCGGGTCAGCGGGCGGGTGAACTCCGGCCGGAGGGCGTTGGCCAGCGGCACCACGAAGTGGTCGTACTCGTCGTTGGTCGCCGCGACCTCCTCGGCGGTGAACGCGCGTCGCTCATGGATGAAGCCGTTCGGGACGATCTCGGTTCCGGGCACGCTGAGGAGCCGGTGTGTCGAGTCGGCGAAGAGGAGGTTGCCGACGTTCGTGCCGTAGAACCCGATGCCCCACGCACGCGGGTCGCCCGCCTCGATCACGTCGAACGGGTCCCTCGCTGAGCGGAGCAGGATCTTGGCCACGATGCCTCCCTGGGTACATGAGATGCCGGGCAGCCTGGCTGAGCGGGCCCGCCTGGTCAAGTCTGCCCTTCCGGCGTCGCCGGATAGGGTCGTGACGTGCAGGTCATGGGAATCGTCAACGTCACGCCCGACTCGTTCAGCGACGGCGGACGGTTCTTGGCGACCGATGACGCGGTGGCCCACGGTCACGCGCTCCTGGAGCATGGGGCCGACCTGCTCGACATCGGTGGCGAGTCGACCCGTCCGGGGGCGACCAGGCCCTTGGTGGCCGACGAGCTGGCCCGCGTGGTGCCGGTCATCGAGACGCTGGCCGAGGAGGGCGCGACCCTCTCGGTCGACACGATGCGTCCTGAGGTCGCCGAGGCGGCCGTGAAGGCCGGGGCGAAGATCATCAACGACGTCTCGGGCGGTCTGGCCGACCCGGGGATCCTCCAGGTCGCGGCCGACCACGGTGCGACGTACGTCGTGATGCACTGGCGCGCGCACGGCGCGGAGATGCAGCACCAGGACCACCTCGTCTACGCCGACGGCGTGGTCGCCACGGTCAAGGCGGAGCTGGAGCAGCGGATCGAGGCGGCGCGGGCAGCGGGGATCCAGGACGACAACATCGTGATCGACCCCGGGCTCGGCTTCTCCAAGACGGCCGACGACAACTGGCGACTGCTGGCGGGCGTGGAGGAGTTCCACAAGCTCGGCTTCCCGGTGCTCATCGGGGCCAGCCGCAAGACCTTCCTCGGCCGCCTGCTGGCCGCCCCCGACGGCACCTTGCGTCCGGTGACCGAGCGTGAGAACGCTCACGACGCGATCACCGTCTTCCTCGCGCAACGTGGTGTCTGGGCCACGCGTGTTCATGACGTACGTGCCGCCAGGGACACCCTCGCGGCGGCAGCGAAGTTGGAGAGCATTCGATGAACATTGTGGAACCCGCGGACGAAATCCAGATCCTCGGTCTGGAGTGCTACGGCCATCACGGAGTCTTCGACTTCGAGCGCCGCGAGGGGCAGAAGTTCATCATCGACCTAGTCATCGGCACCGACTCCCGCAAGGCGGCGGAAACGGACGACTTGCATGACACCGTGGATTACGGAAGTCTCGCGATGGCGGTCAAAACCAATGTTGAGCGCGACCCGGTGGACCTCATCGAAACGCTTGCCCAGCGGATCGCGGACATTTGCCTTGCAGACATCCGCGCACTTTGGGTACGTGTTACGGTTCACAAACCGGGGGCGCCTATCGAAGCGACGTTCAAAGACGTCACCCTGACGATCACCCGGAGGCAGAGCACGTGACAGAGGTACCCAACCCGTACATCATCGACGCCGACACGCTCACCGGGGAGATGCGGCCGATCCGGCGGGCGGTGCTGTCTCTGGGCTCCAATCTCGGGGACCGGTTGGCAAACTTGCAGGACGCGTTGAACACCCTCGCCGAGACCCCGGACGTCTGGGTGACCACCATCTCGCCGGTCTACGAGACCGAGCCGGTCGACTCGCCCGCGGATGCCGAGCTCTACCTCAACGCCATCGTCCTCGCCGACACCACGCTCACCCCGACGCGCCTGCTCGAGCGTGCGCTCACCATCGAGGATGCGTACGGCCGCTCGCGCAGCGGCATCTTCAACGAGCCGCGCACGCTCGACATCGACGTCATCTCGGTCGGCGACAAGATCCTCGAGGAGGAGTCGCTGACGCTGCCGCACCCGCGTGCGCACCAGCGCGCCTTCGTGCTCAAGCCGTGGCTCGACCTGGAGCCGAGCGCCGATCTTCCCGGCGTGGGTCCGATCGCCGAGCTGCTGGAGCAGTCCGACCAGTCCGGCATCACCCGCCGCGACGACCTCAGCCTCGAGCTCTGAGCGGATCTGAGCACAGCACCCGAGGACCCCGACCAGGGTCCTGAGAAGGATCCCGCCGACGACGAGCGCCGGCTCCACCCGATGTCGGGCGGAGCCATCACGGCGTGGGCCGTCATCGGGATCGTCGGTGGCTGGCTGGCTCACCCCGTGCTGGAGTCCTGGCGCGGGGTGGCCCCGGTCATCACCTGGGCGCAGCCGCTGGTGCTGCTGCTGATCGCGGCGGCCCTGGGCGTGACCGCCTGGATCACCCACCGCCAGCTGCAGGTACGCGGCGAGCGCATCGAGGCTCATCAGGCGGTCAACCGGCTGGTGCTCGCCCGCGCCTGCACCCTGGTCGGCGCGCTCCTCGCCGGCGGCTATCTGGGCTACGCGGTGAGCTGGCTGGGCTACGACGCCAACACCGCGGCAGGGGAGCGGCTGGTCCGTTCGGCCCTCGCGGCCGTGGCCGGGACCGCGATCCTCGTCGCCGCTCGACTCCTCGAACACGCGTGCCGGGTCCGCAAACGCGATGAAAACTAGCCGTACCGTGGAAGCATGCCTTCCCCATCCGCAACTTCAGTCACACGCAGGCGTCAGCGCAGCACACGCCTGACGGTTGCTGTAGGCCTGCTGGCGCTGGCCGCCATCACGATCACCGCCGCGGTGGCCTCCGGGTCCTGGCTGGTTGTCGTGCTCGCAGCCGTTCTCGGGCTCGCCTGTGGCGCTGCCGCAACCAAGATCACTCACTCCGAGCTTCTCCAGACCCGCCGCGACTGGGCGCGTGACCGGGCCGAGCAGGCCCAGGCCTACCGCGTCGAGTCCGAGAAGAGGGCCGAGGAGAACGCCGAGTTCCGCGAGCACATGGATGCCAAGCTCGCCGAACGAGTCCAGGCCGTCGAGGAGCTCGAGGCCGCTCTGGCCGCCGCTCACCAGCGGGCCGCCGAGGCCGTCCGTCGCCGTGGCGAGGAGGCCCGCCGGGCCGCCCAGGCCGAGATGCGCGGCGAGCAGCTCGAGGCGATGCTCCAGGCCGTCGAAGCGGACGCCGCCGAGGCGGCCATCCGGGTCGCCGAGCTGGAGTCCGAGCTGGATGCCGTACGTGCCGAGCTCGAGGCCGAGCGCACGAGCTGGACCGGGGCTCAGTCCGCCTGACCAGCGCACGACGCACAGATGTATGGATGGTGACGAGGCGCCAACAGCGTCATGGCACTTTGTGTCGCCACGCGTGAAAACGCGCCGTCACGCTCAAATCGATACTCGGGTGGGTAACTGTCGGGGCTCTCGCTCGTTATGATTTTTCCGAACGGGTAACGCGCCTGCCGCGTCCCTGGGATCTGTGACGACGCTGCGACGAGGGTCGTTGGAAAGGGGGAGCCGGTGACGTTGATCGCCGAACGGGCAGTCACGATCACTGAAGGCTTCGCCTACCTACGCGACCTGATGACCACGTACGCCAGAAGGGCGCCGGTGAGGTCGGTCGCCGTGCTCGGGAATGCGCCGCTGGGGCCCAGCGACGACCGGGCGCAGGCCATCGACGACTCGGATCTGGTGATCCGGGTCAACAGCTTCGTGCTGGACGTCCCGGGGGAGCCCCGCGCCCAGGGATCGCGGGCCGACGTGGTGATCTGGAACCGGATCACCCGCCCGACCCGGTTCACCTTCGACCGCTACCGCGAGCGCCTCTACCTCCTCGCCGAGCCGATGCGCTTCCACGGCCGCCTCGAGGTGTGGCCGATGTCGTGGCCGCCCGATCTGGGCTTCGTGCCCATCCCGAACGGGGAGCTGCTCACCGGGACCGGGAACGACCTCGACATCCCCTGGCGGACCGAGAAGCTGGCGCCGACCACGGGCTTCACCGCCGCGTGGCTGGCGATCAACCTGTTCCCGGAGTCCGACATCCTGCTGTCCGGGTTCTCGTTCGTCGACAACCCAGGGCAGACGGAGTGGACCTATCAGGCCGGCGGCTCCTCGCCCGTCGCGCCGGAGCATCGGATCGAGGCGGAGGCACGCGTCATGACCGGCTGGCTCGAGGAGGAGCGCATTTCCCTATGGCGATGAACCGACTGCGCGGCAAGGTCAACAGGTTGGCCGGCTCCGCGACCGACCTGGACGAGGCTCGAGCCACCATCGAGGAGCTGCGCGCGATCACGGACCGGCAGCGCGTCCGTATCGGTGACCTCGAGCGCGAGCTCGCTCGGGTCAGCCCGCAGGTCGCGGCACTCGAGGCGCGTCTGGAGACCCTGCGTGACACGGTCGAGCGCGGCAACCTGGCGGCCGGAGCGCCGTCGGACGGCCACGTCGACGCCTCCTCGATCTGGGCCGAGATCCAGCGTCAGCAGGAGCAGGTGCGCGCTCGGATCACCGCAGCCACGCGTTTCGAGGAGCGGTTGCGAAGGCTCGAGGACGGAGCCACTTAAGGTGAGAATGTGCCGCATCCCGCTCTGAGCATCGTCATCCCGTTTCACAACGTGGAGCCCTTCCTGCAGACGTGCCTGGAGTCGCTTCGCGCCCAGACCTTCTCGGATTTCGAGGTGGTCATGGTCGACGACGCGTCCACCGACGGGTCCGCAACGGTCGCCGACCGGTTCGCGTCCAGCGACGCGCGATTCCGGGTGGTCCCCTCGGAGAAGGTCGGTGTCGGGGTGGCCCGAAACATCGGGATCGAGGCGAGCAGGGGTGACCTGCTCGCGTTCGTCGACGCCGACGACTACGTCCCGGAGTACGCGTACCAGCTCATGACGGACACGTTGGCGCGCTCGGGGTCCGACTTCGTGGCCGGAAACGCCCGCCGGTTCGACTCGGTGTCGGTCTGGCAGTCGTGGTCCCACCGGCGCCCGTTCGTCACCACCCGCATCGCCACGCACTGCAGCCGGACCCACATCCTGGGCATCGACCGCTACATCTGGAACAAGGTCTACCGGCGCGACTTCTGGGACTCCGCCGGCCTCGGCTACCCGGACATGCTCTACGAGGACTACCCGGTCGCCCTTGCCGCGCACATCCGCGCCCGCCAGGTCGACATTCTCGCCGAGCCGATCTACTACTGGCGGCACCGCGACGGTGGCGAGGCCTCGATCACGCAGAGCCACTGGAATCTCGACAACCTCAGCGACCGCGTACGTTCGGCCGAGATGCTCTTCGACATGGTCGAGGAGCAGGCTCCCTACCTGTCCGACCTGGTCAAGTCCCACCTCGCGGCGACGGACGTCCAGGTGCTCGCCCGGTCGATCGAGGACCATCCGGCCGACGAGTCCGGGCGCATCTTCGACCTGGCGGAGCGCTACCTGGCGCGCGTCGACGACGCGATCCTCAACCGTCAGGGACCGTTCGAGCGACTCGTGTTCGATCTGCTGAAGCGCCGGCAGCGTGATGCGCTCACGACGCTGACCCGTTATCGGGCCGAATACGGGACCCAGGCGCCGCTGGCCCGCCGAAGGGATGGCTGGTACGCCAAGCTCCCGTCCTTCGAGGACGCCGCGGTCGGCGTCCCCGACTCGGTGTTCCGCCTGGCACCGGCGTACATGAAGGCCAAGGCGGTGGCGACCGAGGCCTGGTGGGACGGATCCAGGGTCGCGGTCCGGGTCAACATCGGCATCAACACCCTCGCGCTCGCGCCACGCACCCGCTTCAAGGTGTGGCTGGAGAGCCCCGCCGGCCGCCGGGTGCCGGTGGACCACGTCGCTCGGCCGCGGGCGATCCCGTTCGGCCAGGTGGACAGGTCCACGCTCGAGCTGAGCCTCGACCCGTCGCAGCTGGCGGGCGATCGCCAGTGGCGCCTCATGATCGGCATCGGCAACCGCGACGTGCGCGACGTGATCCAGGTGACGACGTCGGGAGACGGACGTGAGAGGTGGCAGGGCTGGCGCCGCATCGGCAACCGCTGGTGCCGCCCGGGTCGCCTCCCGGGCGGCTTCGGGGTCACCGTTCGGGATCTTCCGGACGCCTGGGTGGATCACACCACCGACCTCGGCGACGAGATCGAGATCCGGGGTGCGTTCCGGGGCGCTGCTCCCGAGCATGCGGAGCTGACCCTCACCGACCGCAGCGGTTCGGTGGTGACCCATACGCTGACCATCGGCGAGCGGGGCGAGCGAGGCATCACCCCGTGGCGGCTGACGGTGCCGGTCGAGGCTGTCCTGGAGAAGTCCGGACTGGACATGCCCATGGAGGAGATCGTGCCGACCCGGGTGAAGCTGTCCCGGAAGGGACGTACGTCTCCGCTGCCGGTGCACCCGGACTTCCTCGGGTCTCGGTCGCTGATGAAGGGGCGCGCGGTGAACGCCACCCGCGACCCGAACGGTTCCTTCGTCATCACCGCGACGCCCGACCGTCCCGTCGTTCACGACGCATGGTGGCAGGGTCAGGACCTGATCCTGCGTGGTCCCGACGGTCCCCGGCTGGAGTCCACGGGAGCGGTGCTTCGGACCTGGCCGACCCCGGAGAAGCCCCTCGATGTCGCCCTGGACGTGACCGACCGTGACGGGGTCTTCCTGATCACCGTGCCTGTGGGCGCGCTGCGCCGCACCGTGGTCGAGCACGGGGCCGGTGAGACGTCGCAGTGGTCGTTGCTGGACGGCCGCGAGCACAAGCCGATCGTCGTGGCCCGTGAGCTCTCTGAACGGGTGCCTCAGCCGACCGCTGCCGAGGCGGCGAAGCTCGAGTTCGGCTGGTCCGACGAGATCCACCTGCGGCTCGCGCCGGTCCCGCCCGCCGACGCGTGACCGGCTGAAGCCGCTAGCGCCTGGCCACGCGTCGGATCGCGCGGAGAACCCTTCTGAGCAGGCGGGCCGCGCGCCGGGCCCCGGGCATGCGTCCGAAGCCGGAACGCGCCCGTCCGGGGACGGATGATGCGCGCTTGGCGACTCGGTTGACGGTCGGGGCCTGGCGAGCGCTCAGCTGGTCCTCCAGCTCCTTGATGCGGTCGTTCAGTGCCGCAACGTCGCGCCGGGCCGCTGTGCGTACCTCGTGGGTCATCGTCTGACGCTGACGCATCTGCTGCTTGAACCAGGTCACCTGGCCGCGCAGCGCCTCGTTCTCGTCCGCCAGCTTTCGGAGCTCGCTCGGATCGGCCTCCTGCGGCGCCTGCCGTCCCGCGACCACGGGTGTCATGCCGGTCGCGGAGAGCGCGGACTCTCGCCGTCGGCGTACCTGGTGGACGTCCGCCGGAGTGACCGCGACATCGATGGTCGCCGCGAGCAGGATGGTGAGCTCCTCCCTGCCGCGGCCGGCGGGCCAGGGGTGGCGCCACCCCGTCGCGCAGAGGTACGCCGCGAGCTCGTCCAGCAACCCCAAGAGGATCTCGTCGGCGGACTCGCCGAGCTTCACCGTCGACTCGTGGACCGGGACGACGTGGCCGGCGTCGAGGCCGATCTCGTCGACCTGAAGACCGCACCAGCGCTCGGGCGCGTCGGCGACCGCGTCGCGCAGCCGGCGTACGTGGTGGCGAAGGCCCGAAGCGTCGCGGCGTGCCGAGTCGTGCATGGCCTCGATCAGCCAGGACCGCTCGGCAGCGGTCCAGGAGGTCTCGTCACCGGTCCGATCGACACCGACGACCGACGAGATCGGGGCGAGGCCGCGGGTGACCAGCCAACCGCCGGCGGCTCCCGCGGGTCCCACCGTGTCCAGCGCCTGGCCCAGCGCCGGCTGGACCTCGCGCAGCGTGGGAGTCTCGGAGGGGCGGCCGTGAGCGACCGCGAGCGCCACCGAACAGGCTTCGGGAGCCGCGGCCAGGGTCGGCGCGGCGACGTCGGGCCACAGCGTGTGACCGCGACCGCGGAACCGCGTGCTCGCGTCCGCGAGGCTTCGCGGGTTCGCACGATCATGGACGGGGAAGGACCAGTCGGCGTTCTCGTTGGATGCCTCCGGGTTGACGGCCCTGAGCTGTGCCAGCGGGGATCCCGGGTTGGGAACGACCAGCGCCAGCCGAGAATCGCCTGTCGCGAGGCCGGCGAGGTGCTCGGCGATCGCGTGCCAGTCCGCCGGGTCGGCGTCGATCGATGCGACCCGTCCGAACCCGTCCAGCGCGAGCACGGCGTCGGCCGGCTGATCGGGGGTCCAGGCACGCAGGTCGCCGCAGACGACGTCGACAGCCCTGTGGGCGTACCGCTCGGAGACGAGCTCCGCGTCGGTGTGGGTGCGGAGGACGACGGTCGTGGTCGCGGCGACGTCGACGACCGCGTCGAGCAGGTCGAGGTCGTGCGGGCCGACGACGAGCAGGTGGGAGGCACCGGTCGCCGTCGCAACGGCGAACCGGGTCAGGACCGGTCCGCGCGGGAGCGCCCGGGCGCCGACCGTGTCGGACCAGTCGTACATGTCTCCCGAGACGACGCGGTAGGCGGCGACCGTCGAAGCCGTGTCGATGTCGTTCATCCTGTGATCTCCCATCCGAAGAGCGCGCGCAGCTCAGCGGGCGACGCCATGGCATCCAGCCCGAGCTCGCGCACGGTCGTGGCGCGTACTTCCTCTGCGTCGGTCTCCACCCCGTGGAACTCGGGGAACAACCGTTTGGCCTGCTCGTTTCCGTCTCTCACGCTGGCGTCCCTGACGTCGGCGAAGGTCATCGGGTCGCCGTAGACAGCGACCTCGGCGCCGACCGAGGCGCCGTAGAAGATCGCCGTGGTCAGGCGGTTCGAGGCGACCCGACGGTGGCGGATCTGCTCCGCGTACTGCTTGTGGAGGAAGCGGATGTCGGTGCCCTGACGCAGCGTGCCGCGCTTGCCGTGACAGATGACCCGGAAGCCGGCGTCCTCGTAGCGGCGACGGATCTCCGGCATGTCGTACTCGATCCAGTAGAGGCAGACGGTCACCGGACCCTCCTCGGTGTCACGGATCTCCGCGATCAACCGGTCGTGATCGCCGCTGACCTCACCGTGGTCCCAGGTGTGGAACGGGTAGAAGATCGTTCCCTCGCGCTCGTCGGCCGGGGGTATGGGCTCGACGTCCTTCTTGAGGTCGAGCAGGTAGTTCCACGGAGCACCGATCACGGCATAGTCGCGCCAGCCGACGGCCTGGCCGCGGCGCAGGTTCGCGTGGGACCAGACGAACTTGGGGAAGCCGTACGGCGGCTCGTGGCCCGGGCC
The DNA here is from genome assembly GCF_044744805.1 of Nocardioides sp. NPDC087217. Lineage (NCBI taxonomy): Bacteria > Bacillati > Actinomycetota > Actinomycetes > Propionibacteriales > Nocardioidaceae > Nocardioides > Nocardioides sp. NPDC087217. The sequence continues at coordinate 222,386 of NZ_JBIUZB010000005.1, forward strand.
GAACCCGTGAAGGAGGTTCCAACCGTGCTGGAGCACGCCCCAGATCGGGCGCGGCTGCTCGAACGGGAGTCCGCAGTACTCCGAGAGGATGTGGGCGTGTCCGTACCAGTGATTGCTCGTGTCCACGTCTTCAGTCTCCTTCGACCTTGACCGCGGCGACCAGCACCGAGGACCCGAACGGCAGATCGAGTCTGGGCAGCAGCCGCTGGTCGATGCGGGTGGCGCCGAGCAGGACCTTCTCGATCGCGGGCGAGACCTCGGGGAGCGGTGCGACGCCGCCGTCGGGGAGCTGCTGGGCGCTGGCCGGGCCGCGCTCCTTGACCCGGGTGACCAAGCGTTGAGCGGCGAACATCGGAAACGTACCGGTGAAGCCGTACGTCGCTCGCACGGGCGAGAGCCCGGCTGCCCGGACCGCGGCCACCGCCCGTCGCAGGGTGTAGCGCCGGTAGTGGTGGTTGTGGTCGTCGTGGCGGGTCCAGGCCCAGTTGTACGCCGGGACCGACATGAGGAAGCGGCCACCGGGGGCGAGGACGCGCTCGATCTCGGCGAGGGCGGTGGCTTCGGGGTCGCAGTGCTCGATGACGTCGAAGGCAGCGACCACGTCGAAGGAGCCGTCGGCGAACGGGAGCCGGATCGCGGAGCCGCACACGCCGCCGTCGGCGAGGCCACGCGGGTCGACGTCCAGCGAGACGTGATGCTCGGCGGTGCCCTCGAGCCAGGTGACGCTGGGCCCGTCGGCGCTGCCGACGTCGAGGAGGCGGCGGGGGGTCCCGACGTACGGCTTCATGACGGTCTCGAGGATCTGGGTGCGCGCTCGGTACCACCAGTAGTCGCTCTGGGCGATCGAGGGAGAGCCTCCCGTCGTGGTGCCCAGCAGCATGCCCGTTTCGGTCATCGGATCGAGATCTCGCTCACGTGCGTCGGAAGTGCGGAGGTACCAGCAGCGTAGGCCAGTGCGATCTCATCGGCGATGCGACGCACGCCAACGGAGAAAGGCGTTTGGGTCCGTTTGTCGAGCTCCGGCCAGACGACGCTGCGGACCCGCAGGTCGCGTGCCTGGCCGGGTGTGCCGGCACCCGGGATGCGCAGTCTCGACCGCCGCCGGAAGACCCGGTTGGTCTCTCCGATGACGGCCGAGAGGGTCGCTCCGGTGCCGGTGGCCAGGATCTTGACGACGGCGTTCGATCCGGCACCGCGGACGTGCTCGTGAAGCCCGTCGAGGGCGTCGACGACCATCTCGGCGCAGTCGCCGACGTAGAGATAGTCCCGGATGGTGTCGAAGGAGACCCAGACCGGCAGCGGCGTGCCGCGCAGCTGGGCCAGACACAGCTGAGAGACGAGGCCCTGGGGCTTGGAGAGCTTCTGGCCGGGTCCGTAGAGGTTGGTGATCCGGCCGAGAAGCGCCACCGATCCGGTCTCGGCGCAGAACGCGGTCAGGGTTTCCTCCATGGCCAGCTTGGCCCTGCCGTACGCCACCAGCGGACGAGGCTCGGAGAGCTCGGTGAACGGGGGATCGGCCGAACCGGCGTAGACGCCACCGACGGAGGACGCGAAGAAGAACGCGAGCCGGGTGGTGGGGCGCAGGGCTGCACGTAGGTCATCCAGTACGTCGCGGAAGAGCGACACCTCGGTCTCGAGCTCGTCTGCCGGGGTGGACACCACGCCGGCGCCGGCGCACCAGGCGATGTTGACGCGGCCGTCCGGCGAGGAGTCGACGAAGGCGGCGAGCTCGGACCTCAGGACGGCGCGGGCGGCGACCGGGTCGTGCCAGGGCACGCTCGTCGTCTGCACGGACGCACCGGAGCGCTCGAGCGCGCTGCGTACGTGGCGGCCGAGCAGACCGCCGCTGCCGACGACGAGCGTGGGCGGTCGGGGCGGGCGCTGAGCGCCGGTCACTCGGGATGACCCGGCTGGGGCGACTCGCGAAGCGGGCCGTTCGCGGGGTCGCTGACGATGACGTAGAGCGGCTTGCCCATCGCCATGTTGACGGAGACGCCGAGGTATTCGGCGATCACTCCGAGGGTGAGCATGATGGCGCCGGAGCAGACCAGCACGGCGGCCATCAACGAGGTCCAGCCCTGCACGGGGACCCCGCCGGCGAGACGGGCGACGACCAGCACGACCGCGAGTACGACGCCGGAGGCGGCGAGCAGGGCTCCGCAGATGCTGACCGCCCGCAGCAGACGGGTGCCGCCGGTGAGCACCATCCGCCAGAAGTGCGACATCAAGGAGCGGTAGTTGTAGCCGGAGGGCCGCTCACCCTCCTCGCGCAGCTCCACCGGGCACGTGGCCACGTCCGAGATCACCCAGCTCAGCGCGACGTCGAGGTAGACGCCGTTGGCGGCGTAGGCGGACACGCTCCGGCCGTACTCGCCCAGGATCAGCCGGAAGCTGTTGAACTGCCGGGCGCTGCCACCGGGCATGAGACGGTCGATGACCACCTTCGAGCCGCGCGAGGTCAGGTTGCGCAGCGGACCGTGGGGCGCGGCGTTGGTGGGGCGGGCGTAGACGAGGGCAGCGCGCTCCCTGAGGGCCGTGTCGAGCATCGGCCCGATGTAGGCCGGGTCGTGCTGGCCGTCCTCGTCCATCGTGACGATCCAGTCGGATCCCGACGAGGCCAGGCCGGCGAGGGTCGCGGCGTGCTGGCCGAAGTTACGGCTCAGCCAGATCGGGCGAACGATGTCGTACTTCTCGGCGAGCTGTCGCATGGCGAGGTCAGAGGTGTCCGGGCCATGGTCGTGGACCAGGAGGATCTCGGTGACACGTCCCTGGTGCCCGTTCGGGGTGGCGAACGGTTCGGCGAGGTCGACGACCTCGCTCACCACGTCCGGAAGCGTCTCGGCACCGCGGTAGACCGGGATGACGACGGAGACGGTGTGGGTGGGGGACATTGCTAGGAAAATAGCGCATTCGGAGGGGCTTCGGTGTACTCGGTGTAGGCGTTTTGTTGGCATGATCTCCCGGGTGACTGCAGACCAGGCAACCGTGGGCGTCGCGCCTGCCGCGAAGCCTTCCTCGGACCGCATGTTCTTGATCTCCGGTGGTTCCTGGTCGGGGCTCCTCCCGGGCGCGCTGGTCGTGGGCGTGACGCTCGTTCTCGCGGTGCGTGTCGCCGGGGTCGGACTCGGTGACGCGCTGCTCTTCACCGGGTACGTCCTGGCGTTCCTCACCTTCCCGGGGACCGTGGTGTGGCGTGCGGTCGCGAAGCCGGGACCGACGATCGGCAACGACCTGGTGCTCGGCACCATCCTCGGGCTCGTCCTCGAGCTGCCGCTCTATCTACTGCTGCGGCTGTTCGATCTCACCCAGCTGATCTACGCCTACCCCGTCGCGGTGCTCGTGGGTGTGGCGGTCGTCGTCTGGCGGCGCCGGCGGATCGCGCCCGTGGTGATCGGTCGGGCGAGCCTGTGGTCGTGGGCCGGCGCGGCGGTGGTGTGCGTACAGCTCCTGCTGGTCGCGAAGCGGGTCTGGTCTCACCGGCCGATCGATGCGTTGCGATCGCCCTACGTCGACGAGCCCTTCCACCTTGCGATCGCCGGCGACCTGCTGCACCACTTTCCGGCCCAGATGCCGTGGGTGGACGGCACCCCGCTCTTCTACCACTGGCTGGTCTACGTCCACCTCGCCTCGGCGGCGACGGTCACCCACCTCGAGCTCGTCGTGCTCCTGCGCAGCCTGTCGACGGTGCTGCTGGTTGTGCTCGCGGTCGCCGGAGCGTACGCAGCGGCCACCCGTCTCACCGGTCGGGCATGGCCCGGCTTCGTCGCTGCGCTCGTCCTCATCACGGGAGCGACCCCCGACTTCTTCGGCTGGACGAGCCTGGTCAGTCCCGCGCAGCTGGCCTTCGACTCCGTCGTCCGCATGTTCAACAGCCCGACGCACGCCTTCGTGATGCCGCTCCAGATGGTCCTGATGGTGCTGGTCGTCGAGGTGATCCGGGGCGAGCAGCGGCGATGGCCGGTGTGGCCGCTGATGATCGTCGTCATGATCGCTGTGGCCGGGGCGAAGTCGTCTGCCCTGCCGACGATCATCGCGGGCCTGCTCCTGGCACTCGTGATCTCGGCCGTGCTGCGCCGCAAGCAGACGGTTCTCACCCTGGGCGCTCTGCTCGGCTCGGCCGTCGTCGTCTTCCTGGTCGCGCAGCAGGTGTTCTACGGCGGCGGCACCCGGGCGACGACGATCGATCTCAACGGAAGCACCGTCCAGCGACTGGGCATCCTGATGCTGCCGGAGGGGGAGGCCCTCCCCGGGTCCGCGCCGGTGTCGATCTGGATCTGCTTCACCGTCGGCTTCGTCCTCGTCACGGTGCCGCTGATCGTCGGCCTGGTGCGTGGCGGCTGGCGACGGCCCGAGTTCGTGTTCCTGGTCGGCCCCTGGGCCGCTGCTGCCGGCGCGTTCATGGTCCTGAGCCATCCAGCGCTGAGCCAGGCCTACTTCCTCCTGGGAGCCAGCGGGTTCTTCGCCGTCGCGACGGCTGTCGCGCTGTCGGATATCAACCCCGGCCGCCTGTCGCGGCGCGATGGCGTCCGGATCGTCGGCTGCGCCGCGCTCGGCTGGCTCGCGCTCGTGGCGGCGAGACTGTTGGTGGGCGATGACATGCCGGCGAACGGCTCGGTCTTCACCTCGACCTTGCTGACCCAGCTCGTCGTCGGGCTGCTGGTGCTCGCCGTCGCCGTCGCCATCGTGCTCCTCTACGCCAGGCGCTCGGCGATCGCGGCGCTCCCGGCCGTCGCGGCGTTGATGCTGGGCGTCGTGGTCGCCGGCGCTCCGCAGACCGTCGCTCTCGCGGGGGCCGGCCCCTCGATTCCCCGAGGTGCTCCCACGGACATCATCGGCCCGGGCGGAATCGCCGCCGCACGGTTCGTCCGGGCTCACTCGCAGCCGGACGAGCTGATCGCGACCAACGCCCACTGCATCGGGCTGCCCGTGCCCGACTGCGACCGCAGGAACTTCTGGATCGCGGCGTACGCCGAACGTCGGGTGCTGGTGGAAGGGTGGGCCTACATCGACCCGCTGGTGGTCGGGCTGCCGTCCACGGACCTCAACAACTCGGCCTACCTGCCGTTCTGGGACCCCGAGCTGCTCGAGGCCAACGACGCGGCCATCACGCGTCCGTCACCGGAGACGATCAGCACGTTGCGTGACGAGTTCGGCGTCGACTGGCTTGTCGTCGACCGCCGCTATCGCGCTGACCTCCCCGGCATCCGCCGCGAGCTCGGTCAGCCGCGCTTCAAGCGCGGGCTGTACTCCGTGTTCGACCTGCGCTGACCCATCACGCCTCGGTCAGCGGCGCAGGAGGCGACGGAGCCGGCCCCGCTGCGAGGCCTCCGCTTCCCGTCGACGGGCGCGGGCGTCCTCGACCTCCTGCTGGATCTCCTCCGGGATCGTGTGCAGGCCCTGCATGACCAGCTTCACGACCGCCATCACCTCGTCGCCCGGGATCTCGGCGTAGTCGCCGATGTTGTAGTCGGGGAAGGTGCTGTTCTCGATCATGTCGGTGAACGAGAAGCCGCCGAGCTTGCCGATGAGGAGGTTGTCGTCGCGGTAGTCCTCGAGCAGCTCCTGCCGGAACTCGGAGGTCATGTAGACCGCGCTGGTGTCATTCCAGCCGAGCTGGGTGGCCTTGGTGACGAACTCGCCACGAAGGATCTGGATCCACTTCAGGCGAGTGGCCTTCCAGGAGTCGGCGCCTCGGAGCCGGCCACGCATCGGTGCGGCTGCCACGATCGGAGCCAGGTGCCGCGCGGTCTCGACGGTCCGCCAGCCGGATCCGACGTTGCTCGACCCCGCCCCCTCGCCCTGGATCGGGAGCTCGCACGTGCTGAGGAAGTCCGCGACCGCGTTCCCGTGGCGCAGCTCCTTGCGGATGAAGGGGCGAAGCCGCAGGTCGACGTCCGGGATGGCAGTGGTGATGGTGTCCGCGAACTCTCCGTAGCGCAGGAAGCTCATGTCGAGCGGTGACCACTCGCGGAACTCCTCGAAGGGGAGATCGACCAGCTCGGCGTGCTCCGGCCTCATCACCATCAGCCGCTCGACGTAGAAGGCGTTGTAGAACGTGGCCTGATCGCGGACGTAGTGGACCCAACGGACCTTCGCGCCCGCCTGGCGCGCGTACTCGCCGATCGCGCTGATGTGCTCGGGCTTGAGCAGCGAGAACGACTCGCACGAGATCACCGTGGTCTCCGCGGTGCCCGAGGCGATCGACTCGACGAGCTGCTCCCAGGTGCCGAGGGCGGGCGTGAAGAGCACCTCGCCGAGGAGCTGGGAGTAGAGGTTCTGGTGCTGCACGCTGTGCGTGCCTCGGCCGATCGTGGGATAGGCGATCTCCGGAGGGAGCTTCCCCTCGCGGCTGGCGCGGGCAAGGAAGGTCTGGATCGCCGTGCTCCCGGTCTTGAAAGTGCCGGAATGGACGATCAGAGTCTTCTGCATGCAACGCTCCAAGTGTCGCTGCTGGAATGGGGTGCGGCGCGACGTCCCGCGTGGCTCGAATCTTACCGGCAGGGGCTTATTGGCCGAGCTTCTTCTGCTCGATCTGGGCGTTGATCTCGACCAGCTCGGGATGGGCCTCCAGGAGGGAGACGAGGCCACGGGTGTCGAGGCGATGCGCGTCGTGGTCCTCGATGAGGATCTGCAGGAGCCGCAGGTCCTCGGGGGTGTCGAGAGTGATCCGGTACGCCGAGGCGTCCCGCTCCCACGGCAGGTTGAGCTTGGGCCGGGTGTGGTCGGTGTAGAGCCACGGGGTGACGTGCTCGCGGTGGGGCGTCTCGGTCGCGAGCCGGTCGGCCTCCAGCAGCGCCGCCGCGGAGAAGACCTCGAAGTCGAGCCCTCGCGGGTAGGTGCGCTCCAGGGCGTTGCTGGCATAGAGCGCGGGATCGTCGGCGGCGACCCAGTCGTCGATGCCGCGGCGTACGACCTCGCCGTCGATCAGGGGGCAGTCGCTGGTCACCCGGACGACGACGTCGGGCTCGAACTCCCGCACCGCCAGCGCGAAGCGCGACAGCACGTCGGGCTCGCTCCCGCGGACGACGCCGGCGCCGAGCTTGTCGGCCAGGACGGCGACCGGGTCGTCGTCGACGTTGGTGGTCGTCGCGACGATCACCGGGAGCCCGGCCGCGGTGAGCCGGGTGAGGTGGTGCTCGAGCATGGTGATGCCCGCCGCCTCCCGAAGCACCTTGCCCGGGAGACGGGTGCTGGTCATGCGTGCCTGGGTGATGACCGCGGCCTTCACAGGGTTCCGATCAGCGTCTCGACGACCTGGTCGACCTGGTCGTCGGTCAGGTCGGGGTACAGCGGCAGGGAGAGCTCCTCGGCGTAGAACGCCTCCGCGTTCGGGCACATCCCGCGCTGGTAGCCCAGATCCGCATAGACCGGGTGCCAGTAGACCGGGATGTAGTTGACCTGTACGCCGATGCCGGCCGCCCGCATCTTCTCGAACACCTCGCGCCGACGGTCCTCGAGGATGCGCACCGGATAGAGGTGCCAGGCCGGATCGACGCCCTCGCGCTGGACCGGCAGGCGCAGCCCGTCGATGCCGGCGAGCGCGGCGTTGTAGCGAGCGGTGATCTCCGCGCGGCGCTGCTTGAACCCGGCCAGCCTCGTGAGCTGGGAGAGCCCGAAGGCGCACTGCAGGTCGGTGAGCCGGTAGTTGAGCCCGAACTCGTGTACCTCCTGGTGCCACGGCCCCTCGTCCTTGATCCGAAACCGGTCGGCGTCACGCATCAGCCCCACGAAGTGGAACTCGTGGGCCCGCTGCGCGATGGCGGCGTCCTTGGCGACGACGGCGCCACCCTCGGCGGTGGTGAGGTTCTTGGTCGGGAAGAACGAGAGCGTGGTCAGGTCGGCGAGGTCTCCGACCGGGCGCCCGCCGGATGAACCACCGATCGAATGGGCGGCATCCCCGAGGGTCAGCGCGCCGACCCGGTCGGCGATCGGCTGCAGCGCGGCGTAGTCGGCCGGGTGGCCCGCGTAGTCGACGGCGGCGATCACCTTGGTGCGGTCGGTGACGACGGCGTCGACGGCGGCCGGGTCGAGGAGGGCGGTGTCCTCCTCGACGTCGGCGAAGACGACCTTCGCGCCGAGCAGCGAGGCCCCCGACGCGGTCGCGACGAACGTCATCGGCGTGGTGACGACCTCGTCACCGGCACCCACCCCGGCAGCGGCGTAGGCGATGTGGAGGGCAGCGGTGCCGGAGGTGCACGAGACCGCCCGGTGCCCACCGACCAGATCGGAGAGCGCCTGCTCGAATGCGGCGACGGTCGGCCCGGTGGTGAGCCAGTCGCCACGCAGGATCGCCGTGACTGCCTCGATGTCCTCCTCGGAGACCGACTGGCGGCCGTAGGGCAGCATGCTCAGATCCCCGACTCCAGAACCTTGCGGAGGTCCTCGGCGTCGTACCAGATGTCGTTCTTGTCCGAGGCGCAGTGGAAGCCGTCGGGGACCGGTACGGCGTCCATGATCGGCTTGTAGCCCCACTGCGGGTTCTCGGGCTCGATCACGTAGTACTTCCCGTCGCGGATGCTCACCGCGCGGCGGCCCTCCTCCGGGCTGATCATCTCCTCGTGGAGCTTCTCGCCGGGGCGGAGCCCGATGTCGACGAGCTTCGCTCCCGGCGCGACCGCCTCCGCCAGGTCGACGACCTTGTGGGAGGGGATGTGGGGGACGAGCAGCTCGCCGCCCTGCATGATCTCGAAGGTGTCGAGCACCATCTGCACCGCCTGCGGCAGCGTGATCAGGAACCGGGTGCACCGCATGTCGGTGATTCCGAGCGCCTCGCCTCGCTCGGCCATCGCCTTCCACTTCGGGATGATCGAACCGCGCGAGCCGGTCACGTTGCCGTAGCGCACCACGGAGAACCGGGTCTCGTAGGAGGAGGCGTAGTTGTTGCCGAGGATGAAGATCTTGTCGGCCGTCAGCTTGGTCGCGCCGTAGAGGTTGATCGGCGACGAGGCTTTGTCCGTCGAGAGGGCGACGACCTTCTTGACACCGGCGTCGATCGAGGCCTCGACGACGTTCTGCGAACCCAGGACGTTGGTCTTGATGAACTCGAAGGGGTTGTACTCACCGGTGTCGACCTGCTTGAGCGCAGCGGCGTGGACGACGTAGTCGACGCCGTGGAGCGCCCGGTGCAGGCGGTCGCGGTCGCGGATGTCCCCGATGAACCAGCGGAGCCTCGGGTCGTTGCCGAACAGCTGGCGGCACTCGTACTGCTTCAGCTCATCGCGCGAGAAGACGATCACGCGGCGCGGGTTGAAGGTGTCCAGGAGGTGGCGGATGAACGCCTTCCCGAACGAGCCGGTCCCGCCGGTGACCAGGATGCTGGCGCCATCGAGAGGATGGTTGATCGGGGCGTCGGACTCTTGAACGTCCGAATTGGGCACGGTCACAGGGATGCTCTCTACTCTGGGCCTCACTGGTGCGCCAACGACACGGCGCGCAAAAGGTGACACATGCCGTGCCGTCCGCCGAAACGGACGAATCCGAGAGGTTGCGCATACATGTCCGTGGGATCGGTCGAGGCCGAAGGTCTGTGCGTGGCCATGGTGTGCGATGCCGGTCCCGATGTCGGGATCGGGCACGTCATGCGCTGCCTGGCTCTCGGGGAGGAGCTCGTCGCCCGAGGCGTACGTGTCGTGATGGTCGCGGAGCTGGACCGGGTGCCGTGGGCAGCGGAGCAGGTGCGGCGCCGGGGGATCGAGATCGCGTCGCCGGAACCGGGCGACGTCCGCGACGTTCTCACCCGCCTCGAGCCGTCGTCGGTGGTCGTGGACTCCTATCTCCTCCCGGCCGCGGTCTACACCGACATCCGGGATCGCTGGCCGCTGCTCGCGCTCACCGACGGTGATCCGCGCGGACGGGTCGCCGACCTCTACCTGGACCAGAACCTCGGCGCGGAGGCCGCCACCTGGGCACTCCCCGAGGGATCCAGGCATCTCGGCGGGCTCGGCTACGCCCAGCAGCGGCGTGAGATCGTCCGGCAACGTCCGAGCGCGCCCAAGGCCGCCGCCGACGAGCACGCGCCGCTGCGAGTGCTGGCCTTCTTCGGCGGAACCGACGCCTTCGGGGTGGCGCCACGCGTCGTGCGCCTGGTCGCGCGAGCAGGGATCGCCGTGGAGCTGACCGCCATCGCCGCCACCCCGGAGCTGGCCGCCGAGATCGCCGGCATCGAGCTCGCGCCGGGCCAGGCCGTCCACGTGATCGGGCCGACCGACACCCTGGCCGAGCTCGTCGCCGACGCTGACGTGGTGCTCAGCGCCGCCGGCACCTCGGCCTGGGAGCTCTTCTGCCTCGGTGCGGCGGTCGGGTTCGTCTGCGTCGCCGACAACCAGAAGGACGCGTACGCCCGGATGGACCAGGACCGGCTGGCCGTCGGGATCGCCACCCTGGCCGAGCTCGACGGCGACTCCGCCGACGCCGTGGCCCGGATGCGTGACCTGCTGGGCGACGTACGTCTGCGGGAGAGGCTGCGCTCCGCCTGCTGGGCCATGGTCGACGGCCGAGGGGCGGAGCGCGTCGCCGACGCGTTCCTCGCCCTCGACCGCGATCAGATCTAGACGAGGTCCCAGCTGAGCGGTGTGCCGGCCGGGGCGTCCTGGGTGAAGGTGCGGCCGAAGACGATGTCGACGTCACCCGGCGGCAGCCCGTCGGCGGGGCGGACGGAGCGTACGTTGTCCGGTCCGACCTTCTCCCCGGCACGCACGTCGCGGGTGATGAAGAGCGAGCGGCGGAATCGCAGGCCCTCACGCTCGGCCGACTTCGGGCCGATCCGGGCCTCGCCGAGCGCCTGCCAGGCGATCTTGGTCTCGCTGACGAGCGAGGCGAACTCGTGCGGCTCGAGGGAGAAGTCGGAGTCGACGGCGCCGTCCGCGCGCGAGAGCGTGATGTGCTTCTCGATCACGCAGGCGCCGAGGGCGACGGCGGCGACCGAGGCGCCGATGCCGAGCGTGTGGTCGGAGAGGCCGACGGCGACGTCGAGCCCGTCACGAAGCACCGGGATCCCGCGGAGGTTGGAGGCCTCCGGAGGAGCCGGGTAGGACGCGGTGCACGCCAGCACGACGAGGTCGTCGTTGCCGGTCGCTCGTGCCGTACGCACCGCCGCATCGATCTCGGCGAGCGTCGCGGTGCCGGCGGAGATGATCATCGGCAGCCCGGTCTCGGCGATCGCGCGGACCAGCGGCAGGTCGGTGATCTCGGAGGAGGCCGACTTCAGCATCGGGACGCCGAGCCCGACCAGGAAGTCGACCGCAGTCGGGTCGAACGCGGCGCTGAACGGCACCATCCCGAGCTCGCCGGCCAGCGAGAAGATCGGCTCGTGCCACTCCCACGGCGTGTGCGCCTCCTCGTAGAGCTCGTGAAGTCGGCGGTTGGGCCACAGCGGGTGGTCGGCCGAGAGCCGGAAGGCGGGGGTGTCGACGTCCAGGGTGATGGTGTCGGCGGTGTAGGTCTGGATCTTGAGCGCGTGCGCGCCGGCCTCGCCCGCGGCGCGCACGATGTCGAGCGCCCGCTCCAGGTCACCACCGTGGTTGCCGGACATCTCCGCGATCACGAACGGCTCGTGGCAGGGACCGATCGTGCGGTCCCCGACGGTGATCTCGTGGTCGGTCATCACTGCTCCTTGCCGGAACGTCGGGTCGGTCGGTCGTCGCGGTGCAGGCTGACCGGGATGGCGGTCACCACGCCGTCGTCAGTGGTCTGCTCGTAGGGCTCGCCCTCGGTGAATCCGAGCCGGCGGTTCATGGCGCGTACGGATTCGTTGTGGGGGAGCACCTCGCCCTCGAGGAGGTCGATGTCGAGCCCGTCGGGCTCGGGAGCGAAGGCGTACGCCACGGCCTCGCGCATCACCTTGGTCCACGCCAGCAGCGCGGTGCCGTCGGCGGTGGTGCCGTCATGGTCGAGGTAGAACCCCCAGGAGGCCGACCGGGCGACGGGATCGTGGTCGAAGAAGGTCACCACGCCGAGGGGGCGGTCGGCGTACTCGAACATCAGCACCCGCCGGGCCGGATCCTGGGCGACCCGGGACCACCAGGCGGCGTGCTCATCGGCGGTGATCAGATGCTGGTTGATGCTCACCGACCGGTTCGCCTCCTGGTTGCGCCACGCCAGCATGCTCGGCAGGTCGGCGTCGGTCGCCGGTCGTAACATCGGTCTCCTCGGACGTCATGGGATGCGCCCTCACGTTATATGGTCCGAGGCCATGGAGACTCTTGACCGACCGGCGGTCCGCAAGCTCATGGGCGAGGTGCTGGCCGTGCAGGGAAAGACCCTGCCCGCTGACGACACCGCGAAGCTGGCCGACATCGGCTTCCGCTCCCTCGACTTCTCCGAGCTCGCGCTCCGGGTCGAGGACGAGATCGGCGACGAGCTCAACTTCGAGGCGGCCGGACTTCGCTCGATCGAGACGATCGGTGACGTGCTGGACCTGCTCGTGGAGATCCAGGGGCAGTGATCGCCGACAACCTCGTCGTCGATGCCCGGACGGGGAAGCGAGCGACCTGGGGGGAGCTCGCCCAGCAGCAGGCCGCGCCACGGTCGGTGCCGACGGCCCGCGTGGTGGAGCACAGCGTCGATGCGCTGCCGGCGGTCGCCGGTCTGAAGGACGGCGGCGAGCTGCTCGTCGTCGCCGCCGGACGGCTCGACGAGGCCCTCGCCGCGGAGCTGCGCGGGGCCGGTTTCGACCTCGTCGCCGGCGACGGCGTGCAGGCCGCGACCGATCCCCGTGCCGCCGAGGACGGCCGGGTCTGGTTGCTCACGTCCGGGTCGACCGGCCGGCCCAAGCGGGTCGGTCACACCCTGGAGTCGCTCTCGACGGTGACCGGCGAGCTGGCTCCGCGCACCTGGCTGTGCCCCTACTCGCCCGGCACCTACGCGTGGTGGCAGGTGGTCACCCTCGGCCTGGGCGTGCCCGGTCAGGACCTGGTGCTCGTCGACCCCGCCGACCTGGACGACTGGGTGGCGCCGGCGCTCGAGCACGGCGTCACCGCCGTCTCCGGGACCCCGACGTTCTGGCGGCGTACGTTGATGCGCCACGGTGCCGAGCTGCAGAAGCTGCCGCTCGAGCAGGTCACGCTCGGTGGTGAACCGGTCGACCAGGCGGTGCTGACGCAGCTCGGCGAGGCCTTCCCGGACGCGCGCGTCTCCTGGATCTACGCCTCCTCCGAGGTCGGCGCCTCGATCGTCGTCCACGACGGCCGGGCCGGGTTTCCGGTGGAGTGGCTCGACCGCGACGTCCCCGGTCGCCCGCGGCTGTCTGTGGTCGACGGCGAGCTGGTGATCACCTCGCCGCACCACGGCACCGACGCCTCGGGCGCGGAGCTGGCCGGCGCCGTACGCACCGGTGATGCCGTCCGCATCGAGGACGGCCGGGTCCTGGTCACCGGTCGCCTGGACCGCGACGAGCTCAACGTGGGCGGCTCCAAGGTGTCGGCCGGTGCCGTCCGCGACCTGCTGCAGTCCCACCCCGCGATCGCCTGGGCGGCCGTACGCGGCCGGAAGGCACCTCTGGTCGGCACGATGGTCGTCGCCGACGTGGTCGCCGACCAGGACTCGGGCGTGACCGCCGACGACCTGACCCGTTGGGCCGCCGAGCGGCTGCCCGAGTACGCCGTGCCGCGACGCATCAAGATGCTTGCCGAGATCCCGGCCAAGGAGACCCTGAAGAGCGATGTCTGACTTCGAACCCATCCCGCCCTCCTCCGTGGTGCTGGTCTCCGGCGCTTCGCGCGGCCTCGGTCTCGCCATCGTCACCGACCTGCTCGAGCGCGGGGTGAAGGTCGCGGCCTTCGCACGCACGGTGACCCCCGAGCTCGAGGCGCTGGCCTCGAAGTACCCCGAGGACACCCACGTCGGCTCCGTCGATGTGACCGACGAGAAGGCGGCCCAGACGTTCGTCAAGGAGGTCGAGGCCAGGCTCGGCGTCATCGACGGCCTGGTCAACAACGCCGCGATCGGGCAGGACTCGCTGCACGTGCACACCTCGTCGGACCGGATCGCGCAGATCATCGAGACCAACCTGACCGCGCCCCTGGTGCTGACCCGGTTCGTGCTGCGGCGCCTGATCGGCAAGGGCCTGAAGGGCCGGGTCGTCAACGTGACCTCGATCTGTGGCCAGCGCGGCTACCAGGGCCTGGTGGCCTACTCGGCCACCAAGGGAGGCCTCGACGCGGCGACCCGCTCGCTGGCCCGTGAGCTCGGTGGCCGGGTGCTGGTCAACTCGGTCGCTCCCGGGTTCTTCGCCTCCGAGATGTCCGCGGTGCTCGGTGCGAACCAGCTCGAGTCGATCGCACGGCGTACGCCGTCGGGTGCGATGACCACACCCGAGGACGTCGTGCCGACCGTACGGATGCTGCTGCTCGAGCAGACCAACATCAACGGTCAGGCGATCGTCATCGACGGAGGCGGCTCGATCTGATGTCCCGGCTCCGCGTCGGCAGCGATGCCGAGCTCGCCGGCTATCACGCCCGCAGCCACCTCCACGACGGGCGGGTGGTCGCCTGGGCGGGCTCCTACGACGTCCCGGTGGCGGTAGACGCCGAGGTGGAGCGTACGGTCCCGGCAGCCCTCGCGAAGCGGTTCGGCACCGACGGGTTCTGGGAGCGATGGACCCGGGCGGAGTGCGTCGTGAAGCTCACCGGCCGCGGCGTCGCCGATATCGTGGACCTGATGGCCGACGACCCTGACCGGGGCGGCAGACCCGGTGCGGCGGTGTCCCTGAGCACCGTACGTCTGCCGGGCGACATCGTGGTGTCGATCGGCACACTCCACCGCGAAGGTTCCCGGAGGGGTATCGGCCGGAGTGCGGGAGACTGTTCGTTCGCCTGTAACCTCTGAGTTCGATCAGATTCGCGGGCGCGTCATCCGGGACGCCCTCGGACCGAGAGGGAATGTGCATGGGTCAGGGAATCGTCGACGTCTTGCGTCGCGCCGAACGAAGGATGCCTCAGGGTGTCCGTCGACTGGCTCGTGACGCCGGGCATCGCGTTCTCGGCCACGAGCGCGGCCCGCTCGTCTCGGTCGTGGTCACGGTGACCGACCAGGACAAGCAGTATCTGGCCGAGTCGCTGCTCTCCGTGCGCGAGCAGACACACACGACCCTCGAGATCCTCATCGCGCCCTATGGCGAGGCCAGCGTGGTGAGCGACCAGATCCTCGCCGACCTCCCCGACGACTACCGCCTGCGGCTGCTGGACAGCTCCGCGACCCAAGCCGAGGCCCGCGACCGTGGTGGTCGTGCCGCGCGCGGTTCCTACGTCTGCTTCCTGCTCGCCGCCGACCTCCTCACCCAGAACGCGATGCGTACGCTGGTGACCTCCCTGGAGGAGAGCGGGTCCGATCTCGCGGTCGGTCGCATCGAGAGCCGCCAGCGCCTCTCCCCGCCGGTGGTGCCGGCCTACGACCTCGTGCACGCCGAGAACCGCTCCGGCCTCACCCTCGACGAGTTCCCGGTGGCACTGAGCGATGTCGGGGTGAGCAACCGGCTCTTCCGCACCTCGTTCTGGCGGCGGCACGGCTTCAGCTTCGGCGGCCGCGGCGGCGCCGACGCGGTCGGCTTCGACGGCTACCTGAAGGCCAACCGCTTCGACGTGGTCACGGCGCCGGTGTGCGTCGACATGGACCGCGCCGATGGCACCCCGGTCGAGCAGCTCCACGACCAGACCCTCGGGATGGAGGAGTGGATCGCGCAGACCCGCTCCACCTGGATCGCGATCGGCGAGCTGGCCTCCGACCTGCGCGACCACTGGGCGCTCGGCGGGCTCGCCGGCCGCGCCAACACCATCCTCGGCGACGTCGAGCGAATGAGCGCCGAGCAGTGGACCGCCCTGCGCGACCTCGTCGTCGAGATCGAGAGCGACGTCTCTCCGGAGGTGTGGCTCAAGCTCCCGGTCGAGGTGCGGGCTCGGCTGACCTACCTCATCGCCGACCGGCGCGAGGAGCTGACCGCGTTCGTCGCGTCGCGCTGGTTCGAGCGCGGCAACCTGCGCACCCGGGTCGTCGGCGGCCAGGTGCGCGGGATCTTTCCCGACACAGCCCTGCCCGAGGCCGTGACCACGCTCAACGAGCACGAGACGCCGGCGCGGGTGCTGGTGCGGGACGTACGCCCGCTCGACTCCGACCGGGTCGTCGTCGACCTGGTGGCGCGGATCGAGCTCGTCGACCTCGCCGAGACGACCCCGTTCTTCACCGCCCGCCTGGTGCCGGACTTCGTCAGCACCGCCGACGAGGACGGCGTCGCGAGCGATCCTGACACGGCGCTGCCCGACCCGATCGACCTGACCGTCACGCCGTGGCGCGACCCGCAGGCCAACATGACCATCGGTCACAAGTACCAGGACTACCGCCCCGGCGGGTGCCGCACCGAGATCGACCTGACCCGGCTCACCGCCGGGCGCTGGCACCTCGAGGTCACCGTCGGCGTCGACGGCGTCGTCCGCACCACCAGCGAGGTCCAGATCGACACCCGCGGCCCGGCGGGCAACCTGGCGACGCGCTACCGGCCGCGGGTCCACACCTCCGCCGGCCTGTCGGTGGCCTGCGATCGCTACCTCGATCAGCTCAGCTTCCGCGCCGTCCCGACGACGGCGACCTCCCTGGCGAAGGCGGAGGTCGATGGCCGAACCGTGTCCCTGACCCTCGCCGGCGAGCTGCCGCAGGCCGTGCGGGCCATCGGTGGCGGCGTACGCGTCGAGGCGCCCGTCAAGGACGGCAAGGTCACCCTCAGCCTCCCTGCCCACGGTGCCGTCGAGCCCGGGGCGCCCGCCGCCTGGCGGCTGGACACCCTCCAGGACGGGTCCTCGGGCCGGATCGTCTGGACCGACCCGATCGGCTCGCCGTGGACCGGCGAACGCGGAGGCAGCGTGCTGGCCTCGCGAGACGGCCGGGGCTACGCCCAGATCATCGAGGTGGCCGACACCGTCGCGATCGACCGCGTCGAGCTCGGCGACGGCCAGATCACGGTGCGGGGCGAGTGGCTCAGCTCGATCCCGAAGCACGCCCGACTGACCCTCGCCGGATCGCGCCACAGCGAGACCGTCAAGATCGACACCGCTGCCGCCGAGTTCGAGGTCGTCTTCACGCTGCGCTGGGACGAGTGGGGTCTGGGCGAGTCCGTCCTGCCCAGCGGCGTCTACCAGTTCCAGCTCACCTGCGGAGCCAAGCGCCGCGGCAACGTACGCCACACCACCGCGTTCCTCGAGCACCAGGCCGAGTTCCAGACCAGTGACGAGGTCCGGCTGCGTCCGGTCAACGGCAACGGCCCGGGAGTCACCCTGCAGCCGCCGATCCCCGTCGACCACGCCGGCAGCTACGCCCACAACCTCGCCCGCGAGCGCGTGCTGGCGGCCGAGGAGCCGCTCGACGAGTCCGCGGTCTATCTCTCGACCTACGCCGGCTCGACCGCCACCGACTCCCAGCTCGCGATCCACGAGCACCTGCGGCGCACCCGGCCCGACCTCACCCTCTACTGGGGCGTCGCCGACCACGCCTCCCGGGTCCCCGAGGGCGGCATCCCGGTCGTGCTGCAGAGCCCGGAGTGGTATCGGGTCATCGGCACCGCGAAGTACCTCGTCCAGAACATCGACTTCGACCGCTGGTGGCGCAAGCGGGAGGGGCAGCGGTTCCTGCAGACCTTCCACGGCTACCCCGCCAAGTCGATGGGCCTGCGGATGTGGCGCGCGAAGATGTTCTCGCCGCTGCGCTGCGACGCCGAGCTCGATCGCACGACCGCCGGGTGGGACCTGATCCTGACCCCGACGCCGGAGATGGACCGCTACTACCGCGAGGAGTACGCCTACGACGGCCCGATCCACAGCGAGGGCTACCCGCGCGACGACGCGCTGGTGCTCCCGTCGGCGGCGGAGGACCGCGAGCGTACGCGCAACCTGCTCGGCATCGGCTCCCACCAGAAGGTGGTCCTCTACGCCCCCACCTGGCGTGACCACCTGGCGCTCAACTACCGCTCGGCGAAGATGGTCGAGCACCTCGACGTGGTCGCGGCCAGCGAGGCCCTCGGGGACGAGTACGTCATCCTGCTGCGCGGTCACCGGTTCAACTCCAAGGGCAGCGAGCGCAGCGAGCGCACCGCCCGGATCATCGACGTCACCGACTACCCGGAGATCAACGACCTGATCCTGGCCTCCGACGCGGCGGTGCTCGACTACTCGAGCCTGCGCTTCGACTTCGCCCTCACCGGCCGGCCGATGGTGTTCCTGGTGCCCGACCTGTCCGACTACACCGGCGGCATCCGCGGCTTCCTCTACGACTACGCCGACACCGCCCCCGGGCCGATGCTCGACACCGCCGAGGAGGTCGTCGCGGCCCTGTCCGACCTGGACCGGCTCGAGGCCGAGCACCGCGACCGGATCGCCGAGTTCAACGCCAAGTACCAGTACACCCAGGACGGCAAGGCGACCGAGCGGGTCGTCGAGGCCTTCTTCGACAAGCCCAGCTTCGACAAGCCCTGACGGTCACCAAAGCAGCGATGGCGCGTCCCCTTGCGGGGGCGCGCCATCGCTGCTTGCTACGGCCTCAGGCCAGGGTCACGGCAGCCGGGCGAGAGCCGGCTTGGCCACCGAGGTCTTGCCGGGGATCGCGTTCCAGCGCTCCGGCAGGACCACGCGGTGCGGGCCGACCTCGAGGAGGACCACGTTGCGGTAGGTCATCCCGTACGTCTCGACGTACGGCGCCAGCGAGGTGAGCAGGTCCTTCTCGCGCCACTGAGCGGCGTCGAGGACGAGCACGTCGATGTCGAAGGCGTCGAAGTCGAAGGCGTGCCGCTGGTGGCCGTCCCGGCGCAGCTCGGCCGCCTCGGTGGTGCGCTCGGCCTGCTTGTTGGCGGCGGCGTGGATCTGCTGGAAGCCGCTGACCGCGCGGGTGCCGACGACGTCGGAGGCAGCCAGCAGGTTGCCCTCCAGGTCGGTGTCGGCCAGTCCGGCGATGTCCTCGGTCAGCACAGCGGATACCGGGAGGATGACGAGCTTGTCGACGTCGGGGAGCAGGTCGGCGACCACGAGCCGCTCGACCTGGCCGATCGGGAGCGTGCTGCCGTCGGGCTGCTTGATGCCGTCGAAGCCGGACACGTCCAGCGCGCTGAGCGTGATCCCCGGCCGGGCGAGCTCGTCGAGCCGCAGGTCGGTGCCACCGGTCTGGACCCACAGGTGGACCGGACGGGACGAGTAGGCGGCGATGGACTTGATCAGCCGGCGCAACTTCGGGCGCTGCTTCGGGCGGGCCGAGACGGCGACGTGGATCGCGTCGGCCGGGACCTGCTCCGGGGTGCTGACCGTGTTGCTGCGTACGTCATCGGCGATCGAGCTGACCAGATCGCCCACCTTGCGGGCACCGGCCCGGCGCTGACGGGCGATCTCGACGTCGGCGGCGTTCATCTCGCGCCACTGCGTGTAGACCTCCTCGACGCTGGCGCCGGAGAAGATCTTGGTGAGGATCGTCTCGAGCCGGTCGTTCATGCTCTCCCGGATGCCGTCGAACTCGGCGGGGGTGAGCGGGTTGAGGCCGGCGAAGCGCGGGTCGGAGAGGTTCTTCGGGCGGAAGTCGATGTCGATGCCGATGCTGCGACCGGGCAGGTAGCAGTGCAGGCGGCTGGTGACCAGCTTGCGGTGGTCGCGACGGTAGCCCTCGAGCATCGTGATCGCGTCGTCGATGTTCTGCACGAACGGCCGGAAGCGGACCTCGTCGAGGCCGCCCTGGGCGTAGGTCGGGGCGCCCTCGGGGATGCTGCCGTCGAAGACGTCGACGTAGCCGACGGGCGCGTCGGGACCGGGCAGCTCGTCCGCGTCGGGGAAGACGGTCGAGACCGTGGTGGTGAGGCAGCCCGAGAAGAAGGCGGGCACACCGACGGAGAGCAGGATGTCGACGGTCGTCCAGTCGCGGCAGCCGATCGGGGCGTACTTCTTGAGGTACTCGATCGTCTCGTCGGTCATCATGGCGCGGGTGCTGCAGTGGAACGAGACGAAGATCGGGCGCAGGTTCTTGTGGAACGGCATCCCGTAGCGCATCTCGAAGATCGGGTGCATGTACCACCCGAAGCCGAGCATCCAGGTGTCCTTCGGGACGGGCTGGTACATCGACGCGTCGCGCTGGAGGGTCATCAGCTGGACCTTGGCGGACAGGCCCTCGCGGACGCGCTCGGGGCGGACCCGCTCGCGCAGCCGGTTGGCCAGGTCGTCGAGCTCGGACTCGCCGGTGAACTCCAGGTCCTTGTGGCGGACCACGTGACCGAGCGAGGCGACCGTCTGGACGTGGTCGCCGATGTTGGCCGAGGCGCGGGAGCGGCCGGGGTGGCCGTAGTCGACGACGGCGTAGGAGACGGTGCCCTCCGGCGCGGCCGGGGCGTCGGGCTCGTCGTTGTCGGCGGCCACCCACGGGCGCAGCCAGTCACGGCTCTCTACGACCCACTTGGTGTCGCCGTTGGTGCCGTCGCCGACGGCCTCGTCGAGCCGGGCGTAGAGGCTGCGGGCCAGCTCCTGGTCGCCGAAGCCGAAGACGCGGCTGGTCATCGCGAGCCACGCCCGCCCCGGGACGTACGACGCACCGGACTCGGCGAGCTCGCGCAGGGTCGCACGGGTCGCGTCGGGGTCGACGTGGAGGCCGGACATGACGTACTCGTCGGCGGCCTTGGCGGCCCACTCCTCGACCGGGATGCCCTGGAAGAGGGCCCAGGCGCGCTCGTAGAAGCCGCCGCCGGCTGCGTTGACCGCACCGTCGAGATCAGCGGCGACGACGAGCGGCTCGACCTCGATGGAGATCGGCGCCGGCTTAGAGTCCTGTGGCGCACCCTCCGAGATGGACGGGACGCGAGCGGTCAGGCTCTGACGCAGGCGCTCGGGAAGCAGCTGGCGAGCGAGTCGTCGAGCTGGGCTGGCCATGGGACTCCTTCATTGATGGTTCGACGCAGTGTCGTCGGGCGGAGCCGCGATGTTCGCGGTCCGTTCACACGTTTCCCCCTATGATCCAGGCCGGATATCCTGCCCGAAGAATCGGCAATCCCCAAAGACGCCGACTAATCTCTGCGCATGCCGATCCCCAACCCCCACGAGCAGGTCGCGTTCCCCGAGGGCCGCTACCTCACGATGTGCAACGAGATCGCGACCAAGTTCGGCGGTCAGACGCGGGCGATGATCATGCGCAACCGCCTGATCACGCAGCACACCGGGATCCCGACCACGCTGCTGACGACCGAGTCGAAGCCCGTCTACGACGAGGTGCGCGAGGTGCTGCGCGACTCGGGCCAGCTGGTCGAGGGCATGGACCTCCTCAACCTCTACGAGTGGTACCGGCTGAACACCCCCACCGACGCGCCGGACGAGTCCGTGGCCGCGCTCGGTGGTCGGCTGGGCGAGGTCGCCGGCACGACCACCTCGGACGTACTCCACCCCGACGGCACCGTCTACTACACCGCCCACTCGCAGTCGGGGAAGGACCTGGCGCGTGACTACCGTCGCGCCGACGGGTCGATCTACCTCCGGGCGCCGGGTCCGGGTGCCCCGGCCGCGTCCCGGGTGCCCTACATCCTCACCGACGCCGAGGGGCGTCCGATCCGATCGTGGGAGACCATCGGCGGCTGGCTGTGGCACTGGCTCGAGCTGCTCGCCGGCGACGCCGAGCGGGTCTTCTTCGTGACCGACTCCCGGTTCGCGCTGCGTGACGTCATGCCCCGCCAGGACGACCGCTTCTACTTCCTCCACCTCATGCACAACAACCATGTCGTGAAGGAGCGTCGCTGGAACTCCCAGCTCTCGGGCAAGTACGCCCCGCTGCTCGACAACATCCACGAGTACGACGCGCTGGTGAACCTGACCCACCGTCAGTCCGAGCACATCGCGATGCGCTACGGCTCGACCTCGCACCGGTTCGTGGTGCCCAACCCGGTCGAGCTGCCGGAGCTGCCCGAGACGATGCCCGACCGGGAGCCGGCGACGTTCGTCACCGTCGCCCGGCTCGAGCCGCAGAAGCGCCTCGAGCACGCCATCAGGGCCTTCGCGAAGGTGATCGAGAAGCGGCCGGAGGCCAAGTTCCAGATCTACGGTGACGGCAAGCTCTACAAGCCGCTCGCCGACCTGATCGAGACGCTCGACGTCGGCAAGAACGTCCAGCTCATGGGTCACGACCCGCGAGCCAAGGAAGCGCTGCTGCACGCCACCGGGTTCATCATGACCAGCGTCAACGAGGGCTACCCGCTGGCAACCCTCGAATCGCTCTCCTTCGGCTGCCCGGTGATCAGCTACGACATCAACTACGGTCCGCGTGAGCAGATCACCGACGGTGTCGACGGCTTCATCGTGGAGGCCGAGGACGTGGACGCGGTCGCCGAGCGCTGCATCCAGATGATCGACGCCCCCGAGAAGGTGGCCGAGATGTCCCGCAAGGCCCTGGAGAAGGCGAGCAAGCACGACTGGCGCGCCTTCCTCGACGACTGGCGCGTCGCCTTCGAGGGCGCCGTCGCCCAGCGGCCGGGCCGGATCGAGAAGGCACGCGCCCGGCTCGACGTCCACGCCCTCGGCTGGGCGCGCCCGATGCCCGAGGGCGTCGCGACCCGGCTGCCGGGTCCGGCCAGCCGGCTGGGTCGCACCCAGGCCAGCTCCGCCGCCTTCCGTGACTCTCGTACGCTCCGCTTCGACGCCATGCTCACCGTGATGGGCGAATGGCCGAAGGGCGTGATGGCGGACCGCATCGTCACCCTCGACGCCGTCTGCAACGAGACCGGCGAGGTGGCCGCGCTGCCGCTCGAGGTCTCGCCCGAGGGCCGGGGTGAGTTCCGGCTCGCCTCCAGGTTCGACCTCGCGGAGGTCTTCGAGGAGTTCTCGGACAAGGCGCGCAACCTCGACCTACGGCTCCGGTTCACGGTCCACAACTGGAACTGGGAGACCAAGCTCGGCCGGCCTCGCGAGGTGCGCCCGAACTTCGAGGTGTCGTTCGGTCCGAACGACGTCCTTCACCTGCAGCGACGCTGATCGTCCGAGCTGAGGGGATACCCGGTTAACCGGGTATCCCGTCACTTCTCAGGCAATGCAATGCCAGAGAAGTGCAGGTTTCACCGGTTAACCGGGTATTCCTACACGTACGACGTGCAGCTTCGTACGCCGCTCCAGCCGGAAGCCGGGACGGTCCTGGAAGTACTCGTCGACCGCGTCGCGGCACCCGCTGTAGTGGAAGTAGTCGTCGAGCACGATCCGTCCCCCCACGACCAGGTGGGGGGCGATCCGCTCCAAGCACGTCATCGTCGACTCGTACCAGTCACCGTCGAGGTGGGCGAAGGCGACCGGCTCGTCGACCTTCAGCGTGTCCTGAAACAGGCCCTGCACCAGCTCGACGTTGTGCTCGGCCGGAGAGATCCCGTGCCGGGTGAATGAGTCGCTCACCTCGTCGTAGAGGTTGTCGCGATAGCCGTAGTAGGTCTCTCCGCCGATGCCCTTGGACGTGCCGCTGACGATCTTCTGGTAGCGCTTGTGCACGTCGTCGCCGTCGCGCTCGGACGGCTCCGGGATCATCCCGAAGACGTCGTAGACCCGCATCGGCCGCTTCGGGTCCTTGGCCGCGGCCATCACGATCGCGGAGCCCCCGAGCGCCGCGCCGGTCTCGATGATCAGGCCGGGCCGGTCCTGGATGTCGGCGTCCAGCACCTGGCGGGCGAGCACCTGCAGGTTCTCGGGCTTGAGGTAGGTCAGGTGCTCGGCACGGACACCGTCGAGGACGGTGCGGACCTCGGCCGGAAGGGCGAGATCGACCAGCGGGTCGCGCAGGGACTCCCGGGTGCGTACGGTCTCCATCCTCAGTCTCTCGACCTCGGCCTGGAGCTCTGCCATGGTCGGGGCGGCCTTCGTCCCGGTCTTCGTCTCGGCCTCGGGCTGCTTCAATGCTGGTGGCGTCCCGTCGTCGGGCTTGCGCGCGACCACGACGTAGTTCTTCGGCATCCCGCGCTCGAAGCGGCGACCGGAGACCTCCAGCCGCGCGTAGAGGCGGCTGAGCCGGACCGCGAGCTTCCGGTTGAGGAGCACGATCGGCGCGACGTAGGCGAGCTTCCAGCGCAGACCGCGCCCGCGGAGCTCGCCGACGCTCGCGGGGAGATTCTTCGCCATCATCTGGTAGCTGTAGGCGACCGTCCCGAAGTAGCCCTCGAGCCAGTTCATCCTGGCGATCTCGAAGCCTGCCTCCTCGAACATCTTCCGCAGCGAGAACTGGGTGTAGCGGAAGAAGTCGTACGGCTTCTGGTGCTCGGCGAAGAAGAGGGGCGCGGAGAGGAAGATCCGGCCGCCCGGCTTGAGCACGCGGAAGAGCTCGGCGATGGCCTTCTCCGGCTCGGGCACGTGCTCGAGGACCTGGTTGCAGATCACCCGGTCGAAGCGGCCGTCATCGACCGGGATGTCGGTGATGTCGCAGACGTAGTCCAGCGGCGCGTACGCCGAGCTCAGCTGGGCGAAGTCAGCGGCCTCGTACTGGGCGTGCTTGAACAGCTTCCGGTAGGGCGAGCGGCCTGCCCCGGCGTCCAGGACACGCATGCCACGCTTGGTGCCCTTGGCGAAGCGTGCCATCTCCTGACGGAGACGAACGCGGGAGGGATTGATGTGTCGGGGCTGAACCGCAGCGCCGCGATTCTGCCGGCCTCGAGTCAGCATGGAGAGACATTAGCGCTGTTGGAGCGGAGTCTCCCGTAAACCACGCAAGACGGCGTCGCGGACCGGGTCGTGGAGCCGGCGCTCGATGAGGTAGTGGAGCGCGATGGCCAGCACGAGGGCGGTCGAGATGGCAGCGGCCAGGACGACGTACTCGTCGTAGCGGCCGTGGAACTCGTCGATGACCCAGAACGCGAACTGCGCGTGGATCAGGTAGAGCGGGTAGGTCAGCGCCCCGAGCGTCGTCAGGAAGCGCGCCTCGACCCGGCCCAGCGGGCCGGCCGAGACCAGCCAGACGAGCGCCGCGAACCCCACGATCGCCCACCCGGTGATCACCGGCGAGACGGTGGCGCCGACCAGTTCCGTGGCCCGGTCGGCGTACTCCGTCGCCTGGCGGATGCCCAGGATGACGTTGTAGGCCACCGCGAGCCAGGCGATGAACGAGTTGCCGAACCGGTAGATGAGGAACAGCGCCATGCCCATCGCGAAGAACGGGGCGTACTCGGCGAAGAGCAGCGAGTTGAGCATGCCGGAGTCGGTCGCGCGGGCGATCTGGGCCAGCAGCGGCCACAGGAACACGACCGCGATCACCCGCTGCTTGGTGATCCCGACGAGCAGGAAGACGCCGATCAGCAGGTAGAACTTGAGCTCGATCCAGAGCGTCCAGAAGGCACCCTGGGCACTGAGTACGTCCCAGGCGTCCTGCGTCATCGTCATGTTGATCAGGCCGCCGACGAACCCCTGGTCGCGGCCGCCCTTCCAGTACGCCTGGAGGATCAGCGTGATGATGACGGCGACCCAGTAGGCCGGGAACAGCCGGGCGACGCGGGAGGAGACGAAACGGGGCAGGTCACGACCCCACGCGGTCATCAGGATCACGAAGCCGCTGATGATGAAGAAGAGCTCCACGCCGAGGTAGCCGTAGCGGGTGACGTGGTTGAGGGTCGGGAAGACCTCGCGGGGGTCGACGCCCCAGTAAGGGGTCGCGATGCCGGTCAGGTGGTAGCCGACGACGACGGCTGCCGCGATGAAGCGGAGCGCGTCGAGCGCGCCGAGCCGGGAGCGGCGTACGGCCTTCTTCGGCTCGGGGGCAGGCGCGGAGGCGGGGGCGGTGTCCTCGGGGACGGTCGGGGCGCTGGTCATCGGGTCAGTTCCCCGCCGCAGCGTCCAGGGCCTCCTGGATCGGGTCGATGCGGCGCAGGTCGATGACGTGGCCGGTGCTCGATGCGATCAGGGTGTCCAGCGACGCCCGCGCGACCGCCTTCGACTCCAGCAGCGTGTGGGAAGGCTCCTGGCCGAACGCCTTTGTGCGCATCGGGGTGCCGGTGCGCTCGGGGTTGATCGCGTTGACGCGTACGCCCTGGTCGGCCCACTCGTCGGCGAGGGCCTGGGTCAGGTTGACCGTGGCCGCCTTCGCGGAGGAGTAGAGCGCGTAGCCGCGGCGACCGCGGGTGTAGGAGCTCGAGGTGAAGAAGAGCAGCGAGCCCTTCGCCCGGGCGAGGTAGGGGAAGAACTCCTGGGCGATCAGGACCGGCGCGATGTAGTTGATCTCGGTCGCGCTGTAGATCGTCTCCTCCGAGACCGTGGCGAGCTCGCCGCGCGGCAGCACACCAGCGGTGTTGACCACGAAGTCGATCGAGCCGAAGCGCTTGCCGGCGTCGGCCGCCGCGGCGACGATGTCGGCTCGCTTGGCGACGTCGGTGTTGGTGGCCGAGCGGCTGTAGGAGGCGACGTTGGCACCGTAGGACTCGGCCAGCTCCGCGATGTCGGCGCCGATGCCGTAGCTGCCGCCGAAGACCACCATGTTCTTGCCCTCGAGGGCGGCCCGGTAGTCGGCCTCCGCCTTCTGCGGGAACTGCTGGTGAGCGGTGAGCTGGAAGAGCTTGTCGGCGATGTAGACGTCGATCGGCTCGGTGACCTTCATGTTCTGCTCGTGACCGTCGACCACCCAGATCTTGGTGTCGGGCAGGTACTTCAGCACGACGCTGCAGTCGTCGGTCGCCTTGAACTTCGGGTCCTGGTCGGCGATCTCGTAGGCCCGCTTCAGCGTCGAGGCGAGGAAGGCCTGCGGGGTCTGGCCGCGGCGCAGCCGCGAGCGGTCCGGGATCTGCGAGATGGTGTTGTCGTCGTTGAGCTCGATGATCGTGTCCGCGGACGGGATGGCCACGTCGACGGCCTGGTAGGTCACCAGCGCCTTGAAGCAGTCGGTGATCACGTCCTCGCTGAGCAGCGGGCGCACGGCGTCGTGGAGGAGTACGTTGCAGTCCTCGCCCTCGGGGAGGGCGGCCAGGGCGAGCTTGGTCGTCTCGTTGCGGGTGTCGGCGCCCTCGAGGATCTTGGAGACCTTCGGGTAGCGGCCGTCGCGGGTCATCGCGTGCACGGCGTCGAGGTGGCCGGGGGCCATCAGGATGATGATCTCGTCGATCTGCGGGTGGCGGTCGAGCACGCCGAGGGTGTGCTCCATGATCGGCATCCCAGCGATCTTGATGAGCTGCTTCGGGATGTCGAGACCCACGCGGGAGCCCACACCGCCGGCAAGCAGCACGGCAACGTTACGAAGCACTGAACACAAACCCTTAGGTAGATGACGAGGAGGGGTGGATTCTTCCATGTCGCGCGCTGCGGACTCCAATGCTGGGGGTGAGGCGATACCGAGCCGTTGGTTCGGCGTGGGGTCGATGGCCGCCGGGGCTTGTGTGATCGCAGTCACGTCATCGTGATGTTTCGGAAGAGTGACCGGCGGCGTACCTTTGTTTCGTCTCGGTCACCGTGGCCGAGCTCGCAGGCACAACGTCTGGTACCCATCCCGGCTCCGCTCACAAGGGGGAGTGGTCGGAGGGACTGGAACGAAAGGTCTACAACCATGAACCCACTCAGGGTGGGCGTCGTCGGCGCGGGTCGCGTCGGAGCCGTCCTTGCAGCAGCACTGCGTTCCGCGGGCCACTCGATCGTCGCCGTCGCAGGCGAGTCGGACGCCTCTCGCGGGCGGATCGCCGACCTTCTCCCGGGTGTCCCGGTCGAGAAGCCGACCGCTGTCGCTCGCGCGTGCGACCTCCTTCTTCTCACCGTCCCCGACGACATGCTCGGCAACGTCGTCAAGACGATGACGGACGCCGGCGCCATCCGGCCCGGGATGTACGTCGCCCACACCTCCGGCCGCCACGGCCTGGCGATCCTCGAGCCGGCCGCCGCGATCGGCGCCCACGTGATGGCCGTCCACCCGGCGATGACCTTCTCCGGCACCTCGGTCGACCTCGCCCGGCTCGCCGGCTGTGTCTTCGGTCTGACCGCCGCCACTCCCGCCGACCGGGCCTTCGCCGAGGCGCTGGTCCAGGACCTCGGCGGCAAGCCGATGTGGGTGCCCGAAGAGATGCGGACGCTCTACCACGCCGGCCTCGCCCACGGCGCGAACCACCTGGTCACCCTGGTCACCGAGGCGATGGAGATCCTCGCCGCCGCCGGCGCCACCGACCCCGCGGGCACGCTGCGGCCGCTGCTGACGGCGGCCCTCGACAACGCCCTGGACCACGGTGACGCCGCGCTGACCGGCCCGATCGTCCGCGGCGACGCCGGCACGGTGGCAGCCCACCTCGACGACATCCGCACCAATGCGCCGCAGACCCTGGCGTCGTACGTCTCCATGGCGCGGGCCACGC
Organism: Nocardioides sp. NPDC087217; assembly: GCF_044744805.1. NCBI lineage: Bacteria > Bacillati > Actinomycetota > Actinomycetes > Propionibacteriales > Nocardioidaceae > Nocardioides > Nocardioides sp. NPDC087217. The sequence goes on from NZ_JBIUZB010000005.1 coordinate 250,659, forward strand.
TCGACCGGGCCGTCTCCGACGGGCGGCTGCTGCCCATCCGGGCGCTCAAGATCAAGAACCTGCTCGACGAGGCGGATCGTGCTGCCGTGCAGCCCCTCCCGCGTCCGATCCACACCTGGAACCAGTGATGACCGTTCTCGCTTGCACTCGCGAGGAACTCGCCAAGCTTCTCGACCCCGCCCGCCGCGACGGCGTCTCCGTCGGCTTCGTGCCGACGATGGGAGCGCTGCACGAGGGGCATGCGTCGCTGATGCGCGTCGCCCGCGAGCGGGTCGGCGACGGTCCCGTCGTCGTGTCGATCTTCGTCAACCCGCTGCAGTTCGGCGCCGGGGAGGACCTCGACCGCTACCCGCGCACGCTCGATGCCGACCTCGAGGTCTGCGAGCGTGAGGGCGTCGACGTCGTCTTCGCGCCGTCGGTCGACGAGGTCTATCCCGGCGGGCTGCCGCAGGTGACCGTGGCCCCCGGCGAGCTCGGTGACGTGCTCGAGGGCAAGACCCGGCCGGGCCACTTCGGCGGCGTGCTCACCGTCGTCGCGAAGCTGTTCGGGCTGGTCAAGCCCGATGTCGCCGTCTTCGGTCAGAAGGACTACCAGCAGCTCGCGCTGATCCGCCGGATGTCGGCCGACCTGTGCCTCGGCGTCGACGTCGTCGGCGCGCCGACCCAGCGTGAGGCCGACGGCTTGGCCCTCTCCTCGCGCAACCGCTACCTCTCGCCCGAGCAGCGGGAGGAGGCGACGACGCTGTCGCGGGCGCTCTACGCCGCGCAGCGCGAGGCCACCCACGGTGTCGAGGCCGCGCTCCACGCGGCCCGCGCCGAGCTGCGCCGGGCGAAGGGGGTCGACCTCGACTACCTCGTGGTCACCGACCCCGCGCTCGCCGAGCTGCCCGCCCACCCGGAACCAGGCACCGAAGCCCGGATCCTTGTCGCCGCCCGCGTCGGCACCACCCGACTGATCGACAACATGAGCCTCACGATCGGAGCATCCCGATGACCCGTCTGCGCACCATGATGACCGGCAAGATCCACCGCGCCACGGTCACCCAGGCAGACCTCCACTACGTCGGCTCGGTCACCGTCGACGCCGACCTCCTCGACGCCGCGGACATCCTCCCCGGCGAGCTGGTCTCCATCGTCGACATCACCAACGGGGCCCGCCTGGAGACCTACACGATCGCGGGCGAGCGCGGCAGCGGCGTACTCGGCATCAACGGCGCCGCTGCCCACCTGGTCCACCCCGGCGACCTGGTCATCCTGATCGCGTACGCACAGATGACCACCGAGGAGGCGAAGGCTTTCGAGCCGCACGTCGTGCACGTCGACGAGGCCAACCACATCGTCGCGCTCGGCTCCGACAGGAGCGAGCCGGTTCCAGGGACCGACCAGATGCGTGGGCCGCTCGTTCTCACGCAGTAGCGTGCGCCTATGAACATGCAGCTGCTCTCCGCCCGCGACCCGGGCTGGACCGAGTGGGCGGACGTGATCGTGGTGGGCTCGGGGATCGCCGGGCTGACCGCGGCGCTGCGGCTGAAGGACCAGGTCGAGCGGGTCGCCGTCGTCACCAAGGACGAGCTCAAGGCCGGCTCGACGCAGTGGGCCCAGGGCGGCATCGCGGCGGCTCTCGGCGAGGGCGACACCCCTGCTCAGCACGAGGTCGACACACTCGTGGCAGGTGCCGGGGCGTGCGACCTGGAGGCCGTACGCGTCCTGGTCGGTGAGGGCGCCGAGGCGGTCCGCGAGCTGATCGAGTGGGGCGCCGAGTTCGACAAGGACCCCGCCGGCAACCTCTCGCTCACCCGCGAGGGCGGCCATCGGCGGGACCGGATCGCGCACGCCGACGGCGACGCGACCGGCGCCGAGATCCAGCGCGCGCTGATGGAGGCCGTACGCCGCGCGCCCGAGATCCTGGTCTTCGAGCACGCGATGGTCGTCGACCTGCTGACGGCCGCCGACGGCGGCGTGGCCGGCCTGACCATCCACGTGATGGGCGAGGGCGATGCCGACGGCGTCGGGATCGTGCGTACCCGTGCCGTCGTGCTCGCCTCCGGCGGCCTCGGCCAGGTCTTCTCCCAGACCACCAACCCCGCCGTCGCCACCGCCGACGGGATGGCGATCGCGCTGCGGGCCGGTGCGACCCTGCGCGACCTCGAGTTCGTCCAGTTCCACCCCACGGTGATGTATCTAGGTGAGGACTCCCGTGGTCAGCAGCCGCTGATCTCCGAGGCCGTACGCGGCGAGGGTGCCTTCCTGGTCGACTGGGACGGCAACCGGCTGATGGAGGGCGTGCACGAGCTCGGCGACCTGGCTCCGCGCGACATCGTCTCCAAGGCGATCATGAAGCGGATGCTCGAGACCGGGCACCCCAACATGTGGCTCGACGCCCGTCACCTCGGTCGTGAGTTCTGGGAGAAGCGGTTCCCCAACATCCTCGCCTCGTGCAAGCAGCACGGCGTCGACCCGTCCGTCGATCTGATCCCGGTCGCTCCGGCGTGCCACTACGCCTCGGGCGGCGTACGCACCGACCTGTGGGGGCGTTCGGACGTGCCCGGGCTCTACGCCACCGGCGAGGTCGCCTGCAGCGGTGTCCACGGCGCCAACCGGCTCGCCTCCAACTCGCTGCTCGAGGGGCTGGTCTTCTCGCGCCGGATCGCCGAGGTCCTGCCCGGCGAGCTGCGGCAGCTGGAGGACCCGGCCCCGGGTCTCGGCGCCGGGCGCGCGCTGGTCCCCGGCACCGCGCTCAAGCAGCTGCAGGAGACGATGACGACCAAGGTCGGAGTCCTCCGCAACGCGACCGGCCTCGGTGAGGCGATCGACGAGCTCGAGCGGCTCGGGGGCACCCCGGCGACCGAGATCGACCCGGCCGCCTGGGAGGCGACCAACCTGCTGACCGTCTCGCTCGCGCTGGCGACGTCCGCGCTGCTGCGCGAGGAGACCCGAGGGTCCCATTGGCGCGAGGACTTCGCCGAGCGTGACGACGCCGGGTTCGCCGGCCACTTCGACCTGAGGCTCCGGGACGGCGAGACTGTCGCCATCTTCACCCCGGCCCCAGCGACCGACCCGTCCCAGACCCCGTCCAAACCAACCCAGTCAAACCTGGCAGGAGCCTGATGACCATCCGACGCGTGCCCTTCGACGAGATCCCGCAGCCGCTGCGCGACGAGCTGACCAACGCCGGCCTGGACGCCGGCGAGGTCTACGACGCCGTCGAGCTCGCTCTCGACGAGGACCTGCCCACGTCCGCTCCCGGTGAGATGCCCAGCGAGGACGTCACCTCGGTGGCCACCATCGCCCCCGACTCGACCGGGATCGGCGTTTTCGCTGCTCGGGAGGACGGCGTCGTGGCCGGCCTCGGCGTGGCCGAGCTCGTCTTCGCGTACGTCATGGGTGACTCGGTCACGGTCACCGACCGCGTCAAGGACGGCTCGAAGGTGAAGGCCGGGGACGTCATCATGCGGATCGCGGGGCCGACCCGCGGGCTGCTGACCGCGGAGCGTACGGCGCTCAACTACGCCTCCCACCTCTCCGGCGTCGCCACCGGTGTCGCGGCCTGGACCGAGGCGCTGGAAGGGACCGGCGCGCAGGTCCTCGACACCCGCAAGACGCTCCCCGGCTTCCGGGCGCTCGAGAAGTACGCCGTACGTTGTGGCGGCGGCGCCAACCACCGGATGTCGCTCTCCGACATGGCGCTGGTCAAGGACAACCACATCGTCGCCGCGGGTGGCGCGGTGCAGGCATACGAGGCCGTGAAGTTCGCCTACCCGGACGTGCCGATCGAGGTCGAGGTGACCACGCTCGAGGAGCTCACGGCGCTTCTCGACGCGGGCTGCGGCCGGATCATGCTCGACAACATGTCGACCGTGATGATGAAGGAGGCCGTCGAGATCACCGCCGGGCGCGCGGTGCTCGAGGCCTCCGGCGGGCTGACCCTGGACCGGGCCCGCGAGGTCGCCGAAACCGGAGTCGACTATCTCTCCGTCGGTGCGCTGACCCACTCGGTGAAGGTCTTCGACATCGGCTTCGACCTGTCCGAGGGCTGAGGCGGCCCGCCATGTCCCTGCTCGCTGTCAACATCGGCAACAGCCATACGGTTCTCGGGCTGATCGCCGACGGCGTCGTGTCTGCGGACTGGCGGGTCTCCACGCTCGAGCACCGCACCGCCGACGAGTGGTGGGCGCTGCTGCGGGGAATTCTCGGCGACGCGTTGGTGGCGAGCGTGGACGGCGTGGTCGTGTGCGCGACGGTGCCGTCGGTCCTGCACGAGTGGCGCGAGATGATGGCCCGCCATCTCGGCTCGGTCGAGAGCGTGGTGGTCGAGCCCGGCGTACGCTCCGGCATCCCGATCCTGATGGACAACCCGCGCGAGGTCGGCACCGACCGGATCGCCAACGCGGTCGCGGCGGTGGCTCTCCACGGCGGCCCCGCGATCGTGGTCGACTTCCGTGGCACGGCGACGACCTTCGACGTGGTCAACGCCGCGGGACAGTACGTCGGTGGCGCGATCCTGCCCGGGATCGAGCTGTCGCTGGAGGCGCTGGGGCGGCGCGGTGCGCAGCTGCGCAAGGTCGAGCTCGCCCGCCCGCGGTCGGTGATCGCCAAGAACACGGTCGAGGCGCTGCAGTCCGGAATGGTCTTCGGAGTCGCCGCGCAGGTCGAAGGTCTGGTCGCTCGGATCATCGCCGAGCTGGGTGCCTCCGCCGAGGAAGTGACCGTGATTGCGACCGGCTATCTGGCGGAGTTCGTTCTCGACGAGAGTAAATGCTTCTCGTTGCATTCTCCGTGGCTGACGATGCAGGGACTGGAACTCATATTCCAGCGAAATGCCGTTCGTTAGTCTTTTCAGTATGGCGACCTGTTGATTCATCCGGATCGTATGTAATGCTATGGGCATCTCGCTTAACGGCGATGGCTATATTCGGCCCGTTTCCGGGTGAAGAAGAGCAGTGAAGGTAGGAACATGGCTAAGAAGGTTCAGATCATCCTCGAGGATGACATCGATGGCTCGGAAGCTGCTGAGACGGTGTCTTTTGCCCTGGACGGCACGTCCTACGAGATTGATCTCAGCGATGCCAATGCGGCAAAGCTTCGTGATTCTCTCGCGCTCTTCATCGGTCACGCCCAGAAGGTGAGCGGCCGTCGCGGCAGCGCCAAGAAGGCGCCCGCCGCCGGTGGCTCGACCCCGAAGGTCATGCGCGAGTGGGGGAAGGCCAACGGTTACACCGTTCCCGACCGTGGTCGCATTCCGGCCGACGTCCGAGCGGCTTTCGAAGCGGCTCACTGACAACTGGTCTCACCGCACCGAACGTCCGGCTGTCGCGCCCTCCGGGGCGCGGCAGCCGCCTTTGTGTGAGGTCGGCTGTGACCCGGCGTCTGTCCGGCGTACGGAACGCGTGTTCGCTCTCAGCGCACGGATCGCGTTGTGTTGTCGGGAACGCGTAGGCTGTCTGCGGGGTTGAATCTTGGTGACGCCCCAGAATTCTTAGGAGAGATGCGTACATGTTCGAGCGGTTCACTGACCGAGCCCGCCGGGTGGTCGTGCTGGCCCAGGAAGAGGCCCGCATGCTCTCCCACAACTACATCGGGACCGAGCACATCCTGCTCGGCCTGATCCACGAGGGAGAAGGCGTCGCTGCCAAGGCCCTCGAGTCCCTCGACATCTCGCTCGAGGCGGTGCGCAACCAGGTCGAGGAGATCATCGGCCAGGGCCAGCAGGCACCGTCCGGGCACATCCCGTTCACGCCGCGTGCCAAGAAGGTGCTCGAGCTGTCCCTGCGCGAGGCGCTGCAGCTCGGCCACTCCTACATCGGCACCGAGCACATCCTGCTCGGCCTCATCCGTGAGGGCGAGGGCGTCGCCGCCCAGGTGCTGCAGAAGCTCGGCGCCGACCTCAACCGGGTCCGCCAGCAGGTTATCCAGCTGCTCTCGGGCTTCCAGGGTAAGGAAGGCCAGGCCGGCACCTCCGGCGCGACCGCGTCGACCGGCACGACCTCGACCGAGGCGCCTTCCTCCAGCCTCGTGCTCGACCAGTTCGGCCGCAACCTGACCCAGGACGCCCGCGAGGGCAAGCTCGACCCGATCATCGGTCGCGAAGGCCAGATCGAGCGCGTGATGCAGGTGCTGTCGCGGCGTACGAAGAACAACCCGGTCCTCATCGGCGAGCCCGGCGTCGGCAAGACGTCGATCGTCGAGGGTCTGGCCCAGGACATCGTCAAGGGCAACGTTCCCGAGACGCTCAAGGACAAGCAGATCTACACGCTCGACCTGGGCGCGCTCGTGGCCGGTTCGCGTTACCGCGGTGACTTCGAAGAGCGCCTCAAGAAGGTGCTCAAGGAGATCAAGACCCGCGGCGACATCGTGCTGTTCATCGACGAGATCCACACGCTCGTCGGTGCCGGTGCGGCCGAGGGCGCGATCGACGCGGCGAGCATCCTGAAGCCGATGCTGGCTCGTGGTGAGCTGCAGACGATCGGTGCGACGACGCTGGACGAATACCGGAAGTACCTCGAGAAGGACGCCGCTCTCGAGCGTCGTTTCCAGCCGATCCAGGTGCCGGAGCCGACGATCGCGGTCGCGATCGAGATGCTCAAGGGCATCCGTGACCGCTACGAGGCACACCACCGGGTCACGATCACCGACGAGGCCCTGGTCGCTGCGGTCACGATGGCCGACCGCTACATCTCCGACCGGTTCCTGCCGGACAAGGCGATCGACCTGATCGACGAGGCCGGCTCGCGCCTGCGCATCCGCCGGATGACGGCCCCCGCCGACCTGCGGGAGTACGACGACAAGATCGCCGACGTGCGCCAGCGCAAGGAGGCCGCCATCGACGGCCAGGACTTCGAGGCCGCGGCCCGTCTGCGCGATGAGGAGAAGCAGCTCATCGCGAAGAAGGCCGAGCGTGAGAAGGCCTGGCGTGCCGGCGACATGGACGAGGTCGCCGAGGTGGATGAGGAGCTCATCGCCGAGGTTCTCGCCGTCGCGACCGGCATTCCGATCGTGCAGGTCAACGAGGAGGAGTCCCAGCGCCTGCTGCGCATGGAGGACGAGCTCCACAAGCGCGTCATCGGCCAGGACCAGGCGGTCAAGGCCCTGTCGCGTGCGATCCGACGCACCCGTGCCGGTCTGAAGGACCCGAAGCGCCCCGGCGGTTCGTTCATCTTCGCCGGCCCGTCCGGTGTCGGTAAGACCTGGCTGTCCAAGACGCTGGCCGAGTTCCTCTTCGGCGACGAGGACGCGCTGATCCAGCTCGACATGTCGGAGTTCGGCGAGAAGCACACCGTCTCGCGGCTCTTCGGTTCGCCTCCGGGCTACGTGGGCTATGAGGAGGGCGGCCAGCTCACCGAGAAGGTGCGGCGCAAGCCGTTCTCCGTGGTCCTCTTCGACGAGGTCGAGAAGGCTCACCCGGACATCTTCAACTCGCTGCTGCAGATCCTGGAGGAAGGTCGCCTGACCGACTCCCAGGGCCGCGTGGTCGACTTCAAGAACACCGTCATCATCATGACCACCAACCTCGGCACGAGGGACATCGCGAAGTCGGTCAACCTGGGCTTCTCCCAGGCCAGCGACGTCGCGGGCTCCTACGAGAAGATGAAGTCGAAGGTCTCCGACGAGCTCAAGCAGCACTTCCGTCCTGAGTTCCTCAACCGTGTCGACGAGGTCATCGTGTTCCCGCCGCTGTCGCAGGAGCAGATCATCGCGATGGTCGACAACATGATCGCGTCCGTCGAGACCCGTCTCAAGGACCGCGACATGGGCATCGAGCTCACCACGGCCGCGAAGAAGGTGCTCGCCGAGCGCGGCTTCGACCCGGTCCTGGGTGCTCGACCGCTGCGCCGCACGGTCCAGCGCGAGCTCGAGGACGTGCTCGCCGAGAAGATGCTCTACGGCGACATCGGCCCCGGCGAGATCGTGCTGGTCGACGTCGACGGTGAGGGTCCTGCCGCGCAGTTCACCTTCACCGGCCAGAAGCGCTCCGTCGTCCCGGACGTACCTCCGCTGGAGGGCGCGACCGTCTCCGATATCGAGCTCCCCGACCAGGACGAGCCGACGAACATCGAGAAGCCCAAGCCGGATTCCGAGTAGTCCGACAAAGCAACGCCCCGGCCGCTCCGGCCGGGGCGTTGCCTTTTCTTTTCTCCGAGTAGTGGGAAATGGTGGCCGAGTCGTTAGTTGTGGCGGACGAAAGTAGAGTTTCGTCCGCCATTTCTGCGGTTTCGGCGGTTGGTTAGGGGAGGGCGAAGAAGTCTGGTTCCACCTCGGTGGCCAGATTGTCTTTCAGGAGGCCTTCCAGAGCCCGTCGTCGTTGGGTGTCGTCGGACCAGACGACATCGAGGCGGCTGCGGTGGACGGGGGAGTCGGCGTCGCGGAGAACGGCCATCAGGCGGCCGCGGCACTGGCGGTCGGTACCGGCCCAGGTCTGGACCTTGCGAGGCGGTCCGTCGTACGCCGGGTGGCCGGCCGCGCGCCAGGCGCACTGGTCCGCCACCGGGCATCGGGTGCAGGACGGGTTGGCCGCGGTGCAGACGAGGGCGCCGAGCTCCATGACCGCGACCGACCAGGTGGCGGCGGTCGGCTCGTCCTGGGGGAGTACGCCAGCGGCGAGCTCGCGCTCGGCCTTGTTGACCGACTGCGCGGGGAACTCGACGCCGCTCAGGGTCCGGGCGAAGACGCGGCGTACGTTCGTGTCGAGGACCACGTGGCGCTTGCCGTAGGCGAAGGTGGCGATCGCCGCCGCGGTGTAGTCGCCGACGCCCGGGAGCGCGATCAGCTCGTCGTACGTGGCCGGCACCTCGCCGCCGTGCTGCTCGACGATCGCGGTGGCGGCCGCGTGCAGCCGCAGCGCCCGACGCGGGTAGCCGAGGCGGCCCCAGGCGCGTACCGCCTCGCCGGTCGGCTCCGCGGCCAGATCGGCCGGACTCGGCCAGCGCTCCATCCAGGCCTCGTGGACCGGGAGTACGCGGGAGACCGGCGTCTGCTGGAGCATGAACTCGCTGACCATCACCGACCACGGTGTCGCGGTCGCGGAGCGCCACGGGAGGTCGCGGGCGTTGGCGTCGTACCAGTCCAGGACGGCGTCATGGAGAACTGTCACACCCAGATTGTGCCGTGCGACAGGTATTGCCACGGAGTGGCACCCCGAAACCTGGGCACGGGATCATTACGGTGTCGCCTATGGCCCGCTCGAGAAGGACTGGAGGACGGCTGCCGGCCTCGGTCTACTGGCGCCGGCGGCTCGCGGTGCTCAGCATCGTCCTGCTCCTGATCGTCGGGATCTCGCGGTTCTTCCTCAGCGGTTCCGACGGCGCGGACGACACCGCGACCCCTGTGGCCGACGAGCCCACGGCGACCGTGACGGTCACACCGACGCCCAGTGCGAAGCCGTCGAAGGAGGCGGGCAGTGCGGGCGGCAACAACAAGCCCAAGAAGCCGAAGAGCAGCGCCCCGCCGGAGCCGACCGGCGAGTGCTCGCCCTCCGACATCGTCGTCGAGCCGGCCGTCACCGACGCCTACTCCTACGACAACGTGACCATTCCGCTGCAGCTGCGCACCGTGAAGGCGTCCGCGTGCACCTGGAAGCTGTCCGGGGACGCGCTTCAGGTACGGATCTCGCAGAAGGGCGGCGACCTGGTCTGGTCGACGGTCGACTGCGCCAAGGCGGTGCCGACCAAGGAGATCGTCGTACGTCGCGACGTCGTCACCACGCTGCCCCTGACCTGGAGCGGCCGCCGCGTCGTCGCCGGTGAGTGCACCGGTCACGGCCCGTGGGTGAAGCCGAACTTCTTCGTGATCGTCGCCTCCGCCCTCGGTGGCGAACCGTCATCGGCCACTTTCGGCCTCTACAAGCCGGGCACCGCCCTGTCGCGTACGGAACCCGATTCCCCCGTCAACTGACCCGAGGCGTCACTCCCGTCGGCCGAGATGGCACCGACGTGCCGACTCGACCGACCTAGCTGACGCCTCGACCGACCTAGCTGACGCCTCGGCGGGGTCAGACGTAGCGCTCGAGGATGGTGGACTCGGCGAGGCGGGAGAGGCCCTCGCGTACGGAGCGGGCACGGAGCTCGCCGACGCCCTCGACGGCCTGGAGGTCGTCGACGCTGGCGGAGAGGAGCTTCTGCAGGGTGCCGAAGTGGTCGACCAGGCGGTCGACCACGGCGGGTGGGAGGCGGGGGACCTTCGCCAGGAGGCGGTAGCCGCGCGGGGCGACGGCGCCGTCGAGAGCGTCGGAGGTGGTGAGGCCCAGGACCCGGGCGGTGGCGGCGGGGTCGACGAGCTCAGCGGAGTTGAGCGCCTCGAGCTCGGCCAGCAGCTCCTCGGGGCTGCGGGCGCGGCGACCGCGGGGAAGGTAGTCGCGGATGACCATCTCGCGCTCAGCGTCGACGCCGGTGATGAGCTCCTCCAGCTGGAGGGACAGCAGCCGGCCGTCGGTGCCGAGCTCGAGCACGTAGTCCTCGATCTCGCGGGCGATGCGGGTGACCATCTCCAGGCGCTGGGCCACGACGGCCACGTCGCGCACGGTCACCAGGTCTTCGATCTCGAGCGCCGACAGGGTGGAGGCCACCTCGTCGAGGCGCAGCTTGTAGCGCTCCAGGGTCGCCAGCGCCTGGTTGGCGCGGGAGAGGATCTGGCCGGAGTCCTCCAGGACGTGGCGGGTCTCCCCGACGTACGCAGCGATGATCTGCATCGACTGGGAGACCGAGATCACCGGGTGACCGGTCTGCTTCGCGACCCGGTCGGCGGTGCGGTGCCGGGTGCCGGTCTCGGTCGAGGGGATGGTGTGGTCGGGCATCAGGTGGACTGCGGCCTGCACGATGCGGCTCAGCGAGTCGTCGACGATGATCGCCCCGTCCATCTTGGCGAGCTCACGCAGGCCGGTGGAGGTGAACGGAACGTCGAGCGTGAAGCCACCGGTCGATATCCCATCGACCATCTTGTCGTAGCCGAGCACGATCAGTGCGCCGGTGCGGCCGCGGAGGATGCGCTCGAGCCCGTCACGCAGCGGTGTCCCGGGCGCGATCAGAGCAAGCGTCTCGCGCAGTCGGATGGAGTCCGCGGTGCGGTCGGCGGGCACGAGATTCCTTTCGGAGTGGGATGGGGTGATTCTAACCGTGGATCCAACCGTAATGCCGAGAACGTTCGGCCACGAGTCACCAAGCCGATCACACCAAGCGGAGGAATTCCAGTGCGCCACTGATGCTGTGCACCTCAAAGACACGCATCCCGTCGACTTCGCGCTCATTGGGACGGTTGGGCACCGGCGCTCCAGGATCGGCTGGAACGACGGCCACGGTGAACCCCAGTCGTGCCGCTTCGGAGAGCCGCTGGTCGAGATCGCGCACCCGGCGCAGCTCGCCGGCGAGGCCGATCTCGCCGAGCGCGACCACCCCGCGCGGCGTCGGTGTGCCGGTATGGCTCGAGGCGACCGCGAGCGCCATCGCGAGGTCGGCGGCCGGGTCACTGATCCGGGCCCCACCGACCGTCGAGGCGAACACGTCGCGACCGGAGAGACCGACCCTCGCGTGGCGCTGCAGCACGGCGAGGATCATCGCAAGCCGAGAGCCGTCCAACCCCGAGGTCGTACGCTTCGCCCGCTCCTCCGCTCCCAGCACGGTCAGCGCCTGGATCTCGGCGAGCAGCGGCCGGCGACCCTCCATCGTCACGGTGACGCACGTGCCGGGGACCGAGACGTGATGGGTCTCCACGAAGAGCCCCGACGGGTCGGTGACCGCGACGATGCCCTCCGAGGACAGGTCGAAGCAGCCCACCTCGTCGACCGGGCCGAAGCGGTTCTTCATCGCCCGCACCATCCGGAACCGTGAGTCGCGCGCGCCCTCGAAGTGGAGGACGACGTCGACCAGGTGCTCCAGCACCCGCGGCCCGGCGATCGCCCCGTCCTTGGTCACGTGGCCGACCACGACGGTCGTGATGTTGCGGGTCTTGGCCACCCGGATCAGCGCCGCCGCCACCTCGCGCACCTGGGTCACCCCGCCCGGAACGCCCTCGACCCCGGAGGCGCCGATGGTCTGCACCGAGTCGACCACGATCAGCTCGGGCCGGCTCTCCTCGATGTGGGTCAGCACGGCGCCGAGATCGGTCTCGGCGGCGAGGTAGAGCTCGTCCTGGATCGCGTTGGTCCGGTCGGCCCGCAGCCGCACCTGTGACGCGGACTCCTCACCCGTCACGTACAGCGCCCGGCGTCCGTAGCGCGCCGTCTGCGCTGCCACCTCGAGCAGCAACGTCGACTTCCCGACGCCCGGCTCGCCGGCCAGCAGGATCGCGGCGCCCGGCACCAGCCCGCCACCGAGGACCCGGTCGAGCTCCGGCACTCCCGACGTACGCCGCTCCGACTCGGTCACCGACACGGTCCCGATCGGCACCGCCGCGGTGGACACCGGGGCTGCCTGTGTACGTCCGATCGGGGCCGCCGCCTCGGCGACCGACCCCCACGCCTGGCACTCGCCGCAGCGGCCGACCCACTTCGCGGTCTCCCAGCCGCACTCGGAGCAGCGGTAGGTGGCGCGTTTGGACGAGCGAGCGGTAGCCATGCCCAGCAACTTAGAGCACGGCACCGACATTCGAGCCTGCGTCGCCGCGAGGCACGAGCGGCGGCGCAACGCGAGAAGGTCGAGCGAGCGCAGCGGGTGAGCCTGCGAACCCGCGAAGCGGGTCGAGACCGACATAGGGGTGAACGCATCATGCGGGGTCAGCCTTCGTTACCATGGCTTGGAACGATCCAGAGTTCCACATCGGCATCAAGGGAGGCAGAGCGTGGCGGTGCCGCGTTCCGGCGGTCATATCTCGGCCGCTCCGCCGACCCTGGCGGACGTCGCGGAGCTGGCCGGCGTGTCCCGGCAGACGGTCTCGAACGCGGTCAACAACCCCGATCTGCTGCGTGCCGACACGCTGGCCAGGGTGCAGGACGCGATCGACAAGCTCGGCTACCAGCCCAACCGCGCCGCGCGCAGCCTGCGTACGCGAGCGAGCCACCTGATCGGCCTGCGGATGCCCGCCCTCCAGGAGGGCACGGCCAACGCGATGATGGACCGGTTCGTGCACAGCTTCGTCGAGGCAGCGGCCGAGACCGGCTACCACGTGCTCCTCTTCTACGGTGACCCCGCCGACCCGCTCGACGGCTACGACGAGCTGCTCAGGTCGACCGCGGTCGACGCGTTCGTCGTGACCGACACCCACCTCGGCGGGCAGCAGACGACCTGGCTGCAGTCGCGGCGGGCGCGGTTCGTATCCTTCGGGCGCCCGTGGACCCAGCCCGACGCGAAGCATCCCTGGGTCGACGTCGACCTCGCCTACGGTGCCGAGATCGCCACCGAGCACCTGATCGAGCGCGGCCACTCCAAGATCGCCTGGATCGGCTGGCACAAGGACTCGCTCCTGGGTGAGGAGAGACGAAGCGGCTGGATCCACGCGATGCACACCCACGGCCTCTCGACCACCGGCCTGGCCTCGCGCACCGAGGACTCGATCAGCTCGGGCAAGGCCGCCGCCGACGCGATCCTCGACGAGACCGAGCCGACCGCGCTCGTCTGTGCCTCCGACACGCTCGCCATGGGCGTGCTCCACTCCCTCTTCGAGAGAAGACTCCGCCTCGGTGAGGACATCGCGGTCGTGGGCTTCGACGACTCCCAGGTCGCGCAGACGGTGCCGCCAGGCATCACCTCCGTACGTCCTCCGCTGGAGGAGGCCGCGCGCGAGCTGGTCAAGGCACTCGAGGAGCTGCTCGCGACCCCGTCCTACGCCGCGCCCGGCGTGATGCTCAAACCCGCCCTGACGGTGCGAGGGTCTTCATAGAAGCCGAGATCCGCGCGACGATGGCGTCATGGGAACTGAGGAGATCGTCGTCATCGGTGCTGGTCTCGCAGCGGTCAGCGCCATCGAAACCCTTCGTGACGAGGGGTACGCCGGCCGCCTGACCCTGGTCGGGAAGGAACCGGAGCTGCCCTACGAGCGACCGCAGCTCTCCAAGGACTTCCTCTCCGGCGCCAAGGAGTTCAAGCTCTCCCACGACGAGGCGTGGTACGCCGAGAAGGACGTCACCGTCCTCACCGGCACCACCGCGACCGCCCTGGACCTGGACAACGGGACCGTCACGCTCGACAACGGCGAGCGGCTGCCCTTCGGCACATTGCTGCTGGCCACCGGCGCCGAGCCGAAGACGCCGCCGATCCCCGGCATCGAGCACGCGACGACCCTCCGCACCGTCGACGACGCCCGCCGCCTCAAGGATGCGGTCGAGCCGGGCACCCGGGTCGTCACGGTCGGTGGCGGCTGGATCGGGCTCGAGGTCGCCGCGTCGGTGACCGCGCTCGGAGGAGAGGCGGTCGTGCTCGAGGCGGCCGCACAGCCGCTCCTCAACGTCCTCGGCCCGGTGCTCGCCGAGCACGTGGCCGATCTCCACACCCGCCACGGCGTCGAGATCCACACCGGGACGACCGTCGAGGCGATCGAGCCGGGAGCCGTACGCACCAGCGCCGGCGAGATCCCCGCCGACATCGTCCTGGTCGCGGTCGGTGCGGCACCGGCCACGGAGCTGGCCGCGGACGCCGGCCTCGAGGTCGGTGACGGCATCGTGGTCGACGAGGGGCTGCGTACGTCTGATCCTCGGGTCTTCGCCGCAGGCGACGCCGCGCTCGCGACGCACACCGTGCTCGGCCCGCTGCGGGTCGAGCACTGGGACAACGCGATCAAGCAGGGCCGGCTGGCGGCGCGGTCGATGCTGGGAAAGGGCGGCGCCTACGACTGGCAGCCCTACTTCTTCACCGACCAGTTCGAGTTCTCGATGGAGTACGTCGGCCACTCCGCGCCCGAGGACGAGGTGCTCCTCCGTGGCGACACCGACGGTGACGAGTTCATCGCCTACTGGCGGCGTGGTGCCACCGTGACCGCCGGGATGAACGTGGGCATCTGGGACGTCAACGACAAGCTCCGCGAGCTGGTCGGGACCGACGCCGATCCCGACCAGCTCACCGACATGTCCTGAGGGCTCAGCCGAGCGCGCTCACCAGCGCATCGGTCGTGGTGCGGACCACGCCTCCTCTGCGGGTGCCGGCGTACAGCCATCTGCCGTCCTGGCTGACCGCGAGATCGCGGATGTCCAGCGCGGTGAGGCCGCCCGAAGCAGGCTGCCACGTCTTGCCCGCATCGGTGCTGACGAAGGCCCCAGCGCCTGAGGCGAGCACTCCGTCGCGGACGAGATCGGTGCTCCCGGCAACGAGCACGCGCACGGCCTTGCCCGGCCTGCCGGGGGAGTCGGCTGCGACCTCGACCGAGACCGAGGCGACCGCGCCGACCGCCGCGCGCAGGTTCGGGATCACCGACCTGCGGAAGTTCCTGCCGCTGTCCGTGCTGACCAGCACTCCGCCATCGGTGCCCGCGATCACGACGTCCTTCTCGACGGACAAGGAGCGGATGGGACCGCCGCCCACCTTCACGAGCGTCGCGCCGAGGTCGTCCGATCGGTACAGGCCCTCGCTCGCGGCGATCCACAGCCGCTCGGGCCGGGACGCGTCGAACTCCACCGTGCGGACCGCGAGGTCGTACGGGTGTGTGGTCCACGTGGCGAACCCGTCGGTCGAGACGAGGAGGCCGTGCTCGGGCTCTGCGCCGTACGTCGCCGCGACCGTGCCCTCCTTCACCGGTGACACCGCGACGTCTCCGACTTCGACGTGGGGACCGACGCGCGCGTCGTTGCCGTCGACCGAGCGGCGGAACAGCTGCGTACCGAGGAAGCCGTCCTGCCGGACCCACCACACGTCGCGCGCGCCGACCGGCGATTGCTCGACGTCGAGGGCCGTCAGGCCGATCCAGCCCTCGTCGCCCGTCAGGCCCCAGTCGAGCTCGCGGCCGGTACCGAGATCGCCCTGCCGACGCTCTTTGAGCCCTTCGGTGTCGCCTGTGCGCAGCACCGGCTCCTTCGCGGCATCGGCGCCGACCGCCAGGCTCCACGAGTTGCCGCCCGCCAGCGGGTACCTCGTCCACGCGTCGCGGTCGTGACCCCAGACACCGGAGCTCGTGGTCACCACGAGCCCGTCCCCGCCCTGCCACACGTCGACGTCGCGTACGTCGCGCGCCCCCTCGGGCAGTGCGACCGGCTTCGCGGTCGCGCCGTGGTCGGTGCTGGCGTACACGCGGTCGAAGAAGCGCAGGTAGGTGGTGTCGCCCGCCACCGACAGTCCGAGGGAGTAGGCGCCGGGCACCGGCTGCGACGACTTCCAGGTGGCTCCGGCGTCAGCGGACCGCAGCACGGTCGCATCCTCGGCGTTCCACACGGTCGCGATCACCGTGTCGCCCGCGACCGCCACGTCGGAGAGCGAGCTGATGCTGCTGTCCGGCGTGACGACCTGCGTGACCGTCCCGGGCGCCTGACCGGTCAGATCGACCCGCCACAGCCCGTCGAACGTCTGCACGTACACCCGTCCGTCAGCCACCGCCAGGTGCTCGACCGATCCTGACCAGCCGGTCGGCACGAGGTCCCAGGTCCGGCCGTGGTCGCGGCTGAACCGCAGCCCTGCGGCGGTCGCGACGGCGACCGTGGAGCGGTCGGCGCCCAACGCGTCGATCTGCTCGTCGGGCAGCGACTGCACATCCCAGCTCTTCCCGCCGTCCGCGCTGTGCAGCAGGCGGCCCTGGTACGTGGCGTCGAGCACGTCGCGCCCGGCCATGCCGTTGACGGCGAGCCAGAACCCGCCGGGCACGGCCGGGTCAGCCGCGGGCAGGCCTACGCCGGCAGCGACGGGCATCGAGCGCACGCGCGTCCAGGTCTTGCCGCCGTCGCTCGTCCAGAACGGACTGATGCCGTCCTGGACGACGTGGATCGCCGTCCCGGCACGATCCGGTGAGGTCACCGTGAGCCCGCCTGTGAAGATCGGGCCCACCTGCTCCCAGTTGCCGCGCCGGTCGGCCCCCAGAGACACGAGGGACCCGGTCCCGCCGAGTCGCCGTCCTTCGGCAGTGGTGCCGGTCGCATCGATCCGGTGGACGCCTGCCTCCCGCACCTCGAGGTCAGCGGCGTACCAGCCGGGGCGCCCGTCCTGGGGCGACAGCTGCACGGTCGTGCGCCGGCCCGAGGGGGCCACGACGTCGGCGGACGGACGCTCGAGCGCCGCGGGCGCCTGCACGACGACGCGCGTCGCGCCGTCGGCGACATCCGGTGTCGCTCGTACGACGAGCGGGCGCACCAGCAGTGCGTACGGCACGCGCACACGCGCGGCGTCCTTGCCGGTGCCGGTGGCGACGAGCACACCCGACACCTCGCCAGGCCGGTCGCGGTGACCGGGCGTGAGGGTGATCGTCACCTCGGCCCGGCGGCCCGGCCCGAGAGTGACCGACGTGGCCGACAGATCGATGCGCCCGTCGCTGACCTCGGACCCCTCGGCGCGCAGCTTCAGCTTCTGCGTTGTCTTGCCCGAGTTGGTCAGCGTGACGGTGGCAGTGCGCGAGCGGACGTCGCCCGCCGTGTCAGCAAGGCCAAGGGAGAGGGCGTCGGGCGATGCGGTGACGTCTTGCGCCACTGCGCGGTCGACCGCGAGCGCCCCGGCGCCCTGCGTGAACGGGCTGACATCGGCGTCGGTGCTGTCGAGCTCCCGCGCCGAGCCGATCAGGCGGGCGCGGATCTTCAGGGCCGACTCGTCGGGGTGCGCCTGACGTACCAGTGCCGCGGCACCCGCGACGTGCGGTGCCGCCATCGACGTTCCGGACAGCCGGTACGCGTTGCCCTCGATCCCCTGCCAGGCGGGGATGTCCGAGCGGATCTCGACGCCGGGGGCGACGATCTCGGGCTTGACCGTCGTACCGGCCGGGCCCCGGGAGCTGAACGAGGCGATCAGGTCGGTCGCGTCCTCGCCCGTGATCGTCGCGGTGACCTTGCCGTCGAGCACGGCCCGGCGGATGTTGCCGTAGTCGCCGGCGTAGAGCGACATCATCACGAGCGTCGCTCGGCGCTGGTCCCAGCCGGCCTGGACCGCGAGCTCGCCGCCGTCGCTGGCGTGGGTCTCGAAGCCGCCCATCGGGGTGTCGCTCGGCCCGTCGCCGACCCCGGGCTCGGCGTTGGTGGGCTGGTAGACGAGTGCTCCGACCGCGCCGTTCTGCTCGGCGAGCTCGGAGAGGTACATGTCGTAGCCCGTGACGGCCTGCGCCGTCGGGCTCTGGTACACGACGATCGCACCCGTCACATCACCGACGCGCTCGTAGTCTTCGGGAGTGCCGGAGCCCACGTCGATCACGCGCGCGGTGACGGGCTTCGGGCCGGGATTCGCGGACAGCGAGTAACGGCGCATCGATCCGGCCGGCAGCGTGGCACCGCGGAGGGTGATCGACGGCGTACGGATGCCGGTGGTCGAGGCGCCGACCGCGATCACGTCGGGCGCGATCGCGGGCGAGCCGACGGTCTCGTCGCCCGGACCGGCGTTGCCCGCGGCGGCGACCACCACGGTGCCCGCCTCGACCGCGGCCGTCGCGGCGCGCGCGAGGGGGTCGTTGTCCTCCACCGGGCCGCCCAGGCTCATGTTCACCACGTCGGCGGGGTGGGAGCCGGTCGGGTCGACCGCGGCCTCGAAACCGGCGAGGACGTCGGACATCATGCCCGAACCGTCGGCGTCGAGAACTCGCCACGCGGTGATCGAGGCGTCGGGTGCCACGCCGGTGGTCGTCTCGGCTCCTGTTCCGGCGACGATGCCGGCGACATGGGTGCCGTGGTAGTGCTCGTCCATCGGGTCGTCGTCGCCGGAGACGAAGTCGTAGCCACCGACGACCTTGTGCCCCTCGCCGAAACCGCCGCCCAGGTCGGCGATCCCGTAGTCGACGCCCGTGTCGATCACGGCCACGGTCATGCCCTTACCGCGCAGCGGGGTGCCGTCGGCATCCTTCTCCTCCCAGACAGCAGGTGCGCCGGTGGACGGGACGGAGTCGACGGTCAGCGCGCGCATCCGCACGTCGCGGGTCACATGCGCGACACCGTCCGCCGCGGAGAGCTCGTCGAGGCTGCGCTCGGGCACCTCCGCCATGACCGCGTTGATCAGGCCCGCGACGCTCCCGGTCTCGTCGACCGGGATGCCATCTGCCTGAAGACGGTCGACGGTCGCCTCCTGCTCGGTGGCGATGTCGTTCGTGATCGCACGGTAGGTGGCTGATAGATCGTTCTGGGTGCCGACGTCGCCGTCCGCGGATCGCGACTCGGCGATCCGGTCGGCGCCGACGCGCTGCACAGCACCGGGGCTGTCGAGCTCGATGATGACGGCGACGGACTCGCCGGGGTCGGCCGCTGCGCTCAGGGGTACGAGGACCGAGCCGGCGAGCACGGCGGGCACCGCCAGCGCGACGGTGACGCCGCGACGGGAAATGGGGGACATGGGTGACCTTCCGGTGAACTTTCTGAGATCCGCGCAAGACGGCTCAGTGCTCATGAAAGCGCCCAGATGTTTCGACCGCACGTGTGCGAGAGTCCGGCAGCGGCCAACTGGCCGCAGGCGGCCATCTCGAGGTTGCGCGCCGTCACTGAGACCCCCGTCGGCCGAGGTCAGACCCAACCGCGACGTGCTGCCTGCACCCCTGCCTGGAACCGGTTCGCGGCGCCGAGACGCCGCAGGAGCAGCTGGCTGCGCCGGCGTACCGTGCGGGTCGAGACGTGCAGCTCGCGGGCGATCACCTCGTCCTTCGCTCCGGACGCGAAGAACGCGAGCAGCGCTCGCTCCTCGGCCGTCGGGCCGCGTCGTTCGACCGGAACGGGGCCGCGCTGCACGGGCTCGTCGCGCGGCACGTCGGCGGCCTGCTCCCAATGCGCCTCGAACACCTCGCACAGCAGCGCGACGAGCGGTTGGGAATCGGTGAGGATCGCCTCGGGCCGCAGGCCGTCGAGACGTGTCGACACGAGCGCGGCCCGTCGGTCGGCGATCGCGAGCTTGACCGGCAGATCGCTCGTGAGCCGCGCCTGCTCACCCGCCTCGACGGCGCGGCGCACCTCGTCCCACGCGCCGGGCCGATCCAGCGCCGCGGCCGCGTAGACAGCTCGCCAGCGCACACCGCGCGCGATGACCACAGGCTCCAGCGGGTTGAGCGGGGCGAGCACGTACGGCGGCCGGTCGAACGCCATGAACTCCTCGACGGCTTGATGCTCCAGCCTGTTGTACGCCGCGCCCACGGCGTCGGGCCCCACCAGCACACCGACGCTCGAGCCCGGTCGCTCCGCCGCACCACGGTTCTCGTAGACCTCGGCCAGCAGCGGGATGGCGGCACGGAGCCGGGCGAGACCGTCCTCCGCGCGTTCCGCGACCGCGCGCAGCGCGACCCGCGGGTCGACGGCGGCGAACCGCCCGTCGCCCGCCGCCCGGTTGACCAGCCCGGCCGCGCGGAGCTCGTCCAGCGTGCGCGCGGCGGCCTCCGTACTGATCCCGAGGGTGCGGGCGACCTCGGCGTCCTCGATCGCTCCGGCGGCGAGGACCGCCCCGTAGACCGCCTCGGCCTCCGCGTCCAGGCCGGCTACGGCGAGCCCTCCGTGGGGGCCCAGCGTGGCGGCCCGTGACGTGGGGAGGGGAGGTTCGAGGTTCACGGCACAACGATGCCATGCGGTGAGCTGGTCGGGACCGTTCCCGATCCCGACCAGCTCACCGATCTGTCCTGATCAGGACTTCAGAAGCACTGCGAGGCGCTGTGGAAGACGCTCGACTGGATGCCGAGGTGGATGTGGTCGCTGTGGTCGGGGTAGCCCGGCCCGAGCACCTGCGGGAACGACTGGCGTGAGGCACGCGCGATGCCGCACATGGTCGTCGCGCTGCTGCCGGGCACCAGATCCATGGCCCGGCCGTAGAGGTGGTTGCTGTTGGAGGCGCCGCCGACGGCGTCGTTGCACGCCTTGGATCGGTAGGCCGAGGTCACCCGCAGCGGGTTGTCGCCGAGCCGGTGCCGGATCGCCTCGGCTCGCCACATCGCCTGCATCAGGTTGGCCTTGACCTGCGCGACCGTCACTCCGGAGATCGGCGTCGGCCAGCCGCCGTAGCAGACGTCGTCGACCTCGCTCCACGCGAAGTGGACCGGGGTGCAGTCGTCGTCCTGGAGCGCGTAGATCTTGTTGAACGTGTTCGCGCCGGCGACGCCGTCGGCGGCGAGCCCGTAGGCGGCCTGGAAGTTGCGGACCGCGGTCGTCGTCGCCGGGCCGTAGGATCCGTCGATCGAGAAGACCGTGCCGGAGGCCGCCCATCCGGCGACCCGGATCTGCAGCTGGGTGACCGCATTGCCCGAGGAGCCCTGCTGCAGGGTTCCGCTCCAGGTGTAGCAGGCGTCGGCGTGAGCCGGCGCGGCAGTGACGCTGACCGCGGCGAGGGAGGCCGCGACCGTGAGAAGGAGGGTGCCGATGACCGTGCCGAGCCGACGCCCGAGACGTGGGAAATGGTGCATGGTGAAACTCCTTTCCTTGGGGGGAGCCTCAATGGTCACGCTTTTTCCACGGCCGCGTGCGGTGATTCAGAAACGCTTCCACCAGAGGTTCACCGCGTAGTCGACATACGTCCCCTGATGTTCTTCGAGGATCGCCGCCGCGGTGGCGGCGTCGAACTCGATGCGTACGACCGCCTCCAGGTCCGCGCGTGATCCGAACGACCAGTCCATGTCGACGGGGACGCGTGTCCAGCCGTGCCTCGACCAGAACCGCTCCTGCTCCTCGGGCGGCGGGACCTTCGGGTAGCCGCGGCGGAACCATGCGCCGAAGCTCGACCGGGAGCCGTCGTTGTCGATCACCATCGCCACGCCGCCCCGGCGCATCACCCGGTCGAGCTCGCCGAGACCCGGCTCCGAGCCCGGGCCGAAGAAGTAGGCCCAGCGGGCGTGCATGACGTCGACCGATGCCGGTGGCAGCGGGAGCCGCTGGGCGATGCCGTTGTGAACGGTGACGTTCGAGAGCCGCTTCGTACGCCGCCGGGCCAACGTCACGAGGTCCGGATGCGGCTCGACGCCGGTGACGGTGCGGGCCTCCTCGGCGAAGCGCGGCAGGTAGAACCCGGTCCCGCAGCCCAGGTCGAGGACGTCGCGTCCGGCCCAGGGCCCGGTCTCGGACATGGCTGCCCAGAGTCGCCCGTGCGGGTCGAGCGCACGGTTCTCGATCTCGTACGTCGCGGTGTGGTTCCAGATGTTGGGGCTGGGAATCGCGCCGGTGGCGCCGGGGAGGTCTACGCGGCTCATGTCTCCTCGGACGGGCTGGGTCTCGACAAGCTCGACCACCGGAGGTGGAGGATCGCGCCCGTCGCCCCCGGCAGGTCGAGCCTGGTCAGATCCGGACCTCGCCGCGCGGGGTGACGAACTGCGCGGCCAGGAGACCGGGGGTGCCGTGCTCGGCGACCCAGTCGATGTGGACGTTCTCGGCGGGCTTGCCGGTCCACGGGTCGACGCGCTCCTTCAGTTCGTCGCCGAGGTAGTCCTTGACCCGCTCGGGGTCGCCGGAGATCTCCAGGCACGTGAGGGTGATGTCGGAGCCGGCGTTGCCGGGGTGGAGATCGGGGGTCTCCCACTTGATGAAGTAGGGCAGCTGCGGGTCGGCGATCAGGCCGTTGATGCCGATCTGCTGCCAGTGGAGCTCGCGGCCGTCGGGGAGGTGACGGTTGCCGGGGACCGCCTTGCGGCCGAGCCGCTCCTCGATCGGGGTCATGTCGTCGACGCCGATCACGAAGCCGATCCAGCCGCCACCGAGAGCGGACCGGGCCTTGACGGCCTGCCCGAACGGAGCCTTGTCGCTGGCCGGGTGCTCGAGCGCCTCGACGACCTCGAGGTAGAGGCCGCCGCGCATCGGGAGGATGTAGTTGCGGGTGCCGAAGCGGGGGTGGACGCCGCCGTCGACGAACTCCTGGCCGAGCAGCTCACCGAGCTGCTTGGCGGTCTGTACCAAGCCATCGGGTCCTGCAGCGTACGAAACATGGTCCAGGCGCATGTAACGATTCTGAACTCTCGCTGAGAGAGAGACCAATCCAGGGTCACTATCTCTTGATGTCGAGATACACCCCGGGGTTCAGCGCCGCTCAGCGCGGGCTGGCGGGATGGAGCGCCAGCGCGGACCGCGACCGGACGTGCGCCTCGCAGTGACGGACGAGCTCGGCGTACGCCGCCTTGCCCATCAGCTCGGTCAGCTCGGCCTGGTTGGTGAGGTAGACGGGCTCGACGGCGACGTGGGCCTCGGTGTTGCCGGAGCAGTACCAGTCCAGGTCGTGGCCGCCCGGACCCCAGCCGCGCCGGTCGTACTCGGTGATCGTCACCTCGGTGTAGGTCGTCCCGTCGGTCAGCTCGACATCGCGGAACGTACGCCGGATCGGCAGCTGCCAGCACACGTCCGGCTTCGTCTCGAAGTGCTCCCGTCCCTCTGCCGCGGCCAGGATGTGGAGCGCGCACCCCGATCCGCCGGCGAAGTCCGGCCGGTTGGCCAGGACGCACGACTCCTGGCCGCGAAACTCCGTGACCCGGGTCTTCCGTTCGCCCTCGTCGTCGAGCTCGACCCAGTCATCGGCCTTCACCTCGCGCCCGGGGTGCTGCTCCCACAGATCCGGGGTCAGCTGCCGTACGAACTCAGCCGTCCGGGCCTCGTCCTCCTCGTCGGCGAAGTGCGCCCCCAGCGTGCAGCACCCCACGTCCGGCGAGCTCTTGAACATCCCCGGGCAGCCGTTGCCGAAGATGCAGGAGTACGCCGACGTCAACCAGGTCAGGTCGCAGCGCATCCGCTCGTCCGGGTCGTCGGGGTTCACGAACTCCACCCACGCACGCGGGAAATCCAGGGGTACCTCAGGCACCTGCCAAGCCTACGCCGTCGATCGAGGTCCGACGGTTCACCGAGCGCTCCACGGACCGAGCTTCTCGGGGTTGCGTACGGCCCAGATGCGGGTGATGCGGCCGTCGGCGATGTCGAAGGCGTAGACGGAGACGGTGGCGCCGTCCAGCTCTCCGACCAGGCCGGGTTGGCCGTTGACCACGCATTCCCGCAGCGTCACCTCAGGGGCGCGGGTGGCGATATCGATCCAGGCGCGGGCGATCTGGTCGGCGCCGCTGATCGGTTCGAGGAAGGCCAGGGCCAGGCCGCCACCGTCCGCGGTCGCGACCGCCGACGGGTCAAGCAGCCCGACGAGGGCGTCGATGTCGCGGGACTCCCAGGCCTGCTTGAAGCCGCGGACCAGGTCGGCGCGCTCGGTGGTCGACGGGTCCCGTGAGGTGTCGATGCGGCGGCGTGCGCTGGAGGCGAGCTGGCGGCAGGCGGCCGGGGTGCGGCCGACGACGTCGGCGATCTCGGCGAACGAGTAGCGGAAGATGTCGTGCAGGACGAAGGAGACCCGCTCGGCGGGTGTCATCGAGTCCAGCACCACCAGAAAGGCCATGCTGATCGACTCGTCGAGGGTGACCCGGTCGGCGGGGTCGGCAGGCGCCGACTCGGTGCCGTCGAGCCAGCCCCCGGGCACCGGCTCCGGGATCCAGTCGCCCACGTAGTGCTCCCGCCGGGCTCGTGCGGAGCCGAGCAGATCCAGGCAGATCCGGCTGGCGACCGTCGTCATCCAGGCGCCGGGATTGGCGATCGCCTTCCGTTGCTTCTCGGGCAGGGCGTACCAGCGGGTGTAGGTCTCCTGCGCGACGTCCTCGGCCTCGGCGAGCGAGCCGAGCAGGCGGTAGGCGAGGTTGATCAGCTGGCGGCGCTCGCTGATCACCTCGGCGAGGTGGGGGTCGGGCATGGCGGCTCCTTCGGTCTTCATGTCTACCGGTCCGACGAAACAGCGACCCGATCTGTGAGACCGCCTGACATTCCGTACGCCTGCGTCGTCGGAGGGACAGCAGACCCACGACAGCTTCAAAGGAGTCCGGAACATGATCAGCATCGGCATCATCCTCGGCAGCACCCGACCCAACCGTGTTGGCCCACAGGTCGCCCGGTGGGTCCACGACCAGGCCTCGCGCCGCGAGGACGCGATCTTCGAGCTCGTCGATCTGCGCGACCATCCGCTCCCGCACCTGGATGAGCCCGTGCCGCCGATGTTCGGACCGTCGGCCAACCAGCACACCCGCGACTGGGCGGAGCGAATCGCGCCGTTCGACGGCTTCGTGATCGTGACCCCGGAGTACAACGGCGGCATGCCCGGAGTCCTGAAGAACGCCATCGACCACGCCTGTGCGGAGTGGACGAACAAGGCGGTCGGGTTCGTCTCGTACGGCGTCAGCGGCGGCGCCCGGGCGGTCGTCCAGCTGCGTACGGTCTGCGGGGCGCTGGGCATGGCCGACGTGAGCCGTCCGGTGGAGCTCTCGCTCTTCACCGACTTCGAGAACCACGCCACGTTCGTGCCGGCCGACCGGCACGCCGTCGCACTGACCGCCACGCTCGACCAGGTCATCTCCTGGAGCACCGTGCTCGCGCCGCTGCGCGAGGGCAGCCTCGTCGGGGCCGAGGCAGGCGCGTCATGAGCGCGACGGAGGAGACCGCGATCCGCGGCCAGATCGAGAAGGTCATCGACGGACTGCGGGCCAAGGATCTCGACGCCCTGCGTGAGCCGTACGCCTCCGATGTCGTGTCCTTCGACGTCGAGCCGCCGCTCCAGCACGTCGGGATCGAGGCCAAGCTCGCCAACTGGGCGAGGGTCTTCCAGGTCTTCGAGACCGTGGACTACGAGCTGCGTGAGCTGACGCTCGCCATCGGCGGCGACGTGGCGTTCGGGCACGCCTTCGGCCGTCTCAGCGGGACGATGAAGAACGGGGTCACGACGGCTGGCATGTGGGTGCGGGTCACCTACGGGCTGCGCAGGATCGACGGCACCTGGAGGATCGCGCACGACCAGGTGTCGGTGCCGTTGGACATCCTCAGCGGCAACGGGATGGTCGATCTCGAGCCCTGACCGGCGCCCACCTCGGCGATTCCGGATGGCCGGGGTGGGCGGCGTATTCTTGTAGGTACGGAGCCACCGCTCCGTATCCATTGTGTGTATCACCTCGCGCTGGCCCCGCCGGCGGACCAAGGCGGCACAGAGCCGCGGTTCGCAGCGGGAGGTTCGAAAGAGATGTCAGTGCAGGGCGAGCAGAGTCTGGTGCGCGCCGTCGGAGGGACGTACTTCCCGCTCGCGCTGGTGGCGCGGATGCCGTACGCGATGATGGTCGTCGGTGTGCTGACGCTGGTCGTCGCCGGCCGCGACTCGCTGGCGCTCGGCGGTCTGAACTCGGCGATGGTGGGGATCGGAGCCGCGTCGTGCGGCCCGCTCCTCGGCGCCGCGGTCGACCGGTTCGGCCAGCGGCGCGTGCTGCTGGTGGTCGGCGCTGCGAGCAGCGCGATGCTGGCCGCGATGGCCTGGGTCGTCTACAGCCCGCTGCCCGACGCGGCCGTGCTGGCGGTGGCGTTCCTGGTCGGTGCGACCGCCCCGCAGATCGCGCCGTTGTCGCGGTCGCGGCTGATGGCGATCATCTCCGCGTGCATCGTCCCGGGACGTCGCGTGCGGGTGATCAACTCGACCATGGCCTACGAGTCGGCGGCCGACGAGATCGTCTTCATCGTCGGTCCTGTCGTCGCGGGCGTCCTCGCCGTCACGATCGACCCCTGGGCGCCGGTCGTCGCCGCCGCGGTGCTCACCCTGATCTTCGTCTCCGCCTTCGCCCTCCACCCGAGCGCCGCGACCGCACAGGCCTCGTCCGGCCGTACGCCCGCTGCCGGCTCCGTGCGCGAGCTCGCTCGTCCGCGCGTGGTCGTCATCGTGGTCGGCATCCTCGGTGTCGGGCTCTTCTTCGGCTCGATGCTCACCTCGCTGACCGCGTTCATGGCCGACCACGGGCGTCCCGAGGAGGCCGGCCTGGTCTACGCCGCGATGGGCGTCGGCTCGGCCGCGCTGGCGCTGGGCGTAGCCGCCTTCCCGGTCGGCTTCACCTCGGCCGCGCGCTGGCTGGTCTTCGGCGGGCTGATGCTCGCCGGCGCCCTCGCGCTGCCGGCGGTGTCGTCGGTGACAGGGATGGTCGTCGCGCTGCTCGTCATCGGTCTCGGCATCGGCCCGACGCTGGTCACCCAGTACGGCCTCGGTGCCCGCCGCAGCCCGGTCGGCCGGTCGGCCACCGTGATGACCATGCTCGGCTCCGCGGTGATCCTCGGCCAGTCCCTGGCCTCCGCGGTCACCGGAGGCATCGCCGAGCGCTGGGGCACCGACGCGGCACTCCTGCTGCCCGCCGCTGCCGCGCTCGTGGTCGTGGTCGCCGGTGCGGTCAACGCCCGGATCGGGGAACCGTCCGTCACCGTCGTCGCCAGTCCGGATCGCGAGGCGGCTACCGCCGGGCGCTGAGCACCTCGTCGACGCGGCGCCGCAGCTCGGGCAGGACGTCGCTCGCGAACCAGGGGTTGCGGGACTGCCAGCGGAAGTTCAGTGGTGAGGGGTGGACGAGCGGGAACCGCTCCGGGAGATAGTCGCGGAAGCTGCGCACGCGCTCGGTCAGCGAGCTCTTCCCGCCGAGGTAGTGGCGCTGCGCGTAGTCGCCGACGACCAGGGTGAGGCTGATCTGTGGCATCAGCTCGAGCAGAGGAGGGTGCCACCGTGGCGCGAAGTCGGGCCGCGGCGGCAGGTCGCCGGTCGTGCCCTTGCCCGGGTAGTAGAAGTCCATCGGCAGGATCGCGAACGCCGCCGGATCGCGGAAGGTCGCCTCGTCGACGCCGAGCCACTCGATGAGGCGTCGCCCGCTCGCGTCGTTCCACGGGATGCCGCTCTGCTGAGCCTTGATACCCGGGGCCTGGCCGATGATCAGGCACCGAGCATCCGGATGAGCCACGTAGACGGGCTCGAACCCTGCCGCGACGGCCCACGCGTTGCTCGGGTGGGCCGTGATGTCTCGGCGGATGCTGTCGAGTTCCTTCACGAGGTCATCTTCGCCTCGATCTCCAGCGGAGTTCCGCTCGGGGAACGGCGAGCCACTAAAGTCGAACCTATGCGTCTGGGCGTACTCGACATCGGATCGAACACGGGACACCTGCTCGTGGTCGACGCCCACGGCGGGGCGGCCCCGTTACCGGCGTACTCGTTCAAGCAGCCGTTGCGGCTGGCCGAGCACCTCGACGAGGCCGGCGATGTGACCGAGGACGGGATCGAGGCGCTGACTGCCTTCACCCGTGAGTCGGTGGCGGTGGGGGAGGAGAAGGGCGTCTCGGAGATGCTGGCGTTCGCGACCTCGGCGGTGCGCGATGCCGGCAACTCGCAGCAGGTGCTCGACCGCGTACATGCCGAGACCGGGGTCGAGATCGAGGTCCTTCCGGGCGACGACGAGGCGCGGCTGACCTTCTTGGCCGTACGCCGCTGGTTCGGCTGGTCCGCCGGACGGCTCGCCGTCTTCGACATCGGCGGCGGTTCGCTGGAGATCGCGGCCGGACTGGACGAGCAGCCGAACGTCGCCTGGTCCCTGCCGCTGGGCGCCGGACGGCTCGCGCGCAGCTACTTCGGTGACCGCCCGACGGAGGAGGAGGTCCGGGAACTGCGCCGGTCGATCCGCGCTTCGATCGCCGAGGACGCGGGCAAGATACTGCGCGACGGTCAGCCGGACATGGCGGTGGCCACCTCGAAGACGTTCCGCTCGCTGGCACGCATCTGCGGTGCCGCGCCGAGCGGTGAGGGGCTGCGCGTGCGCCGCGAGCTGCCGCTGGCCGAGCTGCGCCGCTGGATCCCGAAGCTGTTGGAGATGTCGCTCGAGGAGCTCTCCGAGCTGCCCGGGGTCAGCCCGTCACGGGCCCATCAGATCGTGCCCGGTGCGCTGGTCGCCGAGGC
The DNA here is from genome assembly GCF_044744805.1 of Nocardioides sp. NPDC087217. Lineage (NCBI taxonomy): Bacteria > Bacillati > Actinomycetota > Actinomycetes > Propionibacteriales > Nocardioidaceae > Nocardioides > Nocardioides sp. NPDC087217. The sequence continues at coordinate 279,398 of NZ_JBIUZB010000005.1, forward strand.
GTGCCTCGACATCTTCGACGTGCCCGCGTTCGAGATCTGTCCGTGGGCTCTCCGGGAGGGTCTGATCCTCGACCGTCTCGACCACCTGTCCTTCATCGACAGTTCCGATCTTGGAAGGTCCGACTAGGAGGCCAGCGATGATCTCGTTGTCGACGTCCTCGACGTACCCCGAGTCGACCGCCCGCGGCTTCGCCTATGCGGCCGAGGTGGGATACGACGGGGTCGAGGTCATGGTCGGCATCGACGCGCTGTCGCAGCAGACCCATGCGGTGAAGCAGCTCGCCGAGCACCACGGCATGCCGATCGTCGCGATCCACGCGCCGACGTTGCTGTTCACCCAGCAGGTCTGGGGTTTCGAGCCCTGGGGCAAGCTGGAGCGGTCGGCCGAGATGGCCGTCGAGGTCGGTGCGGGAGTGGTGGTCGTACATCCGCCGTTCCGCTGGCAGCGCGAGTACGCGGCCGGGTTCGTGGAGGGGATCGCCACACTGGAGCGCTCGACCGGGCTGAAGTTCGCCGTCGAGAACATGTACCCGTGGCGGGCGGCCAAGCGCGCCACCCAGATGTACCTGCCCCACTGGGACCCCTCGACCGAGGACTACGCCAACACCACCATCGATCTCTCCCATGCCGCGATCGCCGGCGACGACGTGATCGAGATGGCGAAGCGGCTCGGGTCGCGGCTGCGGCACATCCACCTCACCGACGGCACCGGCTCGGCGAAGGACGAGCATCTCGTGCCTGGGCGAGGCCACATGGGCGCCGACCGCTTCCTGCGCCATCTGGCCGCGTCGGGCTTCGACGGCGAGATCGTCCTCGAGATCAGCACCCGACGCGCCCACTCCCGCGCCGAGCGCGTCGCCGCCCTCCGCGAGTCACTCGAGTTCGCGCGCAAGCACTTCCAGGTCTGACGCCACTGCTGGTCGAGCCGCCCGTCAGTCGTGGGCGGCGAGCCAGGACCAGGTGAGCGAGGTCAGGGCGAGAACGAGGACGGCGGTGGCGACGCCCCACCAGCCGACGACGTACGCATAGCCGAGCAGCCAGCCGAAGAGGCTCGAGCCGCCGTAGTAGAAGAGGTTGTAGAGGGCGCTGGCCTGGGCCTTTCCGACCCGCGCGCGGGCGCCGACCCAGCCCGACGCGACGCCGTGGGCGCCGAAGAAGCCGGTGGTGAGGACGAACAGGCCGGTCAGGACCATCGCGAGGTTGTCGGGGAAGGTCATCACGACGCCGACGATCGTGATGACGACGCAGGTCAGCATGACCTTTCGCCGTCCGTGAGTAGCAGCCAGCCGGCCCGCGACCGACGACGAGACCGTGCCGCCGAGATAGGCGAAGAAGATCTGGCTCGAGATCGCCACCGGCAGCCCGAAGGGCTCGCGTTCGAGGCGGAACCCCAGATAGTTGTACGTCGCCACGAACCCGCCCATCAGCAGTGCTGCCTGCCCGTAGAGGACGAGCATGCCCGGGTCGCGGAGGTTGGCGAGCACCCCTTCGCGTACGGAGGTGGTCGGCCTGCCGACCGGGCGGACCCAGCCCTGGGCGCGCGGGATCAGGGTGATCGCGATGATCGCGGCGATCGCCGAGAGGACGCCGCCGGCGGTGACGCCCAGGCGCCAGCCGCCGAGGTCGGCGAACGGCCCAGTGATGACCCGGCCGAGGAGGCCGCCGACGGTGGTGCCGGAGATGTAGATGGCCGCGGCGAGGCTGACGTGGCGTACGTGGATCTCCTCGGCCAGATAGGCGACCGCGAGGGCCGGTACGCCGCCGAGCGCCAGGCCCTCGAGGCTGCGCAGGACGAGCAGCGTGGTGAAGCCGGGGGCGAGCGGGGTGAGCAGGCCGAGGACGAGCGAGATCGAGAGCGCGATCTTCATCGCCGGTGCCCGGCCGATGCGGTCCGCGACCCACGACCAGCCGAGGACGCTGACCGCGAGGCCGAGGGTCGCGGTGGAGACGGTGAGCGCGGCCGAGGCCTCGTTGACCTCGAGCGCGTGCGCGACGGTGGGGAGGATGCCCTGGGTGGAGTACATCTGCCCGAAGGTCGCGATCCCGGCGGCGAAGAGGCCGATCAGGATCCGGCGGTAGCCGCTGCTGCCGGCATCGTGTCCGACCCAGGGGCGGGTCAGGGAGGCATCGACGGACATCGTTCTCACGGTAAAGCAGGTGTTGTGGGTGGGTGAAGCCGCGGCGTACGTGAGATATCTCTACTCTGGGGGCGATGTCCGCGCTCTCCGATCGACTCTCGACGCGTCTCGTCGGTGTCGACGTGGCGCGGTGCCTGGCCTTGCTGGGGATGATGGCGACGCACGTGCTCGATCCGGTCGACGCCTCCGGGGAGCTGACCAGGATCCAAGCCGTCGCCGGTGGCCGGTCCGCGGCGCTCTTCGCCGTGCTCGCCGGGGTCAGCCTGGCGCTGATGACCGGACGTCAGAAGCCGGTGAAGGGGCGAGTGCTCGCGTCCCGTTCGCTGGGACTCGTTGCAAGGGCCGTGCTGATCGCCGCCCTCGGGTTGGTGCTCGGGTCGCTCGGCACCAACATCGCGATCATCCTGACCTACTACGGGGTCCTGTTCCTGATCGCCATCCCGTTCCTCGGGCTGAGGGCACGATGGTTGTGGCTGCTCGGTGTGCTCTGGGTCGTCATCGGTCCGCTGTTGTCGCAGGTCATCCGGCCGATGCTGCCGCCGCGGCAGTTCTCCAGCCCGGATCCGTCACAGCTGCTGGAGCCGGGCCGGCTGCTCGCCGAGCTGCTCTTCACCGGCTACTACCCGGCCGTCCCGTGGCTGGCCTATGTGCTGATCGGGATGGCCATCGGCCGGGTCGATCTGCGCAACCGGCTCGTGGTCGACATGATCTGGACCAGCGGCATCATCGTCTCCGTCTCGGCCACCTGGCTCTCGGGGAGGCTGACCCGGCTGCCGTCGGTGGCCGCGGAGCTGCTGCGCACCTATCCAGAGTTGGACATCGACGGTGCGCTGACCGCGATGAGCCACGGTCTCTACGGGCAGACGCCGGTCGACGGCGGCTGGCAGTGGCTGCTGGTCGTGGCGCCGCACTCGACCACGCCGTTCGACCTGGCGCAGACGATCGGCAGCTCGATGTTCGCCATCGGCGCCTGTCAGATGATCGCGCTGCGGCTGCCGGACCGGTGGCGTGCCGCGATGGCGGTGCTGTTCGGCGCCGGGACGATGACCCTCACCCTCTACACGTTGCACGTGATCATGAAGACCGATGCGGTCTGGCCGCCGGAGACGCCCGACACGTACGTCTTCCATGTGCTCGTCGTGATGGCGATCGGCGCGGTCGTCACCGCATGGGGCCGTCCGGGTCCGCTCGAATGGCTCGTCGGCCGTCCCGCGGCCTGGTTGCGTCGGACGGAGCCTCGCCCCGAGGTGTCGTCGTCGGGTTAGCGTGATCGCATGAGCACGACGGCACCGCGGCGAGGGCGCAGGCCCGGCTCGCCGGACACCCGGGCGGCGATCCTGGCGGCGGCTCGGCAGCGCTTCGCGCAGCAGGGGTACGCCGCGACCTCCGTCCGCGGGATCGCGACCGCAGCCGGGGTCGACTCTGCCTTGGTGCACCACTACTTCGGCACCAAGGAGGACCTCTTCGTCGCCTCGCTGGAGCTGCGGGTCGATCCACGAGACGTCGTTCCCATGATCGCCGCCGGGGGCCGCGACGGGGTGGGGGAGCGGCTCATACGCATGCTCCTGAGCATCTGGGACGACGAGGAGTCCCGGCTCCCGCTGATGGCGTTGATGCGCAGCGCTTTCGAGCCGGAGGGGAAGGCGCTGGTGCCGGATGCCTTCGGCCGGCTGATCCTGGCGCCGGTCGGCGAGGCGCTCGAGCTCGATGAACCCGAGCGGCGGATCACGTTGGTGGCCTCGCAGCTGGTCGGGCTCGTCGCGCTGCGCTACATCGCCCGGATCGAGCCGCTCGCGTCGGCTCCGGTGGACACGCTGGTGGCGACGTACGCGCCGGTGGTCCAGGGCTACCTGACCGGGCCTTTGCCGTAGTCCTCTTGCGTGCGGCGCCCCGTCGTGCCACATTTCATCATGTGATGAATAACGTGGTGGAGGCGTCTGGTCTCCGAGTCGTGCGCGGGAAGAACGAGGTGCTCCATGGCCTCGACTTCTCGATCCGGGCAGGTGAGGTCACCGGCCTGCTCGGGCCGTCCGGGTGCGGCAAGACGACGCTGATGCGGGCCCTGGTCGGCGTGCAGGCGAAGGTCACCGGGACCCTCACCGTCCTCGGCCGTCCGGCCGGCTCGGCCGCCCTGCGTGCGCGGATCGGCTACGTCACCCAGGCGGCCAGCGTCTACGACGACCTGACGGTCACCGAGAACCTGAGGTTCTTCACCCGGGTGCTCGGTGCGCCGATGTCGTCGGTCTCCGAAGCCATCGAGACGGTCGACCTCGTCGACCACAAGGACCAGGTCGTACGCGATCTCTCCGGTGGCCAGCGCTCGCGGGTCGGGCTCGCCGCGGCGCTGCTCGGCTCGCCGGACCTGCTGGTGCTCGACGAGCCGACCGTCGGGCTCGACCCGGTGCTCCGCGAGCAGCTGTGGGGCACCTTCCGGGACCTGGCCGCCGCGGGGGCGGCGGTCATCGTCTCCAGCCACGTCATGGACGAGGCCGAGCGCTGCGACCGGCTGCTGCTGATGCGCGACGGTGCTTTCCTCGCCGACGGCAGTCCGGCCGAGATCAAGCAGAAGGCTGACGCGGACGACATCGAGCGCGCCTTCCTGACGCTGGTGAAGGAGGCAGCGCGATGAGCCTGCGACGAACCCTGGCCGTGACCGGGCGGGTCCTCGCCCAGATCCGGCGCGACCACCGCACCCTGGTGATGCTGGTCGTCCTGCCGACGCTGCTGATGACGCTGCTGTGGTGGATGTACGAGGAGTCGCCCGCGCCGATCTTCGACCGGATCGGTCCGGCCCTGCTGGCGATCTTCCCGTTCATCGTGATGTTCCTGGTCACCTCGGTGACCACGCTGCGCGAACGCTCCTCGGGGACGCTCGAGAGACTGCTGGCGATGCCGCTGGGCAAGGGCGACTTCCTGCTCGGCTATGCGCTGGCGTTCGGGCTGCTCGCCGCAGTCCAGTCAGGCGTGGCCGTCGGGGTCAGCGTGGGTCTGCTCGGGCTGGAGATCACCGGATCGGTCGCCCTGCTCGTGGTCGTCGCGATCGTCGACGCCGTCCTCGGCACCGCGCTCGGGCTGCTCGTCTCCGCCTTCGCCACCACCGAGTTCCAGGCCGTGCAGTTCATGCCGGCGATCGTGGTCCCGCAGATCCTGCTCTGCGGCCTGCTCGTACCGCGCGAGTCGCTGCCGACCGTCCTGGAGGCCATCTCCAACGTCCTCCCGCTCTCCTACGCCGTCGACGCGATGACCCACCTGGTCACCTCCGCCGACACCGGCGAGGTCTGGACCGACCTGGCCGTCGTCGCCGGGTTCGTCGTCGCCGGTCTCGCCCTCGGCTCGGCGACGCTGCGGCGGCGTACTCCCTGACTGCCGAGTCCGCACTTGTGGGGACCGAGTCTGTAGTTGTGGGCGACGAGACTCCAGTTTCGTCGCCCACAACTACAGACGCGGCTGCCAGAACTACCGACTCGGCGGGATCGGGTTGTGAGGTGGTGAGCGGAAGTTGACGGAAGGGGTACGGAGAGCGGATCGGGGCGAAACCTTGACGCCGGAGAGTAGAGGTCGCCAGTCCCCGACCCGAAACGGTGTGAGTACGCGTGACCGACACCCACTGTCCTTACTGCAGCTTGCAGTGCGGGATGACCCTGTCACGCAAGGGGCCCCGGCTGGAGGTCAGTGCGAGATCGTTCCCGGTGAACGAGGGTGCGCTGTGCCGCAAGGGGTGGACGGCGGCAGGGCTGCGCGGGAGCCGTGAGCGGCTCACCACCCCGATGGTGCGCGACCGGGCGACGGGGGAGTGGAGCGCGGCGACCTGGGACGAGGCCCTCGACCTGGTCGCCTCGAAGCTCGCCGACCTGCGGGAGACCCACGGCGCCGACGCCAACGCCGTCTTCGGCGGCGGCGGGCTGACCAACGAGAAGGCGTACCAGCTCGGGAAGTTCGCCCGGGTCGCCCTCGGCACCTCCCAGATCGACTACAACGGCCGCTGGTGCATGTCCTCGGCGGCCTCGGCCGGCAACCAGGCCTTCGGCGTCGACCGCGGTCTGCCGTTCCCGCTGGCCGACATCGAGAAGACCGACGTCTGCGTGCTCGTCGGCTCCAACCTCGCCGAGACGATGCCGCCGGCCGCCCGCCACCTCGACCGGCTGCGCGAGAACGGCGGCAAGGTCGTCGTCATCGACCCGCGGCTGACCCCGACCGGCGAGCGCGCCGACCTCTTCCTCCAGCCGGTCCCCGGCACCGACCTGCCCCTCGCGCTCGGCGTCCTGCACCTGCTCGACGCCGCCGGCGCGGTGGACGAGGACTACATCGCCGAGCGGACCACGGGCTTCGAGGACGTACGCCGCTCCGTGGCCGCCTGGTGGCCGGAGATGGTCGAGCGGGTCAGTGGCGTCGAGGCCGCGCAGCTGCGCGAGCTCGCCGACCTCCTCGCCGGCGCGGGGAAGGTGATGGTCCTGACCGCGCGCGGCGCCGAGCAGCACGCCCAGGGCACCGCCACCGTCCTGGCCTGGCTCAACGTGGCGCTCGCGCTCGGCATGCCCGGGAAGGCGTACGCCGGCTACGGCTGCCTGACCGGCCAGGGCAACGGCCAGGGTGGCCGCGAGCACGGCCAGAAGGCCGACCAGCTTCCCGGCTACCGGATGATCGACGACCCCGCCGCCCGGGCGCACGTCGCTGCGGTCTGGGGCATCGACCCCGAGACCATCCCCGGCAAGGGCCGCTCCGCCTACGAGCTCCTCGACGCGCTCGGCACCCCCGAGGGCCCCAAGAGCCTGCTCGTGTTCGGCTCCAACATCGTCGTCTCCGCCCCCAACGCCACCCACGTCACGTCGCGACTGGCGGACCTCGATCTCCTGGTCGTCGCCGACATGGTGATGAGCGAGACCGCCGCGCTGGCGGACGTGGTCCTGCCGGTGACCCAGTGGGCCGAGGAAACCGGCACCATGACCAACCTCGAGGGCCGGGTCATCCTGCGCAACCAGGCGATCAGCGCCCCCGACGGGGTCAAGAACGACCTCGACATCATCACCGGACTCGCCACCCGCCTCGGTGCCGCCTCGACCTGGTCGACCGATCCCGAGGAGATCTTCACGGAGCTCCGCGCCGCCTCGAAGGGCGGTAAGGCCGACTACAGCGGTATCACCTACGACCGCATCCGCGACGAGGACGGCGTCTTCTGGCCCTGCCCCGAAGGTACCGAGGGCACCTCGCGGATGTTCGCCGACTCCTTCTTCCACGCCGACGGCCGGGCCCGCTTCATCGACGTCGCCCACCGTGGCCCGGCCGAGCAGCCGACCGCCGACTACCCGCTCCACCTGACCACCGGAAGGGTTCTCGCGCAGTACCAGTCCGGCGCCCAGACGCGACGGATCAAGGACCTTCCCGACGAGGGCGCGTTCGTCGAGCTCCACCCGCTGCTGGCCGACCGGGTCGGCGCCCACGACGGCGACCCGGTCGTCGTACGCACCCCGCGCGGCGAGATGAAGGCGCCCGCGCGGATCGTCACCACGATCCGCCCGGACACGGTCTTCGTACCGTTCCACTGGGTCGGCGCCAACAAGCTCACCAACGACGCCCTGGACCCGTCCAGCCGGATGCCTGAGTTCAAGGTCTGCGCCGCGGCGGTGACGGCATGAGCGAGCCCATGAGCGAGAAGCGGATCGTCATCATCGGTGGCGGCATGGCCGCGGCGCGGCTGGTCGAGGGACTGGTCGCGCGCGGCCTCGGCCCGCAGACGACCGTGCTCGCGGAGGAGCAGCACGCTCCGTACAACCGGATCCTTCTCTCCGCCGTGCTCGAGGGCACCCACCGTCCCGGGGCGCTCGCGCTCCGCGAGAAGCAGTGGTACGCCGACCGGGGAGTCGACCTCCGCCTGAACAGCCTCGTCGTGGACATCCACCGTGACCGCCACGAGGTCGAGCTCGCCGACCGGACGACGGTTCCCTACGACGCCGTCGTGCTGGCCACCGGGGCCATCCCGACCCTGCCGCCGATCCGCGGCGTGGTGCGGATGGACGGCTCGCTGGACCCGCGGGTGCAGGCGTTCCGCAGCCTCGACGACTGCGCGCGGCTGCTCGACACTCTTCATGACCACCCGCGCAGCGCCGTGATCGTCGGCGGTGGTCTGCTCGGTCTCCAGGTCGCCCGCGCGTTGGCGGTCCGCGGCATCGAGACCGAGATCGTCGAGGGCCGCGACCACCTGCTCAGCAGCCAGGTCGACGCGTCGGCCGGCAAGGTGCTCAAGCGGTCGATGGCCAAGCTCGGCACCCAGGTCTACCTCGGCGCCCGCGCGACCAGGCTGACCGACGAGGGGCTCAAGCTCGACAACGGCTACACCCTCGAGACCGACCTGGTGGTGCTCACCGCCGGCGGCCGCCCGCGTGCCAACCTCGCCCGCCGCGCCGAACTCACCGTCAACCGCGGCATCGTCGTCGACGACCAGCTGCGCAGCGTCGACGACCCGGACGTGTACGCGATCGGCGACTGCGCCGAGCACAACGCGACCGTGACCGGCTTCGTCTCGCCCGCCTGGGAGCAGGCCGGCGTCCTCGCCGACGTCCTGGCCGGCGGTCCCGCGACCTATCAGGGACACCGCGTCGTCGCCCGCCTGCGTGCCACCGACCTCGACGTCTGCGTCCTCGGCGAGCCCGAGAACGAGACCGGGGAGGTCGTCGAGATCGCCAACCCGGTCAAGGGCACCCACCGCAAGCTGGTCGTACGCGACGGCCGCATCGTCGCCGGCGCCCTCGTCGGTGACCTGAGCCGGGTCGGCCTGATCACCCAGGCCTTCGACCGGCAGACGGTGCTCGGCGAGCACGAGGCCGGTCAGCTGCTGCTGCCCGAGCCGTCCAACAGTCCGCGTCCGGAGCTCCCCGACGACGCGGAGGTGTGCGCCTGCGCCGGTGTCAGCGCCGGCCGGATCCGGGCGTGCCGGTCCCTCGAGGACGTACGCGACACCACCCGCGCCACCACCGGATGCGGCGGCTGCGCGCCGACCGTACGTCAGCTCCTGGCCACCCGGCCCAGCGGCATCCAGCTCAATGAAACGCAGCTCAGCCTGGAAGGAACTACGTGATGAGCCCTCACCTCCGCAAGAAGGTCGTCGTCGTCGGCCACGGCATGGTCGGTCACCGCTTCGTGACCGCCGCGATCGAGCGCGGTCTCACCGAGACCCACGACATCGTGGTCTTCGGTGAGGAGCCGCGCCCGGCGTACGACCGGGTCGCCCTCACCAGCTTCTTCGAGGTCGGCGCCGAGGCACTCTCCTTCCTGCCCTCCGGCGTCTACGAGGACCCGCGGGTCACCCTGCGCACCAGCACGAGCGTCGTCGAGATCGACATCGCCGCCCAGACGGTGATGCTCGCCGACGGCGAGGAGATGGCGTACGACGAGCTGGTGCTCGCCACCGGAGCGGCGCCGTTCGTGCCGCCCGTGCCGGGTTCGGAGCTCGGGAACGTCTTCGTCTACCGGACGATCGAGGACCTCGAGGCGATCCGCGAGGCCGCGAAGACCGCCAAGACCGGGGCCGTGATCGGCGGTGGCCTGCTCGGGCTCGAGGCCGCCAACGCGCTGCACCAGCTCGGCGTCAAGACCCACGTGGTCGAGCTCGCCCCGCGGCTGATGGCCGTGCAGGTCGACGACGCCGGCGGCAACACGCTCAAGCGCCACATCGAGAAGCTCGGCCTCACCGTCCACACCGGTGTGATGACGGAGTCGATCTCGCCGGACTCCGTGGCCGAGATCTCGGTCGTGGACGAGGACGAGAGCGGCGCCCTCGACGGCAAGGTCAGCGCGCTGAAGTTCAAGGACGTCGAGGAGCCGCTGCCGGTCGACATGATCGTCTTCTCCGCCGGCATCCGGCCGCGCGACGCGCTCGCCCGCGCCGCCGGCCTGGACCTGGCCGAGCGCGGCGGCGTACTGGTCGACGAGCAGTGCCGGTCCTCGGACCCGCACGTGTGGGCGGTCGGCGAGTGCGCCGCGCCCGGCGGCAGGATGTACGGCCTGGTGGCCCCCGGCTACGACATGGCCGAGGTCGTCGCCGACGCGCTGCTCGGCGGTGCCGGTACGTTCACCGGCGCCGACATGTCGACGAAGCTCAAGCTGCTCGGTGTCGACGTCGCGAGCTTCGGTGACGCGCACGGCACCACCGACGAGTGCCTCGAGCTGACCTACTCCGACGCCGTCGCCGGTGTCTACAAGAAGCTCGTGATCAGCGAGGACGGCACCCGCCTGCTCGGCGGCGTGCTGGTCGGAGACGCCTCGGCGTACGGCCTGCTCCGGCCCATGGTCGCCTCAGGCATGACGCTTCCGGAGAACCCGGAGGAGCTGATCCTCCCCCAGTCCAGTGGCGGTGGGGGAGGCATCCAGCTTCCGCCCGAGGCGCAGATCTGCTCCTGCAACAACGTCACCCGCGGTGACATCGAGGCGGCCGTCGACAACGGCTGCGAGAGCGCGGCGGACGTCACCAAGGAGACCAAGGCCGGGTCGACCTGTGGTTCCTGCAAGGTGCAGGTGAAGAAGATCGTCGAGGACTACTTCACCGCCCAGGGCAAGACCGTCGACACGAGCCTGTGCGAGCACTTCAAGATGACCCGCGCCGAGCTCTTCGATGTGGTCCTGATCCACGGCTACAAGACCTTCGACCAGATCATCGAGGCCCACGGCACCGGCCGCGGCTGCGACCTGTGCAAGCCCGCCGTCGCGAGCATCCTGGCGAGCCAGCTCAACGGGCACGTGCTGGCCAAGGAGAACCGCAAGCTCCAGGACACCAACGATGCCTACCTGGCCAACCTCCAGAAGAACGGCTCCTACTCCGTCGTCCCGCGCATCCCCGGTGGTGAGATCACCCCGGAGGGCCTGATCGTGATCGGCGAGGTGGCCAAGGAGTTCGGCCTCTACACCAAGATCACCGGCGGCCAGCGCATCGACATGTTCGGCGCCCGGATGGAGGACCTGCCCGCGATCTGGAAGCGCCTGGTCGACGCCGGGTTCGAGTCGGGCCACGCGTACGGCAAGTCCCTGCGGACCGTGAAGTCCTGCGTCGGCTCGACCTGGTGCCGCTACGGCGTCCAGGACTCCGTCGGCCTCGCGATCATGCTCGAGACCCGCTACCGCGGGCTGCGCTCGCCGCACAAGCTCAAGGGTGGCGTCTCCGGGTGCGCCCGCGAGTGCGCTGAGGCCCGCGGCAAGGACTTCGGCGTCATCGCCACCGAGAAGGGCTGGAACCTGTACGTCGGGGGCAACGGTGGCGCCATCCCGGCCCACGCCCAGCTGCTCGCCGGTGACCTGAGCACCGAGGAGCTGGTCCGCTACCTCGACCGCTACCTCATGTACTACGTACGCACCGCCGACCGCCTCCAGCGCACCTCGACCTGGATCGACTCCCTCGACGGCGGCCTGGACCGGGTCCGTGAGGTCGTGGTCGACGACGTCCTCGGTCTGGGCACCGAGCTCGAGGCGGCGATGGCGCGGCACACCGAGACGTACTTCGACGAGTGGAAGGCCACGCTCGAGGACCCGGAGAAGCTGCGCCGGTTCGTCTCCTTCGTGAACGCACCCGACATCCCGGACCCCAACATCTCCTTCGGATCCACGCGCGGCCAGATCGTCCCGGAGGTCGGCGAGGAGCCGGCCGCCGTCGGCCCGGTCTCGCTCGGATCCTCGATCCCTGTCGGAATGCCCACCTTCGAGGAGACGCGATGACCGAGACCCAGACCCAGACCGTGACCTACATCGCCGTCTGTCGCCTCGACGACATCGACCCCGAGACGGGCATCGCCGCGTTGGTGCGCGGGGAGGCCGTCGCCGTCTTCCGGACCCTGGACGACCGGGTCTTCGCGCTGTCGAACTTCGACCCGTACGGTCACGCCTCGGTGCTCGCCCGCGGGATCGTCGGGACGCGTGGTGAGGTGCCGTTCGTGGCCTCGCCGCTGCTCAAGCAGCCGTTCTCGCTGGAGAGCGGTCAGTGCCTCGACGATCCGTCGGTGTCGGTCGCGACCTACGAGGTCGACGTGGTCGACGGAGAGATCCGGGTCGGCGCCCGGCGATGACGAACGCGGCACAAATGATCCAGGGGACCTACGATTCCGATGTGGACAGTGGCGCGCTGAGCGGCTTCCGCGTCGGCGTGACCGCGGCGCGGAAGGCGGAGGAGCAGATCAACCTGCTCGAGAGGCGGGGAGCACGTGTGGTGTGGGCCCCCGCGCTCTCTGTCGACCCCAACCGGGTCGACGCCGGCGCGCTGCGTGCCGTGACCGAGCAGATCATCGGCCAGAAGATCGACATGTTCCTGGCGACGACCGGTATCGGGACCCGCACGTGGTTCGACGCCGCGGAGGAGTGGGGACTGCTCGATCGGCTCCTGGAGACGCTTCGCGGCGCCGAGATCCTGGCCCGCGGACCGAAGTCGGTCGGTGCGATCCGGCGGCGCGGGCTGCGGGAGCTCTGGGCGCCGGAGTCGGAGGAGTTCGACGACGTCCTGGAGCATCTGCGCGGCCGCGACCTGACCGGCAAGCGGATCGTGGTGCAGGAGCACGGGCAGTCGCTGTCGATGGTCGTGCATGCGCTGACCCGGCAGGGTGCCGAGGTCATCAACGTGGTCGTCTACCGGGTCGAGTCGGCCGCCGACCCCGAGCCGATGTTCCGGCTGGTCGAGGCGTTGGCCGACGGCGAGCTGGACGCGGTCACCTTCACCTCCGCTCCCGCCGTGGCCGCGTTCATGCAGGCCGCCGGGTCGGTCGGCCTGCGCGACGAGGTCGTGGCGGCGTTCCAGGCCGATGTGGTCGCGGCCTGTGTCGGTCCGGTGACCGCCGCCGCCTTCGAGATGTGGGGCGTACCCACCATGATCCCCGACCGCTCCCGCACCGCGGCCATGGTCAAGATGCTCGAGACCGAGCTGCCGCTGCGGCGCGAGGGTCTGCTCATCGAGCTCGCCGGCGGTCATCAGCTGCTGCTCCACGGCGACGCGGTGATCCTCGACGGCGCCGAGGTGAAGCTCTCGCCGGCGCCCGCCGCCGTCCTGGGCGCTCTCGTCGCCAACCCCGGCATCGTCGTCTCCCGGCAAGCCCTGCTCGCCATGCTCCCCTCCGGCACCGCCGGCTCCGAGCACGCGGTCGAGATGGCGGTCGCCCGGCTCCGCTCGGCGCTCGGCACCAAGACCATCCAGACCGTCGTGAAGCGCGGCTACCGGCTGGCGGTGGACTCATGAGGCTCGTCGTCGTCGCCCACGGCACCCGGCAGCTGCTCGGCAACGCGGTCGCCTCGATCATCGCCAAGCGCGCCGGCCGCGTGCTGGGGATGGAGTCGAAGGCTGCGTACGTCGAGCTCTGCGAGCCGCTGCTCACCGACGTCCTGGCCGACGGCCAGCCGTCGGTCGTGGTCCCGCTGCTGCTCTCGACCGGCTACCACATCAAGGTCGACCTGCCGCAGGCCGCCGAAGGGCTGCCGGTGGCGATGGGCCGCGCGCTCGGACCGGACCCGCTGCTCGCCTCGGCGCAGGTCTCCCGGCTGGTCGCCGCCGGCGCGGTCCCCGGCCAGCCGGTCGTCCTGGTCGCCGCCGGCTCCAACGACCCGTCTGCCCGAGCCGACATCGCGGCGGCCGGTCAGATGCTGGAGAAGGCCTGGGGTGGTCCGGTCAGGGTCGCCACCGTCTCCGGCTCGGGCGCCCCGCCCATCGACCAGGTCGTACGCCCCGGCGACGCCGTCTCTCCCTACCTGCTCGCTCCCGGCTTCTTCTCCGACCTCGTCCGCTCGCGTTCCTCGGCGGCGGGTGCGGAGACCGTCGCCGACGTCATCGGCCCGCACCCCGACGTGATCGAGCTGGTCGTACACCGCGCCGCGGCGCTCCTCGCCGCCGACGACGGTGATCGGGCCGAGGTCGGCTGACCAGCGGCGGGCGGCTCAGGTGGTGTAGTCGGCGTTGATGCGGATGTAGCCGTCGGTGAGGTCGCAGCCGTACACAGTGAACTCACCCGAGGCGATGCCGAGGTCGACCTCGATGGAGACCTCATCGCCAGACAGATAAGTCGACAAATCCGCCAATAGATTTGCCGAGACCTGAGCGGGGTAGGTCTCGGTGCCGCCGAAGGCGATGCGTACGTTCTCGGGGGAGATGTCGGTCTCCTCGCGGAGCTTGCCGATGGCCATCGCGACGCGGCCCCAGTTGGGGTCGGCGCCGTGGACGGCGGTCTTGACCAGCGGCGAGTTGACGATGGCCTTGCCGACCCGCTTGGCCTGGGCGTCGTCGCGGGCGCCGCCGACCGAGACCGTGATGAGCTTGGAGGCGCCCTCGCCATCGGAGGCGATCTTCTTCACCAGCGCGAGCGCGGCGTCGTAGAGCGCGGCCTCGAACTCGCCCAGGTCGACGGCGCCGGCCGTGCCGGAGGCGAAGATCGCGGCCGTGTCCGAGGTCGAGGTGTCGGTGTCGATCGAGACGGCGTTGTAGGTGCGGTCGACGACCCGGCGGAAGACCGCGTCGAGCTCGGCGGCAGGCACCGCGGCGTCGGTGAAGAAGTAGGTCAGCATCGTGGCCATGTCGGGCTCGAGCATCCCGACACCCTTGGCGATCCCGGTGATCGTCGCGTCGCCGACGGTCCGGGTCTCGATCTTGGCGATCGTGTCGGTCGTCATGATCGCCGCCGCGGTGGCATCGAAGTCGGCGTCGCCGGCGGTCCCGGCGAGCTTCTCGAGCGCGGGCGTGAGCACGTCCATCTGGTACTGCACGCCGATCACGCCCGTCGAGGCGACCAGCAGCTCCTCGGGGCGCACGCCGACGACCTCGGCCGCCAGGCGGCGTACCTCCAGGGCGTTGGCCTCGCCTGTCGGCCCGGTCGCGACGTTGGCGTTCTTCGAGATGGTGACCATCCCGCGGAACGCGGAGAGGTCAGAGGCTCGGGAGAGCAACACCGAGGCGCCGGCGAATCGGGATCGGGTGAAGACCGCGGCGCTCGTGACCGGGCCCGAGGGGGCGGCGACGACGGCGAAGTCGTCAGCGCCCTCCTTGAGTCCGAGGTTGGCGGTGACTCCGACGAATCCGGCTGGTTGAGGCATGCGGACAGCCTAGGCTGTGTTCGATCCTTGGGGTCAGAGCGTCTTGCGCCCTATGTCCGCAACCACGCGAACGCGGCGGCTTCCAGGATCATCCAGGACCGAAGTACGCGGCCCACGAACGTGATCGCGACGAAGAGCATCAGGTTGGCCTTGAGCGTGCCGTAGACCACCGCCAGGATCGCCAGCGGCGGAAGCCCGCTGAGCGCGGCGACCGCGAGCAAGCCGCCGGCGTAGGCGGGCCGGCCCTGCGTACGCCGCTCCCACTTCTCCATCCGCTGCTGCCACTTCTCGCACGCCATCTTCTTGCGGACGAAGGGGAGCGAGGTGGTGCCGTGGCCGGCGTAGTACCAGACGACCTTGGAGCTGGTCTGGCCGATTCCCGCCACCAGTGCGAGCACCAGGGCGGAGAAGGTCAGGTTCGAGGCGGCCACCGCGAGGTAGGTCTCGAAGTTGATGACGGGGAAGAGCCCTCCGGCGAAGGAGGCGGCGAAGGTCCCGAGAATGAGGTCCATCAGGCGACCTCTGGACCGTTCGGGAATTGAAACAATTCAACGTCTGTGTGTTGGGGGATCACCCGCGAAACCTTAGATGTAATTCGTGCCACAGTGCGACATCGGCGTCACATCCACATTACGGACCACTCGCCGAAATGAGGCGATTCTCACTTAAACATGGGGGTCGCAGGGGTCTCAGGACCGGCTATCGGAACATCGCCTGCAGTTGGATCGATCAATTGTCCAGGCCCGTGATCGATGACCCACTCTGGTGCACGGTACCCCGGTTGGAGGCCTCTTCAACTGGGGTAACGTGCCTGCAATCGGCGAAACTTTTGAAGGGTGTCGGAATGGTTGACGTGGACAAGGTCCTCGATGAGGCGGGGCTGACGAATCCTCATGTGCGGGAGTATGTCTCCTACTGGGCAGGGGTGACCGGAGCCGAGCAGATCGAGGTTGTCAGCGCAGCCGACGACGAGCGGCTCCTCCAGGAGTCCCTGGCAGCGGGCGAGCTTCTCCCGGTGACGGGCGGCCGCTACTACAGCCGTTCCTACAGCAAGGACACCGCGCGCTCCGAGGAGCGCACCGTGGTCGCCACCTCCAACCCGGAGGACAAGGGCGTCTACAACAACTGGAAGCCGGCTGACGAGACCGTCAAGACGCTCACCGAGCGGATGACCGGCGCCTCGGCGGGCAAGACGATGTACGTCATCCCCTACCTGATGGCTCCGGCCGGCTCGCCCCTGGAGGCGTACGCCGCGGGTGTCGAGCTCACCGACAGCCGCCCGGTCGTGCAGCAGATGATCCGGATGGCCCGCGTCGGCATCGACTACATCAACAACCTCGCCGACCCGAACTCCTTCGTCCGTGCCGTGCACGTGACCGGCGACCTGCCCAACCTCGGGCAGGGGACCGACAAGGACCAGCGTCTCTTCGCGACGGTCGCCGACCAGCGTACGATCCTCCACTTCGGCTCCTCCTACGGTGGCAACGCGCTGCTGGGCAAGATCGCCCACGGCCTGCGCCAGGCCTGCTACGACGGCCGCGCCTCCGGCAAGTTCCTGGCCGAGCAGTTCCTGCTGCTGGGCATCAAGGACAAGGAGACCGGTGAGGAGTTCCACGTCGTCGGTGGCTTCCCGTCCGCCTCCGGCAAGACCAACCTCTCGATGACGCTCTCGCCCGACGCCCTCGGTGAGCGTTACGAGGTCACCTTCTACGGCGACGACATCGCCTGGATCTGGGTCGGCGAGGACGGCAAGCTCTACGCCTTCAACCCGGAGAACGGCGTCTTCGGCGTCGCCAAGGACACCAACGAGAAGACCAACCCGGGCGCCATCCAGGCGATCCTGCCGGGCTCGGGTGCGATCTTCACCAACGTCGCCTACAACGAGAAGACCCAGGAGGTCTGGTGGGAGGGGCTCACCAAGCACCACCCGGACGACCTCGACGGCTGGATCGACTGGAAGGGCGAGCGCATCGCCGACCGGATCGACGACGAGCTGGGCGACCCCTGGGCCCACCCCAACTCCCGCTTCACCACGCCGATCTCGCAGGTCCCCAACGCGGCCCCCGACTTCGACAGCCCGGCCGGCGTGCCGGTCGACGCGATCATCTTCGGTGGCCGCACCCGTGACCGCGAGCCGCTGATCCGCGCGATCACCGACGTGGCCGAGGGCGTCTACGACGGCCTCACCCTCGGTGCCGAGGCGACCGCCGCAGCTGACGGCCTCGAGGGCGTGCTGCGCTACGACCCGATGTCGATGCGTCCGTTCCTCGCCTACGAGGAGGGCGACTACGCCCGCCACTGGCTGAAGATCATCGGCGATGCCACCGACAAGCCGGTCTTCGCCCACGTCAACTGGTTCCAGCGTGACTCCGAGGACGGCCACTTCCTGTGGCCCGGCTACCGCGAGAACGTGCGCGCGCTGCTGTGGCTGCTGCAGTTCAAGAAGGGTGAGGTCAAGGGCCAGCAGAGCCCCGTCGGCGTCATCCCGACCGAGGACGAGCTCGACCTGCGCGGCCTCGACCTGCCGCAGAGGGACCTCGACCGGATCCTTTCCCTCGACCTGAACCGCTGGAAGCAGGAGATGGGCTTCCGCGAGGAGCACCTCAAGCAGTTCAAGCTGCCCGAGGAGATCTGGGAGGCGCACAAGCGCGTCGCTGCTGCCATCGACGAGGCCGCTCAGGCCTGATCGAGACCACAGCCGGGGGCGGCGTACGGAATTTTCTTTTCCGTACGCCGCCCCTGTTGTTTCCGTCTGCTTTCGTTTCCTACGGGAAGATGAACTTTGTTCGTATCTGGAACAGATGCCCGGCCAGACATTTACGTAGCCGATGTCCCCCACCTAAGGTTCCTGCCCGTGACGATCCCCTTGAGTCAGCCGCTTCGTGCGGCCTCGATCACCGAGGCGTACGCGCGGTTCTGGAAGAAGTACGCGACATTCTCGGGTCGCGCCAGCCGCACCGAGCTGCTCTGGCCGATGCTCGTGAACCTTCTGATGCTCATCGTCCTCGTACTGGCGCGGGACGAGGTGGTGAGCCTCGTGATCGGTCTCTACGGACTGGTGGCGTTCGTGCCGACCATCGCGCTCGGTGCGCGGCGGCTGCACGACATCAACCGCTCCGGGTGGTGGCAGCTGATCCTGGTCGTACCAGTGATCGGTGACATCGTCCTCGCAGTGCTCTGGTTGACCTTCCCGAGCCCCGAGGGCGTCAAGTACGACCTGGCCGCATGAGCGGTCGTAAGATTCCCCTAGTTGTTCTCGGGGTTGTCCCGGAATGGCAGGCTATTGGCATGAAGTCCCTCGCAGGAGCCGCAGCGAAGCGGCTCGCCTACGAGACCGTTGGGTGGCTGCTCGTGGTCGCCGGTATCGCCGCGATGGTGTTGCCGGGGCCGGGGCTGTTGATGCTCTTCGGTGGGCTGGCTGTGCTCTCTCGCCAGTACGCCTGGGCTCGCCGCTACGTCGAGCCGGTCCGCCTCCGCGCCCTGCGCGGGGCTGCCGAGGGCGTCGAGACCTGGCCGCGGATCGTGGCCTCGACCCTCGGGGCGCTCTCCATCGGTGCGGTCGGCGTCGTCTTCCTGATCAACCCGCCTGCGCCCCATTGGTGGCCCCTCGAGGCGTCCTTCTGGCTCCTCGGCGGCGACTGGACCGGTGTCACCCTGTTGGGGTCGTGCATCATCGCCCTCGCCATCCTGGGCTACTCCTACCGCCGTTTCCACGGCCACCCCGACGCCCGTCACCAGCTCGACGAGGACATCGAGCACACGGGTGAGATGAACAAGGTCGCCTAGCGGGCCGTCAGCCGGACGTCATCCGGAAGTCGTACGCAGGTGGCACCGGCTCGCCGAGGTGAACGGCGAGCCAGAGCGTGTCCAAGGCCGCCTCGCCCTCGCGGAGGTTGTCGACCGTGATGCCCACGTCGAGAAGTCTGCGAACCCGGTCGAGGTCGCCCAGGGCGAGTGCCGCTTGTGCGGTGCACAGTCGGATCCGACCATGCTCACGGTCCGCGCCGGCAAGGGCGGCGACCACTTCGAGCGCTTCAGTGGGGCGGCCGGCGGCGATCAGCGATTGGAGCAGCTCGATGGTGAGCTCGCGCAGGTCGGGAAGGAGGCGGTGGGCCTCGAGCAGGAGGTCCGCAGCGGGCGGGTCCGCCGGTTCGGCGAGGTGCGCGAGGGCACGCAGGGCCCAGGGGTTGGCATGGTCGGCGACCGACCGCTCCAGGACTTCGCGCGCTCCGCGGCGGTCGTCGTCGGCCAGCAGGAGCAGGCCGAGGTGATACCACGCGTGCCAGTCGTCGGCCGAGGCCTCCAGCAGCTCGCGCCAGTGCGTACCGAGGACCGGAGCCGCGGGTGGATCGCTGATCGGCAGCCGGCCGTGCTGCAGCAGCTCCAGCCAGGGCTTCTGATCGTCGCCGCAGGCCCCGAACGGGCGCAGCGGGTCGGCCGGCACAGCGCCCGCCGAGACCTCGAGCGCGCCCCACCCGGACCCGCGGGCGAGCAGGTCTGCGGGCGGTTCGAAGCGTCCCGCCTCGCCGAGCGCGGCTTCCAGCTCGGCACGCGGGACGAGTTTCTCGACCGCCTCGTTCACGGCCGCCCGGGCCGAGTCCCATGAGCCGTGCACCTGCTCGGGGTCGACCTCCAGCAGGCCGAACGCCTCGGCCCACTCCCAGGTCTCGCCGCCGGGCAACGCCAGGTGCTCGAGCTGCGTACGCGCCAGGCCGGCCTGGATCTCGATGTAGGCAGCGCCCGGCCCGGACAGCCACTCCTGCCACCTCTGTCCACCCGCACCGGTGCCCCACTGGAAGAGCTTGCGGCCGATGAGTCGGTCGGTGGAGGTCTGGACGAGCCCGCGGCCGTCGCCGTCGAGCGCGGCGATCCAGCGGCGCTCGCCGCCCGGGACGTCCATGAAGAAGTCTGCCGCCTGCGGGAACCTCGCCGGATAGCTCTGGTCGCCGCCCGCCGTCTGCGGAAAGTCGATCAGCCTCAGCTGCTCCGTGTAGTCGAAGTGGAACGCCCGCTCGGCCGGGGCGACGACACGCACGTCCGGGCTCTGGGGCACTGCGATGTTCGTCCACCAGTAGACCGGTGTCGGGTTCGGTGCCGGGTTGTGGAGCGAGACGTGCACCAGCAGCACCGGGGATCCTGCTGGCAGCCAGGCGTCGATCGTGACCACGACCCGCCGCATCCGCTCGAACTCGAACATCCGCAGGACCGGGGTGCCGTCCGGCGCGGTCAGGCTCACGGCGTGCAGCGGGGAGCAGGTGAGTGGCCAGTGTCCCGTGGCCCCGAGATTCCACTCCACCCCGCCGGCCAGCCAGGCGTCGCGCAGCGCCAGGTTGGCGGGTTGCAGGAGGGGGTTGCGGTGCAGCAGCTCCCGGCCCGACGGCCGGTGCACCAGCGACCACAGCCGCCCACCGTAGCCGGGCAGGAAGGTGGCATAGAGCAGCTCGTTCTCCAGCACCAGGCTCGGCAGATCGCGCAGGCCACGTCGGCGCGTGTAGGAGTCCTGAGCCGTGTACGGCAGCAGCGTGCTCGGCCGGCCGTACTCGAGATTGGCTGCCATGTCCGGATATGGCGCGGCACCGGGCTCGAACCCTGGCCGGGGCACGCCGTGCAGCAACGGCAGCGGCCCATTGATCGGGTCCTCAGCGCCCTCGATCGAGAGCCGATCCATCCTCAGCGTGGTCATCGCGACCATCCAACCAGGCTGAGGACGCTGCCACCCGGACAATGCGAACCGCCGGCCTCCTCCACGGTTGTGGGCCGTGGAAGAGGCCGGCGATTCAGCGAGCGTCGTTCCTACGAGGGCTTGCGGCCGTTCTTGTCGGCGCTGGAGGCGTCGTCCTGTGGTGCGTTCGGAGTCCAGCCCCGGGACGCATTGGGATCCAGGACGTCGCTCGCCGTCTCGGTCCAGTCGTCGGTGTAGTCGGCCTGCCAGTCATGGTCCTGACCGTTCCTCTTGTCGTCCTTCTTGCCGCCGCGGCCGCCGGCACCGCCAGCTCCGCCGCGTCCGGCACGGCTGCCCGCTCCCGTCGCACCGCCGCGTCCACCAGCGCCGCGAGCACCTGCCCCGGCACCCGCGCCGCGTGCGCCGGCCCCAGCACCAGCTCCGCGAGCTCCGGCGCCAGCTCCGCCGCCCGCGCGGGCACCGGCGGCACCGGCCCTGGCCGCTGCCGACCTCGACGTCGCGCTTGCCGTCGCTGCCTTGGCAGACGCTCCGGACGCGAACTTGTTGGCAAGCGCCTTGGCCACACCAGCACCGAGCAGAGCCCCGCCGCCACCGATCGCGAGCGCGGCCATGCCACTCGTCCCGCCCCCAAGAGGGGCCAACCCGTCGGCCGTCTCGACCATGGCGTACGACGTCGACGGCGCCGGCGACCCGTCGGCGTTGACCCATTGGGTGCCGTTCCACTCAGGCGTGTTCTCGGCCTCGTGCGCCGCGATGTTCGCCTTCTCCTGTGCGATCAGCTCGTGGCCCCAGCCGTCGGGGTAGAGCGTGCCTGAGTTATACGTCGCCATCCGGGCTCGGGACGCCGCGATCGCGCTGTACGAACCTGGAGACGAGGGGGCCGCCGGAGCCTTGTCCGAATCGTCTTTCGGCATGTCGGTGATATCCCGCACCGGGGGATCGGCCGTGTAATTGCTTTCGTCGACCTCTTGGATCTGCTGGGCTGCCGCCTGCTCGGCGTCGGCGATCGCCTGCTCTCGGGCCTGCCAGGCAGCTCGGTCCGACTGGAGCGCCTTCTGGTTCTGCACTGCCGTGGCAGTGTCGACGCCAGTTCCGGACTGGGCGTATTGCGGTGCCGAAGGGTCGGGCGCAGGGCCGTGGGAGGTCGGGAGGGATGCCGCAAGCTGCTTGTGAATCTCCTGCGCCCGTTTTGTAGTTGCGCGCGCCTTGCTCAGCGCCTCGACGGCCGCGTCGAGTTGAGCAACCTTCTCTTTCAGGTCGCCCGAAGCTTGCTTGAAAGCTGACTTGGCGGCCGCCGTTGTCAGGGATGTTTCCTCAAAGGCCTCGGAAACTCTCGTTCCTGCCATATCCAGGCTGGAGGCGGCTTCACTCATCGCTCTGCGCGCGCGTCGCCACTCAGCCAAGCGGCTCTCAACGTCCTCGGGGGCAGCATTTGCGACGTACTGCTCCAGCATGATCATCATCGTGCCCTTGACACCAGCCACAGGTCAGTCCTCCTGATCCTGGCCGAACTCGGATCGAGACGCGATCTCTTGCAAGGCCTCGGGGGACAGCGGAAAGAACGGCAGTTGGAAACCCGGCATGTTCGGACGATCGTCCTTCATCAGGTTGTTGAAGAACGGCTCATCGATCATCTCGACCGCCGAGGTCATTTTGTTGCGGAACGCCTGCTCGGCCTCTTCGTCGGCGTCCTTCACAGCGCGCACGGCGGCGTCGAGCCCATCGACGAACATGATCAGTGCATTGGACGTCTCTGACATTGCCGAGTTGATGCGATCGGTGGCTCGGTTCATCAGGCTCTCGAGCGTCGCCGCCGTTGCTCCGCCTCCGAGGGCCTTGGATCCCGGCCTCTCGACGTGGACCGCGTCGATCTCGACCTTCGCGTCGGTGAGCACATCCTTGATCGTGTTGACGAGAGTCTCATTGACCCCGGTTGAGCTTGCACCTGCCATGTTGGCCTCCGAGTCAGTTCGCGCAGTAGGCAAAGTCTAAACACGACGGTCGAAGATGGTCACGCGCAATCATCAGACGGAGGCAGCCACTACGCTCTCGGGCATGACTGCATCTCGGAAGGGCCGTACGGCTCGTCGGCTCGCCGCACTCGCCACGTCTGTTCTCACCGCAGTTGCGCTTTCTGCTTGCGGCGGAGGCAATGATGATCCCTCGGAGCCGCCGAGCTCGTCGACCTCTGCGACGTCGGGTGCACCGACCGAACCAACTGGTGCTCCGCAGGTGGCTAACCAGAATGGGGCGCAACTCAGCGCTCCCGCTAACTGGAACGTGCGTTTCGACGACCCCTACTGGTTGATCGATGCCCCCGGCGAGAACGGGAGTTCGCCGGGAGGTGCAGTGCTTGACGCGGACACGGCGTCTCTTGCTCGCAACACCGACGAGCTCGCAGATGCTCGCATGAGCGCGGCTGGGCCGGGGGCGAAGCGCCTTCCTGACGTCAAGTACGGCGGCTACACCTTCTTCCACATTCGGGAGAAGAACGACACGAACACCTTCGAGAACTACGGCGTGCTCATCGACGGCAGGCAGGTTTCCGTGGAGTGGACCTTCACCAACGCCTTTGCGACGCCCAAGGAGATGGACGAACTGATCAATCACGTGATGCCGACGTTCAAGTTCGATGGCTGACCGAGGTCGGCCGCAGTAGATCCTTGTAGTACAACACCCGCGAGCTGTGTCGGCGGTGCCCGATAGGTTGCGGTTTGTGGTCGTACATCTGCACCGCGCGCCGCGGACCGATCTGCTCGCCGACTCGCTCGGTGGGCTGTTGTCGGTGCCGTTGGAGGACCCGTTCGCGACGGAGGTCGTGGTGGTGCCGGCGCGGGGGGTGGAGCGGTGGTTGTCGCAGCGGCTCTCGCATCGGCTGGGGGCTGCTGAGGGGCGTGCGGACGGGATCTGTGCGGGGGTCGACTTCCGGTCTCCCTGGTCGCTGTTCGCGGAGGTTGCGGGCACGGGGGATGAGGATCCCTGGGCGCCGGAGTCGCTGAC
Source organism: Nocardioides sp. NPDC087217 (assembly GCF_044744805.1). Lineage (NCBI taxonomy): Bacteria > Bacillati > Actinomycetota > Actinomycetes > Propionibacteriales > Nocardioidaceae > Nocardioides > Nocardioides sp. NPDC087217. The sequence goes on from NZ_JBIUZB010000005.1 coordinate 303,263, forward strand.
CTGGCCGGTGCTGGCGGCGATCGACGCATCCCTGGACGAGCCCTGGGCCAGGCCGCTCGCGCAGCACCTGGGACACGGGGACACGACGGAGGAAGGCGTACGTCGGCGCGGGCGGCGGCTGGCTCTGGCCAGGCGGCTGGCGCGTTTGTTCGCTGGGTACGCGGACCAACGGCCGGCAGTGGTCGCCGACTGGAGCGCAGGGCTGGACACGGACGGGCTCGGGGCGAAGATCGCCGAGGATCTGGCATGGCAGCCGCCGCTGTGGCGGGCCGTCGCCGGGCTCATCGGCGGACCGACGCCGGTGGAGCGGCAGGCGGCGACGGTCGCGCGGCTGAAGGAAGCACCGGACGCGTTCGAGCTGCCGGAGCGGGTCTCGTTGTTCGGGCACACTCGGCTCTCGGCCACCGACATCGAGCTCGTCGCGGCGCTGGGAGAGCACCGGGAGGTGCACCTGTGGCTGCCGCACCCTTCCGACGCTCTGTGGCGAGCGCTCGCCGGGCTGGACGGGAGGGTCGCGCGGACCGCGGACCGGTCGCACGACGCGGTCGGGCATCCGCTGCTGGCCACACTGGGGCGGGATACGCGGGAGCTGCAGCGAGGTCTGGCGGAGCTTGCCGCGGTGGACGACTGTGTTGGTTTCGACGCGCCTTCGCGTAGCGGCTCCGGCGGCTCAACCAGCGGGGGTGGACTGCTGTCGTGGCTGCAAGAGGACATCCGCGGCAACGCGCTGGGGGAGAGCGGCGGGCGGGTGCTGGAGCCCGGGGACCGCTCGATCCAGGTGCATGCCTGCCACGGCGAGGCGCGGCAGGTGGAGGTGCTGCGCGAGGTGCTGCTGGGGCTGCTCGAGGACGATCCGACGCTGGAGCCGCGGGACGTCTTGGTGATGTGCCCCGACATCGAGACCTTCGCGCCGCTGATCGAGGCCGGGTTCGGGCTGGGGGAGATGACCGGCGAGACCGGACACCCCGCTCACCGGCTGCGGGTGAAGCTGGCGGACCGGTCGTTGACGCGTACGAACCCGCTTCTGGACGTGGCCACCAGGCTGCTCGACCTCGCCGGCGGCCGGGCGGGGGTGAGCGACGTACTCGATCTTGCTCATCTCGACCCGGTGCGGCGCCGGTTCGGGCTCAACGACGACGCCCTGGAGCAGCTCGAGGACTGGGCCAAGGACGCCGGGATCAGGTGGGGCTTCGACGCGGAGCACCGCGAGCCCTTCGGGCTGGAGACGTACGTCGCCAACACCTGGCGCTTCGGGATGGACCGGATCCTCACCGGGGTCGCGATGTCCGAGGATTCGGCGACCTGGCTGGATACGACGCTGCCGTTGGATGACGTGGGGAGTGGAAGCGTCGAGCTGGCGGGGAAGTTCGCCGAGCTCGTCGATCGGCTCGAGCAGGTGACCGACGAGCTGGCCGGGGTGCATCCGCTGAAGCACTGGCTGAAGGTGATCGAGGAGGGCGTCGCCGCGCTGACGTCGGTCTCGACCAACGACGAGTGGCAGTCGGGCCAGGTGACCAGGGAGCTGTCCCGGGTGCGGGACGCCGCTGCCGGGCAGGACGTCGACGAGCTGCGCCTGCCGGACGTGCGCGCGCTCCTCGGCGCGCGGTTGGCCGGCCGGGCGACGCGTGCCAACTTCCGCACCGGCACGCTGACCGTGTCCACGCTGGTGCCGATGCGGTCCGTGCCCCATCGTGTGGTCTGCCTGCTCGGCATGGACGACGGGGTGTTCCCGAGGGTGGGGATCACCGACGGCGACGACCTGCTGGCCCGCGACCCGCAGACCGGGGAGCGCGACCTGCGCAGCGAGGACCGGCAGCTGTTCCTCGACGCACTGCTGGCGGCGACCGAGACCCTGGTGGTGACCTACACGGGTGCCAACGAGTACTCGGGCCAGCCGCGACCGCCCGCGGTGCCGCTGGGAGAGCTGCTGGACACGCTGGACGCGACCGCCGTCTCCGCAGACGGCAGGCCGGTCAAGGAGGTCGTGACGACGAGGCACCCGCTGCAGCCGTTCGACCCGCGCAACCTGACGCCCGGCGCGCTGGTGCCCGGACACTCGTTCTCCTTCGACAAGGCCGCCGAGGCCGGCGCCCTCGCCGCGGTGTCCGACCGCGTCGAGCCGGCGGAGTTCCTACCGGGCCCGCTGGCGCCGGCCGCCACCGGAGACCTGACGCTCGAGGAGCTGCTGGCCTTCTACCGGGCGCCGGTGCGTGCCTTCTTCCGGGACCGGCTCGACCTGGCTCTGCCGCGTGATGACGACCCGCTCTCCGACGGTCTGCCGGTCGAGCTCGACGGCCTGGGGCAGTGGTCGGTGGGCGATCGGCTGCTCCACGACCTGCTCGCCGGGATGTCGGAGGAGCAGGCGACCCAGCAGGAGTGGCGCCGCGGCGTACTGCCTCCGAAATGGCTGGGCTGGCGCATCCTCACCGACGTGATCACCAAGGCGAAGCCGATCGCGGCCGAGGCCCTGCGGGTGCGGCAGGCGGGCATCTCCACCGGGCAGGCGCGGGCTGTCGACGTCGAGGTCGACCTCGGTGACGGTCGGCGCCTGACCGGCACCGTCCCACAGGTCTACGGCGACCGGCTCGCTCCGGTGACGTACTCCCGCCTGGGCGCCAGGCAGCGGATCGAGTCGTGGGTGCAGCTGGTCGCGCTGGCCGCCTCCGACGAGGACCGGGCCTGGAGCGCGTGGACGCTGGGTCGGCCGGGCAACTCCCGGTCGCGTACGCCGTTCGGGCTCTCCCAGCTCGGACCGCTCGACCACACCGCGGTCGATGTGCTGCGTGACCTGGTGCGGTTGCGCGACCGAGGGCTGTCCGCGCCGCTGCCGCTGCCGCTGAAGACCTCGCTGGCCTACGCCCGCCAGCGGCGGACTCAGGCCGGGGTGGACGACGCGCTCTACAAGGCCGGCTGGGAGTGGAACGACGGACGGTTCGAGGGCGAGGAGTCCGATGTGGAGCAGGTGAGGGCCTGGGGCAAGGGGTCCGGGATCCCTGGCCTGGGTATCCCGCCGGAGGCCGGCGAGGAGTTCGACGGGGAGACGACCCGCTTCGGCGCGCTCGCGATGCGGGTGTGGTCGCCGTTGCTCACCGCCGAGCAGGGGAGCTGGTGATGGACGGATTCAACCTGACCGGTCCCCTCCCCACCGGCACCACGCTGATCGAGGCCTCGGCCGGCACCGGGAAGACCTTCACCATCGGCGCTCTGGTCACCCGCTACGTCGTCGAGGGCGAGGCGACCCTCGACGAGATCCTGGCGATCACCTTCGGCCGTGCCGCCTCCCAGGAGCTTCGCGACCGGGTGCGCTCCCACCTGGTCGAGGCGGAGCGAGCCTTCGCGGCTGCCGTCGCCGGGCAGCGTCCGACCCCGCTCGACGCCCACCTCGAGCTGCTGCTGGACGTGTCCGACGACGAGATCCGGGTACGCCACGAGCGCGTGCGCGACGCGCTCGCCTCCTTCGACGGGGCCACGATCGCGACGACCCACCAGTTCTGCCAGCTCGTGCTGCGCTCACTGGGGGTGGCCGGCGACACCGACGCCGGCGCCGAGCTGGTCGAGTCGCTGGACGAGCTGGTCGTGGAGGTCGTCGACGACCTCTATCTGAAGTGGTTCGGCGAGGCTCGGGAGCGACCGCCGTTCGACCGCGACGACGCGCTGGGGCTTGCGCGCACCGCGGTCGAGGACCCGCAGTCGGTGCTGGCCCCGGCGCCGGCCGAGGACCCGGTCGCGGGTGCGCGGGTGCGCTTCGCCGAGGCGGTCCGGGACGAGGTCGACCGGCGCAAGCAGATGCGCGGGGTCCTGTCCTACGACGACCTGCTCTCCCGCCTCGCGGTCGCGCTCGAGGACACCTCGGCGCCGGCCCGGGCACGGATGCGACAGCGGTGGCGGATCGTCCTGGTCGACGAGTTCCAGGACACCGACCCGGTGCAGTGGCAGGTGCTCTCCCGGGCCTTCGAGGGCCACGCCACCCTCGTGCTCATCGGTGACCCGAAGCAGGCGATCTACGCCTTCCGCGGCGGCGACGTCTTCACCTACCTGACTGCCGCCCGAGCGGCCGAGACGCAGTCGACGCTCGACACCAACTGGCGCAGCGACGCCCCGCTGGTCGAGCGGCTCCAGGTGGTCCTGCGCGGCGCAGCTCTGGGCTCGCCCGAGATCGTCGTCCATGACGTCAAGGCTCACCACGCGGGGTCGAGGCTGGCCGGTGCCCCGCATCCGGCGCCGTTCCGGATCCGCCGGGTCGGTCGCAGCGGCTTCAAGCTGACCCGCGGCCGGATGATCACCGCCGGTGACGCCCGCACCCACATCGCCCGGGACCTCGCCGGAGACATCGCCGAGCTGCTCGGCTCCGGGGCCACCTGGTGCGATGCCCCGGTCCAGGCAGGCGACGTCGCGGTCATCGTCGCGGTGCGCTCCCACGGGCTGCTCGTCCAGCGCGTGCTGCAGGAGCACGGCATCCCGGCGGTGATGGCCGGCGGTGGTGACGTCTTCCTGACTCCGGCAGGCGAGGACTGGCTCGCGCTGCTGCAGGCGCTCGACTCGCCCCATCGGACGCCGCTGGTGCGGGCGGCCGGGCTGAGCGTGTTCTTCGGCTACACCGCGACCGAGCTCGACGCGGGCGGCGAGGCGCTGACCTCGCGGATCGCCGACACTTTGCGCGGCTGGGCGCTGCTGCTGCGCGGCCGAGGCGTTGCCGCCCTGATCGAGGCGGCGGAGGAGCGCGGGCTCACCGCGCGCGTGCTGCGGCGCACCGACGGGGATCGGCTGCTCACCGACGTACGCCATCTGGGGCAGCTGCTCCACGACATCTCGGTGCGCGACTCGCTCGGACTGCCTGCGCTGCTCGCCTGGTTCCGTGACGAGCGGCGGCGTTCTGCCGCCGCCGAGCGGCCGCGGCGGCTCGACTCGGACGCCGCGGCGGTGCAGATCGTCACGGTGCACGGGTCCAAGGGGCTGCAGTACCCGATCGTCTACCTGCCCTTCGCCTACGACTTCTTCGTCCGCGACCCGGAGGTCGCCCGCTTCCACGACACCTCGGGGCAGCGGACCATCGACGTCGCCCGGACCGGCGCGCAGTGGGCCGAGCACCTGGCCCGACACCAGGCCGAGGAGCTCGGGGAGGAGCTTCGAGATCTGTACGTCGCGCTGACCCGGGCGCAGTCTCAGGTCGTCGCGTGGTGGGCGCCGACGGCCAACACGGCCACCGGCGGACTGCACCGGCTGCTGTTCGGGCGAGGTCCCGGTCAAGCGGTGGTTCCTGACAGCGTCGCCGTGCCGAGCGACGAGGACGCGGCAAGTCTGCTGAGCAACGTCGCGCGCCACGGCGGTCCGGTGGCCGAGGAAGCAGTGCCGGTGACGGCAGCGCCGACGATGCGCGAAGCGCCGCCCGGCGTGCTCGCCGCGCGGCCGTTCACCCGTGAGGTCGACGCCGAGTGGCGGCGTACGTCCTATTCGGGGCTCATCCGCGTCGACGAAGGCGTCGCGGCGACCTCGGAGCCGGAGGTCGAGGGGAAGGACGACGAGCCCATCGCCGAGGACGTCGATCTCATCGAGCCTCCCGCGGAGGAGGAGCACATCTCGCCGATGGCCGAGCTGCCCAAGGGCGCCGGCTTCGGGTCGCTGGTTCACGCGGTCCTGGAGCACACCGACCCGCAGGCCCCCGACCTGGGCGAAGAGCTGCTGACGAGGACCCGGGAGCAGCTCCGCTGGTGGCCGGTGCCGGCCTCGGCCGAGGACCTCGCGACCGCGATCCTGCCGCTCAACCTGACCTCGCTCGGCCCGCTCGCCGACGGGCTGACGCTGGCCGAGATCCCGCTGCGCGACCGGCTGCGCGAGCTCGACTTCGAGATCCCGCTCGGGGGCGGTGACACCCGCGGGCCGGAGGATCCCGACGTGTGCCTCCGTGACCTCGCGCCGCTCCTGCGCGCTCACCTTCCGGCGGACGACCCGATGGTGACGTACGCCGACCGGCTGGAGGCTCCGCCGCTGGGGGACCAGTCGCTGCGGGGCTACCTGACCGGTTCGGTGGACGTGGTGCTGCGGCTGCCGAGCGGACGGTTCGTGGTGGTCGACTACAAGACCAACTTCCTGGGCGTGGAGGCGATGGACTACACCCAGCCGAAGCTCGCCGAGGCGATGCTGCACTCCCACTACCCGCTGCAGGCGCTGCTCTACTCCGCGGTGGTGCACCGCTTCCTGCGCTGGCGACTGCCCGGGTACGACCCCGAGAAGCATCTCGGTGGCGTGCTCTACCTCTACGTGCGCGGGATGCTCGGCCCGGACACGCCCGTCGTCGACGGCATCCCGACCGGCGTCTTCACCTGGCAGCCGCCCGCGTCCCTCGCGGTCGCGCTGTCCGACCTGCTGGACGGAGCAACCGCATGATCGAGCGCTGGGAGTCCGAGGACCCCTTCGACGCACGGCTGGCCAGGTCCGCCACCGGCCTGCTCGCGTCGTTCAACCGCGAGGGTGTGCTGACCGCAGCCGACGTACACGTCGCGACCCGGGCGGCCGCGCTCGCCGGAGAGGAGCGCGACGAGGTGCGACTGGCGGTGGCGCTGGCGGTCCGCGCGGTCCGGCACGGGTCGGTCTGCGTCGACCTGGCCACGCTGCGGGAGACCGAGGAGACGCTGCCCTGGCCGGCTGCCGACGGCTGGCTGGACGCTGTCGCCGACAGCCCGCTGGCGGCACAGTCCCTGGTGCAGGTCGAGGACGGCCTGCTCTACCTGGACCGCTATCACCGCGAAGAGGGACAGGTACGCGATGACCTGCTCGCCCGCCTGGCCTCGCCGCGCCCCGTGGCCGACGAGGCCCTGCTGGAGTCGACCGCGGCCCGGCTCTTCCCGGGCGAGGGCTACGCCGAGCAGCGCGCCGCCGCACTCGCCGCCGCCCGGCAGTCGACGACGGTGCTGACCGGCGGTCCCGGCACCGGCAAGACGACGACCGTGGCCGGGCTGCTGGCGCTGCTCACCGAGCAGTCCTCGACCCCGTTGCGGGTCGCACTGACCGCCCCGACGGGCAAGGCGGCCGCGCGGCTTCAGGAGGCCGTCGAGGGTGCCCAGCGGGCGCCTCAGTTCACCGCCGACGACCGCGGCCGCCTCGCAGGTCTCACCGCATCGACCCTTCACCGCCTGCTCGGCTGGCGCCCCGGCTCGTCGACACGGTTCAAGCACCACCGCACCAACCGACTGCCGCACGACGTGATCGTCGTCGACGAGACGAGCATGGTCTCGCTGACGATGATGGCCCGGCTCCTCGAGGCCGTACGCCCGGAGGCGCGGCTGATCCTCGTCGGCGACCCCGACCAGCTCGCGAGCGTCGAGGCGGGCGCTGTGCTCTCCGACCTCGTCGCCGGGCTCGCCGTGCGCTCGCCCGACGCCGTCGCCGCCCTCCGCATCACCCATCGCTTCGGTGGCGCGATCGGCGCCCTGGCCGAGGCGCTGCGGGTCGGCGACGCCGATGCGGCACTCGACGTGCTGAAGTCGGGCGACCCCGCGGTCGAGCTCGTCGACCCGGCCGACGAGGCCCGGGTGGCGGAGGTCGAGCGCGGCCTGGTCGCTCACGCCGCCGCTCTTCACGAGGCCGCGCTCGCGGGCGACGCGGAGCGCTGCGTACGGATGCTCGACGAGTCGCGCCTCCTCTGCGCCCACCGCGACGGGCCCTGGGGCGTCGCCCACTGGAACCGGCAGATCGAGCGCGGCCTCGCCGAGACCACCGGTGAGCCGCTCGGCATCGGCTGGGGCCACGAGTGGTATCCGGGCCGGCCGGTTCTCGTCACCGCCAACGACTACGGCCTCGGCCTCTTCAACGGCGACACCGGGGTCACCTACACCGAAGCCGGCGGCGACCTCCGCGTCGCGATCGCGGGCGGTGCGACGTACGCACCCTCACGGCTCGGCGACATCGAGACCCTGCACGCGATGACCGTCCACAAGTCTCAGGGCAGCCAGGCCAGGTCCGTCACGGTCCTGCTCCCACCCGACGACTCGCCCCTGCTCACCCGCGAGCTCTTCTACACCGCGGTGACCCGGGCCCAGGAGCGCGTACGCATCATCGGATCGCCCGAGTCGGTCCGGGCGGCCATCACTCACCGGGCCCTGCGCGCCTCGGGACTACGCACTCGCCTCTCCTGACCTGCGGATCCCGACTGATCGGGTGCTGGGGGAATGAACCGACGCACAAACTCGAAGTCTCCAGTCACCTGGTGACTGGAAACTTCGAGTTACAGCGCGGCTTGGTCGACCCGGGCGTAGACAGCGTTGAGCCGCGCGTAGGCATCGTCGAACCATCGGTCATCGATGCCTTCGATCATCATGGAGACACTGACCATTGCGCTCATTCGGTCCGTGACGGTGACGGTGACGGTCTCTTCCCAGTCCCACTCGACGTGCACTTCGATCGCGCGCGCACCCGCCCGCCATGCGACGCGGTCGCCGTTCTCACCGCGGTCGATGTCGAGGTTGTCGAGGCATTCGCGCCAGGCGTCCAGATCAAGGTCGGCAACCAGAGTTCGGAACGACCCCGATGCGCCGCCACTGATCTCGATGGCACCTTCAGCCAGGCGGGGCTGGAAGGCGTCGAGCCGAAGCACGATCTGATTGAGGGAGTCAGGCCCGCCGAACCGGAACAGCTCGACAGCCTCGTCAGAGGCTCGCTCACTCACGAACGCGCGATGGAGGTGGCGAGGGAGGCGAGATGGCCGAGGCGGGCGAGCTCGGAGTCGAGGAAGTCGGGGCCGCCGCGACGGCCGATGATGACGATCTCGTTGCCGTCGATGCGGGCGCCGGCGAACATGTTCTCGTCCTCACCCTCGACCTCGATCCGCTCGGGGCGGTCGAGCTCGATGAAGGGGACGTTCTCGGGCGAGCCGTCGGTGGCTCGGCTGATGCCCTTGACGCGGTGGACGCGGATGGCCCAGTCGGCACGGAACGTCAGGGGCAGCACGTCCACGAGCCGGTCGAGCGCCTCGAGGGCGTTCTCGGTGAGGTCCTCGACGGCCTCGAGGTCGAGGAAGAGGTTGCCGCCGGCGGCGTAGCGGGAGATCCAGACGACGTGCACGCCTTCGAGCTCGTTGCACGCCGACACGATGGAGTCCGGCATCGTTCCCGGTTGGGTCTCGAGGAGCACATCGTCGACGGCTCTGCCGTCGACCTTGTTCTTCTCGACGATCTCGATCGCCTCGATGTCGCCACCGGCTTCACCGATGGCGGAGGCGAGGCGACCGAGGGAACCCGGGACATCGGGCAGCTCGACGCGTAGCAGGAACGGCATGGCCATAGACCCTAGCGTCGCGAACCGACAGCCGTGGCACTGTCCCGGTTACACACCCGTCAATTGGCGAGCTAAACGCCTGCCGGCTCCAGCAGGAAGAGCGGGAAGATCCGGGACGTGTTGGGCTGGTACTCGCCGTACGTCGGCCAGGTCTTCACGGCGTAGTCCCACCACTCGTCGCGCTCGGCGCCGGAGAGCTCGCGGGCGACGTACGCCTTCTTGGTGCCGCCGTCCTGGAGCACCATGTCGGGGTACTTGCGGAAGTTGGCCACCCAGGCGGGGTTCTTGTCGCTGCCGCCCATCGAGGCGACCGCGAGGTAGCGGCCGTCGCGCTCGACGCGCATCAGCGGGGTTTTGCGGATCGCGCCGGTCTTCGCGCCGCGGTTGGTGATCAGGATGATCGGCTTGCCGTCGCGCTCGAGGACGTTGGCCTCGGCGCCGTTGGAGGCCTCGAACGCGGCCACCTGCTCGCGCACCCAGTCGGCCGTGCTCGGGACGTATTCACCTTGCAGTTCGGTCATGCCCACTACAACACGCCACGGCGGCGCCTATTCCGAGAGGGCCGGATCAAGCGAGCGCCTTGTCGATCTCGCGGTCGAGATGCGACTTCGGCCGCGCCCCGACCAGCTGGAGCACGAGCTCCCCGCCCCGGAAGAGGAGCATCGTCGGCACCGCCATGACCCGATAGTCGGCGGAGGTGGCCGGATTCTCGTCTTGGTTGAGCTTGACCACCCGCAGGCTCCCGGCCCTCTCCTCGGCGATCTGCTCGAGGATCGGTGCGAGCTGGCGGCACGGCGGGCACCACTCGGCCCAGATCTCCACCAGCACCGGCGTCTCGGACATCAGTACGTCCTCGGCGAACCGGCCATCGGTGATGTCCTCGATCACGGCGGTCTGACTCATCGCTTCTCTCCTTCAGGGTTCGGTCGATCTGGGTTCGGTCGATAGGACTCGGCTTCGTGCAGCAGCCCGGCGAGCTCGCCGCGCAGGGCGGTCAGCTCGGTCACCCGCCGGTCGATCTCGGCGATGCGCTGCCGATAGGCCTCGAGCGAGGTCGGGCACAGGTCGGCACGGTCGTTGCCGGCGCGCAGACAGTCGACGAACGGCAGCGTCTCCTCGGCCGTGAGGCCGAGCGACAGCAAGGCGCGGATCTCCCGCACCACCTGCACGTCCACCTCGGCATAGTCCCGATATCCGTTGCCTGCTCGTCGTGGTGTGAGCAGCCCTCGTGACTCGTAGTAGCGCACGGCTTTCACCGTCACGCCGGCCTGATCCGCGAGCTCCTTGATCTGCACGCGTACGACCGTAGACCTTGACCCTGGGGGCAAGGTCAAGCCTGTGATCAGCGGGCCGGATAACCTCAGGGCCATGAGCGCCATCGAGGGAGTCTCCGACACGTTCGACCCGACCCGTTGGGACGCGGTGAAGGGCTTCGAGGATCTGACCGACCTGACCTATCACCGGGCCAAGGAGCACGGCACCGTACGCATCGCCTTCGACCGCCCCGACGTACTCAACGCCTTCCGCCCGCACACCGTCGACGAGCTCCTCCGCGTGCTGGAGCACGCCCGGACCTCCGCCGACGTCGGCTGCGTCCTGCTCACCGGCAACGGCCCCTCGGCCAAGAACGGCAAGCACTCGTTCTGCACCGGCGGCGACCAGCGCATCCGCGGCAAGGCCGGCTACCAGTACGAGGAGACCGAGGCGTACGCCGCCGGCCGGACCGGCGCGGAGGAGCCGACCCCGATCGACAAGGCCAAGCTCGCCCGGCTGCACATCCTGGAGTGCCAGCGACTGATCCGCTTCATGCCCAAGGTCGTCATCTGTGTCGTCCCCGGCTGGACCGCCGGCGGCGGCCACTCCCTCCACGTGGTGTGCGACCTGACGCTCGCGAGCGCCGAGCACGGGCGCTTCAAGCAGACCGACGCCGACGTCGGCAGCTTCGACGGCGGCTACGGTTCTGCCTACCTCGCCCGCCAGGTCGGCCAGAAGTTCGCCCGCGAGATCTTCTTCCTCGCCGAGGAGTACTCGGCCGAGGACGGCGTACGCATGGGCACCGTCAACCGCGCCGTCCCGCACGCCGAGCTCGAGGACGTCGCGCTCGAGTGGGGCCGCAAGATCAACGGGAAGTCGCCCACGGCCCAGCGGATGCTGAAGTACGCCTTCAACCTCCTCGACGACGGTCTCGTCGGCCAGCAGATGTTCGCCGGCGAGACCACCCGCCTGGCGTACATGACCGACGAGGCCCAGGAGGGCCGCGACCAGTTCCTGGAGAAGCGCGAGCCCGACTGGTCGCCCTACCCCTGGTACTACTGATCTGCGCAACCACGCGGCGTTACCCGCCTGCCGACCTCCGACGCGTCACACAGGCTGCGTGATGCCAAAGGCGGGCGGCTGAGGTCACATGGACCGATGAGCTCGATCGAGACCCAGGCACGTCGGCCCCAACACCTCACCCTGGCGGAGCGGGCGTCGTTGGGCCGAGGGGTGCGAGCGAAGGTCCCGCGTTCGGTGCACGGCGAGTGGCATCCGGCGCCTGGCCGGGCCGACCCTGTCCGTCTCCTCGAGGAGCAGGGAAGCAGTCGGTTGCAGGAGCTCGTGCCGCTCCGCTACGGCCGGATGCTGGCGGACCCGTTCACGTTCTACCGTGGTTCCGCCTACCTGATGGCGGCAGATCTGGCGAGTGCGCCGCGCACGGACCTGACGGTCCAGCTGTGCGGCGACGCGCACCTGTCGAACTTCGGGTCGTTCGCAGCACCGGACCGGCGCCTGGTCTTCGACCTCAACGACTTCGACGAGACCTTGCCCGGCCCTTTCGAGTGGGACGTCAAGCGCATGGTGGCCAGCTTCGCGGTCGCGGGGCGTGACCGCGAGTTCGACGATGCCGAGCGCAGGACCATCAACCTGACGGCGGCATCGTCCTACCGGCAGGCGATGCAGGATCTGGCGCGGATGCGCAAGCTCGACGTGTGGTACGCCCGCTTGGATGTCGACGAGCTGGAGGCCCTGCTGAGCTCGCAGTTCACGGCCAAGCAGCTCAAGCGCTTCCGCAAGAACATGGCCAAGGCCCGGTCGACGAACAGCTTGAAGGCCTTCTCCAAGCTCGTGGAGATCGTGGATGGACGTCCGCGCCTGATCCACGATCCTCCGATGATCGCCAGGATCCAGGAGCTGATGCCCGACAAGGAGTTTCACGAGGTCGAAGACACGCTCCATGCCATCCTGCACATCTACCGCCGGACCCTGCCGGGGGACCACCGGCACCTGCTCGAGGGGTTTCGCTTCACCGACGCCGCACGCAAGGTCGTCGGGGTGGGCAGCGTGGGCACCCGCTCCTGGATCGTGCTGCTGGTCGGCAACGACGACCAGGATCCGCTGTTCCTCCAGGCCAAGGAGGCCCAGGCATCCGTCTTGGAGCCCTTCCTCGGCAAGAGCGCGTACACCAGCCACGGTCAGCGGGTCGTCGAGGGGCAGCGACTGATGCAGTCCGCGAGCGACGTGATGCTCGGCTGGGTGACGGCGAGCGGCTTCGACGGCGTCGAGCGAGACTTCTTCGTCCGGCAGCTGTGGGACGGCAAGGGTTCGGCGATCGTGGAGGCGATGAATCCCACTGCCATGACCGGGTACGCCCGGATGTGCGGGTGGACGCTGGCGAGGGCCCACGCACGCTCCGGCGACCCGGTCGCCATCGCGAGCTACCTCGGCTCTGGTGACCGGTTCGATCGGGCCATCTCGACGTTCGCCGAGGCCTACGCCGACCAGAACGAGCGGGACTACGCAGCACTGCGTCGTGCGGTCGATGACGGGAGGGTCGTCGCCCAGAGTGGCTGAAGGTCGGTGGGTGATGTTCACGTCTTCTGGGTGACGACCGTGGACCCTTCCGCGCGAATGATGGTCCTCACGTCGTTCGGGGGCCGCGCCAGATCCCCTTCAGCGGGCAACCCATCGAAGGAGTCTCCATGAAGCTCATCCCCGTCGCTGTCATGACACTGGCGTTGGCCACACCGCTGACCGGCTGCGGTGAGGACCAACCTGCTGTGTGCAGCTCCGTCGACGACCTCGAGGCGTCGGTCGACGAGGTGCGGGACATCGACGTGTCCTCCTCAGGCGCGTTGGGCGACCTGGAGAGCGGACTCGAGGCTGTCGGGTCGGATCTGTCCGACGTCAAGGCAGACGCGAAGGCCGAGTTCTCCAGCCAGATCGACACCGTCCAGGCCAGCTACGACGCGCTGTCGGCGAGCGTCGACGCGGCCAAGGCGAGTGCTTCCGCCGCCACGCTGAGCGCCGCCGCGACCGCGCTTTCCGCGTTCGGGAGCGACGTACGGACTCTCATCACGGACGTCCAGGAAACCTGCTGAGCACCCAGGTCTCGCCGATCGAGCGCGCCGTTTCAGCTGGGTGAGCCTGTCACCACTTCAGCTCGACCTCGAGCTCGCGCTCGTCGTCCCCGATCTCGACCTCCAGCTTGAAGTCGACCTCGTCGGGTACGCGCACCTTGAAGCGCAGCCCTTCTCTTTCGAACTCGATCTCGTTGTTGCGGGCGAGCGCGTCGGCCAGGGCATGCAGGCGAGCCGCGGCGTCCTCACGACGCAGCTTCGCTCGTTCCGTGACTTCCATCAGGTCCATCTCGATCTCCTTGATGTGGCGTTGAGGCCGCTGATCTCGGCCGAGCGCGATTCGTGCCAGCTCGACAGATGGCACGATCGCAACCTATCCAATCGACGTGGAGACCGGCGTCATGCGGAACGCGTGAATCCCGCTCAACGCGGCAGTGCGGCGAGCTCGCTCAGCTCGCGCTGGTAGGCGCGGTAGGTCTCGCGCAGGTCCGCCGCCGGCCAGTTCGCCGGGCGGAGCTCGACGGGGAGGAGCGGGTCGTCGCTGAGGTGGCGCACGATCGCGGCGGCCGTGGCGAGACGGAGCGCCGGCTGGGGCGTGGATGACAGGAGCTCGAGCAGACGCTCGCCTTCGCGTGCCCAGGCGCCGAGATCCCACAACGAGGCGGCGAGCTCTACCGGATCCTGCTCCGGTGTCGCCGTGAAGGCCTGGAGGACCGGATCCGAGAAACGCGGACGCCGAAGGTTGGCCGGCCGGGTCCAGACCCCTTCGCGAAGCTCGGCGAGCCGGTGCGCCTTGAGCGCATCGCGCAGCACGGCGCGCTCGGGGCCGGGGCGGCCGGCGGTGACGACGATGGCCATCTCCCAGGAGCCGTCCCACGGCCTGTCCGCCGTGTGCACCGCTTCGTCCTGATGAGCCTGCCGCTGGACGAGCCGCTCGCCGAGCCGGTAGCCGGCCTCCGTCCTGCGCAGGTCGCCGTCGCTGACGGCGCGGGTGGCAGCGACCCGCACGGTCGCCGGTGCGATGCCGAAGAACTGGCCGGCGCGGGCGAGGTCGGCGGGGGTCAGCGGGTTCGGGTGGGCGCCGAGCATCAGGCTCAGGATGGTGGAGCGGGCCGAGAGCGGAGCCAGTTCATCGCGCACGGAAGCCACGCGGACATCCTCTCATGCAACATATCTCGACACGACTGTGTCTGAATATGTAACATCGTGATGGATCACCCTCCACCAGCAAGGGGTAACGCATGACCAGCACGCACGAGGCCCACTCCACCCATGTGGTCACCAACCAGGTCCCGCCGTTGGTGGGCCACAACACGGCCGGTGACCCGGTCCTGCGGGAGGGTCTCGAGCGCGAGAGCGCTGCGTGGGCGCTGCCGGAGATCGACGAGCTGGGCCGCCTCGCCGGCACTGCCGAGGCGCAGGACTGGGGCCGGCTCGCCGAGCGGGTGCCCCCGCGTCTGCACACCCATGATCGCTACGGTCACCGCGTCGACGAGGTCGAGTACGTCCCGGCGTACCACCAGCTGATGCAGACCGCGGTCGAGCACGGTCTGCACGCCGCGCCCTGGGCAGACGACCGGCCCGGCGCCCATGTTGCGAGGGCCGCCAAGTTCTACGCCTGGAACGTCGACGCCGGTCACGGCTGTCCGATCTCGATGACCTACGCGGTGGTCCCGGCGCTGCGGGCCAACCCGGACCTGGCGACGAGGTTCGAGCCGCTGCTGACCAATCGGGAGTACGACTTCGGGCTGCGCGACCCGGAGACCAAGCGCGGTCTGATCGCCGGGATGTCGATGACCGAGAAGCAGGGCGGCTCCGACGTACGCGCCAACACGACGACCGCGACGCCGCAGACCGACGGCACCTATGTCCTGCGCGGCCACAAGTGGTTCACCAGCGCCCCGATGAGCGACCTGTTCCTCACCCTCGCCCAGACGCCCGCCGGCGTCTCCTGCTTCCTCGTCCCGCGCGTACTGCCCGGTGGCGAGCGCAACGCGATGCGTTTCATGCGGCTCAAGGACAAGCTCGGCAACAGGTCGAACGCCTCCTCCGAGATCGAGTACGACGCCGCGACCGGCTGGCTCGTCGGCGAGGAGGGTCGCGGGGTCCGCACCATCGTCGAGATGGTCAACATGACCCGCCTCGACTGCGTGATCGGCTCCTCGGCCGGCATGCGCACCGCGCTCACGATGGCTGCCCACCACGCCCGTCACCGGAGCGCCTTCGGCAAGCCGCTGATCGAGCAGCCGGCGATGCGCAACGTACTCGCGGACCTGCAGGTCGAGTCCGAGGCCGCGACGACGGCGATGCTGAGGCTGGCAGGTGCCAACGACCGGGCGATCCGCGGGGACGAGGGCGAGGCCGCGCTGCGCCGGATCGCGCTGGCGGTCACGAAGTACTACGTCTGCAAACGGGCGCCGTTCATGGTCAACGAGGCCCTGGAGTGCCTGGGCGGCAACGGCTACATCGAGGACTTCGACGTCGCGCGCATCTACCGCGAGATGCCGCTCCTCTCGATCTGGGAGGGATCGGGCAACGTGGCAGCGCTCGACGCCCTGCGAGCGCTGGCGAAGGAGCCGCACACCCTGGACGCGTTCGTGGCGGAGGCGGAGCTCGCCTCCGGGGCCGACGCCCGATACGACGCCGCGCTGGACCGGTTGAAGAAGGAGTTCACCTCCTTCGACGACCTCGAGTTCCGCGCCCGGCGGATCGTCGAGCAGATGGCCCTGGTCTTCCAGGGTTCGCAGCTCGTCCGGCACGCACCGGCTCCGGTCGCCGACGCGTTCTGCTCCTCGCGCCTCGGCCGCGACTGGGGCGGCGCGTTCGGCACGCTGTCGCCCCGCGGCGACCTGGATGCGATCCTCGAGCGGGCGCTCCCGGCATGACGGTCGAGGTCGCCAAGGACGGTCCGGTCACCACGGTCGTGATCAACCGTCCGGAGGTACGCAACGCCGTCGACCGCGCGACGGCGGAGGCCCTGGTGGCAGCGTTCGAGGAGTTCGACGCCGATCCCGATGCTGCCGTCGCGGTGCTGCACGGCGCTGGCGGCAACTTCTGCGCCGGCGCCGACCTGAAGGCGGTCGCCGCTGGTGACCCCAACCGGTTCGAGCCCGACGGGGACGGCCCGATGGGCCCCACGCGGATGCGGCTGGGCAAGCCCGTCATCGCCGCTGTCGCCGGCCACGCCGTCGCCGGAGGCCTGGAGCTGGCGATCTGGGCCGACCTGCGGGTTGTGGAGGAGGACGCGGTCTTCGGCGTCTTCTGCCGGCGCTGGGGCGTACCGCTGATCGACGGCGGAACGGTCCGGCTGCCGCGGCTGATCGGCGCGAGCAACGCCATGGACCTGATCCTCACCGGCCGTCCTGTCGGGGCGGAGGAGGCCCTGCGGATGGGATTGGCCAACCGTGTCGTCCCACCCGGCCATGCCCTCGCGGCCGCGCAGGATCTGGCCCGCCATCTCGCCGCCTTCCCGCAGACCTGCATGCGCCACGACCGGCTCTCCGTGCTGGAGCAGGAAGGGCTCAGCGAGCAGGACGCCCTGGCCGTGGAGTACGCCCATGGTGTCGTCTCGGTGACCGCGGACACCGTCGCGGGCGCGACCCGGTTCGCCGGTGGAGCCGGGCGTCACGGCTCCTTCGAGGCCGACTGAACTCGCTCATCGGCCAGCTACGGCAGTGCGCGGCGGATCTCGGCCGTGAGGGTCGGGTACGGATCTTCGAGAGGCTTGCGCTCGGCACGCAGCTGCGCCTGGACCTCGCGTAGAGGATGGCCGGCGACGTAGTGACGGCCACGCCGCTCGCCGCGAGCCTCCAACAGTCCCAAGTTGGCGGCGTTGACGAGATCTCGGGTCGCAGTGCGCTCGTCGAGTTCGGTGAGCTTCACGTAGGACGGACGAGTCACCCGAAGTCCGATCAATGCGTCGAAGAGGGCGGCGCCGACCCGTTCGCTCAATCGGTGGTTCGCGATGAGCTCGTCGATCCGTTGCCACTGGATCTCGGCCTCGTTGAATCGCCTCCGCATGGTCTGAGCCTGCATGTGGTGCGCGCGCAGGTTGAACTTCACCCACAGTGTCGCGTCGTTTCCGGGATTCCATGCGCCATGACCGGTCGCAGCGAGGACGTCGTAGTAGTCCTGGGTGTTGTGGCCGAGCCATTCCTCGATACTCGAGAAGGTCGGCTCCACAACTTGGTCCTGAGCCAGCACCATCGTCTGCAAGGCGCGCGCCATGCGCCCGTTCCCGTCGCGGAACGGGTGGATCATGACGAGGTTCAGGTGAGCCATCGCCCCTCGTACGAGAGGATCATCCGGTTGCGGTGTCGACAATGACTCCGACAAGGCCCGCATGAGGTGGGGCACCGACTCACTGTCAGGACCCTCGTACACGTTGATGCCCCTGCTGTCGTCGCGGACGAACACCTCCTTGGTGCGGTATCGGCCCGGCGCCTTGGAGAGATCGTGGTCGAGGAGCATGAAATGCATCGACCGCAGAACCGAGTCGTCAATGACGAAGCCCGGTTCGGTCGCCACGTTGAGCACGTACGTGAGTACGCGGCGATACGCGAGGATCTCCAGCCAGGTCTCCTCGTCTGCGCTGAGTGGAGGCTCGTCGTCGACCGCGGCGACGGCATCTTCCTGGCTGACGGTGTAACCCTCGATGGTGTTTGAACCCTGGATCGCGCGCGCCGTCGAGGTGCGTCGCAGCAGTCCGTTCCAGCGCTTGGGCGCGCGTAAGAAGTCCGCGAGGGAGGCGCGGACGTGGTGGATCTCTTCGATGACCTGCTGGTCCTCGAGATCGGGGTCTGGCGTGCCGAAGAGTGAAGTCATGTCCGTATGTCCTTTATTAAGTGCCAGAATACGGCTCACCGTGTCGCTTTGTCACTTAATAAGAGACAACGGCCTGTTATGGGTCTGCGGAACGCACGGCCCTGGCCTGTCAGCCGAGGGGGAGGGGGGAGCTCTCCTTGGTGTTGCCGAACGCGAAGGTCGTCTCGATCGAGGCGAGCGCCGGCATGGTCCGGAGGTTGTCGCGCAGGAACCTCTCGTAGGTCTCGAAGGACGGCGTGACGACCTTCAGCAGGTAGTCGTGGTCGCCGGCCAGGACGTACGCCTCGGTGACCTCGGGGATGGCGCGGAGGTGCTCCTCGACGGTCTCGACCGCGTCGGTCGTGTGGGTGGCCATCTTGATGCGTACGAACGCGGTGATGTTCATGCCGACGGTGTGCGGGTCGACGACGGCGCGGTAGCCGCTGATCACGCCGGCATCCTCCAGGGCTCGTACGCGGCGCAGGCACGGCGAGGGGGAGAGGCCGACGCGGTCGGCGAGCTCCTGGTTGGTCAGGCGGCCGTTCTGCTGCAGCTCCCAGAGGATGTGCTTGTCGGTCTCGTCGATCGTACGCATGTTGGCAGATTCTGCCACCGAGACGGGCGAACGTGGCAGATCAGGCAATCATGTGCGCCTCGGTTTTTCCTATCGTGGCGCGCTATGGGGATGCAACCGGGTGGTGGGAATCGGGCGCTGGCGGGATGGTCGGCGCTGGGGATGACGGTGGTGCTGTGGTCGTCGTTCGCGCTGAGCACGCGTGGCATCGGTGGGTCGAGCCTGACCGTCGCCGATGCGGCGTTCCTCCGGTTCGCGACGCCGGTGGTCCTGCTGGCTCCGCTGCTGCCGAGCACGTTCAGGGCCGTACGCCGCGAGCGGCCGTACGTCCTCGCGCTGCTGCTCGTCGGCGGGCTGCCGCACTTCCTCGTGTTCGCGTTCGGCGCCCAGCTGACCAGTGCCGCGCTCACCGGGATGCTGGTCCCGGGCACGGTGCCGCTCTTCGTCACGCTGCTCGCGCTGGCGCGTGGCCGGGCCTCGATGTCGCCGCGGCGGGTGGTCGCGCTGGGACTCATCACGGCAGGTGTGGCGGTGAGTGGCTCCCTGGTCGGCGGAGGCGCCTCGCTGGGCGGGGTCGGGCTGCTGCTCGTCGGCGGGTTCGCCTGGGCGGTGTTCACGACCGGCCTGCAGCGTACGAGCCTGACGCTCCTGCAGATGGTGCTGACCGTGTGCACCGTCTCGAGCCTGACGGCGCTCGTCCTGACGTCGTTCGGCGCGATGCCGTCGCACCTGCTCGCGGGCACCGCTGAGCTCGACGACGTGCTGCTCCTCACCGTTCTCCAGGGCATCGGGACCGGTCTGATGTCGACGCTCTGCTACGCCTTCTCCGTCAAGGCGCTCGGCAGCGGACGGGCGTCGGTCGGTGGCGCGGTGAGCCCGGTGCTGACCGCCGTCGTCGCCGTGCCGATCTTCGGGGAGCGCATCGGTGTCGGCCTCGCCGTCGCACTGGCCCTCATCGTGGCCGGCGTCGCCACCTTCAACCGGGTCTCCTCCGGCCAGGCCGGCGGTTCAGTCGCCCGCCGGAACCACCATCGGCGTACCAGCGACCGGGTCGGGTACGACGACGCACGGCAGCCCGAACGCCTTGTCGACGACCTCCGCGGTGACCACCTCGGCCGGTGGCCCCTCGGCGAGGATCCGGCCGTCGGCCATGACCACGAGGTGATCGCTGTAGCGGCAGGCCAGGTTGAGGTCGTGCAGCACCGTGACGATCGTGCGCCCGGTCTCTCGGTTGAGCGTACGCAGCAGCCGGAGCAGGTCGACCTGATGACTGATGTCGAGGTAGGTCGTCGGCTCGTCGAGCAGCAATAGCTCGGTCTGCTGGGCGAGCGCCATCGCGATCCAAACCCGCTGACGCTGGCCCCCGGAGAGAGCGCGCAGCGGGCGGTCGACGAGCTCGCCGGTGTCCGTCGCCGCGAGGGCCTCGGCGACCGCCTCCTCGTCCCGCGCGCTCCAGTGACGGAACCAGCCCTGGTGCGGATGGCGGCCGCGCGAGACCAGATCGCCGACGGTGATCCCGTCCGGGGCGACCGGGCTCTGCGGGAGCAGGCCGAGGATCCGGGCGACCTCGCGGGAGCCGCGGTCGAGGATCGGGGTCCCGTCGAGCAGCACCTCGCCGGCGGACGGACGCAGCAGCCGGGCGAGGCCCCGCATCAGCGTCGACTTGCCGCAGGCGTTGGCGCCGACGATCGCCGTCACCCGCCCGTCGAGGACGTCGAGGTCGAGCCGGTCGACGACCACCCGGTCGTCGTAGCCAAGCGTCAGCTCGCGCGCCGCGAGCCGCGGCCTGATGGTGTCGGTCATCCGCCCATCCCTCTCCGGTTGGTGGTGGCGATGAGCCACAGCAGGTACGGCGCGCCGACGGCGCCGGTGACGACACCGGTCGGGACCTCGACCGGCAGCAGGTTCATCGCGACGTAGTCAGCGACCAGGCAGACGATCGCCCCGACCGCACCGGCGGCGACGATGCCGCCGCGGGCGCTGCCGAGCAGCCGGTCGGCGATCGGCCCGGCCACGAGGGCGACGAACGCGATCGGGCCGGCGACCGCGGTGGCCAAGGAGGTCAGCAGGACGCCGGTCGCGATCAGGGCGAGCCGGGTCGCCTCGATGCGTACTCCCAGACCGCGGGCGGTGTCGTCGCCCAGCTCGACGGCGCGGAGCAGCCGCTGGAGCAGCGGCACCAGCGGAACGAGCACGACGATGGCGATCAGCAGCGCGTTGTTCTCCGCGTCGCCGGCCTGCCCGATCGATCCGGTCAGCCAGTGCAGCGCGGCCCGGGCCTCGGTGAGCGAGGTGCGGGTGAGGAGATAGCCGGTGACACCGGTGCAGAACGCCGCGGTGCCGATCCCGATCAGCACGAAGCGATAGCCGGTGATGCCGTCGCGCCAGGCCAGGACGTACATCACGGCGGCCGTGACCAGGCCGCCGCCGAAGGCCAGCAGCGGGATGCTCACCCCGCCGAGGGCGGGCACCGCGATGCCCGCGACGGCCGCGACGCTCGCGCCCGCGGAGATGCCGACGAAGTCGGGCGAGGCCAGCGGGTTGCGCAGCAGCTGCTGGAAGATCGTGCCAGCGGCGCCGAGCGCCAGCCCGACGCACACGGCCGCCTTGACCTGTGGCCCGGTCAGGTCGCGCACGATGAAGTCGACCGCGGCGTGGTCGCGCAGGTGCAGCAGCGAGGCCAGCACCTGGTCGAGGCTGAGCTGGACCGAGCCGAAGCAGAGCGTGAGCAGGGCCAGGACGGCGGCGACGACGAGCAGGACGACAGGCACGACGCCCGCGCGGACCCGACGGCTGCGCCGCGTACGCCGCAGGGCCGTGACGGTCTGGGGCATGACGCTCATAGGTCCGCCAGCCGGGCGTAGCGGACGAGGAGCACGAAGAACGGGGCGCCGATGATGCCTAGGACCACGCCGACCTGGAGCTCTCCGGTGCCGCCCAGGACGCGGCCGAGGACGTCCGCGCCGAGCAGCAGCAGGGCACCCAGCACCATCGAGTAGGGCAGGACCCAGCGATAGTCCGGACCGCAGAGGAACCGCGCCACGTGCGGCACCACCAGACCGACGAAGACGATGGGGCCGCACGCGGCGGTCGCGGCGCCGCAGAGCAGCCCGACCACCAGGAACGACAGGATGCGCGTACGTGTCAGGGAGACGCCCAGCCCGCGCGCGGCGTCGTCGCCCAGGGCCAGCGCGTTGAGCCAGCGTCCGCACAGCAGCGCCAGGACGATGCCGACCAGCAGGAACGGAGCCACGCCCGTCACGATCGGGGCATAGCGGCCGGCCAGCGAGCCGACCTGCCAGAAGCGGTACTGCTGCTGGGCGTCGAGGTCGGTGAGCAGCAGCCCGGTCGTCACCGCGGTCAGCCCGGCCGTGATCGCGGCCCCGGCGAGGGCCATCTTCACCGGTGTCGCGCCGTCGCGTCCGAGCGAGCCCACCGAGTAGACGAGCACGGTCGCAGCGAGCGCCCCGGCGAACGCCGCGACGACGTGGAACCCGAGCGAGTCGATGCCGAGCAGGGTGATCGAGCCGACCACGGCGAAGGCCGCCCCGGCGTTGACGCCCATGATCCCCGGGTCGGCGATGGCGTTGCGGGTCAGGCCCTGCAGCAGGGTGCCGGCGAGCCCGAGAGCCGCGCCCGCGAGGAGCCCGAGCACGGTCCGGGGCACCCGCAGACGTACGGTCACGGTGTCCTCGACCGACGAGGCGCTGGTGAAGTGACGGAAGGCGTCGAGGACCTGACTCAGTGCGATGTCGCGCGACCCGAGGGTCACGCTGAGAAAGGCGAGGACGGGCACGAGCGCGACGAGCAGCAGCAGTCCGACGGCGAGCCCGGAGGCTCGCCGTCGTGCCGGTGCGGGTATCGCGGTGGCGACAGAACTGGTCACCGGATGGTCTCCGCCGGGGTCAGTCGCCGATGGTGTCGTCGACGTCGGCCAGGTCGGCGGTCAGCTTGGTCAGGGCCTCGGCGTAGTCGCCGTAGGTGTGCAGCCAGAACGCCGGCCACTCGATGACCTGGCCGGCCTCGGCCGCGCGGATCGACGTCCAGGTCGGCTGGCCCTCGGCGGTCTTCTTGGCGTCGACGAAGGTGCGGCTGTCGATCAGCAGGACGTCGGGCTGGTACTTGTCGGCGTTCTCCCAGCTCAGGTTCTCCCAGTAGGGGAAGTCCGGGTCCGGCGAGTCCGGCGTGACCACCTGCAGGCCCCACTCGGTGAAGTCCAGCAGCTCCGGGGCGTACTCCGGGTTGGCGGCGTAGAGCAGGTCGTCGGCGGGGGAGACCGCGAGCGCGGTCAGGTCCTTGTCCTTCATCTCGGCGATGAAGCCGTCGCGCGCCTTCTCGAAGGCCGCCTTGTCCTTGGCGCCCTGGGAGTTCTCGACGTCGGCGCCGAGGCTCTCGGCGAGATCCTCGTAGCCCTCGGCGAGGTTGAGGATCGAGCCACCCTGGGACGGGCCGACCACCGGAGCCAGCTCGGCGAGCTTCTTGCTCTTCGCCTTGGTGCCGTTCTCCAGCCCCGAGTGGGCCTTCTCCGCCGGCCACCAGTCGGCGACGATCAGGTCCGGGCTCAGCGTGGACGCCTTGGCGACGTCGATCGAGCCCCACTCCTCGCCGAGCACCTCGATGTCGGTCAGGTCCACGCCGTCCAGGTTCGGGTCGGTCTCGACCGGCTCGTCGGCGTAGATGCCGACCGGGCGGATGCCGTAGGAGATCAGCGCGGCGGCCGCCGGCGCGTGCGCGATGATCCGGGTCGGTGCCTCGTCGAGCTTCACGACCTCACCCGATCCGTCGGTGAAGCTCCACGGACCGTCGGGAACCGAGGACGCACCCGAGGCCGGTTTCGCGCCGTCGTCGTCGGCGATGTCGGAGGAGCAGGCGGACAGAGCCAGGACCAGGGCGGCGGCCGTGGCGGCGACGAGGCGGGGTCTCATAAGGTGAGGCTAGCCTAATTTCGCTCCGCGCGGGATGGAGATCGTTGACTAGGAAAGCGCCCGGCGTGCGGTGTCGAGGAACGCACGGAACGACTCGCGGTCCTCGGGTCCGAGCTCGGCCAGCATCTGCTCCTCGAGCTCCTCGACGCGCGGGTCGTACGCGTCAAGGAAGGCGCGGCCCTCGGTGGTGAGGCTGATCAGCATCCGGCGCCGGTTGTCGGGGTCGATGCGACGCTCGATGAGGCCACGGCGCTCGAGGGCGCCGATGAGATCGGCGGCCGACTGGGCGCGTACGAACGAGGCGCGAGCCAGGTCGGCGGCGCTCATCGTGGGGCGGCGCTCGAGCACCGAGAGGGCGGTGTACTGCAGGGCCGTGACCCCTGATTCCTTCAGGACGGCGTCGAGGCGGGCTCGGGTCGCGAGCTCGAGCTGCTTGACGACGTAGAGCAGCAGGGGTGCGTCGGTCATGCGGTCATTCAAGCATCGCTTCGCTTGCGGGAGGCGCCTACTTCTGCGATTATCAGGATTCCTGTCAATCATGAGGAGTTCATCATGCTCGGAACCCCCCTGCCCGATGCCCTGCGGGCAGAGCGTGTCGACGACATCGCGGTGCTGACGCTCGCCCGGCCCGCGAAGCGGAACGCGCTCAGCGACGAGGCGGTGCTCGGGATCGAGCGGTTCTTCGATGGCCTCGAGCCGGACGTACGCGCCGTCGTCATCGACGCGGACGGCGACCACTTCTGCGCCGGGCTCGACCTGTCCGAGATGACCGAGCGGGACACCCTCGCCGGGGTCAGCCACTCGCGGATGTGGCACCGGGTCTTCGAGAAGATCGAGTTCGGGCCGGTCCCGGTCGTGGCGGCGCTGAAGGGCGCCGTGGTCGGGGGCGGGCTCGAGCTCGCCGCCGCCGCGCACATCCGGGTCGCGGAGGAGTCCACCTTCTACGCCCTGCCCGAGGGGCAGCGCGGGCTCTTCGTCGGCGGCGGCGCCTCGGTGCGCGTCCCGCGGCTCATCGGGGTCTCCCGGATGGCCGACATGATGCTGACCGGCCGGCGCTACGACGCGCAGGAGGGGCTGGGGCTGGGCCTGAGCCAGTATGCGGTCGCCGACGGCACCGGCCGCAAGACAGCCCTCGAGCTGGCCGGCCGGATCGCCCAGAATGCGCCGCAGACCAACTTCGCCGTGGTGCAGGCGCTGCCGCGTATCGCCGAGGCCAACCCTCGCGACGGCTTCCTGATGGAGTCGCTGATGGCCGCGATCGCCCAGGGGACCAACGATGCGAAGGGGCGGATGCAGGACTTCCTCGACGGCCGGGCCAGGAAGGTGACGGACCAGTGAGCACGACCCAGCAGCAGATCGAGCAGGGCGACATCGTCTGGACGCCCCCGGCCGACGTGCTCTCCACCTCCCGCGTCGGTGAGTTCCTCGCCTGGCTCGCCCGCGAGCGCGACCTGGAGATGACCACCCACGAGGAGCTGTGGCGCTGGTCGGTGACCGACCTCGACGGCTTCTGGTCGGCGGTGTGGGAGTTCTTCGAGGTGCGGTCGCACGCTCCGTACGACACCGTTCTCGCCTCGCGCGAGATGCCCGGAGCGCGCTGGTTCCCGGGAGCGCTGCTCAACTATGCCGAGCACGCGCTCGGCACCGAGGAGGATCTCGACCGGGTCGCGGTGCTCGGTCGGTCGCAGACGCGTGACGACATCGAGCTGACCTTCGCCGACCTGCGCGACCAGGTGGCCCGGGCGCGGGCGGCGCTTACGAGGCTGGGCGTACGCCGCGGCGACCGCGTCGCCGGCTACCTGCCCAACATCCCCGAGGCACTGGTCGCCTATCTCGCCACCGCCAGCCTGGGCGCGACCTGGGCGAGCTGCGCCAGCGAGTTCGGGCCGCGCAGCGTGATCGACCGCTTCGCCCAGATCGAGCCGGTCTTGCTGCTGGTCGCCGGCGGCTACCGCTACGGGGCCAAGGACATAGACCGGCGTTCCCAGGTGGCTGAGATTCGGGCCGAGCTGCCGTCGGTGCGCCACGTGGTCGATGTCGAGTACGGCCCGCATCGCGTCGAGCACGCGCTCTCCTGGACCTCGCTGCTCGCTTCGGAGCCCGAGGCGGAGCTCGTCTTCGAGCCGGTGCCCTTCGACCACCCGCTGGTGGTGCTCTTCTCCTCCGGCACGACCGGCCGGCCGAAGGCGATCGTCCACGGCCACGGCGGCATCCTGCTCGAGCACCTCAAGAACCATGCGCTCTCGTGGGACGTGGGGCCCGCGGACCGGATGCTCTGGTTCTCCACCACCGCCTGGATGATGTGGAACGCCCTGGTCTCCTCGCTCCTGGTCCGCTCCTCGATCGTCATGGTCGACGGCAACCCGATGCATCCCGACCTGACCTGGCAGTGGCGGCTCGCGGCGTCGACGGGGGCAACGGTGATGGGTGCCAGCCCGGGCTTCGTGATGGCCTGCCGCAAGGCCGACGTCGACCTGAAGGACCTTGGTGACCTGCGGGTTCGCGTCCTCGGCTCGGCCGGGGCGCCGCTCCCGCCCGAGGGCTACGCCTGGCTGCGGGACCAGCTTCCGGGGGCGCAGATCAACGTCGGCAGCGGCGGCACCGACGTCTGCTCCGGCATCGTGCAGAACAACCCGCTGCTCCCGGTCTACGCCGGCGAGATCTCGGGCCGCTGCCTCGGCGTCGACGCCCACGCCTACGACGAGTCCGGCCGCCCGGTCACAGGCGTGCTCGGCGAGCTCGTCATCACCTCGCCGATGCCCTCGATGCCGGTCGGCTTCTGGGGCGATGACGACGGCTCCCGCTATCGCAGCGCCTACTTCGACCACTATCCCGGCGTGTGGCGCCACGGCGACTGGATCCTCTTCCACGACAACGGCAGCTGCCACGTCGCCGGCCGCTCCGACGCGACCCTCAACCGCGGCGGCGTACGCCTCGGCACCGCCGAGTTCTACCGCGTCGCCGAGGAGGTGGACGGGGTCGCCGACTCGCTGGTCGTCCACCTCGAGGACCCCGACGGGGGCAACGGCGAGCTGCTGCTCTTCGTGGTCACCGACGCGGGCACCCGCCTCGACGACGCGCTCCGGGCCCGACTGGTCCGGGCGCTGCGGTCGGCGCTCTCCCCGCGGCACATCCCCGACCAGGTGATCGAGGTGCCCGCGGTGCCGCGCAACCTCACCGGCAAGAAGCTCGAGCTGCCGGCCAAGCGCATCCTGCAGGGCGTACGTCCTGAGGACGTCGCTAGCCGGGACGCGCTCGCCGACCCGGCGTCCCTGGACCCGTTCGTCGCGCTGGCGACCTCGGGCGCGCTGAGCAGGAGGACCGCATGAGGAGCGGAGAGAACGTTCGTACGCTCGGGGTCGTCGGAACCGGCGCGATCGGGGTCAGCTGGGTGGTGCTCGGGATCGAGCACGGGCTCGACGTCGTCGCCTGGGATCCGGCCGAAGGCGCCGAGGAGCGGCTGCGGGCGCAGCTCCCCGAGGGATCGCTGCGGTTCGCGAACAGCCTCGCGGAGGTCGGCGCGGCCGCCGACCTGGTGCTCGAGAGCGGACCCGAGCGGCTGGAGATCAAGCGCGAGATCTTCGCCGCACTCGACGCGGCCGCCGCGGGCGACGTACTGCTGACCAGCAGCTCCTCGGGCCTGATGCCAAGCACCTTCCAGGACGCCTGTAGGCGCCACCCGGACCGGGTGCTCGTCGCGCACCCGTTCAACCCGCCGCACCTGGTGCCGCTGGTCGAGGTCGTGGGTGGATCGGCGACGTCGGCGGAGGCCGTCGAGGCGGCTCTGGAGACCCTGCGCCACCTGGGCAAACGTCCTATCCACATCCGCCGCGAGGTGCCCGGCCATGTGGCCAACCGGCTCCAGGCGGCGCTGTGGCGCGAGGCGTACCACCTCGTCGACCAGGGCATCGTCTCGGTCGCCGACATCGACACCGCGATCGCCGACGGCCCCGGGCTGCGCTGGTCCCTGCTCGGCCCCTTCGCGACCCAGCACCTCTCCGGCGGCCCGGGCGGGCTCGGGCACGTGCTCGAGCATCTCGGCCCGCCGATGGTCGAATGGTGGGACGACCTCGGTCATCCGGAGCTCACCGCAGGGCTGGTCGAGAAGCTGGTCGACGGGGTCGACGAGGAGCTCGACGGCACCTCTGCCGAGGACCTCGTCGGACGCCGTGACCAGGCGCTGCGGCGACTGCTGGAGATCAAGACCGACCTCGGGCTCGGCTGAGCCCACGAGACGAACGAGGATCGACATGTTGGACAGCGGCATCGGATCATGGCCCGCCCGGCGGGCCCGGATGACCCCTGGCGCGCGCGCGTTCGTGCAGGACGACGCGGTGGTGACGTACGCCGAGGTCGACCGCCTCGTGGATGCGATCGCCCACGGACTCCGCGCCCGCGGAGTGGCTCCGGGGGACAGGGTCGCCTTCCTCGGCCTGAACTCGATCGAGCTCGCGGTCACGCTCTTCGCCACCGCCCGGCTGGGGGCGGTCTTCCTGCCGCTCAACACCCGGCTCGCGCCGCCCGAGCTTGCCTGGATCCTCACCGACGCCGAGCCGGCACTGCTGATCCACGCCGACGACTTCGACGACGCGGTCTCCTCCGAGGCGGTCACGGCCCTCGGGCTGCCGAGCCATCGGTTCACGGCCGCGGGCGGTCACGGGCTGGACGCGCTTGCGGTGCCGTGGAAGGAGCGGATCGACGTCGAGGTCGGGCTGGACGACGTCTTCATGATCCAGTACACCTCGGGCACCAGCGGCCGCCCCAAGGGCGTGATGTTGACGCACGGAAACATCGCCTGGAACGCCTTCAACCTGCTCGTCGACGTCGACGTCCGC
This sequence comes from Nocardioides sp. NPDC087217, assembly GCF_044744805.1. Classification (NCBI taxonomy): domain Bacteria; kingdom Bacillati; phylum Actinomycetota; class Actinomycetes; order Propionibacteriales; family Nocardioidaceae; genus Nocardioides; species Nocardioides sp. NPDC087217. Next base: position 332,007 of record NZ_JBIUZB010000005.1, read on the forward strand.
TCCGATGAGATCGCCCTGGTCACCGCGCCGCTGTTCCACACCGCCGCGCTCAACCAGGTGCTGCTGCCGACCTTCCTCAAGGGCGGTACGTCGCTCATCGCGGCCCGCTTCGACCCGGCCGCCGCGATCGCGACCATCGAGCGGGAGCGGGTCACCCTGCTCTTCGGCGTCACCTCGATGTATCAGGCGCTCGCCCAGGAGCCGAGCTGGGCGACCGCCGACCTCGACAGCCTCCGCTCGGCTCTGAGCGGCGGTGCGCCGATCCCGCGCACGCTCCTCGACACCTGGCAGTCCCGTGGCCTGCACATCATCCAGGGCTACGGCCTGACCGAAGCCTCCCCTGGGACGACCATGCTGCGCGCCGGCGACGGCCTCGACAAGCTCGGCTCGGCCGGCACTCCCTGCTTCTTCACCGACGTACGCGTCGTGTCGCCCGGCAACGAGGAGGCGGCGCCCGGCCAGGCGGGTGAGGTGCATGTCAGCGGCCCCAACGTGACTCCCGGATACTGGCACAACGGAGCGGCGACGGAGGCTGCCTTCGACGGGCCCTGGCTGCGTACGGGCGATGTCGCGATGCTCGACGACGACGGCTTCCTCTATGTGGTCGACCGGGTGAAAGACATGTTCATCAGTGGCGGCGAGAACGTCTATCCGGCAGAGGTCGAGCAGGCGATCTACACCCATCCGGGCGTCGCCGAGGCCGCTGTCATCGGCGTCCCCGACGAGCGCTGGGGCGAGGTCGGCCGCGCCGTCGTCGTACGCCGCCCCGACTCCGCCCTCACCGAGTCCGACCTGCTCGAACACCTCGACGGACGGCTCGCCCGCTACAAGATCCCCAAGGCCGTCGTCTTCGTCGACGAGATCCCGCACAACGCCTCCGGGAAGCTGCTGAAGTCCCGGGTCCGCGAGCTGTACGGCACCCCGGAAGGAACCACCCGATGACCCGCTACGAGCCCCGCATCGACACCGCCTCGATCCGAGCCCTCGACATGCACACCCACGTCGAGGCCGACCATCACGGTCACTTCTCGCTCGACCAGGAGCTGATGGACGCCTCGGCGGCCTACTTCCGCGGTGACCACCCGCGCACCCCGACCGTCGACGACCTCGCCGCCTACTACCGCGAGCGCGACATGGCAGCGGTGATCTTCACCGTCGACGCCTCGACCGGCCTCGACCATCCGCCGCTGTCGAGCGAGGAGATCGCCGAGCGCGCGACCGAGCACGCCGACGTACTGATCCCGTTCGGCTCCGTCGACCCCCGCAAGGGCGAAGCCGCCGTGAAGCAGGCCCGTCGTCTCGCCGAGGACCACGGCGTACGCGGCTTCAAGTTCCATCCCGGCCTGCAGGCCTTCTCCCCGGCCGACCCCGAGCACCGCCCGCTGTGGGCGACCCTGGAGGAGCTCGGTGTGGTCGCGCTCTTCCACACCGGCCAGACCGGGATCGGCGCCGGCCTGCCCGGCGGTCGCGGGATCCGGCTCCGCTACTCCGACCCGCTTCTCCTCGACGACGTCGCCGCCGACTTCCCGGATCTCCAGATCGTGATGGCGCACCCCGCCGTTCCCTGGGTCGACGTGCAGATCTCGATCGCGACCCACAAGGCCAACGTCCACATCGACCTGTCCGGCTGGTCGCCGAAGTACTTCCCGCCGCAGCTGGTCAAGCAGCTCAACGGTCCGCTTCGGCGCAAGGTGCTGTTCGGCTCCGACTTTCCGGTGATCACCCCCGACCGCTGGTTCAGCGACCTCGAGAAGCTCGAGATCAAGGACGAGGTCCGTCCGCTGCTCTTGAAGGAGAACGCGATCCGCCTGCTCGGACTGGCCTGAGCCCGGGGTCAAGTCCGGGCCTACCAGGGTTTTGACCGTCGCATCTATTGACGGGGTGGCGGGCATCACGCAGCATTGACAGGAATCCTGATAAACAGGAATCCTGAACGGAGCCCCGCAATGACCCTCATCCCCGACGGCAGATGCCCGACCGGCCCACGGACGCACATGGGCCGGATCCTCGCCGGCGCCCCCACCGGCCGCCCCAGGCCCGTCTACGACCCTCGGCCGGCGGTCGGGACGCATCGTGGCAAGGGGCTCTGACATGCCCGCCACGTACGATGCCCAGCAGCTCTTCATCGGCGGCCGGCCGGCCGACTCGGTGAGCGGCCGCCGGATGGACGTGACCGATCCCAGCACGGGCAAGGTGCTGACGAGCGTTCCCGCGGGCGACGCCGCTGACGTCGCCGCCGCAGTGGCCGCCGCCCGGGAGGCCTTCGACACCGGGCCCTGGCCCCGGATGAGCGGGCGCGACCGCGGCCGCATCCTGCACCGTGCCGCGGACCTCATCCGCGAGCGGGCCGACGAGCTGGTCGAGGTCGAGAGCCGAGACGTCGGGAAGCCCGTGACCCTGGCCCGACATGTCGATGTCGAGACAGTGGCCCAGCAGTACGAGTACTGCTCCGCGCTGGCGCAGACCCTCGACGGGTCCGTGCGGGACACGCCCATCCCGGCCCTCGCCTACACCCGGCGCGAGCCGTTGGGCGTGGTCGGAGCCATCACGCCGTTCAACTTCCCGCTGATCCTGTCGAGCACCAAGATCGCGGCCGCGCTGGCGGCGGGCAACACCGTCGTGCACAAGCCGGCAGACGACACGCCGCTCAGTGCGCTGTTCATGGCTCGGCTCCTTGCTGATGCCGGGGTGCCTGACGGCGTACTCAACGTCGTGACCGGGACCGGCCCGGAGGCCGGCGACGCCTTGTTGCGTCATCCCGGAGTCGACAAGATCGCGTTCACCGGGTCGACGGCCGTGGGTCGCCGGGCAGCGAGCGTCGCGGGCGAGCACCTGAAGCCCGTCACGATGGAGCTCGGCGGCAACGGCGCGCACCTGGTCTTCGCCGACGCCGACATCGAGATCGCCGTGGGCGCCGTGATCAAGGCCTTCGTCTTCAACACGGGTCAGTTCTGCATGGCCGGACCGCGGCTGCTCGTCGCCGCGGAGATCCACGACACGGTGGTCGACATCCTCCGGCACGCCGTCCCGGGCGTACCTCTCGGCGATCCGCGCGACCCGGCGACGGTCATCGGTCCGATGGCCGGCGACCAGCACCGCAAGAAGGTCGAGGAGTACGTCGCCCTGGCCCGCCAGGAGGGCGGCCAGATCATCACAGGAGGCGAGCGTCCGGAGCTCGGAGGCGACCTCGCCGACGGGTTCTACTACGCCCCGACGGTGATCACCGGGCTGCCCGCGGACTCACGCGTCGTCAACGAGGAGGTCTTCGGGCCGGTCCTCACGGTGCAGGCGTTCGCGGACGAGGACGAGGCCGTCGCGCTCGCCAACTCCACGGCGTACGGGCTGGCGGCCGGGCTGCACACCCGGGATCTCACGCGGGCGCACCGGGTCGCGGGCAGGCTCGACGCCGGCATCGTCTGGGTCAACGACTGGGCGATGCTCGACCCAGCGGTGCCGTTCGGCGGCGTCAAGCAGTCCGGATTCGGTCGCGAATACGGCCCGGAGGCACTCGAGGCGTACACGAAGGTCCGATCCGTCGTCATCTCGCTTCCGCCCACGGCCCCCGCGACCGGGGAGCAGTCATGAGCACCACGACCCAGGCGGCGGTGGTCGAGTCCGCCGGCGCCCCGTTCACCATCGGAGACGTCGAGCTCGACGCGCTCCGGCCCGACGAGATCCTGGTCCGGATGGTCGCCGCCGGGCTCTGTCACACCGACCTCGGCGTGGCGAGCGGCGGACTGCCGTTCCCGCTCCCGGGCGTTCTCGGGCACGAGGGCGCCGGTGTCGTCGAACAGGTCGGATCCGGCGTACGCAGCCTCGCGCCCGGCGACCAGGTGCTGCTGTCGTTCAGCTCCTGCGGGACCTGCGCCCAGTGCCGCGACGGCCATCCGGCGTACTGCGACGTCTGGCTTCCCGCCAACCTCATCGGAGGTGCGCGCCTGGACGGCGCCTCGCCGGTGAGCAGGGGCGGGGAGGCGATCGGCGGCCACTTCTTCGGGCAGTCCTCCTTCTCCCGGCTCGCGGTCGTCGACGAGCGCAGCGCCGTACGCGTCGATCCCGAGGCGGACCTGTCCCTGCTCGCCCCGCTCGGGTGCGGCGTGCAGACCGGTGTCGGCGCGGTCTGGAACGTGCTCGCCCCGCGCCCGGGGTCCTCGGTGGTGGTCCTCGGCGCGGGTGCGGTCGGGCTGTCCGCGGTGATGGCCGCGCGTCTGACCCCGGCCACCCGGATCATCGCGGTGGACCGGGTGGCCGAGCGGCTCGGGCTGGCCCGCGAGCTGGGGGCGACCGACGTCATCGACGCCGGCCAGGTCGACGACCTGACCGCCGCGCTGATGGAGCTGACCGGAGGTGGCGCGGACGGCGTCGTGGAGACGACCGGCAACACCGGCGTGCTCCGCCAGGGCGTCGACGCCCTGCGTGCCCGGGGCACCGCGGTCATCGTCGGGGCGCCGCCGTTCGGCACCGGGGTGGGGCTCGACGTGAACGCGATGCTGCCCGGCAAGCGGGTGACGGGCCTGACCCTCGGCGACGCCGAGACCCGCACGCTGATCCCTGCACTCGCGCGACTGGTCGCCGACGGACGGATGCCGCTGGGGCGGTTGGTCCAGCGCTACCCGTTCGAGGAGATCCAGACGGCCGTCGCGGACATGGTCTCGGGCGCCACGGTGAAACCTGTGCTCACCTTCTAGTCCGGTCGTGGGGGCTCCTTGACAGGCGTGACGTGCATCACTCAGAATTGACAGGAATCCTGATAAACAGGAATCCTGAATGGAGCCCCCCACATGACCCTCACCTCCGGTGGTAGCACGACCGGTCCACGTACGCAGATGGGCCGGATCGTCGCCAGCAGCTTCACGGGCAGCTTGATCGAGTACTACGACTTCCTGCTCTACTCCACCGCCTCGGCCGTGGTCTTCAACGAGGTCTTCTTCTCCAATCTCGACCCCGTGACCGGCACGATCGCGTCCTTCGGCACCTTCGCCGCCGGCTATCTGGCGCGCCCGCTGGGCGGCGTGGTCTTCGGCCACTTCGGCGACCGGCTGGGCCGGAAGAAGATGCTGGTCCTGACGATGCTGATCATGGGTGTGGTCAGCTTCCTGATCGGGTGCCTGCCGACGTACGGGCAGATCGGTGCGGCCGCGCCGGTTCTCCTCGTCCTGCTTCGGGTCGTCCAGGGTGTCGCGATCGGTGGCGAGTGGGGTGGCGCGGTGCTGATCACCGCCGAGCACGCCACGTCCCGCCGCGGGCTGTGGGCCTCGTTCACCAACGCCGGCGCCCCGGCCGGCATGGTCCTCTCGACCGCGGTGATGGCACTGATGGCCACGGTCACCACGCCCGAGCAGTTCACCGCGTGGGGCTGGCGGGTGCCGTTCCTGCTGAGCATCGTGCTGCTCGCGGTCGGCCTGTGGATCCGCCTCAGCGTGACCGAGTCGCCCGCCTTCGAGGCGATGAAGGACCGCAAGGCCGAGGCGAAGACGCCGTTGCTGGAGGTGCTCCGCAACCACCCGCGTACGCTCCTGCTGGCCGTCGGCGTCGGGCTCGGCGCCTTCGTCGTGCAGGGGACGCTGACCACCTTCCTGATCAGCTACGCCCTCGGGGCGGGCTTCGAGCGCCCGACGGTGCTCAACGCGCTCACGGTCTCTTCGGCCGGCGCGGTCATCGGCATCATCGGCTGGTCCGCGCTCACCGACCGGGTCGGCCGCCGGCCGGTGGTCCTCACCGCCGCCGTCGCGACCGCGGTCTTCGCCTACCTGCTCTTCCCGATGCTCGACAGCGGGTCGGTCGCGCTGCTCGTCCTGGCGGTCGTGCTCGGCCAGTCGGTCATCCATGCCGCCTTCTACGGCCCGCTCGCGGCGCTGATGAGCGAGGTCTTCAAGACCTCGTCGCGCTACACCGGAGCCTCGCTCGGCTACCAGCTCGCCGGCATGGGCGCGGGCCTCTCGCCGCTCCTCTTCGCCTCGCTGCAGAAGGCCGGCGCCAGCACCGTCATGCTCTCCACCGTCATCGCGGCGTTCTGTCTGCTGAGCGTGTTCTCCCTGGTACGCCTCGGCGAGACCAGCGACCGAGAGCTCGTCGACGCCTGAGACCCCATGCAGCAGAGCCCGCCGCACGAGTCGCGGCGGGCTCTGCTGTCTCATCTGTCCCGAGTCGGCCGTCGGGCTGCCAGATACTCCGCGGGCATGCCGGGACCGGGCCGGACCACGACCTCGTCCGGGGCGATGCTCTCGTGCTGTCGGCAGCGCGTCTCGACGGTCACGGGTTCCTCGCAGTCGGCGTGGAGGTATTCGATGGGGCGACCGTCGGGCGCGAACCACGTGTCGCCCCACTCCGTCAGCGCGATCAGCGCCGGCCGCAGCCCCTGGGCCATGGCGGTCGGCCGGTAGTCGCCGGCGTCGTCGCGCGTCATCAGGCCGGCCTCGACGAGCGTGGCGAGGCGGGTCTTCAGGATGTTCGTGGCGATGCCGAGGTTGTGCTGGAAGTCGCCGTAACGCGTGACGCCGGCGAAGATCGCGTCCCGGAGGATCAGCAGGGTCCATCGCTCGCCCACGACCTCCAGAGATCGGGCGATGGAGCAGATCTGGCCGTCGTACGTCTTTCCGAGCACGAGGACGACTCTAGCAAATCACTTGCATGATGAAAGTGCGTGTGTCTACGGTGTGCTTGCATGATGCAAGTCACATCCGATTCCAAGGGGACAGCCATGAGCGACCTGACCGCAACCTTCACCGTCGACGCCACTCCTCAGGAGGCGTTTGAGGCCATCAACGACGTACGTTCCTGGTGGGGGCACCACATCGCCGGGCCCACCGACCAGGTCGGTGCCGAGTGGTTCTACCTGGTGCCAGACATCCACTACTCCAAGCAGCTCGTCAAGGAGCTGGTCCCGGGGGAGCGCGTGGTGTGGGAGTTCACCGACGGCTATCTCGACTTCATCGCGGACAAGAAGGAGTGGGTCGGCACGACCGGGCGTTTCGACATCGTCCGCGACGGCGGGCAGACCCGCGTGACCTTCACCCACGAGGGCCTCGCGCGCGGCGACGAGTGCTTCGACGTCTGCTACGACGCCTGGACCCACTACATCACCGTCAGCCTGAAGGGCCGGATCGAGTCCGGTGAGGGCACGATCCGGACGCAGGACGAGGACAAGGCCGCGGTAGGTCGGTAACGCCTCATCCGCTGGTGAGAAGTGGTCGATGTGGGCCCGCCGGAGCCGCTCGGGAGGGCCCATTGTGACCACTCCTCGTGCGGTCGATGGGCCGCCGGGCGTGCTCTCGTGCCTGGTATTACTTGAACATGTTGAAGACCTGGCCCGGTCGCGGTCGTCTGGCGTTGTACGTCGCCGCGACCGTGCTCGGGATCGTGGAGGCCGCGGTCCTGACCACCGACCCCTACGAAGTCGCGGGCGGGGTCGCTCTGCTGATCGGGGTCACGCATGCCGCCTCGATCCCGCTGGCGCTCCGGCGTCCGGTGGAGGCGGCGGGGCTCTCCCTGGTCGCGGTGACCGTGGCCGCGCTGGCGGTCGCGAGGTTGGGCGAGGAGGGGTGGCCGTGGATGATCCCGCCGCCGACGCTGACCCAGCTGTTGGTGCTGGTGGTGCTGACCCTGGTCGCCGGCTGGCGGCTGGCGGCGATCACCCTCGGCATCCAGGTCGCTATCGGGGTGGTCCTGGCGGTGGTCGGGATGGCCTGGAACGACCTCGTCCCCTCACTCATCGAGGTGGCCAACTACGCCTCGCTCGCGCTGTTGCTGGGTGCCCTCGCAACCGTCGCTCGACGGCTCTCCGAGTCGCGCAGCGCGTTGCGCGAGGAGCACGAGCGCCGCTCGGTCGTCGAGGAGAAGGCGCGCATCGCCCGTGAGCTGCACGACGTGATCGCCCACAACATGTCGCTGATCACCGTCCAGGCCAGATCGGCGCCGCACCGGGTCGACGACGTCAGCCCGGCGGCCGAGGCGGAGTTTGCCGAGATCGCCGACCTGGCGGCCTCGGCGCTGCGGCAGATGCGCGGGGTGCTCGACGTGCTGCGTACCGAGGAAGGGCAGTCCGGCCGGGTTCCGGTGCCTGGCATCGACGGACTGGCCGATCTCTTCGAGTCTGCCCGCGGGACCGGGCAACGGGTCGACGTGCGCGGTGCCCTTCCGGAGCTCACCGACGTCGCCCCGGAGGTCGGCACCGCGGCCTATCGGATCGTGCAGGAGGCGCTCAGCAACGCGCGTCGACACGCTCCCCGTGAGCCGGTCGGCGTCGACCTGACGTTGGGGGAGGAGGGCCTCGGGATCCGGGTCGTCAACCCGCTCGACGGTGCCGTCCCGGAGACCGAGGCCACCGGGGGTGGTCACGGGCTGATCGGGATGCGCGAGCGCGCGAGCGCGGTGGGCGGCAGTCTCACCGCTGGAGCAGCCGACGGCGAGTTCGTCGTCGAGGCCCGGCTCCCGGCTCAAACCGCCGTGCGCACGCCCGCCAAACGCGGTAGGAAGACCCCGTGACGGTGAAGATCGTGGTCGTCGACGACCAGGAGATGGTGCGCTCGGGGTTCGTGGCGCTGCTCAGCACCCAACCGGATATCGAGGTGGTCGGCACCGCGGCCGACGGAGCCGAGGCGCTGCAGGTGGTGCGGCGTACGCATCCCGACGTGGTGCTGATGGACGTCCGGATGCCGGTGATGGACGGCATCGAGGCGCTCCGGCAGCTCTCCGAGAACCCGGCCACCGCGCAGACCAAGGTGGTCATGCTGACCACGTTCGACGCCGACGAGTACGTCCACGAGTCGCTGCGCCTCGGCGCCAGCGGCTTCCTCCTCAAGGACGCCTCGCCCGACGAGCTCGCCTCCGCGATCCGCGTCGTCCACGCCGGCGAGGCCCTGCTCTCGCCGTCGGTGACCCGGCAGGTCATTGCCCAGTTCGCCCGCGCCCCGCGACGCCGGAAGGCGGACCCGCGGCTCAAGCAGCTCACCGAGCGTGAGCGCGAGGTGCTCGAGAACATCGCCCGCGGCAGCTCCAACAGCGAGATCGCCGCCGAGCTCTTCCTCGCCGAGCAGACCGTGAAGACCCACGTCAGCCGCATCCTCGGCAAGCTCGGCCTGCGCGACCGTGCCCAGGCCGTCGTCTTCGCCTACGAGAGTGGCCTGGTCGCGCCGCACGTCTAGCCCTCCAGGAGTCCTCAGGGACATCCCGCACTACCCCGGTAGGGGGTCGAATGGCTCCCGGGAGTGACGCGCGGCGGGAGACCTGATTCCTACCGTCACGGCCATGACAGTTGTGACGCCGCTCAGATACGGCCTCAACGAGGCCGACGGATCCATCGGACCCCGCCTGCTCGCCTGCGACCCGCCCGGAGGGGCGCGGGTCGTGGAGGTCTTCGGGGACGCCGCGACCGCCGACCACATCGCGGTCCTCGTGCCCGGAAATGGCCACCACCTCGGCAACTACTTCACCAGCACCGAGGCCCACAGTCCGCGCTCCCGTGGGCAGCTGCTGCTGCGTACGATGCAGGAGATCGCGCCAGAGAGCCGGTCGGCCGTCGTGGTCTGGCTGGGCTACCACTCGCCGCCGGAGTGGTACAACGCGATCACCAACACCCCGGCCTACGCCGGCGCGCAGGACCTGGCGAACCTGACCCACTACCTGCCGCGCGCCGCCCACCTCACCCTGGTCGGCCACAGCTACGGCTCGACCGTCGCCGGCCTCGCCCTGGCCTCCGCCCGCGCGGAGGACTGTGTGGCGCTGGGCAGCGCGGGGATGGGTGCGGTGCGGCGCTCAGAGCTGGGCACCGGCACCCGGCTCTGGGCCGCGTACGGCGAGACCGACCGGATCCGGCTGGTCCCGCGGGTGCGGGTCGGGCGCCTCGGTCTCGGGCGCGGGCCGCTCGAGCTCGGCGCCACCAGGTTCGGCACCGGCGACATCCAAGGCCACTGCGGCTACTACGCCGAGGGCAGCGAGTCGCTGCTCAACATCGCCCGGATCTCGCTGGGCCGCTACGACGAGGTGACGCCGGCCGGCATCACCACCACCCCCCGACCCGCACGATCCACCGCCGACATGGAGGCAGCAGCATGATCACCGACGAACCCGCCATCTGGACCCAGGGACTCCGCAAGAGCTACCCCGGCCGCGGCGCCGCGCTGGACGGCATCGACCTCGCCGTCCCCGCCGGCACCGTCCACGGCCTGCTCGGCCCCAACGGCGCCGGCAAGACCACGACCGTACGCATCCTGGCCACCCTCGCGAGCTTCGACTCCGGCCAGGCCTGGGTCGCCGGCCGCAACGTCGCCCGTGACCGGGCGGGCGTGCGAGCGCGCATCGGCATCGCCGGACAGTACGCCGCTGTCGACGGGATCCTGAGCGGCCGTCAGAACCTGGAGATGTTCGCGCGCCTGTACCGGATGCGGGCCCGGGAGGCGCGAGCCCGCGCAGATGAGCTGCTGGAGCGCTTCGACCTCGTCGAGGCCGCCGGCCGCCCGGTGCGCGGCTACTCCGGAGGCATGCGCAGGCGGCTCGACCTGGCCGTCAGCCTCATCCGCAGTCCTCGGGTGCTCTTCCTCGACGAGCCCACCACCGGCCTCGACCCGCGCAGCCGGCTCGAGGTCTGGGACGCGGTCCGCGAGCTGGCCGACTCCGGCACGACCGTGCTGCTGACCACCCAGTACCTGGAGGAGGCCGACCGGCTGTGTTCACGCATCACGATGGTCGACCGCGGCCGGGTCGTCGCCGAGGGGACGCCGGCCGAGCTCAAGTCCAGCGTCGGCGGCCGCGACCTCGACGAGGCGTTCCTGCTGATCACCGAGGGGGCCTGAGATGACCACGATGACCGAAACCGTCCACGGATCACGCATCACGTGGGCGATGGTCGACACCTGGGTGGTGGCCAAGCGCCACCTCCTCCATCTCGTACGCCGCCCCGACGAGCTCCTTGGCACCCTGATGATCCCGGTGATGGCCGTGGCCATGTTCGGCTTCGTCTTCGGTGAGGCATTCGGGGTCGCGATGGACGTGCCGGGCGCGGAGTACCGCGAGTTCCTGCTCCCCGGCCTCTTCGCGCTCACCATGGCGTTCGGGATCGGCAACACCACGATCTCCGTCGCCGAGGACGTACGCGGCGGGGTGCTGGACCGGATGCGCTCCCTCCCGATGTCGCCGGTGGCGGTGCTGGCCGGGCGCGCCCTGGCGGACGTGATCCTGGCCGTGGTCGAGCTGTCGATCCTGCTGGCGCTCGGGACCCTGTTCGGCTGGCAGGCCCATCTCGGGATCGGTGGGGTGATCGCCGCGCTCGGGCTCCTGATCCTCCTCCGGATGGCCTTCTCCTGGGTCGGCATCCTGCTCGGCCTGCTGGTCAGCGGTCCCGAGGCGGCGATGAAGTACTTCGCCCTCGTCTTCCCGCTCGCCATGGTCGCCGACACGATCGTGCCGACCGATCTGATGCCGGGCTGGCTCGCCCTTCCCGCCGAGTGGAACCCGCTCTCCTCCACGGTCATCGCCACCCGCGAGCTGTTCGGCAACACGGCCGGCGCCGCCACGACCTGGGTCGGCGAGCACGCCCTGACCATGGCCGTCCTCTGGCCGGTCGCCATCATCGCGGTCTGCCTGCCGCTCGCCATGGCGCGGCTGCGCCGCCTGGGGCGGTGACCGCGATGACCACGCTCCCAAGCCAGGCACACCGTCAGGTCAACGCCTACACCGAGCTGATGAGTCGCGTCCGGCAGGAGGGTCTCCTGGAGCGTGAGCCGAGGGCGTACGCCCGGCGGGTTCTCCTCCTCGGCACCGGCTTCGCGCTCGCGCTGATCGCCCTGCTCGTCCTCGGGCAGACCTGGTGGCAGCTGCTGGTCGCGGCGGCCTTCGGGGTCCTGTTCACCCAGACGGCGTTCCTCTCCCACGACGGCGCCCACCGTCAGATCTTCGCCTCGGGCCCGAAGAACGAATGGGCCTCGCGCATCCTCGGCAACCTGGTCGTCGGACTGAGCTACGGCTGGTGGATGCGCAAGCACACGCGCCACCACGCCAACCCGAACAAGGTCGACGCGGACGAGGACATCCGCCCCTCGGTCCTGCTGTTCACCCCCGAGGACGTCGAGCGACGTACAGGTCTCAAGCGGTGGCTCACCGCCCGCCAGGGATGGCTGTTCTTCCCGCTGCTGACCCTCGAGGGCATCAACCTCCACGTCGGTGCCGTCCGCACCGTGATCGGCGACCGAGACCTCAAGCATCGGCGTACAGAGGCAGTTCTTCTGGCGCTGCGGCTGATCGGCTGGCCGGTGCTGGTCTGCTCGGTGCTGGGCCTCGGCCTCGGCGCCGCGTTCCTGGGCGTGCAGCTCGCGATCTTCGGCGTCTACATGGGCGCCAGCTTCGCCCCCAACCACAAGGGCATGCCGCTGGTCCCGCGCGACACCAGGATCGACTTCCTCTCCCGCCAGGTCCTGACCTCCCGCAACATCCGCGGCGGCCGCTGGGTCGACTGGCTCATGGGCGGCCTCAACCTGCAGATCGAGCACCACCTCTTCCCCAGCATGCCGAGCAGCAGCCTCCGACGCGCCCAGCCGCTGGTCCGTGCCTACTGCGCCGAGCACGGCGTCCCCTACACCGAAGCCGGCCTCCTGGAGTCGTACGCCATCGTCGTCGGCCATCTCAACCGCGTCGGCCTCGGCGACCGCGACCCCTTCGCCTGCCCGTTCGTCGTGGTCAACAGGACGGGCTGACCGGGCGGCGGAGCCTACGGGTCCGGATCGGCGAGCACCGCTGCCCGGACCCGCCCGTGATCGGAGTAGTCGGCATCGGCCTCCACGGTGCCCGCGCCGCCGAGCTCCCTCTCCCACTCCTGGGTGAGGGTCTCGGCCTCGCCCTCCTCGCGGGCTCGCCGGTCGAAGGTGACCCGGGTGACGTACCCGTCGTCGGACCAGACCAGCACCCCGTCGACCTCGGCCTCGAAGCGGTCGCCGTCGGGCAGCACCAGGTCGATCCGGTCGCTGTCGTAGTCGCGCATCCCCGGGAACTCCTCGTTGTCCTCGGGCAGGCTGGAGAGCTGGATCGGCTCGCGCAGGTCGAGCTCGATGGTGTCGGGGTCGCGGGTGACCTGGGCCCACACGACGAGCGTGGCGATGAAGAGCACCGGCACCGCGAGCACGCCGACGCCGGACCAGGCCAGCGGCTTCGGGTTGTTGCCCGACAGCCGTACCGCCCCGGCGGCCACGATCAGGATCACCCCGATCGCCACGATGAACAGCAGGACAGCCCCGACGACGATGATCAGAACCGCCCCACCCGCACCCATGGCCCCAGTATCGCGGCCGCACGGTGCTCCGCACGACCGAACGGCCTAGGAGACGGTCGCGACGACGCAGACGGCCAGGGTGGAGAAGTAGACGACCCCGGCGAACATGGCATGGAAGCTGACCCGGAGCGGCAGCCGGCCCTTGAACATCGAGCGGAGGGCGAGCTTGTAGGCGTTGACCGTCGAGAGGTGGCTACCGCCAGCACGCCGGGTACGCCACAGCAGCATGTTGTCGCCGAAGCCGTTGCCGATGGTGATGAGCAGGAGCGCGGCCCACGCCCAGAGGACCTGGTCGACCAGGACGTACGTCGTCCAGCAGGCGACGCCCAGGACGGAGAGCCCGACGTGGGTGAGCACCACCGGCGACCGGACGCGGCCATGCCGGAACCAGCCCGTCAGCAGCAGGACTCCGACCGCTGCCTGGACGAGCCACGCCACGAGGACGACGTACGACATGGTGCGACCGTACGGGCCCTCGTGGCGCGGTGGGCGAGTCGAGCCGGCGCTCCCCGATAGAGGGGATCTGCGCCCCGGGCCCGGCCTCAGAACGGAGTCAGCGTCACCGCCATCTCGGAGGCGTTGTCCTCGACGTACGACGCGAAGCCGCCGACGTCGTCGAAGGCGAACCCGTAGGCCTTCCCGTCGACCGTGTTGTCGTGCATCGCCTTGCAGTACGCATGGACCGGATCGCCCTGGTAGAAGCCGCCGGGGTCGCCGGTGGGCTGGTCGGCGGAGGCGAGCAGGGTGGTCCGGTTGAAGCCCGCGCCGAGCACGGCCGCGACCGGACCGGTGATCCCGTCGTTGGGAGCGGCCAGCGCGCCGTCGCAGAAGAGCACGTCCCGGGTCGAGGGCCGGCTGAACGCCTTGACCCCGCCGTCGAAGACGAACTGGTCGCCGCTGACCCGGCCGGTGAAGGTGGTGTTGTTGGCCCTCACGACGAGCGACTCGGAGGCGTACTTCGACCAGACCTGGTCGATGTAGGAGTCGAGGTACGTCGCGGAGAACCGCCCGGCGTCCAGCCCGTGCCCCGGCGCGATGATCCGGCGGTCGTCGACGACGAGGGAGCCGAAGTCGGGGGAGCCCGAGACCGCCGAGAAGATCTTCGCGCGACCGCCCTCGACGAGGGTGCCGGTGGTGGGGGACTCCTCGCCGGTCAGCGCGATCGAGAGCGGGACGCTGAACATGTCGACCATGGTCGTGTTGCAGTAGATCCGGCCGCTCTTGTACGTGAACTCGACGCAGTCGTGGAGCACGCCGTAGCTTGGGTCGGACTCGACCCACGCCGCCGGGTAGGCGAGCGCGTTGCCCTCGTTGACCTTGAACTTCAGCTTGTCGCCGAGCGAGAAGTAGATCCGTCCCGACATGTCGGCGGGGATCTGGGAGAGGGTGTCCCCGCTCCAGGAGAACGGGATCGCGTAGTCGGCGTACCCGTCGGCGCCGTTGTCGGCGAGCGAGACGGGCACGAGCGTGCCCTCCGGCGTGACCCGGGACTGCTCGCCCGTCGCCAGGTTGGTGCCGACGATGTAGAAGTGGATGGAGGCGTTGTCGTACGCGCCGGTCCGGTTGACGAAGCGGAGTTGGATCGTGGCCTGGGCTCCGATCCGTTGCGGGCGCATGGCCTGCGCGGCCTGCCAGCTCGTCCCGCCGAGAAGGGGGACGGCGAAGGCGGCAGAGGTGGCGGCGAGTACAGATCGTCTGGTCAGCATGGGACCTCCCGAGTGGGGAACTGTAGGAACCCGAATTACAGTAAGGGGCCTTTACAGTAAAAGTCCATACCCTCGTCGGCCGGCGTCGGCGCGGCCTCGGTTCGATCACAAATACCGATCGGGTGACCAAAACCGCGGTCAGGGGGCAGCGGATGTTTCGTCAACGTCGCTAGCCTGAATCCTTGTGAAAGTTGTCGTGCTCACCGGAGCCGGGATCTCCGCCGAGAGCGGTCTCGCGACCTTCCGGGATGCCGATGGGCTCTGGCAGGGTCACCACGTCGACAACGTGGCGACACCCGAGGCGTTCCATCGCGATCCCGCGACGGTCCATCGGTTCTACGACGACCGCCGCCGGGAGCTGCGTGCGGTGGTGCCCAACCCGGCCCATATCGCGCTGGCCAGGCTCGAGCAGGTCCTCGGCGACGAGCTGCTGGTGGTCACCCAGAACGTCGATGACCTGCACGAACGCGCCGGCTCTCGCAGGGTGGTGCACATGCACGGCGAGCTGCTCTCGGCCCTCTGCGACTCCTGCCAGGGCCGGTTCGCCTGGGACGACGACCTCGCCGACGCCCCAGCCTGCCCGGGCTGCGGCAACGACACCCTGAGGCCCGACGTGGTGTGGTTCGGCGAGATGCCCTACGACCTCGACCTGGTCGAGCGGGCCCTCGCCCAGGCCGATCTCTTCGTCGCGATCGGCACCAGTGGCGCGGTCTATCCGGCGGCCGGTTTCGTACGCATGGCGGCCCGCGCCGGCGCCAAGACCCTCGAGCTCAACCTGGACCCGTCCGAGACCTCGCACCTCTTCGACGACGCCCGTCACGGGCCCGCCGGCAAGCTGGTGCCCGAGTGGGTTGCCGACGTACAGGCCCTCGCGCGTTGACCCGTTCGTAATTTCTGTCACGATAGGCCGCGTGTTTCGCCATGCCGTGCTCACGACCGCCCTCATCGTCGCGCTGACCAGCGCTCTCGCCGGCTGTGGGGACGAGGAGGGATCGCTGTCCCAGGCACGTGACTACGTGAAGGAGCCCGGCAACCAGATCGCCGAGGACGCCCGCACCGCGATGCACGACATCAAGACCGTGCACGTCGAGGGTGACGTGCTCGACTCGGAGGGCACCAAGATCACCGTCGACCTCGACGTCTCCGCCGACGACGCCTGCGTCGGCAAGGTCAGCATCGGCGACGGCCAGATCTCGCTGCGCTCCATCGACGGCTCGGCCTGGTACCAGGGCGACAAGGAGTTCTGGAAGGCGATCGCGCCGGCCAAGGGCGAGGGCGAGCGCATCGCCAAGCGCGTCGGAAAGAAGTGGGTCGAGCTCGAGGGCGAGCTGGCCAGCCTGCGTGCCTTCTGCAGCATCGACAGCCTCACCGCCCAGATGGTCCCGGCCGAGGCCGAGGCCCAGGCGATCGGTCCGGCGATGGCCGCCGACGGCCCCGCCGTGCGTCTCGACGTCACCCACGGCGAGACCGAGAGCCGGACGTACGTCCTGGCCTCCGAGCCCCACCGGATCGTGAAGTGGACCCAGGGCAGCTCCGGCGAGCTCACCTTCTCCGACTTCGACAAGGAGTTCCAGGTCGAGGAGCCGGCCCCGGGCGAGGTCTTCGACCTCGCCGAGCTGGAGAAGTGAGAGCAGCACCGCCGTTATTCTCACTTTTCAGGGAAAAGTGAGAATAACGCGTACGCTCTTCTCATGACCGAGCATGGCGCGGCGTTGATTCCAGCGGCGGAGCGTGTCGTCGTGCCGTGGCGCCAGAGCGTCAAAGGCGGCACCATCGATGACCGTCGACTGGCAGAGGTGACGGTCAGCATCCCCGCGCGCATCTCCGGCGTCAGCCTGAGTGTCCCGCCCGGCGTCGCCGCCGAGTGCGATGAGGCGGTTCGAGCGATCGCCTCGCTGGACGCCACCCATGGCCCTCAGCTTCGCCCGCTGGCGACGATGCTCCTGCGCGCCGAGTCGATTGCGTCGTCGAAGATCGAGCACGAGATCGCCTCGGTCGAGGACTATGTCCGTGCTCTGCATGGCGCGAAGTCGAACTCGTCTGCGCTCTCGATGGTCCGTGCCACCGGCGCTCTGGACCGGCTCGTCTCCGGCCCGCTCGATCTCGAGACGCTCTTGGACGCGCATCGGCGACTGATGCGTGACGACCCCATCGATGGGCCGTACGCCGGGCGTTGGCGTGACATGCAGAACTGGATCGGGGGCAGTGACCACTCGCCTCGGGGCGCGATCTACGTGCCTCCGCCACCGGACCGTGTCCCCGGCCTGATGAAGGACCTGATCGACTTCGCGACCCGCGACGACATCGCGGTGATTCCGCAGGCCGCGATCGCGCACGCGCAGTTGGAGGCCATCCATCCGTTCACCGACGGCAACGGCCGCATCGGTCGAGCGCTTGCCGCGGCAGTCGTACGTCGTCGCGGCATCGCTCGCTCCGTGACCATCCCGGTCGCCTCCGCTCTGGCAGCTCGTCGCAGTGCCTACTTCCAGGCGTTGAACGACTTCCACGCGGGCGACACCGAGCCGATCATCAGCATCATCGCGACCGCGTCGACGGTCGCCGCTGAGGAGTCGATGGTGACGGCGTCCCGGCTGGCTGAGCTGCCGAACGACTGGCGTGAGCGGGTGAGGCCGAGCAGGGCCAGTGCGGCCGAGTCGCTGTTGGACAAGCTGGCGGAGGAGCCCGTGGTCACCACCGAGGACGTCGAGGACGATCTGGGCCTCTCCGTTGCGACGACACATCGGGTCATCGACCGCCTCCGTGGTGCAGGAATCATCCGCCCGCTCACCAGCCGCACCCGCAACCAGGTGTGGGGCGCGGGCGATATCCTCGATGAGCTCGCCGACCTGGACGTACGCATCGCGGCTCGCGTTCGGGCAAAGGAATGAACGGGCGGTCGTGAGGATTGCTAAGTAATGTGCCCACCTCGACGACCAGACCAACGCGCAGCTCGGTAGGACTTCGTAGCGAGCGCGGACCGATCCTGCTCGCCGTGATGGTGTCGCTCAGCCTGGTCGCGATCGACATGACGATCCTGGCGACGGCGGTGCCGAGCGTGGTCAAGGACCTCGGCGGCTTCGAGCAGTTCCCGTGGCTCTTCTCCATCTACGTGCTGGCCACCGCGGTGACGACGCCGCTCTATGCCAAGGTCGCCGACCGGCTCGGGCGCAAGCCGGTGATGATCGCCGGGATCGTGGCGTTCCTGGTCGGGTCGCTGCTCTGCGGTCTGGCGTGGTCGCTGACCGCGCTGATCGTCTTCCGGGCGATCCAGGGCATCGGTGCCGGAGCGATCCAGCCGATGGCGATGACGATCGTCTCCGACATCTACACGCTGGAGGAGCGCGCGGTCGCGACGTCGTACGTCGCCTCGGTCTGGGCCACCGCCGCCATCGTCGGGCCGACGCTCGGCGGCCTCTTCGCCGACTACCTCGACTGGCGGCTGATCTTCCTGATCAACCTGCCGGTCGGGGCGGTCGCGCTGTGGCTGCTGCGGCACTTCCGTGAGGACCGTCCGGCTGCCGTCGACGGTCAGGCCATCGACTGGGCCGGCGCTGGACTGCTGACGGTCGGCGGCATCGCGCTGCTGCTCGGTCTGCTCGAGGGCGGGCACGCCTGGGCCTGGGCCTCCTGGCCGTCCTACCTGATCTTCGCGGTCGGCGTCGCGGCCCTCGTGGCCTTCGGGTTCGTCGAGCGCCGTGCCGCCGACCCGGTCCTGCCGCCCTGGGTCCTCAGCCACCGCGTCCTCGCGCCGGCCAACGCCGCCAGCCTGATCGTCGGCGTGGTGATGCTCGGGCTGACGACGTACGTCCCGCTCTATGCCCAGAGCGTGCTCGGTCACTCCGCGCTGGTGGCCGGGTTCGCGCTCGCCGGGATGAGCATCGGCTGGCCGATCGCCGCCGCCACGGCCGGCCGGATCTACCTGTCTCGGGGCTTTCGGACTGCCGTCGGGCTCGGTGCGCTGCTGGTCATTGTCGGCGGACTGGTGCTGGTCACGGTCGGCGAGAACTCGTCGATCTGGCACCTGGCGGTCCCGTGCTTCGTGCTCGGCCTCGGCTTCGGCTGGTCGGTCAACCCGGGCGTCGTCGCGGCCGGCTCGGCGGTCGACTGGGAGGTGCGCGGGGTGGCGACCGGGTCCAACATGTTCGCCCGCTCGGTCGGCTCGGCGCTGGGCGTCGCGCTCTTCGGGGCGGTCGCCAACGGCCTGGTCAGGCGTGAGTACGCCAGGGGAGAGGTGCCCCCGCTCGAGGCCCTGCCTGCTGATGTCCTCGCGCCGGCGCTGCACGTCGTCTTCGTCGTCGGCCTGGTCGTCTCGGTTCCGCTGCTGGTGGTGGCCTGGCGTACGCCGGTCCGGATCACCAGATGAATCTGCCGTTTTGAAACGGCGGTTACCACCGAGTAACCAGTGCGCGTAGACTCCGATGCATGCTGAAGCGCGACCACTATGAGGAAGACCACGAGGACTTCCGAGCCTCCGTCCAGCAGTGGCTGGAGCGTTCGGTCAAGCCCCACACCGACAAGCACATCGCCGACAAGGCGCTGCCCCGCGAGTTCTGGCTGGAGGCTGGCGAGAACGGCTTCCTCGGTCTCGCGATCCCGGAGGAGTACGGCGGCGCCGGCGCCGACGACTTCCGCTTCAACGCGGTCCTCGCCGAGGAGCTCGCCAAGATCGGCGCGGCCTACCCGACCTGCGTCGGCATCCACTCCGACATCACCGCGCCCTACCTGGTCCGCCTCGGCACCGAGGAGCAGAAGCAGCGCTGGCTCCCGGGCGTCGCCTCCGGTGAGATCCTGCTCGCCATCGGCATGACCGAGCCGTCCGGCGGCTCCGACCTCGCCGCGCTGAAGACCACCGCGGTCCGTGACGGCGACGAGTGGGTCATCAACGGCTCCAAGACCTTCATCACCAACGGCTACTCCTGCGACCTGGTCATCACCGCGGTCCGCACCGACCCGGAGAAGGGCGCCAAGGGCATCACCCTCTTCGCGATCGAGGCGACCAAGGAGGGCTTCTCGCGCGGCCGCAAGCTCGACAAGGTCGGGATGGAGGAGTCCGACACCGCCGAGCTCTTCTTCGAGAACGTACGCGTCACCGACGCCGAGATCATCGGCGAGCTCAACCGCGGCTTCATCCACATGATGGAGGAGCTCCCGCAGGAGCGCGTCTCGTGCGCCGTCGCCAACGTGGCGCAGGCCAAGCAGATCCTGCTCGAGACCGTGCAGTACGCCAAGGACCGCAAGGCCTTCGGCCAGTCCATCGGTGCCTTCCAGCACAACAAGTTCCTCCTCGCCGAGCTGGTCACCCAGATCGAGGTCGCCGAGGCGTACGTCGACAAGTGCGTCGCCGCGCACGCCCGCGGTGAGCTCACCCCGGTCGAGGCGTCCAAGGCCAAGTGGTGGTCCTCGCAGGCGCAGTCCGAGGTCCTCGACCACTGCGTCCAGATCCACGGCGGCTACGGCTTCATGAACGAGTACCGCGTCGCTCGCGCCTGGCGCGACGCCCGCGTCACCAAGATCTGGGCCGGTTCCAACGAGATCATGAAGGAGCTCATCGGCCGCGACCTCGGCTTCTGAGTTCTCTCTGCTCGTACGTCTCTGACGGGCGTCCGCCTCCGGGCGGGCGCCCGTCGGCGTATTTCCCGGTGTTTCGGCGCCGCTACGACCGTTCGAAATCTTCGGGTTGTCTATTGTCAACAATCAGAGCGCTCCGTCACGATGATCGAGTGGCGGGAACGGTGTTGGTGTGGTGAGCGTCTTCGGCCCCGAGGAGTTCACGGAGCGGCTGGGCAGGGTCCAGCAGCGGATGGCGGAGCGGGGCTGGGCAGCGCTGGTGGTCGCGGACCCGGCGAACCTCTACTACCTGACCGGCTACAACGCCTGGTCGTTCTACGTGCCGCAGTGTGCGGTGGTGCCGGCTCGTGGTGAGCCACATCTGTTCCTGCGGGCGATGGACGCGCACGGTGCCCGGCACACGGCGGTGCTGCCGGAGGAGCGGATCCACGCCTATCCGGAGGAGCTGGTCCACCGGCCCGACGTCCATCCCTACGACCACATCGCCGCACGGGCGCGGGAGCTAAATCTATTTGTCGACAGTCCCGATGCGGTCGTCGCCATGGAGCTCGACGCCCACTATCTGCCGGTGCGCGGCTTCCTGGCCGTGCAGCGGGCCCTGCCGCGCACGCCGATCGTCGACAGCGAGGAGCTGGTCAACTGGGTGCGCCTGGTGAAGTCGCCGGCCGAGCAGGACGAGATGCGAGCCGCGGGCGTGGTCGCTGAGCGGGCGATGACGGCGGCCCTCGCGGGGGTGCGGTCGGGGCGGCGCGAGTGCGACGTCGTGGCCGACATCCAGGCGGCGCAGACGGTCAGCGTCGGCGGAGTCGGCGGTGACTACCCAGCCCTGGTGCCACTGCTGCCGACCGGCGTCAGCGCCGACACACCCCACCTGACCTGGACCGACAGGGTCCTGCGGCGAGGTGAGGCGACCACGATCGAGCTCGCCGGCGTACGCAACCGCTACCACGCCCCGCTCGCCCGGACCGTCTGCCTCGGGCCACCGTCGGCCAAGCTCCTCGACTGCGCCACTGCGACCGCCGAGGGCATGGAGGCCGCGCTCGGCTCGATGCAACCGGGGGCGGCCGGTGCCGACGTACATGCCGCCTTCACCCGGGTGATCGCCGCCCACGGGCTCAGCAAGGACTCCCGGATCGGGTACTCGATCGGCATCGGGTACCCGCCCGACTGGGGCGAGCGGACGGTCAGCCTCCGGGCCGGTGAGGAGACGGTTCTCGAGCCCGGGATGGCCTTCCATGTGATCCTCGGGATGTGGATGGACGGCTGGGCCTATGAGCTCTCCGAGTCGGTCCTGGTCACCGAGCACCTGCCCGAGCCGCTGACCTCGATGCCGCGTCAGCTGATCGTCAACGAGTAGTCCACCAAGGAGAGAATGTCGAATGTCGACAATCCGCACGGACATCCGGCTGCCGCTGGCAGCGCGCAGCGAGCACCTCGTGGGTTCGGTGATCGACTCCAGTACGTCGCTGCTGGCCGAGCAGACCCACGACATCGTCCGCCTCGCCATGGGCAGCCCGGCCCAGGACGCCATCCCGGCCGCCGCGCTGGCCGCGGTCCCACTGGAGCCGCACGCCTTCGACTACGCCGCCACGGAAGGTGATCCGGCGTTGCGCGAGGCGCTGCTGGCCCAGCTGGCCGGCACCAGCGACGAGACCACCTCCGACCGGCTCACCATCACCTCCGGTGGGATGCAGGGTCTCGATCTCGTCCACAAGCTCTTCACCGACCCCGGCGACCTGGTCGTCGTCGAGGCGCCGACCTACACCAACGGCAGCGCGACCGCGCTCTCGTACTCGGCCGACCTCCTCGAGGTCCCGGTCGACGAGGAGGGCCTCGACGTCGAGCGGCTGGAGGCAGCGGTACGCCGCACCGGCCGCCGCCCGAAGTCGATCTACGCCATCCCGACCTTCCAGAACCCGTCGGGGGCGACCCTGTCGCTGGAGCGCCGGATCCGGCTCATCGAGCTCGCCCGCGAGTGGGGCTCGATGCTCATCGACGACGACCCCTACGGGCTGCTGCGGTTCGCAGGCGACCCGCTGCCGACGCTGCACGAGCTGGCCGAAGGTGACCCGCTGGTCTTCTCGGTGCGCACCTTCTCCAAGACCGTCGCGCCGGGGCTTCGGGTCGGCTGGGTCGACGCCGACCCATCGCTGGGGCAGCTGCTGATCAACGCCAAGCAGGCGATGGACACGTGCACCAACCTGCCGGCGCAGCGTCAGCTCGCCGGATTCCTCGACTCGGGCGGGTTCGACGCCCACGTGGCCGATCAGCGGATTGTCTACAAGGAACGGAAAGAGGCGATGCGCGCCGCGCTGGCCGAGTACTTCGAGGGCCGAGCCACCTGGACCGACCCCGACGGCGGCTTCTTCCTCTGGGTCACCTTCGACCCGCCGGTCGACACCACCGCACTGTTCGAGGTCGCCCTCGCGGAGGGCGTCGCGCTGATCCCGGGCAACGCGTTCTCGCCCGGCGGGCTCTTCCCGCACTCGATGCGCCTCTGCTTCGCCTCCACGCCACCCGAGCGGATCGCCGAGGGCATCGCCCGGCTCCGGCGAGCGGTCGACCGTCTCGTCCGGGAGGGCCGGTGACCTCAGTCGATGCCGACGAGGTCGTCGCGCTCGCCCAGCGGCTGGTGCGCGCCCGCGGTCAGAACCCACCGGGGGAGGAGGCCGCGACGGTCGCGGTGCTCGCCGAGGAGTGCCGCCGGCGCGGGTTCGCGGTGGCCCTCGACGAGGTCGCGCCCGGGCGCGCGAACCTGATCGCGCGGGTCGGCGGCGGTCCCGGGCCGGGCCTGCTGATCGTGAGCCACTCCGACGTGGTGCCGCCCGGCGACGGCTGGAGCGGTGACCCGTTCTCCGGTGACGTACGCGGCGGGCGGCTGCACGGGCGAGGCAGCGCGGACACCAAGGGCGGTCTGGCGGCGGCGATCGTCGCATTGTCCACAGTCGACAACACCGCCGACCAGCCACCGATCACCCTCGCCGTGCTCGTCGACGAGGAAGAGCTCGGCCTCGGTATCCGCCACTTCGTCCGCGGATTGTCGACAAATCATCACATCGCCTGTCTGGTCGTCGAGCCGACCAGCCTGCAGCCGGTGATCGCGGCCCGCGGCGACGCCTACCTCGAGATCGACCTCACCGGCCGAGCCGCCCACTCCGGCAACCCGTCCGACGGCCGCAACGCGATCCACGGCATGGCCCAGGTGATCGCCGAGATCGAGCGCTGGCACGACGAGCTGGCCGCGCGCCCACACCCGCTGTGCGGCCCGGCGACCTGGAGCGTCGGCACCATCGAGGGCGGCCAGGCGACCTCGACCGTCGCCGCACACTGCCGGATCACCGCGGACCGCCGCCTGCTCCCGGGCGAGTCCGCGAGCGGCGTACGGAAGGACGTCGAGAGCCGCCTGGCCGCCCTCGACCTCGCCGGACGCGGCCTCGCCGTCGACGTCCGGATGACCATGGACATGCCCGGTTTCGAGACCCCGGTCGATGATCCGATTGTCGACAACGTCGCCGCCGCGCTGGCCGCAGCCGGAGCACCCGCAGCTGCCCCGACCGGCTGGACCGCCGCCTGCGACGGCGGCTTCGTCGCGAGCGCGGGCATCCCGGTCGTCGTGCTCGGCCCCGGCTCCGTCGCCGAGCAGGCCCACCGACCCGACGAGAGCGTCGCGGTCACGGAGCTGGTGACCGCCGCGAAGACCTACGCCTCCCTCTTCCAGCACGTCGTCCGTCCGCGCCCGGCATGATGACAGCCATGACTCAGCGTTCCTCTGTCGCCATCACCCATGCGTACGTGGTCCCGGTCTCGGCGGAGCCGATCGAGAACGGCACCGTCGTGATCGAGGACGGCGTGGTCACCGCCGTCGGAGCGGACGTCGCCATCCCCGACGGCATCGAGATCATCGACGCGGACGGGAAGTGGCTGCTCCCGGGGTTCGTCGAGGGGCACGGCCACATCGGCACCCATGAGCAGGGCGAGGGCTGGGCCGGGGACGACACCAACGAGATGACCGACCCCGACGGCGCGGGCCTGCGGGCGATCGACGCCATCAACATCGAGGACGAGGGCTTCCGCGACGCCCTCGCGGGCGGGGTGACCACGGCGGTGATCAAGCCCGGGTCCGGCAACCCGATCGGCGGCCAGACGGTCGCGATCAAGACCTGGGGCGGGCGGACCATCGACGAGCAGGTGGTTTCCGACTCGGTCTCGGTCAAGAGCGCCCTCGGCGAGAACCCCAAGCGCGTCTACGGCGATCAGAACAAGACTCCCTCGACCCGCCTCGGTGTCGCCAACATCATCCGGAAGGCCTTCGTCGAGGCCCAGAACTACGCCGCCAAGAGGGCGGCCGCCGAGGAGAAGGGTGAGCCCTTCGATCGCGACCTCGGCAAGGAGACCCTCGCGCGCGTCCTCGCCGGTGAGCTCGCCTGGGACCAGCACACCCACCGCGCCGACGACATCGCCACTGCCATCAGGCTCAGCGAGGAGTTCGGCTACCGCCTCGTGGTCAACCACGGCACCGAGGGCCACCTGCTCGCCGACGTGCTCGCCGAGAAGGACATCCCGGTCATCTACGGCCCGATGTTCGTGAGCCGCTCGAAGGTGGAGGTACGCAACCGGGCCAACCGCAACATCGCCGCGATGGCCGCCGCGGGCGTGCGGGTCGCGATCACCACGGACCACCCGGTGATCCCGATCAACTTCCTGGTCCACCAGGCCTCCTTCGCCGTACGTGACGGCCTGCCGCGCGACACGGCCCTGGCCGCGATCACCACGAACCCGGCGAGCTTCCTCGGTCTCGATGACCGCGTCGGCGCGATCGCGCCCGGCCTCGACGGCGACGTGGTCATCTGGTCCGGAGACCCGCTCGACACCGACCACCGCGCCGAGCACGTCTTCATCACCGGGACCGAGGTCTACACCTGGGACGGCGAAGCTGACGCGGGGCGCGGAGCCGGGCGTACGCGAGAGCGTGTGACGCGGTTCGGGATCTGATCGTGCGCAACGAACCCCGAACCGCTGACGTACCCATGGGTATGACCCCCACCGAGATCAGCACCGACAAGAGCAAGCGCAAGATCCGCCCCGCGGCGTACCTGCTGCCCGTTCTGGCGCTGACGCTGGCACCGACGATGGCGGGATGTGGCTCCGAGGCGACCGACCCAGGCGCTAACGTGTCTGACGTGCCCACATCGTCCAGCCCGACGCCCGCCGAGGACCCGAAGGTCGCAGCCGCGATCGCCGACCTGGCCAAGCGTCAGGGGGTGAAGAGCGAGGAGATCACCGTCGTCTCCCACGACGAGGTGACCTGGCGCGACGGCAGCCTCGGCTGCCCCGAGCCCGGGAAGATGTACACGATGGTGCTGACCGACGGCGTACGCGTGGTGCTCGAGGCCGGGGGCAAGACCTACGAGTACCACGGCGGCGAGAGCGGCCCGGTCCGTTTCTGCGAGAACCCACAGGAGCCCGTCCCCAGCGAGGCGAGCAGTGACGCTCCCCAGTGAGGGTGCCCACGCGGGCCACGGGGACGCCGAGGAGCGGGCCGAGGGCCTGAAGAATCGTCTCAACTGGCTGCGCGCGGGCGTCCTCGGCGCCAACGACGGCATCGTCTCCACCGCCGGTGTGGTGATGGGTGTCGCCGGCGCGACCACCGACGACGCCTCGATCCTCATCGCCGGTGTAGCCGCTCTGGTGGCGGGCGCGATCAGCATGGCGGCGGGGGAGTACGTCTCCGTCTCGACCCAGCGCGACACCGAGAAGTCGCTGATCGCCAAGGAGCGTCGCGAGCTGCGGGACATGCCTGAGGAGGAGCTGCGCGAGCTGGAGGGGTTCCTGCGCGAGCGGGGGCTGGAGCCCGAGACCGCGGCCGAGGTCGCCGAGCAGCTCACGGATCGCGACGCATTGCGCGCTCACGCCGTCCTCGAGCTCGGTATCGACGTGGACGATCTCACCTCGCCGTGGTCCGCAGCCTGGGCGTCGATGCTGTCGTTCACCCTCGGTGCGTTGCTGCCTCTGCTGTCGATCATGCTCCTCCCGGACAGCGCCCGCATCTGGGGAACCGTCCTCACGGTCACCGGCGCGCTTGCCGTCACCGGCTGGACCAGCGCGCGCCTCGGCTACGCGCCACCTTTCCGGGCGGCCCTGCGCAACGTCGCCGGCGGCCTGCTCGCGATGCTGGTCACCTATCTCGTCGGCGATCTCCTCGGCACACAACTCAGGTGACCAGGCCCCTGCCGCCGGGCACAATGGACATCGATGAATCGAATGTTCGTGGCGGTGATCCCGCCGGAGTCGGTGATCGAGGATCTCGACGAGTTCTTGTCCGTACGCCGCGACGCGGCCGCCTTCCGCTGGTCGGCGCCCGACCAGCTCCACCTGACGCTCGCCTTCGCCGAGCACGTCCCCGACAGGTCCCTCGATGACGCGATCGAGCGGCTGGAGACGGCCGCGGGGCGGCGTACGCCCTTCGAGCTGACCGTCACCGGAGGCGGCGCCTTCCCCAACGTGGCCGAGGGCAAGGTCCTCTACGCGGGTGTCGAGACCGATGCCGCCGAGGAGTTCGACCGGACCGCCGCCGGGGCGAAGAACGCCCTGGTCAAGGCCGGGGCCGAGGTCGACGGCGGCCGGTTCCGGCCCCACCTGACGGTCGCCCGGACGGGCACGCCGGTCGAGCTCAGCAACTGGGTGCGGCTGCTCGATGCGTACCGGGGCCCGACCTGGACCGTCTCGTCGTTCGCGCTGGTGCACTCACGACTCGGCGAGGGGCCGAGGAAGCGTCCGGTCCACGAGGTCATAACAGAGTTTCCCTTCGGCTGAGAGGAAGCCCCGGGCGGTACCGGTCGGGGCGCCACATCGCTACCGTGTGCGGCCTGTTTCTGACCTGACCCAGAGGAGAACCGGACATGAGTCGTCGAGTGGGGCGCAACGCCTACACCGGACTTTTCAACGACGTCGTGCTGCTTGCCGCCCGTGTGGTGGTCGGTGGGATCTTCGTCGCGCACGGCTGGCAGAAGTACGACCAGGGCTTCGCCGGCACCGAGCAGTTCCTGGGCGGCCTCGGGGTCCCGGAGCCCGCGATCGCCGCTCAGGTGGCGACCTACGTCGAGCTCGTCGGCGGCGCCCTGCTCGCGATCGGCCTCTTCGCCCCGATCGTGGGCGTGCTGCTGGCGGGTCAGATGGCCGGAGCGATCTGGTACGCCCACCGCACCACCGAGGTCTTCGTCGACCAGGGCGGCTGGGAGCTCCCCGCCGCGCTCGGTGCCGCCGCCCTCGTGCTCGGCCTCGTCGCCCCCGGCCGGATCACACTCGACCAGCTCCTCACCTGGCCGTTCAAGGCCGTCGCCGCCAAGCGCAGGGCCCGTGCCGCCGAGGTGGCCGATGCCGAGATCGCCGAGGCACAGCCGTACGTCGAGGAGAAGGTGACCATCAAGGCCTGACGGCGCCCCTGTAACACGTCGTTCGTAGGACTACTCGCCCGTTCAGATAGGGCGAGAAGTCCTGCGAACAGCGTGTTACACGTCCGACGACGTCAGCCCGCGACGCCGTAGAGCCGGTCGCCGGCGTCACCGAGGCCCGGGACGATGTAGCCCTTCTCGTTGAGCTTCTCGTCCATCGCGGCGGTGACGACGCGGACGGGGGCGTCGACGCCCTCGAGCTCCTTCTCCAGGGCGGCGACGCCCTCCGGAGCGGCGAGAAGCACGACGGCGGTGATGTCATCGGCGCCGCGCTTGACCAGGAAGTCGATCGCCGCGGCGAGGGTGCCACCGGTGGCGAGCATCGGGTCGACCACGTAGCACTGGCGACCGGAGAGGTCGGCGGGGAGACGCTCGGCGTACGTCGTCGCCTCGAGCGTCTCCTCGTTGCGGACCATGCCGAGGAAGCCGACCTCCGCCGTCGGCAGCAGCCGGATCATCCCGTCGAGCATCCCGAGACCGGCCCGGAGGATGGGAACGATCAGCGGCTGCGGGTCGGTGAGGCGTACGCCCTGGGTCGCAGCGACCGGGGTGACGATGTCGACCGGGGCGACCCGCACCCCGCGGGTCGCCTCGTAGGCGAGCAGCGTGACGAGCTCGTCGGCGAGACGACGGAACGTCGACGAGTCGGTCTCTTTGTTGCGCAGGGTGGTGAGCTTGTGGGCGACGAGAGGGTGGTCCACAACGAGGGTCTCCATGGGCTGAACCCTACGATCGCTTCGTCCTAAGGTCATCAATTCCCCCTAGACCCACGGCGGTTTCGGTGTCACTCTGGTCGTGTGTCTGATCAGCTGGAGCAGATCGAGGGTGTTGACTTCGCCGTCGCGATGTATCGCGAGGACGGCGCCTGGGTCGTGCGCGAACTCGCTCACGACCTCCTGACCGATGTCGAGACTCTGACGCACGCGCTCCACCGCTTCCCAGGCGATGGCGGCGCGATCGCGATGGCGGCGATCGACGAGGACTTCTTCGTGATCGTCCGGGTCCACGGTGCAGCGACCAAGGTGCTGCTCTCCGATGTGACCGCGGCCGACGAGTGGGAGCTGGCGGCGTCGGCTCTCGACGTGCTCGGGCTTCCGCTGCCGGAAGAGGTCGAGGACGAGGAGGAGCCCGATCCCGCCGGTGACCTCGGCATCCTCGCCGACTTCGGGATGAGCGCCGTCGAGATGGGCATGCTGCTCGACGACATGTTCGAGGACGACCTCTACCCCGACGAGACGCTCTCCGAGATCGCCCGGGCGATCGGCTGCGGCGAGGCCTTCGACGACGCCGTCGGGCTCATGCCGGCGTGACCCCAGCCAACCGCTGGGAGGCCCCGATGCGGGCCGCTCTCGATGAGGGTCGTGCTGCGCTGGCGACCGGTGACGTACCGATCGGCGCGGTCGTCGTCGACCCGTCCGGTGCGGTGATCGGGAGGGGCCGCAACATACGCGAGGCCGAGGCCGACCCCACCGGACATGCCGAGGTGGTCGCGCTGCGCGAGGCCGCCAAGGCGCGCGGAGAGTGGCGCCTGGAGGGCTGCACGCTCGTGGTGACGCTGGAGCCGTGCACGATGTGCGCCGGCGCCGCGGTCCTGGCCAGGGTCGAGCGGATCGTCTTCGGCGCCTTCGACGACAAGGCCGGCGCGGTCGGCTCGCTGTGGGACGTCGTACGCGACCGCCGGCTCAACCACCGGCCGGAGGTCGTCGCCGGGCTGATGGCCGAGGAACAGCGCGCGCTGCTGGAGGACTTCTTCGGATCCCAGCGAGGCGGCCCCGATTTCGGCGAAGACCACCCGAGGTTGTAACTTATTCGGCGGTGACGTGTCCGAGCGGCCGATGGTGCAACACTCGAAATGTTGTGTAGGGAGACCTACCGTGGGTTCAAATCCCACCGTCACCGCCATCCGAAAACCCCTGGGTAACCAGGGGTTTTCTGGTTTCCCAGGGAATCAGAGGTAGCGAGCCGCCACGGTGGCGGCGCGGGCGCCGTAGCCACCGCCGAACATGGCGGCGTGCACGAGCAGCGGGAACAGCTGGTGGAGGCCCTGGCGGTCCTCCCAGCCCTCGGCGAGCGGGGTCGCGTCCTCGTAGGCGGACATCATCCGCTCCAGGTGGGGCAGGCCGAAGAGCGCGAGCATGGCGAGGTCGACCTCACGGTGACCGGCGTACGCTGCGGGGTCGATGAGCCAGGCCTCGCTGCTCCGGTCCCAGAGCACGTTGCCGTTCCAGAGATCGCCGTGGAGCAGGGCCGGCGGCTCCTCCGGGATCAGCGAGGGCAGCTTCCCGACGACCTGCTCGACGCGCTCGGCGCCGGCGGCGTCGATGGCGCCACGGTCGCGCGCGGCCCTGAGATAGGGGAGCAGGCGGCGTACGGCATAGAACTCGGCCCAGGTGTCCGCGGGCTTGTTGGGCATCGGCAGCCGGCCGATGAACCCGTCCCTGTCGGCCCCGAAACCCGACACCGGGGTGCTGTGCAGGCGCGCGAGCGCGCGGCCGAGCTCCTCGGCCGTCTCGGCGTTGGGTCGGCCGGGCTCGATCCAGCGCAGGACGAGGCAGTCGGGCTCGGCGGCGAGGACCTCAGGGACCTTCACGGCCCCCGACTCCTCCAGCCAGCGCAGCCCGCGGGCCTCGGCGGCGACGAAGTCGTCACGTGGCGGGGAGAGAGCCTTCATCAGCACCAGCGAGCCGTCACTGAGCCGGATCTTGGTGGCGGTCGAGATGTCACCGCCCGCGACCGGAGATGTGCTCACCACCGCCGCCCCGAGCAGCTGCTCGGCGCGACGGGCGACCGCGGGCTGACGGGTCACGAACCGGGCCTCGCCGAGGCGACGGATGCAACGATCGCATCACTCGTACGCTCCACCATCGCCAGCACCTCCCGGAACCCCTCGGCACCACCGTAATAGGGATCGGGCACGTCGCCGGGGCCTTCGGGATCGAAATCACGGAACATCCGCAGCCCGCTCTCCGGTGCCTGACCAGCCAGATCGGCCAGATTGTCGGCATCCATCGCGAGCACGAGGTCGTACGTCTCGGGGTCCCCGACCGGCCACTGCTGGGCCCGGTGACGCTCGGGGTCGTAGCCCGCCTCGAGCAGCGTCGCAGCCGCCCGACGGTCCATCTTCTCGCCCGCGTGCCAGCCGCCGGTGCCGGCGGAGACGAGCTCGACGTCATCGAGCCCGGCACCGTCGAGACGGTCCCGCAGCACCACCTCCGCCATCGGAGAACGGCAGATGTTGCCCAGGCAGACGACCGCGATCTTCATGGCCCGAGTTTTACATTTCCGCCAAGAACGCGTGGCGGATGTGGAATCTGGGCCTCACTCGTCGCTCTCCGGCCAGACGCGGTCGACGCCCCAGCCGACGATCGAGATGATGATGCCACCGAGGACCGCCGCCCAGAACCCGTCGACGTGGAAACCCACCCCGGTCGGGCCCAGGACCCACGCGGTCAGGCCGAGCATCGCCGCGTTGATCACCAGCAGGAGCAGGCCCAGGGTGAGCAGGATGAACGGGAACGTGAAGAACGTCACGATCGGCTTGACGAACGACGACACGAGACCGAGCACGAGAGCGACGATCAGCAGCGGGAGCAGCTTCTGCTTGACCTCCTCCATGCCGCTGGTCGGTCCGTCGAAGTAGATCCCGCCGACGAGCCAGGTCGCCACGGCCAGAGCGACGGCGTTGGTGATGAGCCAGGTCACGATGCGCATGTTCGTGAGTGTGTCAGGCTCCGCTGGACGTACGTAAGGGGCGCGCGCGAGGTGTGGCGACTGTGTTACCCCGGGGTCACTGCTCCAGGCGGAGCGCCTTGCAGATGGCGTGGGCGGCGTCGGAGAGGTGCTTCTCCAGGAACTGCTCGGCGCCGTCGATGCGGTCCGCGTCGAGGAGGCGGACGAGGGCGGCGTGGTCCTCGGCCTGGTCGTGGGCGTTGCGGCGGATGCGGTCGACCTGGGCGAGCGAGAGCTTGAGCTCGAGCACCAGATGCTTCTGCATCGCGACCAGCCGCGGTGACCCGGTGAGAGCCACCAGCGAGAGATGGAAGGCGAGGTGGCGCTCATTGAGCTCGCGGTAGGTCGCGCGCTCCGAGTGAACCGCCGAGATGTACGCATCGAGCGACTCGTGCACCGCCCGGCGCGCCTCGGCGGAGGCGCTCCGCCAGTTACGTACGCCGGCCCCTTCGAGCACCCAGCGGGCGGCGCAGACGTCACGTACCGAGGCGGCCTCGGGGGTGGCGACGGCGACCCCCTTGTTGGGTGCGCGGGTGGCCAGGCCCTCGGCGACCAGGATGGTCAGCGCCTCACGGACCGTGGAACGGCCGACTCCCAGCGACTCGGCGAG
Source organism: Nocardioides sp. NPDC087217 (assembly GCF_044744805.1). Classification (NCBI taxonomy): domain Bacteria; kingdom Bacillati; phylum Actinomycetota; class Actinomycetes; order Propionibacteriales; family Nocardioidaceae; genus Nocardioides; species Nocardioides sp. NPDC087217. The sequence goes on from NZ_JBIUZB010000005.1 coordinate 364,329, forward strand.
ACCGTGCTCGCGCAGCGGAGTGCCCGACTCGAGCTCGCCCTCGAACACCGCCCGGCGGAGCTCGTCGGCGACGCGGTCGACCGTCGATGCGGGTTCGTCCAGGGTGAGCGACTCGAACATGGACCCATTGTCCTATCTGCGTCGGCTTCCGGTGATGACCGTTCGTGCTCTAACCTAACGGCACAGGATTGTCTGACAATCAGTCAATCAGGCAATCCGACGATCAGACCTGAGAGGGGTACGAGTGAGCACATCGCTGAGCTGGGGCCGTCACTACCTGATGACCGAGCCGACGCACTACCGCATCGACTACGCCATCAACCCGTTCATGGACACCGAGATCCAGCCGGATCCGGTCCGTGCTCGCGCGCAGTGGGACACCCTGAGGGCCACCATCGAGGAGCTCGGCGGCCGCGTCGACGTCATCGCGCCGCGCGAGGACAGCCCCGACATGGTCTACGCGATGAACCTCGGCTTCGCGGCCACCCTCGCGGACGGCCGGAGGCACGTGCTCCTCTCCCACATGCGCTTCCCCGAGCGCCGCAACGAGACGAACTCCGCGATCGAGTGGTTCGCCGCGAACGGCTGGGGGACGGCGTACGTCGGCAAGGACGGGGTCGGACCGACCTTCGAGGCGGGCGACGTCTTCCCGTACGCCGGCCACCTGGTCGCCGGCACCGGGCCGCGCACCGACGAGATGGCGCTGAAGACGTTGGCGACCGAGATGGGCGTGCGCGTCCTGGGCGTACGGACGACCCACTCGGGGATGTACCACCTCGACCTGGCCTTCTGCCCGCTCGACGAGCGCCGCGCGATCATCTGCCCGGACGCCCTCGCTCCCGAGTCGGCGCAGGCGCTCGTCGACCTGGTCCCCGAGCCGCTGTTCATCACCGAGGAGGAGGCGCTCAGCACCTTCGCCGCCAACTCGATCGTGATCGGCCGCACCATCGTGATGCCGTCCTGCCCGGACCGCATCCGCACCGTCCTCGAGGGCTGGGGCTTCACGATCCGGATCGTCGAGATGAGCGAGCTCCACCTCGGCGGCGGGTCGGTGCGCTGCGTCACCAACCCGCTTGACATCGTGGTCGGCCGCGACGTTCCCGTGGTTTACGGGGGCGAGGTCATCCCGACCTAGGATCTCACGATATGAGCACCCCACAGCCCCGTCCCAGTGTCGCCGCGATGCCTGCGTACGTCGCGGGCAAGCCGCCGGTCGAGCGGCCCGGTCTGGTGACCTACAAGCTCTCCTCCAACGAGAACCCCTACCCGCCGCTGGACGGGGTGGTGGAGGTCGCCGCCGAGGCGGCGGGGCGGGTCAACCGCTACCCCGACGCGGGCAACACCGAGCTCTACGAGGCGCTCGCGACGGCCTACAAGGTGCCGGCCGAGGAGCTCGCTCTCTCGACCGGCGCCGTGGCGCTGATCTTCCAGCTGGTCTCGGCCTACTGCGGTCCCGAGGACGAGGTCGTCTTCGCCTGGCGCAGCTTCGAGGCCTACCCGATCGCGGTGCTCGCGGCCGGCGCGACCGCGGTGAAGGTGCCGGTCAGCGGGGACGGTCATCACGACCTGGACGCGATGGCGGCGGCCATCACGGAGCGGACGAAGGTCGTCTTCGTCTGCACGCCCAACAACCCGACCGGCACCTCGGTCACCCAGGCCGAGCTCGACGCCTTCCTCGCGAAGGTGCCCGAGCACGTGCTGGTCGTGGTCGACGAGGCCTACGCCGAGTTCGTACGCATGGACGACGCCGTCGACGGCATCGCCACCTATCGCGCGCGGGCCAACGTGGTGGTCCTGCGTACGTTCTCCAAGGCCTACGGGCTGGCCGGCTTCCGGGTCGGCTACGCCTTCGCGCCGGCCCCGATCGCCGCCACCCTGCGGGCAATGGCGCTGCCTTTCGGCGTCAACGTGGTCGCCCAGGCCGCCGGCGTCGCCTCGCTCGAGCGGCAGACCGAGCTGCTGGCTCGCGTCGACCACGTGGTGGCCGAGCGGACCCGGGTGGTCGAGGGCGTCCGCGCCGCCGGCTGGGACATCCCCGACGCGCAGGGCAACTTCGTATGGTTCGCCTTCGGCTCTCCCGAGCGCTGCGCCGAGTTCGCCGCGGCTGCCGACGAGGTCGGCCTGATGGTCCGCCCCTACCCGCCCGAGGGCGTACGTGTCTCGATCGGCGAGGCCGTGGCCAACACCCGCCTCATCGAGCTCGCGGGTTCGTTCCCGAAGGGCTGAGGTTCGGCGTCGCCCGGCCAAATAGCAGAGGTCCAACAGCATCGATGCTGCTGGACCTCTGCTGATTGGGTAACGGTGGATGCCTCTACGGCAGGGGGAGCTTCCCGAGGATCGAGTTGAGCAGGTCCGTCAGGACCGGGCCGACGACCGGGAGGCTGTTGATGATGCCCAGCAGGCTGTCGGTGACGCCGGGGAGCTCGGGAACGCCGGGAACTCCGGGGACGCCGGGGACGGGGACGTCCGGGATCGGAACATCCGGGATCGGAACGTCCGGGACCGGGACCTCCGGGACGGGAACGTCTGCGGCAGGAACGTCCGCAGCCGGGCTGTCCGGAACGGGAACGTCCGGAGTCTCCGGGATCCCCGGACCGTCCGGGACGTCCGGGATCGGTGTGTCGGGAACGTCCGGGGTGTCGGGAACTTCGGGTACGTCGGGAACGTCCGGTGTCTCCGGAACGTCCGGAGTGCCAGGTACGTCCGGGGTTTCCGGTACGTCCGGAGTGCCGGGTACGTCCGGGGTGTCGGGGACGTCCGGGGTGTCGGGTACGTCCGGGGTTTCCGGAGTGTCCGGGACGTCGGGCGTGTCCGGAATCGGAGTGCCCGGAGTGCCGGGGACCGGAGGGTCAGGAATTGGAGGTGGAACGGGGCTGGCCATGACTGGTGCGGCGACCGTGGCCAGTGCGAGTCCAGCGACGACAGCGGCGATTCGAGTCCGAGAAATCACGACATCTCCTTTGTTGCTGTTGGGTCGTTCTGAGTGCATCCTGAGCCGACTTGAAGCACAAAGTCAAGAACTTTCTCAAACCAATTGATTCGCCTCATAACCTGAATAAGTGGCGTAATCTCATCAGGCCAACTTCTAGCCGGGGATACCGTCCAGGTTCAACCGCCAATGCCTTCATACCAGGTGAAACGTGGTGTTCCCCGACTTGGTTGCCGACGTCGGAGGCGCGCCTCGGCGGATAGGCACCTGCGGTATCGGCTCCTTGTGCCATAGGCCTGACTGCTGTCATAAACACCCCGTGGGGTAATAGATCCCGGCGACCTGGAAGATGCGGAATTCCACTGATTGCCCGCCTGGGTTTAGTCGCGATGAAATGCATTTACCAATCAGCAGATTCGGATCAAGCCGTTCCCTATTCGTGATAAGTCACGCGCCAATTCGAGCCAGGACTTGAATCCAGCTCAACGGACGCGTCGCTCAGCAGGTTCGTCAGACGCCGGCCCGGCGGTTCGTTACCCTGGCGCAACCTCGATCGGTCAGGCTTGACCCCATGTCGATCAAGGTTGCGCTCGAACATCGGACCACCTACGAGTTCGCGCAGCCGGTGGGGGTCGGTCCGCACGTCGTACGCCTGCGCCCGGCGCCACACACCCGGACCCCGATCGAGGCCTACTCGCTGTCGGTGACGCCGGCGGCGCACTTCATCAACTGGCAGCAGGACCCGTTCGGCAACTGGCTCGCACGGCTGGTCTTCCCGGAGAAGACCGACAAGCTCGAGGTCACCGTGGGGCTGGTCGCCGACATGGTGGTGATCAACCCGTTCGACTTCTTCGTGGAGGAGTACGCCGAGACCTTCCCCTTCGACTACGAGCCGCAGCTGAAGGCCGATCTGGCGCCCTACCTCCGCGACGTGGAGTCGGCGACGGCGGCCGATGCCTGGCGGCAGCAATTGCCGGCGCTGCCCGAGGACGGCGTCCGCACCGTCGACTTCCTGGCGAGCGTCAACCAGGCGGTCAACTCGGACGTCGCCTACTCGGTGCGGATGGAGCCAGGCGTACAGACACCCGACGAGACCCTGCGGCTGGGCATCGGCTCGTGCCGCGACTCGGCGTGGCTGCTGGTGTCCCTGCTGCGTCAGTACGGCCTCGCGGCACGGTTCGTCTCCGGCTATCTGGTGCAGCTGGCCGCCGACCAGGAGTCGCTCGACGGCCCCTCCGGCCCGACCGAGGACTTCACCGACCTGCATGCGTGGTGCGAGGTGTTCGTCCCGGGAGCCGGCTGGATCGGGCTCGACCCGACCTCGGCCCTGTTCGCCGGCGAGGGCCACATCCCGCTCTCGGCGACGCCGCACCCGTCCTCCGCGGCCCCGATCGAGGGGGCCACCGACCCGGTCGAGGTCACCTTCTCCTTCGCCAACGAGGTCACCCGGATCCACGAGGACCCTCGGGTGACGCTGCCCTACACCGCCCAGGAGTGGGACCGGATCGACGCCCTGGGCGAGGCGGTCGACCAGCGTCTCCAGGCCGCCGGCGTCGAGCTGACCATGGGCGGCGAGCCGACCTTCGTGTCGTTGGACGACCAGAAGAGTGCTCAGTGGAACACCGACGCCGATGGCCCGCACAAGCGCGAGCTCGCCGCTGACCTGGCCGAGCGCCTGCGCAAGGTCTACGGCAAGGGCGGGATCGTCCACCGCGGCCAGGGCAAGTGGTACCCCGGCGAGCCCCTCCCGCGCTGGAACATCGACCTGCAGTGGCGTACGGACGGCCAGCCGCTGTGGAGCGACCAGACCCTCTTCGCCGACCCCTGGCCCCCCGCCGAATCGGTAGAAGCGGAGGCCGAATCGGTAGAAGTGGGCGACGAAAGTCGAGTTTCGTCGCCCACAAGTGCAGATTCGACTGCCACTACTACGGATTCGGCGAGTGCTGTGGCCGACGCCATCGCCAGGATTCTCGGGCTTCCCGAGGAGCAGGTGTTTCCGGCGTACGAGGATCCGCTGGCGAAGATCGCCCAGGAGGTGCGTCAGCCCGACGGCCCCAGGCCGGACGACGCCGCGGATCGCGGTGACCTGAACGTCACCGAGCTCGACAAGGAGGTCACCGAGCCGGTCGGCTGGGTGATCCCGATCAACACCAACGACGGGGAGTGGACGAGCCCGCAGTGGCGGTTCCGGCGCGGGCGGCTGGTGCTCGCGCCGGGCACCTCGGCGGTCGGGCTGCGGCTGCCGCTCGACTCGATCTCCTGGCACGACCCGGAGTTCCAGGGTGAACCGTCCTACCTGACCGCGGAAGCGCCGCTCGACCCGGAGATCCCGCAGGTCACCGTCACCGATCCCGACGAGGCACCGACCACCGCGCTCGCGATCGAGGAGCGCGACGGGCTGGTCCATGTGTTCCTGCCGCCGACCGATCGGCTGGAGGACTACGTCGCCCTGCTCCGGGTGATCGAGCGGGCCGTCTCCGACCAGGGCACGCAGGTCGTGCTCGAAGGCTACGGTCCGCCGCCCGATGCCCGCCTGGCACGGCTGACGGTCACCCCGGACCCCGGCGTGATCGAGGTCAACGTGCAGCCGACCGCCACCTGGGCGGAGCAGCGGGAGCTGATCACGACGCTCTACGAGCAGGCTCGTCAGGCTCGTCTGTCCACCGAGAAGTTCGATCTCGACGGGCTCCACACCGGCACCGGCGGCGGCAACCACCTCACCCTCGGCGGACGTAGCCCCGAGCGCAGCCCCCTGCTCCGGCGGCCCGACCTGCTGGCCAGCCTGATCCGCTATTGGCAGCGCCACCCTTCACTCTCCTATCTCTTCTCCGGCCGCTTCATCGGCCCGACCAGCCAGGCGCCGCGGTTCGACGAGGGCCGCCCGGAGGCGGTCTACGAGATGGAGATCGCGCTGCAGGAGGTCGCCCGGATCACCCGGGAACACCCCGAACCCCGCCCGTGGATGATCGACCGGGCCCTGCGCCACCTGCTCACCGACCTGACCGGCAACACCCACCGCGCCGAGTTCTGCATCGACAAGCTCTACTCCCCGGACTCCTCCCGAGGACGCCTCGGCCTCCTCGAGCTCCGTGGCTTCGAGATGCCGCCGCACCCGCAGATGGCGCTCCTCCAGTCGCTCCTGGTCCGGAGCCTGGTCGCGTGGTTCTGGGAGGAGCCGTACGAGGCGCCCCTGGTCCGCCACGGCAGCGCCCTCCACGAGGACTTCCTGCTCCCGCAGGGGTGCCTGCGCGACATCGAGGAGGTCGTGGCCGACCTGCGCCGCCACGGGATCCCGTTCGAGTCGCAGTGGCTGGCTGCGTACGCCGAGTTCCGCTTTCCACGGATCGGGCTCGCGCGGGTCGCCGTGGATCCCATGACCAGTATCGAGCTGGAGCTGCGGCAGGCGATCGAGCCCTGGAACGTCCTCGGCGAGGAGGCCACCGAGTCGGGCACGGCACGCTACGTCGACTCCTCGGTCGAGCGGGTCCAGATCTCGGCGAGAGGGATCGACCTCGACCGGCAGCTGGTGACGTGTCAGGGTGTTCCGGTGCCGCTGACCCCCACTCCTGTTCCGGACACGTTCTACGCCGGCGTCCGGTTCAAGGCGTGGAGCCCGTGGTCGAGCCTCCATCCCAGCATCGACGTCCAGGCGCCGCTGCACTTCGACGTCGTCGACATCGCCTCCGAGACCAGCCTCGGTGGCGCGACCTACCACGTCGTGCACCCGGGCGGCCGCAGCTACGACCACCCGCCGGTGAACGCCAACGAGGCCGAGGCACGCCGCGCGAGCAGGTTCGAGGCGCGCGGCCACACCTCCGGCCGGCTGGACGTCGCGGAGATGCGTGAGCGCGCGGCCCGCGGCACCACTCCCGACAACCCGCACACCCTGGATCTCCGACGGGTGGTGCGGTGACCGTCCTTCGCGAGTACGCCGACGCCCTCGGCCTCCTCGACGCGACCGACCAGCCCTACGACGAGGTCGTCGGGCCCGACGGCACCCTACGCCCCGCGTGGAAGCCGATGGCCGAGACGGCCGTCTCGATCACGCCGGCGACGCTGAGCCGGATCGGCCACGATGTCGAGCGGTTCCTCGCCGACGACGGGGTCACCTACCTGCGTCCCGGCGCCAGACCCGAGCCCTGGCGGCTCGACCCCGTGCCGCTCGTCATCGACCCCGCGCAGTGGCGCATCCTCGAGGTCGGCCTGGCCCAGCGTGCCGAGCTGCTCAATGCGATCCTCGTCGACCTCTACGGCCCGCAGCGTCTGCTCCAGGACGGGATCGTCCCGGCGGCGGTGGTCTTCGGCCATCACGGCTTCCACCGCGTCGCAGCCCGGGCCAGCAACCACGACCCGCGGCCGCTCGTTCTTGCTGCCACCGACCTGGGTCGTACCCCCGACGGTGAGTGGCGGGTGCTCGCCGACCGCACCCAGGCGCCGAGCGGGATCGGCTACGCGATGGAGAACCGCCGGGTGATCAGCCGGGTGCTCCCCGAGCTGCACCGCGATGCCGGGCTGCACCGGATGGAGCCCTACTTCGCGGCTCTCCGCAGCGCTCTGCTGGAGTCGGCGCCCGGTGACCAGGCCGACCCGCGGGTCGTCGTCCTGTCCCCGGGCACCCACTCCGAGACCGCCTACGACCAGGCCTTTCTCGCCTCGACGCTCGGTTTCCCGCTGGTCCAGGGCGCCGACCTGACCGTACGCAACGGCGAGGTCCTCATGCGCGGCCACGGCGACCGGCTGGAGCGGGTCGACGTGATCCTGCGGCGCGTCGATGCGACCTGGTCCGACCCCCTCGAGCTCCGCGGCGACAGCCAGCTCGGCGTGGCCGGCCTGATCGAGGCCGTACGCCGCGGCAACGTGCGGGTGGTCAACGGGTTCGGGGCCGGCGTGCTCGAGAACCCGGGGCTGGTTCCCTATCTTCCCGCCGCCTGCGAGGCCCTGCTCGGGGAGCCGTTGCGGCTGGCGTCGCTCGGCACCTGGTGGTGCGGCGACCCCGCCCAGCGCGAGGAGGTCGAGCGGCGCCTGGCCGCGGGCGACCTGGTCGTGCGGACCCTGGAAGGGACGATCGTCGACGGAACGCCCGAGGAGCTGGCCGCCAGGATCGCGGCCGATCCCTACCGCCATGTCGGGCAGGAGAGGATCACGCTCTCCCAGGCTCCGACCTGGGCCGAGGGGCACGGTGCGGTCGGCCGGCCGCTGACGCTGCGTACGTTCTCGCTCCGCTACGGCTCTGCCTACCGGCCGCTGGTCGGTGGCCTGGCCTCGATCCGGGCCGACGAGACCGGGCTGCCGCCGTGCAGCAAGGACGTCTGGGTGCTCAAGGAGTCGCCGCAGGACGCCGACCAGGGTCTGGCCGACGTGCTCCCGATGACCCATTCGCGCTCGGTCACGGTGCTCGTCCCGCGTGCGCTCGAGGACATGTACTGGTCGGGGCGCTACGCGGAGCGTGCCGAGGACCTCATCCGGCTCATCCTGGCCACGCACGTGCTGGCCGAGGACTTCAGGACCAGGCCGCGTACGTCCGGCGGCATCAGCCTCGAGGTGATGCTGAGCGCGCTCGACCGGCTGGGCGGGCACGGCCACGCCGACGCCGATATCGACGCCGAGTTCCGGTCCATGCTGCTGGACGCCGACCGGCCGGGGTCGGCCGCGCAGTCGCTGGCCGGGATGCGACAGGCCTTCAGTGGCGTACGCGACCAGCTCAGCCCCGACATGTGGCGGATCTTCTCCGCGACCGACCGGGCCGCCGAGGAGCTCCGGGTCAACCCGCACTCGCTGCAGATCGCCGAGTCGGGTGCCGAGATGCTGCACGGCATCCTGGCGATGCAGGGGATCGTGGCAAGCATGATCCGCGACGAGGGCTACCACTCGATCCGGCTGGGACGGTTCCTGGAGCGGTCGATGCAGGTCTGTCATCTGCTCCGTGCGACGACCACGGTGCGGAGGGGGCTCGAGGTCGACCGGGCCGTGCTCAATGCCGTCCTCGCCTCCGCCGAGTCCGCGGTCACCCACCGCCGCCGCTACCGGGGCTACGTACGCACCGGGGGAGTGCTCGACCTGCTCATCATGGACCGCGACAACCCCCGCTCGCTCGCCTTCTGCCTACACGAGCTGCGCCTCCACCTCACCAAGCTCCCCGGCTCGACCGGCTCGTCCCGCCCCGAGCGGCTCCTCGACGACATCACCGACATGCTCGACCGCACCGAGGTCGCCGGCCTCGTCGCCATCGGCGGTGTCGGCCGCCCCAACCTGGAGTCCTTCCTCGACCAGGTCCAGGCCCAGCTCGTCCGCCTCGCCGACGCCATCAGCGACGTCCACTTCGCCACCGGCCCCGCCCCCCAGCCCCTCAACGCCCTCCCGGCGCAATCGCTCAGTTGAGCATAGGTTGGTGGCATGGACAGTACGTCTGATCGCGAGCACGAGAAGGCTTCCCGCAATCGGCCGCGCGGTCGGCGCGTTGAGGCACGAGACTTCATCGACCCCGGCGACGTGGCGGTGGTCGGGATAGCATCCGGCGGGTGAGATACCGGGTCAACCACACGACGACCTATTCCTACGACGAGGACGTGACGAACTCGTTCGGGATCGCCAACGTCACGCCGCGGGAGCTGCCTCACCAGCATGTCGAGAAGGCGGAGGTTCAGGTCACGCCGGCGCCCGCGGACCAGTCGAGCGATGTCGACTTCTATGGCAACACGGTGACGTACTTCCAGGTCCTCGAGCCGCATCAGTTGCTCGAGATCACGGCCGTCTCCGAGGTGGAGGTCAGCACACCGGTCTATGACGAGGCGAGCTTCGACCAGCCGTGGGAGCGGGCGCGGCCGCTGGTCGACCCCACGATCCCCGGCGCCTGGCGGGCGACCGACCTGGCGGTGGCCTCGCCGCTGGTTGAGCACACCCAGGAGGCGTACGACTTCGGTGCCGTCTCCTTGACCGAGCAGCGACCGATCGTGGAGGCGGCGGAGGATCTGATGCACCGGATCCATGCCGGGTTCGACTACGACGACACCGCCACGACGGTCACCTCGACGATCCCGGAGATCTTCGAGGCCAAGGGTGGTGTCTGCCAGGATTTCGCTCACCTGATGTTGGCCTGTTTTCGAGCGCACGGGCTCGCGGCCCGCTATGTTTCCGGCTACCTCGCCACCACCCCTCCGCCGGGGAAGCCGCGGCTCGTCGGAGCCGATGCCTCCCATGCCTGGGTGGAGGTGTGGGTGCCCCACTACGGGGCAGACCGCAGCGGCGCGGGGACGGGCCAATGGCTCGCCCTCGACCCGACGAACGACACCAGGGCCGACGATCGCTACGTGAGCGTCGCCTGGGGACGTGACTATGCCGATGTGCCTCCTGTGAAGGGGGTCATCTACACCGAAGCCACCACCTCGACCTTGACCGTCTCTGTCGATGTGGCCCCCGACCAGCAGGAGTGAAGTTACGGTGTTGCTCGTGGGACAGCCTCCGCAGCGGGCGAGCATCGTGACCCGCGGCAGCCGCTGGCGTCGCGGAGTACGCATATCCGGAGTGCTGGTGGTCGCCGCGGCTCTCACCGCGCTCACGCTCTGGCTGCTGGCGCGCGGCTCGACCCCGGCCGAGGTCACCCGCGAGTTCATGGAGACCACCTCGGTCACCACCCTCTACGAGCTGGCCTCCGACGAGGGCGACGAGCTTCTCGACGGCGGCGGCGCGAGCGCGATGATCGACGCCGCGGAGGGGAAGCGCACCTACGCCGACCCCAACCCGCGCGCAGTGAATCGGGACATGGTCTTCGGCGAGCCGGAGATGTACGGCGACGCGGCCCAGGTCACCGTCAGGGTCTCCTACACCGCCGAGGATGGCTCCGTACCCGACGAGTCGATGGTCGTGGTCCTCGTCCGGGAGGACGGCGAGTGGCGCGTCGAGAGCTGGGGGACGGCCTGAGACGGCCGATGATGGGTGACATGGAAGCGTTCACCTGTCGGGAGTGCGGCAACCGTCTCTACTTCGAGAACTCGGCGTGCGTCTCGTGCGGCACCCGGCTCGCCTACTCCCGCGAGGAGCGCGCGATCGTTCCGGTCTCGTCCGAGGGCAGGTACGTCGACAGCGAGGGCTACATCTGGTGGGTCTGCGCCAACACGCTCGAGACGGGATGCACCTGGCTGGCCCGCATCGAAGGCGGCATCTGCTTCGCCTGCGAGCTGACCCGGACCCGGCCCAACGAAGCCGCGCCCGAGTTCGTCCAGCAGCAGTACTCCCTCGCCGAACAGGCGAAACGACACCTCGTGGTCGAGCTCGACAACCTCGGCCTGGAGATCCGCACCAAGGCCGAGGACCCGGCCGAGGGGCTCACCTTCGACCTGCTGGCCAGCGACGGCGTCGCGTCCACCCCCGACGTGGTCATCGGTCACGACGGCGGCGTGATCACGATCGACCTGGCCGAGTCCGACGACGCCTACCGTGAGCACGTCCGGGCGACGCTCGACGAGCCCTACCGCACGCTGCTCGGCCACTTCCGGCACGAGGTCGGCCACTACTACGAGTGGCAGCTGGTCCGTGGACCCGAGCTGATGGAGCGCTGCACCGAGATCTTCGGCGACGAGTCGGTCTCCTACGAGGAGTCGCTCCAGCGCCACTACTCCGAAGGACCGCCCGCGGGCTGGACGGAGAACTACATCTCGACCTACGCCACCATGCACCCCTTCGAGGACTTCGCCGAGACCTGGGCCCACTACCTGCACATCCGCGACACGCTCGGGTCCGCGGCGGCGTACGGGCTCGCCGACCCGGTGCCCGCCGAGATGCCGTTCCGGCAGGTCGTCACCGACATCTGGGTGCCCCTCTCGGCTGCGCTGAACGTCATCAACCGGTCCATGGGCCACGACGATCTGTATCCCTTCGTCATCCCACCCGCGGTCCTGGACAAGCTCGACTTCGTGGCCTCCCTGGTGCGCGAACAGCGCTGAGCCGCGGGTCGATTCCACCGGGCTACGCCCATCGGCACTCTATGCTCCGGACCATGATCGAAACCGCCGTCGTCCTCGACGCCAAGGAGCGCGCCCGGCCCGAGTCGGAACGGCTGTGGACGTCGGCGACGGTGATCACGTTCGTACGCACCATCGCTTCGGTGGTGCTGTCGGCGAGCGCTGCGTCGCAGGGCAGCCTGACGCTCCTGGTCATCGCGCTGGTCGTCTACTGGGCCGGGGACAGCCTCGACGGTGCGGTCGCCCGGTGGCGCGATGAGGAGACGCGGATCGGCGGCGTGCTCGACATCTTCTCCGACCGTCTCTGCGCGGCGGCGTTCTACGTCGGGCTGGCGTTCCTGCAGCCCGACCTGTCGCCGGCGATCTTCGTCTACCTGGCGGAGTTCATGGTGATCGACTGCTTCCTCTCGATCGCCTACCTGGCCTGGCCGATCAAGAGCCCGAACTACTTCTACGTCATCGACCGGACGCTGTGGCGGTGGAACTGGTCCCACCCGGGCAAGGCGCTCAACTCGGGGCTCTTCGCGATCCTGCTGCTGGTCACCGGCTGGATGTGGCTGGGGCTGGCGATCGCCACGGCCCTGCTGATCATGAAGTGCGTCTCGCTGGGACGGCTCCTCAGGATCGGCATACCCGTGCCCAGATGAGACTTCTGATCGGCACCCTGCTCTTCTGCCTCGGCTCTGCGCTCATCCCGGTGATGAACGCCGAGGCGTACCTGTCCGTCGTCGCCCAGAACTCCGGTTGGTGGCCACCGTTGCTCGGGTTCGTCGCCGGGCTCGGCCAGACCGGCGGCAAGGTGGTCTGGTACTACGCCGGTCGTGGATCCACCAAGATCCCCTGGATCAGGAAGAAGCTCGAGTCGCCCAAGTGGCAGGGCTCCTATGACCGCTGGTACGCCAGGACCTCGGGTCGCCCGGTTCTGGCCACCGCACTCCTGGCCGCGTCGGGCCTCTCCGGCTTTCCGCCGCTCGCGGTGATGTCGGTGCTCTTCGGCGCGTTGCGGTTCAACCTGCCGATCTTCACGCTCACGGTGCTCATCTCTCGTGCGCTGCGGTTCTGGTTGATCCTGGAGGCGGCGGGTCTCGCCTGGACGTTCCTCTGATTCGCTTCAGGATTCAACCACACCGTTAGAGTGAGCCCATGCGGGAGAAGGCGACCTACGTACAACCGGGCACTGAGTTCAACCGGGACATGAACTACATCCCGGACCGGATCACGCGAGAGGCGCGGAAGCCCGAGTTCGGGCCGAGCGACGTGCCGTTGTGGCCGGTCGAGCCGGGCCGCTACCGGCTGGTCGCGGCCGCCGCGTGCCCGTGGGCCAACCGGGCGATCATCGTCCGCAACCTGCTCGGGCTGCAGGACGTCATCTCCCTCGGCCTCGCCGGCCCGACGCACGACGCCCGGTCGTGGACCTTCGACCTCGACCCCGGCGGCGTCGACCCGGTGCTCGGTATCGAGCGGCTGCAGGAGGCCTACTTCAAGCGCTACCCCGACTACCCGCGCGGCATCACGGTGCCGGCGATCGTCGAGGAGACCTCCGGCAAGGTCGTCACCAACGACTTCCCGTGGATCACCCACGACTTCTTCCACGAGTGGACCGACTTCTTCGCCGACGACGCGCCCGACCTGTGGCCGCGGGCGCTGCGCGAGGAGATGGACGAGGTCAACCAGCGGGTCTTCACGGAGGTCAACAACGGGGTCTACCGGTGTGGCTTCGCCGGCTCCCAGGAGGCGTACGACGCGGCGTACTCACGTCTCTTCGCTGCTCTCGACTGGCTCGAGGAGCGGCTCTCCGGGCAGCGCTACTTGGTCGGCGACCAGCTCACCGAGTCCGACATCCGGCTGTTCACGACGCTGGCCCGCTTCGACGCGGTCTACCACGGCCACTTCAAGTGCAACCGGCAGAAGCTGGTCGAGTTCCCCGCGCTGTGGGCCTATGCGCGCGACCTCTACCAGACTCCCGGGATCGGCGGGACGCTCGACTTCGACCAGATCAAGCAGCACTACTACGTCGTCCACACCGACCTGAACCCGACGCAGATCGTCCCGGCAGGCCCGGACCTGAGCGGCTGGGACGAGCCCCACGGGCGCGAGTCGCTCGGCTCAGACCTCGGGATATCGCGTCGTCGGGGTTGAGTACGGCGCGTGATTCGACGTCGCCCCCTGCTTGCGGGTCTGGAACGTGCCTCTTGACGAAGAAGTGTGTTAACGATCACACTCTGGGTTCCCCCATCGGAGAATGTTAGCGCTAACACCTTCGTGGCGGGCATGCGTCGCGGTGCGCCTCTCTTCGGGCGCGGCGTCCGTTTCCTGATCAAGGAGGATCATCATGTCTGCCCTGTCTAGTTCTCAATCGATCGCGCCGCCGTCGCGGCCACGCCGGTGGTTGAAGCGGCTCGTCGCCGCCACCGTGGCGGCAGTGGTGGCCGGTGGCGGCATCTTCGCGGTCACCGGAACGCCGGCGTCGGCCGCCACGGTCGACACCACTGCCTGGTACGAACTGGTGAACCGCAACAGCGGCAAGGCGCTGGACGTCAGTGGCGCGTCTACCGCCGACGGGGCCCGTCTCCACCAGTGGACCCGTACCAACGCCACCAACCAGCAGTTCCAGTTCGTGGACGCCGGCGGCGGCTACTACCGGATCAAGGCGCGGCACTCGGGCAAGGTGCTCGACGTGTCCGGCTGGTCGACGGCCGACGGCGCCGCCATCCACCAGTGGACCGACCACAACGGTGCCAACCAGCAGTTCCGGCTGGCCGACTCCGACAGCGGCTACGTGCGCCTGATCAACCGCAACAGCAACAAGGCGGTCGAGGTCCAGGGCGCGGCGACCAACGACGGCGCCAGCGTCGTGCAGTACAGCGACTGGAACGGCAGCAACCAGCAGTGGCAGCTCGTCCGCGTCGGCGGCGGCAGCGGTCAGTGCACTCTTCCGTCGACGTACCGCTGGACCTCGACGGGCCCGCTGGCGCAACCGAGGAACGGACAGGTCGCGCTCAAGGACTTCACCGCGGTCAGGCACAACGGCCAGTACCTCGTCTACGGGACGACGCACGACGCCGGAGACGCCTGGAACTCGATGGTCTTCAGCCCCTTCACGAACTGGTCCGACATGGCCTCGGCCGGCCAGAACCAGTTGACGAGCTTCAACGCCGTCGCGCCGACGCTGTTCTACTTCGCCCCGAGGAACATCTGGGTCCTCGCCTACCAGTGGGGCTGGCCGTACACCTTCTCCTACCGCACGTCGAGCGACCCCACCAACCCCAACAGCTGGGGCCCGCACCAAGAGCTCTCCACGGCAACCCTTCCCCTGGGAGCCCCCATCGACCAGACCCTCATCGCCGACGACAGGAACATGTACATGTTCTTCGCCGACGACCTCGGCAACATCTACCGTTCCAGCATGCCCCTCGGGAACTTCCCGGGCAGCTTCGGCTCGAGCTACACGAAGATCATGAGCGACACAGCCGCCAACCTGTTCGAGGCGGTCGAGGTCTACAAGGTCCAGGGACAGAACCAGTACCTCATGATCGTCGAGGCCCAGGGGTCGAACGGTCGCTTCTTCCGCTCGTTCACGGCCACCAGCCTCGACGGCACGTGGACCCCGCAGGCCGCCACCCAGAGCAACCCGTTCGCAGGCAAGGCGAACAGTGGCGCCACCTGGACCAACGACATCAGCCACGGCGACCTGGTGCGCACCAACCCCGACCAGACCAAGACCATCGACCCGTGCAACCTGCAGTTCCTCTACCAGGGGCGCGACCCCAGCTCCGACGGCATGGACTACGGCCTCCTGCCCTACCGGCCGGGTGTGCTGACCCTGCAGCGCTAGTGGCGTGACGCAGGTCCGGCACAGACATTTCTGAGGTAGCGGGTGGGCTCGATGCATTGCCGAGCCCACCCGCTACCTCTGCCTCGAACGAAAATGATCCTACGAATGCCAGGAGCAGATGATGCGAACCAGAGCAAGGTGGCTCGGACTGATCGCGGCGCTGGGTGTCGTGGTGGCCGTGGTGACGGCGCCGACCAGTCCCGCCAGCGCGGAGTCCAACGGCGGCGTACGTGTCATGCCGCTGGGTGACTCCATCACCGAGGGCACGGCGACGCCCGGCGGGTACCGGATCGGCCTGTGGCAGCGTCTCGCCGGCGGCGGGTACACCGTGGACTTCGTCGGGTCGCAGTTCAACGGGCCGGCGAGCCTCGGCGACCACGATCACGAAGGCCACCCCGGCTGGCGTATCGACCAGATCGACGCGAACATCGTCGGCTGGCTGAACACCTACCAGCCGCGCACGGTGCTGCTGCAGATCGGCACCAACGACATCCTGCAGAACTACAACATCTCCACCGCCCCGAACCGGCTGTCCGCGCTCATCGACCGCATCACCACGACGGCACCGAACGCCCAGGTGCTCGTCGCGCAGATCACTCCGCTCGGGTGGAGCGAGGGGGAGGCGGCGGTGAACAGCTTCAACGCGGCGATCCCGGGCATCGTGCAGAGCAAGGTGAACGCCGGCAAGCGCGTGCACCTGGTCGACATGCACAGCGCCCTGACGGCCGCCGACCTGGACGACGGCGTCCACCCGACCGCCGCCGGATACGACAAGATGGCCTCGCGCTGGTACGACGCGCTGCGATCGGTGCCCGGCAGCGTCGGCTCCGCAAGCGGCACCGAGATCGTCGGAGCCCAGTCCGGTCGCTGCCTCGAGGTCACCGGGGTCAACACTGCCAACGGTACCGACGCGCAGCTCTGGGACTGCTGGGGCGGCTCCAACCAGCGGTGGACCTACACCGCCGGCAAGGAGTTGAAGGTGTATGGCAACAAGTGTCTGGACGCCGCGGGCCAGGGCGCCGGCAACGGCACGAAGGTGGTCATCTGGGACTGTAACGGACAGGCCAACCAGCAGTGGAACGTCAACGCCAACGGCACCATCACCGGGGTGCAGTCCGGCCTGTGCCTGGACGCCTCGGGTGCGGGCACAGGCAACGGCACGAAGGTCACGCTCTGGGCCTGCGGCAGCGGGCAAGCCAACCAGCAGTGGACCAGGCGGTAACCACTGCGCACCGGCCCCCGCTGGGTGTAGTACTTCGCACTCGGCGCCGGGACAAGCCGCACGGGCGCGAGGCGCTCGGCTGAAAGCAGATTCTCCTTCAGCCGGCGTAGTAGCCGGTGCGCTGTCGCTGCCTCGCAGCGCCGACCGCGTTGAAGTACGCCGAGGACGGCCGCACCCACAGCAGCACCAGGATCGCGATCACCAGCAGCGGGTCGATGATCGCGAGCACCGTGCTCCCGGCCGACATCGGCATGGTGGCGCCGCCGAGCGCCGCGTTGCCGGCGAGGTTGCCCAGGGTCGACAGGCTCCCGGCGAGGGAGAGCGAGCCGAAGACGGTGCCGGTGACACGCGCCCAGTTGCGGCCCTTCCCGTTCATGACCGCCATCCAGATCCACAGCCCGATGGCGATCAGCCCGAAGACGGTGCCGCCGATCTGAATGATCGGGACGAACACGTCCGCCATCTCCCGCGCGTCGAAGACGGAGGGGTCGTACGTCGGCTGCTTCTCCATCTCCGTGATCATCAGCGTCTTCATCTCGGTGGTGTCCATGGTGAGGAGGAAGACGGAGGAGACGACGCTCAGCAGGCCGCCGAGCCACATCCCGTAGACCGCGTACGTCAGGGTCGTGGGCCGTTCGATGGGCTGGCTGTAGCCGTACGGATCGGACATGGTGCGCCTCCGGTGGTCTAGGGGGCGCGACTCTAGCGACGCCGCACGGTCGCGACCACAGAAATTCCGACCCTCGACAGGGAATCAGCCCGCGTTGGGGAGGAAGACGTGGCCGACGGCTGGGTCCGTCGATCCGTCGTGGAATCCGGCTATCACCGCCGGGGCGTCCTCGAGGCCGGTGTGCTCGAGCAGCTCGATCGATGGCTGCTCCGCTCCTCCCACACGCTCGAGGAAGTCTCGCTCGTCGCGTCGATAGCGCTGCATGAACGCGCGCGACTGGCCCTCGGCCTTGTAGGCGTCGAGCTGGAGGGCTGCGAAGAAGAAGACCGGAGCCGGTCCCACGAGGCTGTCGTCGGCCTCGGGGAAGCCGTCGGCTTGGGTCGACCCGATGAGGCAGTCGAACGCAAGCCGGTCACCGAAGTGCTCGTGCACCCGGCGGCGCAGGTCACCGTCGCCTGACAGGTCGACGTACACGGTCCGTTTGGTGCTGTCGATGGCTGTCAGATCGGCGTACTCATGCGTCGCTGTGTAGTGGCCGAGGCCCTTCACGAACTCGATGTTGCGGGCGGAGGTGAGCGCGATCCTCTGTGCTGGTGAGTCGGCGAGGCAGTAGGCGGCGCCGTACGCCGTCTTGCTCGAGGCGCTCGAGATCACGAACTGCTCGGCGTCGAAGAAGTCGCGATCACGGAGGTAGTCGGCGGCGGTGTAGGAGGTGATGAACAGGGCGCGGAAGATGGCGGTGAGGCTGTCCAGGCGCGGATCGGACTCCCGGGGTTCGAACTCGTAGAGGTTGTAGACCTGAGGCGTCCCGGTGCGGTGTCCGGCACCGTCGACGAAGCTGCGCGAGGTGACCGACGTGGGTCGCATCGTCAGATGGGTCGCGATGGGGAAGTAGCCGAAGACCCGCGTCCCCACGGGGATGTCGGAGGCCCTCGACTCGACGATCTCCGCGTGCCCCCACGCCGGCATGCAGCCGTACCCGGACTGTTCGGCCGGGAACAGATTCCAGTAGCCCAGGGCGTCGCCGTAGACCGCGTAGGTCATGTTGTTCGTCGTCAGGGCGAAGCGTTCGATCCGTGCCAGCACCTCACCCTCGTCGAGCTGCGGTGCCGGGAGTTCCACCAGGTCAGCCACGCCAAGGTCGCTCTTGAGCGACTCCACTCGGGCAAATCGGGTCATCGGTTCCTCATCTCCTGGGCCGGGACGTCATCGCGTCCCGTAGAACTTACTAAGCGCTTGCTTAGTTGTCTACGTTCATCTCGCTCGGGCCTCTTCTCTCCTCGGGGGCGGGTACCGTGTGGCTATGCCGATGTGCCACGGATCACAAGCCCGTGATCGGCGTAGCCAGCGGTGGCAACCCCACCCCGTGTGAAGGAAGCGTGATGACTGAATTTCTGGATCCGAGTCCCAGCCACACCGACATGGTGCAGCTGCTGAACCCCGAGGGAGAACGGGTCTCGCACCCCGACTTCGAGTTCTCACCCGACCGACCTGAGGACGAGGCCGTACGCGGCTTCTACCGCGACATGGTGCTGACCCGCCGCCTCGACGTCGAGGCCACCGCGCTGCAGCGCCACGGCGAGCTGGGCCTATGGGCACAGCTGCTGGGCCAGGAGGCAGCGCAGATCGGCGCCGCCCGGGCACTCGCGCCCCAGGACTTCGTCTTCCCGACCTACCGCGAGCACGGCGTGGCCTGGTGTCGCGACGTCGACCCGATGCAGTTGCTCGGACTCTTCCGGGGCACCGACCAGGGTGGCTGGGACCCCGCCGAGCACAACTTCGGGCTCTACACGATCGTCATCGGCGCCCAGACCCTGCACGCGACCGGCTACGCGATGGGTGTCCAGATGGACGGCCTCGTCGGCACCGGCGACCCGACCCGCGACACCGCCGTGGTGGCCCACTTCGGTGACGGTGCGTCCTCGCAGGGCGACGTCAACGAGGCGATGGTCTTCGCCGCCTCCTACAACGCCCCGGTCGTCTTCTTCTGCCAGAACAACCAGTGGGCGATCTCCGAGCCGGTCGAGCAGATGGTCAAGGTGCCGCTCTACAAGCGCGCCCAGGGCTTCGGCTTCCCCGGCATCCGTGTCGACGGCAACGACGTGCTGGCGACGTACGAGGTGATGAAGTCGGCGCTCAAGCGGGCCCGCGAAGGCGGTGGGCCGACGATGATCGAGGCCTACACCTACCGGATGGGCGCCCACACGACCACCGACGACCCGACCCGCTACCGGGTCTCCGACGAGGTCGAGGCGTGGAAGCTCAAGGACCCGATCGCCCGGGTCGAGGCCTATCTCCGCCGCGGCGGCGGCGCCTCGACCTCCTTCTTCGCCAAGGTGGAGGCCGAGGCGGAGGAGTTCGGCGAGCGCCTGCGCGCCGGGATCCACTCGCTCCCCGAGCCCGATCCCGTACGCCTCTTCGACAACGTCTACACCGAGCTGCCCGATGAGCTGCGGGAGCAGCGCGACGGCTACGCGGCGTACCTCTCCTCCTTCGAGCACGAGGGGGCTTCCCGATGACGAAGATGACGCTCGCGAAGGCGCTCAACGCAGGGCTCCGACGCGCGATGGAGGACGACGACAAGGTCGTCCTGATGGGCGAGGACATCGGCCGGCTCGGTGGTGTCTTCCGGATCACCGACGGGCTGCAGAAGGACTTCGGCGAGGCCCGGGTCATCGACACGCCATTGGCGGAGTCGGGGATCGTCGGCACGGCGGTCGGGCTCGCGCTGCGGGGCTACCGGCCGGTGGTGGAGATCCAGTTCGACGGGTTCGTCTACCCGGCCTACGACCAGATCGTCTCGCAGGTGGCCAAGTTCCACTACCGCTCCGGCGGCCGGGTCGCGATGCCGATGGTCATCCGGATCCCGTTCGGTGGCGGCATCGGCGCGGTGGAGCATCACAGCGAGTCGCCGGAGGCGCAGTTCGCGCACACCCCTGGTCTCAAGGTGGTGGCCTGCTCGGACCCGGTCGACGCCTACTGGATGATCCAGCAGGCGATCTCCCATCCCGACCCGGTGATCTTCCTGGAGCCGAAGCGGCTCTACCACTCGACCAAGGCCGACGTCGACGTCGACGCCACGCCTGGTCCGCTGTTCGCCTCACGGGTGACGCGCACCGGCACCGACCTGACGATGCTGGCCTACGGGCCCACCGTGAAGACCGCGCTGACCGCCGCCGAGGCGGCCGCGGGGGAGGGCAAGTCGGTCGAGGTGATCGACCTGCGCACGCTCTCGCCGCTGGACATGGCGCCGGTCTACGAGTCGGTGCGGCGTACGGGTCGTGCCGTCGTCGTCCACGAGGCCCACGTCAACCTCGGCCTCGGCGCCGAGCTCGCCGCCCGGATCACGGAGCAGTGCTTCCACTCGCTGGAGGCGCCGGTCCTGCGGGTCGGCGGGTTCGACACGCCCTACCCGCCGGCGCGGGCGGAGGAGTACTTCCTCCCCGACCTCGACCGGGTCCTCGATGCCGTCGACAGGAGCCTGGCATGGTGACCTCCAACGAGTTCCGCCTTCCGGACGTGGGCGAGGGTCTCACCGAGGCCGAGATCGTCGAGTGGCACGTCGCGGTCGGTGACGTCATCAAGGTCAACGACCCGGTCTGCGACATCGAGACCGCCAAGTCCGTCGTCGAGCTCCCTTCGCCCTACGCCGGGGTCGTCCAGGAGCTCCTGGTCGAGGTCGGCACCGAGGTCCAGGTCGGCACCCCGATCATCCGGATCGGCGACTCTGTCGAGGCGTCGGCCCCGTCGGCCGAGGCGTCAGCCCCGTCGGCCGAGGCGTCAGCTCCTGAGCCGGACGAAGCCGAGAAGCCGCTGACGCTGGTCGGCTACGGCTCCAGGGAAGACGCAGTCGTACGCCGCAACCGCACCGTCTCCGCGCCGGCAGCCGCCGCGGGAACCGGTGTGCTCGCCAAGCCGACAGCCCGCAAGCTCGCGCGCGACCTGGGCGTGGACCTGGCGACCGTCACCCCGGAGCGGGACGACGGCGTGATCACCACCGCCGACCTGGAGGATCTGACGTCTGCCCCAGCGTCGTCGACCGAGCCGGCAGCGCCGGTCGGTGGTGAGCGCCGTGAGCCGATCAAGGGCCTGCGCAAGCAGATGGGCCAGGCGATGGTGGACTCCGCGTTCACGCTGCCGCACGTCACGATCTGGACGACGATCGACGTGACACGTACCTCCGAGCTGGTCGCCGGCCTCAAGGCCAACCGCGACTTCGCCGAGGTCCGCGTCAGCCCCCTGCTGATCGTGGCCAAGGCGTCGCTGCTGGCGATGCGACGTACGCCGATCATCAACTCGTGGTGGGACGAGGCCGCCCAGGAGATCGTCTTCAAGGAGTACGTCAACCTCGGCATCGCCGCGGCCACCCCCAGGGGTCTCCAGGTGCCGAACGTGAAGGGCGCCGACCGGATGTCCCTGGTCGAGCTCGGCACCGCGATCAACGAGCTCACCGCCACCGCTCGCACCGGCAAGACCCCGCCGGCCGACCAGACCGGCGGGACGTTCACGATCACCAACATCGGTCCGTTCGGCATCGATGGCGGCGCCCCGATCATCAACCCGGGCGAGTCCGCGATCCTCTCCGTCGGCGCGGTCAAGCGCCAACCGTGGGTCGTGGGCGAAGGCGACGACGAGCACATCGAGCCCCGCGACGTCTGCACCCTCGCGCTCAGCTTCGACCACCGCCATATCGACGGCGAGGCCGGCTCCCGCTTCCTCGCCGACGTGGCCAGGATCGTCGGAGACCCGAGCACGGCGCTGCTGTTCTGACCCGTTCGACAATCGCTCCACAGAACGGCAATTCGCTACCTCGAGGGGTATCGGATCTGGAACGATCCTCAGGCCCGCGCTGACGCGGGCCTGAGGATCTTCTGGAGGCAGGAATGGTGCTCCTGACGGGGCGCACGCTGCTTGCCGGGATCGTCGCGATGGCCGCCTCGGCGACCGTGCTCGTGGCGAGTCCGGCGAGCGCGGCGACAACTTCAACCGGCGTACGTTGCACGATCGTCGGTACGTCCGGTTCGGACCGGCTGACCGGGACGTCCCACCGCGATGTGATCTGCGGGCGCGGTGGCAGCGACCGCATCCTCGCGCGCGGTGGGAACGACGTCGTTGATGGCGGCACCGGCAACGACCGGATCTACGGCGGGTTCGGCGCCGACACGGTGCTGGGCGGCAGCGGGACGAACGAGATCTACGGAGAGAGCGGCGCCGACGTGATTCGCGGCGGCCCGTACTCGGACGCCATCTATGCCGGTGCTGGCTCTGACCACGTCTACGCCGCGGGTGGGCGTGACTACCGTGTCTTCGGAGGCACCGGCAACGACGTCCTCGCCGGTGGCACCGGCAACGACATCCTCAACGGTGGCGACGGCAGCGACGAGATCGTCGGCGATGATGGTTCCGACACCCTCAACGGTCAGCAGGGCATCGACCGGATCCGCGGCGGCAACCAGTCTGACCTCGTACATGCTGGGTCGGGGGATGACCGCGTCTGGGGCGGTGCTGGAAATGACCAGATCCACGGGGAGTCCGGTGCCGACGTGGTGCTCGGTGAAAGCGGAACCGAGATGATCTGGGGCGGCGACCACGCGGATCGTCTCAACGGTGGACTCGGACGAGATGAGATCTGGGGTGACGGCGGCGCCGACACCTGCCGCTACGACATCTACGACTGGATCCTGGGTTGTGAGCCGGACACCAAGGCGCCGGTGGTGCACAGCATCTCGATCAGCCCCTCCACGATCGACACCCGAACCAGCGATGTCAAGGTGAAGGTGCGGGTGCACGCCAGTGACGATGGCCAGATCGGCCGGATTCAGGGCCATCTGATACCCGCCGAGGGGGAAGACAGTCCGATCGACCTCTACATGCCCAGCCTGGCTCTGGTCTCCGGCGGCGTACGAGACGGTTGGTGGGAGGAGACGGTCACGGTACCGCGTGGAACGCCCGCTGGCAGGGTGCGTGCCAACATCGGGGTGAGTGCATGGGCCGGGCCGTCCGGCAGCTTTGTCTACGGCGGCAGCCTGACGATCACGAACGCCTCGCCGGACCGGGAGGCACCGACGGTCGCGGTCCAGTCGCTGAGTGCGACTTCGATTGATGTCCGGAGCGCGGCGAGAACGGTGAAGGTGACCGTGCACGGGAGCGATGCAATCGCCGGGGTCGGCCGCATCGACATCTGCCTCTCGCGGATGTTTCCGGACGGGCGATGCGTGTGCGAGGCGCTGAACAGCGCGGTGACCCGAACATCTGGGACCATCAACAGCGGGACCTGGTCGACGGCGCTGACGGTTCCCAAGGGTGCCCCCTCGGGGGAGTACAACGTCGAGGTGTACGCCCAGGACCGGGTCGGTAGCACGTCGTACTGGATGGGGCCGGAATCGTTCGCCGCTATGGCCTACGAGAAGCCCGACCCGCACGAGCTACCTGCTTCTGTCAGCAGAGTCCAGGTCACCGGGTCCTGATCCCGCCGAGACGTCAGCAACGCCGGTCGAGTGGGCACTGAGATGCCCACTCGACCGGCGTACGTGACTTCTCGGCAGGCCTCAGCCGTGGATGTCGCGGCGGCGGAAGCCGACGAGGGCGGCCAGGAGCAGCGCGACCGCGACACCCAGCAGGCCGAGGGTGTGGCTGGCGGGCATGGTGTCGACCAGCGTGTTCTCGACCCACCAGTACGGCGAGAGGCCGCGGAGCCAGTCGGGGAGGTCGAGCATGTCGGCCAGGATGAGGACCACGAACATCCAGCCGAAGAGGGCCCAGGCGGCCCCTGAGGCGCGCGGGACCCAGGCGTAGAGGGCGAGCGTGAACCCGAGAAGCACGAGCACCGCGGGCACGTAGGCGAGAGCCAGGCCGGTGAAGTCGGCGAAGCTGATCGAGTCGAGCCCGGCGACGTACGCACCGAGGGCCATCGCCCAGATGCCGCTGAACAGCACGACCAGCGACCCCAGGGTCGCGACCAGCGTGCCCGAGAGCAGCCAGCGCAACCGGGCGACGGGCTTGGCGAGCACCAGCGCGGCCCTGGTCGCGTCCTCCTCCGCCTTGGCCCGGAGCGTCATGATGATGCCGTACGCCGCGGCCCCGAAGGCCGAGTAGGCGCCGATGAAGGCGGCGAACGTCCGTACGAGCTGGTCGCCGGAGCCCTTGAGGAGATCCTCGTAGAGCGGGTTGTCGCCCATCGCCTCGACCATGTTCGGCACCTCGTTGAGGATGGTGCCGGTGGCGAACCACATGGCCGCCAGACCGAGCGTGGTCCACAGCAGGCCGGCGCGCTGGCGCACCCAGGCCAGGGCCACCGGGCCGGCGAGCATCGGCGAGGCGTCGGCCCGGCCGCGGCGTACCTGCACCATGCCGGCACCGAAGTCGCGGTGGGAGCCGAGGACGGCGGCGACCACGAGGAGCACGAACGCCACGACCACCGCGATGCCGAGCGGCCAGATCCGGGTGTCCACGAAGACGCGGGTCTGGTGCACCCAGGCGATGGGGGAGAGCCACGAGAGCGGGCTGCCCAGCGGCTCCTGGATGTCGCCGATGACGCGGGCGACGTAGGTGACACCGAGAACGCCGAAGGCCATGCCCAGGGCCCCGCCGCTGCTCTCCGAGACCTGGGAGGTAACCAGCGCGACCGCGCCGTAGACCAGCGCTGCGAGCGCAATCCCGTACGACATCACCGCCGAGTCGACCGGGTCGAGCCCGACCCCGGCCAGAGCCAGCGTGCTGGCGGTCGCGACGAGCATGTTGGTCAGGAAGACCTCGACGATGACCGCGATCGACGGCGCGTGCCGCCCGAGGACACCGGCCCGCATCAGCTCGGAGCGGCCCGACTCCTCCTCGGCGCGGGTGTGGCGAACGACCTGCAGGATCGTCATCACGGCGAGCGAGATCGTCACCCACAGGATGAGCTCGTTGGCGGCCGCGGCCCCAGTCGTGTAGTTGTCGAGGCCGTAGCCGGGCCCAGCCATGGCGATCATGGCGGGGCTGCTCAGCGTCGCCGCCCTGGCGGCCCGTGCCTCCGGGTCGTCGTCGAGCACGGAGTACTCCCCGCCAGGCGCGAGCGAGGCGAGGTAGAGCAGCGCGATCAGGACGGTCCACACCGCGATCCGGACCCGGTCGCGCCGGAGCATGAACCAGACCAGGTGGCCGGTGCCGGTGAAGTCCGACAGGGCAGTACGTCGCGGGGCGACGGTCGCGACCGCACTCATGACGCGTCCTTCTCGGTGTCGGAGGACTCGATGACGTCACCGTAGTGGCGCATGAAGAGCTCCTCGAGCGACGGCGGCGTGATGGTCAGACCGTGTACGTCGAGGTCGGTCAGGGTCTTGAGCACGTCGCCGACGGCGTGGTTGTCGACGTCGAAAGCGACCCGGGTGCCGGCCCCGTTCTGGCTGGTCTCGAGGTCGTTGACGGCCTGCAGGCTGCTCAGCGCGGACGGGTCACCGCCGACGGTCGCGACGACGGAGGAGCGGGTCAGGTGGCGAAGCTCGTCGAGCGTGCCGGACTCGACGGCGACGCCTGCGCGGATGATCGTGACGGTGTCACAGACCTTCTCGACCTCGCTGAGGATGTGGCTGGAGAGCAGTACCGACGAGCCCTCGGCCTTGGCCTCCCGGGCGTACTCGGTGAACACCGCCTCCATCAACGGGTCGAGACCGGAGGTGGGCTCGTCGAAGATGTAGAGGTCGGACTGGTCGAGGAAGGCGGCGACCAGGGCGACCTTCTGCCGGTTGCCCTTGGAGTAGGTGCGCGCCTTCTTGGTCGGGTCGAGGTCGAACCGCTCGAGCAGCTCGGCCTTCCGTGCCTTGCGCTTCGCCTTGTCGCCGCCCGGCTTGAGCCGGGTGAGGTAGTCGATGCACTCGCCACCCGAGAGGTTCGGCCACAGGTTGACGTCGCCGGGGACGTACGAGATCCGCTTGTGCAGCTCGACCGCGTCACGCCAGACGTCGCCGCCGAAGAGGCGGGCGGTGCCGGCGTCAGCGCGCAGGAGCCCGAGCAGGATCTTGATGGTGGTGGACTTGCCGGCACCGTTGGGGCCGAGGAAGCCGGCCACCTGGCCGTGCTGGACGGTCAGGTCGAGGCCGTCGAGGGCCTTGAAGGAACCGAAGGACTTGTGCAGACCCGCGATCTCGACCGCGGGGGTGTTGTCGGACATGGGAACTCGCTTCCGCGTTGGGAGGGTAGGAGGACGTACGCCGACGGGCCTGGCGTCATGCAGACGGGGGCTCCGTGGCGGCGTCCTGCGGCGGGTCCGGTACGTAGAGCAGGTATTCGTCGAGCATCCGGCGGGTGGTGAAGACGCCCTGGGTGTAGAGCTCGATCATCGGCAGGTAGCTCGTGGACAGGAAGCCACGCACCATGCCGCTGATGTCGCTCGGGTCCTTGGGCGGGTTGAGGGTGAGCTCGAGCATGAGCGTGCCGAGGGCGGAGAGGACCAGGTAACGGGCCCTGGCCGTCTCGTCAAGGCTCGGCTTGATCAGCCCCGCCTCTATCCCGTGCTTGGTGTAGCCGACCGCGTCCTCGATCATCTGCTCGATGAAGGTGCGGCCGACAGGGCCGCCGTCCTGCAGGGAGCGGAGGACGTAGCCGAGCATCGGTGCGTACTCGTCCGCGGCGGCGAACCGGTGCAGGATGCCCTGCCCGGAGGACAGCTCGTCGATCGTCTCGTTCTTCGCCGAGCGGATCTCGGCGAGGACCTGCTCGTCGCACTCCGCGTGGAGCTCGTCCTTGGAGCCGAAGTGATGGATCACCAGGGCCGGGCTCACTCCGGCGTCGGTCGCGATCGAGCGGACCGAGGCGCCGAATCCGTCACGCGCGAACCGCACCACCGCCGCGTCGCGGATTCGCTCACGGGTCGTCGGGTCGGCAGGGGCTGAACGCATGTTCAATGCTAAACACGTGTTCAGTCGGAACGCAAGAGGGAACGCGGTGTCGCCTCGCCTGCGTGGCGCCGCGCCTCAGCCCGCGTAGCGAGCAGCCCGCGCGGTCGGCTCGCCCGGCCCGGAAGCGAGCAGTGCGAGCAGCTCGTCCTCGAGGACTTCTCCGACCCGGCGGCAGAACGTCTCCGGCTCGTCGGCGGCATCGGGGGACTCCGCGACGATCCGGTCGACCACGCCGATCTGCTGGAGGTCGACGGCGAGGACCCGTTGGGCCTCGGCCATCTCGGCGGCATGGTCGGAGTCGCCGTACACGATCGCGCTCGCGCCCTCCGGGGGAAGCGGGGAGAGCCAAGCGTGCTGGGCGGCGACCACCCGGTCGGCGGGGAGGAACGCGAGCGCGCCACCGCCGTTGCCCTCGCCCAGCATCAGGCTGAGCGTCGGGGTCTCGACGTTGACGAGCGTGCCCAACGTACGCGCGATCTCGCCGGCGATGCCGCCGTTCTCCGCCTCCGCCGACAGGGCCGCGCCGGGGGTGTCGATGACGGTGACGACGGGGAGCCCGAGCCCGGCGGCTAGCTTCATCCCGCGTTGTGCCTCGCGCAGTCCCTCCGGGCCGAGCGGCTGGTGTGCCTGCTCGCGCCGGTCCTGGGCCAGCACC
The DNA here is from genome assembly GCF_044744805.1 of Nocardioides sp. NPDC087217. Classification (NCBI taxonomy): domain Bacteria; kingdom Bacillati; phylum Actinomycetota; class Actinomycetes; order Propionibacteriales; family Nocardioidaceae; genus Nocardioides; species Nocardioides sp. NPDC087217. The sequence continues at coordinate 392,472 of NZ_JBIUZB010000005.1, forward strand.
AGGCACGGCGCCGAACCGAACCGCGCCAGCGCGATGATCAGGCCGGGGTCTCGCTCGCCCTGCCCGGTGCCGTTGAGGGGTACGACGTCCGAGGCGGCGATCCGGAGCAGCGCCCGAGCCCCCGGCCGGTCCGCGCGGCGGGACCGCGTGATCGCGTCCCAGGTGTCGACCGCCGAGAAGTCGGCCCCGTCGGCCGAAGCGTCACCGGCTGACCTCTCGGCCGACGCGAGCGACGTCTCGGCCGACGTGGGTGGCTTCTCGGGCCGGAGCTCGAGGATCGTCAGGACGCGGTCGACGAGCCCGGCGAGCTCGTCGGGAGGTACGACGCCGTCGACGAGGCCGTGGGCGAACAGGTTCTCCGAGACCTGGACGCCGGAGGGGAAGGGGCGGCCGTTGAGTACCTCGTAGACCTTCGGACCGAGGAACCCGAGGAGTGCCGCGGGCTCGGCGACGGTGACGTGGCCCAGGGATCCCCACGAGGCCATCACGCCGCCGGTGGTGGGGTGGCGCAGGTAGACGAGGTAGGGGAGTCCGGCGGCCTTGTGGCGGGTGACGGCCTCGGCGATGCGCACCATCTGCACGAACGCCGGCGTACCCTCCTGCATCCGGGTCCCGCCCGACGCCGGGCCGGCCAGCAGCGGCAGCCCCTCGCGGGTCGCCCGGTCCACGGCTGCGATCAGCCGCTCCGCCGACGCGCGCCCGATCGACCCGGCCAGGAACCGGAACTCGGAGAGCACCACGGCCACCCGCCGCCCGGCGATCCGGGCCTCGCCGGTGACCACCGACTCGTCGGTCCCGGCCCGCTCCCGGGCGCGCGCCAGGTCGGCGGCGTACGCCTCGGGGACCTCGCCGTGGGCGGGCGGGATGTCCCAGGACGTCCAGGTGCCGGGGTCGAGAACGAGGTCGATCAGCTCATCGGAGGTCAGGCCCATGGATCGGACGATACCCAGGAATTGGCTCAGTGGCTGAGCCTGTCCCGAGGAGCGACACCAGATGCGTTAGTCTATTAACTCAATAGACAATGCGAAGGAGTCTGGAATGAACGCCCCCACGAACCCCGAGCTCCTCTGGTACCTGCCCAACTTCGTCGAGACCGGCCATCGTGGCGACACCGCGTCGCCGGAGGAGGGCTACGGCACCCTCGACTACCAGGTCGGCCTCGCCGAGGCGGTCGAGAAGGCCGGCTGGACGGGTGCCCTGCTCGGCACCAGCTGGGGGAGGCCGGACACCTTCACCGTCGCGACGGCCCTGGCTGCGCGCACGACGACCTTCGAGCCGCTCATTGCGATCCGCCCGGGCTACTGGCGCCCAGCCAACTTCGCCACCTCGGCCGCCACCCTCGACCAGCTCAGTCGTGGTCGGGTACGCGTCAACATCGTCTCCGGCCAGGACGACCTGGCCGCCTATGGCGATCGCGAGGACTCACGTGCGGCCCGCTACGCGCGGACCAAGGAGTTCATGCGGCTGGTGCGGCGGCTGTGGACCGAGGAGAACGTGACCTTCGACGGCGACCACTTCCAGGTCGCCGACTCCACCATCATCCCGCGTCCGTACGCCACCGAGGACCGCCCGCACCCCAGGCTCTACTTCGGCGGCGCGTCCCCGGAGGCCGAGGCGGTGGCCGCGACCGAGGCCGACGTACAGCTCTTCTGGGGCGAGCCGCTGGACGGCATCGCCGAGCGGGTCGAGCGCCTGCAGGGCCTCGAACGGTCGCTGGACCGCGACCTCGCGCCACTCGAATTCGGGTTGAGGATCACCACGCTGATCCGCGACACCCGCGAGGAGGCCTGGCGTGACGCGGAGGAGAAGGTACGCCGGATGGCCGACTCCGTCGGGGACCGCGAGTTCCGCCGGTCGGGCCGGGCGGCGGTCGGGCAGAGCCGGCTGCTCGACCTCGCCGACCGTGGCGACGTGCTCGACGAGTGCCTCTACACCGCTCCTGGGAAGTACGGCGGCGGTGGCGCCGGAACCACCTGGCTGGTCGGCTCCGCGAACGACGTCGCCGCCGCGCTCGGCCGTTACCAGGAGCTCGGCGTGACCCACTTCGTCCTCTCGGACACGCCCTACCGGACCGAGGTGGCCCGGGTCGGCGAGGCGCTGATCCCGAGGCTCCGAGAGGCGGGCCGGGTCGCGCTAACGGGGCCAAACGGCGTACGTCGGGCGTAGTTAACCGGAAAGACACGCTCCTGACCTGGGAAAACCGTTGGTAGCTGGAGGGTGTTCGCTCTATTCTGGTAGCACCCGGTTTCGCCGCCGGGTGCCACCACTTGACCTTTTGAAGGGCCCACCATGAGCACGCAGCACTCGACCACCGCCCCGGCGGCCTGGTCGCTGACCGCTGCGCACGAGCGCGACCCTCATGCCCGCGGGAGCCGACAGTGACCTGGGTGCATAGCCGCACCGGATCACTCCGGGCCGCTCCTGCGAGACATGTCTGTCTCGTCGGGGCGGCCCTTTTTGTTTCTGTCCGATCAGCACGCGATCCCTATCCGACTCTCCTGGGAGGTAACCGAGTATGACCACGACCATGGGCGCCGTGACCCTGTATAACGCCTCCTTCGAGCCGCTCGGAAGGGTCTCGTTCAAGCACGCCGTGCGGATGCTGTTCCGTGAGGTGGCGGTGGTTCACGAGCAACAGGGCGACAAGATGATCGGGCCACATCCATGGCCCAAGGCGGTGCGGCTGGTCCGTTATATCGCCATGCATTGGATGTACCGGCCGGCCGGCTACTCCCGCGAGGGAGTGCTCAAGCGCGACCAACATCGTTGTGCCTACTGCGGCGGCCACGCCCGCACCATCGACCACCTGCTGCCACAGTCACGCGGCGGCAGATGGACGTGGATGAACACCGTGGCGGCGTGCGGCAAGTGCAACGGCCGCAAGGGCAACCGCACCCCCGAGGAGGCCCACATGGTCCTCCGCATCGAGCCGTACGTCCCGACCCGTGCCCAGCTTGCCGCCATCATCTGACCCGCCGAAAGGTCCCCGAGCGTTCCGGAAGGTGACGTCTCGATGGCAGAAACTGACCCTTCGGCGTCAGAATGCGACCTCTCGGCGAGGAAAATGTCGTGTCGACTTGACGCAGCATTAATAAGTACGATGGACTAACAAACATGTCCAAGGCGAGACGTCGTACGTTGCGGCCGATCGGTAAGTTGCTGCAGGAAGATGCGCGGCGGCATCACCGATCCCTGGTGCTCCAGCACCTCTTCGCGGTGGGTCCGGCGAGCCGCGCCGACCTGGCTCGAGCCTCCGGTCTGACCCGGGCGACGGTCTCCGATCTGGTGGGCAGCCTGCTCGAGGACGGGCTCGTCGAGGAGCTCGGCGCGCCGGTGGAGAGCCGGGTCGGGAAGCCGCCGATGCTGGTCGGTCTCGCCGCCGACGCCACGCACATCGTGACCATCGACGTCTCCGGTGACGACCAGGTCGCCGGAGCGGTGCTCAACCTGACCGGCGATGTCGTCCATCGCACCACCAGGTGCCGCGAGGGCCGCACCGGGAGCGAGGCCGTACGCCTCGTGAAGGAGCTGGTCACCGAGCTGATCGCGAGCACCGACCGGCCGATCCTCGGCATCGGGATCGGCAGCCCCGGTGTCGTGGCGGCAGACGGCACCGTGGTCGCCGCGCCCAACCTGGGCTGGACCGATGTCGCGCTGGCCGACCAGGTGCGCCGTGAGACGGGCCGACCGACGTACGTCGCCAACGACGCCAACACCGCGGTGCTGGGGGAGTACACCTTCGGCCAGTCCGGCGACGGCGGCCTGATGCTCATCCGGGTCGGCACCGGTGTCGGTGCGGGTCTGGTGCTCGAAGGGGCGCTGCTGCACGGGTTCGTCGACGCCGCCGGTGAGGTCGGGCACGTGACCGTCGACCCCGAGGGCCCGCGGTGCGCATGCGGCCGCCAGGGCTGCCTGGAGACCTTCCTCGCGGTGCCGCGCCTGCGGGAGCGCCTCGAGACAGCCCACGACGATGCGCTCGTGGAAGCCGGCGAACATCTTGGAAAGGCATTGGCCCCTGTGGTCGGAACCCTGAATCTTCACGAGCTGGTCCTCTCCGGGCCGGCCGATCTCCTGGACGGACCGCTGCGCGAGACCGCCGACCGGATCATCCGCGAGCGGACGATGCCGGTCAGCGGCGAGCCGCTGGAGTTCCGTACGTCGACGCTCGGCGAGGACGTCGTCATCGTCGGCGCCGCGGTGCTGGTCCTAGCCGGTGAGCTGGGGGTGTCGTGATGCCGTCCCCGACCGCCGTCGAGACCCTGGCGCTGCGCGTCCAGGTCTCCGCCTTCGCCGGCCCGACCCTGCCGCCCGGCTACGCCGAGCTGCTCCGCGAGGGTCTGGGCGGGATCTGCCTCTTCGGCCCCAACACCGAGGCCGGTGAGGATTCCGTACGCAGCCTGGCGGCCGAGATCCGGGCCGCATCCGCCGAGGGCGGCTGGGCGCCGGTGATCACCATCGACGAGGAGGGCGGGGACGTCACCCGTCTGGAGGCGCTCACCGGCTCCTCGGTGCTCGGTGCCGCCGCCCTCGGCGCGGCCGACGACCTGGCGCTGACCGAGGAGACCGGCCGGGCGGTCGGGTTGCGGCTGGCGCGAGCCGGCATCAACCTCAACCTGGCACCGGTCGCCGACGTGAACTCCAACCCCGACAACCCGGTGATCGCGACCCGGTCGTTCTCCCACGACGCCGGCGTGGCCGCCAAGCACGTGGCCGCATGGGTGAAGGGCCTGGAGTCGACCGGGGTCGCCGCCTGCGTCAAGCACTTCCCCGGCCACGGCGACACCGGACAGGACAGCCACGTCGCCCTCCCCGTCCTCGACGCCGATCTGGACACCCTGCGAAGCCGTGAGCTGGTCCCGTTCCTGGCGGCCGCCGAGGCCGGCGCCGCCTCGGTGATGACCTCCCACATCGTGGTGCCCGCCCTCGACCCCGAACTGCCCGGAACGCTCTCGGCGCCGGTGCTGGGACTGCTGCGCGAGCTGGGCTACGACGGTCCGATCGTCTCCGACGCCCTCGACATGGCCGGTGCCTCGGCGAGCCGGGGGATCCCCGCCGCGGCGGTGCTCTCGCTCAAGGCAGGCGCCGACCTGCTCCTCCTCGGCCCCGACAAGCCCACCTCGCTGGTCCACGAGACGACCGCCGCGATCGTGACCGCGGTCGAGTCCGGTGAGCTGCCGCTGGAGCGGCTCCAGGACGCGGTCGCCCGCATCGACCGGCTGCTCGCCGACCTCGCCGACGCGCAGCAGCGTCCGGACGGCGAGCTCGACCCTCGGTTCGAGGCACGCTCGGTCGAGGGCGCTCGCCGGGCGCTCGCGACGGCCAGCGACGACATCAGCGAGATCCCGCACCTCGCCGGAGCCCAGGTCGTGACCGTCGACACCGAGGCCAACATCGCCGTGGGCGACGTGCCGTGGGGGCTGCCGCCGGACATCGTGATCCGTCCCGGCGACCCGCTCCCGGACCTCCCCGACGCACCCCTCATCGTGCAGGTACGTGACGCGCACCGCCGTCCCGAGGTCGGCCGGACCGTCGCCGAGCTCCCGGGCGTCGCGGTGCTGGTGGAGTGGGGGTTGCCCGGGGCGTACGACCGGAGGGGCGTGCCACGACTGTGTCCACAGGGGTTCTCCCTGCCGGGCGTGGCGGCTGTCACCGAGGTGCTGCGACGATCGGGTTGGAACCGATGAACGGCGCACGGGTAGGCCTCGACATCGGCGGCACCAAGATCCACGGCATCGCGATCGGCGCCGACGGGGCGGTGCTGGCCGAGGACCGAGCCGCCACCACTCCCGGCGGCGAGGGCGTCGTCAAGAGCGCGGCCGCGGTGGTCGCGAGCCTGCGTGACGCGCTCGACGGCGGCGAGATCCGCTCGATCGGGGTCGGCATCCCCGGCATCGTCGACACCCGCGCCGGCACCGTGAAGCATGCGGTCAACCTGGGCCTGGACGGCGACGCCTTCCCGCTCGCGGAGCTGCTCGGCGCCCGCACCGGAGCGGTCGTCACCCTCGAGAACGACACCAACGCGGCGACCCTCGGCGCGCACGCCGTCGAGGACGTCGACGACCTGGTCTATCTCTCGCTCGGCACCGGCCTGGCGGCCGGCCTCTACCTCAGCGGAGCGCTCCGCCGAGGCTTCCACGGCGCCGCCGGGGAGGTCGGGCACCTCCCGGTCGACCCGGAGGGCCCGGTGTGCGGGTGCGGCCAGCGCGGCTGCCTCGAGCTGGTCGCCTCCGGTGCCGCGCTCGCGGCGGCCTGGCCGACTGCCACCGGCCACCCCGCCGCGGCGCTCTTCGCCGCAGCCTCCTCGGGCGACCCGGCGGCCGTGATCGTGCGGGACCGCTTCGCCGACGGCGTCGCCGCGGCCGTACGCTCCCTCGCTCTCGCCGTCGACCCCGAACGGGTCGTCATCGGCGGGGGCGTCGCGACGGTCGGCGAGCCGCTGCGGGAGGCGATCGCGCTCGCGCTGGTCCGGCAGACCGAGACGTCGCCCTTCCTCGCCTCTCTCGAGCTCGCCTCGCGCCTGCGGGTGGTCTCGGCCGCCCCGGTCGCCGCCATCGGCGCCGCCCTGATCACCCCGACGAAGGACTGACATGGAAGTAGTTGTCCTCGACACCCCCGCCGAGGTGGCATCCCTCGCCGCGGACACGATCGAAGACGTCGTACGCCGCCGGGCGGCCGCCGGCACCCCCGCGGTGCTCGGGCTGGCCACCGGCTCGACGCCGCTGGCGACGTACGAGGAGCTCATCCGCCGCGCCCGGGACGGTCACGCGCCGTCCTATGAGGGCGTGGAGACGTTCAACCTGGACGAGTACGTCGGCCTGCCCGACGGGCACGAGCAGTCCTATCTGGCGACCATCCGGCGTGAGTTCACCGACGCGATCGGCATCCCGCCCGAGCGGGTCCACGGACCCGACCCGACCGAGGAGACGCTGCCGACGGCCGGGGAGCGCTACGAGGCGGCGATCGTGGCCGCGGGCGGGATCGAGGTGCAGATCCTCGGCATCGGCTCCGACGGCCACCTGGCCTTCAACGAGCCCGGCTCGTCGCTGGCCTCGCTGACCCGGATCAAGACGCTCACGGCCACGACACGCAAGGACAACGCGCGCTTCTTCGGCTCACCCGAAGCGGTGCCGCACCACGTACTCACCCAGGGCCTGGGCACCATCACCCGAGCCGGTCATCTGCTCCTCCTCGCCACCGGCGAGGGCAAGGCCGAGGCGGTCGCCGCCGCGGTCGAGGGCCCGCTCTCGGCGACCTGCCCGGCGTCGGTCCTGCAGCTCCACGGCCACGTCTCGGTCCTCCTCGACGAGGCCGCGGCCTCCCGGCTCGTACGCCGCGACTACTACCGCGAGGTCTACGCCGGGAAGCCGGACTGGCAGGGGCTCTAGAGAGCGTCGCGGAGCCGCTCGGCGGCCGTCTCCGGCGGGATGTCGTTGACCCAGAGCGCGACGCCGGACTCGATGCCGGCCAGGTACTTCAACCGCCCCGGAGCACGCCGGATGGTGAAGATCTCGGCCGCCAGGTGCCAGGTGTCCTCGCGTCCGGTCGGAGCCTGCTGCCAGCCGGCGATGTAGGGCACCGGGCCGGCGTCGTCGAGCCCGTCCATCCGCCGCAGGCACTCCTGGTAGAGCGCGGCGAGGTCGTCCATCTCGTCGACGGTCAGCCCGGGCAGCGAGCCCACGTGGCGCCGCGGCACGACACGGATCTCGTAGGGCCAGCGGCCGGCATAGGGCACGTACGCCACGAAGGTCCCGTTCTCGGCCACGATCCGCGACCCGTCGGCGATCTCGTCGGCGAGCACCGCACACTGCAGGCACTCGCCGGTCTCCTCGCGATGGGCGTCGGCGGCGTTCACGAGGGACTCGATCCGCGGCGGCAGCACCGGCATGGCGTAGATCTGCCCGTGCGGGTGCTGCAGCGTCACCCCGATCTCCTCGCCGCGGTTCTCGAAGCAGAAGACGTACGCCACCTCCGGCATCGCCGTCAGTTGCTCGGTGCGGTGCGCGAGCGCCGCGAGCACCGTCCGCACCCGCTCGGGGGGAAGGTCCACGAAGCTCTGCTCGTGGTCGCTGGTGAAGCAGACGACCTCGCACCGGCCACGCCCCGGCTGGGAGACGAACGGCTCCCCGGTCGCCTCGCCGATTGCGACCGTCGAGAGCGCCGGGAACCGGTTCTCGAAGGCGACGACGTCGTAGCTCTCGGCCGGGATCTCGGTCAGCCGCCCGTCCACCGACGGGCACAGCGGGCACTCGTCCGAGGGCGGCTTGAACGTACGCGTCTGCCGGTGCCCCGCCACCGCCGTCCAGGTCGCGGTCAGCCGGTCCCAGCGCAGCTGCGACCCGCCCGCCCGCGGCTCCAGCGGCCGCTCGTCGTGCACCGACCGCAGCGTCGGCTGCTCGTCGAAGAACCAGATCTCGCGTCCGTCCGCCAGCTTCGCTGACGTGGCCACAGGGGTGTTCGGCATGCGCCCAGTATCGCCTGCGCCGGGCTACTTGCTGACGCAGGCCTGGGCTGCGCCCTGGGAGACGTTGCCGTTCTCGCCGAGGGAGCGGACCTGGATGCAGACCTTGGTGGCGCCCTCCAGGCGTACGACCGCCTTGGGCCGGTCCACGTTGCCGCTGGTGGAGTTGTCGCCGACCCACTTGTAGCCGGTCGCTCCGGGCACGCCGGACCAGGTGAAGACGGCGCGGTTGCCCTTGAGCGTGCCCTTGACCTTGCCTGGGGCGGCCGGGCCGGTGACACCGGGGAGGTCGGTCTCGACGGGCGGGGGCGGGACCTCGTCGGGCTTCTCATCCTCGCCGCCGCGGGAGAGCACGATGCCGATGGCGGCGGCGATGAGGAAGAGGACGACGACGCCGATGATCGCCGGAGTCTTGCTACGGCTCTCCGGGCGCGCGCCGGTGAGGACCGAGGGGCCCTCCTCCGCCCGCGGGTAGCTGAACCGGGTGCGGTCGGCCGAGGCCGAGCCGGCATCCGCCACCGGCGCCGACGCGAGCGAGGCCGGCGGCTGGGTGATCGGCGCCTGCGCGATCACCTGGGACGGCGGCTTGAGCTCGGTGGCCTTCTCCATCTCCGGGTCGGAGGGCGGAGAGGGGAGACGCGAACGGCCCGAGCCCGTGGTCGGACCCTCGCCCCGCGCGGCCGGGATGTCGGGAACGACCGGGATCGACCCGCTGCCGCCGGCATCGCGGTCGAGGACCTGCACCTCGGTGCGTCCCAGACGCAGCTCCTGCTCGATCCGCTGGAAGTGCCGGGCCAGGTCGAGGACCGTCCTCGGCCGGTAGGCTGGGTCCTTCGCCATCGCCTGCTGGAGGACGCGGTCGAGCGAGGGCGGCACGTCCGGGCGCCCGGTTGCCGGCGGCGCCGTGTGCAAGATGCGGGAGAAGACGGCGCGGTCGGAGTTGTTGCCCCGCTCCGCGAACGGCGAGCGGCCCACGAGCAGGTGCCAGACGGTCGCGGCCAGCGAGTAGACGTCGGAGGCGACCGAACCGTTGGACGCCGAGGTGAGGACCTCGGGCGGCGACCACGGCAGCGAGACCCCGATGTCACCCTCGTCGTCGCGCGGCCGGCCGGCGATACCGAAGTCGGCCAGGCCGGGCACGTCGTAGCGGGAGAGCAGGATGTTGGACGGCTTGATGTCGCGGTGGATGATCCCGGCGCGGTGCGCGGTCTCGACGGCCGAGGCCATCTGGATCCCGAAGCGCAGCGCGTCCTGCACCTTCATCGGGTTGTTGCGGACCCGGGCACCGAGGTCGGCGTTGGGGTAGTAGCCCATCACCAGGTAGGGGCGGCCGTCCGGCGTCTCGCCGGCACTGTGCACCGGCACGATGAACGGGTGCTCGGCCAGCTCGGCCATCACCGCCGCCTCCGCGGCGAACTGCGCCCGCTGCGCCTCGGCGAGGTCGGAGGACCGCATCAGCTTCACCGCGACCCGGACCTTCGGGTGGTGGCGCTCGTAGAGGTAGACGTCGGCGAAGCCGCCCGAGCCGAGCCGGCCCAGGCAGGTCATCCCCGGCAGCTCGGGACCGAGCTCGGGGTGTGGTGTCTGCGTCACCCGAAGACCTCGTACGTCAGGTTGATGGAGCCGGCGAGGCTCACCACGGCGCCGGGCTCCAGGGCGTACTCCTCCATCGGCCGCATCTGCTGCGGCCGCCCGCCGGGCAGGGTCAGGTAGGTCCCGTTGGCGGAGCCGAGGTCGCGGACGAGCACCTGCCACTCCTCCAGGCGCACCTCGGTGTGCAGCCGGCTGATGTCGGGCAGCATCACCTTCACCAGATGCGGAGGTACGCCACCGGCCCCCGTGTTGCCACTGGCATCAGCGCGCGGCGACCGCCCGAAGACGGCACCTCGGTCCAGGATGACGACTCGGCCGTCACCCAGCTTGAGCTGGCCCAGCGCGGGGCGCGGGACCGAGACCGGCTGCTGGTGCGGCGGCAGTGCCATCCGGCAGATGCGGCAGGTCGGGGAGTAGGGCGGCGAGGCGTGGCCCTGCGGGCAGTAGACCGCCCACACGGTCGGTCCGCCCGCCGGGGGCACCGGGGTCGGCGTCGCGACGTCGCGCACCCGGGTCGCCATGTCGTTGGGCGGGCTGGGCGACGGCGCAGGCGCCGGCGCGGGCATCGGCGGAGGAGGCGCGGTGGGCCGCGGTGCGGGCGGTGTCGCGGGCGGGGGTGAGGGCTGCCGGTCCGGCGGACCCCACGCGTTCGGGTCGGGCTTCTTGGCACCCTTCTTCCGCCACGGAAGCCCGTCGATGATGCCCTTCTTGGACTCGGGCGCGGGCTGGGACGGCGCCACCGGTGGCGGCGGCACGGGCGACGGGGGAGGGCTCTGGAACGACGGGGCGCTCGGCATCGCCGGAGGAGGCGCGGCGGGCGGCGGAGCGGCGGCCAGGTCCGAGCGCCGGATGGTGTGGTCCAGCGGCGGCGCCATGGTCGAGTCGACGTGCTGCTGCACCTGGACATAGAAGTTGGGGTCGAAGACGACGTCCAGCGAGCGGGCGTGGGCGGTGTCGACCAGCGGCTGGTCCTCCTCCATCCCACCCCAGGCCCCGTTGGCGAGCTCGGCCCGCTCGGGGACGGCGGCGAAGTGGCCGTCTGCCCATCTGCCGGCGACGTCGATGCCGTCGATGAAGACCGGCACCTCGTTGACGACGGCGGTCACCTTGGCGGGGGAGCGCACGGCGTACCGCACCCGCGGGCCCTCGCGCCCGACCAGCGCGAAGCCGGGGGCGCGTGGCCCGTCGGCGGAGAGCAGACCGGCGATCGCGTCGACCGGGTGGGGGTCGGCCAGCGCTGCCTGGACGCCGGTGACCCGCGGGTCACCGGGCCCGAGCTGGACGAGCGCCCAGCACTGGTCGCCCTTCAACGCGAGCCAGTGCCCAGCACAGTAGGTAGCGGTATCACTCATGGGACGAGGAGGCGTCGACTTCCGTCGGGACGGCGAAGAGCGAGGGAGGGGGTGTCACGAGTACCACGGTGACATTGTCGCGCCCACCCGAAGCAACCGCAGCGTCCACCAGCCTCTGGGCCAGGTTGTCGATGCTTCCGCCGACACCGAGCGTCTTGGACGCGATCTCATGGATCTCGTGGTCCTCGAGCTCGCCGGTGAGGCCGTCGGAGCAGAGCAGGAAGATGTCGTCCGGCGCCACGGTCATCAGCCAGGTGTCGGCCTCGGGAGACGGGTAGGTGCCGAGCGACCGGGTGATGACGTTGCGCAGCGGGTGGACGCGGGCCTCCGCGGCGGTGATCATGCCCGCCTCGACCATGGCCGCGACCTCGGAATGGTCGATCGTCACCTGCGTGACGCCGGCCGGCGAGAGCCGGTAGACGCGCGAGTCGCCGACGTTGAACACCAGCCAGTGGGGAGCGCCCTCGAACTCGACGAGCGCCACGCCGGTCAGGGTCGTACCCATGCCCTGCTTCTCGGAGTTGCGAGCCGCCTCCGAGGTGATCGCGGAGTTGGCGGCGTGGACGGCGTCCTGGATGTCCTCGGGAACCGGGCAGATGGTCGCGAAGCGGCTCTGGAAGGTCTCCACCGCGAGAGCGCTGGCGACGTCGCCACTGGCATGACCGCCCATCCCGTCGGCGACGACGGCCACCGCGGGCAGCATGACGAACGAGTCCTCGTTCACCTCGCGGACCCGGCCGACATCAGTCGCTCCCGCGGCACGCAGGGCTGGGTAAGCGGTCATGCTGTTCCTTTGCGGAGCCATGTATCGAGACATCCCAGGCAGGATGCGAAATAGTGGTGCTGGAAGCGGACACTTTAGAACATCCCGTACGGTATCGGTGAGCGTGTTCACTGAGCCGTGTGCCACGTTTGGCTAGTTCGTGTGGCTTCTTACCCTGAGGCGCGCCTAGAGTAAGCCAGGCTTTTCGCGTCGGCTGGCCATTTGGCATGGAAGGACTTGGGGAGAGTCTTGGTGGCACGTTTCGGGATGGCGCCCGGGTGGATGCGGCGTCATCGGACCTCCATCGCGTCCTGGGCAGCTCTTGCCGTCGTTGCGAGCGGGTTGACCGTCTACGCGATCCAGTCGACGGGCTACCCCGTGCACAAGGCCGATCTCGACGACGGCGGCATCTGGGTGACCAACCAGTCCTGGGGCACCCTGGGCCGCCAGAACCGCCCCGTCGCCCAGCTCGACGGTGTCGTCTGGGCAGGCAACGAGACCGGGTCCAGGTCCGAGCGTGCCGGCCTCGACGTGGTGCAGAACGGCATCGCGGTGGCCTCCGTCGACCGCGACGCCCGCACCATCACGCCGGTCAACACCAAGCTCGCCGAAGGCATCGATGACGACGCGGTGACCGTGAAGGACAGCCGCGTGGTGATGGGTGGCAACACCATCGGCGTCGCCGAGCAGAAGACCGGCAAGGTCTGGCTCACCTCCGTCGACCCGACCGCCGGCGTCGGCGACCTCTCCGACCTCTCCGGCTCCGCGAAGCCCACCGAGACGGTCGGTGCCGACGCGGTGCTGACCATCGGCACCGACGGGACCGCGTACGCCGTCTCGGCCGCCAAGCGGACGCTGACCGCCTTCGCCCCGGACGGTGAGCGGTTCGCCGACCCCGAGGAGACCAAGCTCCCGAAGGCTCCGGAGTACGCGGAGACACCGACCTCGGCGACCGTCGTCGGTGACGATGTCATCACCCTCGACCAGGCCGGCTGGCTGCTCGGCGCCTCCAAGGGCTCCGACATCGCCGTCGACTTCGGTGACACCGCGGAGAGCGCGGTCCTCCAGCAGCCCTCCGTCAACGCCAAGGACGTCATCGTCGGTGACGGGGAGGGCCTCAAGGCCGTCGACCTGCGCAACGGTGAGATCCGCCGTATCGCCGAGTCCGCCGGCGACCCGGCGGCCCCCGTACGTCTCGGCGACTGCATCTTCGGTGCCTGGGCCAACGGCTCGACCGGCTCGGTGGTGACCCAGTGCGGCGAGGGCGAGCCGATCCTGGGCGAGATCCCGACGCTCGGCCCCGCCGCCGAGCTGGAGTTCCGGGTCAACCGTGGCCAGCTGGTGCTCAACGACCTGCGCAACGGCGATGTCTGGGAGATCGACGGCGCCGACATCAAGAAGATCTCCAACTGGGAGGCGTTCCAGCCGCAGACCCAGAAGCAGAACCAGAAGAAGGACAAGCAGCAGCAGCAGACCAAGGCCGCCCAGGCGCCGAAGGCCAAGGACGACCAGCTCGGTGCCCGCGCCGGACGCACCACGGTCCTGCACGTCCTCGACAACGACTCCTCGGCCAAGGACTCGATCCTGAGTGTGGTCTCGGTCGGCGAGGCCTCCGTCAAGGGCGTCGAGGCCACCATCGCCCCCGACCGGCAGTCGGTCCTGGTGACCGCCCCCGAGTCGGCGCAGGGGAAGAAGACCAGCTTCAAATACACGGTCGACGACGGGATGAAGGGCAAGGCAGGCCAGGACGACGCCAGCGTCGAGCTCAGCATCGAGGGCTCGGGCGGCACCGGCAAGCCGACGCTGCGCGAGCACTACACGCCGACCGACTACACCGTCGCGGCCGGCGGCACCGTGGAGATCCCGGTCGTCGGCGACTGGCGCGACGAGCGCTACGGCGACCCGGTCACCGCCCAGTCCCCGACCGCGTCCAAGGGCAAGGCCAGCGTGACCCCCGACGGGCTGCTGCGCTACACCGCCGCCGCGGACGCCTCGGGCAGCGAGAACCTCGGCTACCAGGTCAGCACCGGCGGCAAGCCGTCGAAGGACAAGGTGCGGATCAACATCGTCGCCGGAGCGACCACCGCCTCCCCGGAGCCGAAGGACGACGTCGCCGAGGGCACCCAGGGCTCCTGGGTGACGATCCGCCCGCTCGACAACGACATCCCCGGCGCCGACCCGTCCAACCTCGACGCGACCCTCACCCTCGCCGGCGACGTCCCGCCCAAGGGCGGCCTCGAGGTGAGCACCGACCGGGAGACCGGCGTGGTGCGGGCCAGAGGGAGCTCGCCGGGCACCTACCAGCTCAGCTACAACGCCGGCTTCGGGGCTGCGAAGCCCGCCGCGGCGAAGATCCGCGTCGACGTCAAACCCGCCTCCCAGGCGGCGGACGAGCCGATCGCGACCCCGGACACGACCGCCGTCCTCGGCACCTCGACCCGCACCCTCGACGTCCTGGCCAACGACTACGACTCCCGGGGCCGGCTCCTCGCCGTGACCCATGCCGAGCCGGTCGGCGACAGCGACCTGACGGTCGCCGTGCTCGACGGGCGCTGGCTGCGGATCCAGGCGTCCAAGCCCGACATGGACCCGTCCACCCAGGCGATCCGCTACACGATCAGCAACGGCGCGGCCGAGGCCGAGGGATCGGTGACGGTGAGCCAGCGACCAGCGCTGCGCGGCGCCGAGAACGCCCCCGAGGCGGTCGACGACGAGGCCACGGTCCGGGCCGCCGACTCCGTCTCGATCCCGGTCCTCGACAACGACTCGACGCCCTCGGGTGACCCGGTCGGCCTGGTCGTCGACCAGACCATCGAGACCAAGGGACAGCTGCAGGTCCTGGGCCAGCCCACGGTCGGCGAGGCCTACATCGACGGCAACCGGGTCCGCTACGTCGCCCCTGATGACGTGAAGGGGCCGGTCGACGTCGATGTCCGCTACGTCGTGCAGAACACCGGCGACCCCTCCGCGGAGCACTCCTCGGGCAACATCCGCATCCACGTCAAGCCGCTGCCTAAGAAGAAGGCGGACAACTCCGCGCCCGCGCCGAAGGCGCTGGAGTCGCGGGTGGTCCAGGGCGACGAGGTCACGTTGCGGCTGCCCACGGTCGGCACCGACCCCGACGGCGACTCGGTCTCGGTGACCAGGATCAACAGTGCCCCCGCCTACGGCCGCGTCCTTGCCCACGGCGCCAACACGATCACCTACCAGGCCTTCCCCAACGCCGCCGGCACCGACGAGTTCACCTACGAGGTCAGCGACCCGTTCGGTGCGGTCGCGACCGGCACCGTGCGGGTCGCCGTCGTCGCGCCCGGCGCGCCCCAGCGGCCGGTCGCCGTCGACGACCTGGTCACGCTCGACCCCGCCAAGAAGCTGACCTACGACGTGCTCGCCAACGACCTGCGTACGCCGGGGACCGAGCTGCACCTCGCCTCGACCGACGCGACCGAGGGCTCCAACGTCAAGCAGCGCTCCGACGGCATCGTCACCGTCCAGGGTGGTTCCGGGGAGCCGTTCCAGCACGTCCCCTACCGCGCCACCACGGGTCTCCACGAGGACACCGGCGAGCTCGCGATCCGCTATCAGGAGGGCTACGACAACCCGCCGATGGCAGGGATCGTGGTCGCCCATCCCGAGGGCGACTCGTCGACCACCACCGTCGACGTGATGACCAAGGTGACCGACATCGACGACTCGCTCGAGGACCTCACCGTCGACGCGGTCAAGGGTCCTTCGGTCGGCGAGGACGAGTCCAAGCCGAAGATCGACGACGGCAAGGTCACCCTGCCGGTCGGCGACAACACCCGGGTGTGGACCTACCGGGTCACCGACCCCGACGGCGCCCAGGCGGTCGGCTCGATCTACGTCCCCGCGCGTCCCAAGGACGCCCCCTACCTGAAGCCGGGCTCCGAGCTCCAGCTCAACCCTGGCGAGACGAAGAACGTCGACATCACCGACTACGTCGAGGACCCCGAGGGCGACCCGGTCGTGCTGACCACGACCGACAAGATCGTGGCCGCTCCCGAGGGCATGCTCAACACCGGCGACACCACCGCGACGACCGTCAAGGTCACCGCCGGCGAGACCAAGGGTCCGGCGACCCTCACGTTCGAGGTCGCCGACCGCGAGAAGATCACCTCCGCCGACGCCCACCTCTCGGTGATCTCGCTGCCGGTCCAGATCGGCAAGGAGGAGCCGGAGATCAACTGTCCGAGCACCCCGGTCGAGGTCCCGGAGAGCGGCAACGGCGCGCTGGTCGACATCGCCGCCATCTGCCACGTGTGGACCGCTGATCCGGGCGACGCCGACGACCTCGACTTCACCGCCGAGGTCGGCGACGGGCTCGACGGGGTCGAGGTCAAGCCCGAGGACGGTGGCCTGCGGCTCACCGCCGAGCACGCCGACGCCGGCGCCCAGGGCGCCCTGGAGATCGGCGTCGAGGGCACGGACGCGACCGGACAGCTCCTGGTCACCGTCATCGCGCTGCCGGCGCCGTCGCTCTCGCCGATCAAGCCGCTGCAGACCGAGGCCGGGAAGACGGTCGCCATCGACCTGGCCGACTATCTGCAGACACCGGTGCCGTCGGAGTCGCAGGAGATCGTGGTCACCAAGCTCGACCCGGTCGACGGCGACTCGCCCGACATGGGCAAGGCGAGCGGCTCGAAGATCACCTTCAACACGCCTGAGGAGGGCCACGGCCACTACCGCTACGCGATCGAGGTCAGCGACTCCGGCAAGGACTCCAAACGGGTCAAGGCCACCGGCGTCATCGAGGTGGACGTCATCGACGTCCCCGGCGCGCCGACGGGGCTGCGTACGACCTCCGACTTCCTCTCCAACGTGGTCGCGCTGTCGTGGAACGCGCCGAAGGACAACGGTGACGACCCGATCCAGCGTTACGAGGTGGAGGCCAACGGCGACCACGTCCAGGACTGCCCGTCGACCTCGTGCCGGATCACCGGTCTGAAGAACGGCGTCGTCTACGACTTCCGCGTGCGCGCGGTGAACTCCGTCGGCCCGAGCCGTGAGTGGAGCAACTCGGCCGAGGGTGAGCCCGACGCCTACACCGGTCCGGTGCAGAACCTCCGCGTCACCCGCCAGCGTGACCACCAGGTCGAGCTGAGCTGGAGCAAGCCGGCGCCGTGCGACTGCTCGGACGTGCAGAAATACCGGATCAGCTGGCCCGGCGGCGGCATCAAGGACATCTCCGCAGGTCAGACGACGTATGCGGCGGCAGTCAGCTCCAACGGCGACCCGGTCCAGTTCACCGTCGTTCCGCTCAACGACAAGGGCGTCAAGACCAACAAGGGTCCGACGGCGACCGTCGAGGGGATGGGTGCCGGCAAGCCGGACACCCCGGCGACCCCGACCTTCGAGTGGGCCAACACGGCCAACAACTCCGGCAAGGCCGTGACGGTCTCGTGGAGCCCGGTCGCGGCCAACGGCCCTGCCCCGGTCACCTATGAGGTACGCCGCACCGGCGGCACCGGTGAGAAGATCGTCTGCTCCTGGGTGACGGAGACCAGCTGCCGCGACGACGTCGCCAACGACGGCACGATCTACACCTACGCCGTCAGGGCCCGCAACGCCGAGGCGACCTCGCCGCGCGAGACCAGTGCCGGTGGTTCGCCGGAGGCGCACATCTCCAGCTACTCCGCTGGCGGCAAGGTCGAGGCCGCGGCGACGCCCGAGGCGGTCTCCTTCGCCAGCGCGACCCCGACCGGGGCCAACGGCACGGCCGAGATCGTCTTCACGCCGCAGGCCTCGCACGGCAAGACCAACCGGGTCGAGTGCCTGCGCAACGGCTCCTCCTGCGGGAGCTGGACCTACTCGCCCGAGGGCGCCGGTCAGCAGACCAAGACGATCACCGGCTTCACCAACGGCACCTCGACGGCCGTCCAGCTGCGCGCCTGCAACGACTCCTCCGGCGGCACCGGTGCCGGGGCATCCTGCGGCGCCTGGTCGTCGAAGAACGTGACCACCTACGGTCCGCTGGGCACACCGTCGATCTCGGCGAGCGTCGACGGCAACAAGGTCAATTGGAGCGTCAACTACAACCCGAACGGCAAGGCGGCGACCGTCACCGTCAAGCGCGGTGGCACCGAGGTCGCCCAGTTCGGCACCGGCACCGGTGCGGGTAGCCGCTCGGGTACGGACACCGCGCCCGAATGGAACACGTCCTACACCTACACCGTGACCATCAGTGACTCGCCGCGGGCGAGCAAGTCCGACTCGGTCACGGTGCGGACCGACCCGCCGCCGGATCCGATCCTCGAGGTGAACAAGGCCGGTGAGTGCACGGGCGCATCGTGTCCGGAGCCGGACGTCGCCTGTGGCGGCACCTGCTGGTACGTCGGCTCGACCATCACCGACCTCGCCTTCCCGGGCAAGACCTGGGAGTGCAGCACCAACTCCACCAGCTCGCGTTGGAACGTGACCATCGGGAGCAATGGCAAGGGCTCGGGCAGCGGCCGGGGCTGGGTCGGCGCGAACACCCCGTTCAGGGTGACCTGCACGACGTCGGGTCGACCCACTCTTTCGAAGAACGTTACGTGGTAGGAGAGAAGAAATGACCGTCACGACCGAGCAGGCTCGTTGGTTCCACGAGACCTTCGAGAAGCTTGCCGACAACGTCGAGAAGGCGGTGCTGGGCAAGCGCAACGTGATCCGCCTGGTGCTGACCGCGCTGCTCTCCGAGGGCCACCTGCTCCTCGAGGACTACCCGGGCACGGGCAAGACCCAGCTCGCCCGCGCGCTGGCCAACACGGTCCAGGGCTCGCACGCCCGCATCCAGTTCACGCCGGACCTGCTCCCGTCCGACGTCACCGGCGTGACCGTCTACGACCAGGGCAAGGGCGCCTTCGAGTTCCACCCTGGTCCGATCTTCCACTCGATCGTGCTGGCCGACGAGATCAACCGCGCCTCCCCGAAGACCCAGTCGGCGCTCCTGGAGGTCATGGAGGAGGGCCGGGTCACCGTCGACGGCGCCACCCGCGAGGTCGGCCGCCCGTTCATGGTGATCGCGACCCAGAACCCGATCGAGCAGGCCGGGACGTACCGGCTGCCCGAGGCGCAGCTGGACCGCTTCCTGATGAAGACGTCGGTCGGCTACCCCGACCAGAACGCCACCGTCGAGCTGCTGATGAACTCCTCGGTCCGTGACCGCGCCACCCTGGTCACCCCGATCATCACCGCCCCGACGGTCACCCAGATGGCCGAGATGGCCGACCAGGTCTACATCGACCCCGCGATCGTCGCATATGTCTCTGCGCTGGTCGACGAGTCGCGTCGCCACAAGCACGTACGTCTCGGCGCCTCCATGCGTGGCTGCCTCGCCCTGGTGCGCACCGCCAAGGTGTGGGCGCTCGCTGAGGGCCGTTCCCAGGTGCTGCCCGACGACGTCAAGTCGCTGGCCGAGCCGGTGCTCTGCCACCGCCTGATCCTCGACCCCGAGGCGATGTTCAACGGCATCACGGTCGAGGACGTCATCGGCGACCTGCTCACCTCGGTCCCGGCTCCCACTGAGCGTGTCGCCTGAGATGAGCAGGCTCAGTGTCCGCAACACCGTTGCTGACCTGCGGAAACGACTCGCCCCGGTAGCGTCCGGGGCGGGTTCGGTCTACTCGTTCGTCGCCGACCGGGTCCGTCCGTGGTTCGGCACGGTGACCTCGATCGGCTGGGGTGTGCTGCTCCTCGGCGCGCTGGCTTGGGTCGCCGCGACCGCGCTCGGCTGGATCGAGGCGGCCGTGGTGGCGATGGCGGCGCTGTTCCTCGTGATCGGTGCGGCCTTCTTCATGATCGGACGCACCCGGCTCGCAGTGGCGACCGTGGTCGAGCCGCCGCGCGTCGCCGTGGGCCAGGCGCTGACCGGCGAGCTGCGGGCCCGCAACGAGGCGCGCGGTCCGCTCGTCTCGACGAGCCTGGAGTTCCCCATCGGAGCCGGTGGGGTGACGTACGACCTGCCGATGCTGCTCCCCGGCGCCGAGCACACCGAGCTGTTCGTGGTGCCGACCCAGCGCCGCGGCGTGATCGACGTCGGTCCCGTCCGGACGGTACGCGGCGACCCCCTCGGCCTCTTCCGGCGCGTGCAGGAGTGGACCGACCGCACCGAGGTGTTCGTCCACCCGCGCACCACCCACCTGGAGCCCTTCGGGGTCGGTCTGGTCCGTGACCTCGAGGGGTCCACGGCACAGAACACCTCGATGAGCGACCTCGCCTTCCACGCGCTGCGTGAGTACGTCCCCGGCGACGACCTGCGCCACATCCACTGGCGCTCCTCGGCACGCCACGGGCAGCTGCTCGTGCGCCAGTTCCTCGACACCCGCCGCTCCCACATCGTCGTCATCGTCGACTCCTCGCCGATGTCCTACGACAGCGAGGACGAGTACGAGACCGCGATGTCGATCGCGGGATCCCTGCTGCGGCGCGGGATCCTGGACGAGTTCGACGTCTCGTTCGCGACCGGCGACGTGCTGATGGTGCGCGCCACCGCGGCGAGCGGGGGAGGGCGTACGGCTCTGGACGCCTGCTCCCGGGCGAAGCCGCAGCAGACCAACCTGATCGAGATCACCGCCGAGGCCGCCCGGCAGGCGCCGGACGCGTCGCTGGTGATGCTGGTGACCGGGCGCTACCCGGAGTTCGTCGCGCTGCAGCGCGCGGCCGGCCAGTTCTCGGTCGATGCCACCACCGTCGCCGTACGGGTCGACACCTCGCAGCGCGCCGGCTTCAAGGCCGTCGCCGACCTGCCGATGCTCACCCTGCCCGACCTGGACCAGCTGCCGATCGTGCTGTCGAAGGGGTTGTCCGGATGAAGAAGCACCACGCCGTCGACGCCCTCCTGCTGTTCCTTCTCGGCACCATCGCCTTCCTCGGCTTCGACGACACCTACGCCGGCTGGACCTACCTGGTCGCCGGCGTCGCCGGGCTGCTGCTCGGGATCCTCATCGCCTTCGTCGGCCGCGGACAGCCGGTGGTCGTGCTGGCCGTCGGGCTCCTGGCCGCCTTCTTCGTGCTCGGTGGCGCGGTCGCGCTACACGGGATCGGCGACCTCTCGTTCCTCCCGGTGCCCGACACGATCGGCACCCTCGCCGACAACTCCGTGCACGGCTGGAAGCGACTGCTGACCACGCTGCCGCCGGTCGACGGCGGGGCGCTGCTGACGATCCCCTACATCCTCGGTCTCGTCGCCGGCTGTGTCGGCTTCGCGCTGGCAGTGCGGATGAAGGCGGCGCTGCCGCCGGTGCTCGTCGCGTTCGCGCTGATGGCCGGCGTGATCCTGCTCGGCGTCCAGGACCCGTCCAAGACCGCTCTGCTCGGCGCGCTCTTCGGAGCGATCGCGATCACCTGGCTGTGCATCCGCGGGATGCGGGCTCGTGCCCTCGCCGCCGGCGGCCGACGCCTCTCACGGACCGCGATCGGAGCCGCCCTGTGCCTCGGCGCGGCCGGGCTGGCGTTCCTCGCAGGGCCGCTGCTCCCGGGTCTCGCGCCCGAGCGCACCGTGCTGCGCGGTGAGATCGAGCCGCCCTTCAACGTCGGGCAGTACCCGTCGCCCCTGGCCGGCTTCCGGGTCTACACCAAGGGCTACCAGACGCCCGAGGACGACCGCCGGCTCTACGAGAAGGACCTGTTCACCGTCTCGGGCCTGCCCGAGGGCACCCGGGTCCGGGTCGCAGCGATGGATTCGTACGACGGCACCGTCTGGCGCGCGGCCAACGACTCCGGCGAGACCGAAGGTCCCGACGACACCTTCCAGAAGATCAGCTCGACGCTGCGCAACCCGCTCGCCGACGGCAAGCAGGTGCGCGGCACGATCACGATCGGGGAGGACTTCGGCGGCGTCTGGGTGCCGCTGCCGACCGCGCTGACGCACATCTCGTTCGACGGTCCCGACGCCGACTCGTTCCGCTACAACCTGGCGACGTCCACCGGTGTCCTGCCGTCGGCGCTGAAGCCCGGCGACTCCTACTCCTTCACCGCCTCGGTCGCCGACGAGAAGGTCGGGGAGAAGAGCGAGACCTGGTCGGGCGGGTCGCCGATCGGCGACGAGGCCGCCCAGTTCCAGGCGCTCGCCGCCGAGTACGCCGGTGGTGGTGACTCGCCGATCACCAACGCCCTGGCGGTGGCGGAGAAGCTGAAGGAGGAGGGCACCTACACCGACGGGGAGCCGCCCAACCAGCAGTACCCGGCCGGCCACTCCCTGCGTCGTCTCGCCGACTTCACCGCCAAGGGCGGCCAGCTCGCCGGCAACGACGAGCAGTACGCCGCGCTGATGGCGATCCTGGCCAACCAGGTCGGCGTCCCGGCCCGGGTGGTCCTGGGTGCCGTCGTCGGCTCCGACGGCGTCGTCCAGGGCAAGGACATGCACGCCTGGGTCGAGCTGCGGATGTCGGACGGGTCCTGGGCCACCCTAGACTGGTCCGAGTTCATGAACACCGAGAAGCCGCCCGAGCAGAACGCGCCTCAGCCCGAGGAGCTCGTCACCGGCAAGGTCGTCCCGCCGCCGGCGCCCGTACGCCCGCCCGCGACCTCCGGCGACCCGCTGGACGAGTCGGTCAACCAGAAGGCCAACTCCCGGCCCGACGGGTTCACGCTGCCGGGCTGGCTGATCGCCGTCTTCACGTACGTCGGCATCCCGCTGCTGCTCATCGCAGCCCTGTGCGGGGCGATCATCGGCGCCAAGATCTGGCGGCGACATCGCCGGCGCACGCGCGGGACTCCGGTCGCCCGTCTCTCCGGTGGCTGGCGCGAGACGCTCGACCACGCCCGTGACTTCGGGGTCGGGGTGCCCGTCGGCGCCACCCGCCGCGAGCAGGCCTCCGCGCTGTCCGCGTCGCCGGGCATGGACGGTGCGCCAGGTCTGGCGCTGCTCACCGACACCACCATGTTCGGCGAGGCCGGGCCGCAGGACGACGAGGTCGCAGCCTTCTGGGAGCAGGTCGGCACGCTTCGCTCATCGATCTCCGACTCACGCACCAGATGGCAGCGCATCCGGGCGGCGATCAACCCACTCTCGCTGGTGCCGCCCCGGCTGTTCCGGAAGCGCTGAGTCAGTCACCGAGACCGTAGTCCCTGATCGAGTCCGCCGTGATCCGGAGGACCTCCCGTGAGGTCCCCGGCATCGGCGGGTCCACGTCCGTGAGCGCCTCGGCGGTGCCGCGGATCTCGACCATCCGCGGCTTCCACGGGTTGGTGGACTCGAGATCGTCGACCACGAAGGCCACCTTGGCGTGCTTCTGGGCGTTCCGGAACTTCCGTGATCGGCCCATCTCGTAGCCGCCGATGATGATCCGGTGCTCCTCGTCGATCGTGAACCCCACGGGGTTGTTCTGCAGGCCGCCGTCGGGGGCAAGGGTCGCGAGCCTGCCCAGCGGCTGGGTGCGGAGGTAGCGGAGCTGCGTGTCGGTGAACTTCATGGCACCAGCGTCGGTGCTCATGTCGGCTTGAGGTCAAGCCGGATCGGGATCGTGGGTGCCGGGTCGGGCGAGCGGTCTGACGGCGGGCCCGTCCAGGACGGAGCCGTCAGGGGAGAACCGGGACCCGTGGCAGGTGCAGTCCCAGCTGGTCTCGGCCTGGTTCCAGTGCAGGGGACAGCCGAGGTGGCTGCACTTGGGGCTCACCGTGTGCAAGGCGCCCGCCGGGTCCCGGTAGCCGCCGACGGTGTCGCCGTCGAGGTCGACCAGGCCGCCTTGGCCCGGTTGCAGCTCGGAGGCGGGGCGGGCCTCAGGGTCGTGGCGGCGGCCCGCAACGAGCTCCTCGCCGACCTTCAGATTGTCCTTGATGAGTCGGCCGACGCTCCGGACGTCGCCGATCCGGCTCGCGTCGAACACCGGTAGCCACGGGTTGTCGGTGCCGGCGAGAAGATCGGCGAGCATCATCGCGGCCGCGGTCCCGCTGCTCAGGCCCCACTTCTGGAAGCCGGTGGCCACCAGGATCATCTCGCTCGTCGGTGGGTAGCCGACGTAGGGCAACCGGTCCGGGGTGAAGTAGTCCTGCGATGACCAGCGGTAGTCGATCTCCTCGACGTCGAAGGTGGTGCGGGCCCAGCTCTCGAGGTCGGCGTACATCGCCTCGGTGTCGGGCTCGGCACCGGTCTCGTGGCCGTTGCCGACCACGATCAGGCCGTTCGGGCCGGGGTCCAGCCAGGGCCGGGTCGAGCGGCTGGGCGAGTCGATGCCGATCGCCATGCTGGTCGGCGCCGGGTCGCGCAGGCGGACCGCCAACCCGTAGGAGCGGGAGGGCCTGGTTCGCGCGAAGTAGCCGCCGAGCAGGCCGGGCGGGAGCAGTGAAGCGACGACCACCTTGTCGGCCACCACCGTCCCGGCGTGGGTGGTGAGCTGGACGGTTCGGTCGCTCTGCTCATCGATGTCGATGACCCGCGTTCCCTCGCGTAGCTGCCCGCCGGCCGCGGTGAACGCGTCGGCGAGGCCCGCCAGGTATCTGCCGGGGTGGAAGTGGATCTGGTCGTCGAACGCAACCGCGGCCTCGACATCGAAGGGCAGGTCGGTTCGGTCGGTCACCCGTGCGGGGAGCCCGAGCCGAGCAGCGGCGCTCGCCTCATCCTCGATCCGGGACCGCTGCTCCGGCTGCCGGGTATAGGCCAGCGCCGGCGCTCGGGTCAGGTCGCAGCTGATCTCCAGCTCCGTGGCGAGGTCGGCGACCTGCTCGACCCCGGCGCGCATCGCGCTGGCGTACAGCCGGGCGTCGTCCTCGCCGTGCCGCTCGACCAGCTCGGTATAGATCAGCCCGTGCTGCGCGGTCACCTTTCCGGTGCTGTACCCCGTGGTGCCTCCACCCACGGTCGCCGCCTCCAGCACGGCGACCTGGAGGCCGCGCCGCTGGGCGAGCAGGGCAGTCGTCAACCCGACGATGCCTCCGCCCACCACGGCCACATCGACCGCGAGATCAGCCTTCCGACCCGATTCCGGCGTGGCGGACCGCGGCCTTTCGGCCGTGGCCAGCCACACGCTCGTGCGTTCCATTCAGAGTGCGCCGGGTCGATCCGTTGTTCGCCCCAGTCCCAGGCCGAGCGCCAGCATCCCCACGCCTAGCACCAGATGAAGCCAGTTGTCGGCGCTGTTGACGGGTACGAAGTTCGCGCTGCTGCCGTGGTCGACGGCCACGCCGTAGATCAGCAGGACCATGTAGATCGCCCCGCCGGCGATCAGGTAGGCGCGGGCTCCGCTCCACGAGGTGGCCAGGACGAGCCCGGCGATCCCGAACAGGAGATGCACGATGTTGTGCAGGATCGACACCTGGAAGATGCCGAGGAGCAGGGCGGTGGATTCGTGGCCGGCGAAGGTCATCGAGTCATAGTCGGTGGTGACGCCCGGGATGAACCCGAGGACTCCGACGAGCAGGAACGTTCCGGCCACGACCGTCGCTGCGGTCTGCAGCGTCGTTGCTGTCATGGACCGATAGGCAGTGGCGTCAGTCATGCCTGGCGCGGTACCCAGTTAGCCGGGTTCGCATGCCGCTCCCACGGCTACGCAGTTCCGCTAATCGGAAGGCTTACGTCCGGAACCCGGCCTAGCGTGAGCGGCATGACGATCGAGATGACCCCGGTCATGGACGAGACCGGGACGCTGCTCAGCACCCTCGACCGGATCCGGCGTACGTTCGCCTGGAAGTGTGGCGGGCTGACCGACGAGCAGCTTCGCCAGCGACTGGAGCCGTCGAAGATCACGCTCGGCTGGCTCCTCAAGCACCTCGCGTTCTGTGAGGACCACTACTTCACCGCGGTCCTCGCCGGCAACGGCTACCCGGACGTCTGGGCGCAATACGGCCCGGACGAGGAGGGCTGGGACTGGAAGACCGAGGCCGAGGACACCGCCGATGGGCTGATGGAGCTGTGGGAGGGTGCGGTCGCCAGGTCCCGCAGGTCGATCGCCGAGGCCCTCGGCAGGAACGGGATGGACACGCTGGCGACCAACCCTGAGTGGCAGGTCGAGGCCAACGCCCGCCGCTACGTCGCCGACATGATCGAGGAGTACGCCCGCCACACCGGTCACGCCGACCTGATCCGCGAGTCCATCGACGGCCTCGTCGGCGAGGACCCGCGGAACGGTGAGGCCTGACCCGGCAGCGCTCAGCCGAGGGCGACCGTGAGGGCGAGGAGCATCGCGGGGTCGTCCAACCGGTCCCCGTAGACGTCGCGTAGCTGCCCCATCCGGTAGCGGACGGTCTGGGGGTGGATGAAGAGATCGGCGGCTACCTCGTCGCGCCGGCCCTGGTGGAGGAGCCAGGAGCGGAGGGTCTCGGTGAGCTTCTCGGCGGTGGCGGGGCGCAGGTCGGCCAACGGGGCGAGGACCTGGGCGCGCAGGTCCTCGCGGGCATCGGCGTCGGCGGAGAGGACCAGCTCGACCAGGTGCTGCTCGGTGTCGGAGCCGAGGCCCGCGTCGTGGGCGCGGCGGGCACGCTCGTACGAGACCCGGGCCTCGCGCCAGGGCTTGGCCGGGCCGGCGATCGACCGGCGACCCTCCAGCGCCTTCATCAGTGCCCGGCGCCGGCGTCCGTGCGCGTCGGGGACCAGCAGCAGGGTGTGGTCGTCGAGATCGCGCAGGTCGTCGTGCTCCAGGGTGCCCTGGTTGACCTTGGCGAGGATGGTGCCGACCTGGGAGTTGGGGACGAGCACGGCGGTCAGCGTGCTCGGCGGGGTCCACTCGGCCCGCACGGCCGCGTCGTCGAGCTCCTCCGGGGTCGTCTCGGCCAGCAGCTTGCGGGCGAGCCGCTCGCGCAGCTGCCGGCGTACGCGTCCGGTCGTGGCGCGCTCGTCGGCATGCCCGGCCGCCGAGGCCTCCGAGATCTCGTCGATCCAGGCGAAGACCAGTGCGGAGAACTCCACCAGCATCGCCGGTTCCATACCGCCTTCGACGGCCTTGCTCGCGAGCTCTCGCCAGGCCACTCGGGCGCCGATACGATACGCCGCCAGCAGGGCCTCCATCGTCCGCCCGCTCCTCGCCTCGCCGCGGCCCAGGTCATAGGCACCCTGGACCGCAGGCGGCGTCGCGGCTGACACGTCTGAGGCCAGGCCCGCCCCGGAGGCGAGCGACAAGAATCCGCCCAGTGCTACGCCGACCGCGTTCCGGATGGTCTCGCCCATGTGTCCCGAGAGCGCGTCCTGGTAGGGAGGCACCTCGGCGATGATCGCGGCGACCACGTCGTCGCCGACCTGGGGGAGCACAGCACGGATCGAGGCGACGACCTCGGGCGTCAGATGGACGTCATAGGACGAAAGAGCCGGCACATCTCGGGAACTTTTGTTCGTCACGTATAAATCCGCCTATCAGATTCACGTCGCTAACACAGGAGTTTACCTCGAATAAGTAGCACTATGGATACATGGCTGAGATCTCTACATCCCCCGCCCTGTTCGCCCCGGGCGAGGTCAGGCGACCCGCGCTGCGGGAGAGGCTCTCCCGCAAGGTGTGGGAGGTCGCCGAGACGATCGCCACGCCCCTGGCGCCGGCCGACTACCTGGACATGTTCAACCCCCTCCGACCCGGCGCTGACCTGCGAGGACGCGTCGTCAAGGTCACTCCGGAGACCGCCGACGCGGCCACCATCGAGATCAAGCCGGGAGCCGACTGGAACGGCCACACCCCGGGTCAGTACGTCCGCGTGGGCGTCGACGTCAACGGCGTACGCCACTGGCGCGCCTACTCCCTGACCCACGGCCCCCGCAAGGACGGCCTCATCTCGATCACCGTCAAGGCCGTGCCCGACGGCAAGGTCTCCAGCCACCTGGTGCGCCGCCTGCGCCCCGGCAAGATCGTCCACCTCGAGCAGGCGGCCGGCGACTTCGTCCTGCCCAGCGACCTGCGCGGCCACAAGTTCCTGATGGTCACCGCCGGCTCCGGCGTGACTCCGGTCATCGGGATGCTGCGCAACCTCTTCCCGGTCACCGACGAGGGCGTCGTCGAGCACCAGCGGCTCGACGTCACCGTCGTCCATGTCGCCCCGAGCCGCCCGGACTCGATCTTCATCCGCAACCTCGAGTCCCTCGCCGAGGCCGGCGCGATCCGCCTCGTCACCCGCTACACCGGCACCGAGGGCCGCATCGACATCGACACCCTCACCGAGCTCGTCCCCGACCTGAGGGAGCGCAAGGCGTACGCCTGCGGTCCCGCCGGTCTCCTCGACAACCTCCAGGCCTGGTACGACGAGGCGGGCCTGCCGCTCCAGACCGAGCAGTTCCGTCTGGCCACCGTGGTGACCAGCGAGGGCGGCACGGTCGCCTTCACCGGCAAGACCGTCGACGCACCTGGTGACAAGCCGATCCTCGACGCCGCCGAAGAGGCCGGCGTCCTCATGCCGAGCGGTTGCCGTATGGGCATCTGCTTCGGCTGTGTGCTCCCGATGAAGGAGGGCGCCGTCCGCGACCTCCGCAACGGCGAGCTCACCGTCGCCCGCCCGGGTGAGACCGGCCCCGACGGGGTACCCATCCAGACCTGCATCTCCGCCGCCGCCGGCGAGTGCGTCATCGACCACCCTGCCTCCTGAGGCATCCCCCACAAGACGAGAGCGAGACAGTCATGACCATCGCACCTGATGCCCCGGCCTACACCGGCCCGATCGCCCACCTGACCCGCGACGACATCGAGCAGCTCGGCCGCGAGCTCGACGCCATCCGCCAAGAGGTCATCGACACCCGCGGTGAGCGCGACGCTGCCTACATCCACAAGGTCATCAAGGTCCAGCGCTCGCTGGAGCTCGGCTCCCGTGCCGTCCTGCTCGCGAGCATCTTCCCGCCGGCGTTCGTCGTCGGCACCGTCGGTCTCTCGATCGCCAAGATCCTGGACAACATGGAGATCGGCCACAACATCATGCACGGCCAGTGGGACTGGATGCGTGACCCGAAGATCCACTCCACCGTGTGGGAGTGGGACAACGCCTCGACGAGCGAGGGGTGGAAGCACTCCCACAACGAGCTGCACCACACCTACACGAACATCGTCGGCAAGGACAACGACCTCGGCTGGGGCATCATGCGCGTCGACGAGGAGCAGCGCTGGACGCCGGCGAGCCTGTTCCAGCCCGCGATGAACTTCATCAACATGTGCATCTTCGAGTACGGGATCGCGATGTACGACCTCGAGCTCGGCCGGGTGATCCGGCAGAAGAAGAAGGGCCGCCGCCCGTCCGCCGAGTGGCAGATGGCGGCGAAGCGTACGGTCGCCAAGGTCCGCCGCCAGGCGTTCAAGGACTACGTCGCCCACCCGCTCGTCTCTATGGTCACCCTGTCGGGCCCGACGACGCTGCTGGCCAACGTCATCGCCAACTTCACCCGCAACGTCTGGACCCACTCGGTGATCATGTGCGGTCACTTCCCCGAGGGCGTCGAGACCTTCGAGCTGAAGGACATCCCGGAGAACGAGACCCGCGGTGAGTGGTACGTCCGGCAGATGCTCGGCTCGGCCAACATCTCCGGCTCGAAGTTCCTGCACGTGATGACGGGCAACCTGTCCCACCAGATCGAGCACCACATCTTCCCGGACCTGCCCTCGAACCGCTACGCCGAGATCGCCCCGAAGGTCCGCGCGCTCTTCGACAAGTACGGCCTCAACTACCACTCCGCGCCGATGCCGCAGCAGGTCGCCTCCGCGTGGCACAAGGTGCTGCGCCTCTCGCTGCCCAACGGCTTCCTCGAGTCCACCAACGTGCGCAACGCGCCCTCGCAGGTCGTCAAGCTCGTCAAGGCGGTCCGCGGTGACACCCGCACCCGTCGCCGGCTGCTCAAGGAGTTCGAGGCCGCCGGCGCCGCCTCCGTCGGTAAGGCCATCTAGTTCGCTACGACGGGGAGCTCTCGTCGGCTACCTGCAGGTAGACCGACGAGAGCTCCCCGTCGTACGTTCAGGCGTCGTACGCCCCGGCGGCGATGTCCTCCAGGAGCGTCGGGCCCGTCGGCTCCCAGCCCAGAGTCGCGCGGGTGATGTCGGATGAAGCCGACACATCCGTGCTGAACATCATGGACATCCAGCCGAAGTGGGCTTCGGCGTCCTCCGGGCTGATCGACCGCACCGGCAGGCCCAAGCGGTCACCGAGCGCCTCCGCGATCGTCCGGGTGGGGATGCCGGCCTCGGCGACCGGGTGCGCACGGAAACCGGCAGGCGCCTTCTCCAGCGCGAGTCGCACCATGCGGGCGGCGTCCGGGCGGTCGACGGAGGACCAGCGGTTGCTGCCGTCGCCGATGTAGCCGGACACGCCGCCCTGCTTCCTGGCGACCTGAGCAAGGTAGGTGACGAAGCCGGGGTCGCCGGCACGGCCGTGGACGATCGGGAAGCGCAGTGCCACAGGGCGTACGCCCTTCTCGGCATGGCTCAACGCGAGGTTCTCGCTGCCGCCGCGCATCGAGTCGGGTCCGTGGAAGGGGCTGGCATCCTCCTCCGTGGCGATGCGCCCAGGGGCGGCTCCCGCGGCGCCGCTGGCGAACAGGAACGCCTTTCCGCTGCCCTCGAGGGTCTCGAGCATGGCGCTCACCGCGGCACGCTCGGAACGTCCGGCAGCGGCGTAGTTGTCGAAGTCGTGGTTGAACGCCAGGTGGATGACGGCATCCGCAGCCTTGGCAGCGACCGCGAGTGATCCGGGGTCGCCGAGCGAGCCCCGGTGGACGGTCGCGCCCTTGGCCTCCAGGGCAGCCGCGGCCGCCTCGGAGCGGGCCAGGCCGGTGACGGCATAGCCGTTGGCGAGCAGCTCATCGGTGACCGCGGAACCGATCCAGCCGGAGGCTCCGGTGACGAAGATGTTCATCGGGTTTCCTTTCATGTCAGTAACTGACATCGACGGTAGCACGCGATGTCAGAAACTGTCATCGCATAGGATGGGCGTATGGGGCGATGGGAGCCGGACGCGCGAGGTCGGATGCTGGAGGCTGCCATCGAGCTGTTCACCGAGAAGGGCTACGACAAGACCACCGCCGGCGACATCGCCGCCCGTGCAGGGGTCACCGAACGCACGTTCTTCCGTCACTTCGCCGACAAGCGGGAGGTGCTCTTCGCCGGCCCGGTCACCCTCGACGACCTGGTCGCCAAGGCGGTCGCCTCCGCCGACGCGGAAGCGACGCCGTTGCGGATGGTGCTCGACGGCGTACATCAGGCGGCGGTCGAGCTCAGCGCGCTCCGCACCCGTGAGCAGGCGGTGGAGCGGGCCCGGATCGTCGAGGCGACTCCCGCGCTGCGTGAGCGCGAGCTGCTCAAGATGGCCGACATGGCTACCGCCGCTCAGGCGGCTCTCGTGGAGCGAGGCGTCGCTGAGACCGTCGCCGCGCTGGCCGCCCATGCTGCCGCCGCGGTCTTCCAGGCAGCGTTCGGCCGCTGGGTCTCAGAGACGACCGATCTCAGCCTCGCCGAGTGTGTCGACGAGGCCGCTGCCACGCTGCTCGAGCTCCGATAGCCGATCTCGAGGCAAACGGTGACGAATCTCGTATGGACATCACCCCGCCGGGACCGGTAGACAACTACGCACTATGGAGAACGAGTTGATTCCCGGAGCTGAGTCGCCGACCGCGGTACGCAGCTATGTGACCGCCAACAAGCCGAACCCGTCGGCGCTCGCCGAGGGTCTGTGGGTGCTTCCTCCCGACGTGCTCTCCAGCGGTGACCGCGCGATCCTCTTCGACCAGTACAAGCTGTATGTCGCCGAGGCCGAGCGGCTCAGCGTGCGGCGTACGCTCACCAGCGCGTTCCTGCTGGTCCTCAACGTCGGGATCCTGGTCGCGGGCACGGCGCTCGTGGCCAGCTCTCCCGAACGGCCCTGGCTCTTCACGGTCGCCCTGATCGCCGCCCTCGGCTCGTGCCTCGGCTGGTTCTGGATCATCCGCTCCTACCGGCAGATGGCGAGCGGGAAGTACTCCGTCATCTCCCACCTCGAGAAGCAGCTCCCCGCGGCGCCCGGCGTCGCGGAGTGGTCGGCCGTCGGCCTCGGTCGCGACAGCTCGCGCTACCTGCCGATGAGCAACGTCGAGGTGTGGGCCCCCGCGCTCTTCGGCTTCTGCCACCTCGCGACGTACGCCCTGCTCTACGTGCCGTAGGACCAGGACCTAGTCGAGCACCCTGACCTCGAGCGGGGTCTCCCCGTCTGGCCCGACGGCGAAGGCGACCGCGTCGGGCCGCTCGCTGATCGCCTCGACCAGCTCGCCGTCGCGCCACAGCAGGGCGACGCCGTCATCGGCCGCGTAGCCGGAGGGCAGCGCGCCGGAGCCGACGAACCGGACGTACGTCTCCCGCCGGTCCTCCTCGCCGAGGTAGTGCGGGCAGAACGAACCGGGGAGGAAGCCCAGTCCGTCGGGGAGCGGCGCGGTGGGGCCGAAGGAGTCCGTCGAGGACGCCTCGTACCAGCAGTTCGCCCCTGCCGAGATCCCGGCCAGGATCGTGCCGCGGGCGGCGGCCTTCTCCAGCAGGGCGGGCAGTCCGTGCAGCCGCCACACCGCGAGCAGGTTGGCGGTGGACCCGCCGCCGACGTAGACGATGTCCTGGTCGAGCAGTTGCTCGAGGTCTTTGATCGGAAGCTCGTGCCCCTCGGGCGCCTTGTTGAACAGTGACAGCACCTTCGCCTCGGAACGATCGGCGTACGCGGCGAGGAACTTGTCGTGGTAGCTGTCCGCGTCCCCGCTCGCGGTGCCGATGAAGCAGACCTTGGGCCGCGGTTTCCCGGTCAGCCGGTTGAGCTCCGCGTCGAGCGGCGAGAAGTCCTGCCGGTGCACCTCCGGCATCGAGAAGCCGCCACCGCCCATGGTCACAATCGTTCCGCGCATGGCGTGAGTGTAGGGACACAGAGGGCCCCGCCGAACTGGTTTGTTCGGCGGGGCCCTGTGAAGGTGTGACGGCTACCTGACCCTGACGGTCACCGTCTCGGTGATCGCCTCGTTGTACCGGTCACCCGAGTAGACCACCTTGTAGGTGTGGGTGCCTCGGATCGCCCGGAAGGTCGCCTCCTCCTTCTTGAGGGTGAAGCGGCCGACGCGGATGCCGTTCTCGCTGACGACGATCTGGCCGGAGGCGCGCTTGCCGTCGACGGTGATCTCGACCTTGCCGCGCTTCGGCGAGGTGGCGGAGATCTCCGGGACCGCCTTCTCGGTGCAGTAGCTCAGCGAGACGTTGTCGACCGCCCAGCCCCTGGCCCCGCCACAGCCGTCGCGACCGAAGTCGAAGCGGAACTTCACGGTGTCGCCGGCGGCTGCGATGGAGTCGAGCTTCACGATCGTGGTGCCCCACTTGCCGGTGAAGCTGTTGCCGTCCGAGCCGGTCCAGGCCGGCTCGCCCTCCATGTATCCGCTGTCGGCACTCATCGTGCCGCCTGGTGCGTTGAAGGCGTACGCGGCTTGGTCGACGACCTCGAACTCGCCGCCGTTGACAGAGGCCTTGACGTTGCCGCCGTCATAGCCCCATTCGGTGAGGACCGAGTGGTCGAAGCTCAGCCGTGGCGACAGGCCGCTCGGGACGGTGAGAGCCGGGCTGACGAGGCCGTTTCGGCTGGTGATGTCACCCGTCGCGGATCCGCAGGCGCCCTCGTTCGGGTCGGGCGCGAACGCAAGACCGGTCTCGTTACCCTCGACGTCGCTGCCGGCCTCCCAGGGGATGTCGTTCCCGGGGACCAGGGCCTCAGCGTCCTGGGTCCAACCGGTCAGGCCGTCCTCGAAGTCCTCGGTGTAGGTGGTGACCTCGTTGGTGCCCTCGCCACACAGCGCGGGGGTGTTCGGGTCGAGCATCGGGCCGAAGTTGCACTGGACCGGCTCCTTGGTCAGCTCGGTGGCCGTGTTGGCCGCCCCGACCGCCGCGCAGTCGTCGGCCGTGATCGGGTCGAGAGCCGGAGCCTCGGCCTCGCCACCCGGAGTCTCGCCGCCGCCGGTCTGCGGGGTCGAGGTGCCGAGGGTGAGCTTCTTGAGCGTCGTCACGCCCATCAGGTCGGCGCACGAGGAGACCATCGCCTGGGCGTACTCGGGGAAGCCCGAGGTCGGCGTCAGGTAGTTGGTCTGGGCGTGCCAGATCAGGTTGGCCGCCTTGTCCAGGCCGATGCCCGCCACGTTGACGTCGTTGTAGGCGCCGCCGTCGACGAGCAGGGCGTAGTGGTGGTTGATGACGCCGGAGTTGACGTGGACGCCGCCGGAGTCGGTGGCACCGTCGCAGTGGTACTCCTCGTCGGAGACCTTGCCCGGGTCGCCGTAGCAGTTCGGGTTCCACATGTCGCGGATCGCGCCGCCGAAGGCGGTCGAGTCCTCACCCATCAGCCAGCGTACGGACTCGTCCTTGGACTCGGTCGAGGCGTCCTTGATGGTGATGTTGACCGGGCCGGTGGCGTTCTTGATCTTCTGCCCGGTGGCGTAGTCGGTGGTCGCCCCGTAGATGTCGGAGGTGCCGGAGATGCTGCCGATCGGCTGACCCTGCAGGAACGCGATCACGACGCCCTTGGCGCCGGCGTCCTTCGCGTTCGCCACCTTCTGGACGAACGGGCAGGTGCCACGGTCGACGAGCACGAACTTGCCGTTGACGGCAGCGGCGTTCTCCAGCGGGGAGCAGCCGTCGGTGGTCGACGGGCCGCCGCTGTTGGCCGCGTCGAGGCCGACCACGATGTCGCTGGTCACGCCGGAGGTCGGGTAGACCGGACCGAAGCTAGCGGCCGCGGCCGGGCAGTCACCGGCGACGTCGGCCGGCGAGTTGATGGTCAGCGTGATGGCGCCACGGGTGGAGGAGGAGCACTTGCCATCCGTACGGGCCACGTCGTCGGTGGTGTTCTCCCGCGCGTTGAGGAAGTCGACCGTGTTGCCCCACATGTCGGAGTACGCCTCGTTGAGCGCACCCGGCTGCCACTGGTAGATCAGGCCGGAGGTGTGCTCGGTGTAGGCGTGGCCCCACTCGTGGGCCACGACGTCGTCGGAGGTGACGCCGGAGCAGTAGTTGGTGGTCTCGCCGTTCCAGTTGGCGTTCGGGCACGAGATCGCCGGGTCGTTGTTGACCGTGACCATCTTCGAGCCGTTGCCGTCGTAGGAGTCGCGGCCGAAGGTGTTCTTGAAGAGCCAGTAGGACTCGCCGGTGGTGGCGACCTCGTTCTGCTGGTCCTGGTCGAGCGTGCCCGGGAAGGCGTCGTTCTCGGTCCAGACGGTCTCGTCGTCGGTGGTCTCGGGGGTGTTGTGCTTCTCGACGAGCTCACGGTCGGTGGCCGCGTGGAGCATCGAGTAGCGGTTGACCGGCTTGCCGCTGGCGGCGTCGAGTACGACGACCTCGCGCACGGTGGACCGGTTGGACACCTCGACGACCCAGGCGAGCAGGCTCTTGCCGCTCACGCCCTGGGCCGCGCCCATGCGGTAGATGTTGAGGTCGGCCTTGACGACCTCGACGCCGCTGGTGTCGATCTTGCTGTCGGGGTGGGCCTGGGCCGGCTTCGACTTCACCAGCTCGAGCGCCTTGGCGCCGGCCTTCTCCTTCGACCACTTCGGGGTCGTGCTGAGGTCGAGGTTCGGGGCGGCGAAACCGTTGACCGAGGTCAGGTCGCCGGCCTTGTCGACGTGGGCCTTCAGGACGCCGCCGAAGACCGGGACGTCCTTGTAGACCTGCTCGAACTCGACCGTCCACCCGGCCGGGGTGGTGCTGACCTTCGACTGGTCGAGCTGGGCGGGCTTCGCGCCGAAGACGGACGCGTACTCGTCGAGGTAGGCGCGCGCCTTCGCGGCAGCCTCGGACTTGGTGTCGGCGGCGATGTCGGGCAGCAGATCGCCCTTGGTGGACGCGTAGCCGATCAGGCCGGTGGCGCCCTCCTTCTTGAGCGTGACGGTCTGATCAGCCGCGGCCTTCAGTTGGTCGATGCCGCTGGGATCCGGTTCCGCGGCGAAGGCGGCGATCGGTGTGGCCACCAGGCCTGCCGCGACGAGCGCAAGGCTGATTCCTTGCTTTCCGAGCTTCACGGGTTGCTCCTCTCGGGGTTCCGCCGCGTCGAGTCGCGGCGATTTCGCATCGTAGAGAGATTTGCGACGAAGAGGGGTGTAAACGCGAATCACGAGTCCGAAACGATTCCCCCTCGGGAGATTCTCAGTGAGGGATCCTCAGGGGCGATCTAAGGTAGTTTCCCGATGTGCGGGCCTACCTCAGGCGCAGATTCTCGAGGGGTGCCCTTGGAGATCATCCCGCCTTTGTACGCCGCCGGCCTTCCGTGCCACGGAGACGACTCTGCGTTGTGGTTCTCAGAGTCCCCCGCCGCCCTCGAGGTGGCCAAAGATCGCTGCCTCGACTGCCCGGTGATGCGTGAGTGTCTCTCCGGTGCTCTGGCCCGCTCCGAACCCTGGGGCGTCTGGGGCGGCGAGATCGTCGAACGCGGCCAGGTGGTCACCCACAAGCGTGGCCGCGGCCGACCCCGCCGCCAGGCCGCCTAACCCTGGTTGTGCGCTGACTCCAGCCCCAGGCTCGCGGCGAGCTTTGCGACCTGGGCGGGGGCGGCGTACGCCTCGATCTCGGTGATCCGACCGTCGACCACCGTGAAGGCCATGACGCTGTAGAGCTTCCCGTGGAAGGTGATCGCGACGCCGGCGGAGCCGTTGACGAGGGCGGAGTGGGTGACGCGGTCGGCGTGGGCGTACATGACGGCGTTGCCCGCCACCTTGGCCGCGCCGCGGTAGGTGGTGATCCCGGAGCCGAGATCGGCGTGCAGGACGACGTCGGGATGGAGCGCACCGATCAGCCGGTCCAGGTCGCCGTCCTGGGCGGCCGCGAAGAAGGCGTCGACGACCTCACGCTGCGCGGTGACATCGCGGTCGGGCGTACGCCCTCTGACCCGTCGGCGCGCGCGGCTCGCGAGCTGGCGGGTCGAGTCGGACGAGCGGTCGAGCATCGACGCGATCTCGTCGAAGGGCACGGCGAAGAGATCATGGAGTACGAAGGCCAGCCGCTCGTCCGGGGAGAGCTGGTCGAGCACGACGAGGAGGGCGATGCTGACCGAGTCGGCGAGCAGCGCGCGCTCGGCCGGGTCCTGGGTGGTGGCGTCGTCGAGGACGACCGTGGGTTCTGGCAGTCGATCTTCGAGAGGCAGCTCACCGCGGGTCTTGCGTGAGCGCAGCATGTTGAGCGAGACGCGGGCCACCACCGTCGTCAGCCAGGCGCCGATGTTGTCGATCTCCTCGGCGTCGCTCCGGCTCAGCCGGAGCCAGGCGTCCTGGACGGCGTCCTCGGCCTCGGAGGTCGATCCGAGCATCCGGTAGGCCACCCCGAACAGGTGCCGCCGCTCCTCCTCGAAACGCTCGGCCAGCCACTCCTGCTGCATCGTCGGTCCTCTCGATCCTCGGCCCGCACAGTACGAGCCCTTATGGACCCGACCCGCGAAGCAGACCAGATGTGACCGCTTCGGTGAAAGAAGTTTTTCTTTCAGCGGTCCGTCACATCGCTGTGCCGGGGCGGGTCGGGGATGGCATGAGCAATCGAATGAAGAACCCAGCAGAAGTCATCCCGCAGGCATTCAAGGGCATCGGCAACCTCCTGGCCGCCGTGGCCGAGGGCGGCCTTCCCGAGACCACGACCGAGCTCGTCGCGATCCGGGTGAGCCAGCTCAACGGCTGTGCCGCCTGCCTCCAGGGCCATGCCGTACGTCTCGCCGAGGTCGGCCTGCCGATCGAGAAGGTCGTCGGCCTGGCCGCCTTCCGCGAGTCGCCCTTCTTCGACGAGGCCGAGAAGGCGGCCCTCGCCCTGGCTGACGCCGTCACCCGCCTCGCCGACGCCGAGGACGCCGTGCCGGACGAGCTCTGGCGTGAGGTCACCAAGCACTACGACGAGAAGCAGACCGCTGCCCTGGTCCTCTGCATCGCCACCCACAACCTCTTCAACCGGGTCAACGTGACGGTGCGGGAGGACGCCGAGCACCCGTTCTGGATGCGTTGATCTCGGAGCCGGGGCGAGCGGGAGGTCAGGCCAGGGCGGCGGAGACGACCGCCTTGGCCTCCTCCTGGACCTCCGCCAGGTGGTCAGGTCCTCGGAACGATTCGGCGTAGATCTTGTAGACGTCCTCGGTCCCCGACGGCCGGGCCGCGAACCAGGCCGACTCGGTGGTCACCTTCAGACCGCCGATGGCCGCGCCGTTGCCGGGCGCCTCGGTGAGCTTGGCGGTGATCTCCTCACCGGCCAGGCTCGTCGCGGTCACGGCCTCGGGGGAGAGGCCGGCGAGCTTCGCCTTCTCCTCGCGCGAGGCGGGGGCGTCGATCCGGGCGTACGCAGGTGCACCATGGTCCGCGACCAGCTCCGCGTAACGCTGGGACGGCGACTTCCCGGTGCGCGCCAGGATCTCCGAGGCGAGCAGGGCGAGGATGATGCCGTCCTTGTCGGTGGTCCACACGGTGCCGTCGAAGCGCAGGAACGAGGCGCCCGCCGACTCCTCGCCGCCGAAGCCGAACGAGCCGTCGATCAGCCCCGGCACGAACCACTTGAACCCGACCGGCACCTCGACCAGCGGCTTGTTCAACGAGGAAGCGACCCGGTCGATCATCGAGGACGAGACCAGGGTCTTGCCGATGCGCGCGGTCGCCGGCCAGTCGGGACGCGCGCCGCCGAAGAGGTGGTCGATCGCGACCGCGAGGAAGTGGTTGGGGTTCATCAGCCCGGCGTCCCGGGTGACGATCCCGTGCCGGTCGGAGTCGGCGTCGTTGCCGGTGGCGATGTCGAACTCTGGGGTGCTCTCCACGAAGCGCACCAGCTCGGCCATCGCGCTGGGGGAGGAGCAGTCCATCCGGATCTTGCCGTCCCAGTCCAGTGGCATGAAGCGCCAGGTCGGGTCGACCAGCTCGTTGACCACGTTGAGGTCGATCTTGTGGCGCTCGGCGATCTCGCCCCAGTAGGCGACCGATGCCCCGCCCAGCGGGTCGGCGGCGATCCGTACCCCGGCATCGCGGATGGCGGCCAGGTCGACCACGTTGGGCAGGTCGTCGACGTAGGAGCCCAGGAAGTCGTACGCCTCGGCCTTCCGCCGTGCGGCCGCGAACGGCACCCGCTTGACCCCGGAGAGCCCGGCGCGGATCAGCTCGTTGGCGCGGGCGGCGATCACCTTGGTGGCGTCGGAGTCGGCGGGACCGCCGTGGGGCGGGTTGTACTTGAAGCCGCCGTCGGAGGGCGGGTTGTGGGACGGGGTCACCACGATCCCGTCGGCGAGGCCGGCACCCGACACCCGACCGGCATTGGCACGGAGGATCGCGTGCGAGACCGCCGGCGTCGGCGTGTAGCCGTCGCGGTCGTCCACCAGGACGCGTACGTCATTGGCGACCAGCACCTCCAGCGCGCTCGCCCACGCGGGCTCGGAGAGGCCGTGGGTGTCGCGTCCGATGAACAGCGGCCCGTCGAAGCCCTGCGAGGTCCGGTAGTCGACGATCGCCTGGGTCGTGGCCAGGATGTGCGTCTCGTTGAAGGCTGACTTGAGCGAGGACCCGCGATGGCCCGAGGTGCCGAAGACGACCTGCTGAGCCGGATCGTCCGGATCGGGCTGCAGGTTGTAGTAGGAGGCGACCAGGTGAGGTACGTCGACCAGGTCGGCGGGCGTAGCGAGCGTTCCAGCGCGTGGGTCAGCCATGTGCCCCATCATGCCTACTGCCCCGTAATGTTCTCCCCATGCCCCTCGTCACCACCGAAATCAACGACGGCATCGCCCAGGTGCGTCTCAACCGCCCGGACAAGCTCAACGCGCTGACCCTCGAGCTGCTCCAGGAGCTGGTCGACACCGCCAAGGTGCTCGGCAAGAACCACGACCTGCGCGCCGTGGTCATCGCCGGTGAGGGGGACGCGTTCACCGCCGGTCTCGACTTCGCCTCGGTCCTGCGTGACCCGAAGAAGATCGTCGGTGCCTTCCTGCCCAGGCCCTTCCGTGGGACCAACCTCTTTCAGGAGTCGGTGTGGGCCTGGCGCCGGCTGCCGGTTCCGGTGATCGCGGCCGTCCACGGTCACTGCCTCGGTGGCGGCGTACAGATCGCGCTCGGCGCCGACTTCCGCATCGCCGAGCCCGACTCGCAGTGGTCGGTCCTCGAGGGCAAGTGGGGCATCATCCCCGACATGACCGGCATCCGGTCGCTCTCCGAGGTCGTCGGCATCGACACCGCCAAGAAGCTCACCATGACCGCCGAGCAGTTCTCCGGCGAGCGTGCCTACGAGCTGGGCCTGGTCACCGAGCTCTCGGCCGATCCGGTCGCCACCGCGACCGCCTTCGCCCGCAAGCTCTCCGAGCGTTCCCCCGACCAGCTCGCCGCCGCCAAGCGCCTCTTCAACGACACCTGGTACGCCCCCGTCAAGCGCACCTTCTCCCGCGAGCGCATCGAGCAGCTCCGCCTCCTCTTCGGCGAGAACACCAAGATCGCCCGCGAGGCCGCGTTCAAGCGCGAGAAGCCGACCTACAAGCCCCGCCGCTGACCCCGCTCAGCCGAGGCGTCACCCCGGTCGGCCGAGGCGTCGGTTAGGTCGGGCGAGGCGTCGGTTCCGTCGGGCGAGGCGTCACTCGCTGCCCTCTCGGCCGACGGGAGTGACGCTTCGGCCAACGCGGCTGACTTCTCGGCCAACGCGGCTGACTTCTCGGCCGACGCGGCTGACGCTTGGGCATGCTTGCGGCGACGTTTGATCTCACCCTGAGCGAGGACGAAGGCGAGGACGATCGGCCAGATGTACTTCAGATAGCCGGCGGCTTGCTCGACCCACCCGGGGACATGTACGTCGGGGAGGTCCGGCCAGGGGATCGACGGCCACGGGATGCTGGGGAGGTCGGGGAGCGGCAGGTCGGGGAGGTCCGGCAGGTTCGGGAGCGGGAGGTCGATGTTGGGGAGCGAGACCCGGGCGAGGATCCACGCGACGACCATCGCGGCGACGATGCCGCCGACCACGCCCGCGGCACCGCCGAGGGTCTCGATGAGCGCATAGCGCCTGGGGTGGTCGATCACCCGCTGTTCGTACGCAGCGGCTCGCGACCCAGGCTCCGGGGTGAGGTCGACGCCGCCGATGCCGGCCATCCCGGCCAGGTCCTCGCCGGGCGCGAAGTAGGTCGCGCGACGCGGCGTACCGAGCCCGGAGTGGATCACGAGCAGGCTCCCGTGCGCCTTGCTCTCCAGCCGGGCCCGGTCGTCGGAGGTCTTCCGGGTGAGGACTTCCTCCCCGTCGACGGTCCACACGAACGTACGGATGATCTCCCCGGTCACCTCGAGATGATGGGTGGCGCCGGAGATCGTCCGCGACCAGATCTGGACCTTCTTGCTCACCCTGGTGAATCTAGGATCCGCGGCGCCTTCGGGGCATCGGCCGGAGGTAGCGACCGGGGTCAGACTTTGGTCTGGGCCGGTCAGGGATAGGCGATGCCGGTGGTCTGCTCGGAGAGCTCCCACAGCGCCCGCGCCGCCTCGGGGTCGCGCGCGAGGCGTGTCGCGGTGACCGGCTTCGGCACGCCGCGAGCCTCGAAGGCGTCGCTAGGTCCGATGTACGTCCCGGGCTTCAGTCCCGGTTGGGTCGCCGCCATCAGAGCGGGCCAGGCGCCTGCCTGCGGCGTCTGAGCCATGGCGTGGACAGCGGCTTCGCTGATGCTCGCGATCGGGGCGATCAGCCTCTTGGACGTGCCGTTCGCCATGAGGCGCGTGGACGCGAGCCCGGGGTGGGCGGCGTACGCGGCGATCGGCAGTCCCGCCTTCTCCAGGCGCCGCTGGAGCTCGAAGGTGAAGAGCAGATTGGCGAGCTTCGACTGGGAGTAGACGCCCCACGGCGAATAGCGGCCGACCTGCACGGTCGGGAACCCGAGCGGCGCCTTGCGGGCCAGTTTGTGCATCACGCTCGACATGGTGACGATCCGCCCCTCGCCGCTCTCGGCCAGGGGCTCGAGCAGCAGGCCGGTCAGCAGGAACGGCCCGAAGTGGTTGGTCGCCATCTGCAGGTCGAGGTCGTCCACGGTCCGCGTCTGGGGCGTCGCCATGACCCCGGCGTTGTTGACCAGCAGGTGCAGCGGCCCGCCGCCGTCGAAGGTCGCCGCCGCGATCGCCTCGGCCCCTGCTCGCACCGCCTGGAGCGAGGAGAGATCGAGTGCGACCCGGTCGAGGCTGGCACCCGGAACCTCCTCGGTCAGTGCCTCCGCGGCCGCGTCGAGCTTCTCCCAGGACCGCCCCGCCAGGATCACCCGTGCCCCCGCAGCCGCGAGGCCGCGCGCGACGAAGTAGCCGATCCCGCCCAGCGTCGGTCCGGTCACCACGGCGTTCTTGCCGGTCAGGTCAGG
Organism: Nocardioides sp. NPDC087217; assembly: GCF_044744805.1. NCBI lineage: Bacteria > Bacillati > Actinomycetota > Actinomycetes > Propionibacteriales > Nocardioidaceae > Nocardioides > Nocardioides sp. NPDC087217. Next base: position 434,827 of record NZ_JBIUZB010000005.1, read on the forward strand.
AATATCGGAGGTCGTCCACGGCATGCGGCCACACTAGGCGGCTGGTCAACACATTGGACGGATTTGAAAGTCTGCCGCCCGGTCAGCCCGGTCAGCCCAGTCCACCCAACGCGAGCCCGCCCGCGATCGCGAGCATCATGCACCCGATGAGACTGTCGAGCACCTGCCAGGCACGTCGGCTGGCGAGCAGCGGCGCGAGGAGCCGAGCGCCGTACCCGAGACCGGCGAACCAGACGATGCTGGCCAGACAGCCGCCGATCGCGAACCCCCATCGCGCCGAGCCGTAGGTCGCCGCGATCGACCCGTGGAGCACCAGGGTGTCGATGTAGACATGCGGGTTGAGCCAGGTGAAGGCGGCCGCCTTGGCGATCACGCGAGGGAGCGTCTCGCGGGGCGCGTCGGCGGCATCCAGCCCCGAGGGCCGCAGCGCCCGCCGGAACGACCCGATGCCGTACCAGCCGAGGAAGACCACCCCGAACCAGCGCAGCACCTCCACCGCCCACCCGGCGCTCTCGACGACCGCCCCCATGCCGGCGACCCCGGCGCAGATGAGCAGGAGGTCGGAGACCGCGCACACGGCCACCACGGCGAACACGTGCGAGCGCAGGATGCCCTGCCGCAGGACGTACGCGTTCTGGGACCCGATGGCGATGATGAGGCTGAGCCCGGTGAGGAGCCCGGCGAGGCTGGCGTTGATCACATCAGCGACGCTAAGCCGCCACGCATCTACAGACCAGCGAAAGAATCTTACCGAAGATAAGCCACACTTAAGGCATGCCCGCCCTCGACCCGACCCAGCTCGAGACCCTCGTCGTGATCGCCGAGGAAGGCACCTTCGACGCCGCGGCGAGACGCCTCAACATCACCCCGAGCGCCGTCAGCCAGCGGATCCGGGCGCTGGAGCGCGCGGCCGGACAGGTGCTGGTGCGGCGTACGACTCCCTGCACCCCCACCGAGGCCGGCGAGCCCCTGATCAGGCACGGCCGGCAGCTCCGCCTGCTGCTCGACGAGGCAGCCGCCACCCTGAGCGCGGACAAGACCAGCGACGCCACCGTCGTCGACCTCTCCGTCGTGGTCAACGCGGACACCCTCGCGACCTGGTTCCGTCCGGTGCTCGACGAGGTCGCGACCTGGGACCGGACGGCGCTGCGGATCACCGTGGAGGACCAGGGTTACTCGGCCGACGCGCTGCGCCGCGGCGAGGTCCTCGCCGCGGTCACCAGCGAGCCGAAACCGGTCCAGGGCTGCACCGTCGAACCACTGGGAAGGCTCCGCTACACCCCGGGCGCCGCCCCGGTGCTCATCGAGCGCCACCGCAAGGGCCGCGGCATCGACTGGGGTGCGATCCCGATGATCGTCTACAACGAGAAGGACCACCTCCAGGACGAGGTGCTGGCGGCGCACGGGGCGACCCGGCCACCGGTCGTCCACCGGGTTCCGAGCAGCCACGACTTCCACGAGGCCATCAGGCGCGGTCTCGGCTGGGGAATGCTCCTCGACGCCCAGGCCGAGGCCGACCTCGACTCAGGCGTGACGGTCCCGCTCCCGGGCGCGAAGCCGATCGACATCCAGCTCTTCTGGCAGCGCTGGCGCCTCGACTCGATCGCCCTCGAGGACCTGAGCGAGGCCGTACGCCGCGCCGCCCGCTCCGGGCTACGCCCGACGCGCCGCCGCTGAACGGGTCATGCCCGGCGGCCGGGGTAGCCGGCACCGAAGTGCTGGCCCTGAGGGGCGTTGCCGGGCGCGGGCTGGCCGGCCGGCGGGTAGTGCCCCTGCGGCGGCGCCTGAGGGCCAGGAGGGTACGGCCCCTGGGGGCCTCCGGCATAGGGACCGGGGTTGTACTGGCGGTGCTCGACGGCGGTGGTGTGCTGGGACCGGTTCACCGACAGCAGCACGCCGATCACGATCGCGAGGCCGCCGGTGACGACGAAGATCCAGCCCAACGGCTCGCTGGCGATCGCGTTGGCGACCTCGTCGGGCAGATCGACGGCGCTGGTGAGCAGGACGAGTCCGAGGACCAGCAGGATGATTCCTAGGCCGATGGTCATGGCTGAACTCCAGAGGTTGGGGGCAGGCGCGCCACGCTACCCAGCCGGTTCAGGCCCCCATACCGTCCCCCGCATCACCGCCTCCCGGCGTTCAAGGAGTACGCCGCGCCCCCGACACCCCACGCGCCGCGACCCCGAGCAGCACGAGCAGGAGCGCGCCGAAGGCGAGCATCGCCGGCTCGGTCGCGACGAACTGCACCAGGATCCCCAGCAGCACCACCGGCACCGTGATCCCGAGATAGGCCATCAGGAAGAGCCCGGCGAGCGCCTCGCCTCGGCTGTTCGCCGGCGCCACCGAGATCACGGTGGCGACGGCCGCCTTGAACGACATCCCCGACCCGGCCCCGGTGACGACGGCCCCGAGCACCAGCACCCAGAACGTGCCGGAGAGCAGGGCGCCGAGGACCAGGAGCAGCCCGGCGGTGAGCGCGACCAGCCCGACGACGTACAGCCGACGGCGTTGCCAGCGTCCGGCCAGCACCTGGAAGAGCGCCGCGGCCCCGAAGATGGAGAACCCGACCACACCGGCGACGGCGTGGGAGCGCATGCCCAGATCCTCGGCGAGGAAGGACGGCACCAGCGAGGTGAAGAAGCCGAACATCGCGAACGCCACGAAGCTCGCCATCCCGGCGGCGAAGTAGGCGCTACGCGCGTCGGCTGGCACTCGCACCCGCTGCGGCCGGTAGGTCCATCCGGGCTGGTCGGTGTCGACCGTCTCCGGCGCCGCCACGACCGCGAGCAGCCCGAGCACCATGAGGAACGCGAAGACCGCGTACGGCGTGTAGAGCGGTCGTGGCGCCCACTCGGCCAGCGCGCCGGCGACCAGCGGGCCCAGCCCCAGTCCGCCGATGTTGGCCGCGGTCGCGACCACCTCGGCCCGGGTCGCCGGAGCCTCCGGCCGGGCGGACCGGTGCAGCTCGGCGAGGTGAGCCGTCGCGGTCGCCGTCAGCATCCCGACGCCCAGTCCGGACAGCAGCCGCGCCAGCAGCAGCCAGCCCAGCTCATGGGTCGAGAGGAAGATCAGCGCGGAGAGAACGTTGAGCAGCACCGCCGGCGCCACCACCCGCCGCCGCCCGAACCGGTCGGAGAGATGACCGGCGAGGAAGAGCGAGATCGCCACCCCCGCGCCGTACGTCGCGAACACCACCGTGATCACGAACGAGCTCCAGCCCTGCTCGTCGACGTAGAAGACGTAGAGCGGCGCCGGTGCGGCCGCGAAGCCCATCGTCACCGCGAACAGGAACGCCACCGACCAGAACCCACGAGCATGGTGGTGCCGATGGGTCAGGGGCGCTGCCTGGGTCGTCGTCATGACTCCATGCTGATCGATATTCACGATCATCTCCAACGAATCTTCTCGAAGGCAAGCATCACGATCTGCGATAGTGGTGCCCATGCAGCCCCATCAGCTGGAGTACTTCATCGCCGTCGCCGAGACCGGCAGCTTCACCGCGGGGGCGGACCGAGTCGGTGTCGTGCAGTCCGCGGTCTCCGCCGCCGTCAAGCAGCTTGAGCGTGGGCTGGGAGCGCCGCTGATCGAGCGCGGCTACCACAGCCTCGCGCTCACCGCCGAGGGTGAGGCGCTGCTCCCGCGCGCCCGCGAGGTGCTCGCCGGCATCGGGGCTGCTCGTGAGGCGGTCGCCGGCGCCCGCGGCCAGGTGATCGGCACCGTTCTCTTCGGCATGCTCTCCTACACAGGCCGCTGGGACATCGCCGAGGTCCTGCAAGGCTTCGCCGCCCGCCACCCCGGCATCACCGTACGCATGCGTCAAACCATCTCCGGGAGCGCCACCAACGAGGCAGACGTACGCTCCGGGGCCCTGGATCTTGCCCTGGTCTCCACGGCTGCGACCTCGCTGCCCGGGCTGACCCTGACTCGCATCCACAGCGACGAGCTGGTCTTCGTCTGCGCACCCGGCCATCGCCTGGCACGGGCCGGTGCGGTGTCCGCCGCCGACCTCGCCGAGGAGACCTGGATCGACTTCCCGACGGGATGGGGCAACCGTACGGTCGTGGACGCCGCGTTCGCCTCCGTCGGCGTGTCACGGACGGTCCGTACCGAGGTCACCAGCTTCGGGCTCGCTCGCAACCTCGTCTGCCGCGGTCTGGGCGTCTCGGTCGTGCCCCGCGCGTCGATCGAGGGCGACCCCGCGGTCGTCGCCGTCCCGATCGGCCTGGAGTGGTCCTTCCAGCTCGCCGTCCCGAGCAACCGACGGATCTCCGCGGCCGCCGCACGGCTCGCCGAGGCGGTCACGGCCTCCGCGCTGTGAGCGGATGACGAAGCGGCCCGCCCGGGGAACCCGGGCGGGCCGCAGCGTACGAACGGATCAGAGTCAGAAAGCGGACTCGGGCAGATCCATGATCGAGTTGTCGATCGCCTCGGCGATCGCTCGCTCAGCGGTCAGCTTGGGCAGGTTGTAGGAGGCGAAGAACTTCGCGGCGGCGACCTTGCCGGTGTAGAAGTCCTTGTCCTTGCCCGGGTCGCCCGCCAGAGCGGCAAGAGCGATCTCCGCCTGGCGCAGCAGCAGCCACGCGACCACGACGTCGCCGACGGCGAGCAGCAGGCGCGAGGTGTTCTGGGCGACCTTGTAGATGTTGGTGATCTCCTCCTGGGAGGCCATCAGGTCGTTGAACATGTGCCCGACGATCGCGTTGACGTCCTCGAGCGCGGTCGCTAGCAGGGCGCGCGACTCCTTGAGCTCAGCGGAGCCCTCGTTGTCGAGGAAGGCCTGGATCTCGCCGGCGATCTGGCCGAGCGCGGCGCCCTGGTTCTTCACGATCTTGCGGAAGAAGAAGTCCTGGCCCTGGATCGCGGTGGTGCCCTCGTAGATCGAGTCGATCTTGGCGTCGCGGACGTACTGCTCGATCGGGTACTCCTGGAGGAAGCCCGACCCACCGAAGGTCTGCAACGACTCGGTGCCGAGCAGCACCCAGGCGCGCTCGGAGCCGTAGCCCTTGACGATCGGCAGCAGCAGGTCGTTGACCGCGGCGGCCAGCTTGTTCTCGTCGGAGCCGTCCTCTGTGAGGACGACCTTCTCCTGCCACGAGGTCGTGTAGTAGACCAGCGCGCGCATGCCCTCGGCGAACGACTTCTGCACCAGCAGCGAACGGCGTACGTCGGGGTGGTGGGTGATCGTGACGCGCGGGTCCGTCTTCGCGGCGGCGACGAGGTCGGCGCCCTGGACGCGGGTCTTGGCGTACTCGAGAGCGTTCAGGTAGCCGGTCGAAAGGGTCGCGATCGCCTTGGTGCCGACCATCATGCGAGCGTTCTCGATGACGTCGAACATCTGGCGGATGCCGTCGTGCACCTCGCCGAGCAGCCAGCCCTTGGCGGGCTCGCCGCCGCCGACCTGCGGGTCGCCGAAGGTGAGCTCGCAGGTGTTGGACACCTTGATGCCCATCTTGTGCTCGACGTTGGTGACGTACGCACCGTTGCGCTCGCCGGTGAGCTCACCGGTCTCGTGGTCGAAGTGGTACTTCGGCACGAGGAAGAGGGAGAGACCCTTGGTGCCCGGGCCACCGATGCCCTCGGCGCCCTTCGGGCGGGCGAGGACGAGGTGCATGATGTTCTCCTGCAGGTCCGACTCGGCGCTGGTGATGAAGCGCTTGACGCCGGTGATGTTCCAGGAGCCGTCCTCGTTGGGCGTGGCGAAGGTCTTGCCGGCGCCGACGTCGGAGCCCGCGTCGGGCTCGGTCAGCACCATCGTGGAGCCCCACAGCCGCTCGACCATGATCTTGGCGATCTGCTTGTCGCGGTCGTTGCCGTTCTCGTAGACGACCTTCGAGAAGAACGGGCCGGCGGCGTACATCCAGATCGCCGGGTTGGCCCCGAGCAGCATCTCGGCGGTCGCCCACACGAGCGAGTTCGGGGCCACCTGGCCGCCGATCTCCTCGGGAGTGTGCAGGCTCCAGAAGCCCGACTCCATCCACGCGTCGTACGACTTCTTGAACGCGGCCGGGACCGGCGCGGTGTTCGTCTTGGGGTCGAAGACCGGCGGGTTGCGGTCGGCCTCGACGAACGACTCGGCGAGATCCTCGCGCGAGAGACGCTCGACCTCGGCGAGGATCTCCTTTGCGGTGTCGACGTCCAGGTCCGCGAAGGGACCGGTGCCGAGAACCTTGTCGGTGCCGAAGACCTCGAACAGGTTGAACTCGATGTCGCGGAGATTGCTCTTGTAGTGGCTCACTGATCCACCTTCATAACCTTTGTCGGATTTACCAGTTGCGGGAGCGCCGGTCGGCACGCACTACTGGCGGGTAACATTAAGAATAGGCTCGCCCACCAGGGGTGGCAAGCCCGGGGCTACTCACAGGTAGGGTTCTTCGTCACAGCGCTGCGCCAGGGAAGCAGCCCGGAGGAGAGCAGAAGTACGCCTCCGGCCACCGCGATCGCGGTCCGAGGGCTCGTCGCCGCGGCCAGAGCGCCGGCCGCCAGGACGCCGACGGGCTGGGCGACCTTCATGGTGATCGACCACGCCGCCTGCACCCGCGACATGTGGTCGTCGGCGGTCTCGCGCATGCGGTAGGTGGCGAAGGTCGGGTTGAAGACCCCGGCGCAGAGGATCAGCCCGAAGTTGGCGGCGGTGAACCACACGAAGCCGAACGGGCCGCTCGGGGTGAAGGCGATCGGGATGGTCCAGAGGGTGCGCGCGACCCCGGACCCGAGCAGCACCGCCCGCTCGCCGAGCCGGTTCGTGAGGCGAGGTGCGCACATCGCGCCGAGGATGCCGCCGAGGCAGGGGAGGCCCATGGCGACGCCGTACATCCACGGCTCCATACCGAGCACCCGCAGCGTCAGCACGGTCTGCAGCGGGCTGGTCGCGATCACGCAGGAGCCGAAGAGGGCGGCGTTCAGGAAGAGCGCGCGCAGGTCCCGCCGAGTGAGGATGTAGCGCCAGCCGGCGGTCACCTCGGCCAGCCAGTGCTGCGGCTTCCTTGTCGGAGGCTGCGGTTCAGGCGTACGGATCGAGCGGATGCCGAGCGCGGAGAGCAGGTACGTCACCGCGTCGACGAGCACGGTCAGCGTCGGCCCGAACACCGAGACGAGCGCTCCGCCGACCGGCGGGCCGGCGGTGAAGGTGGTCCAGAACGTCGTCTCCAGCCGGCTGGTGGCGACCAGCCTGGCCTCCGGGGCGACCAGCGCCTTCAGGTGGGCGCCGGAGGCCGCGGTGAAGGCGAGCTCGCAGGTCGCGGCGAGGACGCCGACGACGCACAGATGGGTGTAGGTGAGCAGGTCGAAAATGCCTGCCGCGGGGATGCTGAGCATCGCCGCGAACCGGATCAGGTCGGCGCCGATCATCGTCGGCCGCTTGTACCGGTACTCGATCCACGGTCCCAGCCGGATCCCCGCCGCCGCGGCCGCGAACCCGGACAACGCCGCCAGCAGCGACACCTGGAAGGTCGAGGAGTCGAGGACGAGCACCGCGACCAGCGGCAGGGCGCCGTACGCGATCGTCGACCCGGCCTGGCTCGTCGCCGTCGCCAGCCAGAGCCGGTCGAAGTCCCGCCCTGGTGTCGCGGTCCCGCGAGCGGTCTCCGAGACGGTCACCCGGCGACCCTATCCGGGCGGTACTCGGCGATCAGGTAGAACACGTTTCAGTTTCGGCGTACGATCTGCCGCATGATCTCCTCCGACGCCATCACCTGGAACGCCCCCGACGACGAACATCCGGCACGTACGGCCGGGCAACGCTCCTACGCCGCCGTCGCCAAGGGCGACCTCGACGAGTGGCTGACGATCTACGCCGAGGACTGCGTGCTCGAGGACCCCGTCGGCCCGTCGATGTTCGACCCCGAGGGCAAGGGCCACCACGGTCACGAGGGACTCAAGGCCTTCTGGGAGAAGGCCATCGCCTCGGTCCACAAGTTCGAGTTCGAGATCAACGACTCCTTCGCCAACCCCGCCGGCAACACCTGCGCCAACATCGGCAAGATCAAGACGTCGTTCCCCGACGGCAGCTACACCACCACCGAGCTGATCATGGTCTACACCGTCAACGACGAGGGCCGCATCGCCTCCATGAGGGCGTTCTGGGAGCCCGAGCGCACCATGGCGAGCTTCACGACGGCCTGAGAGCGGTAAGTGGGCGAAAGTGGCACCCGAACCCGCTTGGGAGCTGCCACTTTTGCCCACTCAGCGGGCCTGAGCCACCGCGGTCAAGGGAGCCAGTAGATTCCGCCACTCGGGACGCCGGCTGTCAGCCCTCGTTCCACAGAGCAGGAGTACGTAACGCCGGCGCCGGGCTCGGGCGCGCATCGATCCGTCCCCGACTCGCCCTTCACGACATCGGCGCCGTCGTCGCCGACCAGCCGATCGTTGCCGCCCCCGCCGATGACCTGGTCGCGACCGCTGCCGCCTCCGATGGCGTCGCCGTCGGCGCCACCGTGGAGATAGTCGCCGCCCGCCTGGCCCCGGATCGCGTCGCGTCCTATTCCGCCGTAGACCAGATCGTTCCCAGACATGCCGTGAAGACTGTCGGGACCGGAGCCTCCGTAGATGCGGTCGGGGCCATCGTTTCCGATGGCGACATCAGCGCCGCTGTGCGCGTAGATCACATCGCGGCCGATGCCGCCACGGAGGGTGTCGTCCCCCGCCGCGCCCGACATCGTGTCGTCGCCACCGTTGCCGCTGAGGCCGTCCGACCCATCTCCTCCTTCGAGGCGGTCGTTGCCTCCTTGGCCGGAGAGGAAGTCCCTGCCGCTGCCGCCGTAGAGCTTGTCGCCGCCATCGGTCCCGGCAGTGGAGTCGAACGTGCCGGCGATGTAGTGTCCGGCGATCGTGTCGCTCCCGAGGCCGCCCGAGATGGTGTCGGAGCCGGTGCCGCCGGTCAGGTCGTCGTTGCCGGATGTTCCGTGGAGCGTGTCGTTGCCTGACTCTCCGTTGGCCCAGATACTGCCCCAGATTTCATCGTTTCCGGGGCCGGCGAGCACGCGACTTCCGCCGCGGATCCGGTCGTCGCCATAGCCTCCGCAGACGACGTCGTTGGAGTCAGCGGTGATCGAGTCGGCGCCGGGAGTACCCAGAATGACATCGCGGACCGCTGGGTCGCTGCGGGTCTCACCTCGGTTCAGATCGACGGTGACTTCCCTGCTGATGCAACTGGTCGCGGCCACGCTGCTCGAGCTGGTCGTGAGGACGAAGCCCGGGATGATCAGGAGCGACGCTACCCCTGCGACCGAAAGAGATGTACGCACGGCGGACACCGTAGTGGGTATCGCATGGCGCGCGCGACGGTTTTGCCGGCGCGGGGCATTTTCCCGCCATGGCGGGATTCTGCGACCAGGAGAGCGCTATCCCGTCGCCACTTTCCCGCCATGGCGGGAAAGTGGCGACGCCGGTCCGATCCGCCGCCTTACGCCACCGCGTGCTCGGCGATCCACTCGACGAGGGGGCGGGTGGCTCGCCAGTCCTTCTTCACCTCGTCGACGAGGGCAGCGGTGTGGATGATCGGCTCGAAGCCGATGGTGCGGCCGAGGTGGATCGACTTGTGGCGGAGGAGCTCGATCTTGGGGTGGTCCTTGTCGAAGCCGCGCGGGGCGGTCTTGAGGCGGTCGCCGGTGACCTCGTAGCCCTTCTTCTCCGCGACGGCGAGGCGCTTCTCCAGGTCAGCGCCGTAGTGGTCGTGGACGATGGCGTCGCGGAATGCGGCGAGCCGGGGTGGCTCGAACCAGTAGCAGCCGCCACCGGTGCGGATGCCGCGGGGCGAGATCTCGACGTAGTAGCCGGTCTGCGGCGCGACGGCGACGAAGGCTCCCTGGTGGGTCTTGTAGGGGAGCTTGTCCTTCGAGAAACGTACGTCGCGGTAGGGCCGGAAGATCTTGGCGCTGCCGAACTCCTCGGCGAGCTCGTCGGTGAGCGCCTTCATCGGCGCGTGGACCGACTCCTTGTAGATGTGCTTGTGGGCTTCCCAGAACGACTTGGTGTTGTCGACCTCGAGGTCGTCGTAGAAGTCGAGCGCTGCAACGGGGAAACCTTTGAAAGCCACGCTGCCGATCCTACGAGGCGCGTTTGCTCACGCCGAGTCGGCGCAATCCGGTCCTCGCTTCGCTCCGGTCCGTTTGCGCCGACTCGGCTGTCGCTAAACGCTCGGAATCTGGATGCCGTCGGCGACCCGGCGGGCGTGCTCGGCCATGGCCCGGGCGATGTTGGCGGACTCGCCGAGGTGGCGGCAGGGGTCGAGCAGGTCGGCGATCTCGGCGCGGGTGAAGTGCTCAGAGACCTCGGGCGACTCCGCGAGGAGCGAGGCGAAGTCGATGTCGTCGACGGCCGAACGCTGGGCCAGCTCGAAGACGACGTCGTGCGCAACCTGACGGCCGATGCGCTCGCCGAGCTCGAGCATCAGCGACTCGGAGCCGATCAGGCCGCCGGAGAGAGCCAGGTTGGCGCGCATCCGGTCCTCGTCGAAGGTCAGGCCGGTGAAGATGACCACGAGCCGGGCGAGTACGTCACCGGCCAGGCGAGACGCCTGCGCGACTGCGTCCTCGAGGATGCCGGTCATGGCGCCGTTGGCCTCGTGGTCGTGGAGCATCGACTCCATCGCCGGGGCGACGAGCCCGCGCAGCTGGGTGGCGGCCGTGATCACGTCCAACGTCAGCTGCGGGTTGCGCTTGTGGGGCATCGTCGAGGAGCCGATGGTGCCCTCGGGGATCGGCTCGAAGGCCTCGCCGAACTCGGGCTGCATCATCGAGTAGACGTCCTTGCCGATCTTGCCGGCGGTGCCACCGAGCATCCCCAGGATCGAGACCCACTCGACCATGCCGTCGTTGATCGCACGCGAGGGGACCGGCATCGAGCCCATGTCGAGCCGGGAAGCCGTCTCGGTCTCGATGGCGCGGGCATGCGAGCCGAAGGAGGCCATGGTGCCGGCCGCGCCGCCCATGAGCAGCCGGAAGACGCGGTCCTCGACCGAGCGGAGCCGGTCGACGTGGGCGGCGATCTCGTCGATCCAGATGGCGACCTTGAAACCGAAGGTGATCGGGACCGCGTGCTGGGAGTGCGTACGCCCCGGCATCGGCACCTCGGCGCCGGCCTCGGCGACCTTCGACAGCGAGCGCAGCAGATCGCCGAGCAGGTCGAGGATCTTGTCGTGCGCCTGGCGCATCAGGATCAGGTCGGCGGTCTGGGTGATGTTCTGTGTGGTGGCGCCCCAGTGGACCCAGCCACCGTGCTTCGCGCCGACGACACGGCACAGCTCCTCGACCAGCGGCGTCAGCGGGTGGCTGTGCTCGGCGGTGGCCTTCTCGATCCGGTCCAGGTCGAGCTTGTCCAGATCGGCGGCCTCGGCGATCGCCTCGCCGGCCTCTGCGGGGATCACCTTCACGGCGGCCTCGGCCTCGGCCAGGGCCGCTTCGACGTCGAGTCGTGCCTGGAGGCGCGCCTCGTAGGTGAAGAGATCTCCGATGCCGTGGTCGGGGACTCGTCCGTCGGTGAATCGGTTGCTCGAGCCCGCGGGCATGTCGAGTGATCCTTTACGCGTCGTTCACACAATGATTGGAAAACAGAAACCCAATCTTAATGGACGCGGGCCGCAAACGCCCGCGATCGTGTGCTGCATCACTTGGATCGTGCAAGTGAACTGAAACAGGCCGTGCCACATGGCACGGCCCGAATCTATGGAGCGGACGACGAGATTCGAACTCGCGACATCAACCTTGGGAAGGTTGCGCTCTACCAACTGAGCTACGTCCGCAGGTGCGACCAGGATGTTACCCCACACACCCAGCCAGGTGTGAAACCGGTTCAGGAAAGTCGCGTCATCTGGGGATAGCGGGCCGAGAGCCCGTCGCCCGCCGGACCGCGCAGCATGCGGCGTACGGCCCAGGGGAGCGCGCGGGCGGCCAGCCGCCGGACCTCGCGGATGGGTCCGGCCAGGCCGTTCGGGCCCGGCTCCTCGATGACGACCAGCGGTTTCGGGGTGGGCAGGTGGTGGCGTACGCCGAGGGTGTCGAGGACCTTGATCGCCATCAGTTGGTGGCCCGGGGCGCCCAGGAAGCCGTGGCCGTCCCAGTAGCCGGCGTCGTCGTACTCGGTCATCCGCCAGAAGTCGACCAGTGTCGCCCCGCGCCGCTGTGCGATCTCGCGGACGGCCTCGTTGTAGACCGCGAAGCGCCCGCGGAGCAGCCGCCCGACAGTGGTCGCCCGCGCGCCGTACGCGGTGAAGACCAGCACCTTCGCGCCGCTGTCGACGAGCTGGCCGATCGCCGACTCGTAGGTCGCGAGCAGTGCGTCGATGTCGACGTGCGGCCACATCAGGTCGACTGATCCGCCGTAGATCGTCACCACGTCCGGCTCGAGGGCGATCGCCGGCTCGACCTGCTCCTTGACGATCCGGTCGATCCCGCGGCCGCGGACGGCGAGGTTGGCGTAGGTGAAGTCGGGGGTCCGCTCGGCCATCACCTCGGCGACCCGATCGGCCCAGCCGCGTACGCCGTTCGGACGACGTGCGTCGGCGTCACCGACGCCCTCGGTGAATGAGTCGCCCAGCGCGACGTACCGGCGATATCCGCCGGGGATCAGCGCATCCAGTGCCATGGCCCCGATTCAACCGGGTTTGCGCCAAGACGTACGACTCTGCCGGGGAATCTGTGACAGATGAGGTAGGGGAGATTCCAGGGAAGCCGCAGGGGCCGTGCAGAACGCCCGGCTGCGTTAGGTTTGGCTCGTGCTGCTGAGCGACAAGGACATCCTGACCGAGATCCACGACGGAAGGATCGTCATCGACCCGTGGGACGAGTCGATGCTGCAGCCGTCGTCCGTCGACGTGCGTCTGGACCGGTTCTTCCGGGTCTTCGACAACCACAAGTACGCCACGATCGACCCGGCCGTGGACCAGTCCGAGCTCACCCGGCAGATCGAGACCGAGGGTGACGAGCCGTTCATCCTGCACCCGGGGGAGTTCGTGCTGGGGTCGACGTACGAGACCGTGACCCTGCCCGACGACATCGCCGCGCGCGTGGAGGGCAAGAGCTCGCTGGGGCGCCTCGGGCTGCTCACCCACGCCACCGCCGGCTTCGTCGACCCGGGTTTCTCCGGCCATGTGACGCTCGAGCTGGCCAACGTCGCGACCCTGCCGATCAAGCTCTACCCGGGCATGAAGATCGGCCAGTACTGCTTCTTCAGGCTCACCTCGCCCGCCCAGAACCCCTACGGCAGCGAGAAGTACGGCAGCCGCTACCAGGGCCAGCGCGGCCCGACCGCCTCGCGCAGCTTCCAGAGCTTCCACCGCACCAAGATCTGAGCGTGGGTGTCGGTGGTCGCCGCTAGGGTCGGGTGGATGAGCGAAGCACCATTCCTGGCCCCCGACGGCCAGACGCGATGCGCGTGGGCCGGCGGGGCGCCGGAGTTCCTCGACTATCACGACACCGAGTGGGGATTCCCGGCCGGCGGTGACGTACGGCTCTTCGAGAAGATCTGCCTGGAGGGGTTCCAGAGCGGGCTGTCGTGGCGCACGATCCTCAACAAGCGGCCAGCCTTCCGCGAGGTCTTCGCCGGCTTCGACTTCCACCAGGTGGCCGAGTTCGACGAGGGCGACGTCGAGCGACTCCTGCAGGACGCGAGGATCATCCGCCACCGCGGCAAGATCGAGGCGGCGATCAACAACGCCCGCCGCGCGGTCGAGCTCGTCGAGGAGCGTGGGTCGCTGGCTGCGTACGTCTGGGGGTTCGAGCCCGAGCCGCTCAAGGTTCCGGAGGTGGTGGCCACCTCTGCCGCCTCGATCAGCCTCTCCAAGGACCTCAAGAAGCGCGGCTGGAAGTTCGTCGGGCCGACGACGATGTACGCGTTCATGCAGTCGATGGGGATCGTCAACGACCATTCGCTCGACTGCGTGATCCGGGATCGGGTCGAGGCCGAACGGGCGGCGTTCGTCAGGCCCTGACCTGTGCGCTGAGCCTGTCCAAAAGGCGGGGGCCGATCCTTCGTCGGAACCGAGATGTGTTTAGGCTGTCCTAACTAAGCATTGCCTAACCCCATGAGGTGTTCCCCCGTGATCCGTCGATCCGTACTCATCGCAGCGAGCCTCGTGCTCGCTGCCACCGGCCTGGCTGCGTGCAGCACGGGCGCGACCGACTCCGCGGACGGCTCCGCGGAATCTGCCTCGAAGGCAGACAAGGGCGCGTTCCCCGTGACCGTCGAGCACGCCTACGGCAGCACCGAGATCACCGAGGAGCCGACCAACGTCGCCACCATCGGCTGGTCCGACCACGACGTGGCGCTGTCGCTGGGTGTCGTCCCGGTCGCTGCCCAGGCGATCACCTGGGGCGGCAACGAGCAGCAGTCGACCGACTGGTTCGACGCCGAGTTGAAGAAGGTCGGCGGCAAGCAGCCGGTCCGCTACAACGCCGACACCAGCATCCCCTTCACCGAGATCAGCAAGGCTGCGCCGGACCTGATCCTGGCCACCAACTCGGGCATCACCGAGGCCGACTACAAGAAGCTCAGCGAGATCGCCCCGACCGTCGCCTTCCCCGGTGACCCGTGGCTGACCTCCTGGCAGGACTCGCTCGAGATGATCGGCAAGGCCACCGGCCGGGTCACCCTGTCCGAGGAGGTCAAGAAGGAGACCGAGGACGCGATCGCGCAGGCCCAGAAGGACCACCCGCAGATCGTCGGCGCCAGCTACCTGGTCACCGGTGTCCAGGACAACTCCAAGCTCGGCACCATCGGTCTGTACGGCGCCGGCGACGCGCGTCCGCAGATGCTGACCCAGCTCGGCATGGAGCTCGCGCCGGTCGCCGACAAGCTCGTCCCTGCGGGCCAGTTCTACACCGACGTCTCCGCGGAGAAGGCTCCCGAGCTGGAGTCGGAGGTGCTGATCAACCTCGGCTACACCGCGGGCAGCTTCGAGGCCCTGCAGAAGGACAAGCTGCTCAGCCAGATCCCCGCGATCAAGAACGGCCACTACCTCGACGTGACCGACCAGCCGCTGTCCCTGACCTTCTCCGCCGCGAGCACGCTGTCGATCCCGTACTTCATCGACGAGCTCGTTCCCTCGATCGCCGAGGCGGTCGACGGCGGGAAGGTCAACGTCACCGCGGCTGAGTGAAGTCCGCGTTGACCACACGTACGCCTCTCGCCCCGGCCGACCCGGCAGCATCAGCCGCCGCGGTCGTCCGGGGCAGGAGGCTGCCTGGGATCGGGCTGATCCTGGCGGCGCTGCTCCTCGCGGCCGTCGCCTCGGTCCTGCTCGGTGCCGAGTGGGTTCCACCCACCGCACTCTTCGACGACGGCAGCTTCGGGCACGCGATCCTGGAGAACCGGATCGCCCGCACCGCGATCGCCTTCGCCGTCGGCGGCGCGCTCGCGCTCGGCGGCGCCTGCCTGCAGGGACTCACCCGCAACCCGCTGGCGGACCCAGGGCTGCTCGGCCTCAACGCCGGTGCGGCCTTCGCCGTCGTCGTCGCCCTCGTGTACGTCGGTGCCACCGGCCTTGACTCGCTGCTGTGGGCCGCCTTCATCGGCGCGGCGCTGGCTGCGATCGCCGTGCACGGCGTCGCCGCCATCGGTCGTGACGGCGCCACCCCCGCCAAGCTGGTGCTGGCCGGCGCGGCGCTGACCGCAGCGCTGACCAGCTGGACCAGCGGCATCCTGCTGATGGACCACAAGGGGCTGGAGGTCTTCCGGCAGTGGCAGGTCGGCACCATCGGCAGCGATTGGGGGGACCTCGCGATCTGCGCTCCGTTCCTCGTCATCGGCGCCGTGATGGCGCTCCTGGGCGCGCGCGTCCTGGACGCGCTCGCGCTCGGCGACGACCTCGCGAAGGGGCTCGGCCGTCGTACCGGTCTGGACCGGGTGTTCGTCGGCATCGCGGTGGTGCTGCTGAGCGGCACCGCCACTGCTCTGGTCGGCCCGGTCGCGTTCGTCGGTCTGGTCGTCCCGCACGCCGTACGCGCCCTGGTCGGTCCCAGCTACACGCTGGTGCTGCCGCTCTCCATCGTCGCCGGCGCCGCGCTCACCGCCCTCGCCGACGCGCTGGGCCGGGTCGTGTTGCCGCCCACCGAGGTGCAGGTCGGCATCATGACGGCCGTGGTCGGCGTACCTGCCTTCATCTGGTTCCTTCGGCGTGGACGGATGGCGGGCCTGTGAGCGCGACAACAACTGCCGAGCCGACTAGCCCCGTCGACGTCGTACGCAAGGCCCGGCGGGCCCCGCGACGGCACCATGCCTTCGTTGTCGCTGCCCTGGCGGTGGTCCTCTTCGGCGCCTTCGTCGCCCGGGTGCTGCTCGGCAACTTCATCATCACCGTGCCCGACTTCTTCCGGATCCTCGGCGGGGCCGAGATCCCCGGCGCCACTTTCCTGCTGATGTCGGAGAAGCTGCCCAGGGCGATCCTCGGCGTGCTGGTCGGAGTCGCGTTCGGCAGTGCCGGCGCGGTCTTCCAGAGCACCCTGCGCAACCCGCTGGCCAGCCCCGACATCGTCGGCGTCTCGCTCGGCGCGAGCGCCTCGGCGGTCTTCGCGATCGTGGTGCTCGACCTGCAGGGGCTGGCCCTGAGCATCGCCGCGATCGTGGGTGCGATCGCGATCGCGGTGGCGGTCCGGCTCGTCGCCGGCTCCGACGGCAGCTACCGCCTCGTCCTCGTCGGAGTCACCGCGGCGGCCGCGATGACCGCGGTCGTCCACTACCTCTTCACCCGCGCCAACGAGTTCGACGCCCTGCTCGTGCTGCGCTGGCTGACCGGCGCGCTCAACGGCGTCACCTGGTCCACCATCTGGATCTTGCTCGGCTTCCTCGTCGTGCTAGTGCCGGCGCTGGTCTGGACCGCCCGCTCGGCCCAGATCCTCCAGCTCGGCCCGGACGTGGCCACCGGCCTGGGGGTCAGCCGGCGGCGTACGGACCTGCTGCTCCTGCTCGCCGTGCTGCTCACCGCTCTCGGCGTCGCCGCGGCCGGGCCGGTCGCCTTCGTCGCGTTCGTGGCCGGACCGATCTCGCGGGCGCTCAACGGGGGGCGTACGACCTTGGTCGGTGCTGCGCTCGTCGGCGCCATCGTGATGGTGGCGGGCGACTACATCGCCGACTATGCGGTACCTGGCGTCTCCTTCCCGGTAGGCGTCGTCACCGGTGCGTTCGGGGCACCGTTCCTGTTGTGGTTGCTCGCCGCTGGCAGAGCTGGAAGGAAAGCTTGATGAGACTCGCTGCGGAGAACGTGAGCCTCGGTTACGGCGCGGAGCCGGTCGTCGACGGGGTCTCGCTCGAGATCCCGGACGGCCTGACCACCGTGATCGTCGGCGCCAACGGCTGCGGGAAGTCCACCCTGCTGCGTGGAATGGCGCGGCTGTTGAAGCCGGTCTCGGGACAGGTCGTGCTCGACGGCAAGGCGGTCCACAAGCAGCCCACCCGCGCGGTGGCCAAGACCCTCGGCCTGATGCCGCAGTCGCCGGTCGCCCCGGAGGGCATCACCGTCGTCGACCTGGTCGGCCGCGGACGCCAGCCCCACCGCGGTGCGTTGCAGCGCTGGTCGCCGGAGGACGACGCGGCGGTCGCGGAGGCGCTCGAGCTGACGGACACGCTCGACCTCGCCGACCGCGTCGTCGACGAGCTCTCCGGTGGCCAGCGGCAGCGGGTCTGGATGGCGATGGCGCTGGCGCAGCAGACCGACCTGCTGCTCCTCGACGAGCCGACCACGTTCCTCGACGTCGCCCATCAGGTCGACCTGCTCGACCTGCTCCACGGGCTGCGCTCGTCGCGAGGCACCACCGTCGTGATGGTGCTCCACGACCTCAACCTGGCCGCCCGCTACGCCGACCACCTGATCGCGATGAGCGGCGGAAAGGTCGCCGCCACCGGCACGCCCGCCGAGGTGGTCACCGCCGACCGCGTCGAGCAGGTCTTCGGCCTGGAGTCCCAGGTCATCGTCGACCCCGTCTCGGGCACCCCGATGGTCGTCCCGATCGGACGTCACCACCGACCCACCGCTCACCCCCACGCACAAGGAGCCTGACATGCCCATCCTCGCCCGCGTCTCGGTGCGCTCCGTCGAGCGCCTCTCCCCGTCCTTCGCCCGGATCGAGCTGGCCGGCGACGATCTGGCCGACTTCGGCAACGACGGCCCGACCCTCGACCAGCGCATCAAGCTCCTCTTCCCGGCCACCCCGGGCGTGCTGCCCGAGCTCACCGCTGAGGACTGGTACGCCGAATGGCTCGCGCTTCCCGAGGACGAGCGCCCGCGGATGCGCACCTACACGATCCGCTCGATCGAGGGGGAGGGCATCGAGAAGCGTCTGTACGTCGACTTCGTGCTGCACCCCGGCGCGCACGGTCCCGGCTCCGACTGGGCCGGCGCGGCCAAGCCGGGCGACGAGATCCTGGTCGCCGGACCCAAGCTCGGCGAGCCCTACGGCGGGATCGAGTGGCTTCCCGGTGACGCGACCCGGCTCCTCCTGGTCGGTGACGAGACCGCCGTCCCGGCGATCGTCTCGATCCTCGAGTCGCTGCCGGCGGACGCCACCGGATCGGCCTTCCTGGAGGTGCCGGTCGCTGATGACGTACAGGAGGTGTCTGCGCCTGAGGGGCTCCAGGTCAGCTGGCTGCCGCGCGAGGGCGCGCCCGTGGGCGGACCGGCCCTGGCCGCCGTCGGTGGGCTGCTCGGCTTCGAGGCGACGCCCGAGGACGTGACCTCGGTCGAGGTCGAGGACCCCGACCTGTGGGAGACCCCGGACTACTCGTCCTCGGGCGAGGAGGTCGCCGGCCCCGACAACGGGTCCGCGAACGGTGCTGAGAACGGCGAGGACGGGCGCTACGCCTGGATCGCCGGGGAGTCCCGGATGGTCACCGCGCTGCGCCGCCACCTGGTCAACGAGCTCGAGATGCCGCGCAAGCAGGTCGCCTTCATGGGCTACTGGCGAGAAGGCGTGTCGATGAAGGGGTGACCCAGCGCATTTTTGAGGCGTACGCGTGGTTAAGTTTGGTGCGCCCAATCAAATAGAAGGGTCTCGGAATGCAAGCAAGCATCCTGGCCGCGGACACCCTGATCCAGGCCAACGCGGTCGACTATCTCCTGATCGCGATCTACTTCGCGTTCGTTCTCGGCATCGGCTTCCTGGCCAGCCGCGGCATGTCGAGCTCGGTCGACTTCTTCCTCTCGGGCAGGTCCCTGCCCGCGTGGGTCACCGGTCTCGCCTTCATCTCAGCAAACCTCGGCGCCGTCGAGATCATGGGGATGTCGGCAACGGGAGCGCAGGTCGGGCTCCCCACCGTCCACTACTTCTGGATCGGTGCCATCCCGGCCATGCTGTTCCTGGGCGTCGTGATGATGCCCTTCTACTACGGCTCGAAGGTGCGCTCGGTCCCCGAGTTCATGAAGCGCCGTTTCGGCACCGGTGCCCACCTGGTCAACGCGCTCTCGTTCGCGGTGGCACAGCTGCTCATCGCCGGTATCAACCTCTACCTGCTCGGCTCCATCGTGCACGCGCTGCTCGGCTGGCCGTTGTGGGTGGCGCTGATCGTGGCCGCGGTGATCGTGCTGTCCTACATCACCCTCGGTGGTCTGAAGGCCGCGATCTACAACGAGGTGCTGCAGTTCTTCGTGATCGTCGCCGGGCTGCTGCCGCTGACCCTCCTGGGCCTCCACCGGGTGGGCGGCTGGGACGGTCTGACCTCGCAGATCGAGAAGGCCGCGGCCGCCAACCCCGACACCATCGCGCCCGCCGCCGACCAGCTCAACTCCTGGCCCGGCACCGCCCTGACCGGCTTCTCCTCCGACTTCCTCTCGGTCGTCGGCATCGTGTTCGGTCTCGGCTTCGTGCTCTCCTTCGGCTACTGGACGACGAACTTCGTCGAGGTCCAGCGCGCGATGGCCGCCGACTCGATCAGCGCGGCCCGCAAGACGCCGATCATCGGTGCGTACCCGAAGATGTTCATCCCGTTCATCACCATCCTCCCCGGCATGATCGCGGCGGTCCTCGTCACCGAGATCGCACAGACGAAGGCGGGGGAGTCGATCGCCGGCGGTGCCTCGGGTGAGGGCGTGACCTACAACGACTCGCTGCTCTACCTGATGGCAGAGGTCTTGCCCAACGGTCTGCTCGGCCTGGCGATCACTGGTCTGCTGGCGGCGTTCATGGCCGGTATGGCGGCCAACGTCTCGGCCTTCAACACGGTGGTGTCCTTCGACATCATCCAGGAGTACATCATCAAGGACCGCCCCGACGACTTCTACGTGAAGCTCGGCCGCTGGGCGACCGTCGCGGCGACGGCCATCGCGATCTTCACCGCTGTCCTGGCGTCCAGCTTCTCCAACATCATGGACTACCTGCAGACCCTGTTCGGGTTCTTCAACGCGCCGCTGTTCGCGACGTTCATCCTGGGCATGTTCTGGAAGCGGATGACCGCGACCGCCGGTTGGGCGGGTCTCGTCTCCGGCACGTTGGCGGCGGTGGGCGTCGGCATCCTCGCCGACGGCACGCTCGGCGGACTCTCCGTCGGCGTCCTCCCGCTGTCCGGTCAGGGTGCGTCGTTCGTGGCTGCCGGTGTGGCCTTCGGTGTCGACATCATCGTCAGCGTGATCGTCTCGCTGGTGACCAAGCCGAAGCCGGAAGGCTCGCTGAAGGGTCTGGTCTACTCCGAGACACCGAGGGAGGACCTGGTGGACCCCGAGGACGCAGGTCGTCCGTGGTGGCAGCGCCCGGTGCCCCTGGCGGGTCTCGCGCTGGTCATGGTCACCATCCTGAACGCGATCTTCTGAGGAGACTGAGATGTCCAGCGAATCGAACACAGCCAAGACCAACAAGGGTTTCCTCGGCACGCTGCTGTCGCTCTTCGACATCCGCAACGTGATCGGGTCCCTGCTCGCGATCTACGGCATCATCCTGCTGCTGATGGGCCTGTTCGGGGACCCCGAGGTCGACAAGACCGGCGGGCCCAACGCCAACCTGTGGGCGGGCATCGTCCTGCTCGTCATCGGGGCCGCGTTCATCGCCTGGGGTGTGCTCCGGCCGGTGGTGCCGGACGCACCTCACCTCAGCAAGGAGGAGTAGCCCTTCCTCCTCGGTCTCAGAGCCCGATGAGGGTGATGTCACCACTCACGGTGGTGGTGCGGAGCTCGACGTAGGGCTCTCCCGCGGCCGGTGCGCCAGCGCTCTCGACAGTGCTGGTGCACCGGCCGGTCACCGTGTTGACGTCGGTCCACACCGGAGTGCCGTTCGGGATCCCGATGCGTACGTCGGAGGAGGCCCCCTTGACCGTGATCCGGCCCGCGCCGATCGAGTGGACCGCGAAGTCGCCAGCGCCGGTCGAGTGGCTCACATCGCCCTCGACCTCGTCGATCTCCACGGTCCCGGAGCCGGTCTTGGTGTGCAGGTCGTGGACCGTACCGATCCGGATGTCACCGGAGCCGGACTTGATCGAGGCGCGCCCGTCGAGGGTGTCCGCCTCGATGTCGCCCGAGCCGGACTCGACCTGGAACTCCTCGGTGACCCGGTCGATCCGAATGTCGCCCGACCCGGTCTGGAGCCAGGCTGCCCGGAGGACGCCCTGGGTGGCGATGTCGGCGGTTCCGGTGCGGGCTCGCAGCTGGCTGCGGGCGGGGACCGTCACGCTGATGTCGTAGCGCCGCGAGCGGCTGAACGGGCCCTTGTGCGGGTCGACGATGTTGATCGTGTCGCCGCTCTGCTCGACGACCAGACTCTCGGCGTCATCGCCGTCGATCTCGACGACGGTCTCGTCGGTGTCGGTCGCCTGGACCTCGAGATTGCCCTTTCCGAACTCGACGAAGAGCTTGGCGGGCGCGGTGGACATGAAGGTGTACGTGCTCATGATGATGCTCCTCAGGGTGTGCTGATCTACCGGACCGGCCGGGCGGCCGTCCGTGGTCGTGCTTCTGCTGGGTGCCTAGGTCAGAGCCAGCCGGTCATCCGGCGGTCGGACCGGCCGCGGTTGCTGCCGCGGAACGGGTCGAGGCTGCTCATCGCCTCGTTGACGATGTGGGGGATCGCGGAGAGGTCGACGTCGACGTTGACCGCGTTCTCGCGGGTCGCCGCGCGCACCGCGCCGACGAGCCAGGTGTTGAGCGACTGGCCGGCGTCCGCTGCGGCCTCCTCGGCCTTCGCCTTGAGCGACTCGGGGATGCGGAGGGTCACCCGGGCGAGGGTGTCATCGCCCTCCGGCTCCGGCGGGGCCGGAGGAGCCGGGGGAGCGGGCGGTGTCGGCGGCGCCGGGGGAACCGGCTCGGCGAGCTCGGGAAGGGTGACCCCGAACTCCAGGTCGCGCCCTCGCAGGCGTACGTCCACGTTGCCCGTTGGCAGCTCCGCCGTGATCTCCGCCGCGGCCTGGCTCACCGCCTCCATCACCGCCAGCCGAGCGGCCGGGTCGAGTGCGTAGGTGAGCCGCTCCGCGGTCTCCCGTGCCTCCGGCCCCGACGCCTCGGCAGCGGCCAATAGGTCCCGTCGCAGGCTGTCGATGTACGGCGTGATGTCCATACGCACCACTATGACATCATCATGACGTCATCACAACTCCGATCTGACATCACGTGATGTCAACCGCCTCGCCGAGGCGTCACCCCAGTCGGCCGAGAGGGCAGGCGCGTCGGTCGAATAGGCACGCTGGTGCCGTCTCGGCCGACGCGAGCGACGTCTCGGCCAAATGACGATGACACCTTGTGAATCAGGCGGAATCAATCGGTCGAGGCAACGCTGAGTGAGGGAGTGTTGTCATGCCGAAGGTGTTTGCGGCTGAGGTCCGAATCCGGGTGGTGGATCTGA
>NZ_JBIUZB010000006.1:0-49893 GCF_044744805.1 Nocardioides sp. NPDC087217
GCCTACCCTTGACCTACAGACGCCAGCCCAACGGCTGGCCCAGCTGCTCAATCCAGCAGCTTGACCAACCGTTGCTTCGACCGGTTGAGATCGCCCCCTTCACAAGGTAGCCAGGAGCATGGGGGCGATAGCCGCGGGATGGCGGACGCTGTTGCCTCAGTTGGCTACTGGCCATGCCCGTCTCAGGCGGGTCGCCTGGAACGGACGGGCAGGGTCATCAGTCGGTGATTGATGCGCCGTGGACTGGCGGCACCGCCAACTGCAGCGCCAGCCGGATCGGTTCTGCCCGCCGCAGCGCATCGGCAGGTTAGTCGCCCGGCAGGAGTGGCAGAACAGGGCTGTGCGCGAGGACGCAGATCAGCGATCGCCCCATCGTGGGCTCGGGATGCATGCGGGCACGGCGGCGCAGGCCAGCCCGGGATCAGCCGGTTCGGGTGCGCCTGGTGAACCGGATCTGCCCGTCGGGGAGCCGCTCATAGGCGTAGTTGGGGTCGTGGATCCGGCGATGGTCGCTCGCACACAACAGGACCATGTTGGCCAGATCGGTTCGGCCGCCTTCGGACCAGGGTTTGAGGTGATGGGCTTCGGTCCAGGCGGCGGGTGCGTCGCAGTCTTCGGCTTGGCAGCACTTGTCCCGTAACCGGAGTGCCTTGTGTTGGACCGGATACGCCAACCGGGCGGTACGGCCGAGGTCGAGGATCTCGGAGTCGGTACCGAGCACCACCGGGACAAGATCCGCGTTACAGGCCATCCGGCGGGCCTCCGCGGCGGTGATCTGCTCCCCGTCGAAACCCAGGGCGGCGGTGCCGAGGTCCTTGTGGAGGTCCTCGACGCTCATGGTGATGAACACCGTGGTGCCGTGGCCACCGTGGCGGGGGAGTTGGTCGACGTCGTAGGTCTCGATCACGCGGGCGAAGGCTTGGCCCAGGAGCCGGTCGTAGGGTGCTTTGCGGCCCTTGTCCTCGGCCGAGAGCTTCCGGGGCTGGGCCAGGGAGTCCAGCAGGGTGCGCAGCCGCAGCCCGACCGCACGCGAGACCCTCGCCTGGATGTCGATGGTGCCGTCACCGTTGTCGCGTGACTGGAAGAAGGTGCGCCGTTGGGCGTGCTCCTCTTCCCGCTGGAGTGCTTTGGCCTCGGCCTGCTCGAATCGCTCCGGGTCGATCTCGGCCAGGATCCGTTTCCCGACGATCTTCAACTCGTTCGCCGTCAACCGGGTCGCATAGTCGACCAGCAGCTTCTCGGCGAGGATCAGGTCCTCGGCACTCGCGGCCGGGTCGGCCTCGATGGCATCGAGAGCGTGGGTGATCACCCTCGCCTTGTCTTGGGACACCACCCCCTCGGCCAGGCCATCGGCAACAAGGTCGTACTTGGTCACCGCGGCGGCGAGCTTCACCTGGGAGCGGGCCACGCCCTTGTCGACCAACAGTTCAGTGCGCATCCATCCGGATGCGTCCTTGGCGCTGGTCTCCTCGGCGATGTCGCCGGCCGTGGCCAGCACCCGGAGCTTCAACGCGGCTTGTTGGGCCTGGAGCTTCTCCAACCGCTCCAGCAGGTCCTTCTTCTGCCCGGTGCGCCAGTAGGCCGGATCGGTGGCCAGCAGGTCTTGGAGGGCGGACTCGATGGCGGTCAAGGCAGCGTCGATCGCATCGCCGGGGTTGGTGTCCCCGTGGTCGATCGAGCGGCCGAGACTCATCGCTGCCCTCTCCTTCAGAGGTGTGCTGTGATGGCTCTGATTCTACGCTTCTCGCGCCCTGTCTGGCCACCTATTTTCCCTGATCAGAGACCATTTTCGCGGTGAGCGAACGACCTAGCATCTGTGGATGGTAAGTGGCCCGAAAGGCCACCCTCCACCCCATCAACCTCACCCCTCCCGAAGCACGATTCCGCTGCGCCACACCCGGGCCGCCGCCCCGATAGCCAGCCAAGTTTTTTCTCGATCTGGTCCGGAGTCCAGGACCGCCGAAGGCGGCCGGCGAAGCCGGCGCCCGAAGGGCGTCCTTGACGCCGGTCCAGATCGAGAAGACCTCCAAGAACGGGTCGGCGGCCCCACGCCAACCACAAGAAACAGTCAGCGACAGAGCCCAACCAGAAAAACAGCCCTAAGCCGCCGGATGCTCGTACGCCGCCGCAACCCGCTCGCGGAGCTTCGCGTGGATCTCCTCCGGCGTGCGCTGCGTACGCTGGCGGTGGTTGCGCGCAATGATGACGCCTGTCGCGGTGACTCCGGCCAGTCCGGCGAGACCGACGATCTTCCACACGCGTGCACTGCCGAAACTCATAGGACCCCCTGCTCACGATGTCTGATGACACCACTATCTCCCTTGCCGACGCCGTGGACCAGACCCGGACCGGTGATCTGTGGCTCTTCCGCGGGCGTTCGGTCGCCGACCGGGCGATCCGGATGCTCAGCAACGCCCCGGTCAATCATGTCGGGATGGCGGTGGTGCTCGACGACCTGCCGCCGCTGATGTGGCACGCCGAGCTCGGCAAGGGGCTGCTCGATCTCTATACCGGCACCCACCACCGTGGCGTACAGCTCCATGATCTGCGTGCCGCGGTCGAGCAGTGGGCGGGGCGTTACGAGCAGCAGGTCTGGCTGCGCCAGCTGACTGCCGACATCGACCGCCCTCGCGAGGACGCGCTGCTCCGGACGATCGCCCGGCTCGACGGCACACCGTTCCCCTCGACCGCCGCCCTGGCCGGACGCTGGGCGCGGGGGAGAGTGCGCTCGAAGGCAGGCCTCGAGCAGGTCTTCTGTGCCGAGGTCGTCGCTGCGACCTATCAGGAGATGGGCCTGCTCGACGACGAGCGCCCGACCAACTACTACGACCCGGGTCGCTTCTGGTCGGGCGACCACCTGGCCCTGCAGGACGGCGCCGTCCTAGGTAGTGAGGTACGCGTCGTCGGCTGAACCGCGGCCCGCGAGGCGGAGGGCGACGGAGACCTCGCCGCTCTCGACCAGGGTGCCGATGACGAGCGCACGGAGCCCGCGAAGCAGCGCGTCGGGGTCGACCAGGTCGGGTGCTGCGAGGGCGTGCAGCAGGTAGCCGTGCACGAGGGCGAGCACGGAGCCGGGGTCGGTCCGGGTCGCGCCCGCCACGGTCGCCGCGCGGTCCGCGACGGCACGACCGGCGGTGAGCGCCTCGGCCACCACCGGGCGGAACTGCGGTTCGCGGGCGGCGTGGAGCAACCCCTCGAGGAAGGCGAGCGAGTCGGTCGGCGGGGACATCAGCGCCGCGGCGAACGCCTCGGCCATCGCGTCGGTGCCGGACTCCGTCGCGGCGAGCTCGTCGGCGAGCGTACGCAGCCGGGCGACGTCCTCGGCGACGCCCGTGCGCATCGCTTCGGCCGCCAGGTCCGTGATCGAGTCGAAGAAGTAGCCGACTGTGGCCAGCGGTAGCCCGGCGCGCTCGGTCACGGCCCGATGGGTGACCCCGGCGATGCCCTTCTCGGCGGCCACCTCGATGGTGGCGCGGACGAGGGCGTCGCGTCGCTGCCTGGCGCTGTCGCCGTGCCGTCGCTTCATGCGCAGAGTGTTTCACGCGAGCCGACAAGAAGTCTGGAAGATCTTCTAGACTTTTGCGAGCCGATCCAGCACGCTGTCCGACATGACCGCACCGGCCCGCGTCCACGCCTTCACCGACGACGCCCTCGGAAACCACGACGCTGTCGAGCTCGCCCGCCTCATCCGGGCGAGAGAGCTGAGCGCGGGCGAGGTCGAGGCGGCGGCGGTCGCCCGGCTGCGACATGTGGCCCCGGGCCTGCACGCGATGGCGTACGAGGCCTACGACGCGCCCCGCCGCCCGGACGCCGACACCGGCCTGCTCCATGGTGTGCCGACCCTGCTCAAGGACAACACCGACCTGCTCGGGATGCCGACCAACCACGGGTCGGAGGCGTTCCGGGCGCGTCCGGCCACACACGACGGGCGATACACGACGCAGTTCCTCAGTGCCGGGGTGACCGTGCTGGGCAAGAGCCGGATGCCCGAGTTCGGGCTGAACGCGACCACCGAGTTCCGAAGCGGGCCGCCGACGCCAAACCCCTGGAACACGCGCCACTCCGTCGGGGCATCCTCCGGCGGGGCGGCAGCGCTGGTCGCCGCCGGAGCCGTGCCGATCGCGCACGCCAACGACGGCGGCGGCTCTATCCGGATCCCGGCCGCGGCCGCCGGACTCGTCGGGCTCAAGCCGAGCAGGGGAAGGCACATCGACGGCGAGATGGCCCGCACCCTGCCGATCAACATGGTCAGCGAAGGGGTGGTGACCAGGACGGTACGCGACACCGCGACCTTCCATGCCGCGCTCGAGCGGCACTGGCGCAACCCGGCGCTGCCGCCCCTCGGGCTCGTCGAGGGCCCCGCGCGGCGGCGGCTCCGGGTCGCGATGATCATCGAGTCGGTGACCGATGCTGTCGTGGACACGCCGACGAAGACGGCCGTGGAACGCACCGCGACCCTGCTGGAGGAGCAGGGCCACAGCGTCGAGCCGGTCCCGATCCCCGTCGACGCGCGCTTTGGGGACGACTTCCTCAGCTACTGGGGTCTGCTCGCCTTCCTCGCCGGCAACCTCGGCCGCCTGACCATCGACCGGACGCTCGACCAAGGCCGCCTCGACGGCCTCACCGACGGCCTGCGTCGCGCCTTCGCCTCCGGCGGCTGGCGCCGTACGCCGATCGCGCTGCTCCGCCTGCGGCGGGCCGCGACGGCGTACGCCTCCGTCTTCGACCAGCACGACGTGGTCCTGTGCCCGGTCGTCGCCGGCGTCACCCCGCCGCTGGGTCATCTCTCCCCGAACGTGCCGTTCGAGGACCTCGTCGACCGGCTCCGTCGTCACGTCGCGTTCACGCCGCTGCAGAACATCACCGGTGCGCCGGCGATCTCGCTGCCGATGGGGCTCAGCGAGGAGGGGCTGCCGATCGGCGTCCAGCTCTCCGCGGCGTACGGCGACGAGCGGACGCTCCTCGAGCTCGCCTACGCTCTCGAGGAGCAGTCGCCGTGGCCACGCATCCAGCAGTGAGCGAGGTCAGAGCATCGTCGAGGCCTTCTCCAGCACCCGGCGCAGGATCTGCTCCATCTCGTCGAACTCGGCCTGGCCCACGGTGAGGGGCGGGGAGAGCTGGATGACCGGCTCGCCGCGGTCGTCGGCGCGGCAGTAGAGGCCCTCGGACCACAGCGCCTTGGAGACGTATCCGTAGAGGATCCGCTCGCACTCCTCCTCGGTGAAGGTCTCCTTGGTCGCGCGGTCCTTGACCAGCTCGATGCCGTAGAAGTAGCCGGTGCCGCGTACGTCGCCGACGACCGGCAGGTCCTTCAGCTTCTCCAGGGTCGCCAGGAAGGCGTCCTCGTTGCGGCGTACGTTGCCGAGCAGGTCCTCGGCCTCGAAGAGGTCGAGGTTGGCCATCGCCACCGCGGTGGAGACGGGGTGACCGCCGAAGGTGTAGCCGTGGTAGAAGGTCTCCTCGCCCTCGAGGAAGGGCGCCATCAGCCGGTCGGAGATGATCGTCGCGCCCAGCGGCGCGTATCCCGAGGTCAGCCCCTTGGCGGAGGTGATCATGTCGGGCACGTAGCCGAACCGCTCGCAGCCGAACATCGTGCCCAGCCGCCCGTAGGCGCAGATGACCTCGTCGGAGACGAGCAGCACGTCGTACTCGTCGCAGATCTCCCGCACCCGCTGGAAGTAGCCCGGGGGAGGCGGGAAGCAGCCGCCCGAGTTCTGCACCGGCTCCAGGAAGACCGCGGCCACGGTGTCGGGGCCCTCGGCGCGGATCACGACCTCGATCTGGTCGGCGCACCAGCGTCCGAACGCCTCCGGGTCGCTCCCGTCCATCAGCCCACCGGTGATCTCCGAGGCCCGGTAGATGTTGGTGTTCGGCACCCGGAAGGTCGAGGGGACCAGCGGCTCGAACGGCGCCTTGATGTCGGCCAGGCCGGTGATCGACAGCGCCCCGTGCGTGGTGCCGTGATAGGCGATGTTGCGCCCGATCACCTTGTGCTTGCCCGGCTTCCCGCGCAGCTTGAAGTAGTTCTTGGCCAGCTTCCACGCGGTCTCGACGGCCTCGGAGCCGGAGTTGGTGAAGAAGACCCGGTTCAGGTCGCCGGGGGCCAGTGAGGCCAGCCGTGCGGCCAGCTCGATCGCCGGCTCGTGCGCGTAGGACCACAGCGGGTGGAAGGCCAGCTGCTTGGCCTGCTCCGCGCCCGCGTCGGCGAGCTCCGCGCGCCCGTGGCCGACCTGGGAGACGAAGAGCCCCGCGAGACCGTCGAGATAGCGGTTGCCCTCGATGTCGTAGATGTAGGCGCCCTCACCCCTGGCGATGATCGGCACGTCGGCCTCTGCGTAGCTCGAATGCCGCGTGAAGTGCATCCAGAGATGGTCCTTGGCGTCGCGCTGCAGCTGCTCGTAGTTGCCGGTCATGACTCAATGGTCACCCAATGCATCTCGCTTTCGCAAGCGAATCAGTAGCAAACCATCAATTCCACTTCGGATTCGGTTGTGACATCCCTGTTACAGGAAGGAGTTAGTCTCTACCGCATGGCTGACCAGACCTTCAGGAACGTGATCGGCGGCGAGCTGCGCGAGGCCGCCGACGCCGCGACGTACGACGTCGTCGACCCCGCTACCGGCGAGGTCTACGCGCAGGCGGCGATGTCGGGGGAGACCGACGTCGACCAGGCGTACGCCGCGGCCGCATCGGCCTTCGAGGCCTGGGGCGAGACCACACCCCAGGAGCGCAGCCTGGCTCTGCTCCGGATCGCCGACGCGATGGAGGCCCGGGCCGAGGAGCTGACCGCCGTGGAGGTCAAGGACACCGGCAAGCCGTTCCAGCTGACCCTGGAGGAGGAGCTGCCGCCGACGATCGACCACTTCCGCTTCTTCGCGGGCGCCGCGCGGACCTTGGAGGGGAAGAGCGCAGGCGAATACCTCCAGGACCACACCTCCTGGATCCGCCGCGAGCCGATCGGCGTGATCGGGCAGGTCACGCCG
This sequence comes from Nocardioides sp. NPDC087217, assembly GCF_044744805.1. NCBI lineage: Bacteria > Bacillati > Actinomycetota > Actinomycetes > Propionibacteriales > Nocardioidaceae > Nocardioides > Nocardioides sp. NPDC087217. The sequence continues at coordinate 6,984 of NZ_JBIUZB010000006.1, forward strand.
TGGAACTACCCGCTCGCGATGATGTCGTGGAAGATCGCCCCGGCCCTGGCCGCCGGCAACACGGTCGTCCTCAAGCCCTCCGACACCACCCCGGCCAGCTCGGCGCTGCTGGCCGAGCTCGCCCAGGAGTTCCTGCCGCCGGGCGTGCTCAACCTCGTCACCGGCGACCGCAACACCGGCCGCGCGCTGATCCGGCACAAGACGCCCCAGATGGTCGCCATCACCGGCTCGGTGCGCGCCGGCATGGAGGTCGCCGCCACCGCGGCGCAGGACGTCAAGCGGGTCCACCTCGAGCTCGGCGGCAAGGCGCCGGTCATCGTCTTCGACGACGCCGACATCGACAAGGCGGTCGCCGGCATCGCCGCGGCGGGCTACTTCAACGCCGGCCAGGACTGCACGGCCGCGACCCGGGTGCTGGTGCAGGAAGGCATCCACGACGAGTTCGTCGCGGCACTCGCCGAGGCGGCCCGCAACACCACCGTCGGCCTCCCCGGCGACAACACCGACGTCGGCGCGCTCAACAACCCCGGCCAGCTCGCCCGGGTCGCGGGCATGGTCGACCGCCTCCCGGACCACGCCACGATCGCGGCCGGCGGCGCGCCGGCACGGGTCGAGGGCGGTGAGAACGGCTACTTCTACCAGCCCACGGTCCTGGCCGGGCTCCGTCAGGACGACGAGCAGATCCAGCAGGAGATCTTCGGTCCGGTGATCACCGTGCAGCGGTTCGCCGACGAGGCCGAGGTGCTCAGATGTGCCAACGATGTCGACTACGGCCTCGGGTCGAGCGTGTGGACCAAGGACCACGCCACCGCCCTGCGGGTCAGCAAGCGCCTCGACTTCGGCGTGGTGTGGATCAACACCCACATCCCCTACATCTCCGAGATGCCCCACGGCGGCTTCAAGCACTCCGGCTACGGCAAGGACCTCTCCGTCTACGGGTTCGAGGACTACACCCGGATCAAGCACGTCATGTCCTTCATCGGCGAGTAATCCGCTAGACAAACGTGTGGGCGTGCGACCCTCGATGTGCGGGCCGGTGGCGTCCGTGAAAGCATCGAGCGCCGTTTCGCGTACCTCCGCGACTCGGACCCAGCAATGGAAGCAGCCGAACCCCCACACGAGGTGCACCCCACATGTCAGCCAAGCAGTGGCGGACAGATGTCCAAGGTCTCCGGGCCATTGCCGTAGGCCTGGTCGTCGCTGCCCACGCGGGCATCCCGCACACCGAGGGCGGGTTCGTCGGCGTCGACGTCTTCTTCGTCCTCTCCGGCTTCCTGATCACCACCCTGCTGCTGCGCGAGGCTGACACATCAGGAACGGTCAGCATCCCGCAGTTCTACGCGCGCCGCGCCCGCCGGATCCTGCCGGCGGCCACTCTGGTGATTCTGGTCGTCCTGGCGTACGCCGCCTGGCAGCTGCCCACCACGAGGCTCACCGACGCGGCCGCGGACGGCACATGGGCGGCGTTCTTCCTGGCCAACGTGCACTTCGCGGCCGAAGGGGTGCAGTACTTCCAGCCCAGCGAGCCCTCGCCCTTCCAGCACTACTGGTCGCTTTCGGTGGAGGAGCAGTTCTACCTCGTCTGGCCGGTGCTGGCGCTCCTGCTCATCCCGAGGCTCGGACGCAAGGGCTTCGCCGTCGTCGCCGCGGTGATCGCGGTCGCGAGCCTGGCCTGGTCGATCCACGCCACCGGCGAGAACCCGACCGCCGCCTACTTCTCCACCCCGGCGCGCGCCTACGAGCTCGCCGCCGGCGCGCTGCTGGCCTGCTGGGGCGGCCGGCTCAAGGGCGCCGCGAGCATCGCCGCCGGCCTCGGCGGAGCCGCGGCGATCCTGGTCGCCACCGTCATCTTCAGCGAGGCCACCCCGTTCCCCGGCTGGCAGGCGCTGGTGCCCACCCTCGGCACGGTCGCGCTGCTCGCCTCCGGCGCCAACGCCCCGACCGCGAGGCTGCTGGCGATCCGCCCGCTGCGGTATGTCGGGGACATCTCCTACTCCCTCTACCTGTGGCACTGGCCGCTGATCGTGCTCGCGCCGGAATTCCTTCACCTCGGCAACGCCGCGCTCGAGATGACGGTCGCGGTCGCCGCCGCGCTGCTCCTCTCCGCCCTGAGCCACCGCTTCATCGAGCTCCCGTTCCAACGCAAGCAGGTGCCCGTGCTCTCCCACGGGCTGCGCTCGCTGGCTCTGTGGCCGGCAGCGCTCGTGCTGGCGGTCGGTAGCGGTTGGCTGACGACCGGCTATGCCGCGTACGCAGAGAAGGAGCGGGCCGCCCAGGCGCAGGCGTGGTTCGCGGCCAACGAGGTCCCCGACACCGCTGCCGAGACCGGCGGCCCGCCGCAGGTGCAGCGCGAGCTCCGCGCCGCCCTCGACATCGCCGACCGCGGTGGCCCGATCCCGCCCGGCGTGCTCGGCGAGGAGATCACCGAGGACCGGTGGCAGAAGACGTACGGCGACTGCTACGCCAACTACGGAGACACCCGCGGCGCCGACTGCACCCTCGGCGACACCGACGCGAAGAAGACCGTCGCCGTCGTCGGCGACTCCCACGCCGGCATGTGGCTGACCGCCTTCGACGACCTCGGCAAGGAGAACGGCTTCCGGGTGGTGCCGGTCGTGAAGGTCGGCTGCGCCCCCTATCCGGTCCAGCACCGCGGCAAGAAGATGACCCAGGCCGAGTGCGACGACTTCCGCGACTGGTCCGCAGACCGCCTCGAGCGCCTCGACCCCGACACGATCGTCTCGACGGCTCGGGGTCAGCTCTTCATGCCGAAGACGTACGACGGGATGGACCGTGACGAGCAGTGGTCGCAGGCCGTACGCAGCACGGTGAAGGCATATCGGGAGATCTCCCGCAAGGTGGTCGTCCTCGGCGACGTGCCCAAGGTCGACCAGAACCCCGCCGACTGCATCAGTGCCCCCGAGGCCGACCAGAGCTCCTGCCTCAGCGACCCGGACTCGCGCGAGACCAGCAGCAACGAGCTCACCGAGGCGGCCCTGGAGGGCACCAAGGCCGCGTACGTCGACACCCAGCGATTCGTGTGCGCCGAGGACCGCTGCCCGCTGGTCGTGGGGGAGAAGGTCACCTACTACGACGACTCGCACCTGACCGAGTCCTGGGTCCGTCATGTCACGCCGCGGCTCGGCGTCATCCTGGCCCCGCTGATCTGACGCAGATTTAACTGGGACGCGCGTTTTGGAGTTTGCCTTTACGTGCATCTTTGTGGCTTAATTGTGGCCAGACGTTGCAAAACGTTTCATGCGCAGCCCTGGACCCGTGGGGGAGTCCGGGGCTGTTGCTATTTCCGGGGTCGTCGACGCCACTGTCCTTGTGCCAATCGGGGTCTTTTCGCAGTGCGATTCGAATAGCCTTCACTAGACTCCGCGCGATCGGATCGATGCCGGATCGATGCCCGCTAGGAGACTCGGATGGCGCAACACCCGGACCTGTCGTCCGCCAAGCCGTGGGCGTTGACCTCGGTTGTCGGGGCCGTGGCGATGGCAGCGCTCGCCTATCTGCAGTCCGTCTTCCAAGGTCAGGCCGGGATCTTCGCCGTCGTCGCGGGCATCGGCTGTGTCGTCGTCGCGGTGGTGCTCAACGCGCTGCTCGCCTGGGACGCGGCGAGGAAGCGCGCCATCCCGGCCACGTCGGCGGCCCTGATGATGACCGCAGCGGTCTATGACGAGGATGAGGAGGTCGTCGGCTACGCGGTCCCGGTGACCAAGCGTCACCTGATGACCTCGGCGGCCGTCGTCCTCGCGGCGAGTGAAACGACGGTCGCCGACGGGATGTTCGTGCGGGTCCACTGGAAGTTTCCGGCGGAGTCACGCGACGTCGCCGTGACCGCACTGCCGGGTGGCTATGCGCTGCTCACCCTGATGCCCGAGGACAAGCTGCCTCGGCAGGTGAAGAATGCTGCGCTGGTCCGGCGACATGTCGAGAACGCGCTGGTGGTCGCCGAGGCCTGGCACGGGGACGGCAACCGTGAGCTCGGCGGACGTGCGCACGCCGTGGGCGAGCACAACCGAGTCGTCAACCTCGACGCCGAGAAGACCGCGACCGGCGAGGAGTTGATCGGTGCGCCGCTGCTGCAGACGGGCAACCGGAAGGTCGTCGGACTGCTCGACGGCACCGACGACCGCGGCCCGCGCTACCTGCCGTTGACCCGCGACAAGGCGCGGGCCCTGGTGGGCGGTGCCTCCTGGTGGCGCAGCACGGGGTGGCTGGTCCCGGCCGCGGTCGCCGCGGTGATCGCCCTGCTGGCGGCGATCCAGCCGATCCTCGGCTCCGGGGATAGCGGCCTGGTTCCGGCAGCCGCCTGCGAAGGAGACGCGACCAGGCTGAGCGTCGTGGTCAGCACGGAGAAGGACGGTCTCATCGACCAGCTGGCCGCCGACTTCAACGAGGAGTACCGGGGCGAGGACGGCGCGTGCGCCGACGTCCAGGTGTTCGGCGTCAATTCCGGTGACGCCGCCGAGGCGATCGCCACCGGCTGGGTCGCGGCCCCCGACGACCGGCTGGAGTGCCCGGTCGACGACCCGGAGGACTGCGAGGTCGTCGAGGCGCGCAAGCCGGACCTCTGGCTGCCGACCGAGTCGGTCTGGCCGGAGCTCCTGGCGGCCGGCGAGCTCGGTGAGGACGGTGCCGGCGAGCTGGCCGACAACGACGGCGAATGGACCTCGGTCGCCTCCTCCGTCCTGACGATCCTGATGCCCGCGGCGAAGCGGGAGAAGCTCTCGCGCTCGCCCGACTGGGACGAGCTGCTGACCAAGGCCGCGGGCGGCGATCTCGCGATCGCGATCGACGACCCGATCGGCTCGACCTCGGGGATGGCGACCTCGGTCGCCCTCAACGAGGCGCTGGTCGCCGACCACGACGAGGAGGACGCGGTCGGGCTGCTGCGCGACGCGATCGCTTCGGTGCCCGACGAGCTCGCAGGCGAGGACATCACCCGGCTGATGAACCGCGTCTACCAGAACCCGGACCTCCTCGCCCAGATGGATGCCGTGGTGGCGCAGGAGCAGACCGCGTACCTCTACAACTGCCAGGATCCGCTCGGCTCCGACGACTTCTCCTGTCACGACACGCTGACCGAGGACCGCCGGATGGTCGCGGTGAGCCCGGACGACACCATCTACGCGTTCGATCACCCCGCGGTCCCGATGGCCTCACTCGACTCCGCCGAGGCGAAGCGGTCGGTATCGGAGGCCTTCGTCGACTACCTGAGGACGAAGAAGGCGCAGAACGAGTTTCGTGCCTGGGGCTTCCGAGCCGCCGGTTCGCCGGAGAAGGCCACCGATCAGCTCCAGGACGTGGTCGACGCCGACGACGTCGAGACCGTGACCCCATGGCCGGAACCGAAGACGGTCAACCAGTGGCGGCACCAGTGGCAGAACGTACGCCTTCCCGTACGCGTGCTGCTCTCTATCGACACCTCGGGCTCGATGGAGCAGATCGACGGTCAGGACCGCCGGGTCCGCCTCGATGGCTTCACTGACGCCTGCACCAAGGAGGCGACCGCCAACCCGACGTACCTCCAGGTCGCGAAGAGCGCGGCGCTCAACGCCATCGGCGAGCTCAAGGACGGCCGCGACTCGGTGGGCCTGGACTGGTTCCCGCCTGCCGGGACGGACACCTCCACCGAGATCAAGCCACTGAGCGGTACGACCCGTGCGCAGCTCAAACGGGAGATCTGTGGGCTGACGGCCTATGGCGAGACACCGTTGTACGACGCGATCCGCGACGCAAGCGCCTCGATCAACGCCTCCGAGACCGAGGTCTCGGACCGTACGGTGATCGTCCTCCTCTCCGACGGCGGCCAGAACCCGCCACAGAGCCTCGACGCCCTGATGGACGAGATCGGCGGCGAGGGGGCGATCCCGGTCATCGCCGTCGGGATCGGGGACCAGGCACCCATCGACGTGCTCGGCAGGCTGACGGAGGAGACCGGGGGAGCGCTGCGCAACCTGAGCGAGCCGGCGGACGTGGCCAACCTCGACCGCGTCCTGGTCGACGTCTTCCAGGGGCTTGCCGGGAAGGTCTCCTGACGGGGCCTACCGCTTGGCGCCTTCTCAGCCTCTGCTGGGAAGATGGGTGGGTGAATGAGCAGCGACCACGCGACGTGGTGATCCTCGGCTCGACCGGGTCCATCGGCACCCAGGCCCTCGACCTGGTGCGGGCCAACCCGGACCGGTTCCGGGTCGTGGCGTTGACCGCGGGCGGGGCCAACAAGGAGCTGTTCGAGGCGCAGATGGCTGAGTTCGCGCCCAAGGTCTCCGGGCTGGGGGAGGAGGCCTCGGTCGAGGCCGCCGCCCTGCCCGCCGACGTGGTGCTCAACGGGATCACCGGCGCCGTCGGCCTGCGCCCGACGCTGGCCGCGCTGGAGGCGGGCAACACGCTCGCCCTGGCCAACAAGGAGTCGCTGATCATCGGCGGACCGCTCGTCAAGCGGGTCGCAGGGGAGGGGCAGATCGTCCCGGTCGACTCCGAGCACTCCGCGATCGCCCAGTCGCTGCGCGCCGGCCGCGCCGAGGAGGTACGCAAGCTGGTGCTGACCGCGTCCGGCGGCCCGTTCCGCGGCCGTTCCCGCGACGAGCTCGCCCAGGTCACGCCGGCGCAGGCGCTCAAGCACCCCAACTTCGCGATGGGCCGGGTGATCACGACCAACTCCGCCACTCTGGTCAACAAGGGTCTGGAGGTCATCGAGGCCCATCTGCTCTTCGACGTACCCTTCGACCGGATCGAGGTCGTCGTCCACCCGCAGCAGTACATCCACTCGATGGTCGAGTTCACCGACGGCGCGGTGGTCGCCCAGCTCGGGCTGCCGACGATGCTGGTGCCGATCTCGATGGGGATGGCGTGGCCTGATCGGGTGCCGGACGCCGAGACGCCGATCGACTGGACCAAGGCCGCCGACTGGCGCTTCGAGCCGCTCGACGACTCTGCTTTTCCCGCGGTGCGCCTCGCCCGCGAGGCCGGCACCCGCGGCGGCACCCACCCCGCGGTCTACAACGCCGCCAACGAGGTCTGCGTGGATGCCTTCCACGAGGGCCGGATCCCGTTCCCCGGCATCGTGGACACGATTGCGGAGGTGATGGCGAGGCATCACGGCGTACGCTCTGAAAGCACCCTCACCATCGAGGACGTGCTCGCCGCCGACGCCTGGGCGCGCGAGGAGACCACTCGGATCCTGGAGACCCGTCCATGAGCTACTTGCTCTACACGCTGGCCGTGATCGGCTTCATTCTCGCGATCCTGGTCTCGATCGGGCTCCACGAGCTCGGCCACATGATCCCGGCGAAGGCGTTCGGCGGGAAGGTGACCCAGTACTTCATCGGCTTCGGGCCGACGGTGTGGTCCAAGCAGGTCGGCGAGACGGAGTACGGCCTCAAGGCGATCCCGCTCGGTGGCTACGTCAAGATCGTCGGGATGCTGCCGCCCGGTGCCGACCAGTTGGGGGAGCGCACCGAGGACGGCGCGCTCAAGGTGCGCAAGTCCAACACCGGCATGTTCACCCAGCTGATCAGCGACGCGCGCTCGGCCGAATGGGAGCTGATCCGTCCCGAGGACGAGCCGCGGCTGTTCTACAAGATGTCGTGGTGGAAGAAGGTCATCGTGATGGCCGGCGGGCCCACGGTGAACATCGCGATCGCATTCTTCGTGCTCTGGGGCGTCTTCGGGATCTACGGGGTCCGCGAGAACGTCGTCGACAAGGGTCATCCGGTCGTCTCGAGCCTGCAGGAGTGCCTGCTGAGCTGGGAGGACCAGGGCCGCGAGTGCCGCGCCAGCGACAAGCCGACCCCGGCCGCCGACGCAGGTCTGAAGCCCGGCGACGAGCTGATCTCGTTCAACGGCACCGAGCTGACCTCATGGGCGGTCGCCCAGGAGCTGATCCGCGACAACATGGACCGCGAGGCCACCATCGTCATCGAGCGCGACGGCGAACGGATGACGCTGCACACCCAGACCGTCGTGCAGGAGCGGGTCAAGGACCTCGACGACACCAGCGCCGACCCGGAGACCGCGAAGGTCGGCTTCTTCGGGATGTCGCCCGAGTCGCACGTGGTCACGACCAAGGAGGGGCCGGTCTACGCGCTCAAAGAGATGGGTGTGATGGCCGAGAACGCCGTCCACTCCCTGCTGAGACTGCCGGTCAAGGTCTGGCACGTCGCGCTCGCGATCGTCGGTGTCGAGGAGCGCTCGGCCGACAGCCCGGTCAGCATCGTCGGCGGCGGCCGCATCGCCGGTGAGATCGCGGCCCACGAGGGCCTCGACGTCGGCGAGAAGGTCGCCAGCTTCGCGTTCCTGGTCGGTGGGTTCAACCTGTTCATCGGCATCTTCAACTTCGTCCCGCTGCTGCCCCTCGACGGCGGTCACATCGCGACGGCGCTGTGGGAGGGCATCCGTCGTGCCTTCGCCAAGGTCTTCCGGCGGCCCGAACCGGGACATGCCGACCCGGCGAAGCTGCTGCCGGTGGCGTACGTCGTGGCCTCGGCGCTCCTGGTGATGGGTGTTGTCCTGATCGTCGCCGACCTCGTCGTCCCACTTCATCTCCAAGCCTGACCCGCCCGTAAGATTGGTAGACATGACGTCGATCCCCACGCCGACAGACATCGGTATGCCGGAGGCACCCGCCCCGGTGCTCGCCCCTCGCCGCAAGACCCGCCAGATCAAGGTCGGGTCGGTGGGCGTCGGCAGCGAGAGCCCCATCTCCGTGCAGTCGATGACGACCACGCTCACCTCCGACGTCAACTCCACGCTGCAGCAGATCGCCGAGCTCACCGCGTCGGGCTGCGACATCGTCCGGGTGGCCTGCCCGAGCCAGGACGACGCCGACGCGCTGCCCGCGATCGCGAAGAAGTCGCAGATCCCGGTGATCGCCGACATCCACTTCCAGCCGAAGTACGTCTTCGCCGCCATCGAGGCCGGCTGCGCGGCGGTCCGGGTCAACCCGGGCAACATCCGCAAGTTCGACGACCAGGTCAAGGAGATCGCCGCGGCCGCCAAGGACCACGGCACCTCGATCCGGATCGGCGTCAACGCGGGATCGCTCGACAAGCGGCTGCTGGAGAAGTACGGCAAGGCCACCCCCGAGGCGCTGGTCGAGTCGGCCATCTGGGAGGCCTCGCTCTTCGAGGAGCACGGCTTCCAGGACTTCAAGATCTCGGTCAAGCACAACGACCCGGTCGTGATGGTGCGCGCCTACGAGCTGCTCGCCGAGGCCGGTGACTGGCCGCTGCATCTCGGCGTCACCGAGGCCGGCCCGGCCTTCCAGGGCACGATCAAGTCCTCGGTCGCCTTCGGCCACCTGCTCAGCCAGGGCATCGGCGACACCATCCGCGTCTCGCTCTCCGCGCCGCCGGTCGAGGAGGTCAAGGTCGGCATCCAGATCCTGGAGTCGCTCAACCTCAAGCCGCGCCGCCTCGAGATCGTCTCCTGCCCCAGCTGTGGTCGTGCGCAGGTCGACGTCTACACGCTCGCCGAGCAGGTCACCGCGGGTCTCGACGGCCTCGAGGTCCCGCTGCGGGTCGCGGTCATGGGCTGCGTCGTCAACGGCCCCGGTGAGGCTCGCGAGGCCGACCTCGGCGTCGCCTCCGGCAATGGCAAGGGCCAGATCTTCGTCAAGGGCGAGGTCATCAAGACCGTTCCCGAGGCCGCCATCGTCGAGACCCTGATCGAGGAGGCGCTGAAGATCGCCGAGGGCATGGAGCCCGTCGAGGGCGCCGGCGCGCAGGTGTCCGTCAGCGGCTGACGGGGTGGATGTTCACCGAGGTAACTCGGTGAACGGTCGCTTCCTTCGTGGAACTCCACGAAGGCAGTGCGCACCCACCGAGTTACCTCGGTCAGCATCCCGCGGCGCAGACGCAAGAAGGCCCGGTCCGAACCGTCGGACCGGGCCTCTTCGTCTGTTTCGCGGCGTCCCCCTCGCGTACGTCGCGAAACGATGTCGGCGGTGTCACCAGTGCATCAGCCTGGAGACCACGCCGAGGAACCCGAGGTGGAGCAGTGCTCCGAGTGGGTCCGTGGTGATCAGGTGGCCCCAGGCGAGTGCGGCCTGGCCCATCTGGTTTCCGAGGGCGGTGGCGAACCCGTCCAGCCCGCCGTGGGTCCACAGGTGGACGACGACGAACCGGATGCCCGGCACGACCAGGAAGAGGACGAGTGCGGCCTTGACCGGGAGGATCCAGGACAGCGAGCCGCTGTCGGTGGAGCGCAGGTTGCCGGTACGCACCCAGCGGGTGCCGCTGCTGCCGTTGAAGCGGACCTTGGTGCGGCCTGCGGCGGTGGCGACGACGACACCGCGCTTTCCGGCGCGGGTGCCGCCGCGGGCCCGGACGGTTTCGCCGGGGCGCATGAAGTTGCTGATCATGACAGCGCTCCTTCCGTGAGGACGACGGACACGGACGAGGTGCCGGCGGCTGCCTGACACGTGGGCGGCTCGGCGCTGAGCAGCTGGTTGAAGCCGAACACGACAAGAAGCGTGACGGCGAAGGTGGCGATGCTGAACTTGTGGTTCCTCATGGTCATCATCTCCTTCAGCGGTGGGGCCCGTAGGTGGGGCCGGCGCTGTCCCTGATGGGGACAACTCCACGGTGGCGGAGGCCACATCCGTCTCGCCAGAGGGCGGGTGGGAGTGGGGACGATGTGAAGACAGTCCCAGGTGAGTTGGGACGTTTCTGGGACAGAAGTGGGACGCCTGCGAGATACTCTCAACCGCGAACGCGGGCGACTCGGTGAGGGGAAATGACCGACGAATCTCTCTCACCGGAGCAGTTCAACGGTGAATTGCGCGCCTGGATCCGGCAGGTGACCGGAAAAGCTGATGGTGGCGCCGGTGTGGCGATGGCCCGGAGCACCTTCTACCGGCGTACGTCCGGCTCGAAGCTGATGCCGCTCGACGAGCTCATCCGCGTGGTCGGCGGCGCGGTGCCCCGCACCCTCGACCCGGCCCATCGGGGCGAGTGGATCCGGAAGAACACCGGCATCTGGCAGGCGAAGTGGTGGAAGGCGTACGCCTGGCGTGGCGAGGACACCGCGGTGCCCGGGCCCGTGCTGACCCCGGCCACACCGGCGGCCCCGGTTCCTCCCACCAGCTCCCGGCTGACCTTCCCGCGGGCACGGGTGGCGGCGCTGAGCGGATTGACGACGCAGCAGCCCACGATCCCGCTCATCGAGGCGCTCGGCCGCTGGCTGGACGACCCCGAGTCCAACCTCTTCTTCCTCACCGGCCCCTCTGGCTCGGGAAAGACGGTCGAGACTCGGGAGTGGACCGCCTCGCAGGAGCAGGTGCGCTACATCAGCCTGCGCGACGGCGCGGTCGACTACGGCGCCCTGGTCGACGAGGACCGCTCGCCGATCGTGATCGACGACTTCGACCTGATCTCCTCCAGCGCCGAGGAGCACGGTGTCACCCGCCCCGACCTGAGCGAGCTGCGCTCGGCCTTCGGCCGCGGCGGACGGTTCGTGGTGATCAGCAAGCGCAACCTGCAGACCGAGCGCGACGAGCTCGCCGAACAGCTGCGCAGCCCGGCTCGGCTGGAGGACCTCGGGGTCGAGTCGGCGATGGTCGTACGCGTCGAGCCGATCTCCCCGGTCGAGGTGCGCGCCCTCGGCGAGGAGCGCGGCGGTGACGACAGGCTGCGCAACCTGGCCGCGGAGATGGAGCGCGGGGGCGGGTTCTTCCCCGCGACCCCGATGGTCCTCAAGCAGCTCTACGCCTCCCTCGAGGAGGGCGCTCCAGCGCCCCGGACCCAGTGGGACGGCTACACCGTCCATCTCAAGCACGTCTGCGGTCAGCCGTGGGACCGGAAGAGCTCACGCATCCCCAGTCGGGTGCGGTTCCAGACCTACCGCGACATCGCCTGGGACCTGTTCACCGGGATGGACGAGCCGACCTCGCAGGAGCAGGACCTGATCCCGGTCCCGCGCGTCTCGGAGTGGCTGTTCGCCAACCTGCAGCGCGACCTCGACATCACCCGGCAGCGGGACTTCCTGACGTACGAATGGATCGCCGACCTGCTCGACCACTCCGAGGTCTTCGGCGTGACCGGCCGGACCAGGGACGGGGTGGAGTCGGCGGAGTTCGCCCACGAGACCTTCTACCAGTACTTCGTCGCCGAGGGCATCCGCGACCGACTGCGCGACGGGCACGGGATGGCGCTGGACGGCGCCCGCTTCGCGGACATGCACATGGGGCCGCTGGTGATGACGTTCCTCAAGGCCGGTTTCCAGCCCGGTGACCTGGACGCGGTGGCCCGGCTGAGCGTACGCGAGAGCCTGTCCTGGATGGACCGGCTGATCTGCCTCTACCTGACCGAGGAGCGCGAGGACTACGGCGACCTGCTCGACCAGGCGCCGGAGCGCTACTGGGACGAGCTGGAGTTCGTGCTGGAGGCGTTCCGGTCGCTGTTCCTGCGGAAGGCAGCGATGTTCCAGCTGATCCTGCGCGGCCGGGTTCCGGTCGACGGCTACCTCGAGATCCTGAACCGCGAGGAGGACCCCGGCGCGGTCGCCCGCGAGCGCGACGTGCTCGGCTGGGGCACCGACATCACCGACGCCCTGGTCCATCGGCTGCACCATCCGACCCTCGCCCCGGCGATTCCGATTACCGCGTACCGGCTCGGGCAAATGGGTGATATCACTTGCGTGAGCCATCTCGAGGGTCTCACTGGTCTGCCGCCCGCCCATCAGGACGTGGTGAGGTCGGCGATCCACCGGATCAAGGAGCGCCATGAGCACAGCGTCTGAGTCAGGCACCCCGCCGCGAGCTCCCGTGCTCGTCCTCGGTGCGACCGGCGACCTCGGCAGCGCGGTCGCGCGCCGGCTCAGCGCGGAGGGCACCCCGGTGATCCTGCACGCCTACAGCCGGACCACCGAGCTGGCCTACCTCGCCGACGAGACCGGGGCGGTCGCGCGGGTGGAGGGTGACCTGACCACCGACGACGGCGTGGACGCCCTGGCCGAGACGCTCGCCGGGTTCGAGACGCTGTCGGGGCTCATCAACTGCTCCGGCGTCAACCCCAGTCCCGACACGGTCGCCGAGATCGACCGGTCCGAGTGGCAGCTCACCCTCGACCTCAACCTGACCTCGGTGTGGCGCACGGCCTCGCTCGCGCTGCCGAAGCTTCGGGCGGCCAGGTCCGGCGCGGTCGTCCTGGTCAGCTCCGTCTTCGGGATCCGTACGCCGTCGCGACGGGCCGCCTACGGCGTGTCCAAGCACGCGCTGACCGGGCTCGCCCAGGCGATCGCGCAGGAGGAGGAGGGCATCGTCCGGGCCAACGTCGTCGCTCCCGGCCCGATGTGGAGCGAGTCGTCGCGGCAGGTCTTCGTCAAGCACGCCCGCAAGGAGGGGGTGACCGTCGACCAGTACATCTCCTATCGGGCCGCGCGCATCCCCGGACACCGCTTCGTCACCGCCGACGCCGTCGCGAAGGTCTGCGTCTTCCTCGCCTCCGACATGGCCGGCGCCATCAACGGACAGTGTGTCGTCGCAGACGGCGGCGAGTACTGACCGGCGGCGCGCAATCTGCAATTAACCCGAGATGCCACTGATGCGCCGCCGGGCTGTCTAGGCTTCGCCTAGCGCCTCCACACGTCTTTTGTTTCCCTCTTCAGACTGGCGACAACGTTGACCAATTTCTGGCTTGCCATCGATCACGCAGACGATGCGCTGTTCCGTACCCCGGACTCCTCCGACATCCGGCCCGACATCCTCGATCTGGTGGCCGACACCCCCGGTTGGGGCATCGTCGTGCGTCCCACGCAGGGCCACGGCGACGTACGCCGCGAGCTCGCCTGCGCCGGGCTCCCGGACATCGAGACCGTCGATGAGCTCGTCGTCCCGCAGAGATCGACCGACGCGGTGAAGATCGGGTTCGACGACCACCAGACCGAGTGCGCGCGGATGGCCCTCGACATCCTGGAGCGTCTCCCCGGCTATGACCGGGTCTTCCTCGAGCCGTACTGCACGACGCCCGGCTGCCTCGGGGATCTGGCCACCCTCGCCACGCGGTCACAGTGTGGCGGCATCGTGCTCAAGCTCAAGGTCAACGACGAGGGCCTGGAGAACATCGAGCGGGCCGACCTCGGAAGAGCCTCCTGGGTCGCGCGGTCCGACGGGATGGGCTGGGACGACTTCAGCGAGCGGCTGCCGCGGGTCAAGGCGCTCGGCGCCCGCGGCGTGATGGTGGGCAGGGCGGTCTGGGGAGACACCGGCGAGGCCGGCCAGGACGTACGTCTCAAGACCATCGGCGAGCGAATGCACACCATCGAACGCATCTTTGCCTGATCCGGTCCGCGAGCCGCAGGGCGACGTACAACCGGATTGGCCCTAGGCTCGGAGACATGCTGACGACGCGCCAGGGGATCCGCCCGCTGCACGCGGGTGATCTCAGCGCGTTCCTCGACCTGACCGCGCAGGATCCGGTGGTCAACGTGTTCGCGGAGTACCGGGCGCGCACCACCAACCTCGAGCCGCGCTGGCTCGGCGGTGAGATCTGGGGCCGATGGGACGGCGGCGACCTGGTCGCGGCCTGTCACGTCGGCGCCAACCTGGTCCCGATCCAGGCCACCGAGGAGGATGCGTACGCCTTCGGTGAGCGGGCTCGCAGCCGGGTCCGCACCGTCTCGACGGTCGTCGGGCGGCAGGCCGCGGTGCGGGCGCTGTGGGGATCGATCGGCGAGTCCTGGGGCACGCCGCGCGACCAGCGCTGGGAGCAGCCGCATCTCGAGCAGCAACTGCAGAGCCTGGTCGAGCCCGACCCGTTCGTACGCCGCACCGTCCGCGCCGACATGGACGCCCTCTATCCGGCGTGCGTGGCGATGTACACCGAGGAGGTCGGGATCTCGCCGGAGACCGGCGGCGGCCGCGACCTCTACCGCGCCCGGGTGCTGCAGCTGATCTCGCGCGGGTGGTCCTTCGCCCGGATCGAGGACGGCGAGGTCGTCTTCAAGGCGGAGGTCGCTTGCGCGACCCCCGAGGCCGCCCAGATCCAGGGGGTCTGGGTGCCCGAGCACCGCCGCGGCGAGGGCCTCGCTGCCCGCGGGATGGCCGCGGTCTGCGACATCGTCCGCAGCGAGATCGCCCCACGCGTATCGCTCTACGTCAACGAGTGGAACGCCCCCGCGCGCCGCGCCTACGAGCGGGCCGGCTTCCTCGAGACGGCCCGCTTCTCCACCATCATGTTCTGACCCTCAGGAGTACGCCCGCCAGGCTCGCTCGCAGTCAGTGGCCTCGCAGCGCACGTGCCATGGCGTGCCGCTGCTCGGGTGGGACCGCATCAGGATCCGGGTGTTGGTCTCCCAGGCGTACATCCACAGCCCGTTGGGGTTGCGGTAGGTGGTCAGCAACGTGCCGCGGAGGCTGCGGCGGCGGACCACGTCGGCGTGGTTCTCGTGCTCGATCGCGTTGGTCGCGAAGCGGGCGCCATCGGGCGAGAACGACGCGACCGCCTCCAAGCACCCGCGCCAGAGCGTCGTGGCGGGCGCGGTGACGGTCGAGACCACCGAGCAGGCGTCGAGGTTCGACGGGTCCTTCGTGTACGTCGCCAGCCGGTTGGTGGCGAAGCTGCCCGCGTACGCTGCCCGGGAGGCGATCGTCTTGACCGTGCCGGCCTTCCAGTCCCACACCAGCGTGCGCGGGGTGCTGTAGGCGCCCAGGAGCACGCGGGTGCCGCCCACGTCGATCGGATCGGGCCTGGTGGCTGCCCTGAAGGTGTGTCGGGCGACGACCGCGCCGGTGGTGGCGCTGCGTACCTGGGCCTGGATTCCGCCGCTGCTCAGGGTGGCCGTCTTGAGCAGGTAGCGGCCGTCGGCCGACAGTCTCGCCTTGTCCGCGTAGTACATGTCGGTGAGGTTCCGCTGCGCGACATCGAGCTGGACCCGGATGATCTGGTCGATGTTGCGGTTGCGGACCCGCAGCACGAACCCGCTCCCTGAGCGGCCCAGAAGGGTGAACTCGTCGAGGTCGTCGCCGACGAGGGCGACCGGCGTCTTCATGCCGGTCGCAGGGTCGACCACCGAGACCGACTCGGACGACGGACGGTGCAGGTAGGGAACGGTCGGACTGTCGCCGATGGGCAGCGGAAGGGGACGTACGTCGACGGTCGGAGCCGCCGCAGAAGCCGGTGTCGTCAGGGAGACCGGAAGCATGAGAGCAACGAGGATGGCCGTGGCCAGTGCCGGGATTCGGATACGTCTCATGGAGGGATGACGTGTACGGGCAGGGGTCGGTTGCAACACGCTCCTAACCGGTTCGCGGGACCGGTCCTGCGAGCCGTACGCTTGCCCGCATGATCGCCCGTATGTCGACCCTGTTCGTGCGGACCCTGCGTGAGGATCCCGCCGACGCCGAGGTCGCGAGCCACAAGCTGCTTGTCCGTGCCGGCTACATCCGCCGCGCCGCTCCGGGGATCTACTCGTGGCTGCCGCTGGGACTGCGCGTGCTCGGCAAGGTCGAGGGGATCATCCGCGAGGAGATGGCCGCGATCGGCGCCCAGGAGGTGCACTTCCCGGCGCTGCTGCCGCGCGAGCCCTACGAGGCGACCGGCCGCTGGACGGAGTACGGCGACGGCATCTTCCGGCTCAAGGACCGCAAGGAGGCCGACTATCTGCTCGGCCCCACGCACGAGGAGATGTTCACGCTCCTGGTCAAGGACCTCTACGGCTCCTACAAGGACCTGCCGCTGGCCATCTACCAGATCCAGACGAAGTACCGCGACGAGGCGCGTCCCCGTGCGGGGCTGCTGCGCGGTCGCGAGTTCATCATGAAGGACTCCTACTCCTTCGACTACACCGACGAGGGGCTGGCGGCGGCCTACGACGCCCACCGCGCGGCGTACGTCAAGGTCTTCGACCGCCTCGGGTTCGAGTACGTCATCGTCAAGGCCACCTCCGGCGCGATGGGCGGCTCGGCCTCCGAGGAGTTCCTGGCCGTTTCCGAGGCGGGCGAGGACACCTTCGTACGCTCGCCCGGCGGCTACGCCGCCAACGTCGAGGCGGTCACGACGCTGGCACCCGAGCCGCTCTCCTACGAGGACGTGCCGGCCGCTCACGCCGAGGACACTCCCGACACCCCGACGATCCAGACGCTCGTCGACCACCTCAACGAGGCGTTCCCGCGCGAGGACCGTCCCTGGGAGGCCGGCGACACGCTGAAGAACGTGCTGGTGACGCTGCGTCACCCCGACGGCACCGTCGAGCCGCTCGCCATCGGCCTGCCCGGTGACCGCGACGTCGACATCAAGCGCCTCGAGGGACAGCTGGAGCCGATCGAGGTCGAGCCCATGGACGACGTCGAGCTGAAGAAGCACGCCTCGCTCGTGAAGGGCTACATCGGACCCGAGGTGCTCGGCGAGAAGTCCGAGTCCGGGATCCGCTACCTGGTCGACCCGCGCGTGGTCACCGGCACCCGCTGGGTGACCGGCGCCAACGTCGACGGCAAGCACGTCATCGACCTGGTCGCCGGCCGCGACTTCACCCCCGACGGCACCATCGAGGCCGCCGAGGTCCGCGAGGGCGACCCGGCTCCCGACGGCTCCGGCCCGCTGACGCTGGCCCGCGGCATCGAGATGGGCCACGTCTTCCAGCTCGGCCGCAAGTACGCCGACGCGCTGGGGCTCCAGGTGCTCGACGAGAACGGCAAGCTCGTCACCGTCACCATGGGCTCCTACGGCATCGGCGTCACCCGCGCCGTGGCCGCCATCGCCGAGGGCACGCTCGACGAGATCGGTCTCGCCTGGCCCCGGAACGTCGCTCCGTACGACATCCACCTCGTCGCGACAGGCAAGGACGCCGCCGTCTTCGAGGCCGCCGAGAAGCTCGCGGGTGAGCTCGAGGCCGCCGGCATCGACGTGCTCTACGACGACCGCCCCAAGGTCTCGCCCGGCGTGAAGTTCAAGGACGCCGAGCTCATCGGCGTCCCGACCATCGTCACCGTCGGCAAGGGCCTGGTCGAGGGCAAGGTCGAGGTCAAGGACCGCAAGAGCGGCGAGAAGACCGAGGTCGCTCTCGCCGACGCTGTCGCCCACCTCACCGAGGTCGTCCGCGGCTGACATCACCGGAACTTCTCGGGTGTTTCCTGCACTTCTCGGGTGTTGCAACGCCAGAGAAGTGCAGGCATACCCGGTTAACCGGGGATTCCAACCGCCGGGAATGCGGCAAGATCGACCCCATGACGGGGGACAGGATTCTTGACCGTACGCTCGCATTGCGGGTGGCGAGTGCCGCGGAGGCGGCTGCGGGGATCGGGCCGGGGAAGACGGTGGCCTTCTCGGGGTTCGCCGGGGTCGGGCGACCGAAGGCCGTGCCCGAGGCACTGGGGCTGGTCCGGGAGTGGCCGGAGGGCGTCGACGTACGTCACTCGCGGGTCGCCCAGCACGCGGCCTCCGGGTTCTACGGCGCTCTCGACGTCGCGGTGGTCGAGGTGGCGGCGATCCTGCCCAACGGGCTGCTCGTCCCGGGGAGCAGCGTCGGCAACAACCAGACGTGGCTCGACGTCGCCGACGCCGTGATCCTCGAGGTCAACAGCTGGCATCCGCGCGGGCTCGAGGGCTTCCACGACATCCATCACGGCTCCCAGCTGCCGCCGGCGCGGGCGCCGATCCAGCTGACGACGCCGATGCAGCGGATCGGTGACCCCTTCCTGCTCGTCGATCCGGCCAAGGTCGTCGCCGTCGTCGAGACCGATCGCCCCGACCGAGGCTCACCGCCGCGCGTGATCGACGAGGAGAGCCGCGCGATAGCCGAGCTCGTCGTGGACTTCCTCCTCCATGAGGTACGCAACGGCCGCCTGCATCACAGCCTGCTCCCGCTCCACGCCGGTGCGGGTCCCGTCGCCGACGCGGTGCTCACCGGGCTCCAGGACGCCGAGCTCGAGCACCTGACGGCCTACACCGACACCCTCCGGGACGGTCTGCTCGACCTGCTCGACTCCGGGAAGCTGATCGGAGTCTCGGCCACGTCCTTCGGCCTCTCCGAGGCGGGCGCTCGCCGGTTCAACGACGACGTCCACCACTACAAGGGCCGAGTCCTGCTACGCCCGCAGGAGACTTCGAACCACCCCGAGGTCATCCGGCGGCTCGGCCTCATCGCGATCGACTCGATGGCCGAGGCCGACATCCACGGCAACGTGAACGCCCTCGGCGGCTCGGGTGACTTCGCGAGCAACGCCCACCTCAACATCTTCGCCGCCCCCTCCACCGCCGAGCGAGGCGCCGTCTCGCGCATCGTGCCGTTCGTCGGCCACGTCGACCACACCGCGCACGACGTGCAGGTCATCATCACCGAGCAGGGTGTGGCCGACCTGCGCGGCATCTCTCCCGCCGCCCGCGCGCGGCGGATCATCGATCACTGTGCCCATCCCGACTTCCGCGCGGAGCTCAACGATCTGGTCGGCTCGGCGCAGCTGTCCCGCTGAGAAATCACGGTGAGCCGGCCGGTGTCGCACCGCTAGGGTCGTGGCCATGGCGATCGACGCGGTGATCTTCGACTGGGGCGGCACGCTGACGAAGTGGCACGACATCGACTTCCACGCGGAGTCGCTGGCGCTCGCGCAGGCGGTGAGCGGTGCCTGCGACGACGACCACCCAGTCAACGCGACCAGGCTCCACCAGGCGGGAGAGACGATCTGGGCCCGCAGCCGCGACCACCAACAGAGCTCGACGATCGGCGACCTCTTCGACGAGGCCGGCCTCGAGCACGACCCGGACCTGCTCGACGCCTACTACGAGTTCTGGGAGCCACACACCCTGACCGACCCCGAGGTCGGGCCGCTGTGGGAGGCGCTCCGCGCCGACGGCGTACGCGTCGGGGTGCTGTCCAACACGATCTGGCCGCGTGCGTGGCACCGCGGGTTCTTCGAGCGCGACGGGGTGCTCGATCTGCTCGACGGGGACGTCTACACCTCCGAGGTTCCCTGGACGAAGCCCGCCGAAGAGGCCTTCCACGCGGCGATGGAGGCCGTGAAGGTCTCGGATCCGTCTCGATGCGTCTACGTGGGCGACAGGCTCTTCGACGATGTGTACGGTGCTCAGAAGGCCGGTCTGCGGGCGATCCACATCCCGCACAGCAACATCCCGAGCAGCCAGGTGGGGCACAGCGAGGGCTCGCCGGACGCCGTCGCGCAACGACTGAGCGACATACACCAGATCGTTCGCTCCTGGGAATGAGGCCGGGAAAAGTTGCAAGTTCTTGCAATGCGCTTTTGCGGGTCTGGGCCATCCTGAGCGGGGATTGCATACTTCTGCAAGAGAGGTTCAGCCCCAGGCGACTTCTCAGGCCTCGTGTCCAGGCCAAAACCTGGCCCGCGAGCCGCCCGGTCTCGGGAGACATCTCGGGAGTCTCCCGCGCCGGACGGTTCGCGGGCCATCTCGGCTTTTGAGGATCAGGTCCCCGGGAACGCCCGCGGTTTCGCGCCCAGATCGAGCTGGCGCGCGGCCGCCCGGCACAGCAGCTGGATGAGCAGCGTCCGGTCGGTGCCGGTCGCCTTCGGGGCCAGTGAGAGGTAGGTCGCGGTGGTGTCCTGCTCCAGCTGCAGCGCCGCGGCGCCGATGCCGGCCTCCGACCCGATCCGGCCGGGCAGGTCGTAGACGGCGGAGGGCGCGACCGGCTCGATCCCGGCGGCCACCACGTGCGCGGCCAGCGCCTCCCGGGCGTTCACGTGGTCGTCGTACGCATCGGTGAGCGCCCGCGCCAGAGCCGGCGAGGATGTCGCCGAGGTGCGCCCGCCGAGGGCGCCCAGGACGTAGATCGCGGAGTGCTCGACCGCGAGCGCCGCCTGGAGCGCTTCGGTCGAGGTCGATGTCGCGGTCGTCATGCCAGACCTCGTCCGTGCAGGAGCTGCTGCTGACCGGCGGCGGCTGAGGCGAGCAGCGTGATCAGCTGCGGGTCGGCCGCGCGTCCGGCCGCGGCGGTGAGTGTCGTGACCAGGGCGACCTGGCGTTCCTGCCAGCGCCCCTTCGCCGGCGCCGCGCTGACGCCCTTGGTCGGCGCCAGCGCCTCGATGTGCACACGATGGAGTTGCACGAACTCGGACGGGGCGCCCTTATCGGCGCCGAGGATCTCCGCGACCGTGGCGTCGATCACACTCTGGTCGGGGTTGGCGGGGGCCGGGGGAGTGCTCGGTGGAGGGGCTTTGACAGGATCCAGCATCTCCGAGGCCGAACACGCCGAGGCGGCCAGCGGGGCAACCACGGCGACACCTACGGCGGTGCGTCTCGAGAGCATCCGGAGGGCACGTGCGCTGGTCACGTGAGGAACCCTAACCACACCCGGCGGGAGTCGCGTCAGCGGCTTTCCAACACAGCCGCGCGCTGTTCGAGACGCCCGAGGCGTACAGGTATGGTGTGACCAGAAGTGCTGCGTGCTCGGAGGCGCATATAACAGGACCGGACAACAGGATGCAGGGGGAGATCGCGTTGAGTGCTGAGCGGAAGGACGCGATCGCGAGTGCCATCGAAAAGGCGCTCGCAGACCCGCTTCAGGCCCTGGGCTTCGATATCGAGGCCGTGGAGATCACGCCGGCCGGCAAGCGCCGGATCCTGCGGATCGCCGTCGACAAGGACGGTGGGATCACCCATGAGGAGGTCACCGAGGCAACCCGTGAGGTCAACCGGGTCCTCGACGAGTCCGACGTCATGGGCGAGCAGCCCTACACGCTCGAGGTGACCTCTCCCGGGGTCGACCGGCCGCTGACCCTGCCGCGCCACTGGCGCCGCAACAAGGGTCGCCTGGTCAAGGTCACCACCGCCGACGGCTCCGCGTTCACCGGACGGGTCAAGGAGTCCGACGAGGAGCGCGCGAGCCTCGAGGTGAGCGGCAAGCGCCGTGATGTGGCGTACGCGGACGTGAAGAAGGCGCTTGTGCAGATCGAGTTCAAGCGGATCGACGAGGGGGAGTAGGCCATGGACATCGATATGAGCATCCTGCGGATGCTGGAGCGGGAGCGGGAGATCTCGCTCGATGTGCTCGTCGAGGCGATCGAGCAGGGACTGCTGACCGCCTACCACAAGACCACCGGCGCCCAGACGAAGGCGCGGGTCGACCTGGACCGCAAGACCGGGCACGTACGCGTGCTGGCCGCCGAGGTCGACGACGAGGGCAACGTCGTCGGCGAGTACGACGACACGCCCGAGGGCTTCGGCCGGATCGCCGCCACCACCGCCAAGCAGATCGTGCTGCAGCGGCTGCGCGACGCCGAGGACGACGTGAAGTTCGGCGAGTTCTCCGGCAAGGAGGGCGACATCCTCTCCGGCGTCATCCAGCAGGGCCGCAACCCCGACGACGTGCTCGTCGACCTGGGCCGGCTCGAAGGCGTCATCCCGCTCTCCGAGCGCGTGCCGGGCGAGGACTACAGCCACGGGACGCGGATCAAGGCTCTCGTGGTCAGCGTGCGCAAGGGCATGCGTGGCCCGCAGATCACCCTCTCGCGCTCCCACCCCAACCTGGTCAAGAAGCTCTTCTCCTTCGAGGTGCCCGAGATCGCCGACGGCACCGTCGAGATCTCCGCGATCGCCCGTGAGGCCGGCCACCGCACCAAGATCGCGGTCAAGTCGACCGTCCCCGGCGTCAACGCCAAGGGCGCCTGCATCGGCCCGATGGGCCAGCGGGTCCGCCAGGTC
This sequence comes from Nocardioides sp. NPDC087217, assembly GCF_044744805.1. NCBI lineage: Bacteria > Bacillati > Actinomycetota > Actinomycetes > Propionibacteriales > Nocardioidaceae > Nocardioides > Nocardioides sp. NPDC087217. The sequence goes on from NZ_JBIUZB010000006.1 coordinate 29,600, forward strand.
ATGTCCGAGCTGCAGGGCGAGAAGATCGACATCGTCGACTGGTCCGAGGACCCGAAGGTGCTCGTCGCCTCCGCGCTCTCGCCGGCCCGGGTCTCCTCGGTGCAGATCATCGACGAGGCGACCAAGTCGGCCCGTGTCGTGGTGCCGGACTATCAGCTCTCCCTGGCCATCGGCAAGGAGGGGCAGAACGCCCGCCTGGCCGCCCGCCTCACCGGCTGGCGCATCGACATCCGCTCCGACGAGGAGACCCCGGTCGCCTGAGCACCGCGGGTCACTAACCTGTGCGGCATGGCGAGCGTGCGTGAGACCACTCTGACCGACTCCGAGGGCGTCCTGCTGGAACCGGAGGGCGCCACGACCGGCGTACTCGTGCTCTCGGGGTCATCGGGACGGATCGAGACCGACCGGTGCCGGATGCTCGCCTCGCACGGGGTGGCTGCGGCGTCGATCCGCTACTTCGGTGGTCCCGGACAGCCGGGCGAGGCTCGGCTGATTCCGCTGGAGACGTTCGACGGCGTCCTCGCCGACCTCCACGCCCGCTACCAGCGGCTGGTGGTGCTCGGGACGTCCTGGGGCGCCCAGGCCGCGCTCCTGCTGGGCACCCTGCACCCTGAGATCGACGCGGTGGTCGGGATCTCCCCGACGTACGTCTCCTGGGCGGGGCTGAGCGACGAGCGGCCCCAGCGGTCCTCGTGGACGCTGCGGGGCGAGCAGGTGCCGTTCGTGCCGTTCGACGACGAGGCGACCGAGGAGGCGGTGAAGGAGGGCGACGGGGAGCTCCCGTCGTTCTGCGAGGCTTACCTCTCGGCCCTGGAGAAGTACGCCGACCGGGTGCCCGCCGCGACCATCCCGGTCGAGCGCATCGCCGGTGATGTCGTCCTGGTCGCCGGGGGAGGCGACGCGCTGTGGCCCTCCGTCCTCGCCGCCGAGGCGGTCCGGCGGCGGCGTACGGCCCACGACCTGGAGACGATCGTGGTCACCCATCCCGATGCCGGCCACCGGGTCGTGCTGCCCGGCGAGCCCGCGCTCCCGCTCAGCCAGCGGCTCGCGTGGGGTGGTTCGGAGGCGGTCGACCGCGAGCTCGGCCTGCGGGCCTGGCCGGAGATCGCCGCGATCTTGTGATCGCCGCCATCTGGTGAGGATGGGTCACGGAATAAGAACGACCTGTGCCCCGGTTTCGTCTACCGAACCCCGGAAGCGGTAGTGTTAAGGATCGGTGGCACGCCTCGAAGAAACTACGCAGAACGGACCTGTCCGTACGTGCGTTGGTTGCCGGAAGCGAGCCGCCAAGCGCGAGTTGTTGCGGGTGACCGCCGGCTCGGACCGCAACGGCCAGCTGGCCGTGGTGCCCGATCCGACAGCCACCGCACCCGGGCGTGGGGCGCATGTACACCCCACGCGTGAGTGTTACGAACTCGCGGTGCGCCGGAAGGCGTTCACCCGGGCCCTGTTCCCGAAAGGTAAGGGGCCCACGGGCGGGCTTTCCAGCGCACCGGTGGAGGACTACCTCGACACGCGCCCGACATCCACGACCGTCGCCGACGGTCAACTGACCAGGAACTGGAGCAAAAGCTCATGAGCACTCGATGAGTACTTCGCGATGAGCGTGTTCTACAACCATTAGTGGTCACAGTTTCACCCGGATCTCGGGTCTGTGGCCAGAAGGAGAAACGTGGCTAAGACCCGAGTCCACGAACTCGCCAAAGAGTTCGGAGTCGAGAGCAAGTTCGTTCTCGAGAAGTTCAAGGAGATGGGTGAGTTCGTCAAGTCGGCGAGCTCGACCGTCGAGCTCCCCGCGGAGATGCGTTTCCGCAAGGAGATCGGCCCCGGCCTGAAGGCCGGCGGCAAGGGTGGTTCCGCGTCCTCGGACGAGAAGGCCGCCCCCAAGCCCGGCCCCAAGCCGGCAGCTCCGAGGCCCGCGGCCCCCAAGAAGGCTGCGGACACGGCGCCCGAGAAGCCTGCCGAGGCGCCTGCGGCGTCCAAGCCGGCTGCGCCCAAGCCCGGCCCGAAGCCCCCGGCCAAGAAGGCCGAGGCTCCGCCGGTCGCCCCTGCGGCGTCCGCTGCTCCGGCCGCTCCCAAGCCCAGCCCGAACGCGCCGACCGGCGACCGTCGCTCGGCCGCTCCCAAGCCGGGTGCGCCCCGGCCTGGTGCGCCGAAGCCCGGCGCTCGTCCGCAGACCCCTGCGGCTCGCGGTGGCGCGGGTGGCGCCGGCGGCGCCGGTGCCGGTCGTCCCGGACCGCGTCCGGTCGGCAAGCCCGGCGCTCCGCGCCCGGGCAACAACCCGTTCTCCTCCAACCAGGGCATGGGGCGTCCGCGTCCCGGCGGCCAGGGTGGAGGCCAGGGTCAAGGTGGCCAGGGCGGTGCCCCGGCCGGCGGCGACCAGCGTCCGCCGCGTCCTGCTGCTGCCCGTGAGGGCGGCCAGGCAGGTGGCCGTCCCGGCATGCCGCGTCCCAACCCGGCGATGATGCCGAAGTCCCCGGCCGCGTTCGGTGCCCGTCCTGGTGGCGGTCCCGGTGGCCGTGCCGGTGCTCCGGGTCGTCCCGGTGGCGGCGGTGGTCGTGCTGGTGCTCCGGGTCGTCCCGGTGGCGGCGGCGGTGCCGGTCGTCCCGGTGGCGGCGGCTTCGGCGGCGGTCCCGGTGGCGGTCGCCCCGGTGCCGGTCGTCCCGGTGGTCGCGGAACGACCCAGGGTGCCTTCGGTCGCCCGGGTGGTCCCTCGCGCCGTGGCCGGAAGTCGAAGCGGGCGCGTCGCCAGGAGTTCGAGGCCATGGAGGCCCCGACCATCGGCGGCATCCGCGTACGCAAGGGCAACGGCGAGACCGTACGTCTCGCCCGTGGCGCCTCGCTGACCGACTTCGCCGAGAAGATCAACGTCGACCCGGCTCAGCTGGTGCAGATGCTGTTCGGCCTCGGTGAGATGGTCACCGCGACCGAGTCCGTCAACGACGAGACCCTCGAGCTGCTCGGTGAGGAGCTCAACTACATCGTCCAGGTCGTCTCCCCCGAGGACGAGGACCGCGAGCTGCTGGAGTCCTTCGACATCGAGCTCGGCGACGAGGGCGACGAGTCCGACTGGACGGTCCGACCGCCGGTCGTCACCGTCATGGGTCACGTCGACCACGGTAAGACCAAGCTGCTCGACGCCATCCGTGACGCCAACGTCATCGAGGGCGAGGCCGGTGGCATCACCCAGCACATCGGTGCCTACCAGGTCTCGACCGAGGTCGACGGCAACGAGCGCAAGATCACCTTCATCGACACCCCGGGTCACGAGGCGTTCACCGCCATGCGTGCCCGCGGTTCGCAGTCCTCGGACCTCGCGATCCTCGTGGTCGCGGCCGATGACGGTGTGATGCCGCAGACCATCGAGGCGCTCAACCACGCCAAGGCGGCCGGTGTCCCGATCGTGGTCGCGATCAACAAGATCGACAAGCCGGAGGCGGACCCGACCAAGGTCCGTGGCCAGCTGACCGAGTACGGCCTCATCCCCGAGGAGTACGGCGGCGACACGATGTTCGTCGAGATCTCGGCGAAGTCGCGGATCAACATCGAGGGCCTTCTCGAGGCCGTCGTTCTGACTGCCGACGCCTCGCTCGACCTGCAGGCCAACGCCAGCCAGGACGCGCAGGGCATCGTGATCGAGGCTCACCTCGACCGCGGTCGCGGCCCCGTCGCGACCATCCTGGTCCAGCGCGGCACGCTGCGCGTGGGTGAGTCCATCGTCGCCGGTCCGGCCCACGGCCGTGTCCGCGCGATGATCGACGAGTACGGTCACGAGATCACCGAGGCGACTCCGTCGCGTCCGGCGATGGTCCTGGGTCTCTCGGCGGTGCCGGGTGCCGGTCAGAGCTTCCTGGTCGTCGAGGACGACCGCATGGCTCGCCAGATCGCCGAGAAGCGCGAGGCACGCGAGCGTGCCGCGCAGCAGGCCAAGCGCCGCGTACGCCGCACGCTGGAGGACTTCATGGCCTCCATGGAGAAGGGCGAGAGCCAGGAGCTCAACCTCATCCTCAAGGGCGACGTGTCCGGTTCGGTCGAGGCGCTCGAGGACGCACTGGCCAAGATCGACGTGGGTGGCGACGAGGTCTCCATCCGGGTCATCGACCGCGGTGTCGGTGCGATCACCGAGACCAACGTCGACCTGGCTGCTGCCTCCGACGCGATCATCATCGGCTTCAACGTCCGCCCGCAGGGCAAGGCGACGGAGCTGGCCGATCGCGAGGGTGTCGAGATCCGCTACTACTCGGTCATCTACCAGGCGATCGAGGAGATCGAGGCGGCCCTCAAGGGCATGCTCAAGCCGGAGTACGAGGAGAAGGTCCTCGGCAAGGCGGAGATCCGTGCGATCTTCCGCTCGTCGAAGGCCGGAAACATCGCCGGTTGTATGGTCACCGAGGGCCTCATCCGCCGCAACGCCAAGGTTCGAGTCCTGCGCGACGGCGCCGTGGCGGCCGACAACCTCGACCTGGCCTCGCTGCGCCGCGAGAAGGACGACGCCTCCGAGGTCCGCGAGGGCTTCGAGTGCGGTCTGGTCCTGAAGAACTTCCAGGACATCAAGGAAGGCGACATCATCGAAGCCTTCGAGATGGTGGAGATTCCCCGGGGCTGACCCCAGCCCCTGCCGAGTCGGCGCATCTTGACGAAAAGATGCGCCGACTCGGCGCGTTCTCACCGAAAATGACGCCGAGTCGGCTCGTCATGACGAGCCGACTCGGCGGACTTCTCGGTCAGTTTGCGCCGACTCGGCGCTTTTTTGAGAGAGTTTGAGATATGAGCAGCCCTCGCGTACGCCGCATTGCTGACCGGATCAAGGTGATCGTCGCCCAGATGCTGGAGCGGCGGATCAAGGATCCGCGGATCGGGTTCGTCACCGTCACCGACGTGCGCGTCACCGGCGACAGTCAGCAGGCCACGATCTTCTACACGGTGCTCGGCGCCGACTCGGAGGCGGAGCTGGCCGGCACGGCCGCCGCGCTGGAGTCGGCCAAGGGGCTGATCCGCTCCGAGGTCGCCAAGCAGCTCGGCACCCGCACCGCGCCGACGCTGGAGTTCATCCACGACGCGCTGCCGGAGACCGCCCGCCACCTCGACGACGTGCTCGCGCGCGCCAAGGCACAGGACGACGCGGTCGCCGCTGCGCGCGGGGAGACCTACGCCGGCGAGCCGGACCCCTACAAGAAGCCCCGCGACGCCGAGGACGACTGGGACGAGGACGACGAGGAGTGAGCTCTCCTGTCGCCGGGCTCGTCATCGTCGACAAGCCCGCCGGGGTCACCTCCCACGACGTCGTCGCGCGCGTACGCCGCCTGGCCGGCACCCGCAAGGTCGGACATGCCGGCACCCTGGATCCGATGGCCACCGGCGTACTGGTGCTGGGGGTCGAGCGGGCCACCCGGCTCCTCGGTCACCTGATGCTGACCGAGAAGTCCTATGACGCGACCGTGCGTCTGGGGATCTCGACCACCACCGACGACGCCGAGGGCGAGGTCGTCGCCGAGACGACCGCGAGCGGTCTGACCGAGGACGAGGTACGCAGCGCCTTCGCCACCCAGGTCGGCGACATCCTCCAGGTGCCGACCGCGGTGTCGGCGATCAAGGTCGACGGCAAGCGCGCCTACCAACGCGTACGCGACGGGGAGCAGGTCGAGCTGAAGGCGCGACCGGTCACGGTGCACGAGCTCACCGTCGGTGAGCTCCGGAGCGAGGGCGACGTGGTCGACGTCGACATCTCCGTGCGCTGCTCCTCCGGCACCTACATCCGGGCGATCGCCCGCGACGTCGGCGCGGCGCTCGGGGTCGGTGGACATCTGACGATGCTGCGTCGCACCGCGGTCGGACCGTACGACCTCGCGGCCGCGAAGACGCTCGACGAGCTCGCCGACGAGTTCGGTGTGCTGGGGCTCAGCGACGCGGCCAGGGCCGCCTTCCCGGCGTACGACCTCTCCGAGGAGCAGGCGCAGGACGTCCGCTACGGGCGCAAGCTCGGGCTCGGGCTCGACGGGCTGACCGCCGTCTTCGCCCCCGACGGGGAGTTCCTGGCGCTCTACGAGCCGGTCGGAGCGCAGAGTGCCAAGGCGGCAGCCGTCTTCGTGGGGTGAACCACCACGGGCCCGCGAGCCCGGTGGGCGGTAAAGCCTGCGAGGATGATGCTCTTGTGGAGCAGAACGGATCGGCCGAGACGCTACGGCTCACTGACGCGTGGTTCCGGCGCAACGGGCTCACCTACTTCGTTCCGGAGGAGCGCGATGCGGTGCGAGCGGCGATGCGGCCGCGGCGTACGGTTCGGATCGGTCTGGTAGTCGTGATAGTCGCAGTGGCGGCAGGGGTCGCGCTGGCGTGGGTGACCGGCGACGTCGGCGCCGGGCCGGCGTTGCTGCTGACCCTCGGCGGGGCCGCGGCCGGGTGGTATGCGCTGACCGCGATGCGGTTCCGCCCGATCCTCACCTGGGCGGTGGGACGTACCTTCGGATCACTGCCACGGCTGCTGCCGATGGCCCTGCGTGCGCTGCCCCTGCTGCTGCTCTTCATCACGTTCCTCTTCATCAACGCCGAGGTCTGGGAGATGTCGGCGAACCTCGACGCGGGCGCGTTGTGGCTGGTGACGCTGTTGTTCGGTGGGTCAGCGGTGGCGTTCCTCCTGGTCCGACTGCCCGAGGAGGTCGACCGGATCGACGACGACGTGGACGCCGAGTTCCTCCTCCGCACCTGCGCGCGCACGCCGCTGGAGACCGCGTGCGCAGAGCTCGTCGAGGGCGCCCGCGACGGCAAGAGCACCGACCCGGCGGAGTTCGCCCATGTGTCCGGTTATGAGCGCTGGAACCTGGTGCTCGCGCTGCTGGTCATCCAGGCCACCCAGGTGCTGCTGATCGCGTTCGCGGTCTTCGCGTTCTTCCTGGTCTTCGGGGCGATCGTGATGACCGACGGCGTCCAGATGGGCTGGACTGGGCAGGAGTCCCTGCACAACCTGTCCTGGCTGCCCAACGTGTCGGGTGAGCTGGTCAAGGTGGCGCTGTTCCTCTCCGCCTTCTCCTCGCTCTACGTCACGGTCTCGACGGTCACCGACGAGATCTACCGCGAGCAGTTCTTTGGCACGGTGCTGCGTGAGATCGAACGAGCGGTCGGGATGCGCGCGGTCTATCTCGCTCTCCGCGCCCGCCAGTCGGCCCAGGTCCGATCCCAGTGAGCAACCACCGATATTCTGTCCGGGTGTTGTGGCGAAGTCTCAGTGAGGTGCCATCCGGTCTGGGCCGTACGGCCGTCGTGATCGGCAACTTCGACGGCGTCCATCTCGGGCACCAGCATGTGCTGCGCCGGGGGCGCGAGGTGGCGGACGCCAAGGACCTCACCCTGGTGGCGGTCACCTTCGACCCGCACCCGATGGCGGTGCTGCGGCCCGAGCACGCCCCCGGTGTGCTCACCACGATGGAGGAGCGCGCCGAGCTCCTGCTGGCGGCCGGTGCCGACGCCGTGCTCGCGCTGCCGTTCGACATGGAGATGGCCAACTGGTCACCCGACGACTTCGCCCAGCGCGTGCTGGTCGACGCGCTGCACGCAGAGGCGTGCGTGGTCGGCGCCAACTTCCGCTACGGCTGCAAGGCCGCCGGTGACGTGGCCGACCTGGTCGCCTACGGCAAGATCCACGACTTCTCCGCCGAGGGGATCCCGCTCGACGGCGGGCCCCAGGTGTGGTCCTCGACCTACATCCGTACGTGTCTGGCGACCGGTGACGTCACCGGCGCCGCCGAGGCGCTCGGCCGTCCCTACTCGGTCCGCGGGGTCGTCGTGAAGGGCGACCAGCGTGGCCGCGAGCTCGGCTTCCCGACGGCCAACGTGCCCACCGACTCGCTGACCGCGGTGCCGCCCGACGGCATCTACGCGGGCTGGCTGACGAGGCGCGACACCGGCGAGCGGTTCCCCGCCGCCATCTCGGTCGGCACGAACCCCACCTTCGAGGGCGTGGTCGGTCGCCGGGTCGAGTCCTACGTGCTCGACCGCGACGACCTGGAGCTCTACGGCGTCGAGGTCGAGGTCGCCTTCGTGGAGCGGCTGCGCGGCATGGTCGCCTTCGAGGGGATCGACGCACTCGTCGAGCAGATGCGCGCCGACGTGGTGCGGGCACGCGCCATCCTTCAGCAGAGTCTTACCGAGCCGTAGACCCCGCGGCCTGTTCAGCAGGGTCCAGGTGCGGTTGAATTGTTGGCTATGGATCCCCACCCCACCCCAACGTCCGCCTACGAGACCGAGGTCGAGGCCGAGCGCCCCCGCGGCGGCATCCCGGCCTTCCTCAACGCGGTCCTGGTCACCGGTGGCCTCTGGGTCCTGCAGTTCCTCTCCGGCTCCGCCCCGTTCTCGACCTGGATGGAGGAGAACGGCACCGACTCGGCCGGCTGGGTGGCCGCGCTGCTCGGCGACCGGCTCACCTACTTCGGCGACGGCTCCTTCAGCGGCCTCTTCTCCGGCGACGACCTGGTGAACTCCGCCGTCCTCACCGGCACCGTCTTCGTGCTCACTTGGCTGTTGACCTGGCTCGGCACCATCGGCATCTGGCCGCGGGCGTTCTGGCCGGTGTTCCTCGGCTGCTGGTTCGCCGCGATCGTCGCCACCGCCGCCGGACAGGTGGCCGGGAGCCTCTACTCCTACCTCGCCGGCAACTCGGCGTCGTTCGTGGCGACGCTCGGCGAAGCGCTCGAGTCGGGTGCTGCGTACGGACTGACCTACGGGTGGGCGACCGGCTTCCTGATCGCGCTGATCTGGCTCGCGGTGCCGGGCAAGAGCGACGAGGTGGAGGAGTACACGCCGATGTCCTCGCTCATCTCCGGCGGATCCGGCGGCCCTGGTGGCCCCGCGGGCCCCGGTGGGCCCGGTGGACCCGGCGGCCCCGGGAGAGCGCCGGGTGGCTACGGCCAGCAGCTGCGCGCCAGCGTCGCGGTGCCGACCGCCCAGACCCGCCTCGCGCCCGCCTCGCCGTCGGGGCGGCCCGTTCAGCCCGTCCAGGTACGCACCTTCACCGGCCCCGTCCGGGGCTCCGGGCCGGCCGGCGACACGGCCGCCTGGAAGGACTTCGTCCGCGACGTACGCGGCCGGTCCTAGCCGAGCCCGTTCCAGCGCCGGGTTCCGGGCCGGCTCCTCGACGTCGCTGAGCTCTTCGGCGACGCGCGGTGCAATGCTCTGGCAAGTAGTGCGCACTGCGTAGTAGTGTGCGAAGCATGGATACCACCCAACTGCTCAAAGGGGTGCTCGACCTGACCGTCCTGGCCGTTGTCGACGGCGAGGACGCGTACGGCTATGACATCGTCCGCAAGCTCCGCGACAGCGGGCTCACGGACGTCGGCGACGCTTCGGTCTACGGCACCCTGCGGCGGCTGTACGCCGCGGGCGCCCTGACGTCCTACGTCGTCCCGTCGGAGTCGGGTCCGCACCGTAAGTACTACGGCATCACACCTGCCGGTCAAGGCCAGCTCAAGCAGCAGAGCGAGGACTGGTCCCACTTCTCCACCACCGTCACCGAGATCCTCCGAGGGGCAAGCGCATGACGACCACAGATGCCGAGCCGAACGTCGCGCCGGAGGTGCGGCTCTTCCTGGCTCGCGTACGCCGCGAGCTCGACGACCTCGACCCGGAGGTGCTCAGCGACATCACCGACGGGCTCGAGGCCGACTTCACCGAGCTGGTCGAGGAGCGCGGTCCCGATGCGCTCGGGGACCCGGTCGAGTACGCCAAGGAGCTGCGGGCCGCGGCGGGCATCCCGGTAGGCGTGAAGGCGCCTCGGGGGTTCGCGGAGCGTGTCGACGGGCTCCTGGACGCCGGCCACGACCGCTTCGACGCGGCGGTCGCCAAGCTCGGGGAGCTGCTGCGTACGGACCTGGGGCCGGTGGTCGCCTGGCTGCGGCCGCTGTGGTGGATCGTGCGTGCCTGGGCGGCCGTCTGGCTGGTCTCGGTGTTCCTCAGCTGGCAGATGTCGAGCGCCCCGGCGGTGGTGTTGCTCATCGTCGCCGTGGCGATCAGCATGTTCGTCGGCGCCGGCCGGGTCTGGCCCGGTGGCGAGCGGGGGACCGCCGCACGTGTCGTGCTCCTGGGGCTGAACGCCTTGGCCGCCTTCGTGCTCTTCCTGTGCTGGGCGTCCTGGGGCGGGGGAGGGAGCGAGTACGACCGCGGCTGGAGCGACGGCTTCAACGAGGCCGGTGCCGGCGGCGGCTACGGCGCGCCGATCGACGAGCAGGCCGGGATCTACTCCGACGGGAGATGGGTCAGCAACATCTACCCGTACGACGCCGCGGGCAAGCCGCTGACCGGCGTCCAGCTCTTCGACCAGGAGGGAAAGCCGATCGACGTCGTCACCCAGCCCGACTGCACCTCGACGAGCGCCGCGCCGCTCCCGCCGGTCATCGGCGACGAGCTCGACATGGCCGAGGTCGTCTGCACCGACGAGATGACCGGTGAGCCGCTGCAGCCACGGATCTTCTACCCGTGGTCCAACGGTGCCGCGCAGCTCTACAACGTCTTCCCGCTGCCCAGCCGGGTCCAGCCGGACACCGCGCTCGACCCGAACGCGTTCGCGGACGGGAGCGAGAACGCGCCGGCGATCCAGGAGCCGCCGCTGGCGACCGTACCGAAGGTGTCGCTGCCCGGCGTGACCACGAGCTCGCCGAGCGCATCTCCGAGCGCGTCCGCGGGTACCAATGTCAGGCCATGACCCGACCTGATGCAACCGATCCTGGTTCTCCAGCGTCGATCCAGATGGCGGAGAGACGAGGTGAGGGTGATGAAGCTGTGGTGGAGGTTGCGCCGGCTGGTGGCGCGCCTGGTGCTCGTGGCGTGATCCGGCGGCGATTCGGGGCGTACGCCGGCTCGCTGTTAATCTTCTCGGGTTGTCGACCCATGGGGGTCGGCGGCTCAAGCCGTGAAATCGGCCGCGGACCAAGAGTGCCCCGGTGAACAGGCCCGGGCGCGCCGCGCAACGAGTAGGCCTACGGGCCGGAAGGGAGCCTTCGCATGGCAGTTGGAACTGACGCGGAGACCAAGAAGAAGATCATCGCCGAGTACGCCACGACCGAGGGTGACACCGGCTCGCCGGAGGTGCAGATCGCGCTGCTGTCGCACCGCATCTCCCACCTGACCGACCACCTCAAGGAGCACAAGCACGACCACCACAGCCGTCGTGGTCTGCTGCTGCTCGTCGGCCAGCGCCGCCGCCTTCTCAACTACCTTCAGAAGAAGGACATCGAGCGCTACCGCTCGATCATCGAGAAGCTCGGCCTTCGTCGTTGATCTCCTGATCTTCGTAAGCGGCGGGCCGCCCCCACACCGGGGGCGGCCCGTTCGCCTGTTTTAGGGAAGGTTGGGCCCGCAGCGGGGTTCTTGGGGCGATTCTGATCGATCTCGGATGAATCAGGCGCAGTGTTGAGACCGTGCATCGACAGATTGCGGGCAAACTGACCGGGCCGAAGACCAAGTACGTCGTGGTGGTGTTCTGGCTGCTCGCCGTGGTCGCCCTCGGCGGGTTCGCCGGGAAGCTGACCGAGGTGCAGAACAACGAGGCCAGCTCGTGGCTGCCGGAGTCGGCGGAGTCGACCCGCGGCTTCGACAAGATGAGCCCCTTCCAGGACCCCAACGCGATCCCCACCACGCTCGTCTACACCTCGACCACCACCACCGGAGCCGACCTCGCCGCGGTCGCCTCGAGCGACATCGCCGAGCTCAGTGGTCTCGACGGGGTCGAGGGCGAGATCGAGCCGCCGCTGTTGTCCGAGGACGGCGAGGTCGCCCAGCTCACCGTGACCTTCGACCTCGGTTCCGACGGCTGGAACAAGATGCCCGACCTCGTCGACGAGGTCCGCGGGATCGCCGACCACGACGGCGTACGGCTGCACGTCACCGGCCAGGGTGGCTCCGCGGCCGACGCGGCGGAGGCGTTCGGCGGCATCGACACGACGCTGCTGCTGGCTGCGCTCGCGGTGGTCGTGATCATCTTGCTGTTCGTCTATCGCAGCCCGGTGCTGTGGCTCTTCCCGATCGTCTCGGTGGTGGTCGGCCTGGGCGTGACGATGGGCCTGGTCTACTTCCTGGCGAAGGAGGCAGGGCTGACCGTCAACGGCCAGAGCCAGGCCATCTTGAGCATCCTGGCGATCGGTGCCGGCACCGACTACGCCCTGCTGCTGGTCTCGCGCTACCGCGAGGAGCTGCGCAACTTCGAGGACCGTCACGACGCGATGGCGCATGCCCTGCACCGTGCCGCTCCGGCGATCCTCGCCAGCGCCGTGACCGTCGCCCTGGCCATGCTCTGCCTGACCTTCGCGGAGATGAACTCGACCTCGGGGATGGGGCCGGTCGTGGCCGTCGGGATCGGGGTGACCTATCTGGTGATGGTCACCCTGCTGCCCGCCCTGCTGGTCATCTGCGGCCGCTGGGTCTTCTGGCCGAAGCGTCCGGCGTACGGGTCGGTGGATCCGACCGACACCGGACTGTGGGCGAGGGTCGGCCGGATGGTCTCGGTCCGGCCGCGCAGGGTCTGGGTGGTGACGACCGGTATTCTGCTCCTCGCCTGCCTCGGCCTGTTCCGGCTCGACGCCAACGGGCTGGCATCGGACGAGACCTACACCAAGGAGTTCGACTCGATCACCGGCCAGCAGGTGCTGATCGACCACGAGATGGCCGACCAGTCCAACCAGCTGCTCGTGGTCGCCGACGCGGCGGCGCAGGAGCAGGTGCAGCAGGCGCTCGACGGCGTCGACGGGCTGGTGCCCACCGCGACCCCGGCGGGGGAGATGGTGAGCTTCCCGCTCGGTCCGCCGCAGGACGGCGTCGTCGCGATCGCAGCGGTGGTGGACGCGGACGTGACCTCGCCCGAGGCGTACGACATCGTGGCCGCCGCACGGGCGGAGGTGCAGGAGGTGGACGGCTCGAGCGCGCTGGTCACCGGGACCTCGGCGATGATGTTCGACACCCTCGAGGCCAGTCAGCGCGACAACCTGGTGATCATCCCGATCGTCCTGCTGGTCGTGCTGCTGGTGTTGATGGTGCTCCTGCGGGCGCTGGTCGCCCCGCTGATCCTGCTCGGCACCGTGATCCTGTCGTTCGGGGCGGCACTCGGCATCTCCGTGCTGCTCTTCGAGTTCGTCTTCGGCTTCGCCGGCACGGATCCGGGGTTCCCCCTGTTCGCGTTCGTGTTCCTGGTCGCGCTGGGCATCGACTACAACATCTTCCTGATGACCAGGGTGCGTGAGGAGTCGCAGGTCCTCGGCACCCGGGCAGGGGCGCTCGTCGGCCTGACCTCGACCGGTGGCGTGATCACCTCGGCGGGCGTCGTCCTCGCCGCGACGTTCCTGGTGCTCGGCTCGCTGCCGATGGTCTTCCTGGCCGAGATCGGGGTGACCGTCGCGCTGGGGGTCATGCTCGACACGATGATCGTCCGGTCGATCCTGGTCACCGCCATCAACCTCGATGCCGGCGATCGGATCTGGTGGCCGAGCCGTCTGGCGAAACCTAAACAAGAGTAAGTTGCTCATGTTAATATCTCGGCATGACGTCCCCAGGTCTGAACCGACGCACCTTCCTCACCACCGCGGCGCTCGGGGCGGCAGCTGTGGGCGCCACCCAGGTCACTGACTCGGTGACGGCCAGTGCCGCTGCGGGTGCTCCAGCGATCCTCAAGCCGCTGCCCGTCGAGCGGTTCATCGACTACGGCACCAACGCCGAGACCCGCTGGGACTCGGTCGACCCGCGCCGCTACCTGACCCCGCAGGCCGACCTCTTCGTGCGCAACCACACCGCGACCCCGCGGATCGACCCGGAGACGTACGAGCTGGAGATCTTCGGGGACGGGCTGCGCGACCCGGCCGGTGTCCGGCTCACTCTTGACGACCTCAAGGCCTTCCGGCACGTCGAGACGACCTCGGTGCACGAGTGCACCGGGAACGGCCGCAGCTTCTTCGTCACCCAGCAGGGTCAGGAGGTCAGCGGCACCCGGTGGACGCTGGGCGCGGTGGGTGCGGTCCGCTGGAAGGGCGTACGCCTGGCCGACGTCCTGACCGCCGTCGGCATCCGTCAGGATGCGCTCTCGGTGCAGGCGAGCGGGCTCGACGCCAGCTACGTGGACAAGGGTGTCGACTACGGCCGGGTGCGGCGCCCGTTCCCGATCGAGAAGGCCTTCGACGACGCCCTGCTCGTCTGGGGCGCCAACGGTGAGGACCTGCTGCCCGACCACGGCTTCCCGCTGCGGCTGCTGCTGCCCGGCTGGATCGGCATCGCGAGCATCAAGTGGCTCGGCTCGCTGGAGGTGGCCACGAGCGTGCTGACCTCGCCGTGGGACACGAAGTGGTACAACGTCGACGGCCCGCTCACCGTCAACCCGGTCCGCTCCGCCCTCGAGCTCGAGTGGAACGCCGAGCTCCCGGCCGGGGACAGGATCGTGCTGAGCGGCCGCGCCTGGTCCGGCAAGGCGCCGATCGCGCGGGTCGAGATCAGCACCGACGGGGGAGCGACCTGGGCGCGGGCGGTTCCGCACGCCCCGGGCCGTCCGACCGGCGGCCATGGCCTCGGCTGGGCGCAGTGGGACCACACCTGGCGCAACCCCGAGCCGGGGGCGTACGAGATTCTCGTCCGTGCCACCGACCGGGCCGGCCGCACCCAGCCCGACGTCGCCGCCCACAATCCCGGCGGCTACCTCTTCGACGCCGTCGTACGCCACCCCGTCACCGTCGTGTGATGCCCCGCCGGGGGCACGCGCGTGCCTCCGTTCCGCATTTCGGGCAGGGGACGGATAGGCTGAGCGATGAGTGCTAGCGCCAGCCGCGCGGGCACTCGGAAAATGGAACACATCACCAGGAGCGGCCCGCCCGTCCGGCTCGGTCCTCGGTAGTGATTCCCAGGTCCGTCGCGGACCTGAGGGTCTCGATCGAAGACCGGCCCCGTGCACAACGAGTGCACATGCCCGGCGCGGGGGCGCTCCGAGACCTAGACAAGGACGAATCCTTGACTGAACCAGTCATCACTGCCGTCGAGACGACCATCGACAACGGCAAGTTCGGCACCCGCACCGTCAAGTTCGAGACCGGGCTGCTCGCCCGGCAGGCCGCGGGTTCCGTGACCGCCTACCTCGACGACGAGACGATGCTGCTCTCGGCGACCACCGCCTCCAAGCAGCCGAAGGACCACTTCGACTTCTTCCCGCTCACCATCGACGTCGAGGAGCGGATGTACGCCGCGGGCAAGATCCCCGGCTCCTTCTTCCGCTCCGAGGGCCGCCCGGGCGAGGACGCGATCCTCACCTGCCGCCTGATCGACCGCCCGCTGCGCCCGACCTTCAAGAAGGGTCTGCGCAACGAGGTCCAGGTCGTCATCACCGTCATGGCGCTCGACCCCGACCAGCCCTACGACGTGCTCGCGATCAACGCCGCGTCGATGTCCACCCAGCTCTCCGGCCTGCCGTTCTCCGGCCCGGTCGGCGGCGTGCGCGTCGCCCTGATCGAGGGCCAGTGGGTCGCCTTCCCGACCCACAGCCAGCTCGAGAACGCCGTCTTCGACATGGTCGTCGCCGGCCGCGTCACCGACACCGGCGACGTCGCCATCATGATGGTCGAGGCCGAGTCCACCGAGAAGACCTGGGACCTGGTCCAGTCCGGCCACCAGGCGCCGACCGAGCCGATCGTGGCCGGTGGCCTGGACGCCGCCAAGCCGTTCATCAAGCAGCTGGTCGAGGCGCAGGCCGAGCTGGCCAAGCAGGCCGCCAAGCCGGTGCAGGACTACCCGGTCTTCCTGGACTACCAGGACGACGTCTACGAGGCCGTCGAGGCCACCGTGGGTGCCGACGTCACCGACCTCTACAGCGTCAAGGGCTCGCGCGAGCGCGTCCTGACCAAGCTGGAGCGCGAGGAGGAGGGCGACCGGATCAAGGTCGCCCTGCTCGAGAAGCTCGGCGCCCAGTTCGAGGGTCGCGAGGGCGAGATCGGTGCGGCGTACAAGGCCATCACCAAGAAGGCCATCCGCACCCAGGTCCTGCGCGACAAGGTCCGCATCGACGGTCGTGGCCTGGCCGACATCCGTCCGCTGCACTCCGAGGTCGGCGTGATCCCGCGGGTCCACGGCTCGGCGCTCTTCGAGCGCGGCGAGACCCAGATCCTGGGTGTCACCACCCTCGACATGCTCAAGATGGAGCAGCAGCTCGACACGCTCTCCCCGGAGAAGCACCGTCGCTACATGCACAAGTACATCTTCCCGCCGTTCTCCACCGGTGAGACCGGCCGCGTGGGCTCGCCCAAGCGTCGCGAGGTCGGCCACGGTGCGCTCGCCCGCCGCGCGCTCCTGCCGGTGCTCCCGAGCCGCGAGGAGTTCCCCTACGCGATCCGCCAGCTCTCCGAGGCGATGGGCTCCAACGGCTCCACCTCGATGGGCTCGGTCTGCGCCTCGACGATGTCGCTGCTCAACGCCGGTGTCCCGCTCAAGGCTCCGGTCGCCGGCATCGCGATGGGTCTGATCTCCGGTGAGATCGACGGCGAGACGAAGTATGTCGCGCTGACCGACATCCTTGGTGCCGAGGACGCCTTCGGCGACATGGACTTCAAGGTCGCCGGCACCGCGGAGTTCGTGACCGCTCTGCAGCTCGACACCAAGCTCGACGGCATCCCGGCCGAGGTCCTCGCCCAGGCCCTCAACCAGGCCAAGGACGCGCGTACGACCATCCTGGACGTCATGCACGAGGCCATCGGCGGTGTCGAGGAGATGGCTCCGACCGCTCCGCGGATCATCACCGTGAAGGTCCCCGTGGACAAGATCGGCGAGCTGATCGGGCCCAAGGGCAAGGTCATCAACCAGATCCAGGACGACACCGGTGCCCAGATCTCCATCGAGGACGACGGCACGGTGCTCATCGGCGCGACCGACGGCGGCGCGGCCGAGGCCGCCCGTGCCGCGGTCAACGCGATCGCCAACCCGACCATGCCCGAGGTCGGCGAGCGCTACCTCGGCACGGTCGTGAAGACGACCAACTTCGGCGCGTTCGTCGCCCTGCTCCCGGGCAAGGACGGCCTGCTCCACATCACCAAGCTGCGCGCCCTCAACGGCGGCAAGCGGGTCGAGTCGGTGGAGGACGTCGTCGAGGTCGGCCAGAAGATCCAGGTCGAGATCGCCGAGATCGACGACCGCGGCAAGCTCTCGCTGGCCCCGGTGCTCGAGGAGGAGGCTCCTTCCGAGGACGCTCCTGCGGAGACCGCCACCGAGGCCGCAGACGAGGAGTGACCTTGGCGTCACGCACCACCCGGGGGACCGGTCGACACGCAGGTGTCGGCCGGTCCTCCGGCTATAACCAGGAGCCCGGCACCACCGTCACGCTCGAGCAGACCGAGGTCAACGGCGCGGTGACATCGCTCGTCCGCCGCACGGTCCATCCCTCGGGCCTGCGGATCGTGACCGAGCAGATGGCCGGGGTCCGCTCGGCCGCCATCGGCGTCTTCATCGGCGTCGGTTCCCGGGACGAGACCGCGCGTCAGCACGGCTGCTCCCACTTCCTCGAGCACCTGCTGTTCAAGGGCACCCCGTCGCGTACGGCCCTGGAGATCTCCTCCTCGATGGACCGCGTCGGCGGAGAGTTCAACGCCTACACCGCCAAGGAGTACACGTGCTTCCACGCGCGGGTGCTCGACGTCGACCTGCCGCTGGCGATCGACGTCGTGGGCGACATGCTGACCTCCTCGCTGATCACGGAGGAGGACGTGGAGGCCGAGCGTGACGTGATCCTCGACGAGATCGCGATGCACGACGACGACCCCGACGACGTGATCCACAACCTCGTCTCCGCGCAGGCGTGGGGCGCCGAGACACCGCTCGGGCGCGGCATCGCCGGCACGGAGTCCTCGATCACCGCGCTGACCCGCGAGGAGATCAACGACTTCTACCAGGCGCACTACGTGGCGCCCAGGATGGTCGTCTCGGTCGCCGGCAACCTCGACCACGACGAGGTCGTGGCGATGGTGGAGAAGGCGTTCTCCGGCTCGGGCTTCCTGCGGGGATCGGCCGCGCCGGTGCCTCCGCGGGAGGGATCGCCGCTCGAGGTCGCTCCCGGCGAGGTCAGCGCCCAGCGGCCGCTGGAGCAGGTCAACGTCATCCTCGCCCGTGAGGGTCTGCAGCGTGGAGACGACCGTCGCTTCGCCTTCGAGGTGGTCAACACCGCCGTCGGCGGCGCGACCTCATCACGGCTCTTCCAGGAGGTCCGCGAACACCGGGGCCTGGCCTACTCGGTCTACTCCTACGCCTACAGCCACGCCGAGACGGGTCTCTTCGGGGTCCAGGTCGGCTGCCTACCGGCCAAGCTAGACGAGGTCCTCGAGGTCGTACGCTCCGAGCTGGCCGCCGTCGCCCGCGACGGCATAACCGCCGAGGAGCTCGAGCTCGGCAAGGGCCAGCTGCGCGGTGGCCTCGTGCTGGGCCTGGAGGACTCCGCCTCCCGGATGTCCCGTATCGGCCGCGCCGAGCTGGTCCACCGCGAGCTCTACTCGATCGACGAGGTGCTGGCACGGATCGACGCAGTCACTCTGGACGAGTGCCGTGAGGTGGCCGCCGAGATCCTCACCCGGCCGGAGATCCTGGCGGTAGTGGGACCGGCCTGACGCCGAGTCGGCGCGTTCTGACCGGACATTCGGCCGAGTCGGCTCGTCATGACGAGCCGACTCCGCGCTTCGCGCGGTTACTCCTTCACTCGGCGCGAGCGGACGAGCAAGCTCGCCGCTCGACCTCGCTCCAGTCGTCTCGGCGAGGTCTGGGTCAGCGCTTGCCGATGATCCCGACGGCGGCGGGGACCTTGGAGTCGACGATGGAGACGCGGAACCCGGCGTCGGCCAGGGCCTTGCTCGACTTCTCGATGATCTCGGGGACCTGCTCGCGCTGGGTGGCCTCGTAGAAGAGGTTGACCGTGCCGCCGGGGAGCACGCGCTCGTGGAGCAGCGCGATCTCGGCGGATGCGTCACGCACCCAGAACAGGTTGACGTTGAACGCGAACACCTTCGTCAGCCGCTTGACCGGGACCCGCAGCGTCGCGAGGTCGATCTGGCGAACCGTGAGGCGTCCTGCCTCCAGGTACTTCGCGCAGCGTCGCTTCGTACGATCGACACCCGACTCCGAGCGATCGATCGCAAATAGCTTTCCGGTCTCCAGCCGGCTACAGATCAGCTCGGCACCAGCCCCCGGGCCACAGCCGATCTCAAGGACATGATCGTTCGGTTGAATGTCCATGAAATCAACGGCCCAACGGATCCGAGCAGGGATCGTCTGCACCACCATGGGTCCAAGACTGCCAGATCCTCCTACGGTTCCGCTCACAGCCCCTTCGACAAGCTCTGAACAAGCCTCGCGATTTGTTCACCGGATGGTGGTGGATCGTTGCTGGAGCGTGATCTATAGGGTGTGGCCTCATGACTAAGGTGGCTGTTCTCGGTGCACGTGGCAAGCTCGGTTCGGCGGTCTGCGAG
The DNA here is from genome assembly GCF_044744805.1 of Nocardioides sp. NPDC087217. Lineage (NCBI taxonomy): Bacteria > Bacillati > Actinomycetota > Actinomycetes > Propionibacteriales > Nocardioidaceae > Nocardioides > Nocardioides sp. NPDC087217. Next base: position 49,054 of record NZ_JBIUZB010000006.1, read on the forward strand.
GCCGTCGAGTCCGCCGACGACCTGGAGCTCGTCGCCAGGATCGGTCGCGACGACGAGCTCTCGGTGATCACCGACGCCGGTGCCGAGGTCGCCGTCGACGTCACCACGCTCGAGGCGGTGATGGGCAATGCGGAGTTCTGCCTGTCCCATGGCGTGCACACGGTGATCGGCACCTCGGGCTTCGGGCCCGACCGCGTCGAGCAGCTTGAGACCTGGCTGGCGAAGACCCCGGGCGTCGGCGCGATGGTGGTGCCCAACTTCTCGGTCGGCGCGGTGCTGATGATGCGGTTCGCCGAGCTCGCCGCGGCCCACTTCCCGTCGGTGGAGATCGTCGAGACCCACCACGAGCGGAAGGCCGACGCTCCTTCGGGTACGGCACGCAGGACCGCCGAGCTCGTCGCTGCGGCGCGTCGCGAGGCCGGGGTGGACCCGGCGCCCGACGCGACCACCTCGGCCCTCGACGGGGCCCGTGGGGCCTCTGTGGACGGCATCCCGGTCCACTCCCTGCGCATGTCCGGATCGGTCGCCCACCAGGAGGTCATCCTCGGCGGTGTCGGCGAGCTCCTGACCATCCGTCACGACTCGCTCTCGCACGCCTCCTTCGCCCACGGCGTACTCGCCGCGATCCGCGGCATCGGCTCGCGGCCCGGGCTCACGATCGGCCTGGAGGACGTCCTCGGCCTCTGACCCCGAGTCCGCACCTGTGGATGCCGAGAATGCAGTTGTGGGGGGGGGGGGGGGGGGGGGGGGGTGGGGGGCGGGCGGGGGGGGGGGGGGGGGGGGGGGGGGGGGGGGGGGGGGGGGCCCCGGGGGGCGGGGGGGGGGGGGGCGGGGGCCCCG
>NZ_JBIUZB010000006.1:49903-245834 GCF_044744805.1 Nocardioides sp. NPDC087217
CCGCCGGCGCGCCCGCGCCGCCGGCCCGGGGCGCCCCCGCGGGCGTCCGGCCCCCCGCCCCCCGCCCCCCCCCCCCGGGGGGGGGCCCGCCCCCGGGGGGGGGGGCCCCCCCCCCCCCCCCCCCCCCCCCCCCCACAACTGCATTCTCGGCGTCTGGGGCCGGGCGCTGGGGTCAGCGGTAGTCGTCGGGGAGCTGCGTGCCGATCTTGACCTGCGGCTTGGGCAGGCGCAGGGGGCGGATCTGGATGGCGCGCATGATCGCGTAGTAGGTGGTGCCCTTGAGGTCGTTGTCGGGGAAGCGGCGCTTGAGCTCCTTGCGGAGCAGGAAGCGCAGCGCGACCAGGTTGATGATCACGGTGGCCATCACGACGAGGGTGAAGAGCTGGGAGTACATCGCCAGCTCGAGGCTGATGTAGGGCACCACGAGCGCGATGATCAGCACCGGGAGCACGATCTCGGCGAAGGTGAACCGGGCGTCGATCCAGTCGCGGATGAAGCGCTTGACCGGGCCCTTGTCGCGCAGCGGAAGGTAGCGCTCGTCGCCGGTCTTCATCGCCTGGCGCATCTTGTCGCCCTGCTCGGAGCGCTGGGCGCGGTTGGCGGCGTTGATCTCCTTGCGCGAGCGCGGCTGCTTGAGGCGCGCCTTGCGGGCCGCCTCCGCTTCCTTGCGCGATGGGGTCGGACGACCCTTGCCGGTCTCCTTGACCGGGTTCTCGGGCTCGACGACCTGCGGGGCGGGGGACTTGCGACCGAACAACTTAAGTGACCTCTTACCTGTTGGCTGGGACACATACAGGGTATCCCGATCGGCCTTGACAGCGAGTTTTGTGGACCCGGCCTAAGGTGAGAGGCAACACTTGTCCTAGGACGACGAGAGTCCAGCGGCAAGCGACGACGCGGGGCGGCCGGCGGTCGGCCGCATATGAGAGGCGTAAAGGGAACCGATGAGTGTGATGAAGCGGCTGAGCCTGGTCTTCAAGGCGAAGGCAAACAAGGCGCTCGACAAGGCCGAGGACCCACGGGAGGTGCTCGACTACAGCTACCAGAAGCAGCTTCAGATGCTGCAGCAGGTGCGCCGCGGTGTCGCGGACGTCGCGACCAGCCGCAAGCGAGTCGAGCTGCAGATCAACGGGCTCAAGCAGCAGTCCGACAAGCTCACCCAGCAGGCCCAGAAGGCCATCGAGATGAACCGTGAGGACCTTGCCCGCGAGGCTCTCACGCGCAAGAGCGGTCTCACCCAGCAGATGAACGACCTCAACACCCAGCTCGCCACCCTCCAGGGCGAGGAGGAGAAGCTGACCCTCGCCCAGCAGCGGCTGCAGGCCAAGGTGGAGTCCTTCCGCACCAAGAAGGAGACCATCAAGGCGACCTACACCGCCGCGGAGGCGCAGACCCGGATCAACGAGGCGATCTCCGGCATCGGCGAGGAGATGGGCGACGTCGGCATGGCCATGCAGCGTGCCGAGGACAAGACCCTGGAGATGCAGGCTCGCGCCGGCGCCGTCGACGAGCTGCTCGCCTCCGGTGCCCTCGACGACCTCACCGCCGGTCCCTCCGACGACATCACCCGCCAGCTCGACGCGCTCAGCTCGACCAGCGACGTCGAGGCCGAGCTCGCCGCGCTCAAGGGCCTCAACTCCCCGCAGCAGACGCAGGCGCTGCCCGGTGCCGACGCCAACGCACCGGTCATCGACGTGGAGTCGACCGAGAAGAAGGCCGAGCAGTGATCGTACGCATCCTGGGCGAGGGGCAGTACGACCTCGACGATGCCTCCGTCGACAAGCTCAACGAGCTCGACGCCGCGGTCGAGGCCGCCTGCAAGGGCACCGACGAGGCCGTCTTCGACGCGGCCCTGGCGGCCCTGCTCGATGGCGTACGTTCGATGGGCACCGCCCACCCGGTCGACGCGATCGACTCCTCCGACCTGATCCTTCCCGGACCCGGCTCCACGCTCGCCGAGGTCTCCGAGATGCTCGGCGACGAGGGCCTAATCCCCGGCTGACCAGCGATGTCACGCTTTCAGGGTGATGCCGGGCTGACCGCCCGGATGACCACGGTGATGTTCCTGCTCGGCGCGCTGTTCGTTGGGCTCATCGTGGCGCTGATGTTCGTCATGCCCGCGCAGTGGGCGCCGATCATCGGCATCGTCGGGCTCGGCATCGCCTGGTGGCAGTGGTACGCCTCCGACACCCTCGCGATGCGCGCCATGGGCGCGCGCGAGGTGTCGGCCCAGGAGGCACCGGAGCTGCACGCGATGATCGACCGGCTGTGCACGCTGGCCGACATGCCGAAGCCGCGGGTCGGGATCGCGCACACCGACATGCCCAACGCCTTCGCCACCGGCCGCTCGCCGAAGCGGTCCGCGGTCGTGGTGACCACCGGCATCCTGCAGCGCCTGACCGCCGAGGAGCTGGAGGGCGTGCTCGCCCACGAGCTCTCCCACGTCGCCCACCGCGACGTGCTGGTGATGACGGTCGCCTCCTCGGCCGGCATCGTGGCCGGGATGCTGAGCCGCGGCTCCCAGTACGGTGCGTACGCAGGTGGCGGCCGCCGCGACAACAACAACGGTCTCCCGGTGTGGCTGGTCGTGCTGCTGGTCTCGCTGGCGGTCTACGCCGTGTCGTGGCTGCTGCTGCGAATGCTGTCGCGCTACCGCGAGCTGGCCGCCGACCGGGCCGGCGCGCAGCTGACCATGAAGCCGGGCGCGCTGGCCAGCGCGCTGCAGAAGATCACCGGTGAGATCTCCGCGATCCCGAGCCGCGACCTGCGGTCCTCGCAGGCGATGAACGCGTTCTTCATCGCCCCGGCGATCAGCGGCCAGTCGCTGCGTACGCTCACCTCGACGCACCCCTCGCTGGAGCAGCGCCTGGAGCAGCTCGCCCGGATCGAGGCCGAGCTCGGCCGCCCGACCCAGTAGGGTCGGCGACGTGGGCTTCTGGGACGTCATCACGGGTCGTACGCGACCGAAGCAGGCCAACCTCGACGCACTGTTCGCGGTGCCGACCGCCGCGCTCACCATGCAGACCTCGCTCGGGCTGGTCCCGACCGGTGACGGAGCGGTCTGCTACCGGGCCGCGGCCGGTGCGGGGTTCGCCGGCACGCAGAGCGACATCGTCGAGCTGCTCGGCGCCTCCGAGGGCGCGCCGACGGTGACCACGAGCGTCGACGAGTTCGGCTTCACCTGGCTCAGCGTCGACCACGAGCCGCTGGACCCGGACAACCCCGACATCACCGGCCTGGTCACCGACCTCCACGCGGTCAACACCACCCTGGAGATGAACGGCTTCGGCCCCGGACTGCTGTGCTCGCTGATCGCCTTCCGTGACCGCAGCACGGGCACCGACGGGCGCAGCGTCGGCCTGATCTACCTCTACAAGCAGGGCACCTTCTACCCCTTCGTCCCGACCGGCCCGCAGCAGCGCGACAACCTGCTCGAGATCAACGTCCGCAGCGCTATCGAGGGCGATCTACCGGTCGAGAAGGACCTCTCCCGCTGGCTCGCCGTCTGGGGCGCCCCCGGGCTCTGAGATGGAACGTTCCCGAAGCTTCGGAGCGGTCGCGGAGGACTACGAGCGCTTCCGTCCTGGCTACCCCGACGATCTGGTCGCGCTGGTGAGCGAGGTCGCCGACGGCCCGGTGCGACGGGCGATCGAGATCGGTGCCGGCACCGGGAAAGCGACCCGGACGTTCGCGTCCGCCGGGATCGAGGTGGTCGCGACCGACCCCGACGCCGACATGCTCGGCGTGCTCCAGCGTGAGTGCGCGGGCCTGCCGGTGACCACCGTGCACGCCGCTCTGGAGGAGCTCGACCCGGCGGCGTACGAGCCGTTCGACCTGCTCTACGCTGCCGCCGCCTGGCACTGGACGGCGCCGGCGACGCGGTGGGACCTCGCCACCGCCCTGGTCCGCGACGGGGGAGCGGTGGCCTTCTTCGGTGGCCCGTTCGTGCTGGCCGACGACGAGGTCGCGGCCATCGAGGACGAGATGATCGCGGCGTACGCCCCAGAGGGACGCCACCTGCCGCCGCCGTCCGCGGCTGACGCGCCGATGCTGTTCCCCGGGGACGAGATGCTGGCCGACGGCCGGCTGAGCGACGTACGCCAGCGGGAAGTGCCGCGCCTGTTCACCCTCGCCCGCGCGGACTACGTGCGCCACCTCGACACCATCTCCGCGATCCGGATCCTGTCGGCCGCCGACCGGTCCACACTCTTCGCCGACCTGGCCGCGGTCCTCCCCGAGCGGGTGGAGGTGCGCGCGGACCTGATGGTCCACACCGCCCGCCGAGACGGGGACGGAACGCACGCGCGGCGGTGACATCGACACACCACAGTGGCCTCACAGGCACCACACAGCAAACAGCCGCATGATGGAGGCATGAGTGCTGGAGGAAAGGACCTGACCCGCGCCGACGGCTCGCCCCTGCGGGTGCTCGTGGTCGACGACGAGGTGAACATCGCCGAGCTGATCGCGATGGCGCTGCGGTTCGAGGGCTGGGAGATCACCATGGCCCACTCCGGCTCCAAGGCCGTGGCCGCCGCGAAGGAGACCGCTCCCGACGCGATCGTGCTCGACTGGATGCTGCCCGACTTCGACGGGCTCGAGGTCCTGCGCCGGGTGCGGTCGACCAACCCGGGCGTACCCGTTCTCTTTCTCACCGCCAAGGACGCGGTCGAGGACCGGGTCGCCGGGCTGACCGCGGGCGGTGACGACTACGTGATCAAGCCGTTCTCGCTCGAGGAGCTCGTCGCCCGGCTGCGTGGGCTGATGCGGCGGGCCGGCGCGACCCGGGTCGAGGAACACTCGGTGATCCGTGTCGGGGACCTGACGATGGACGAGGACTCGCGCGAGGTGCACCGTGCCGGGGAGGAGATCACCCTCACCGCGACCGAGTTCGAGCTGCTCCGCTTCCTGATGCGCAACCCCCGCCGGGTGCTGTCCAAGGCCCAGATCCTCGACCGGGTCTGGTCCTACGACTTCGGCGGCCAGGCCAACGTCGTCGAGCTCTACATCTCCTACCTGCGCAAGAAGATCGACGCCGGTCGTGAGCCGATGATCCACACGATGCGCGGCGCGGGCTATGTGCTGAAGGCCGCTGAGTGAACGAGCGCCAGCGAGTGAACCATCAACGTGTTGCGCGACTACGTCCGTACTATGGCGCTTGCGCGACCGAGGTGGTCGCGTGAGCGTCCGGCTCAAGCGGCTGGTCGCGCCCCTCAGCTCGCGACTGGTCATCACCGCGGTCTCCCTGGTCCTCGTCGTCTCGCTGCTGATCGCCACCTTCGCGACGATCGCGCTGCGTGAGACGTTGATGGACCGCCTCGACCGGGACGTACGTGACATGGCCCGCGGTGTGGCCGGCGGCCCGGGCCCGCGCAGCGACTTCAACATCGGACCGGGCTCGGTCATTGCGGCGTTCCCCGAGAACGGTGAGGCGCAGGGCAACCTCGGCGACTTCGACCCGAACCAGATGGAGTCACTCAGCGCCGCTGACCTGGAGGTGATGGAGGACGTACGCGTCGACGCGCGCCCTCACGACGTCGAGCTGCCCGACCGTGGCACCTACCGGGTGATCGCCCAATCCGTCTTCAACCCCGCTCTCGGTCAGACGGTGGTCGTCGTCACCGGCCATTCGACCGCCGAGGTCGACAACACGATCGAGAGCCTGATCTTCTGGGAGGCCCTGCTGACCCTGCTGGGTGTCCTGGCCGCCGCAGGCGCCGGCTACGTCGTCGTACGCCGCCAGCTCAGCCCGCTGCGCGAGGTCGCCGCCACCGCGCACACCGTCGCCGCTCTGCCGCTCTCCTCCGGCGAGGTCTCGGTGACCGAGCGGGTGCCCGAGCGGCTCACCGACGAGGACACCGAGGTCGGCCAGGTCGGCGCCGCGCTCAACTCGCTGCTGGACCACGTGGAGACATCGCTGGCCGAACGTCACCGCAGCGAGCAGCAGGTACGCCAGTTCGTGGCCGACGCCTCCCACGAGCTGCGTACCCCGCTGACCACCATTCGCGGCTACACCGAGCTGGCCCAGCAGCGGCCCGAAGCGGTCCCGACGGCGCTCGGCAAGGTCGAGGAGGAGTCGCTGCGGATGACCGCGCTGGTCGAGGACCTGCTCCTGCTCGCACGCCTCGACCAGGGCCGCCCGCTCGCCCGCGACTCGGTCGACCTGACCCGGCTGCTCCTGGAGGCCGTCGATGACGCCCACGTCGTCGACCCCTCGCACACCTGGCGGCTCGAGCTACCGGCCGACGCCGACTCCGGTGACGCCGAGGTGATCGTCACCGGCGACGCCCAGCGCCTCCATCAGGTGATCAGCAACCTGCTCACCAACGAGCGCCGGCACACGCCCGCCGGCACCACCGTCACCGTCCGCGTACGTCCTGACGGCTTCGACGTCCACGACGACGGCCCGGGCTTCCCTCCGGCCCTGGTCCCGCACGCATTCGAACGCTTCACCCGGGCCGACGAGGCCCGGCAGCGCGACGGCGGCGCCGGCCTCGGCCTCGCCCTCGTCCACGCCATCGTCACCGCTCACGGCGGCACCGTGACCCTCGCCAGCGCTCCGGGCGACACCACGATCGCCGTACGTCTCCCGCGCCCGTCCGAGGGATGAGGTGGGGTTTTCCCTACCCGGTTCGGCTCCTTGAGCCCATCGTGGGGGAGCGGCGGGTTCCTTAGCGTCGAAGGGTGACATCAGCCACCCGAGACCCCAGGAGCCACCCATGACCACACCCGCCCTCGAGGTCACCGGCCTCACCAGGACCTACGGCACCGGCGCGGCCGCCGTGGCCGCGCTCGACGGACTCGACCTGGCCTGCGCGCCGGGCACGTTCACCGCCGTGATGGGGCCCTCCGGCTCCGGCAAGTCCACCTTCCTGACCTGCGCCGGTGCGCTGGAGCAGCCGACGGGCGGCCGGGTCGTCATCGCCGGCCAGGACGTCACCGAGCTGACCGAGGCGCGCCGGACCAGGCTGCGCCGCGAGCGGATCGGGTTCGTCTTCCAGGGCTTCCACCTGCTGCCCTACCTGACCGCCGAGCAGAACGTCGCGCTGCCGCTGCGGCTGGCCGGCGGCCGGATCGACGCGGCTGCCCGCCGCCGGATCCGCGAGCTGCTCGACCGCGTCGGACTGGGTGATCGCACCGGCCACCTGCCGGCACAGCTCTCCGGCGGCCAGCAGCAGCGGGTCGCGATCGCCCGGGCACTGGTGACCGGTCCCGACATCGTCCTCGCCGATGAGCCCACCGGAGCCCTCGACTCCCACACGGCGGCCTCGGTGCTGGCCCTGCTCCGGAGCCTCGTGCGCGAGCTCGGTGCGACCGTCGTGATGGTGACACACGACCCCGTCGCCGCTGCGTACGCGGACAGCGTGGTCTTCCTCGTCGACGGCCGTGCCGTGGGGCGGATGGACAACCCTGCCGCCGAGGCCGTCGCCGGCCAGATGGCACATCTCGACGAGCTCACCGCCCGGGCCGAGCGGGAGATGGCGTGATGGTGACCCTGGCACTGCGCTCGCTGAGACACCGCGCCACCGCCATGACCGCGACCTTCCTCGCGATCCTCCTGGGTACGGCGGTCATGGGTTCGTTCACGCCGTTGATACAGGCTGCGCTCGACTCCGGCACACCGAGCGCCGAGCGGGAGACGCTGTTCATCCTCGGGGGAGTGGTCGGAGGCTGGGGCACGGTCATCGCGCTCTTCTCGGTCGTCTCCACCGTCGGGATCACCGTCCGGCAGCGCGAGGCCGAGATCGGCCTGCTGCGCACCGTCGGCGCTGAGCCCCGTCAGGTCCGCGCGCTGGTGCGGGCGGAGACGCTCGTGGTCGCGCTCGTTGCCGCCGTCCTCGGCGCCGTCATGGCGAGCCTGACCAGTCGGGCGCTCCTCGACCTGCTGCAGTCGGGGGGCGTGGTCAGCGAGCAGGTGGCCCACTCGGGCAGTTGGGTCGCGCTCGCTGCGACCGTCGTCCTGCTCCTGCTCGTCTCCCTGGCCGCCGCCGGCATGGCCGGATCACGTGCCTCCCGGGGACCGGCGACGGTTGCCCTCTCCGAAGCCAGGGCGGGCACCGGCCGGATCGCCTGGTGGCGCTGGGTGGTGGCGGTGGTCGTTGTCGGCCTCGCCGCGACCATGGTCGCGATGACCATGGCCACGGGCAAGGACGCCGCCGACCCGTCTGAAGCGATGGCGATGACCGGCTCCCTCGGCCTTCTGGTCGCGGTGGGTCTCGCCGCGCTGGCACCGCTGCTGCTGCGGGCCGGAAGCTGGGTGTTGCGGCCCCTGCTGGGTGGCACGAGCGGTCACCTGGCGGCGTACAACACCTCGCGGAGGTCCCACCTGCTTGCAGGGGTTCTCGCTCCTGTGATGGTGCTCTCCGCGGCCGCGGTCAGCATCCTGATGCTGGTCGGGATCAACGAGCGAACGCTGCCCACCGGTCTGCCCCCGGAGGTCGCCGAGGGCTTCGAGACGGCCAACCTGCTCAACAACGTCGTCACCGCGATGATCTGCGCGTTCGCCGCGATCATGGTCGTCAACGCCTTCGCCGCCCTCCTCGCCGACCGCCGCCTGGAGTTGCACAGGCTGCGGCTGCTCGGCGCCACTCCAGGTCAGGTGCGCGGCTCCATCCTCGCCGAGGCCGGCGTGGTCGCCGCGGTCGGCACCGTCGCCGGGCTGCTCGCCGCCCAGGCGACGATCGTCCCGTTCGCCTACGTCCGGGGTGAGGGTCTGGTCCCCGACGCCCAGCTCTGGCTGCCGCCCCTGCTGATCGCCGGTGCCGTGACGCTCACGCTGGCCTCCGCGGCCGGCGCGACGAGCCAGGCATTACGCACGACGTCCGGCACTCGCTGATGTCACACTCACTCCTGATGGCCGAGTGGGATGCACCGATCCGGACCGTGCGACCGGAGCCGTTCAGCGGGCAGGCGCTCGTCGAGCGGCTCCGGCTGACCGGACTGTCGCTGGGCTATGCCCTGATGATGGCGCCCGCCCTGGTGCTGGTGATCCTCACGGTGCTCTCGATCCCGCTCGGGCTGGTGTTCGGGGTCGGCATCGGGATCGCCCTGGGTGCGGTGCCGGCCACCCAGGCCGTCGCCGGAGTGCATCGCCGGGTGAGCGGGATGCTCCTCGGGGAGAGCATCCCGGAGACGTACGCGGACCTGAGCGCTCAGCCGGTCCTGAGCCGGCCGTTCCGGTGGCTCCGGGAGAAGGCGCGCTGGCGCGACTTCGCCTTCTGCTGCTTCTCGGCGACCGGGGGCTTCGTGCTCTCCCTGCTGCCCGCGGCGTTCCTGACCGTGCCGCTGACCTGGCTGGTCCTGGCGTTCGCCGGCATCACCTGGGTGGTGTGGCTGCTGCTCCTGCTCACCGGCCCGCTGCTGCTGGTGTGGTGGGTGACGACCCCTGCCCTCGTCCGGGCACGGGCGCTGGCCGAGCGCGGCATCTTCGGTCAGGGGCAGGTCGCCACGCTGGCCGCCAGGGTGGAGAAGGTCGAGTCGACACGTGCCGAGACGCTGGACCACTCGGCGGCCGAGCTGCGCCGCATCGAGCGTGACCTCCACGACGGTGCCCAGGCCAGGATCGCCGCCGTCGGGATGAGCGTCGGGCTGGCCGAGAAGCTGATGGCGACCGACCCGGACGCCGCCGCGGCGCTGCTGCGTGAGGCCCGCGAGACCACGGTGTCCGCTCTCGAGGACCTACGTGGCGTCGTACGCGGCATCCTGCCGCCCGTGCTCGCCGACCGTGGCCTCGTGGGAGCCGTCCAGGCCCTCACCGCCGGGCTGCCGCTGCCGGTCACGGTCGCGATCGAGCTGCCCGGCCGCCTGCCCGACCCGGTCGAGTCGGCGGCCTACTTCGCGGTGGCCGAGTGCCTGGCCAACGCGGTCAAGCACTCGGGCGCCGACCGGGCGTTCGTACGCGGCAGCCACAACGGGCAGCGGCTGCGGATCGTCGTGGGCGACAACGGCCGCGGCGGAGCCGACCCGGCCGGACACGGGCTCGCCGGCGTCGCGACCCGGCTGGCCGCGTTCGACGGCACCGTCGAGGTCGAGAGCCCCTCCGGCGGCCCGACCCTGATCACCCTGGAGGTGCCTTGCCGGATCTGAGGGTGGTCCTGGGCGAGGACCAGGCGCTCCTCCGCGTCGGCCTCACCCGGATCCTCGAAGCGGGCGGGATCGAGGTTGTCGAGGCCGTCGACAACGCGCCCGCCCTGGCCCGGGCCCTGGTCCGGCCGGACGTGGACGCGGCGGTGGTCGACGTACGTCTTCCTCCGTCCTTCACCACCGAGGGCATCACCGCGGCGATCGAGGCCCGGCAGGCGCGCCCAGGGTTCCCGGTGCTCGTGCTGAGCCAGTACGTCGAGCCGCTCTATGCCCGCGACCTGCTCGCCGGGGGAGAGGGCGCGGTCGGCTACCTGCTCAAGGACCGGGTCGCCGACGTCGACGCCTTCCTCGGGGCGGTACGCCAGGTGGCCGGCGGCGGGACCGTCCTCGACCCGGAGGTCGTCGCCGCGCTCCTCACCCGCCGGGAACGCCCGCTCGACCGGCTCACCGAGCGTGAGCGCGAGGTGATGACGCTGATCGCCGAGGGGCGCTCCAACGCCGCCATCGCCGCCCGGCTCTTCGTCACCGAGAAGGCGGTCGGCAAGCACATCAGCTCGATCTTCACCAAGCTCGACCTGCCCCAGGCGAGCGACGACAACCGTCGCGTGCTCGCCGTTCTGACCTGGCTCAACGACACCTGAGCCGAGGGTTGTCAGTCCTTCTCGGTCTTGCCCGGGAGATCGAGCATCCGCTGGAGCGCGAGCTTGGCGTAGCGCTCGGTGTCGGGGTCGACCTCGATGCGGTTGACGACCTGACCCTCGACCAGGGACTCGAGGGCCCAGACGAGGTGGGGGAGGTCGATGCGGTTCATCGTCGAGCAGTAGCACACGGTGCGGTCGAGGAAGACGATCCGCTTGTCCGGGTGGGCGTTGGCGAGGCGCTTGACCAGGTTGAGCTCGGTGCCGATCGCCCAGGCCGAGCCGGCAGGAGCGGCCTCGATCGTCGAGATGATGAACTCGGTCGAGCCGACCAGGTCGGCCTTGAGGACGACCTCGTGCTGGCACTCGGGGTGGACCAGGATCTGCACACCCGGGATCTCGGCGCGCAGGTCGTCGATGGTGTCGGGGGAGAAGCGGCCGTGGACCGAGCAGTGGCCCTTCCACAGGATCACCTTCGCCGCCCGCAGCTCCTCGGCGCTGAGGCCGCCACCGGGCTTGAGCGGGTCCCAGACCACGCAGTCGCCCAGGGACATGCCGAGCTTGAGCACGGCAGTGTTGCGGCCGAGGTGCTGGTCGGGGAAGAAGAGGACCTTGGCGTCGTCCTTCTGGTCGAAGGCCCACTCCAGCACGGCCTGCGCGTTGGAGGAGGTGCACACGACGCCGTCGTGGCGCCCACAGAACGCCTTGATGTCGGCGGAGGAGTTCATGTACGTCACCGGCACGACCTGCTCGGCCACGCCCGCCTCGGAGAGCGCCTCCCAGGCCTTCTCGACCTGCCCCAGCCGCGCCATGTCGGCCATCGAGCAACCGGCGGCGAGGTCGGGGAGGATGACCGCCTGCGAGGGCGAGGTGAGGATGTCGGCCGACTCGGCCATGAAGTGCACGCCGCAGAAGACGATGTACTCCGCGTCCGGCCGGGCGGCGGCGTCGCGCGCGAGCTTGAAGGAGTCCCCGGTCACGTCAGCGAACTGGATGACCTCGTCGCGCTGGTAGTGGTGTCCGAGGACGAACACGCGTCCGCCCAGCTTCTCCTTGGCGGCGAGCGCGCGCTTGACCAGGTCGGGGTCGGAGGCGGCCGGCAGATCGCCGGGGCACTCGACGCCACGCTCGGAGTTCAGGTCGGTGCCGCGCCCCAGGGGGAGCAGCGGGAGGTCGACAGTCGTCATGATGACGATAATACATGTCGGGGGCTCGGCGCCCTCGTGGCATGGGTCACATGGTGGTACGGATCAAGCCCGCAGGGGGCGCACGGCATCCCACGCCGGGTCGGTGTCGACCCGGGTGACGACGTCGCCGTAGGCCCAGCCGTCGACCGTCTCCTCCAGCCGCTGCGGGGCTGAGGTGGTGGGATCGACGTAGGCGTGGAGAAGGCGTACGCCGTTGGTGGTCTCGTGCGCCACGACGCGGCCGTCGCGACCGAGGGTCGTGGCGAGCCGGTCCTCGAGCTGGCCGAGCTCGCGCAGAGCGTCGGGCGAGGGGAGACCTCGCTCGGCGAAGCCGACGTAGGGGACCATCACGCCGACGTGATGGGTCAGGTTGGGGGCGGTGACCGGGTGCAGGGGCACGACCGCGCTCGCGATCACCGGTCCCTGAGGGCTCTCCCCGTGGAGCAGCACCCAGGCCGGGTTGCCGTCGGGGTCGACGTACTCCTTGCGGAGATTGCGTACGGCGACGCGCAGCCCGTCGAGGCCGAAGCCGTCGCGGGGTCGGGCCGTGGTGGTCTCGACCTCGCCGACCCACAGCTCGGTGCTGGACTCGCCCAGCGTCGTGTCGAGGGCGTGGAAGGCGACCTGCAGACGGGCGTCGTCGGCGAGGTCGGGGAAGGCCGGGTGGAACAGGGTGAGGTCGAAGTGGGCGCCGTTCTGTCGGGCGGCGACCAGCACGTCGGCCAGCCGGATCGCGGCGCCGCCGGGAGTGGTGAGCACGGCCTCGACCGGATCGTCGACGGGCGGGCGCTGGTCGCTGAACTCCCAGGGTGAGACGCCGTCGGGCTCGGGGGCGGCGAGCAGCCAGCGGCGTGCCAGCGCACGATGGTCGGGGTTGCCGCCGGCCGAGACGACCAGCAGCCGGCCACCCAACGGCCCGGGGCCCACCTCCCAGCTCAGACCGGCCTCGATCGCGTCGACCCGTCGGGCGAGCAGCGAGACGAGAGCTTCCTGGTCGTCCGCGTCGAGCGCCGCACCACAGGCCAGAGCTCCCTTCTGGGCCCACCAGGTCCAGAAGCCGTTGATCCGCCTGGTCTCTGAGTCGCCGGCCCCGCGCCGCCCGAAGATCCGCACGAAACGACCTTAACGCGACGCATGCGGAATGGTTACGACACCAAAAATGTCAGGTGGAACACCTGGTGCTTCCGTGCGCGGGTAGGTTTCGGCCATGCGAGTGCTGATCGCCCCCGACAAGTACGCAGGCACGCTCACCGCCTCCCAGGCGGCCGCCGCGATCGCGGAGGGCTGGCGGCGTACGGCGCCCCGCGACGAGCTCTCGCTCGCGCCGATGGCTGACGGCGGACCGGGTTTCCTCGAGCTGCTGCACGACGTCCTCGGCGGCGACCTCCACGAGGTCGAGGTCAGGGGGCCGCACGGTGAGCCGGTGACGGCGCAGGTGCTGGTCGACGGCGAGACCGCCTACGTCGAGTCGGCCCAGGCCGCCGGCCTGCACCTGACCGGCGGGAAGGGGGCGGAGCAGGCGAGCTCGTACGGAGTGGGCCAGCTGCTGCTCGCCGCCCGTGACGCCGGCGCGAGCACGGTCGTGGTCGGCCTCGGCGGCTCGGGCACCAGCGACGGGGGAGCGGGGCTGCTCGCTGCGCTCGGTGCCACCGCGGACCGGCCGCTCGATGCCGGCGTCGCCGGGCTCGAGGGCATCACCGAGGTCACGCTCCCCGAGCCCCTGGGCCTCGAGATCGTGATCGCCAGCGACGTGGACAACCCGCTGACCGGGCTCTTCGGCGCGATCAAGGTCTACGGCGAGCAGAAGGGGCTGGCCGAGGAGACCATGCCCCGCTGGGACGGGGTGCTCCAGGACCTGGCCGCCGCCACGTCACGCAAGACCGCGACCGAGAAGGGCGCGGGGGCGGCCGGCGGGATCGGGTTCGCGCTGCTCCTCCTCGGCGCCACCCGACGTCCGGGGTTCGACGTCGTCGCCGACCTGCTCGGGCTGCCCGAGCTTGCCGCCCGGACCGACCTGGTGATCACCGGTGAGGGCTCCTTCGACCCGCAGAGCGCGGCCGGGAAGGTGCCGGCGGGGGTCGCCAGGCTGGCCGAGCAGGCGCTGCGGCCCTGCATCGTGCTGGCCGGCAAGGTCAGCATGAGCGGGCGAGAGATGCGTACGCTCGGGATCGACGCCGCCTACTCGCTCGTCGACAGCGTCGGCGAGGAGCAGGCGCTCGGCCAGGCGTACGACTCCCTGGTCCAGGTCGCCGCCAGGGTGGCCCGAACGTGGTCCGCCGACCAGCGGGAATAACCGATGATGTGCGACGATTGACCTTGAGACACACCCGCACCCACGCACAGGGAGCCCAGCTACATGACCGAGCAGACTACCGAACGCCGCGCCGACTCCATCAACCTGAGCGACGTTGCCGCCGCGAAGGTGAAGAGCCTCCTTGAGCAGGAAGGCCGCGACGACCTGAGCCTGCGCATCTCCGTGCAGCCCGGCGGCTGCTCCGGCCTGCGCTACCAGCTCTTCTTCGACGAGCGCACCCTCGACGGTGACGTCGTCACCGACTTCGACGGTGTCTCCGTCGTCGTCGACCGGATGAGCGTTCCCTACCTCAACGGCGCCATGATCGACTTCGTGGACAGCATCGAGAAGCAGGGGTTCACCATCGACAACCCCAACGCCACCGGCTCCTGCGCCTGCGGCGACAGCTTCCACTGAGCCAACCTGGTCCAGTACGTCAGCAGCCCCTGCCGAAAGGCAGGGGCTGCTGACGTCTGGTGTCCGACTCAGGTCAGGGCGAGGTCGTCGGCGACGTGTCCGCAGGCCTTGAGCACGGCGGTGTCGCCCGGCTCGCGGGCCTGCATCCGCATGGCGGGCGCGGGGCGGGTCGCTTCACGCACCCGTGGCGCGGGCAGGCGCAGCGCGCTGTCGGCGGCGGCGCAGTCGGCGCAGAGCTGCGCGGGGCTGTCGAGGTCGTCGTACGGAACGCGCATGTCTGTCATGCAAACGACGGTAAGCACTACCAACGGGTAGCAGAAGGCCGACTCGGCGGTAATATTTCATCTGCTGTCTACGGTCGAGCCTTAACGTCGCCCGAGGTCTCGCCGGTAGGGTTCCGCGCATGTCCGGTTCACTCCTGATCGCAGGCTCCATCGCCACTGACCATCTGATGAGCTTCGGTGGAAAGTTCGCCGATTCGCTGGTCGCCGACCAGCTCGACAAGCTCTCGGTGAGCTTCCTGGTCAACGACCTCGAGATCCGCCGCGGTGGCGTCGGCGCCAACATCTCCTTCGGCCTGGCCAACCTCGGCCTGGCACCGGTGCTCGTGGGCGCGGTCGGCGAGGACTTCGCCGACTACCGTTCCTGGCTCGAGCGTCATGGCGTCAACTGCGACCACCTGCACGTCTCCGAGACGCTGCACACCGCGCGGTTCGTGTGCACCACCGACACCGCGATGGCGCAGTTCGCCAGCTTCTACCCGGGTGCGATGGCCGAGGCGCGCGAAATCGAGCTCGGCCCGATCGCCGCCAAGGTCGGAGAGCCGTCGTTCGTGCTGATCGCGCCGGACGACCCCGACGCGATGAAGCGCCACACCCAGGAGGCGCGGCAGCGCGGCTACACCTTCATCTCCGACCCGAGCCAGCAGCTCGCCTTCGGCGACGGTGAGCTCATCCGTGAGCTGGTCGACGGCGCCGCGTACCTGTTCACCAACGAGTACGAGTCGCACGTGCTCCAGCAGAAGACCGGCTGGTCCGCTGACGAGGTCCTCGCCCGCGTCGGCACCCAGGTCACCACGCTCGGCAAGGACGGCGTACGCATCCAGCGCAAGGGCGAGGACACGATCGAGCTGCCCGCCGCGAAGAACGTCAACGCAGTCGAGCCCACCGGGGTCGGCGACGCCTTCCGGGCCGGCTTCCTGGCCGCACTAGCCTGGGACTGCGAGCTCGAGCAGGCCGCCGAGGTCGGCTGCGTCCTCGCCGCCTACTGCGTCGAGACCGTCGGCCCGCAGGAGTACTCCTTCACCGCCGAGGAGTTCGTCGCCCGGGTCCGCGAGTCCTACGGCGACACCGCGGCCGACCAGATTGCGCCGCACATCAAGGCTTGAACTTCTCTGGCAATTCCTGCACTTCTCGGGCAATGCAACGCCAGAGAAGTGCAGGAATACCCGGTTAACCGGGTATCCCTACCGCTTCGCTCAGCTCAGACGGCGTATCCGATAGACGGGTACGCCGTCTTCGGCTTCCACCTCGCCGACGAACTCCTGGCCGCGCATGCGGGCCCAGGCGGGTACGTCGTGGTGGGCGGCCACGTCGTCGGCCGCGACGGCGATGACCTCGCCGACCTCGACGTCGCCGAGGTGGCGGCCGAGCTCGATGATCGGTCGCGGGCAGGCCTGGCCGCGGCAGTCGAGAACGACCACGGGCGCGCTCACAGCCCGGCCTCGGCGCGCAGGTCCTTGACGATCCCGGGCAGTGCGTCGAGCACGCGCTCCACATCCTCTCGCGTCGTGTCGCGGGTCAGCGATAGCCGAACGTTACCGTGTGTCAGCGCTCCCATGGCAGCAAGCACGCGAGAGGGTTCGCGGGTGTCGGAGGTGCAGGCCGAGCCGCTGGCGACACCGGCGCCGATGCGGTCCAGCGCGGTCACCAGCGCCTCGCCGTCGACGTACAGCGCCGAGAAGGTCACCAGGTGGGGGAGCCGATCCTCGGCGGGCCCGGCGACGTCCACGTCGGGGATCTCCGTCCGGACCCGCTCCCTGACCAGCGCGACCAGCTCGTGCTGGCGGGCGTTGACCTCCTCGCGCTCGGCGACGACCGCCTGGAGCGCGGCCGCGGCCGCCAAGGCCCCGGGGATGTTCGTGAACCCCTGATCCGTACGCGACCACTCATCGCCCGGGAACGGCCAGCGCCACCGGGCGGACCGGCGTACGACCAGCACTCCCACACCACCGGGACCACCCCACTTGCGGGCGGAGCCGGCGATCGCGTCTCCGACCGACGGCAGTGGCAGCCGTCCCATGGCGGCGCCGGCGTCGACGAAGAGGGACGCCGTGCCGGCGGCGGAGGCGACCTCGTCGAGGGGCTGGAGCGTGCCGACCTCGTGGTTGGCCTGCTGGACCGCGATCACGTCGACGTCTCCGCTCTGCACCGCTTCCCGGACGGCGGCGACCTCGACCCGGGCCTCGCCGTCCACGGCCAGCTCGGTGACGGGGGAGCGCTGCGACCATCGTGCGGCGTCGATGACGGCTTGGTGCTCGACGGCACTGTGACCTATGCCACCTGATCCGAGCCCCAGCAGGCCGGCGTGCACGGCGGCGGTCCCCGAGGATGTGAAAAGCACCTCATCTCGACGCACCCCCAGCGCCTCGGCGACAACCTCGCGGGCGTTCGCGAGCAGCAGCCCGGCGTTACGGGCCGGCCGGTGGAGGCGGCGGGGGTCGGCGTACCCCTGATCGGCCGCGGCGAGCAGCACCTCCCGCGCGGCGGGATGGAGCGGCTCGGCCGAGGCGGCGTCGAGGTAGGTGAAGCGGTCGGTCACAGAACCCAACGGTAGCCATACGCGACATGAGGAACCCCTGAAGATGAATCCGGAGGCGCTCGCGGTAGTCTGCCGACATCTGAGTGTTCGCATGAGAGAGAGGCTCGTAGTGGGTCTGCACTTGCCAGGGGCCGGAACGACTCCGTCCCACGCCCGCGCCCGACGTGGTGCGCTGGTGGCGACGCTGACGGCCGGCGCCCTCCTGCTGAGTGGCTGTACGGACGAGGCGGCGCGTTTCGGCTTCCCCGAGCCACGTTCTGAGCAGGGGGAGCACAACCTCGCCCTGTGGCAGGGCGCATGGATCGCCGCGTTGATCACGGGTGTCCTGACCTGGGGGCTCATCTTCTGGGCGATCTGGCGCTACCGGCGCCGCAGCGATGCCGACGTCCCGGTCCAGACGCGTTACAACCTGCCGTTGGAGATCTTCTACACGATCGCCCCGGTCCTGATGGTGATCGTGTTCTTCGACCACACCGTCAAGGTCCAGAACGAGATGCTGGACGACGGCAACCCGACCAACGTGATCGAGGTGACCGGCCAGCAGTGGCAGTGGACCTTCAACCACGGCATCGGTGAGCCCGACCTGAGCGCGGACGAGAACCTCGTCGACGACGAGTTCGCCTACGACAGCTACGGCTACGTCGTGGGCACGGGCTCGCACATCCCGACGCTGGTCCTCCCGGAGAAGACCACCACGCGGTTCAACCTGCGCTCGGCCGACGTCATCCACAACTTCGGCATCCCGGACTTCGGCATGAAGATGGACGTCATCCCGGGTCGGGTGAACCACTACTCGATCACCACGAAGGAGGCCACGGCCACCTTCGACCCGAGCGCGGAGGACCTCATCGAGGGCACCACCTTCCGCGGCGCCTGCTACGAGCTCTGCGGCGTCTACCACGCCCGGATGATCTTCAAGGTCGCGATCCTCTCCGAGAGCGACTACAAGTCCTACGTCGACACGCTGGCGCAGAACGGCTTCGAGGCCGAGCGCCCGCTGCTCGGTGGTGGCAAGTCCACCCGCCCCGCCGACGACATCCCCACTCACGAGGAGGAGGGCGAGTGACCGCCACCGCTGCGCGCCCGGTCACCGAGGGCCGCAAGCCGCTCGGAACGCAGATCTACCAGCTGCTGACCACCACCGATCACAAGCTGATCGGCAAGATGTACCTGGTCACGTCGTTCGTCTGGTTCCTGATCGGCGGCCTGATGGCGCTGCTGATGCGCTCGGAGCTGGCCTTCCCGGGACAGCAGGTCGTCAACGACGAGCTGTTCAACCAGCTGTTCACGATGCACGGCACGATCATGCTGCTGCTCTTCGCGACGCCGTTGTTCTTCGGCTTCTCCAACGTGATCATGCCGCTGCAGATCGGCGCACCTGACGTCGCCTTCCCGCGGCTCAACATGTTCAGCTACTGGCTCTACCTCTTCGGCAGCCTGATCGCGGCCAGCGGCTTCCTCACCCCGACCGGTGCGGCCGACTTCGGCTGGTTCGCCTACACGCCGCTGTCCAGCGCGCAGTACTCGCCGGGTGTCGGTGGCGACCTGTGGATCATGGGTCTCTACATGGCCGGTCTGGGCACGATCCTCGGCTCGGTCAACTTCATCACCACGATCATCTGCATGCGGGCGCCGGGCATGACCATGTTCCGGATGCCGATCTTCACCTGGAACACCCTGATCACCGCGCTGCTCGCGCTGATCGCGTTCCCGATCCTGGCCGCCGCGCTGCTGATGCTCGAGTCCGACCGCCAGTTCGGCTCCCACGTCTTCGACGCCGCCCATGGTGGCCCGATCCTGTGGCAGCACCTGTTCTGGTTCTTCGGTCACCCCGAGGTCTACATCATCGCGCTGCCGTTCTTCGGCATCATCTCCGAGATCCTCCCGGTCTTCAGCCGCAAGCCGATCTTCGGCTACATCGGCCTGGTCGCCGCGACCCTCGGCATCGCGATCCTCTCGGTGGCGGTGTGGGCGCACCACATGTTCGTCACTGGCGCGGTCAACCTGCCGTTCTTCTCCGGCATGACCTTCCTGATCGCAGTGCCCACAGGCGTGAAGTTCTTCAACTGGATCGGCACGATGTGGGGCGGATCGGTCAGTTTCGACACCCCGATGCTCTGGTCGATCGGCTTCCTGACGACCTTCCTCTTCGGTGGTCTGACCGGCATCATCCTGGCGAGCCCGCCGCTCGACTTCCAGGTCTCCGACTCCTACTTCGTGGTCGCGCACTTCCACTACGTGGTCTTCGGAACCGTCGTGTTCGCGATGTTCGCCGGCTTCTACTTCTGGTGGCCGAAGATGACTGGCCGGATGCTCGACGAGCGCCTCGGCAAGGTTCACTTCTGGCTGCTGTTCGTCGGCTTCCACGCGACCTTCCTCGTCCAGCACTGGCTGGGTGTCGAGGGCATGCAGCGACGCATCGCCGACTACCTGCCCAGCGACGGGTTCACCTTCCTGAACCAGTTCTCGACGGTGGGCGCGTTCCTGCTGAGCCTGTCGATGCTGCCGTTCTTCTACAACCTCTACATCTCGCGCAACGCCCCCAAGGTCGAGGTGGACGACCCGTGGGGTTGGGGCCGCTCGCTGGAGTGGGCCACCGCCTGCCCCGCGCCGCGCCACAACTTCGTCTCCATCCCGAAGATCCGCTCGGAGTCCCCGGCCTTCGACCTCCACCACCCGGAGATCGCCGCGCTGGAGCACGATGAGGACGATCTCGCCTCCACCAGCTCCAACAAGGAAGGCTGACCCCGATGAAGTCTGAAGCCTGGATCTTCGTGGTCTGCACCGTCTTCATGGTGCTGGTCACGCCGGCCTACTGGTTCGTCACCGCGGCCTCCGAGGAGGGCGGCGACTGGACCGGCACCTCGGCGCTGGTGATGTGCACGCTGCTGTTCGCGATGATCACCGTCTACCTCGGCTTCCACGCCATCAAGATGGACCCGCGTCCCGAGGACCGTGAGGACGGCGAGATCGCCGAGGGCGCCGGGGAGTACGGCTTCTTCCCGCCGTTCTCCTGGTGGCCGCTGTGGGCCGGCCTCACCTTCGGTCTGGTGGTCCTCGCCGTCGCGATGGCCGCCTGGTGGCTCCTCATCATCGCCGCCGTGCTCGGCCTGCTGGCCCTCGCCGGCTGGAACTTCGAGTACTACCGAGGCGAGTTCAAGCACTGAGCAGATGAACGTACGCGGGGCCCGATCCGAGATGGATCGGGCCCCGCTTCCCTTCTTGGGAAGCTCTTGGTGATGCCCGGTAGGGTTATCGCGCCCACGTCCCGGTTCAGGGCGTCGGGGTAAATGAATCAGGTCTGGAGCAGTCTCACCGTGTCAACGCAGTCACCGTTTCGCCGCCCGTCCGTGTTTGCCCGCCGCCGGGTGCTGTTGACCACCGCAGCGGCGGCCCTCGCGCCTGTGCTCGCCGCGTGCGGGGCGGACCCGGCGTCAAAGGAGCCCAAGAAGCCCACCGAGCCGACGGTGCAGATCACGCCCAACATCGAGAACGACGCCACCGGCGTCGCGGTCGACAAGGTCGTCAAGGTCGATGTGGCCAAGGGGCGTCTCGACGAGGTCATGCTGACCGGCGCCAAGGGCACCAAGGTGCGGGGCACGATCACCGAGGACGGGCTCAGCTGGAGCGCGGGTGAGGTGCTCGAGCCGACCGCCTCCTACACCCTCGCGGTCACCGCCACCGGCGACGACGGTCTGGAGCAGACGAGCCAGATCAAGTTCTCCACCGAGGATCTCGGCCTGGACCGCCAGACCTACCCCTCGATCGCGCCGCTCGACGGCGAGACGGTCGGCGTCGGGATGCCGATCATCGTGACGTACGACCTGCCGGTGAAGAACAAGGCCGCCTTCGAGAAGAAGATGATCGTCGAGTCGACCCCGAAGCAGGAGGGGTCGTGGTACTGGGTGAGCGACAAGGAAGTGCACTACCGCCCGCGCACCTACTGGCAGGCCAACTCCACGATCAACGTGAAGCTCAACATCAACTCGGTCCCCGCCGGTGGCGGCATCTTCGGCCAGAAGGACCGCGAGATCACGTTCAAGACCGGTGACGCGCACATCTACCGGGCCAATGCGCAGACCCACCAGATGGAAGTCTTCAAGAACGGGCAGAAGATCCGAACCATCCCGATCACGACCGGCAAGGAAGGGTTCATCACCCGCAGCGGCGTGAAGGTGATCATCGAGAAGTTCAAGCGCAAGACCATGAACTCCGAGACCATCGGGATCAACCAGGGCGACCGGGAGTACTACAACATGGAGGGCGTGAAGTGGGCCATGCGGCTGACGTTCTCCGGTGAGTTCATCCACGGCGCGCCGTGGTCGGTCGCGCAGCAGGGCAACGCCAACGTCTCCCACGGCTGCACCGGGATGAGCGACGAGAACGCCAAGTTCCTCTACGACATGACCCGCCGCGGTGACGTCGTCGAGACCGTCGGCACCAACCGGGAGATGACCTTCAGCAACGGCTGGGGCGACTGGAACACCTCCTATGACGAATACCGGGCGGGGTCTGCCCTCGCCTGAGTCGACATTGTGCATTGCAGTAATTAGCGTGCGACATCGTGTGGTTGATGCTTGAACCTGATGGCGACTTTACCTACGTTCCACCTAACACGTAATCGCGTTGCGCAGGGCTGACCCCGACGGCCCGCGCCGCCTTGGAAGGTGGACTCGTTGCCTCGGCCTGTGCTGGTGCTCGACCTGGACGGCACGGTGTGTCTCGGAGACACACCGGCACTTCTCTACGCCACCCGGGTGGCGGACCTCATCGACGCCCCTGAGGCGCTTCTGGAGACCGCAGCGGCGTTCCTTGGGCAGAGACTGCCCGAGACCGCCCCGAAGACGCTGACGGGCGCTCAGGACGGCTATGAGGCGGTCAAGATCCTGGGCCTGGCGGCCGGGGTCTCTGAGGAGCAGCTCAGCGCTGCGTACGTCGCGAGCCGGGAGGCGATCAGCGAGCAACCGGGCGACATCCGCACGCCCGACGGGCTCATCGACCTGCTGGACGGGATCGACGCGCACCGGGTGATCCTGACCAACTCACCCGGCGGCCGCGGCCTCGACGCGATCCTGGAGCACCTCGGCGTACGGGACGTGGTCGACGAGGTGTGCACCGACGCGCTCAAACCGACCCGGATGAAGGGGCACCTCGACGCCTTCCTCGACCACGTCGGGGCCGCCGAAACACCCGAGTGGTTGATGTCGGTCGGCGACATCTGGCGCAATGACCTTGCCCCCGCCGTCGAGCGTGGTTGTGTTGCTGCATACGTTGACGCCTTCGACCGCCGGCAGGGACCGGCACATGTTCGTGCAGGATCGTTCGTGGACCTGTACCCCGCAGTCTCGGACTGGTCGAGTGACCCGTCATCCTTCATAGCAGCTCACCCCCTCAAGGAGTCTGTCCAATGTTGAGAACCCCCAGGAACCGGTTGCTGGCGGTCGGTGCCGCCGCATCGCTCGCCCTCTCGCTCGCCGCCTGCGGTGGTGGTGAGGAGAGCACCGCGCCCGCGGAGGATCCCGAGGAGATCGTGCTGTCGCTGGTGCCCTCCGGCGACGTCGACTCGATCACCGAGAGTGCGAAGGGCCTGGAGTCCTTCCTCAGCGACAAGATCGGGATCCCCGTACGCGCCGAGGTGACCGAGAGCTATGCCGCCGCGATCGTGGCGATGAAGGCCGACCAGGCCCAGGTCGCGATGCTCGGCCCGATCGGCATGGTCCAGGCCGAGGACCAGGCCGGCGCGGTGCCGGTCCTGCAGTCGGTGCGCTTCGGCTCGGGCACCTACCACACCCAGTGGTTCACCAACGACCCCGAGACCTACTGCGCCGACGAGGTCAAGGTGGTCGAGGGCTTCAAGTACTGCAACGGCACCGATGCCGCCAAGACCGGTCCCGCCGGTGAGGACGCGCTCGCCAAGATCAAGCCCGGCACCTCGATCGCCTTCGTCGACCAGGGCTCCGCCTCTGGCTACTACTACCCGGCCACCCAGTGGGGTCAGGTCACCGGCGGCGACGCCCTGGTCGACCTCGACGCGCAGTTCGCCGGCGACCACGACGCCGCGGTCCTGGCCGTCGCGCGCGGTGACTACCCGATCGGGGTGAGCTTCGACGACGCCCGCGAGGAGGTCGCGGCCGACGAGCCGAAGGTGGCCTCCGAGGTCGTGGTCTTCGCCTACTCCACCGAGATCCCCAACGACGGCATCGTCGTCGCCGCCGGCCTCTCCAAGGAGCTGCGCACGAAGGTGACCAACGCCTTCACCGCGATGGCGAAGGACCCCAAGGGGCTCAAGACGCTGGAGGCGGTCTACGAGATCGAGGGTCTGGAGAAGGTCGACACGGCCGCGCTGAAGAAGGCGAAGTCCGTGGAGGAGAACTTCGGCGAATGAACGGCACGGATCCCGAGGGTGCGACCGGGGGTGCGACCGGTGGTGGGCACCGCATCGTCTTCGACGACGTCTCGGTGGTCTACCCGAACGGCACCCGCGGCCTGGACAAGGTCTCCCTGACCATCCCGGCGGGGGAGTTCGTCGTGGTCGTCGGGCTCTCCGGGGCCGGCAAATCGACGCTCGTCCGTACGATCAACGGCCTGGTGCCGGTCACCTCGGGATCGCTGACGGTGGGCGGGACCGAGGTGGCCACGGCGCGCGGGCGCCGGCTGCGCCGGCTGCGTGCCGAGATCGGGATGATCTTCCAGGGGTTCAACCTGGTGACCCGCCGCTCGGTGATGGGCAACGTGCTCACCGGGCGGCTGCACGCCCAGTCGTGGGTGCGGTCGGCCCTCGGGCTGCACACCAAGGCCGACACGGAGATCGCCTTCGAGGCGCTGGAGCGCGTCGGGATCGTCGAGAAGGCGTGGGTACGCGCCTCTCAGCTCTCCGGCGGGCAGCAGCAGCGGGTCGCGATCGCTCGCGCGCTGGCGCAGCAGCCGTCGGTCGTCCTCGCCGACGAGCCGGTCGCCTCGCTGGACCCACCGACGGCCAACCTGGTGATGCGTGACCTGCAACGGATCAACCGCGATCTCGGTATCACCACTGTGGTCAACCTGCACTTCCTCGATCTCGCCCGGCGCTACGCCGACCGGATCATCGGCATGCGCGCGGGTGAAGTCGTCTTCGACGGCCCTGCCGCCGAGGCCGACGACGCCGTCTTCGAGAGGATCTACGGCCGCTCGCTGACCGCTGAGGACGTTTTGGCATGAGCGAGCGCCAGCGAGCGACCATAGGCCTCATGCCGCCACCTCCGTACGATTGCGCTCGCGCTACGGAGGTGGCGGCATGAGTCAGGCCACCCTCGACCGCCCCGGCGGTTCGCCGAAGCAGGTACGTCCGGCGCAGCCGCCGCCGAGCCCGCTGCTCATCGGGGGTGTTCTCGGCGCTGTCGCCGTCACCGTGGTGGCGGGTTGGGCGATCGACTTCTCGCTCGCGCCGGTCATCGAGCAGTGGCCGATGCTGACGATGATCCTCGAGGAGGTGGTCCACCCCGAGTGGGCGGAGATCACCGACCCGTCCTCGCGGCTGTGGACCGCGCTGAAGGAGACCGCGGCCATCGCGGTCATCGCGACCTTCGTGGGCTCGCTGATCGCCCTCGGGGTGGCTCTGCTGGGCTCCAAGGTGAGCGCGCCGCCCGCGGTCTACCGGGTCACCAAGTCGGTGATGGCGGTGATCCGGTCGCTGCCCGACATGGCGTACGCACTTGTCTTCGTCGCCGTCGTCACCGGCCCGCTTCCGGGGATCCTGGCGTTGACCATCTTCAACATCGGCATCGTCGCCAAGCTGACCGCGGAGAGCATCGACGCCGTCGATCCCGGCCCGCTGGAGGCGCTCGACGCAGCCGGGGCGACCCGCTGGCAGCGCGCCCGGGTCGCGATCGTGCCTGCCGTGCTGCCCAACTACGCCTCGTACGTCCTCTATGTCTTCGAGCTCAACATCCGCGCCTCCGTGGTGCTGGGCGCGGTCGGGGCCGGCGGGGTCGGGCAGCTGATCATGCTCTACTTCAACCGCGCCGACTATCCCCGGCTGGCGGCGGTCGTGATCGTCATCTTCGTCGTGGTCATCGCGATCGACCTGTTCTCCCAGTTCCTGCGCCGGAGGCTGGTATGACCTCGGCGACAGCGACGACGCGGCCGAAGCCGCCGCCGAAGTGGCCCTACACCGCGGTCGGTCTGGCGCTGATCGGCATCGTGCTGGTGGCCGGATGGTCGCTGGACGATGCCAAATGGGAGCGGCTGCCGCAGTTCCCCGGGGAGATCCTGCAGTACGCCGGGCAGATGCTCGACGGCGTGCTCACCTGGCCGGGGGCGCATCCCGAGGGCCAGGCGGACCCGGAGCTCACCTACGGGGACTGGTGGCTGCAGGCGCTGAAGCTGATGGGGGAGTCGGTGGCGCTCGCCTGGATCGGCACCTGCGTGGGCGCGCTCTTCTCGTTCCCGCTGGCGTTCCTGGCCGCCTCCACCACCGCGCCGCTGGTCGTACGCCTCCCGGTGCGGCTCTTCTTCAACGCCATCCGCGCCGTGCCGGAGATCCTGCTCGCGGTGATCGTGATGCTGCCGCTCTTCGGGCTCAACCCGATGGCCGGAGCGATGGCGATCGGCATCCACTCGATCGGCTCGCTCGGCAAGCTGACGCTGGAGAACATCGAGGCGGTGGACCCACGTCCCGTCGAGGCCGTCGCGGCGGCCGGTGCGACGTGGTGGCAGCGCATCCGCACGGCGGTCATCCCGCAGATGATGCCGGAGACGGTGGCGTTCTGGCTCTACCGCTTCGAGGTGAACATCAGGGCAAGCGCAATCCTCGGCGTCGTGAGCGCTGGTGGAATTGGTGCGCTTTTAAACCGTGTCCTTCGGGGCAGAGAATGGGAGTGGGGTGGAATCATGCTTGCTGTGATCATCATCGTGACGATCCTGGTCGACCAGCTGTCAGCAGCGCTGCGTCACCGGATCCTGCACGGCGCCGAAGCCACTGCGGTGGCGGTATGACCAGCGCGCCGGTTCTTCCAGCCATCAGGGCCGCGATGCCGCGGCTCAACCCTTCCGAGCGCGCGGTCGCCGAGGTCGTGCTGACCCGTTCGGAGTGGGCCATCGAGGCGACCACCGCCGAGATCGCCGCCGAGGCTTCCGTCTCGACCGCGACCGTGGTCAGAGCCGCGCAGAGACTCGGGTTCCGCGGTTTCCCGCACCTCAAGGTGCTGCTGGCGCGCGACCTGGGCACGGCCAAGACCGAGACGACCGAGGGAGGCAGCCCGCTGACGGT
This sequence comes from Nocardioides sp. NPDC087217, assembly GCF_044744805.1. Taxonomy (NCBI): domain Bacteria; kingdom Bacillati; phylum Actinomycetota; class Actinomycetes; order Propionibacteriales; family Nocardioidaceae; genus Nocardioides; species Nocardioides sp. NPDC087217. Next base: position 76,589 of record NZ_JBIUZB010000006.1, read on the forward strand.
GGTGCGCTCCTTCTTCGCCGACATCGCCGACTCCGCCTCCGACATGGTCGGGCTCCTCTCCGAGGAGCAGGTCACCCGGGCCGTGGAGCTTCTCGCCGAGGCTCGCTCGATCCTGGTCGCAGGGACGGGCGTCTCCTCGCCGGTCGCCCAGGACATCGCGATGCGACTGGGCTCCCAGGGGCTGAGCACCGTCGCGCCCAGCGACCATCTCGACCAGCTCATCCGGGCCCGTCTGCTCCAGCCGGGCGACGTCTGCGTCGTAGTCAGCGGCACCGGCGCCACCGCGCCCACCATCCAGGTCGCTCAGGCGGCCGTCGCCGGGGGAGCGGCCGTCATCGCGCTGACCTCCTTCACCGGCACCCAGCTGACCAAGCTCGCGGAGGTCGAGCTGGTCACCCCGCAGGGCGGTCGCGCCGGGTTCCGCCAGGAGCTCGACTCGATCATCCGGATCCCGCAGCTCATCCTCGGCAACGCACTCGTCGCCGCCGTGGCGGCCCGCGACCCCGAGGCTGCGGCCAACGTACGTGCCCGGGTGCTCGAGGTCGTCGGCGGCGAGCTCGACCCGCAGGGCTGACCACCCAACAAGGCCGAGTCGGCCCGTTCGTACGCGAAGAAGCACCGAGTCGGCGCGTTAGAACGCGCCGACTCGGCATGTTTCAGAGGTACGCCGCGAGAAGGTCTGCTTCGGCGCGGAGCTGCTCCGCCTTCTCGCCCGCGCCATGGGACTCCAGGTCCGTCGCGGCGCTCAGCCGCTCGGTCTGCTCAGCGGAGATGATGCCTCGGACATCGTCATCGGTCAGGTCGCGTCTCGCGGCCTCGGTGGCACCCACGCCGCTCGCGGCGCCGGCGATCGGTCCGTCGCTCACGAGGGCCTCCTCCGCCACCGGGAGGGCCTCGGCGTTGGCGATGGCGGACAGCGTCGAGCGGAGGACGGCCGTGGCCGTGGTGTCGCGCGCCTTGCGGGCGGTGAGGAGGTCGGCTCGGAGTCGAGCCTGGAGGCCGGTCATGTGCTGGACCCTAGGATCCGCGTCCGGTCGCGAGCAACCGGGTTTCGGCCGCTGGAACGCCCAGAAAACGCACGTGGCGCCGTCCCCCGCAGGGAACGGCGCCACGTGGCGTACGGCTTCAATATCAGCGGCTGAGGGGCTCCTCGATCGCCGAGTGACGGTGATCGTCGAAGTCGTGACCGTCGACCTGGTGACCCTCGTGGGCGGCCAGCTCGTGGGCCTCGTGCTCGGCGTGGTGGTGCGCCTCGCTGAGCTCCTCGGGGGTCGGCTTGTCCACGTCGTGGTCGTAGTAGAAGGCCCGGAGCTTCGCACGGAGCGAAAGCTTGCCGTTCTTCTTCAGCTCCGGCTCCTCGCCGGCCCGGCCGCGGTCGCGGACGGTCATGGCGTAGGCCTCGTCCTCGGGAAGCGGGAGGTGCTTCTCGTGGTAGGCGCCCTCCGGCGTACGGATGACCGTGCCGGTCTCGTAGCCGTGCAGCAGCTTCTCGTTGTCGTGACGCTGCAGCGAGATGCACCAACGACGCGTGATGATGAACGCCGCGATCGGACCCAGGAACACGAACGCCCGCAGGAAGTAGGTGATCTGGTTGATCGAGAGGTCGAACTTGATCGCGATGATGTCGTTGCCGCCGGCGGCCCAGAAGCCCGCGTAGAACGTCATCAGCGCGACGAACGTGGCGGTGCGGGTCGGAGCGTTGCGCGGGCGCTGGAGCAGGTGGTGCTCGCGCTTGTCGCCGGTGATCCAGGCCTCGATGAACGGGAGCATCAGCACGACCATCCAGGCCGCCATCGGCAGCACGATGACCGGGAAGAAGATGTTCCACGACCAGGTCGAGCCCCAGAAGTGCGACTCCCAGCCCGGCATGATGCGCAGCGCGCCGTCAGGCCAGCCCATGTACCAGTCAGGCTGCGAGCCAGCGGTGACCTTGGTCGGGTCGTAGGGACCGAACTTCCACACCGGGTTGAGCGAGAAGAAGGCGCCGAGCAGGGCGGTCACACCGAAGGTGATGAAGAAGAAGCCGGTCATCTTGGAGATGTAGTTCGGCACCATCGGGTAGCCGACGACGTTCTTCTCGGTGCGTCCGGGTCCAGGCCACTGGGTGTGCTTGTGGTAGATCAGCAGGATCAGGTGGGCACCGATCAGTGCCAGCAGCAGCGCTGGGATCAGCAGCACGTGGATCGTGAACAGGCGTGGAATGATGTCGTCGCCCGGGAACTCGCCTCCGAACAGGAAGAACGAGATGTACGTCCCCACGATGGGGATGGCCATGATGAACCCGTCCGCGGCCCGGATGCCGGTGCCGGAGAGCAGGTCGTCGGGGAGCGAGTAGCCGGTGAAGCCCTCGAGCGTGCCGAGGAGCAGCAGCGTGGCGCCGATGACCCAGTTGATCTCACGCGGCTTGCGGTGCGCGCCGGTGAAGAACACGCGCATCATGTGGATCATCATCGAGGCGATGAACAGCATCGCCGCCCAGTGGTGGACCTGGCGCAGCAGCAGGCCGCCGCGTACGTCGAAGGAGATGTCCAGCGTCGAGGCCATCGCCTCGGACATGTCGATGCCGCGCAGCGGCGCGTAGGAGCCCTGGTAGGTGATCTCGGCCATCGAGGGCTTGAACCACAGGGTCAGGAAGGTGCCGGTGACCAGCAGGACCACGAAGCTCCACAGCGCGATCTCACCCAGCATGAACGACCAGTGGTCGGGGAAGATCTTGCGGGAGAGGAACTTGCTCAGCCCGCCGATGCCGAGGCGCTCGTCGGCCCAGTTCGCGGCCGCGCCTGCCTTGGTCGGCTTGCCCGCCGGGGCAGCGGCTTCGGTGCCGTTGCTGGCGGCAACCTTGGACGTGTCGGTGCTCACTGGCCGCCCTCCTTGTAGCCGTACTGCTCAGCATCGGCGGCGTGGTCCTTGGACCAGTCGTCGAAGATCTCGTCGATGTCGTAGGTGTTGCGCTCCCAGAAGCTGACGCCCACAGGCTCAGGGTAGTCCGAGAGGGCAACGAGGAAGCCGTCCGCGTCGACGCCCAGGGGCAGCTGCGGGAGGTGGCGGCCGGCCGGGCCGAAGATGACCTTGCCGTGGTCGGCGAGGTCGAAGGTCGACTGGTGGCACGGGCACAGCAGGTGGTGGGTGGTGCGCTCGTTCAGCGAGATCGGGCAACCGACGTGGGTGCAGATCTTGGAGTAGGCCACGATGCCGTTGACCGACCAGTTGCGGGTCACGTCGTTGTCGATGTCGTTGGGGTCCATCCGCAGCAGGATGGTGGCCGCCTTCGACTTGGCAATCTGCAGCGGCGCGCCGTGCAGGCTGCCGTCGAAGATCGTCGCCGGCTCGGCGTTGACCAGGTCACCGATCTCCAGGTCGCCCGGGCGGATCGGGGTGCCGACCACGTCGCGTACGACCCGCACGCCGGCATCCCAGACGGTGTGCTCGAGGCCGGCGCCCGGGTAGGGCTGCTCCTCGGTGATCTGGGCGTTGGTCTGACCCAGGTCCCTGAGGATGACGACCGCGGGCAGGCCGAGCAGGGCGGCCGAGCCGATCATCGCGTTGCGGATGAAGGGACGGCGAGCCATGCCGGACTCGTGGAGCGCGGCCTTGAGCTCGGCGACCGCGGCCTCGCGGGTGGCGGGGGAGGAGGCGGCCGGGTGACGGTCCTCGGAGTGCTCGATGTCGACGACGAGCTTGCGGGCCCACTGGATGACGCCGATGCCGAGGAAGAGGAGGGCGAAGCCGAGGCTCGATCCCAGCGCCAGGTTGGAGGCGCCGAAGCCGGCCCAGACGTCACCGTCGTAGCCGGGCTCGATGGTGAAGTACGCGACGACGAACAGCACCGAGCAGATCGCGGAGAGACCGAAGAAGGCGCTCACCTGGCGCTCGGCGCGCTTCTCTGCCTTGGGGTCGACGTCGGTGGGACGCCAGTGATGCTCGTGCATGCCCGGGTCGGGCAGCAGCGCGTCGGTGTGCGCGTTGAGCTCGGGGTGCGAGTCGTCGTGCTTCTCGATCTCGCTGAGGTCGCTGCTCACTTGGCAGATCCCTTCTTGGTCTGGTTGGTGCGCGTGGTGTGCGCGGCGATCCAGACGGCGAACGCCACCAGGACGCCGAGCCCGACGACCCACGCGACGATGCCTTCGGTCACCGGACCGAGCGAACCGTTGTTGAAGCCGCCGTAGTCGGGCTGTTCCTTCATCGACTCGACGTAGGCGATGACGGCCTTCTTCTCCTCCGGGCTGATGTTGCCGTCGGAGAAGGTGTCCATGGACTGCGGACCGGTCAGCATCGCCTGGTAGATGTGCTTCGGGTCGGTGTTGAGGATGCTCGGAGCCTCGCCGCCGCGCGGCATGGCGCCGCCGGCGCCGGTGAAGTTGTGGCAGGCGGTGCAGTTGGTCAGGAAAATCTGGCCACCGAGGGCGACCGCCGCCTCACGCTCCTCCTCGGAGGCGAAGGTGTCCGGGTCGTACTGCTCCGGCTCCGGGACGGCCGGGCCGGGGCCGAGGCTGGCGACGTACGCGGCCAAGGCGTCGATCTCGTCCTGGTTGAAGCTGGGGTCCTTGACCTCGACCTGGGCGCCGGGCTGGGCCATCGGCATGCGGCCGGTGCCGACCTGGAAGTCGACGGAGGCGGCACCGACACCGATCAGGGAGGGGCCGTAGAGCTTCCCGTTCTGGGTGGTGATGCCCTCACCGTTGGAGCCGTGGCAGGTGGAGCAGTTGATCATGAAGAGCTCTTTGCCCTCGGCGACGAGAGCAGCGTTGTCCTTCTCCTGCTCGGCCTGGGAGGCCGGGGCGAGCGCGGCGTACGCGCCGCCGGTGCTCAACAGGGCGACCAGGAGCACGGCGGCACCGGCCAACGGGCGGCGACGGTGCCGCGACAGTCGACCGACGGAGCGGTTCAGTAGACGCACATTCAGTCCTTGGTCACTTGAGGAGGTAGATGGTCGCGAACAGGCCGATCCACACCACGTCGACGAAGTGCCAGTAGTAGGACACGACGATCGCGGAGACGGCCTGCTCGTGGGTGAAGCGCTTGGCGACGTACGTCCGGCCGAGCACGAACAGGAAGGCGATCAGACCGCCGGTGACGTGCAGGCCGTGGAAGCCCGTCGTCAGGTAGAAGACCGAGCCGTAGGGGTCGTCAGGACCGGTGATGCCGCGGTTGAGGGCGATGCCCTCCTGCACCAGGGCTGCGTACTCGGTCGCCTGTCCGGCTATGAAGACCGCGCCCATGAGGTAGGTGAGGATGAACCACTCACGCAGGCCCCACAGGCGGACCGCGAGCAGGGAGCCCTTACGTCCGACCTGGCCGCGCTCGGCGGCGAAGACGCCGAACTGGCAGGTGAACGACGACAGCACGAGGATGGTCGTGTTGACCGCCGCGAACGGGATGTTGAGCCCGGAGGTGTTGGCTTCCCACACCTCGGGGCTGACCGCGCGGATCGTGAAGTAGGCCGCGAACAGCGCCGCGAAGAACATCAGCTCGCTTGCGAGCCAGATGATCGTCCCCACGCTGACCATGCTCGGACGGTCGTGATGCCCGTGCAGGCGGGCTGTTGGAAGAGTCGATACTGTCGCCACGCCCGCCATTATGTCCTGCCCCCTTTCCAGAGTCTTCTTGGGACCCTGTGTGTCGTGTTTCAGGGTGCTGCTACACCCTTAGACACCGCTCAGGTTCGGTGTGTGACATGTGGCCGCAGGGCATGGTGTTGGCGCTAGCATCAGGGTGTGACCGACACCACCTCGAAATCACTGAAGATCCTCGTCTACAGCGACGACGTCGACGTACGCAAGCAGGTGATCCTCGCTCTGGGGCGCCGCCCGCACCCGTCTCTGCCGGAGGTGGAGTACGTCGAGGTGGCCACCGAGCCGGCCGTGCGTGCGCAGTTCGATGCCGGTGGCCTGGCTCTGGCCGTGCTCGACGGTGAGACCGCTCCGGCCGGCGGGCTGGGGATCGCCAAGGCGGTCAAGGACGAGGTGAAGGACGCTCCGCCGATCGTGGTGCTCATCGGTCGTCCTCAGGACGCGTGGCTCGGCACCTGGTCGCGTGCGGAAGCCACTGTGCCGCACCCGCTCGACCCGTTCGAGCTGGCCCGGACGGTCGTGGGACTGTTGCGGCCCGTTAACGTTGGCGCATGACGTCCGCGCCCAACTCCTGGCCCGAGGTCCTCACCACGCTGGTCGCGGGACAGTCCCTGTCCGCGCACCAGGCGGCGTGGGCGATGGGGGAGATCCTCTCGGGAGAGGCGACGCCCTCGCAGATCGCCGCCTTCGCGGTGGCTTTGCGCGCCAAGGGTGAGACCGTCGACGAGCTCGCCGGGGTCGCCGACGGGATGCTGGCCAAGGCCAACCCGATCTTCGTGCCGGGTCGCGTGCTCGACATCGTCGGCACCGGTGGCGACCGGTCCTTCTCGGTCAACATCTCCACGATGTCAGCGATCGTCGCGGCCGGTGCCGGGGCCAAGATCGTCAAGCACGGCAACCGGTCCGCCTCCTCCAAGTCGGGATCGGCCGACGTGCTCGAGGCCCTCGGCATCCGGCTGGACCTCGATGTCTCCCGGGTCGGCGAGGTGGCCGAGGAGGCCGGGATCACCTTCCTGTTCGCCGCGGCCTTCCATCCCGCGATGCGCCATGCCGCCGCCGCGCGGCGCGAGATCGGCATCGCCACCGTCTTCAACCTGCTCGGTCCGCTCACCAACCCGGCCCGACCCGCGTCCTCCGCGATCGGCTGTGCCGACGCCTCCGCCGCGCCGGTCATGGCCGGTGTCTTCGCCCGCCGTGGCGTCGACGCCTGGGTCTTCCGCGGCGACGACGGCCTCGACGAGCTCACCACCACCACGACCTCGCACGTGTGGATGGTCTCGCAGGGGGTCGTGACCGAGGCGACCGTCGAGCCGCTCGACCATGGCATCGGCCGGGCCACCGCCGAGGACCTGCGCGGCGACGACGCCGCCTACAACGCCGCCGTCGTCCGCCGTCTGCTCGCCGGGGAGAAGGGCGCCGTACGCGACGCCGTCGTGCTCAACGCCGGTGCTGCTCTCGCCGTCCACGACGCCGGGTCCGGCAGCGTCGACGAGCGGCTCGCCGGGGGCATCGCCCGCGCTGCCGACGCGATCGACTCCGGGGCCGCTCAGGGTGTGCTCGACCGCTGGGTTGCTGCTACCGCCCGTTGAGGGTTCTCGTCGTGCTGTAGGGGATTACGCGCCGAGTCGGCGCGTCTCTTGCGCCTCGCCCGCTTCGCTTCGCGGTGGGCTGTAGATGATTACGCGCCGAGTCGGCGCATCCGCACGCCTCGCTCGCTTCGCTTCGCTCCAAGGCGTGCAGATGCGCCGACTCGGCTACACACAGATGCGCCGACTCGGCTACACCAGACGGGCTTCGCCCGTTCGCCCGTGTTAGTCCAGACCGATGGAGAACGCGGCCTCGAGGTCGACCTGGGAGTAGGTGCGGAAGGCGATGTGGGTCTCGGTCTCGAGCACGCCGGGGACCTTGTTGACCTTGTCGGCGACGACGTTGGCCACGTCCTCGTGGGCACGGACGCGGACCAGGGCGATCAGGTCGATCTGGCCGGTGACGGAGTAGACCTCGCTGACGCCGTCGATGGCGGCCACGGCCTCGGCCACCTCGGGGATCTGGGAGACCTCGGCATTGATGAAGACGATCGCTGTGATCACGCAGGTCACGTTAGCCGATCCTCCTAGAGCGCCGCTGCCCGCCGGCCCGCACCGCCGATCGGACAGGTCCACTCGCCCTCGACGTGGGCGAGGCGTACGCCTGGGGACTCCAGCCAGCGCAGCACCAGCTCGGTCTCCTCGGCGCTCGCGGCCGGCACCGGGCCGGGGGCGGCCACGACCGTCTCGGCGCTGAGCTGGAGGTCGGCGACGTAGGCGTGGGCGTTGGCCTCACGCGGGATCACCCCGGCCCCGGCGAGGCGACCGTGGCGGACGACGTGGACCGCCCAGCGGCCGTCGTCCTCACGCCGGATCGCGGTGAGGTCGGGCAGCCGGGTCAGGCCGGTGAGTCGTTGGGTGCGCGCGGCGGCGCGCAGGTAGGAGGTCAGCCGGTCGCGGTGGACGGCCGCCTCCTCGAACCGCTCCTGCTCGGCCAGGCCGGTGAGCCGCTCGGTGACCGTCTCGACCACCTCGTCGGGCCGGTGGAGGAGCGACTCGCGGACCCGAGACACCAGAGCCGCGTAGGTCTCGGACGGGACGCTCTGGTCGCACGGGCTCAGGCAGCGGTGGAGCTCGGCGAGGACGCACGGGGTCCTGCGCGGCAGCAGAGGGAGCCGGTCGGCGCACTGCCGGATCGGGAACGTGTCGTGGAGCGCCTGGAGCGCCTTCTCGGCGACCTTCTTGGAGCCGAACGGACCGAGATAGTCGGCGTCGTCGTCGAGCACCTGCTTGACCAGCGACAGGCGGGGCCACGGCTCCTGGGTGAGCTTGACGAAGTGCATCTTCTCCGGGCGTCGCGAGCGGCGGTTGTAGGGCGGCTTGTGCTCGGCGATGAGCCGCAGCTCGCGCACGCCCGCCTCCAGCGCCGTCGCACACTCGATGCCCTGCACGGTCGCGGCCAGCCCGACCATCTCGCCCATGCGGGAGCGGGTCTCGGAGGCGGTGAAGTAGGTGCGTACGCGAGTGCGGAGGTCCTTGGAGGTGCCGATGTAGAGCACCCGGCCCCTGTCGTCCTTGAACAGGTAGACGCCGGGGGCGTGCGGCAGGTCCTCGGCCAGATGGCGCTTCTTGCGCTGGGCGGTGGTGACCTTGGCCGAGAAGACGGCCAGGTCCTCGAGGGTCTGCACGCCGATGTTGCCGAGGCGCTCCATCATGCCGTGGAGGACGTCGACCGTCGCGCGGGCGTCGGAGAGGGCGCGGTGGTTGGGGGTCGTGGGGGAGCCGAAGACCCGGGCCAGCGAACCGAGCTTGTGGTTGGGCGCCTCGTCACGGGTGACCACCCGGCGGGCGATCTTCACCGTGTCGAGCACCTCGAAGCGAGGCCAGGGCCGCTCCTGCTTGGCGGCGAAGTGCTTGAGGAAGCCCACGTCGAAGGGGGCGTTGTGGGCGACCAGCACACAGCCCTCAGCGAACTCGAGGAACGCCGGGAGCACCGACTCGATGGTGGGGGAGGAAGCGACCATGGAGTTGGTGATCCCGGTCAGCACGGCGATCGAGGGCGGGATGCCGGTGTGGGGGTTGACGAGGGTCTGGAACTCGCCCAGCACCTCGCCGCCGCGCACCTTCACCGCGCCGATCTCGGTGATCATGCCGCCGTTGTCGGGGCTGTTGCCGGTGGTCTCCAGGTCGACCACGCAGAAGGTCAGGTCGCGCAGCGGCCTGCCGAGCTCGTCGAAGCCTCGCTGGGCCTCCCAGCCTCCGGTGGTCTGCTCGCGCTGGCGGCGGGCGACGGCCCGAGCGCGCATCTCCTTGCGCGCCTCCCGCACCGCGCTACTACTGCCCATGCGAACACATTAGCGAGTGCCACCGACAGTCCTTCGCCACTAAGGTGTGGCGCACCTGACAGGGGAGGTGTGGGCGATCGCAGGGAGAAACAGCGGCATCGAGGGGGCGGCGTCCGGCAACGAGGACCGTCCCTGGGCGCGCTGGTTCGGTCGCTCGGGCTCGTTGCAGGTCGAGCCGGCCGAGGCCGGCGAGCAGGCCAGGACGCTGCTGAGCGAGGACGGACAGACCGCGGCGCTGCGGTTCAACGAACGTGTGCTCGACACGCTGACCGGCGATCTGGCCGGCCTGGTCGAGTACGTCACCGTCCTCGACGGCGCCCAGGCCGACGAGGTCCTCAACACCCAGAAGCTGATCGACAACGCCTTCGCCAGGGTCTCCGCCCAAGGCGTCGACCGGTTCGTGGCCTGGCTCGCAGAGTTGCGTACGCAGGGCCATCCGGCGATCGCGGTCCAGGCGCTGCACGCCTACGGCCGACTCGCGGACGGCGATCTGGCCGCCCTGGCGACCTCGCTGGAGTCCGCCGCGGACCCCGTGATCCTGATCGCGGCCGCCGCCCTGCACCGCCCGCCCGAGGACGCCGCCCGGCTCGCGATCGAGAACGAGCACGATACCTCCATCGCCCACGCCGTCATCCACGACGTGCTCCGTCAGCGGACCGTCCCCGACATCGCCCGGTTCCTCCGGGCGCTGCACCTGCTCGGGGCGCCGGACCTGGTCAACGACACGGTGAAGCAGTTCGCGGCCCCTGCCAGCGGTCGCTCGAACCTCGACAAGGCCCTCCTCTACGTCGCGCTGTACGCCAGCCCGAGGCTGCGTGAGATCGCCCTGGACCTGCTCTGGCGCACCCTCGGCGCGATCGGCGACCTCGGCCGGGCGCCGGGTCCCGCCCAGCAGCAGGATCTCGTCGCGGCGTTCTGGGAGCTGTGTCCGGGCGGACGCGTGCTCGAGGACTGGTTCAAGCTGCGCCTCGACGGCAGCGAGAACTCCGAGGAGGCGCGCGAGCACGTGGTGCTGCTGCTGCGGGGCAGCCGGGGACCCGGCCGCGACAGCCTCCTGGCAGCCATGGCCGGGGACGCGACGCCGATGAACCTCAAACGCATCTGCGAGACCCTCATGGAGGAGGGCGACGAGGCCCAGGCGGCGATGCTCGTCCGTGCGATCGCCCACAGCGGCCACATCGAGCGGCTCGGCGACTTCCTCGACCGGTGGTCGTGGGCGCAGCCGTCCGCCGACACCACGCGGAAGCTTCTCCACTGGGTGCTCACCCCGGAGGGCGCGGACCGCGCGCCGATGGGATCCGCCGTCGTGGAGGGTGTCGCCGGATATCTGGCCGACGGGCACGGCAGGACGCTGGGGGAGGACCTTCGCCGGCAGGCCGCGACCCTGGTCAGGCTCCGCCCGGCCGAGGAGATCGTGGGTCTGCTCGGCCACGTACCCTCCCGGGTCGGGAGGCGGGGCCGCTCGGCCGTCGCCGCCGACGTCGGCTGGAGGCTGGCCGAGGACCTGCTCGTCTACCCGGCGCCGACCGAGGAGACGTACGTCGCCTGGTACGCCGAGTGCCTCGCCGCCCTCGAGGCGGCCGGCTTCGCCGACGCGGTGCGTACGTCCTGGCACCATCTCGCCGACGAGGCGATCAACCGCCGTGGCGCCGGGCCGACGATCGCCGAGACCGCCCACCAGCTCCGGCGCAAGGAGCTCGCCGGCACGGCCGACCGGCTGCTGATCCGCTATCTCGACCAGGCGCAGAGCGTCACCCCCACCGACATCGTCGGCATCACCACGCGGCTGCGCCTGCACCGCTATCCGGAGGCGAGTCGCGCCGGGGTCCTGCGCCGCTCGGTGGGGCGGTGGCAGGACCGGGCCCGGGTCGATGCCGTCGTGGAGGCCCTGGTCGCGGCCGGCCAGGAGGAGGAGGCCGAGTGGGTCAGGTCCGGGTCGTCGTGAGCCGGGTCTGCCTGAGGTAGCGGCGCCCGGCACCGACGAGGAGGACGAACGCGCCCGAGGCGACGATCATCACCAGGGCGCGCAGGCTCCACACGCTCCACACGGAGTCGTCGTCGATCCGGTGGCGCACGGCGCTCAGCAGCGTCAGCGCGACCAGGTACAGCGCGAGCACGACGAACGGACGGTTCGCCGGGTCGCGTGAGACCAGGCGCGCGCCGTGGTTCTTCGCGTCGTACCAGCCCAGGCCGGGGACCCGGAGGTGATGGAGCCAGGGGAGCACGAGCAGGACGAGCGATCCCCAGCCGATCACCGCGACGCCCTTCCACACCCGGTCCCACGCGGACTCGTTGACGACCAGCGCGATGACGACGAAGGCCGCGTACGCCGCGAACGGGAGGAGCCGCTGGGCACCCGTCCCGAGCAGGTCGGAGCGCACGGCCAGGACGACGCAGGTGACCGCGTACAGGATCAGGATCGGGATGGTGTTGAGCACGGCCAGGGTCTGCCAGTCGCCGCCCACCGCGACCAGGACGACCAGCGCGAGCGCCAGGTTCACGAGCAGGATCAGCCAGAAGGAGTCGCCGGTGCGGCCGGGGAGCCGTGATGCCCGCGGCTCGTGCAGGCCGCTGGGGACGTACCTCTCCGCGCTCAGTGCGTAGACCTCGCGACTGAGGGCGTAGGTGAACACGATGCCGGACCCGATCGGGGCCAGGATCGCGGCGATCCGGACCAGCACGACCAGCCAGTCGAGCGGCGCCCCGGCCAGCGTGGCCGCGTCGGTCAGGCGTGCGTAGGAGGTGCCGTGCTCGGCCCCGGAGCCGGCCATGTGCTCGGCGTAGACCAGCTGGAGGGAGGAGTAGAGCAGGAATGAGCCGACGACCGTGCCGTAGACCGCCCAGCGCACCCGCCTGGCCGCCTCGCGACGGCCACCACGGACCTCGCCGGTCACGTCCAGGGGAGCCTGGAAGCCGATGTAGGCGTAGATCACGCCGCTGGTGATCAGCGCGCTGAGCACGCCGGTCGTGGTGGGCCCGGCCGCGGCTCCCGGAGCCGTCGGCCGGCCCGGGGCCGCGAGCGCCAGGAACACCACGAAGATCACCGGGATGGCGATCTTGAGCAGCGTCAGGGCCGCGTTCGTACGCAGGACGAGCCGTCGGGGCAGCAGGACGAAGGCGATGATCGCGGCGGTCACCAGCACCGCCAGGGTCGATCCGATCCCGGTGAGCCCGCCGTCGCCGGCCAGGGCGGGGACGATCTCGGCCAGCCCGTTGACGGCCGCGGCCGCCTGGGCGGCCGGGTTGATGGCGTACGAGATCCACAGCGACGCGGCGAGGATGATCACCACCAGCGGCCCGAAGGCGTCGTGTGGATGGAACAGCAGCCCGCCGGTGCGCTGGGAGATGAGCCCGAACTCGACCATCACGACCGCGATGGTGAGCATGAGCAGGCCGCCGGCGGCCCAGCCGAGGAGCGCGGCCTCGCCCAGGCTCTCGTGGAGGGTGGGAACGGCCAGGAGCCAGCCCGATCCGATCACGCCGCCCGCGGCGAGACCGACGACCTCGACGAGGCTCAGCTTGTCGGCCTGATCGGCGGGTCGCTCGTCCCTCTCGTCCTTCGCGGGCTCATCGGTGGCCACTGGCGTGACGGGCGTGACCGGCGCGACGGGCTCGGTGGGTTGCGGAGCGGGAGCGGCGGGGACCTGCGCGCGTCGCATCGCCTCGAACGCGATCGCGGTCATCAGGCCCCCGATGGCCGCGACCCAGAAGCTCGACTCGTGCAGCAGCTCGCGGAATCCCGGCGACTTGAGGGCATTGAGCTGGACGCTGCCGTAGATGGACATCACGAATCCCGCGGCGCACAGGATCATCCTGGCGATCGCGCTGAGGGTGTGCCGCACGCGCTGGTCTCCCACTCCCGATGATTCGAACGTCGGGAGAACCTATCGAATCAGGGCGGTGTGGCGCAGGAAGCCTGCTGGATCAACCAAGCAGGGGCGAGAGCGAGGAGAGCGGGACGGTGCGGGCGCCGGCGCGGCGTACGTCCTTGACGACCTCGGCGTCGTCGGTGGCGACCAGGATGACGCGGCCGGCGGGTTCGGCGTCGACGAGGTCACGGATGACGTCGTCGGCGATGACGCCCTCGGGGGAGAAGAGGACCTTGACGCCGCGAGGAGGCACCGCGGTGGGGCGTACGGATGCGGAGTGGGCGTCGAAGACGACGGTCGTCTCGGCACCGGTGCGGGCGGCGATCGGCGCGATCGCCCGCAGCAGCCGCAGCCGCTGGGCATCGAGCGCCGAGTCGGGCCACAGCGCCTTGGAGACGTTGTAGCCGTCGACGATCAGCCGGACCCGCGGCATCGCGAGGAACTGCTCGAGGTGGGCGCTGCTGGTGACCCCGGCACCGGCGGCGGCGTCAGCCGAGGCCAGCTCGGCCTCCACCCGCTCGCCCGGGGTGCCGGTGACCGGCGGCAGCGCCAGCTCGCGACGCAGGCCCCCGGCGGCGTCGAGCAGTGTGTCGAGCAGGAACCGGGCGCGCAGCGAGGCGTCCTCGCGGTCCGTCTTGGACGTACGCCGCTCGGCAGCGGCCTCGCGTTCCAGCTTGTCGATCTGGCTGCGGAGCTGTCGCAGCTGGCGGTCACGTGCGGCGAGCTCGTCCTCGGCGCGGGCGAGCGCCGTGCGGGCCTCGGTCAGGGCCTCGTCCAGGCCGGTGCCGGCCTCGCGCGCGGCAGCCCGGGCCTCGCCGAGCTTGCGTCGCAGGGCGGTGTTGTCGGCCTTGAGGTCGTCGAGGCGGGCCTTGCGGTCGGCACGCACCTCGCGGAGCTCGTCCTCGGCCGCGGCGAGCTTGCCGCGCAGCCGGGCCACCTCGGCGTCGACCACCGGCACCGCGGCGGCCTCCAGCCGGTCCAGAGCCTCCTTGAGCGAGACCTCCCAGCCGTCGGGGCGGATGAGCCAGACGACCGCGGCCGCCTCGGCCGGATCCTCGGGGAGGACCACGTCGTCGGCGGAGCCCTCGGAGACGTACGCCGGTCGCAGCTGGCTGCCGACCTTCTCCCGGACCTCGTCGTCGCTCTCGAGCACCGAGGCGATCATCGCGCCGCCGGCCTTGGCCCGCCGGGCGGGCGCGAAGTCGGCGATCCGCTTGAGCGCGGGCGGCAGGCGCACCACGTCGGGAAGCACCCCGGCCGTGAGCGCGACGATGCGCCCCCGGACCGTGTCGGGGAGCGTCGCGTACGCGGAGACCTCCATGTTCCAAGTGTAGGGACCCGGTCCGCGATCGCCGCCTCGAATACCGTGCTGCGATGGTGGTGACACGCCGGACGCAACCGGACGAAAGCAAAAATGTCGGTGCTCGGTGAGACCGTCACTCACATGACGACGAGAATCGACTGTGACACCTGCCTCGTGCGCGGTTTGGCGTGCCACGACTGCGTGGTCACCGTGCTTCTGGGGCCACCGCCGGAGCTGACCATCGAGGACGACGAGCGCCGGGCGCTCGACGTGCTGGCCGAAGGTGGACTGGTCCCGCCGCTGCGCATGGTGGAAGGGATGTAGCCGAACTTTTGGGCGTGGGTGGTTGGCAGGTGGGGGATGCCGTCGGCTAGTGTGCGCAGGAACTTGGCGCTCGTGGAAGTGGGTCAACCGGCCCACGCGAGTGTCGCGCTTAGTCCAGGCCCGCTTCGGGGCGGGCCAGGAGCCGGGGAACCACACCGGTCGTACGCCGCGAACACGGAGTGCGATCACCTGGGGTGCATCCGCCGCAAGGGCGATCTGGGAGACCAGATCGAGGAGCGGTGGTAAGGCAGGTCGTGCCTGAACCCGTCAGCTCACCCGGTAGGCGTCAACGACTACACACAAGGAGACCGTCCGCTCGTGACACGCGACCGGAAGCGACTCATTGCCGGAGCAGCCGGCATCGCCGCCATCGGAGTCGCCGGGATCATTCCCGCAGCGACCCCCGCCCAGGCAGACCCTGACATCGACGACGTTCGCAAGAAGGTCGACAAGCTCTACACCCAGGCCGAGGCGGCCAACGAGGACTACAGCAACGCCAAGCTGCGGCTGCAGGACCTCAAGGACCAGCTCGAGGACCTCAACTCCGACGAGAAGCGTCAGAGCAAGGAGCTCGACAAGATCCGCGCCGAGCTCCGTGACTCCGTGCTGCGGCAGTTCGAGGGCTCCGACGTCTCTGCCGTCGGCCAGGTGATCACCTCCGAGGACCCGCAGGAGTTCCTCGCCGGTCTCTCCACCGTCTCGTCCTACAACGCGCTGCAGGCCGACCTGCTCGCTCGGTACAACACCGAGGCGGAGGCCCTCCAGGTTCGCCGCGAGGCCACCGAGGACGCCAAGTCCCAGGTGGCCAAGATCAAGACGACCATGCAGCAGAAGAAGAGCGAGATCGACAAGAAGTACGAGGCGGCCCAGGCCGAGCTCGACGAGCTGGAGGCCGATGAGCTGGAGGAGTTCCAGTCCACCGACACCAGCATCCCCTCCAACCTGCCGCCGCCCTCGGGTCGCGCCAAGGTGGCCGTCGACTACGCCCTCGCCCAGGTCGGCGACGCCTACGTCTACGGCGCCACCGGCACCGAGTCGTGGGACTGCTCCGGCCTCACCATGGGTGCCTGGGGCCAGGCCGGCGTCTCGCTCCCGCACTCCTCCTCGGCGCAGTACAGCAGCGGACCCCAGGTCTCGCGCGACCAGCTCGCCCCTGGCGACCTGGTCTTCTACTACAGCCCGATCAGCCACGTCGGCATCTACATCGGCAACGGCATGATCGTGCACGCGTCCAACCCGAGCACCGGTGTGAAGGTCTCCCCGATGGACGAGATGCCCTACACGGGCGCCGTCCGCCCGGGCTGAGTTGACCCAGCACCCCGAAGAGGCCGATCGTTCGCAGGTGCGAACGGTCGGCTCTCTTCTTTCTCGCCCGGCCCTGATCGGGGCCGCGCTGGTCCTGGTGATGCTGCTCGCCGGGTTCGTCGGCTGGCGGCTCACCGGCGGGGGCGAGTACGTCGCCCCGACCCCGAGCAGCGCGCCGGTCGTGCGCGCCGACACCGGAGGTGCCCGGGCCTCGCTGGATGCCCTGGTCGACGGCGTACGCGACGGGGCGGAGCCCGAGGGAGAGGACGCCGCCTCGGTGGCGGTGCGCAACGCCCGTGCCATCGGCCTCGGGGACGTCACCGCGAGGTACGTCGCCGAGTCGGGCAACGTGGAGCCGGACGGCTCCTGGACGGCCGACGTCGAGATGTCGTGGCGCAGCCCCGGCGATCCGGCGCTGACCGAGGAGCTGAAGGTCGGCTTCGACGCCGAGGGTGCGATCACCGGTTTCTCGGCGGCCCAGGGCACGCGGCTGCCGCTGTGGCTCAGCGGCCCGGTCGAGGTGCGCCGCACCGGCTCCACCCTCGTGGTCGCCCAGGCCTCGGCCGAGGTCGCCGACCGCTACGCAGAGCTGGCCACCGCTGCTGTCGCCGGGGTCCGCAAGGTGATCCCCTGGAAGGACCCGCGCCTGGTCCTCGAGGTGCCCGCGAACGGCCTCGACTCCGCGCTCGGCGCGCAGCCGGGGACCTACGCCGCCGTCGCGGCGGTGACCGCGACCGTCGACGGGTCCACGAAGGCCGGGACCCCGCTGCACGTGTGGGTCAACCAGGGTGTCATCGGCGACCTCGACGCCCCCGGCGCCCAGATCGTCATCACCCATGAGGCCACCCACGCGGCCACCGACGCCGCGACCAACACCCGCCGGCCGATGTGGCTGGTCGAGGGCTTCGCCGACTACGTCGCGCTCCGCGACACCAAGCTGCCGCTGTCCGAGACCGCCGGCCAGATCCTCGCTCAGGTCCGCGAGAACGGCGCCCCCGACCACCTCCCGGGCAAGGCCGAGTTCAACACCCGCTCGGAGCACTTCGGCGCCGAGTACGAAGCCGCCTGGCTCGCCTGCGAGGTGCTCGCCGAGGCCGGTGGCGAGCAGGCCCTGGTCGACCTCTACGAGGAGACCGGTCGCGGCATCGGCCTGGAGAAGGCGCTGCAGGCCGGCTTCGGCTTCGGGGAGGACGAGCTGACCGCCCGCTGGCGGACCCATCTGTCACACTCGGCTCGATGAGTGGGGCGGAAGTGAGTGCGACGCGACGTACGTCCTGGGTGGTTCTCGTCCTCGGGGCGGTGGCGTTCGTGGTGCTCGCCTGGGCGTTGATCCCGTGGCATCCCTACCCGGGCGGCGCGCTCGACCTGCCCGACGAGCGTGACGTGTTCACGCCCGAGGAGCTCGAGCGGATGCTGGCCTACTCCGGCACCGCCCGCTGGATCAGCCGGGCCTCGCTCCTCGTCTCTCTGATCGTCGCCTGCGTGCTCGGGTTCACCTCGCTCGGCCGGCGTCTGGTGGCGCGGCTGCCTGGACCATGGCTGCTCCGGGTGGTGCTGGCGGTCGCCGCGGTCACGTTCCTCGGCTGGATCGCGACGCTGCCGTTCGGAGTGGCCATCCACCGGCTGCAGATGCGCTACGGGCTCTCCCGGCAGGCGTGGGGACCCTGGCTGGGCGACTCGCTGCTGAACCAGGTCGTCGGCATCGTGACCACCTCCGTGGCACTGCTCGCCCTCTTCGCCTGCATCCGCCTCGGCCGGCGTTGGTGGCCCGCGGTCGCCGCCGCCCTGGTCGCTGCTCTGGTGGTGGTCGGCTCGTTCATCTATCCGGTCGTCATCGAGCCGCTGTTCAACGACTTCGAGTCGCTGCCGCGCGGCCAGTTCCGGACCGAGGTGATGGCGATCGCCGAGCGTGAGGGCGTCGAGCTCGACGACGTCCTGGTGGTCGATGCCTCCCGGCGTACGACCTCGCTCAATGCGTACGTCACCGGCTTCGGCTCCACCCGCCGCGTCGTCCTCTACGACAACCTCGTCGACTCCCAACGGGGCGCCGCCGCGCGCGGGGCGGTCCTCTCCGTCGTCGCCCACGAGCTCGCCCACGCCAAGCACGACGACGTCCTGGTCGGCACGGTCATCGGCGCCGCCGGCGCGGTCGCCGGCGTCGGCCTGCTCGGCCTGCTGCTGTCCTACCGGCGCCAGGACGAGTACGCCACCCCCGAAGCAGTCCCGATGCTGATGGCGGTCTTCGCGCTCGCGAGCGTCCTGGCGATGCCGATCCAGAACGGCCTCAGCCGACACGTCGAGGCCCGCGCCGACGTCGAGGCGCTCCATGCCACCGGCGACCTGGAGTCGTTCACCCGGCTGCAGCACGACCTAGGTGCCCGCTCGCTCTCCGACCCGTCACCGCAGGCCTGGTCGCAGTGGTGGTTCGGCTCCCACCCGACGACGCTGCAGCGGATTGCTATTGCTCATCGGGTTCTCGACTGAAAATAGGCCGAGTCGGCGCATCTTGACGCCTCACTCGCTTCGCTTCGCTCCAAGGCGTCAAGATGCGCCGACTCGGCGGCACGAGCAACTACTTTGCGTAGAGCGCCTCGACCTCGTGGCTGAACTCGCGCATGACGACGTTGCGCTTGAGCTTGAGGCTGGGGGTGAGCTGGCCACCCTCCTCGGTCCAGGATTCGGGGATGATCACGAACTTGCGGATCGACTCGGCCTTGGAGACCGCCTTGTTGGCGTCGTCGACGGCGCTCTGGATGACGGCACGTAGGTCCTCGTCCTCGACGAGGTCCTCGATGTTGCCGGACTTGCCGTTGGCCTCGGCCCAGGTGGGCAGTGCCTCGGGGTCGATGGTGACGATCGCGCCGATGAACGGCTGACCGTCGCCGACGACGATGCACTGGTCGACGAGCACGTGGGCGCGCAGGCGGTCCTCGAGGACGGCCGGGGCGACGTTCTTGCCGCCGGCGGTGACCAGGATCTCCTTCTTGCGGCCGGTGATCTTGACGAAGCCCTCGTCGTCGACCTCGCCGAGGTCGCCGGAGTGGAACCAGCCGTCCTCGGTCTTCGCCTCCGAGGTGGCGGCCGGGTTCTGCCAGTACTCCTTCAGCACCTGGCCGCCCTTGAAGAGCAGCTCGCCGTCATCGGCGACACGCACCGAGGTGCCGGGAATCGGCCGGCCGACGGTGCCGATCTTGAACGCCTCGGGCAGGTTGACGGTGAGCGCGCCGGTCGTCTCGGTGAGGCCGTAGCCCTCCAGGACGGTGACGCCGATGCCGCGGTAGAAGTGGCCCAGGCGGTCGCCGAGCGGTGCCCCGCCGGAGATCGCGTAGGAGCAGTTGCCGCCGAGCGCGGCGAGCAGCTTGCCGTAGACGAGCTTGGAGAACAGCTTGTGCTTGGCGGCGAGCAGGAACGGCGCCTTGCCGGTCTCGGTGGCCCGGGAGTATTCGATGGCGACCTCGGTGGCCATGTCGAAGATGCGGCCCTTGCCGTCGGCGACGGCCTTCTGCGAGGCCGTGTTGTAGACCTTCTCGAACACCCGCGGCACGGCCAGCACGAAGGTCGGCTGGAAGGTGCCGAGATCGGCGACGAGGTTCTTGATGTCGGGGGTGTGGCCCAGACGGGTGCGGGAGGTGATGCAGCCGATCTGGATGATCCGCGCGAAGACGTGCGCGAGCGGCAGGAACAGCAGCGTGCTGCGGCCCTCGATGTTGAACAGGCCGTCGAGGGAGTCGACGACGACGCCGAGCTCGAACATGAAGTTGCCGTGGGTCAGCACGCAGCCCTTCGGGCGCCCGGTGGTGCCGGAGGTGTAGATCAGCGTCGCGGCGTCGTCGGGGGTGACCGCGCTGCGGCGGGCCTCGAGCTGCTCATCGGTGATGTCGGCGCCGAGCTTGACCAGCAGGTCGACGGCGTTGTCGTTGATCGACCACACGCTGTTGAGCGCCGCGCAGCCCGCGCGGACCTCGCTGATCCGGCTCATGTGGCCGGCGTCCTCGGCGATGATCGCCACGGCGGCGGAGTCCTGGAGGATCCATGCGATCTGCTCGGCGGAGGAGGTCTCGTAGATCGGCACCGTCGTCGCGCCGGCGAACCAGATCGCGTAGTCGATCAGCGTCCACTCGTAGCGCGTCTTCGAGAGCAGCGCGACCCGGTCCCCAGCGCCCACCCCAGCCGCGATCAGTCCCTTGGCGACCGCCGAGACCTCAGCGAGGAACTCGGACGACGTCACGTCGACCCAGGAGCCGTCGGCGCCTGGCCGGCTGAGGACGGCGGCATCGGGTGCCTCGGCGGCGTTGCGCACGACATCGTCGCTCAGACTGCCGGTGGGGGGAACAACGTACGTCGCGGGCGTGGAGAACTCGCGCACTAGGGCCTCCGCATACTGATGGTAGGTGGGTACGAACCGGAGGTTACCCCCGTCACAGCCCGACCATTTCACCGGGATGCTATCCGGTACGCTCCATGGCACCTAGCAAGTCAGGGAGTGAGGACACCACCGATGGCCGATCAGACCACCTCGACGATCGTGATCGAGGCCGCGCCCTCGGCAGTGATGGCGGTGATCGCGGACTTCAAGTCCTATCCTGCCTGGGCCAAGGGCATGCAGGAGGTCAGCGTCCTCGAGACCGGCGTCGACGGGCGGGCCGAGGAGGTCCGGTTCGTGCTGGATGTCGCGCCGATCAAGGACGAATACACCCTGGCGTACGACTGGGACGACGACCGCCAGGTCACCTGGTCGCTGGTCAAGGGCAACCTGCTGCGGTCGATGGACGGCGCCTACGTGCTGCGCGACCTCGGTGGTCGCACCGAGGTCACCTACCGGCTCGCGCTCGACCTGAGCATCCCGTTGATCGGCATGCTCAAGCGCAAGGGCGAGAAGGTCCTGATCGACACCGCGCTGCGAGGCCTCAAGCAGAGAGTCGAGAAGCAGGGCATGCCTTCGTGAGAATCCTCCTCTTCACCGGCAAGGGCGGCGTCGGCAAATCGACCGTCTCGGCCGGCACCGCGGCGATGTCCGCGGCCCGCGGCCTGCGCACCCTGGTCCTCTCGACCGATGCCGCCCACTCCCTGGGCGATGCGTTCGGGGTCGACGGCGCGTTGGGTTCGGAGCCGGTCCAGGTCACCGAGCACCTCTACGTCCAGCACGTCGACGCCCAGCGCCGCTTCGAGGAGTCGTGGGCGGAGGTGCAGGGCTACCTGCTGAGCGTCCTGGACACGATCGGGGTGGACCGGATCGCCGCCGAGGAGCTGACCATCATCCCGGGGGCCGAGGAGGTCTTCGCGCTCCTGGAGCTGCGCCGGATGGCGGTCTCGGGGGAGTGGGACACGATCGTGGTCGACTGCGCCCCGACCGCCGAGACGCTGCGGCTGCTCGCCCTTCCCGAGGCCCTGGGCTGGTATCTCGAACGCATCCTCCCGGTGCAGCGCAAGATGGTGAAGGCGCTCAAGCCGATGCTGACCAAGGCCGCTGGTGTGCCGATGCCCGGCGACTCCGTCTTCGACGCCCTGGTGCGGCTCCACGACGAGCTCGCGGAAGTCCGTGCCCTGCTCTCGGGCCCCGAGGCGTCCGTACGCATCGTGCTGACCCCCGAGCGGGTCGTGCTCGCCGAGGCACGACGGTCCTGGACGACGCTGTCCCTCTACGGCTACCGCGTCGACGGTGTGGTCGCCAACCGGATCTTCCCGGCCGGCGGCTCCGACGACTGGCGCGCCGGCTGGGTCAAGGCCCAGGACGACGTGCTCGGCGACGTGGGCGCCTCCTTCGAGGGGCTGCCCGTCTGGCGCTCGTTCTACCGGCCGACAGAGCCGGTGGGGGTCGAGGACCTGCGCGAGGTCGCCGAGGCGGCGTACGCCTGGACCGGCAGCGTCGATCCGCTGGCCGTTCCCGAGACCGCGGCCCCGTTCCGCACCGAGACCACCGGCGACGCCACGGTCGTCCATCTGGCGCTGCCCGGGCTGGCCCAGTGGGTCGAGCGCGACCAGGTGCAGCTGGGCCGCAACGGCGACGAGCTGGCGATCACCGTGGGGTCCTACCGGCGCCTGTTGACCCTTCCCGCCGCACTCGCGCGGATGCGCGTCAGCGGGGCGCGGGTCGAGGGCGGGGAGCTGCGAGTAACGTTTTCTCGTCAGACGACGAACACCGAGAGCGAGAGATCGTGAGCGAGCAGCGCCACGAGTGGGCGGACGAGCCGTTGGGGTCGACCGCCGAGGAGCTCGGCCGGCTGATGGAGGCCATCGGCGAGTGGGCCAAGGACTCCCGGATCGGCCACTTCACCGAGGCGGTCGGAGAGCATCTCGATACCGGGGCACCGGAGTGTGCCTACTGCCCGCTGTGCCGTACCGTACATGTCCTCCGGGAGTCGAGTCCGGAGGTCAA
The DNA here is from genome assembly GCF_044744805.1 of Nocardioides sp. NPDC087217. Lineage (NCBI taxonomy): Bacteria > Bacillati > Actinomycetota > Actinomycetes > Propionibacteriales > Nocardioidaceae > Nocardioides > Nocardioides sp. NPDC087217. The sequence goes on from NZ_JBIUZB010000006.1 coordinate 99,207, forward strand.
GGTGCACCTGGCCAGCGCTGCCGCTTCGTTGATGCAGGCCGCGGTCACGGTGCTCAACGCGGCGGCCACGAGTCCGGGTGCTGGCCCTAGTGAAGGCGAGGAAGCTCACAGTGATGGCGTGCGGGCTGAGGAAGATGCGACCCGGGACTGGGCGCAGCGCTCTACGAGGGTCGACCGGATCGATCTCGACGGCTGGAGCTGAGGCATGACGACGACGAAGAAGCTCGCCTGCGGTGTCGACGTCGGCGGCACCAAGATCCTCGGCGGCGTCGTCGACCACGACGGCAACATCATCGAGGACCACCGTGTCGAGTCGCCGGCGAAGAGCCCGGAGGCCATCGAGGCCGCCATCATCGAGGTGGTCCAGGAGCTCAAGTCGCGCCACGAGATCGAGTGCGTCGGCATCGGCGCCGCGGGCTACGTCGACAGCGACCGCTCGACGGTCATGTTCGCGCCCAACATCGCCTGGCGCGACGTGCCGCTCAAGGAGCGTCTGGAGAAGGTCCTCGAGCTGCCGGTCGTGATCGAGAACGACGCCAACGCTGCTGCGTGGGGCGAGTTCGAGTACGGCGCGGGTGCCGAGGTCGACAACATGATGCTGGTGACCGTCGGCACCGGTATCGGCGGCGGCCTGGTGCTCGAGGGCGAGCTCTACCGCGGCGCCTTCGGTGTCGGCGCCGAGATCGGCCACATGCGGGTCGTGCCGAACGGCCACCTGTGCGGCTGCGGCAACCGCGGCTGCTGGGAGCAGTACGCCTCGGGGTCGGCCCTGGTGCGCAACGTCCGCTCCGCCGCGCGCGGCGGATCCCTGCTGGCCCGCGAGGTCCTGGACCGGGCCGAGGGCGACCTCGACAAGATCAAGGGCCCGCTGATCACCGAGGCGGCCCGCGACGGGGATGCCTTCGCGATCGAGGCGCTGACCGACCTCGGCGTCTGGCTCGGCGAGGGGATCGCCTCGATCGCCGCCGTGCTGGACCCGGCCGTGGTAGCCATCGGTGGGGGAGTGGCCGAGGCCGACGACCTGCTGCTCGGGCCTGCTCGGCGCGCCTTCCAGGCTCAGCTGACCGGCCGCGGACACCGGCCGATGCTCGACGTACGCAAGGCCACGCTCGGCAACCAGGCAGGGCTGATCGGCGCTGCGGACCTGGCTCGCAAGTGAGCCAGCACCAGTGAGCCTGCACATCGGTGTCGACATCGGCGGCACCAAGGTGCTCGCGGCAGAGGTCTCACCGGACGGTGAGGTGCTCCGCACCGCTCAGCGCAGCACGCCCGGACGCCGGGTCGAGCTGGAGCTGGTGGAGGACGCGCTGACCGAGGCGGTCACCGAGGTGGCCGCCGGCCGGCCCGTCGCCGGCGTCGGCCTGGCCGCCGCGGGGTTCGTCGACGCCGCCGGGGAGCGGGTCATGTTCGCTCCCCACCTGCCCTGGCGAGGCGAGCCGACTCTGACCCGGCTCTCCTCGCGATGGGGCACCCGGGTGGCGCTCGACAACGACGCCAACTGCGCCGCGCTGGCCGAGCTGGAGCTCGGCGCGGCCCGCGGCGTCGACTCGGCCCTGCTCATCACCCTCGGCACCGGCATCGGCGGTGCCGTGGTCCTGGACGGCCGGGTCGTCCGGGGCCGCAACGGCATGGCCGGCGAGTTCGGCCACATGCAGGTCGTGCCCGGCGGGCTCCCGTGCGAGTGCGGCCTCACCGGCTGCTGGGAGCAGTACTCCTCCGGCAACGCGCTGGTCGCCTTCGTGCGCGCCCGCGTGGAGACCGAGGAGTACGCCGGCTGCGCGCTCGACGAGCTGGCCGCGGGTGACCCGCTCAAGATCACCGGCCCGGCGGTCACCGCCGCCGCGGCCCGTGGCGACGCGCTCGCGCTCGCTGCGTACGAGTCGGTGGGGTCGTGGCTGGGGGTCGGGATGGCCGGCCTCGTCGCCGCCTTCGACCCCGAGCTGTTGGTCGTCGGCGGGGGAGTCTCGACCGCGGGCGACCTGCTGCTGACGCCTGCGCGCACGGCTCTGGAGGCCTCGCTCGTCGGCCGTCTCCATCGCGAGGTGCCGCCGATCGTGGCGACCGCCTTCGGCGCGGAGGCCGGCGTGGTGGGAGCGAGCATCCTGGCCCGCCGGCTCACCTCGAGCCAGAGCCAGACCTAGACGCGGGCGCCGTCGTCCCAGGGGTCGCGGGGCTCGGACGGCATGGTCGCCAGCAGGTAGACGAAGCCGGCCAGGAAGGCGGCGACCAGGCCACCGATGACCCAGCTGTTGAAGTGCCGGCCGGTGACTTGGGTGACCACGATCAGGACCAGTACGGCGACCGGTGCGCCGAGCACCCCGATCCAGGCGAGCAGGCGCGCCGGGGTCGGCTTCGGGAGCGGCGGCGGAGGCGGTGGGACGTAGCCCTCCTCGTCGTCGCGCCACATGTCGTCATAGGCGTCCGGCTCGTCGACGGTCTCGACGATGTCGATCTTCTTCTCGAAGAGATCGCGGGCGACGGGCTCCTCCTCGAGGGCGGGGCGGTCGCCGTAGTTCTCGACGATCTCGCGCCATGCTTCGTCGTCCGACGGCTGGCTCTCCGAGGGCACGGAGGCGTCGTCGGGGGCCCCGGTCGCGTCCTCGGGCCGGTCGTCTCGGTCGCTCACTCCTCCAGCCTAGCCGGATCTCATGACAGGGTGCGGGAGTCGAAGTACCTGTCTCGTTATAGGCTCATCGGTCGAAGGCAAATAGGGAAGGCGATGGGGTGTCGACGAAGCTCTTCTACTCGTTCTTGAAGTGGGTGGCGATCGGGCCTCTCCTGCGAGCGGTTTTCCGTCCGTCCTATGAGGGCACGGAGAACATCCCGCGCAAAGGCCCGGCGATCATGGCCAGCAACCACCTCTCCTACGCCGACTGGCTCTTCATGCCGCTCGGGATGAAGCGGATGGTGCGTTTCGTGGCCAAGGCGGAGTACTTCACCGGAACGGGCCCCAAGGGCTTCCTGCAGAGGGTCTTCTTCTCGGGCACCGGCAACGTGCCGATCGACCGCGGTGGGGCCACCGCCGCCGAGGGGGCGCTCATCGCCGCCAAGCGGGTCCTGGCCGAGGGTGAGCTCTTCGGGATCTACCCTGAGGGCACCCGCTCCCACGACGGCAAGCTCTACCGGGGACGGACCGGCATCGCCAGACTGGCTCTGGACACCGGTGCGCCCGTGATCCCCGTCGCCGTGATCGGCACCGACGTGATCGCGCCTCCGGGCAAGAAGTTCGGCAAGCTCGTGCACCCGCGGGTCATCTACGGCAAGCCGCTGGACTTCTCGCGCTACGAGGGCATGACCAACGATCGCTACATCCTGCGCGCGATCACCGACGAGATCGTCTACGAGATCCTGAAGCTCTCCGGCCAGGAGTACGTCGACATGTACGCCACCGAGGCCAAGAAGCTGGCCGACGGCAAGAAGCCTGCGAAGAAGTCCTCCGGGTCGGCCAAGTCCGGGCCTACCAAGACCGGACCTTCCAAGGACGTAGCCTGACCATCCACTCGTCCCACCCGTTCCCGACGCCGGAGGATCCGGTACGCCGGTTGCGTGGTCGTCTGGGTGGGCGGGTGTCGCTGTGGACCTCGGGGTCTGCAGATTCCTGGGCGGGGCTGACGGTCTCCTCGCTGATGGTGGCCAACGGGTCGCCCGGAGCCGTCCTCGGCCTGCTCGATCCCGACTCGGACCTCCGCGACGAGCTCGAGGAGACCGGCGTGGGGGTCGTGTCGCTGCTCCACTGGCGCCATCGCGACCTCGCCGAGGCGTTCGGCGGCACCGCTCCCGCTCCCGGCGGTGCGTTCCGGTTCGGGTCGTGGGAGACGACCGAGTTCGGCCGTCGCCTCACCGATGCGCCGACCTGGGCAGGCGTACGCCTGGTGTCGATGCAGGAAATCGGCTGGTCTGCTCTGGCGACCTGCGAGATCGTGTCGCTCGAGGTCGGTGACGACGCCGACCCGCTGGTCCACCGGCACGGGAGGTATGAGCGATGATCGAGGGCTATCTGCGACGGCTCGGGATCGAAGGGCGGCCGGAGGCGACGTACGAGACGCTCGTCGATCTTCATCACCGCCATCTCGACACGCTTCCCTACGACAACCTCTCGATCATGCTCGCCGCCATCGGGGCCGTGGGGGCGCCGGACCCGGTGGATCCCGAGGTGACGCTGGCGCGGGTCGCGGCCGGGGGCAATGCGGGCTACTGCTTCCACAACAACGGGGTCTTCTCGCTGGTGCTGGAGGAGCTCGGTTTCGACGTCGTACGCCGCTTCGGCCAGATGCTCGAGGCGACCGGTCCTTCGGGGACGTTGGACCACCTGGCGATCGAGGTCCGTGGACTGCCGACCTCTTCGAACCCGGCCGGCCGTTGGGCTGCCGACGTGGGCTACGGGGACGGCTTCCGTGACCCGTTGCCGCTGGTCGACGGGCATTTCCGGCAGGCCGGCTTCGTCTACCGGCTGGCGCGGGTGGGGGAGTCGGGGTGGACCTTCCATCATGATCCGCACGGTTCGTTCAACGGGAGCTTCGTCCGTGGCGACGTTGCGCAGGACGCGATCGAGGCGTCGCACCTGCGGCTCTCCACGCCGCCCGAGGGCGACTTCGCTCGCAAGCTCGTCGTGCAGCGGCGTGGCGCGACGGGTGCTGACACCGTTCGCTCGATCCGGCACACGCGGACCGGATCCGGGGCGTCGACGCGTGAGCTGCGGAACTTCGAGGAGTGGCGCGCAGCCCTGGGCGGTCTCGGGCTGTCGTTCCTGGGTGCTGAGGAGGACGCGCTGCGCGAGCTCCACAAGCGACAGGCAGCCGAGTACGACGAGTGGTTGCTGACGCGGTAGTCGCCGACGTGCTGAGATGGCGGACATGAGCGACGAACCTGCCCCCGAGCTGCTCGACATCGCAGCCGAGCTCTACGGGCTGCCGCTGGCCGACTTCACGCCGGAACGCGACGCGCGGGTCAAGAGCTTGAAGGGCACGCCGCTGGCGGGTCCGGTCAAGGCGCTGAAGAAGCCCTCGACCGCGGCGTGGGTGGTGAACCTGCTGGTGCGCTATGAGACCGAGCAGGTGGAGCAGGTGATCTCGGTCGGCGCCCTGCTGCGCGAGGCGCAGACGGGTATGGACGCCGCTCAGCTGCGGGAGCTCACCAAGCAGCGCCGCCAGCTGACCGCGGCGGTGACGACCCGCGCCCGCGGGCTGGCGCGCGAGCACGGTCTCCGGGTCACCGAGGCGGTCGCGACCCAGGTCGAGGCCACCTTGACGGCGGCCATGATCGACGAGTCCGCCGCTCAGGCCGTACGGAGCGGCCTGCTCGTCTCCGCATTGGCCGCCACCGGGGTCGACGCCGTGAACGCGGCGTCCGCCGTCGCTCTTCCGGACGCCCTGGGCTTCGAGGTCCCCGAGGTCGTCCCGCCTCCTCGGGAGCCGCTGCGGGCCGTTCCGGACCTGCCCGACACCGCCGCGCTCGACGAGGCCCGGGAGGCGCTCACGGAGGCCGAGTCCACCCTCTCCGGTGCCGAGGAGAAGCGCGACAAGGCCGCGTCGGCCTTCAAGGACGTCGAGGCGAGGTCGCTCCAGGTGAAGTCGGAGATCGAGGACCTACGCCGCCGGCTGGCCGACCTGGAGTCCGCCGCAGCCGACGTCGACGACGAGCTCACCGAGGCGGAGGACGCCCGCGACTCCGCCGAGCACGCGGTCACGGAGGCCGCCGCTGCTCGCGACTCTGCAGCCGCTGAGGTGGAGCGCCTCGGCGGCTAGGTGGCTCCGGCCCACGGACGCTGTCAATGTCGAGTTGTTCAGTCGACTATTCTGGCCGGATGACCGAGACCGTCACCGACTCCGCCGTCTCTGCCCGCTACCGCGACCCCGCTCTCGCTCACCTGGCGACGACCAGCGCGGTGATCGAGCACCAGCTCGGGCACCGGTCGGTGCGCTCGTTCCTGAGCGACCCGGTCACCGACGACCAGCTCACCGCCATCGTCGCGGCCGCCTCATCGGCGCCGACCTCCTCCAACCTGCAGACCTGGAGCGTCGTTGCCGTACGCGACCCGGCCCGCAAGGCACGGCTCGCCGAGCTGGCCGGTGACCAGGCGTTCATCGAGGCAGCACCGCTCTTCCTGCTCTGGGTCGCCGACCTCAGCCGCGCCCGTGGGCTCGCGGCAACCGCCGGGAGCCGGGTCGAGGCGACCGACTACCTGGAGTCGACGCTCCTCGGGGTCATCGACGCCACCCTCGCCGCTCAGAACGCAATCGTCGCCGCCTCGTCGCTCGGCCTGGGCACGGTCTGCGTCGGCGGCGCCCGCAACAGTCCCGAGGAGATCGCGGCCGAGATCGGCCTGCCTCCGGGGGCGTTCGTGGTCTTCGGCCTCGCGGTCGGCGTGCCCGATCCCGCCGAGGAGGCCGGCGTCAAGCCCCGGCTCCCGCAGTCTGTCGTACTCCACCACGAGACCTACTCGTCCCCGGGTGTCGACGACCTCGCTGCGTACGACGATCGGCTCGGCGGCTACAACGCCACCTACGGTCTGGGCGGCGGCTGGTCCGAGCGCGTGCTGACTCGTCTCGTCGGACCCTCCAGCATGTCCGGTCGCCATCGGCTCCGGGCTCAGCTCGAGCGCCTCGGGCTCGCCGGCCGCTGAAGGGATGCTTCTCCCACGGCTCTGCCGGAGCGGATGTTCTCCTTCGCTCGCTGAGCGTCAGACGGCGGACGTGTCTCCGGGTTCGGCTGTGATGCGCTTCCGCATCCGGACCAGCGGGACGGGTGCGCCGCCACGGTCGTCGGTGATCCGCTCGACCGGTTCGAAGCCGTACGCGGTGTAGAGCGGCTCGCCGGACAGGGTGCCCATCAGCTCGAGGGTGGTGAAGCCCTCCGCTGACGCGGCGCGCTCGCAAAGGTCCAGGATCAGCCTGCCGACGCCGCGTCGGGCGAAGGCCGGGTTGGTGTACATCGCCCGCACCCTGGCCGGGTCCGTCTTCGGGTCCAGGAGCTTCGGCTCGCGGCCCGGGGTGTGGTCGCCGCCGTAGAGCGTCGCCCTCCTGCTCCAGCCGCCGCAGCCGGCGATCTGGTGGTCCTCCTCGACCACGAAGTAGGTGCCGTCCTCGATCAGCTGGGTGTCGATGCCCATCACCGTTCGGCTCGAGGTGATCTGGGCCGCGGTCAGGAACCCCTTCTGGAGCTCTCCGATCGACACGTTCATGATCGTCGTCAGGGCCGGGATGTCTTCGTGGGTCGCGATGCGGTGGGTGAAGGGCACGTGTCAAAGCGTGTCATGACACTGCGGTCTCGCTGCCGGGCGGGCGGAAACAGGAATCCTGTGTGAGGTAAGTCACGCCAATTCGGCCGAATCTATTGACGCTATAAAACGATGTCGATAACGTTTTCCAGCGAGTTCGCGCGAGCTCTGAGGTACCACCGACCACCTTTCATTCCGGGAGAACAGGATCGATGATGACCCGAGTTCGTGTCAGACCCCTGCACGCCGTGAAGGCCAGAGGAACCGCCGCCTTCACCACCCTCGCCGCCCTGGTGATCACCAGCGGCATCGCCATCACTGCCGTCGCCGGCCCCGCTCGGGCCGACGGCTCCACCCTGCAGGCAGCCGCGGCCGAGTCCGGCCGCTACTTCGGCACCGCCATCGCCGCGAGTCGGATGTCCGACTCGCAGTACACGACCATCGCGAACCGCGAGTTCAACATGATCACCGCCGAGAACGAGATGAAGATGGACGCGACCGAGCCGTCGCCGAACCAGTTCAGCTTCTCCTCTGGCGACCAGATCGCCAACTGGGCCATCCAGAACGGCAAGCGGGTCCGTGGGCACGCGCTGGCCTGGCACTCCCAGCAGCCGGGCTGGATGCAGAACATGGAGGGCAGCTCGCTTCGCAGTGCCATGCTCAACCACATCGCCGGGGTCGCCGGCCACTACCGCGGCAAGATCTACGCCTGGGACGTGGTGAACGAGGCCTTCGAGGACGGCTCCTCGGGGGCGCGCCGCAACTCCAACCTGCAGCGCACCGGCAACGACTGGATCGAGGCCGCCTTCCGCGCCGCCCGCTCCGCCGACCCGAACGCGAAGCTCTGCTACAACGACTACAACACCGACAACTGGAGCCACGCGAAGACGCAGGCCGTCTACAACATGGTCCGCGACTTCAAGTCGCGCGGCGTACCCATCGACTGCGTCGGCTTCCAGGCCCACTTCAACTCGGGCAACCCGGTGCCGAGCAACTACCACGTCACGCTGCAGAACTTCGCCGACCTCGGCGTCGACGTACAGATCACCGAGCTCGACATCGCCGGTTCCGGCACCTCCCAGGCCGAGCAGTTCCGCGGTGTGACCCAGGCCTGCATGGCGGTGACCCGCTGCACCGGCGTCACCGTCTGGGGCGTACGCGACACCGACTCGTGGCGGGCCTCTGACACCCCGCTGCTCTTCGACGGCTCCGGCAACAAGAAGCTCGCCTACGGCTACGTCCTCGACCAGCTCAACACCGCCGACGGCGGGTCCACGCCACCGGCGGGGAGCTGCACGGTCAGCGTCACCCGGACCGAGTCCTGGAATGACCGGTTCAACACCGTGTTCACCGTCAGTGGCACCGACGACTGGGTGGTCCGGATCAGCACCGGCTCGGGCCAGAGCCTGCAGAACTCCTGGAACGCGACCGTCTCCGGTACGTCGGGAACGCTCACCGCCACGCCGAACGGCAACGGCAACCAGTTCGGGATCACGCTCTACTCGGGCGGGAACACCGCGACACCGACCGCGACCTGCGCCGCGGCCTGATCGTGACTAGGCGGGGCCTCGGCCGTGATTCGCGACCGAGGCCCCGCTCGGCTGTTGGTTGAGCCGCGACCAACACGGTCGTTCTCGCATTGGGCTCGTTGAGGGCTGAGGAAGGCTCTCTTAGTGACTGCTCTTCGTTTCAGGGTTCGCCGCCGACCCGGTCTTTGAGTGTTTCTCGATCGTGCGCCGCGTCAAGGACGCCCTTCGGGCGCCGGCTTCGCCGGCCGCTTCGCGGTCCTTGACTCGGCACCCGATCGAGAAAGATTTCGCCTGTATCGGGGCGGCGGCGAGAGAGTGGCGCGGCATTCACGTTCCTTGTTCGCTGACCGCGTAACACTGGCTTGACCTGCTTAAATCGGTCGATTGATGGTGCTGTTTCGCATATAATAAGGCGCATGTACGAGACCATCGACCGCCTCCTCACCGGGCCGCCCGCGGGGGCGTCCGAGGCTGAGCTGGTCGACTGGATCGCGCGTCTCGAATCGGTCAAGTGCACCGCCGAGGCCGTCCAAGCCGAAGCAGCGGTACGTCTCGACGAAGCCGTCCGGGCACGCCAGGCCGAGGCCGGGGTTCCCGCCCGCAAGCTCGGTGAGGGCGTGGCCTCGCAGGTTGCGCTGGCGCGGCGGGTCTCGCCCGAGAAGGGCGCCAAACTGCTGGGGCTGGCGAAGATCTTGATCGCGGAGATGCCGCACACCTTCGCGCTGATGAAGGCCGGGCTGTTCTCCCAGTGGCAGGCCACCATCCTGGCCCGCGAGACCGCATGCCTCTCCCTCGACGACCGCCGTGTCATCGACCAGGAGCTCTGTGCGACCGGGCCGAACGGGGTACCCGCCAAGGCGGTGTCGATGGGACTGCGGCAGCTCGAGAACGCCGCCAAGAAACTCTCCATCACCCTCGACCAAGCCTCCGTCGTCGCCCGCGCCGCCAACGCCGTGAAAGACCGCCGGGTCAGCCTCCGGCCGGCACCGGACACGATGACCTGGCTCGGTGCCCTGTTGCCGGTCAAGGACGGGGTCGCCGTCTTCGCCGCCCTGGACCAGGCCGCCAAGACCGCTGCCGCCGCGGGCGATGAGCGCACCCGGGGGCAGGTCATGGCCGACACCCTGGTCGACCGGATCACCGGCCGCAGCACCACCGGCGCGAAGCCTCGGATCGAGGTCAAGATCGTGATGACCGCCGACTCCCTCACCGGCGACGCGGATCAGCCGGCCACGGTCGAGGGCTACGGCCCCGTTCCTGCCGCCTGGGCCCGCGACGAGCTCACCGACGCGGACGTGTTCGTGCGGCGACTGTTCGCCGACCCCGCCGGGCAGCTGGTGGCGATGGAATCCCGCTCACGCAAAGCCCCCGACGGGCTCGCGGAGTTCATCACGACCCGTGACGGTGGGATCTGCCGGACCAACGGCTGCGACGCCCCGATCCGCGACATCGACCACGTCGAGCGTCACGCCGACGGCGGCACCACCAGCGCCGAGAACCTCCAAGGGCTATGCGAGCGATGCAACCAGGCCAAGGAAGCTCTCGGCTGGCGGGCCAGACCAGGACCAGACGGCAGCATCATCACCATCACACCCACGGGCCACATCTACACGAGCCCACCACCCGATACCTGGAGACAGGACCCGCCAACACTGTCCCGGGCGGAGCTCATCCTGCGCGATGTGCTACTGGACTACGACCTCGCGGCATGAGGGCGCTGCGCTGTGCCACGTCACCAGCCAGCGTCGCCTTCGCCATTGAATCCTTGGGTGGGACTCTCACCGCGGGGTGGATTTCCCCGTCCGCTGTCAACCGATCGCAATGCAGTCCGGACGGCTGCGGACGCCCAACTACCTCTCGCGATCGCCTTTGCCCTTCGACGGAGAGCGGTCGGACTGCCGTTGGCGGGCGTGGGGAACTGGTCGACCACGTTCAGCACGGACAGGAAGGCGATGAGAACGCCGGTTCGTGGCTCGGGCGCGGAGTCGCGGACGAGCTCGCTCATGACCCGCAGCTGGAGCGTGTCCTTGCGCTCTCGATCTGCGACAGGCCAAGTCACGGGGACGGCGAGGAAGGAGGCGTGCTCCTTACGCGCCAAGTGGCCCTGGGAGACCAAACCTGCGGCCAGCTGCTCGAACCTGCCAGCACCGATGGACAGAGCAAGCGGCAGCGGCGCTCCGGACTCTTCCGCGACGCGGTCGAAGGCATCGCGCAACGGTTGCGACGACGACGGCCGTCGGTCCGGGACGGCGCGAAGCATCGTCTGCCGCATAAGGTGCTTATCGGACGCGACGGCACCATCGAGCGCGAGCTCGGCCAGAAGCGCTCCTCCGACGACCACCGCGGCGGCTCGGCTCGTCCGAACCTTCGGCGGCATCCTTCCGGCGTCGTCGAGAGCCAGGAGAATCAATTCCTCCGCTATCAGCATCAGGTTCACTCCTCCTCTGCGACGTCTTCTCCGGAGGCGGGGTCGTAGAGGTAGACCTGCTCGCCCGCACGGGGGTCGCGGGCGGAGAGCACGTGGAAGGTGGGGGAGGCCGGGTCGGCGAGGTCGACGACGCTCGCGCCGGCACCGAGCACGCCGCGTACGAGATGTGGGGGAGCGGTGGTGTCGATGCGGGTGACGATGCCGGGGGTCACCCAGACGGGTACGCCGGCGAGGAATCCGCTGACCTGGAAGTGCAGGTGTCCGGTGAGGATGGCGCGTACGTCGCTGCTCCGCACCACCCGGCCGAGGGCGGAGATGTTGCGGAGGACGACATCGGCCACGTAGGGAACCGAGGCGAGGTGAAGTGGCGGATGATGCAGGACGAGGACCGTTCCGTCGCGCACCGGAGTGGCCAGCTCGTTCGCGAGGCAGGCCAGCTGGTGCTCGTCGATGAAGCCGTGGGTCTTGCCCGGGACCAGGCTGTCGATGGTGATGACCCTGAGCTCGCCCAGGTGGCTGACCGCCGCGCACAGGTCCGAGTCCGGGTCCAGCAGCCGGCCGCGGTCGCTCCCGTCGGGATCGCGATGCCCGCTGCCGAGCACCTCGCGGAACGGGCCACGGGCATCGTGGTTGCCCGTCGAGTAGAGGTGGGGGATGCCGCGCTCGGCCGCGAACGCACCCACCCGCTCCATGACGGAGCGGCAGCCGGCAGCCGATCCGTCGTCGGCGATGTCGCCGCTGACCACGACGGCGTCCAGGCCGGGCAGGTGGCGGGCGTCGTGCAGGATGCGCTCCAGAGCGGCGACGGCGTCGACACCGTCCATGTCGATGCCGGTCGCGGAGACGTGGGTATCGGAGAGATGCAGGATCCGGGTCACGTGGTGAAGGCTGCCATGAGGACCTCGGCGACGCCGTCATTCTCGCTCAGTACGGCGACGTCCAGGTAGTGGGCGTCGACCTCGTCCCCGACCTGGGTGAGGTCGACCTGGGCACAGGCGACCGCGTCGTCGGTGCAGCCGGCCTCGTCCAGCACCGGCGAGCCGGGTAACCGGGCGAGCCAGGCGTCGAGCTCGGCCCGGGGGACCGTCATCGCGCCCTCGATCTGCCAGTCCTGGAACCCGATGTAGGTGCAGCTCGCCGCGGAGGTCCCGTCCGGCAGGTCCGGCGCTCCCACCGCCTGCGCGAGATCGACGCAGTCGGCCGGCTGGTCCTCCGCCGCCTCGCGCATGTCGGTGCCCACCCTGGCGACGACCAGCACGACGACCGCGACCAGCCCCGCGACGACGAGCAGCGTGCCCGCCATGAGCGTCCACGCCCACCAGGGAAGCCCGCGCGGCGGGCTGCTCATGCCCACTGTCTGGAGCGCTCGACCGCCCGGGTCCAGGAGGCGTACGCCTCATCGGCCGCATCGCGACGCGACGCGTCGGGGGAGAAGGTGCGGTCCAGAGCCCAGGTCTCGCGGATCTCGTCGAACGAGGACCACACGCCGACCCCGAGGCCGGCGAGGAAGGCCGCGCCCAGACCCGTGGTCTCGACATGGCGAGGGCGAGAGACGTCCACCCCGAGTTGGTCGGCCTGGAGCTGGCACAGCAGGTTGTTGGCGGCCGCGCCGCCGTCGACGTTGAGCGAGGCGACGGGCGTCGGCATGGTCGCCATCACGTCACGTACCTCGAAGGTGATCGCCTCCAGGGTCGCCCGCACGATGTGGGCGCGGGTGGTGCCGCGGGTGATGCCGATGATCGTGCCGCGGGCGTCGGGGTCCCAGTGGGGCGCGCCGAGGCCGGTCAGGGCGGGCACGAACACGACGCCCTCGGACGAGGTGACGGTGCGCGCCAGGGCCTCGGTCTCGGCGGCCGAGCCGATGATCTGCAGGCCGTCGCGCAGCCACTGCACCGCGGCGCCGGTCACGAAGATCGAGCCCTCGAGGACGTAGGTGACCTCTCCTGACGGTGACATCCAGCCGGGGGAGGTGAGCAGTCCGGAGTCCGACCGCTGCGGGGTGGTGCCGGTGTTGGTCAGCACGAACGAGCCGGTGCCGTAGGTGCACTTGGAGTCGCCCACCTCGAACGCGGCCTGCCCGAACAGCGCCGCCTGCTGGTCCCCGGCCACTCCGGCGATCGGCAGCGAGAGATCCAGGAAGGAGCGCGGGTCGGTGACCACGCCCTCGCCCCAGTTGGGGCCGATCTCCGGCAGCGCGTCGCGCGGCACCCCGAAGAGGTCGCACAGCTCGTCGGACCAGTCGTTGGCGCCGATGTCGAACAGCAGCGTCCGCGACGCGTTCGAGACGTCGGAGACGTGGTGCATGCCGCGGGTCATCCGGGCGATGAGGTAGGAGTCGACGGTGCCGATCGCATAGCGCCCCGACTCCACGTGCGCCCAGGTGTGCGGCTCGTTCTCACGGATCCAGGCCAGCTTCGTCGCGCTGAAGTAGGGGTCCAGGCGGAGCCCGGTCAGCTCCCGGACGCGGGCGTCGTGGTCGGCCATCGAGGCGCACATCGCGGTCGTACGCCGGTCCTGCCACACGATCGCCCGCCGCGGTGACCCCAGCGTCTCCCGGTCCCACAGCACGACCGTCTCGCGCTGGTTGGTGATCCCGATGCCGACGAGGTCGTCCTTGCCGTGGGCCGCGAGGACCGTACGGCACGCCTCCAGGGTCGCCTGCCAGATCCCCTCGGGCACGTGCTCGACCCGGCCCGGGCTGGGAAAGTGCTGGTCGAACTCCTCATAGCCCCGGGCCGCGACCTCGCCCTTCTCGGTCACGATCAGGGCGGTGACGCCGGTGGTGCCGGCGTCGATGGCGAGGATCGCGCTCACTTCGGCGTCCTGACGATGTCGAGGATGCGCCGGTCGATCCAGGACAGGTCCTCCGCCACCCGCATCTCGTAGTTCTCGGTGGCGACCCAGGCGAGGAAGCCCGAGGCGCCCTGCGCCGAGGCGTACGTTTCCACCTCGGCCTCGATCTCGGGGGTGACCTGCACCTTCTCAGTCTCGGTCGAGGCGGTCAGGTAGAAGTCGCTGAGGTCGAGGAGCCGCTTCAGCTCGGTGATCGGCGCCGGGTGATCGTCGACCCGGAGGTCGGCCGCGATGTCGTCGTTGCCGCCGTAGCCGGCCTCCTCGCGCACCACCAGGAGGGCCGCGCTCTGCCGGCCGCGGCTGTCGCCGCCGGCCTCGTCGCCCGCGGCCAGGGCCGCCAGCAGCCGGTGCTGCAACGGCTCCTCGGGCCCGGAGGCCAGCCAGGCCGCCTCCATCGCCTCGACCACCTCGGGACCGGTGAGGATGTTGCCCTGGATCGCGTACGCCCCATCGTCGGTGGAGCCGGTCCGGCCACCGGCCCAGGCGAAGCAGGACGGTCCGGTGTGGGACGCGGCGTTGCCGTCGACGTCGACGATCCCGACCTGACGGTGGTCCCGTCGCTCGTCCTCCTCCAGCAGCCTCTCGAGGGCGACCGAGGCGGTCGCACCCTCGTCGAGGTGAGCGAGCGCGAGACCCTTGTAGGCGACGTTGGCCTCGGCCTGGGTGGCGATGGCTCCGACCCCCGCGACGGCGGCCGGGACGGCCGATCCGACGGCGAGGAACTTCGAAGCGACGGCCACACCCCAGGTGGGCTCCCCGGTGCCTGGATCAACTGCTCGGGCGACGATGGAGAAGGTCATGGCGTGACCCTATCCACGAAATTTCGTCCGGTTACGGCGTGTTGACGAATTGTCGTACACCTGACGGCGAGGTTGGGCTTTGATTGAGGGATCCCTTCATCCCAATTTCGGAACTGAGTTTCGAACGTGACCAGGAAGGACATCATGACAACCCTGGCGAAAGAAGAAACACCCGAGCTGAAGAGAGTGATGGGGCCTTGGCTCCTTCTGCTCTTCATCGTCGGTGACATCCTGGGAGCCGGCGTCTACGCCGTCACCGGGACCATGGCCGGCTACGTGGGCGGCATCCTGTGGCTGCCGTTCCTGCTCGCCTTCGTGGTGGCCACCATGACCGCGTTCTCCTACCTCGAGCTGGTGACGAAGTATCCCAGCGCCGCCGGTGCCGCGCTCTACACGCACAAGGCGTTCGGCATCCACTTCCTCACCTTCATGGTGACCTTCGCGGTCGCCTGTTCGGGCATCACCAGCGCGTCGACCTCGGCCAACACGCTGGCGCAGAACTTCTTCGGTGGTCTGGAGATCAACGGCTGGATGGACGCGCCCAGCGAGGGTGTCGTCACGCTGGTCGCGTTGGGCTTCATGGTCCTGCTCGCGCTGATCAACCTGCGTGGTGTGGGCGAGAGCGTGAAGTTCAACATCATCCTCACCGTCGTCGAGATGGTCGCGCTGTGCATCGTGATCGGCGTCGGCTTCTACGTGATCGCCCAGGGCAAGGCGGAGATGTCCGAGCTGGTCTCCTTCGACGACTACTCCGACATGGGCGTGGTCTTCGCGGTCACCGCGGCGACCTCGGTGGCCTTCTTCGCGATGGTCGGGTTCGAGGACGCGGTCAACATGGTCGAGGAGACCAAGGAGCCGGAGAGGATCTTCCCGCGCACCATGTTCATGGGCCTGGGTGCTGCCGCGCTCCTCTACATCCTGGTCGCGGTCTCGGTCGTCAGCGTTCTGACCCCCGGAGAGCTCGAGACCATCCGTGAGTCCGAGGGCCGGGCTCTGCTCGAGGTGGTCGCCAAGGGTGCTCCCGACTTCCCGATCGACAAGGTGTTCCCGTTCCTGGCGGTCTTCGCCGTCGCCAACACGGCGCTGATCAACATGCTGATGGCCAGTCGGCTCGTCTACGGCATGGCCAAGCAGCGGGTGCTGCCCAAGCAGCTGGGCGCGGTGCTGCCCGGCCGCCGCACGCCGTACATCGCCATCATCTTCACCACGGTGCTGGCGCTCGGCCTGATCTGGTACGTCTCCAGCGACCCGGACAGCAACATCGTCTCCAACCTCGGCTCGACGACAGCGCTGCTCCTGCTGTGCGTCTTCGCGATCGTCAACATCGCCTGCGTGGTCCTGCGCAACCGACGTGCCGACACCGACAAGGCGTTCTTCACCGCGCCGAGGTGGCTGCCGCCCATCGCCGCGATCCTGTGCATCTACCTGGCCGGCCCGTGGGTCGACCGTGACGGCATCGTCTACGAGATCGCCGGCGGCCTGATGGTCATCGGCGTGATCCTGTGGGCCATCACCTGGCTCGTCAACAAGTTCGCCAACAAGGACGACGCGCCGCCGCACTTCCAGGACATCGAGCACATGGACGTAAACCCCGAGGACGACAAGTAACCGGGTGACTTCGGTCATGGCCGGCGTACGAACTCTTAAGGACGTACGCCGGCCCTGCCGTGTCTGAGATGACTTCGTAACAACCGGGTGATCCGCGTACCCTGAGGCTCGTGAACGACGCCTTCCCCTCCCTCGAGCAGCTGCACGCCATCGGAGCCCTTCAGCAGCCGACCTATTCCGACCCGGCCGCGCTGGCCGCGGCGGTCGAGAAGCTGAGGAACCAGCCGCCGCTCGTCTTTGCGGGGGAGTGCGACCAGCTCAAGAGCTCGATCGCCGCCGCCGGCCGTGGTGAGGCGTTCATCCTGCAGGGCGGCGACTGCGCCGAGGTCTTCGCCGAGGCGACCGCCGACAACACCCGCAACAAGCTGCGCGTGCTGCTGCAGATGGCAGTGGTCCTGACGTACGCCGCCTCCGTCCCGGTCGTGAAGATCGGCCGGCTCGCGGGGCAGTACGCCAAGCCGCGCTCCTCCGACACCGAGACCCGCACTCTGCCCGATGGTGGGGAAGTGACCCTGCCGGCCTACCGCGGCGACGCCGTCAACGGCTTCGAGTTCACCGAGGAGTCCCGCATCCCCGACCCGCAGCGGCTGCTGGACGTCTACCACGCCTCCTCCTCGACCCTGAACCTCGTGCGCGCGTTCACCACCGGGGGCTACGCCGACCTGCGCCAGGTGCACACGTGGAACTCCGAGTTCGTGCGCAACTCGCCCGTCGGCGCGAAGTACGAGGCGATGGGCTCCGAGATCGAGCGCGCGATCGCGTTCATGGAGGCCATCGGCGCCGACCCGGAGGAGTTCCACCGGGTCGACTTCTACTCCTCCCACGAGGCGCTGCTGCTCGAGTACGAGCACGCGATGACCCGCATCGACTCGCGCACCGAGACGCCCTACAACGTCTCCGGCCACTTCGTCTGGATCGGTGAGCGCACCCGTCAGCTGGACGGCGCCCACGTCGAGTACTTCCGCCACCTCAACAACCCGATCGGCTGCAAGCTCGGCCCCACCGCGACCCCCGACGACGCGCTCGCGCTCGCCGCCAAGCTCAACCCGAAGAACGAGGAGGGCCGGCTCACCTTCATCACCCGCTTCGGCGCGGGGAAGGTGCGCGACGGGCTGCCCGGGCTGGTCGAGAAGATCACCGCCGAAGGCGTCAACGTCACCTGGATCTCCGACCCGATGCACGGCAACACCTTCTCCACCTCCAACGGCTACAAGACCCGCCGCTTCGAGGACGTCCTCGACGAGGTCCAGGGCTTCTTCGACGTCCACCACGCCCTCGGCACCGTCCCCGGCGGCATCCTCGTCGAGAACACCGGCGACGACGTCACCGAGATCATCGGCGGCGGCGAGGAGCTCGACGAGGCCGGTCTCGTGCACCGCTATGAGAGTGTCGTCGACCCCCGGTTGAACCGGGTCCAGTCGCTGGAGATGGCGTTCCAGGTCGCCGAGATGCTCCGCAACAAGTAGCCCGTCGGACGCCCAGTCGGCGCGTCCTGCGAGGCAGGACGCGCCGACTGAGGGGATCGGTCAGCGGACCCTGACCGTGAACGTGGCCGTGCGACCGTCCGAGGTCGTCACCGTGCCGTGATAGGTACCCGGGCGCGCGTAGCGGTGCGACGCGCTGATCCGGTAGACGCCGGCGGCGTGGAGCCCGTCGCGCGGGGTGGTCGTGGTGAAGGTCGCGGGCACGCCGGGGGTGCCGTCACCGAAGCGGACCGCCGCGCCGAGCGCGCCCGTGAGCGCGGTGCCGCCCAGGCCGTCGGCGTCGTCGACCGCGTCGACGGCGACCGTGGATCCGTCCGTCTTCGTGCCCGGCGCGGCGAGCAGACCTGCCGCGATGGTGGCCGAGGAGCCGTGGCGTACGACCGCATCGGTGCCGGTCACGGCGGTGGACCAGGCGGCGTGACGGCCGTCGTAGAAGTTGGTGCCGGCGGTGTTGAGCCGGGTGCCGACGTCCGCGACCCGGCGGGCGAAGTCGGCCCCGTCGCGCAGCGACTCCTGGGTCCAGCCGACCTCCCCGTGCGCGAGGGCCCGCGGGAACATCATGAACTCCGCGTTGCTCACGCCACGGATGGTCTCCGACCACAGCGGCGCCTCGGTGCCCAGGATGTCGGCGTCACCGACCCCGGGGACGACGTTCTGGGGGCTCCAGGCGTAGTAGTCCGGGAAGTCGCACGAGCCCGAGCACGCCCAGGACAGCCCGATCGGCGTCTTGGGGTTGTACTTCATGTCGAGATACGACTTGTTGCCTGGTGAGACCAGCAGTTTGGCGCCGTCCTCGGTGACGGCGCGCTTGGCGAAGTCGGTCGAGCCGGCCCAGTACTGCACCCCGTCGCCGGGAGTGAGGGTCGTCTCCGAGTACTCGTTCCAGCCCAGCGTCTTCTTCCCGAGGTCGTGCACGATCTCCACGGCCCGCTTCTCGAAGTCGACATAGCCCTGATGCCCGTAGCGGGCGGTCATGGCGTGCGATTCGTCGCCACCGATGTGCAGGTAGTCGCCTGGGGTCATCTCGGCCAGCTGCGCGAAGACGTGCTGGACGAAGGTGTAGCTGACCTCGGCGTACGGGTCGAGATAGGAGTAGCCGACGTCGATCGTGCTGTTGACCGGCGCCACCGGCTCCGCGGCGGTGCCGGTGTGGCTCGAGCCGGCGGTGTTGAGCTGCGGGATCGCGTGCAGCGCCGCGTTGGTGTGGCCCGGGATGTCGACCTCGGGGACCATGTCGATCTCGCGCTCGGCGGCGTAGGCGACCAGGTCGCGGTACTGGGCCTGGGTGTAGTAGCCGGTGTGGCCGTCCAGGGCTTGGTAGGCGTTGGAGGTGACCGCCGTGCCGCCCGACTCTCGCGTCAGCGCCGTGTAGTCGATGTCGTCGCCGGCCGCGCGCCCGTCGTTGGTGATCTGGATGCGCCAGCCCTGGTCATCGGCCAGGTGGATGTGCAGTACCGACAGCTTGGCGGAGGCGGCGGCGTCGATGATCTGCTTGACCTCGTCGACGGTCTGGAACGACCGGGCGACGTCGACCATGATCCCGCGGTAGCCGAACCGCGGCGCGTCGAGGACCTTCACGGCCGGTACGCTCCACGTCTGGTGCACGCGTACAGGCGAACCGGCGAAGGCCGGGAGCAGTTGGTGCAGCGTCTGGGTGCCGTTGAAGAGCCCGTGCCGGGTCGCCCCGCTGATCCGCAGACCTGAGCGGCCGGAGGAGAGGGCGTACGCCTCGGGGTTGCCCGCCACCTGGCCGTAGTCGGCGCCGGGGTCGATGACCAGCTGCAGATCGGTGGGCTTCGGGTGTGCGGAGACGACCGGCAGGGCGTAGCCCGTCGAAGTGCGGAGCGTGGTGGCGAGCAGGCGCCCGACCGCTGCGGCTTCGCCGCGGGCGACGATGCGCGCGCCGGGGGTGAGGACGAAGTCGGGGCCGGACTGCTCGGCGACCTGCACCGGGAGCGGGACCAGGCCCGGGACGGGGGTGTCGGGAGCGGAGGTGGGGGTGGATGCGGTGGCCGACGGGGCCGCCATGGTGACCAGGCAGCCGGCGAGGGTCAGAGCGGCGGCTGCGGCGAGTATCGAGCGAGACATTCAACATTCCTCTCTGCCGCGGCGACGCGGCGAGTATCAAGAAGTTGTGCTGCTCCCGGCGAGCGTAGTGACGCGCTCGCGCACCCGACAGGGTTTTCGTAAATTCGCTCAACAAATTAATTATCGCCCGGTGCTCAGCCCCTCGCCCAGGCGAGCTGCATGATCTCGTCGCCGTCGTGGAGGATGCTGCGGTTGCTGGTGTCGGTGAAGCCGGTGCGCTCGTAGAGGCGCTGGGCGCGCCGGTTGTCGGTGCGGGTCCAGACGCTGAGGCCCTCCCAGCCGCGTGACTGGAGGTCGCGGATCATCTCGGTGCCGACGTGGGAGCCCCAGACGGCGGGGTCGACGAAGACCATCGAGATGTGGCCGTAGCCGGGGAGGGGTACGCCGTCGACGAGATAGGTCTCGGCCACCAGCATCCCCGCCGGGCGGGTGCCGTAGTGGGCGAGCAGCGCCAGCTCGGCGGAGTCCAGCTTCTCGCGGACGCGGCGGATCCGGGCCTCGGTGGCGGTGCGGCGGCGGGCGGCGTTGGCCGCCCGCCAGACGTCGAGCGCAAGGGCGCGCTGCTCGTCGCTGCTGATCTCGGCGACGATGATTCTCGGCATCTAGGCGGCTACAGCGTCATCAGCCAGATGCCGAGCACGAGCATCACGATCATGAAGATCGCGCCCACCCACAGCAGCACGATCCAGGTCGAGGGGTTGTCCTCGGGCTCGGCGGCCATCAGCGAGGAGACGTACTCCTGCTGGGCGCCGTAGTCGCCGAAGTCCTGCTCGATCGGTTCCTGCTCGGCGACGTAGCCGTAGCCGGTCTGCCAGTCGCCGGCCTCCTCGCCGACGTAGGCCTCCTCCGCGTAGCCGGTCGCGTAGGCGGGCTCGGTCTCGTAGACCTCGGCCGCGGTCTCCTGCTCCTCAGGCGGGGCCCAGTGGCGGACCTGCCCGTTGCGCGACTCCTGGACGAGCATCCCGGAGGGCTGGACGAAGGGCTGGTACGCCGCCTCGACCGTGGCCTCGGAGACCGGCTCGGGCTCGGGGACGGGCTCGGGTCCGGGAAGCGGACCAGGCTCCGGGGTCGGGTCGGGGACGGGCTCCGGGTCGGGGACGGGCTCGGGCTCCGGGACCGGTGTCGGCTCCGGGAAGGGCGAGGGGTCCGGGACGGGCGACGGCTCGGGCTCGGGGATCACGGCCTGCTCCGCGGCGGCCGGCTCGTGTCCCGGCGGGGGAGTGGCCGGCGGCGGGGCGGTCGGCGGGGCGTACGCCGGGCGGACCGCGGTGGTCCCGTCGGGCTCGTCGTCGGTGTCGAGCTTCTCCTCGACGGACGGCGCCTGGCGCCTCGAGGTGCGCTCGGTGGGCTCGTCGTTGGAGGCCGAGGATGCCGGGCCCGGCACGTTGTCGTCGCCGTAGGCGCTGATCCGAGGCAGGCTGAGGGAGGTCTGCGCCGCGTCGGGCTCATCCTCGACGGCCTCCGGGGCGGTCGATGGGACGGGCTTCCGGATCACGGTCGTCTCGTTGGGCTCGTCGAGCTCATCGGGCTCGGGCTTCGCTTCAGCAGCGTGCATGGCTTCGGGCTTCGCTTCAGCAGCGGACACGGGCGGCGTCCTTTCCTCTACATCGGTGGAGTCAGCCTCGGCTGCTCGGTCGGGCTCCGTGGCGACCTCGAGTCCACACATCGGGCACGCCGGCTCATCGGACAGCCGGTGTCCACACTGTGCGCAGCTGGTCATGCCACCCCCATGGCGTCGAAGATCACTCCCGTGCGTTCCCAAGCCTAGGTCACCCGCCTTAACCTTGGGCCGATGCCCGCAGATCGCGGAGCAGGGGGATATCGGGGTTGTCCGCGTCGCGAGAGCCGGGAGTCTCCAGGATGAAGGGGACTTCGTCGGTCGCCGGATGCGCGAAGAGCTCCTCGAAGGCCGTCGTGCCGATGTGGCCGCGGCCGATCTGCTCGTGGCGGTCGAGGTGCTTGCCGCGTACGTCCTTGGAGTCGTTGGCGTGGATCAGCCGGAGCCGTCCGGGGCCGCCGATCTCGACGATCCGGTCGACGCACGCGGTCGCGCCACCGGGCTCGTCCAGCGGGGCGCCGGCGGCGAAGACATGGCAGGTGTCCAGGCAGATCCCGGCCTTGGGGTGGAAGTCGACGGCCTCCAGGTAGGCCGGCAGGTCCTCGACGCCCGCGCACAGCGAGCGTCCCTGGCCGGCGGTCGGCTCCAGCAGCAGCCAGGGCGCGTCGTCGGCGGCGATCTCGTCGAGCACCGGCAGCAGCGCCTCGCGTACCTGCTTCATCGCGACGGCGTGCTTCTCGGTCGCATCCCCGTCGGGGGAGACGAAGGAGCCGGTGTGGATGACGACCCCTTCGGCGCCGATGTCGGCGGCCCGGCGGAGATTGTGGGCGACCAGGGCGGCCGACTTCTCGTAGGTGGCCGGGGTCGGCGAGCCCAGGTTGACCAGGTAGGGGGCGTGGACGAAGGCACGCATACCGCGCCGTTCGATCTCTGCCCGGAACGCCTTGTCCTCGGCGGGCTTCCCGGCCGAGAGCGCCCAGCCTCGTGGGTTGCCGACGAAGATCTGCAGGGTCTCGCCGCCGACGGCGTCGGTGTTGGCGAGGGCCCCGGCGACGAGACCCTTGCCGACCTGTACGTGGGTGCCGATCGGGTTGCGAAGAGAGGTCCGAGAAGAGGTCAAGGTCAGTTCAGCCAGATCGTGATCTCGGAGCCGTAGGGCGCCTCGCCACCGGCGGGCTCCTGCCGGGTCACGAAGTTGAGGCCGAGCGCGAAGTCGTCCTTCTCCTCCTTGACCTTGAAACCGGCGGCCTCGAGGGTCTGCTTCGCGGTGTCCTTGCTGCTGCCTACGACGTTGGGGACGGCGACGGCGTCGGGGCCCTTGGCGACCACGAGGGTCACGGTCTCGCCCTTGGGGAGGGTGCCGGAGTTGGGGCTCTGGCTGAGCACGGTGCCGGGCTGGATCTCCTGGTTCTCCTCCTCCTGGATCTCGACCTTCAGACCGTCGGCCTCCAGCGACTTCTTGGCGCGCTCGGCGCTACGACCGGTCCAGTCGACGATGTCGACGGGCGCCGGGCCCTTGCTGATCACGAGCACGATCGCCTTGCCGGGCCGCACCAGGGTGCCGGCGCGCGGCTGGGAGTTGATGACGTAGCCCTCGGGGACGTTGTCGTTGAACTTCTCGATCGGGTCGCCGATGCCGAGGCCCTTGTCGCGGATCTCGTCCTGAGCGTCGTCGGCGAGCATCCCCTTGACCTTGGGCACGGAGTATTCCTCGACGCCCTTGCTCACGCTGATCTCGACCGTCGATCCGGGCAGCGCCTTGTCGTCGCGGCCGGGGTCGGAGTCGATCACCACGCCCTCCTCGACGGTGTCGGAGAACTCGGTGTTGGCCGAGACCTCGAAGCCGGCGTCCTGCAGCTGCGTGGTCGCCGCGGCCTTGCTCAGACCGGCCACCGAGGGCACCCGCTCGTAGCGACCGTCGATGAACCACCACAGCCCGCCCGCCACCAGCGCGACGGCCACCACGGCGGCGCCGATCGCGATCGGGCCCCTCCAGGTCGCCGGCATGCTCCAGCGCTGCTTCGGCTGCGTGGGGGTCGGGGCGATGCGTACGTTCTCCTCGGGCTCGCTCAGCGAGAGCCGTGCACCCGCGGGGAGGCCGACGCCCGGAGGCGGCCCCGGCGGACCCGGGGGACGACCCGGCGGCGGACCGGACGGTCCGGACGCTCCCAGGCCGAGAGCGGGCAGGACGGCGGTCGTCTCGGCGGCGGACTCGTCGCGAGCCCGTGCCGGGGAGTCGGTGGCACCGGCGCCCTGGGCTCCCTGATCGGGTGCGCCGGGCCGGGGGAGAGCCAAGTCGGCGGTGAGGTCGGGGTCGTCGAAGATGCCCGCGGACAGGGTGGCCATGACCCGGTTGACCATGCGCAGCAGCACGCCGGCGTCGGCCGGGCGCAGCTCGGGATCACGGGCGGTCGCCCGGGCGACCAGGGCGTCGACGTACCGGGGGATGCCGGGGGCGGCCTTCGAAGGCGGCGGGACGTCCTCGTGGACGTGCTTGTAGGCGATCTCGACCGGCGAGGGGCCGCTGTGCGGCTTGCGGCCGGTGAGCAGCTCGTAGAGCACGACGCCGGCGGCGTAGACATCGGACCGTGGCCCGGACCTGGACTCGGTGACCAGCTCGGGCGCGAGATAGGAGACGGTGCCGACCAGGTTGCCGGTGGTGGCGTCGTTGGAGTTGTTGTTCATCACCCGGGCCAGACCGAAGTCGGCGACCTTGACCCGCTGCGAGATCGAGGCGGCACCGGTGGTGATGAGCACGTTCTCGGGCTTGATGTCGCGGTGCACGATCCCGATCGCGTGGGCCGCGGTCATCGCGCTCAGGATCGGCTCGATGTAGGCCAGAGCCTTCGCCGCGCCCAGGGGAGCCTGTGAGGCGATGGTGTCGCGCAGGGTGTGTCCCTCGATGTACTCCATCGCGAGGAAGGCGACGCCGTCGTCCTCGTCCTGGTCGTAGACGGCGACCACGTTGGGGTGGGAGAGCTTCGCGGCAGACCTGCCCTCGCGTACGAACCGCTCGGCGAAGTTGCCCTCCTCGTCGAGGTCCTGGTGCATGACCTTCACGGCGACGATGCGGTCCAGCCGCATGTCGTGGGCCACGTAGACCGTCGCCATGCCGCCCTTCGCGACCTTCTCGACGATCCGGTAACGCATCCCCAAGACCTTGCCCAGAAGGGGGTCGGATGCGGTAGCCGAGCTTCCGCCGTGGCGCCCGATGACGTCGTCACGGGGGTCCGCCTCACTAGCCACGCGATCCTCCTGTCTCCGGTCGGAGAAGTATTCCGGACCGGGCAATGGTACGGACCAGCGGGTCCCACTCACGACTTTCCGGACCGGCTACCCGGGCCGGTAATGTGATTGTTATGAGCGATGTGCGGCTGGCGGAGCAGGACCTGGGTGCCCTGGTTGACGAGTGGATCGACTGGGCTACGGCCGCGTCTCTGCTCGGAGTGACCGTGGGGAAGGTGCGCACCATGATCCGAGAGCACGAGCTCGCCGCGGCGGTGCCTCCGGGGATGAAGGGCCAGCACATCCCGGCCCTGTTCATCCAGGACGGTCTGCCGGTCAAGGGTCTGAGCGGGCTGCTGCACGTGCTCCACGACGGACGCTACGACGACCGCGAGATCATCGCCTGGCTCTTCCTCGACGACGACCTTCCCGGCCGCCCGATCGACGCGCTTCGGGAGAACCGCGGGTCGGAGGTCAAGCGCCGGGCCCAGGCCATGGCACTCTAGACGACCAACCGTTCCGTACGTCTCGGAGGAACCTCGTGAGGTCGAAGTCCGCCCTGATCGGCCTGCTGCTCGCCGTCCTGATGGCGCTGGTCGCCGGATGTGGCGGAGACTCCGGGGCGGGCGGTGGCGAGAGGACCGGCACCGACCCCGAGAGCGGGCTCGCCTGGATCGCGGAGTCAGACCTGCCGCCCGAGGGTGTGGAGACGCTCGAGCTGATCGACGCCGGCGGCCCGTTCCCCTACCCGGGCAAGGACGGCAGCACCTTCGGCAACCGCGAGGGGATCCTGCCCGAGGAGGCATCGGGCTACTACGCCGAATACACCGTGCCGACGCCTGGCTCCGATGACCGGGGCGCGCGGCGTATCGTCACAGGCGAGGGTGGGGAGTTCTACTTCACCGAGGACCACTACGAGTCGTTCTCACGGATCGACCGGGGGTGATGGGCATGAGTGGACTGGCAGGGCTTCTAGCGGGAAAGGTCGATCCCGGCGTCTATCGCTGGCACACCGAGCTGGCCGCGGCCGACCTCTCCGAGTCGGTGACCGGCGCGGGCTGGTCGCTGGCGCAGATCGCCGATGTGGCCGAGACCAAGGACGAGGTGCTCGGTGCCATCGGCGCCGCGCTCGGCTTCCCGGCTCACTTCGGCCGCAACCTCGACGCGCTCTGGGACTCGCTGCGCGACCTCTCCGCGCCCACGGTGCTGCTGTGGGAGACGTGGGGGTGCGCGGCGTACGCGGATCGTGCCGGGTTCGACAAGATCGTCCGGGTGCTCCAGGACCGGTCGGCGGAGATCTCCGAGGACCGGCCGGCGTTCACCGTGCTGCTGCGCGGGGAGGGTCCGGAGACGGACCTGACCGACCTGGGCTGATCACCCGACGTTGACCGTACGAGTGGGGTAGCCCGTGGCTCCGTCGGGAGCGGGCGGTGCCTCGTCGGCGGTCTGCGGAGTGCCGGTGCGGTCGTAGGCCCGCGCCTGGATCTGGTGCTCGCCCTCGGTCGCGTC
This sequence comes from Nocardioides sp. NPDC087217, assembly GCF_044744805.1. Classification (NCBI taxonomy): domain Bacteria; kingdom Bacillati; phylum Actinomycetota; class Actinomycetes; order Propionibacteriales; family Nocardioidaceae; genus Nocardioides; species Nocardioides sp. NPDC087217. Next base: position 125,505 of record NZ_JBIUZB010000006.1, read on the forward strand.
CCAGCGGTAGGTCCACTGGCGCCAGGTGTCGATGCTGTCCTCGGCGGCGAGCGTGGCGGGCTGCCAGGGGCCGTCGTCGATGCGTACCTCGACCTTGCTCACACCCCGGTGCTGCGCCCAGGCGACACCTGCGATGGTGCGTTCACCGGGCATGACGTCGTCGCCGGGCAGGTCGATGCGGCACTCGGTCTTGATCGGGCCCTCGGCGGACCAGCCGCGGTCGGTCCAGTAGGCGCGGAAGTCTGCGAAGCGGGTGACCTCCAGCTCGGTGAGCCACTTGGTCGCCGAGACGTAGCCGTAGAGGCCGGGGACGACCATGCGGACCGGGAAGCCGTGGTCCCGGGTCAGCGGCTCGCCGTCCTGGGCGATCGCGAGCAGGGAGTCGCGGCCGTCGGTGAGCGCCTCGAGCGGGGTGCCGATGGTGATGCCGTCGGCACCGGTGGACTTCACCGCGTCCGCGTCGGGGGAGAGGCCGGCGCGCTTGAGGACGTCGCGGATGCGTACGCCGGTCCAGGTCGCGTTGCCGATCAGGTCGCCGCCCACCTCGTTGGAGACGCAGCAGATCGTCACGCGGCGCTCGTAGAGCGGCATCGCGAGCAGGTCCTCGTAGGTCAGTTCGACCGGGTCGTCGACCAAGCCGTGGATCTTGAGCCGGTAGTCGGCGAGGTCGACGCGTGGGGTGAGCAGGGCGATGTCGATGCGGTAGAAGTCGTCGACGGGGGTCAGGTGGGGCGTGAGCCCGTCGATCCGGAGCTCCGCGCCCGCCGGGAGGGGCGCGGCGGGGGAGACGGCCGCAGGGATGGCCACCCTCGTCGCGGGGAGCCGGCGTGCGGTGACCACCTTGGCGCCGACCCCGCCGGCCGCACCCACCGCGGTCACCGCCGCGGCGGCGACCAGGAACCTGCGACGGTCGAAGCCGTCGGGCGCCTCGGCCTCGGTGGGCGGGCTGTCGGCGTCGCGTAGGGGCCGGGTGAGGAGGATCAGTGCGGTGATCCCGACCGCGAGGCCGATCACGATCGCGACGATCCCGGTCGTCCCGTTGCCGGCCCGGTCGGCCAGGAGGGCGGCGATGTCGATGGCCCCGAGGAGTATCAGCATGCCCGCGCCGAGGGCGGGGCGGCGTACGGCCAGGGCCCCGGCGACCCCGAGCAGGGCCAGCGTGACCAGCCCGACGCAGGCGAGCAGGATCGGCTTGTCGGCGGTGCCGAAGGTGGCGACCGCCGCCTCCTTGAGCCAGCGCGGGGTGAGGTCGATGACCCGGTCGCCGAGCGCGAGCAGGGGCGAGGCGCCGCCGGCCAGGGCGGCGATGAGCTCGGCGACGCCGAGTCCGAGTACGCCGGCGGCGATGCCCGCGAGGGGGCCGTAGGGAAGACGCGGTGCCGAAGCGGAGCTCGAGGTCTTCTGCTCGGCGAGGTTGCCGGATGTCATGCTGTGGGTTCGTGGCCGATCGATGGGCGGATGGGACCAATCCTCCCACTCTTCGGCTGCGAACACGGGATGAGATCTGTGATGTGTCGGAAGGGGTGTGCATGCGGCGAGCGCTGCGGGTCGTGGGCGACGAGTCGTTGCCCGACCCCGATGACGACCTGGACCCGGCGGCGGTGCTCGCCGCGGTCGCCGGCGGCGACCTCGATGCCTTCGGCCGCCTCTACGACGAGCTGGCTCCGCTGGTCTTCGGCGTCGCCCGGCGGGTCGTGCGCGACCCCTCGCGTGCGGAGGAGGTGACCCAGGAGGTGTTCACCGAGCTGTGGCGCCAAGCCGCCCGGTTCGACCCGTCGCGCGGCTCCGTCCGGACCTGGGTGCTGACGATCGCGCACCGTCGCGCGGTCGACACCGTGCGCTCCACGCAGGCCTCGCGGGCGCGGGAGGAGCACGTCGGCCGGCGTGAGCCGGTGGACGTCGCCGGCCCGGAGGAGGCTGTGGTCACGGCCTCGGAGCACGAAGGCGTACGCCGCTGCCTGGACTCCCTCACGCCGCTGCAGTCCCAGGCCGTGCGGCTGGCCTACTACCAGGGCTTCACCTATCCCGAGGTCGCCGAGCTGCTCGGCCGGCCGCTGCCGACGGTGAAGTCGCGGATGCGCGACGGGCTGATCCGTCTCAGGGACTGCCTGGAGGTGCACGATGGCGCCTGACGTACACGGTCTGGTCGGGGCCTACCTGCTCAACTCGTTGGAGGACGAGGAGCGAGCAGAGGTCGAGGCGCATCTGGCAGCCTGCCCCGACTGCCGCGAGGAGGTCGACTCGCTGCGGTCGGCGACCGCGTCGCTGGCCGATGAGGTCGCCGAGACCCCGCCGGCGTCGCTGCGGGCGAGGGTGATGCGTACGGCCTCGGAGACTCCGCAGCTCCCGCCCGTGGTCGCCGCGGGCCGCGCTCGTCGTCGCTGGTTCGTGGGTGCGATCGCCGCGGTCGCGGCCCTGGTCATCGGTGTCGGCGTGACGGTCGGCGTCGTCGTACGAGATGACGACCCGCCCGCGATGACCGCCGCCCAGGTGATGTCGGCCCCGGACGCGCGGATGCACAAGGAGGAGACCTCCGACGGCGAGCTGATGGTCGCGATGTCCCACGAGATGCACATGGTCGCCGTCGACACCGCCCACCTCGACCGTCCCGCCGGGATGACCTACCAGGTCTGGTGGCACACCGACGCCGGGATGGAGTCCGCCGGCGTCCTCGATGAGGAGATGGCCGTCGCCGTACCGGTCGAGGACGGCGACCTGATGGTCACCATGGAACCCGAGGGCGGCTCCGACCAGCCCTCGGAGAAGGTCCTCTTCCAGATGCCTGCCGAGCGCCTCTGACGCCGGTCAGACCGTGCGCTGGGTGGCGGCTGTGGCGAGGGCGCGGAGGACTTCGGCGGCGCCGGCGTCGAGGGCGCCTGACGACTTGGCGTCGTCGAGGGCGGTGAGTCCCTGGTCGGCGAGCTCGGTGATGGTCTTCTCGACCTGCTGCTCGGCGCCGGAGGAGGCGATGATCGTACGCAGCGCCGCGACCTGGTCCGCGGTGAGCGGCTGACCGAGGGAGCGGTCGAGGAGGTCGGCGTCGGCGGGCGGCGACGCCTGCAGGGCGAGCGCGACCAGGACGGTGCGCTTGCCCTCGACGAGGTCGTCGCCGGCAGGCTTGCCGGTGACCGAGGGGTCGCCGAAGACGCCGAGGAGGTCGTCGCGGAGCTGGAAGGCCTCGCCGACGGGGAGGCCGTAGGCCGAGAGCGCCTCGATCTGCTCCGGGGAGGCTCCGGCCAGTGCGGCACCGACGTGGAGGGGGCGCTCGACGGAGTACTTGGCCGCCTTATAGCGCACCACCTTCATCGCCGCCTCGACGTCGGCCGCGCCGCGGGCCTGGACGGTGATGTCGAGGAACTGCCCGGCGATCACCTCGCTGCGGGTGTGGTCGAACACCGAGAGCGCCGCGGAGGTCTCGGAGCCCCCGAACCCAGAGGTACGCAGCAGCTCGTCCGACCAGGTCAGCAGCAGGTCGCCGAGGAGCACGGCCGCGGCGTCGCCATAGGCACGGGACCGGCCCGGCCAGCCCGCGGCGGAGTGGTCGGCCTCGAACGCGCGGTGCGCGGCCGGCGCCCCCCGCCGGGTGTCGGAGTCGTCGATGACGTCGTCGTGCACGAGCGCCGAGGCCTGGAGCAGCTCGAGCGCGGCGGCCGCCCGGACGAGCGACTCCTCCTCGGCCGGCGAGGGGGAGGGGCGGACCGCGTGGAAGCCCCAGTAGCAGAATGCGGCTCGCAGCCGCTTGCCGCCGGACATCGACTCGCGAGCTCGGCGCAGCAGCGGTTCGACCTCGTCACCGAGCGGAGCCAGCCGCTCGGACTGCGTCTCGAGAAAGGTGTCCAGTGCCCCCTGGACGCGACGGCGGAATTCATCGGCGTCCCACGTTTCATTCACTCTCCGAGCCTAGGGCACTCACTACGATGGCCCGATGGTGACTGGACGTGGACGCTCCCTGGCGGAGCTGATCAACCAAGGCGAGCGCTCGTTCTCCTTCGAGTTCTTCCCGCCGAAGGACGAGGCCGGCGAGGAGCAGCTGTGGAACGCCGTGCGCGCACTGGAGCCCTACCGCCCCACCTTCGTGAGCGTCACCTACGGCGCCGGCGGCTCGACCCGGGACAAGACGGTCGCCATCACCGGCCGGATCGCCGCGGAGACCGAGCTGCTCCCGGTCGCCCACCTGACCTGCGTCGGCCACACCCGCGACGAGGTCGCGGCGATCCTGGACGCCTACGCGGCGAAGGGAGTCGCGCACGTGATGGCCCTGCGCGGCGACCCCGCCGAGGGGCCGCGCGCCGAGTGGACCCCGACCCCGGGCGGCCTCGACTACGCGGTCGACGTGGTGAAGCTGGCCCGCGAGCGCGGTGACTTCCGCATCGGCGTCGCCGCCTTCCCGGAGGGCCACCCGAGTGCCGAGTCGCTCGAGGCCGACGCCGACGTGCTGGTCGCCAAGGCGAGGGCCGGAGCGGAGTTCGCGGTCACCCAGATGTTCTTCCGTGCCTCCGACTACTTCGGCCTCGTCGACCGGGTCCGTGCCCGCGGCGTCGACATCCCGATCCTGCCCGGGATCATGCCGATCCTGAACCTGGCCGCCATCCGTCGCCAGAGCGAGCTGATCGGCGCCGAGGTCCCCGAGGAGATCGTCGAGCGCCTCAGCGCCGCCGGCCCCGAGCCCGCCGACATCCGTGCCGAGGGCATCGCCGTGGCCGCCGAGCTCTGCCAGGAACTCCTCGACGGAGGTGCCCCGGGGCTGCACTTCTACACCCTGAACCGCTCCAAGGCGACGCTGGAGATCTTCGCCAAGCTCAACGTGACGGTCTAGCCTGCGCTCATCTCTCGGCAGGCCCGATCGACTGCGCGACCAGCGCGGACGAGAGACCGGCGTACGGCAGCCCGGAGCCGGGGGTGGCGTGGGCGCCGGCGGCGTAGACGTTGGGGAGCGGGGTGCGCGGCCCGAGGCGCTGGAACACCGTGCCGCGTCCCGCCCACTTCACGCCCAGCGGTGACCCGCGCCAGCGGCGTACGAGCTCGGCGGCGCCCAGGTCGACACGGTGCACGACGTGCTCCCGCAGATCGATCTTGTGGCGCGCCAGCGCCAGCAGGACGTCCTCCATCAGCTTGCCGTGGGAGTGGATCGTCCAGGCGTGCTGCCCCTCGGGGGCGAGCCCGCGGGTGCGTACGACCAGGGTGGGCTCGCCGTGGAGCACCAGCTCGTCGGGAAGGTCGACGAGGTGCTCGGGCAGCGAGGAGAGCCCGAGGTGGAACGTCATCGGCGGGATCGCAGGCAACGTACGTTCCACCAGCGGCCGCAGGGCCGGCAACGAGCGCGGGTCGAAGGCGACCACGACCGCTCCGTCGGCGCCGAGATCGATCTCCCCGGCGGTGGTGCTGACCGCGACCGCCCGCCCGTCGCGTACGACGATGTCCTCCACGCGGGTCGCGGTCTGCACCGAGACCCGGCGGGTGGCCATCCGGGCGGCGAGCACCTCGGCCACGACCCCCATCCCGCCCTCGACCCGCCAGGCGCCGAAGCGCTGCTCGAGATAGGCGATGAGCCCCGCCCAGGCAGGTACGTCACGCAGCTCCTGCCCCGCCGCGACGAACGGGTGCGCCGCGACCAGCCTGAGCCGCTCATCCTTGAACGTCTTGCGCAGCCGCTTGTGGAGGGTCTCGCGCGAACGGAACCGCTCCGCGACGGCCGAGGGCAGCGCCGTGGGCTCCCACGGCACCTCGAAGTAGTGCTGGCGCAGCACCTCCCAGTCCTCGCTGAACCTGGCGACGTAGTCGGTCCACTGCTGGCCCATGCCCGGGCCCAGCTCGTCGAAGGCCGCCAGCTGGGCGCCTCGGGTGCCGCCGGGCACCGAGACCGAGCTCTTGTCGGCGAACCGGTGCTCGCGGATGACGTCCATCGGCACCAGCTCCAGCTCACGCTCAGCCGGCCGCCCGGACTTGCGGAACAGGTCGCGCATCACCGCGGGCAGCAGCGTCGAGGTCGCCGAGGCGTCCCAGGTGAACCCCTCCTCGCGCACCGGCACCAGAGCGCCGCCGAGCTGACCGGAGGCCTCGAGAAGGGTCACCGAGTGGCCGAGCTTGGCCAGCCTGGCGGCGCTGGCCATCCCGGCGTACCCGCCCCCGAGGACGACGACCGCGGTCACTGGACGGGGTAGGGCTTGGTCGTGCCGTCGGACGGGCCCCCTGGAGGAGGGGCGCCACGTCTTCCGCGCCGGGTCAGCCTGCGCCAGCCCCCACGCACGGCGCGGAGGAGGAGATACACCAGCACCAGCCCGGCCACCAGCAGGATCGCGGCGATGCCGGCGGCGGCCAACGGGTGCTGGGTGGCGAACCAGACCACGCCGAGGACGAGGCCGTCCTCGGCCAGGCTGACCACCGAGTTGGAGACCGGCTCGGGGGAGGAGTTGACCGCCAGCCGCTCGCTGGCCTTGACCACGTGGGACATGAACGCCGAGGTGCCGCCCACGACGCCGCCGACGGCCGCGTTGAGCGAGTCTGCCTCACCGGCGAGCAGGACGCCGATCACGGCGCCGATCGTGGGCCGGATCACCGTGGAGATCGAGTCCCACGTCGAGTCGACGTAGGGCACCTTGTCCGCGACGAACTCGATCGCGAACATCGCCCCGGCGGCGGCCAGCACCGGCCAGGTGCCGAGCACGTCAGGGATCTCCTCGGCCCCCGTCGTCCGCTGCACGACGCCGAGCACCAGCACGACCAGATAGGCGTTGATGCCACTGGCCCACCCGCTGGAGAAGGTCAGCGCTAGAGATTCCATGGGGACATCTTGGCGTACGACACCGACATCCGAGCCTGCGACCGCGCGAGGAACGAGCGCGGCCGCAACGGGAGGAGGTCGAGCGAGCGCAGCGACTGAGCTTGCGAAGCCGCGAAGCGGGTCGAGACCGAATCGCGTCGGCCCGAGACCAGGCGCACGCGATCCCGTATTTACCTCCGTTGTGCCCCGTGCGGCAGAATGGGCTGATCAACGCAGAGTTCCCCCCACGTCGCAAGGAGACCGGATGACCATGACGACACCCGACGAGAACGAAGGTGTGGTCGTGAACGAGGACCTGGAGACCACCGTCGAGGTGGCGGCCCTCGCTGCTGAGCCCGTGCCGCGGGAGATGACGTGGGCGGTCCGGCTGATCGTCGGTCTGATCGCGTTCAGCGCCGTCGTGGTCGTGGTCATGGTGCTGCGTTCCGATGACCTGGTGCGCGCGTGGGCGGAGGGCAACGCCTCGGCCAAGCGCATCCTGGAGACCGAGGGGCTCGAGGCCCTCATCAACCCGCCCACCGACAACCGGGTCAGCGCGCCGGCCTTCATCGCCCCGGCGATCACCCTGTTCGGTGTGATGGCCGGCATGCTGGGTGTGCTCGCGGTCTTCCTCCGCAACGGCTTCGAATGGGCCCGCATCACGATCACCTTCCTGGTGTTCATCTCCGCGGTGGCCAGCGTCGGCGGCATCCTGACTGGCCCTCCGGTGATCATCAGCGTGCTCACCACGATCGCGATCGTCATCGCCGCGGGGCTGCTGGTGGTCATGTGGCTGCCGGCCAACACCCGCTACATCCACCCGCCGCACCTCATTCGCGGCGCCGTCGCCGACGACTGAGCGACCCGCACCACCCCTCGACACGCCCCGTCCTCGATTCGTCCTTGTGACTGTCGGTGGCGGGGTGTAGTTTGATCACGTGTTCGAACAGATGTTCGAACAACCAGGCTCTGGCGGGCGTCGTCCTCGACCCCCGACGCCCGCCGGAGCCGTCCACTGCGGGGTCGACCGTGAGCGAGAAGGACGACCCGATGCATCTGCTGCCGGCCACGACGCACAGCTACCTCTTCCGAGCCACCGAGACCCTCGCGGAGGCGACCGTGGCCGACGACGTGCCGAGCAGGTACGCCATCGCTCACGTCGCCGCGCTCCAGGCCGCCGCCGCGCTGATTGCCGCCCGCACCGATCCCGTCGAGGCCGCGAGCCGCGCCGGTCGCCGTCGCCCGTGGAACGCCTGGGTCCGTCTCAAGAAGGTCGCGCCCGAGCTCTCCGAGTGGGCCGACTACTTCGCCGCCGGCGCCGCCAAGCGCGCCGCCGCGGAGGCCGGCTCGATCCGTGCGGTCACCGCGGAGGAGGCCGACGAGCAGGTGCGTGACGCCGACCGGTTCCTCGCCGTCGTCGAGGAGTCGCTCGGGCTGATGGCTCACACCTCGCAGGCCACCCTGTCCCGGCACGACCGCCTCGTGGGCTGATCCAGGTGTGGCGTACGCAGGGTGGGAGGCAGGGCCTACGCTTGGCCTCATGTCAGCTGGCTCCGCTTCAACCAGTCGTCGGGCAGGCGCCCGGACCGTCGCCGTCTGGGACGCGCTCGACCCGGTCCTGGCCTCCGGCCCGCTCGACGTCCTCGACATCGGCGGCGGCACCGGCACCTCAGCCGTACGCATCGCCGGGCTCGGCCACCGGGTCACCGTCGTCGACCCCAGCCCCGACGCGCTGGCCGCGCTCGACCGCCGGGCCCGCGAGGCCGGCGTCTCCGTCGACGCGCGCCAGGGCGACCTCGCCGCGCTCTCCGACGTCGCCGACCCCAGCGGTGCCGACGTGGTGCTCTGCCACGGTGTCCTCGAGGTCGTCCCCGACCCCGCAGCGGCGCTGGCAGGGATCCGCGAGGTGCTCCGTCCCGGCGGCACGCTCAGCCTGCTGGTCGCCCAGCGCACCGCCGCCGTCCTCTCCCGCGCTCTGGCCGGCCACTTCGCGCAGGCCGCCGAGCTCCTCGACGACACCGCTCCGCAGGGGCGCTCCGGTCGCCGCTTCGCGCTCGACGAGGTCACCGGGCTGCTCGAGGCCGCGGGCTTCGAGGTCACCGACGTTCGTGGCGTACGTGTCTTCGTGGATCACGTTCCTGGGTCATTGCTCGATGTCGACCCTGGTGCAACCAACGCTCTCGTCGAGCTCGAGCAGCGGGCCTCGACCCGCGCGGACTACCTGCCGCTGGCTTCGCAGGTGCATCTGCTCGCTTCGCTTCGCTAGGCACCGCCTCGGAGGTCCGGGGTGACCGGCACCCCGATCCTCCATGTCGACATGGACGCCTTCTTCGTTTCTGTGGCGATCAGGCACCAGCCCGAGCTCTGGGACCAGCCGGTCGTCGTCGGGGGTCACGCAAGGGGAGTGGTGACCTGCGCCAACTATCCGGCACGCGCCTACGGGGTCAAGGCCGCGATGCCGGGCTCGATGGCGAGACGGCTGTGCCCTCAGCTCGTCTCGGTCCGTCTCGACTTCGGTGAGGTCGCCGAGGTCTCCCATCGGGTCCGCGAGATCTTCCGTCGCGCCACCCCACTGGTGGAGGTGGTCAGCGTCGACGAGGCGTTCCTCGACGTACGGGGAGCGACAAAGCTCTTCGGGAGCCCCGAGAGGATCGCCCAGCGGATCCGTCGCCAGATCGCCGAGGAGCTGAGCATCACCTGCTCGGTCGGCGTCGCGCCCACCCCGAGCGTGGCCAAGGTCGGCAGCCGCAAGGCGAAACCCGACGGGGTCGTGGTCGTCCGGCCGGAGGAGATCCCCGGCTTCCTCCACCCGCTCGACGTCGGTGAGCTCTACGGGGTCGGCCCGAGCACGAGGACCCGCTTGCGGCGACTCGGCTTCGAGACGGTGGGCGACATCGCCCGCACCCCGGTGCCGACCCTCCACCAGATCCTCGGCCCGCGCCTCGGTGGCCACCTGCACCGGCTCGCCACCGGCACCGACCAGCGGGAGCTGACCGGGCGGCTCGGCCCCGACCTGCCTGACCGGTCCACCGGCGCCCAGGAGACCTTCGGGCACGATCTGAGCGACCGCGAGGACATCGTCCGCGAGCTGCTGCGCCTCTCGGCCCGGGTCACCCGGCGGATGCGGCGGGCAGGCACGGTCGGCCGCACGGTCGCGCTCACCGTGCGGTTCACCGACTTCAAGACCATCTCGCGCTCGCGCACGTTGCCTGATCCCACCGACGTCACCCAGGAGGTGCACGCCACCGCGGTCCGCCTCTACGACGAGCTGAATCTCCGCGGCCGGGCGCTGCGCCTGGTCGGGGTCCGGGTCGAGCACCTGGTCGCCCGCGAGGGCACCGACCGGCAGCTGGTGCTCGGCGAGCGGGAGCGGGGCTGGTCCGAGGCCGACCGCGCCATCGACCAGGTCGCCGAACGCTTCGGATCCAGCCTCGTACGCCGCGCAAGCCTGCTCGATCAGGGCCGGGGTTGACGCACCCGCCACTTTGCTTGACACAATCGGTTCTGGTTGTGCCATGTGGCAGAACGTCAAGGGGCAAGAATTTTCTGGGCTCACTACCGCCTTCAGGTTGGCCAGCCTAGACTTGGAGATACCCCAACAGGACATGGGAGGTACGGTGCCACTCTCGGAAGAGGAGCTTCGCCTGCTCGAGCAGATGGAGCGCGCGCTCTCGGCGGAGGACCCGAAGTTCGCCTCCGCCCTCCGAGGCACGGCCCTGCGCCGTGCCCAACGTCGACACGCGGTCATCGCGGGCATCGTGCTCGCCGGTGGTGTCGCGTTGCTGATGACCGGTGTGATCTCACGGATGTGGATCGTCGGGGTGGTCGGCTTCTTGGTGATGCTGGCCTCGACCTCCGTGCTGCTCACCGCTCTTCGTGGTGCTGCCGCGGTCGAGGAGGACGACGGGGACCACACACCCCGCAGCTCGTTCTTCGACCGGGCCAGCGAGCGCTGGAAGCAGCGCCGCCGCGACAACGACCTCTGAGAGAACGACCTCTCAGAGGGACCTCTAGGACGAGATCAGCTCCCGCTCGGACCGCGCGACCGGTCCGTCGGAGGCTGGTGCCGGCGGGCGGCGGAAGACCGACGCCGGCCACAGGCGCGCCCGGCGACGGGCACGCCGATCGGCGTGCTCCCTGAGCGCGGCCGAGACGAGGCGTACGTCGTCCCCGATCGCCGCGGTGTCGCGGTGCTCCGCATAGCGGTTGCGCTCGACGGCGGCCACGATCCGCTGCAGCGCGAGCATCGGCTCGCGATCCTGCAGATGCGGCGCCAGGCCGGTGGCCTCCTCCCGAGGTGAACGGGTGCCGGTCCAGGGGAGACCGAGGTCGATCGCGGTGTCGCCCAGCTCGCTCCAGCCGGCCTCGGCGTCGCCCGCGAGGCGAGTCGTACGCCGCCGGCGCCGGATCACCGCCGGCGCGGCGAGCGCGACCAGGCCGACCAGAGCGACGATCCCCAGACCGGTCCAGACGGCGCCGGCGTTGGACTCCTCGGTGCCGGTGTCGGCGACCTCGGGCGTCTCGGGCGCCTCGCGCTGCGGACGGTTGGGCACCGGCGCGACGCTTGTGCCGGCGCTGGGGACAGGTGCATCCGGCTCGTTGCGGGCGTTGCCCAGCGCACCGGTGGTGTAGCCGGGCTCGCTGGTGTCGGCGGCCGCCGGGGTCGGCTCGAAGCGGATCCAGCCGATGTCCTCGAACCACAGCTCGGGCCAGGCGTGCAGGTCTCGGCCGCGGAACTGCCACACGCCGTCCTCGTCCTGGTCGCCGCCCAGGAAGCCGAAGGCGACCCGGGCCGGGATGCCGAGCTCGCGAGCGAGCACGGCCATGGCCGTGGCGTACTGCTGGCAGTAGCCGACCTTGTTGTCGGTCAGGAAGTCCAGCAGGGCCGCGCTGTCGGAGCCGACGTCACGCTCCAGGCTGTAGGTGAACTCGCCGCTGTGGCGGAACCAGTTCTGCAGGGCGACCGCCTTGGTGAACGGCCGGTCCTGGCCGGCGGTCCGCTCCAGGGCGATCTCCTCGATCTCGTCGGGGAGCAGCGGTAGGTCGGTCATGCCCGGAGGGGCGCCGACCCCGGGGTCGCCGGCGGCCAGGAGGCGCTCCTGGGACGGCTCGACGGGGGCGGCGGTCATCCGCCAGCTCTGGCCGGCGACGGTCTGGTCCCTGCCCTCGGTGGACATGAAGTCGAGGGTGTCCTCGTCGTAGCGCCACGGCCCCCGGGCGGTGACCTCGAGGGGATGGGCGAAGATCGGCAGCCAGGTCGACTGGAACTTCGCGCTCGCCCGCAGCTGGTAGGTCGTGGGATCGCCGAGCAGGGTCGCGTCGGACATCGGCGGCTCGAAGGTGGCCACGCCGCTGTGGTCGGAGGGCACGTCGCGGTTGCCCGAGGTCCACTCCGTGCCGGTGAACTTGGTCAGGGCTCCGACGCGGAGATAGGACGGGGGAGTCTCGGTGTCGCCGTAGACGGGGGTCACCGACACCATCACCTGGTCGCTCTGCCGGCGCAGGTCGTCGTAGAGCCCGACGGTCGGGTTGATCACGCGCAGGGGGCCGTCGCCGTCGCCCGGACCCAGACCGGGAAGGGAGACGTTCGGGCTGGGCAGCCACGCCGGGGTGAGCAGCGCGATCACTACCGCGGAGACGCCGATGACCGCCGGCCCGGCGGCGGGCACCACCGGGAGGTCGTCGTCGAGGCGCCGGCCCCAGCGGCTCAGCTGCTGGGCTCGGTCGAGGCGCAGCATCACCAGGAACGAGATCGCGGTGAGCGCGAAGACGACCCAGGAGACACCGCCCCACCCGCCGGCGCCGATGATGCTGAACGGCACCGTGAAGACGCCCAGCACCACGAGCCCCATCATCGGCGGCCGCCGCAGCGAGACGGCGAGGACGTCGGCCAGCAGCACCGCCGCGACACCGCCCGGGATGAGGTAGGGCGCCACCTCCGACCCGGACATCGGCAGGTCGAACGGATTGAACGCGACGTACGCCTCGGTCATCTCGGCCGTGACCCGGGCCCGGCCGCCGCCGGTGACGGGGAAGGGGTGCTGCACGACCAGCAGGCCGGTCGCGATCGTGCCGAGAAGCACCTGCAGCAGGACCACGACCGCGTCGTGCACGCGCAGCAGCCGCGCGGAGATGCCGGTGCCGACCACGAGCAGGCCGGCGACCAGGATGGGGCCGAGGTAGGGGAACCGGGTGCTCGTGAACGAGCCCCACGACGACAGCGCGAACAGGACGGTCAGGAAGCACGTCAGCGGCACCGCCATGGCGGGCACGACGCCGCGCGCGTCTCGGGAGGTCATCATCGCGCCGCCCCCGCTCCTGCTGCCGCGCCCCGGGTGCCGAGCTCGCGCCAGCGGGTGGCCACCGAGTCGCCGACCCCGAGCTCGACCGCCTTCCAGCCGTGCTGGATGAGCAGAGGTACGCCGCTGGGCCGCCGTTGCTCCGGTGCCAGGTGCACCGCGCTCCAGCCGTCGACGGCGAGCGAGAAGGCGAGCGCGGCCCCGGTGCGGTGTCGCACCCGGCGAAGCACGCCCGCGTCGTCCTCGTCGAGGGAGCCGAGCACCGCCACGGTGACTCCGCCCTGCCCGGCCTCGCCGATCCAGGAGGCGTCGATGCGGTGGTGCTGGACGGTCTCGACCACGGCGAGCGCCTCCAGCAGGGCGGCCGCATCGGCCTGGCCCTCGCGATCGTGCCAGCCGGCGTTGAGCTCACCGCTGCCCGCGGCGCCGGGGGTGTTTCCGCCGGAGGTCACCAGCCGCACCGAGTAGCCGGCCTCGACCAGGTGCACGGCGACTGAGGCGGCGACCACGACAGCGTGCTCGAAGGAGGAGCCCGCGCCCTGGCCGCGGTGGACCGAGCGACGATTGTCGAGGAAGACGGTGGCGCGGGCCTGCCAGGGCTGCTCCTCGCGGCGCACCATCAGCTCGCCGAGGCGGGCCGAGCTGCGCCAGTGCACCCGTCGCAGCTCGTCGCCGCGGCGGTATTCACGCACCGTGACGTCCTCCGCGCTGCCCCCGAGGAACGCCCTCGGCCGGGAGTCGCCCGACGAGGTCGCGTTGCCGGTCAGGGGAGTCGGGGGCAACGGGACCACTCTCGGCGTGACCGTGAACGGGACCGTGGACTGGAAGGCGCGGTTGAGCTCGACCAGGCCGAACGGGTCGGCCACGGTCACGCGCATCGGGCCGATGTCGAAGCGGCCCCGGATCTCGGAGCGGATCTGATAGCCGAGCTTGTGGCGCCACCCGAAGCCGATCCGGTCGACCACGAAGCGGGGGCGCCCACCCAGGGCGTACGGCACCGTCTCCTCCAGCAGCAGGGTCCCGGTGGGGATCCGGCCCTCGTTGGCGATGGTGAGCTCGACCTTGGCCGGCTGACCGGCCTCGGTCAGGTGCGGCTCGATGTGGCGGACCAGTGCGAGCCGGTAGCGGCCCCAGGCGGCGACCACCGCTGTGACCAGCGGCAGCGCGACCAGCAGCATCCCGATCCGGGACAGTGTGGACTGGTCCAGCAGGATCCCGCAGACGATGGCGGTGATCCCGGCGGCCAGGAAAGCCCGGCCCCGGATGGTCAGTCCGGACAGCGCCTCACGCATCGCGCCCCTCCTTGAAGTCGGCCCGAGGGTCAGGTCTGTGGCACCGGCACGGCGGACACGACGGACTCGAGGATGTCGGTGACCGACCGGCCGTGCATCGCCGCGGAGGCGCTGGGGAGGAGACGATGGGCAAGGACCGGACCGGTCAGCCTGCGTACGTCATCGGGGAGGACGAACTCGCGTCCGTGCAGGGCGGCATGAGCCTTGGCGGCCCGGAGCAGGTGGAGGCTCGCCCGCGGCGAGGCGCCCAGGGCGAGCTCGTTGTTGGTGCGGGTCGCCGCGGTCAGCGCCACGGTGTAGCGGCGGACCGCCTCCGAGACGTAGACCTGGTTGACGACGCCGACGAGCTTGCGGATCTCCACTGCGTCGGTGACCGGGTCGAGGTCGTCGAGGGGGTTGGCCGCGCTGTGGCTGGCCAGCATCGCGATCTCGGAGCCGACCGGCGGATAGCCGACCGAGACCCGCGCCATGAACCGGTCGCGCTGCGCCTCGGGGAGGGCGTACGTCCCCTCCATCTCGATCGGGTTCTGGGTCGCGATCACCATGAAGGGCGACTCCAGCTGGTAGGTCACGTTGTCGACGGTGACCTGATGCTCCTCCATGCACTCCAGCAGCGCCGACTGGGTCTTGGGGGAGGCCCGGTTGATCTCGTCGCCGACCACGATGTTGGCGAAGATGCCACCCGGGCGGAACTCGAACTCCCGGGTGTTCTGGTTGAAGATCGACACCCCGGTGACATCGCTCGGGAGCAGGTCGGGCGTGAACTGGATGCGACGCACCGAACAGTCGATCGAGCGCGCCAGCGCCTTCGCGAGCTGGGTCTTGCCGACCCCGGGCACATCCTCGATCAGGAGGTGTCCCTCGGCGAGCAGCACGGTCAGCGTGGAGTCGACGACGTCGGTCTTTCCTTCGATCACCTTCTCGATGCTGTCGCGAATGCGGCCCGCGACCCGCACCAATGTCTCGATCTCTGCCCCATTCGATGAGGCCTCCAACGGCGTCGTCACGTCGCGTCCTTCCGACTCACCCTGCTTATGGGAACACCGTACGGGGTAGCGCCTACGGGCGTCTGCGTCATTCACCCGACTGTGACCTGTAGGCGGTACGCCGCCGGCCTCCGCCGCACGCGGGCCGGGGGAGCGGGTGGTGGTGGGAAATCACCTCGTGGGGGAGGAAGGTGGTTTGAATGTGGGGGATTGTGGGGTACGGTGGGGCAAAGTGGAGGAACGATCCACGTTGAGCTGACCGCGGGGGCGAGCACATGTTCTTCATGGGCACGTACACGCCGAAGCTCGATGAGAAGGGCCGGATCTTCCTCCCGGCAAAGTTCCGAGATCGACTGGCGGAGGGGGTTGTCGTGACGCAAGGTCAGGAGAACTGCCTCGTGGTGTGGCCCGAGGACGTCTTCATGCAGGAGGCGCAGCGGGCCCAGCAGACGCCGCTCACCTCTCGGGACGCACGTGACTACGCCCGTGTCCTCTTTGCGGGGGCCGAGCAGACGACACCCGACAAGCAGGGCCGGATCGGCATTCCGCCGCTCCTGCGCGACTACGCCGGGATCGTCAAGGACGTGGTCGTGATCGGTGTGATGGACCGGATCGAGATCTGGGACCCGGCCAAGTGGGCGGAGTACTCCGCGGGTGCACAGGCCAAGTTCGCAGACCTCGACGAGTCGACGGACTGACAAAGGGACAGATCGACAAAGCGACAAGCAACAGAGCTGATCAGAAACGAAACAAGTCAACAGCGGATCCGCAGGACGAGGTCTCAGTCCCGCTCCACTCATCCAGCCATCCGGGGCACCTTCCCCGGCTCCGGACGGCACCTGGTGGTGACGGAGCGGGCATGAGACCTGGCTCTGCGGATCCGTGGCGTTGTCAGCCCGTGGCTCTACCGAAGAGCCGGGGAGAACACACCAGACGAAGCCGTGCGATGGGGGTCGAGGCGGTGACGAACCAGAAGCACGTGCCGGTGATGCTCGACCGCATCGTCGACCTGCTCGCGCCGGCGCTCGCCGATGGCGGCGTGCTCGTCGACTGCACGACCGGTCACGGTGGTCACACCGAGGCCGTCCTCGAGCGCATTCCCGGGTCGCGGGTGATCGGCATCGACCGAGACACCTACGCCCTCGGCATCGCGGGGGAGCGGCTGGCCCGCTTCGGCGACCGGTGGACAGGCGTCCACGCGGTCTACGACGAGATCCTCGACGTCGTCGCCGGGCAGGGCCTGGCCGAGGTCCAGGGGGTCCTCTTCGACCTCGGTGTCTCCTCGATGCAGCTCGACCAGCGCGAGCGTGGCTTCGCCTACGCGGAGGACGCGCCGCTCGACATGCGGATGGATGCCACCCGGGGTCAGACCGCGGCGGACGTCCTCAACAACTACTCCGCGGCCGACCTGACCCGGATACTGCGGGACTACGGCGAGGAGAAGTTCGCCAAGAAGATCGCCTACGCCATCGTCAAGCGTCGCGAGACGGTGCCGTTCACGACGAGCGGGCCTCTGGTGGAGCTTCTCTACGCGGAGATCCCGGCACCTGCCCGTCGCACCGGCGGACACCCGGCCAAGCGCACCTTCCAGGCGCTGCGGATGGAGGTCAACGACGAGCTCGGGGCGTTGCGTACGGCACTGCCGGACTCTCTCGAGGCCGTCGGCGTCGGTGGCCGAGTGGTGGTCGAGTCCTACCACTCGCTCGAGGACCGGCTCACCAAGCGGGCCTTCGCCGAGGCGACGAAGCTGGACGTACCTCCCGACATGCCGATCGTGCCGCCCGAGGCCGAGCCGTCGTTCCGTCTGCTCACCCGTGGTGCCGAGCAGGCCAACGAAGCAGAGATCGAGGAGAACCCGCGCGCCGCCTCGGTGCGACTGCGCGCTGTGGAGCGCACCAAGCCCCGAACCAACCTTCCCAAGTCGAACCCTGGAGCAGCCAGATGAGCATCTCCGCCGCGCCGCAGGCGCCCGTACGCAGCCCGGACCGGGCCACCGAGACGACCCAGGCACGGCTCACCGCCGTGCCTGCGCCGCTGCCTGCCCCGATGGCGCCGCGGCTGCCGTTCGTCGTGCTCGTCTCGATGCTGCTCATCGGTGGCGTCGTGGGTCTGCTCGTCTTCAACACCTCCATGCAGCAGTCGGCCTTCCAGGAGCAGCGTCTCCAGGAGCAGGCGACCACGCTGGCCGCCCGGGAGCAGGCGCTCGACGGTGAGCTGAAGAAGATGGAGGACCCGCACAAGATCGCCGCCAAGGCGAAGGATCTCGGCATGGTCGTCCCGCAGAACGCGGCCATGCTCCGGGTCCCCGAGGCGAAGATCGAGGGGGAGGCGGCCGCGGCCGACCGTTCCGCGACGCCGCCGCTGCACCCGAAGGTCGCCAAGCCCTACAGCGTGCTGCTCGCCGAGCAGAAGGCGGCCGAGGCGGCCGCTGCGAAGAAGAAGGCGGCCGAGCTCGCGGAGAAGAAGCGCGACCAGGAGGCGGCGGAGAAGCAGGCAGCCGAGGAGCAGCAGCGTACGTCTTCGGGCGAGGCTCGGTAGGGGAGCGGAGCGATGGCCCAGCGACAGGTCAAGCGGAAGGTCCGCCGGCCGGCGCGCCGCCCTGCCCCGAAGTCCACGCCGAAGGCGACGCAGCGACGCGGGCCGGTGCACATCCGGCTCCGCGTCGGCTTCATCCTGGTGGCGATGGTGCTCTCGGTCTTCGGGGGCCGGCTGGTGCAGCTGCAGGGCATCGACCCGCACTCGTACGCCGCGATGGCGGCCGCCGAGAACGTCGTCGACGTCGTGCTGCCGGCCGAGCGCGGCGAGATCCTCGACCGTGACGGCGAGGCGCTGGCCGACTCCTCCGACGGGCTGATGGTCCTGGCCGACCCGAAGCAGACGAAGAAGGACGCCCCGGCGATCGCCGCGTTCCTGGCCAAGGAGCTCGGGGTCGACTACGCCTCGGCGCTCGCCAAGCTGCGTAAGGACGGGAGCCGGTTCCAGTACATCGACCGTCAGGTCGTCGCGACCAAGGCCACCGACGTGGTGGAGCGCGCCAAGGCCAAGGGCTACCAGGGGCTGTGGACCAGCCGTGACCCGCTGCGCAACTACCCCAACGGTGACGTCGCGGCCAACCTGGTCGGCTTCATGGGCAACGACGGCCCCCTCGCCGGCCTCGAGGCCGCCTTCGACAAGCACCTGGCCGGCAAGGACGGCCACGCCGAGTACGACGCGACCAGCCCGATCAGCGGCACCCGGATGCCGCTGGGCACCAACAACCGCGTCGATCCGGTCGACGGCAACGACCTGACCCTCACCATCGACCGCGACCTGCAGTACTACGTCCAGCAGACCCTGATGGACGCCGTGCAGAAGTCGCGTGCGGAGTCGGGGATGGCGGTCGTGATGGACACCCAGACCGGCGAGATCCTGAGCCTGGCCGACTACCCGACCTTCGACGCCCGTGACCCGGCCGCCTCGCCGAAGGCCCTGCGCGGGAGCAACGCCCTCTCCAACGTCTACGAGCCCGGTTCGGTGCAGAAGGTGCTCACCGTCGCCGGCCTGCTCGACCAGGGGCTCGTCTCGCCCTCGACCCGGCTCAAGGTGCCGGGGTCCTACCGCTCGGGCGACGCCGACATCCACGACTGGTACGAGCACGGCATGGAGAAGCTCACCCTGGCCGGGGTGATCGCGAAGTCCTCCAACATCGGCACCGTGATGGCGGCCGACAAGTACGAGGACGGCCAACTGCGCGACTACCTGGCCGCCTTCGGACAGGGCCGGCGCACCGGTCTCGGCCTCGACACCGAGTCGGCCGGTCTGCTCGCCTCGCCGGAGACCTGGAACCCGGCCGACGAGGACCGCATCGACTTCGGCCAGTCGATCTCGGTCAACGCGGTGCAGATGACCGCCGCGCTCAACACGATCGCCAACGACGGCGTACGCATCGACCCCAGCCTGATCGCCGGGAGCGCCACGAACAACTCCGGCATCGAGGTCGGCACCGACACCGCCGATCGCACCCGTGTCGTCTCCGAGGAGGCCGCCACCCAGACCGCGGAGATGATGGAGCGGGTCATCAACGACCCCGTCAACGGCACCGCCAAGCAGGCCGCCGTCCCCGGCTATCGCGTCTCCGGCAAGACCGGAACCGCGCAGCGGGTCAACTCCGAGTGCAAGTGCTACGACGGCACCACCACGGTCTCCTTCGGCGGCTTCGCCCCCACCGACGACCCGCGGTTCACGGTCTATGTCGCGATCCACAACCCCGGCAACGGCGGTGGCGGTGGCACCGTCACCGGCCCGGTCTTCTCCCAGATCATGTCCTTCGTCCTGCGCCGCTACGGTGTCCCGCCGACCGGCACCGAGCCGTCGAAGATACCCACTGGTTGGTGAGCTGCGCCGGCTGCAGGAGTACCCGGTTAACCGGGTATGCCTGCACTTCTCTGGCAATGCAACACCAGAGAAGTGCAGGCATTGCCTGTGCGCTGTGACGGAAGAGACAGATGGTTCACGGCGAATGCATAACATAGGTATGTTATATTTCGTGTGTGAGCACGACTTCAGCCTCCGGACGTGACCTGTCGCTCGCCCTCGAGAAGGTGGTGCGACTGGTGCGGGAGGTGTCGACGGCGGGGGACGTGTCGCCGACGGCGGCCACGGTGCTGGCCGGACTGGCGAGGACCGGGCCGCAGCGGGTGACCGACCTGGCGCGGGTCGCCGGGGTCTCCCAGCCCGCGATGACGCAGCTGGTCAACCGGCTCACCCAGCAGGGGATGCTCGCCCGAGTCGCCGATGACGCCGACCGCCGGGCGGTCCTCGTCGAGGTCACCGACTCCGGACGAGAGGTCCTCGAGACCAGGCGCGGGCAGCGAGCCGGTGTGCTCGACGCAGCCCTGGCCAGGGTCTCCGCCGAGGACCGTGCCGCCATAGCGGCGGCGCTGCCGGCCCTCGACCGGCTCGTCGACGCCGTGCTCGACTCCTGACGCGCCGGCGGCACGGCGACGCGTACGAAACCAACGTCTGAGAAGAGGCAAGAAGAATGAGCTCCCACCAAGGGGCAGCTGCCGCAAGTCCGTTCAAGCAACCACGCGCCGTGTGGGCGGTCGCGTTCGCGTGCGTGGTGTCGTTCATGGGCATCGGGCTCGTCGACCCGATCCTCCCGGTGCTCGCCGAGGAGCTGGCCGCGACGCCCGCGCAGGTGTCGCTGCTGTTCACCAGCTACCTCGTGGTGACCGCCGTGGCGATGATCGGCGTCGGCTGGGTCTCCAGCCGGATCGGCGCCAAGTGGACGCTGATCCTCGGCCTGGTGCTGATTGTCGTGTTCGCCGGTCTGGCTGGGACCGTCGACGGTGTCGACGGCATCGTCGGCTTCCGGGCCGGCTGGGGTCTGGGCAACGCGCTGTTCATCTCCACCAGCCTCGCCGTCATCGTCGGCTCCGCGACCGGAGGGTTCGCGGGGGCGATCATCCTCTACGAGACCGCGCTCGGCCTCGGCATCGCGGTCGGTCCGCTCCTCGGCGGCGTCCTCGGTGGCATCTCCTGGCGCGGCCCGTTCTTCGGCGTCTCCGCGCTGATGGCGATCGCGCTGGTCGCCACGCTGGTCTTCCTGCCGCCGACGCCCAAGCCGGAGAAGAAGGTCAGCCTGCTCGCGCCGCTCGCCGCACTGCGCCACCGCGGGCTGCTGACGATGGGCATCATGGCGCTGCTCTACAACTGGGGCTTCTTCACGCTGCTCGGCTACGCGCCCTACCCGATGGGCCTGCACGACCCGCTCCAGCTCGGCTGGGTCTTCTTCGCCTGGGGCATCCTGGTCGCCGTCTTCGCCGTGTGGGGCGCGCCGTGGGCGCAGCGCCGCTTCGGCACCGCGCCGACCCTCTACGTCAACCTGCTCGGTCTCGGGGCCCTGCTCGCCGTCATCGGCCTGGGCGTCTCCTCGCCGACCGTGGTCATCGTGGCCGTGATCCTGTCCGGCATCTTCGTCGGCCTCAACAACACGCTGACCACCCAGGCGGTCATGCTGGTCTCGCCGGTGGAGCGGCCGATCGCGTCGTCGGCCTACGGTTTCGTACGCTTCATCGGCGGCGGTCTGGCACCCTTCGCCGCGGGCAAGATCGCCGAGGCGACCGACCAGTCGGTGGCCTTCTACGTCGGCGCCGCCGCGTTCCTGATCGCGATCCCCGTCCTGGCCAGCGGCCACCGGCTGATCACGGCCGCCGAGTCGGCCGAGACCGCCGAGCCGGTCGCGCCGACGCTCGAGCCCGTCGGACCGGTCCGTGGTGAGGGCCGCCCCGTGCTGGTGGCCGTCGGCGCCACCCTCGACGCCGACGCGGTCGTCGACCGGGCGGCCGAGATGGCCGCCGCCGAGGGCGCGCCGCTCGAGGTGGTCCACGTCCGCGAGACCGACGTGGTCGAGGAGCTGGCGATCGACGCCGAGGAGCCGGAGATGGCCGCCGCGACCGTACGCGCCCACCTGGACCGCCTCGCCGCCCGCGGCGTGACCGCGACCGGCCTGGTGCTGCACAGCGTCGGCGACCACGCCAGCGCCGGGATGGTGCTGGCCAGGTACGCCACCGAGGCCAGGGTCAGCACGATCGCGCTCGGCTCCTCGCCCCGCGGTCGTGCCGCCCAGCTCGCCGACGGCTCGATCACCTCTGCGGTCGTGCGGAACGCCGGCGTACCTGTCGTGCTCGTCGTTCCCGGCCAGGAGCCGCACGAGCTCAGCGCCGCAGCGTTGACCCAGCTACGCCACGCCTGAACGCCACGCCAGGGTCGGCCCGGCGGGACCTGGTCCCGCCGGGCGGATAACCTTCGCCAGGTGAGCAGTGCGTACGAGACGGCGGATCCCAAGAGCCCGACCCGCCCGCGAGTGACCGAGCCGGTGACGCTGGCCGAGCTGGCCGGCGAGTTCGGCCTGGAGGTGCGCGGCGAGGCCCGTGTCACCGGAGTCTCGCTGAGCTCCCAACGGGTGCTGCCCGGCGATCTCTACGCCGCCCTCCCCGGGAGCCGGGCGCACGGCGCCAGCTACGCCGCCAGTGCCGTCGAGGCCGGCGCGGTCGCGGCGCTCACCGACGCCGCCGGCGCCGCCGAGCTGGTGGCCCAGGGTCTCGGTGAGCTGCCCGTACTGCTCGTCGAGAGACCGCGTACGGTGCTCGGCGCGCTCTCGGCCCGCGTCTACGGCAACCCCTCGGGCAGGCTGCGGCTGATCGGGGTCACCGGCACGCAGGGCAAGACGACGACCACCCGGCTGGCTGAGAGCGCGCTGCTCGACGCCGGCCACCGCGCCGGCGTCATCGGCACCGTCGGCACCCGGATCGGCGGGCGCGACGTGAAGACGCCGCTGACCACGCCCGAGGCTCCCGACCTGCACGGTCTCTTCGCCCGGATGGTCGAGGAGGGGACCGAGGCGTGCGCCATGGAGGTCTCCTCCCACGCGCTGGTGATGGGCCGCGTGGACGGGGTCGTCTTCGATGTCGCCGTCTTCCTCAACCTGGGCCGCGACCACCTCGACTTCCACGAGACGGTCGAGGACTACTACGCCGCGAAGGCCGACCTGTTCACCTCGGAGCGGGCGATGTTGGGCATCGTCAACATCGACGACGAGCACGGCCGCCGCCTCGCCGCCGAGGCGACCATCCCGATCCTCACCTACGCCCTTCACGACGACACCGCCGACTGGCGCGCCACCGACGTCGAGCTGCGCCCCGACGGCTCCACCTTCACCGTCCACGGCCCCGACGGCCTGGAGTTCCCGGGCGCCAGCCCGCTGGCCGGCGACTACAACGTCAGCAACACCCTGGCCGCTTTGGCGAGCATCCACCACGCGTACGGCGACGAGACGGTGGTGCGCGACGTCGCGACCGCCCTCGCGAAGGGCTCCGGTGTCCCGGGCCGGCTCGAGCGGATCGACGAGGGCCAGCCGTTCACCGTCGTGGTCGACTACGCGCACAAGCCGGACGCGGTCGAGGCCGCGCTCGGCACCCTCCGTCCGCTGACCGAGTCCCGGCTGATCGTGGTGATCGGTGCCGGGGGAGACCGCGACACCGGCAAGCGGCCGATCATGGGGGAGATCAGCGCGCGGCTGGCCGACCACGTGATCGTCACCGATGACAACCCGCGCACCGAGGACCCGGCGAGCATCCGGCGGCAGGTGCTCGAGGGCGCCACCGGCGGGTCCGCGAGCGTCGAGGAGATCGGCGACAGGCGGGCCGCGATCGTCCGTGCGATCAGCCTCGCCGAGCCCGGTGACATCGTCGTCGTCGCAGGTAAGGGGCACGAGACGGGCCAGGAGATCAACGGCGTCACGCACCCGTTCGACGACCGCGAGGTCGTCCGTGCGGCGTTGGCCACACAGTGATCGATGTGCTGATACGGCGGGGTGCCGCAGAGCCGGCGAACCCGTAGGGAAGAATGCCGGGGGCCGGTGTCTTCGCTATGCACACCGGCCCGGGGGCAAGGACATGGAACGGCATGGCAAGGAAGGCACCCGGCTGACATGAGAGCGATCTTGCTGAGCGGAGCGATTGCGCTTCTGTTCTCGCTGCTCGGCACCCGATTTGCGATCGTACAGTTCACGAAGTTGGGCTACGGCCAGGAGATCCGCGAGGACGGCCCGACGACCCACCGCACCAAGCGCGGCACCCCGACCATGGGTGGCGTCGCGATCGTGATCTCGGTCGTCGTGGGCTACTTCGCGGCCAAGCTGTTGACCGGGGACGCCCCGAGCGCGACGGCCTATCTGCTGCTCTTCCTCTTGGTGGGCATGGCCGCGGTCGGCTTCGTCGACGACTTCATCAAGGTCTTCATGCAGCGCAACCTCGGTCTGCGCGCGTGGTCCAAGATGGTCGGGCAGACGCTGGTCGCGGTGGGCTTCGGCGCGGTGGCGATCCACCCCGGCCTGGCCAACGCCGACGGCATCACGCCGGCGGCGGACCAGCTCTCCTTCATCCGTGACTTCGGCCCACACTTCCTCGGCGGCGACGGGATCCTCTACTGGCTCGGTGGCGCCCTGCTGCTGGTGATCTTCTGGATCATGGTCACCGGCACGTCCAACGCCACCAACCTCACCGACGGCCTGGACGGGCTGCTGGCGGCGTCTTCGGCGATCGTCTTCGCCGCCTACACGATCATCTCGATCTGGCAGAACAACCAGCGCTGCGGCCGACCGAGCGTCGAGATCGGCACCTGCTACGAGGTGCGCGACCCGCTCGACATGGCGATCCTCGGCGCCGCGATCAGCGGCGCCTGCATCGGCTTCCTGTGGTGGAACGCCAGCCCGGCGAGGATCTTCATGGGCGACACCGGCTCGCTCGCGCTCGGCTCGGTGCTGGCCGGCTTCGCGATCCTGTCGCACACCGAGTTCCTGCTGATCATCCTCGGTGGCCTCTTCGTCACCGAGACGGTCTCGGTGATCCTGCAGACGGGCTGGTTCAAGATCACCCGCAAGGTGACCGGGACCCCCAAGCGCATCTTCCGGATGACACCGATCCATCACCACTTCGAGATGCTCGGCTGGGAACAGGTGACCGTGGTGATCCGTTTCTGGATCATCACCGGCCTCTGCGTCGCGGCCGGCCTGGGAATCTTCTACGCCGAATGGGTGGCGACCATCTGATGGACCTCACAGAACTCGACAAGCTCGGCCGCAACGACTCCTGGGAGGGCGTGAAGGCGGTCGTGGCCGGCTTCGGTGTCTCCGGTTTCGCCGCAGCCGACAACCTCACCCACCTGGGTGCCTCGGTGATCGCGCTCGACGAGTCGCCCGGCGACGAGGAGCGCCAGGAGAAGGCCAAGCTCCTCGGCATCCTGGGTGCCGACGTACGCCTCGGCGAGGGCGCCACCCACGTGCTGCCCGACGACGTCGACGTCGTGGTCACCTCTCCCGGCTGGAGGCCGACGGCTCCGCTGCTCGCCCAGGCGCGCGAGCGCGGGGTCCCGATCTGGGGAGAGGTCGAGCTCGCCTGGCGGCTGCGCGACCCCGACAACGCCGCCCCCTGGCTGGCGGTCACCGGCACCAACGGCAAGACCACGACGGTGCAGATGCTCGACAACATCCTGCGTACCGCCGGGCTCCGGTCCGTCGCCGTCGGCAACGTCGGCCTGCCGATCGTCGAGGCCGTGATGGACCCCGAGCCCTACGACGTCTTCGCCGTGGAGCTCTCCTCCTTCCAGCTCCACTACACCTCCTCGATGGGCGCCGAGGCCGCCGTCGTCCTCAACATCGCCGAGGACCACCTCGACTGGTACCCCTCGATGAAGGAGTACGCCGCCGACAAGGGCCGCGTCTACGAGGGCGTCGAGCGGGCCTGCGTCTACAACGTCGCCGACGAGGCCACGCTGCACCTGGTCGAGGAGGCCGACGTCGTCGAGGGCGCCCGCGCGATCGGCTTCACCCTCGGCACCCCGGCGGTGGGTCAGCTCGGCATCGTCGAGGACATCCTGGTCGACCGGGCCTTCATCGAGGAGCGTCAGACCTCCGCCGCGGAGCTGTGCCAGATCTCCGACCTCGCCTCCGCCGCGCCCCACTACGTCCAGAACGCGCTGGCCGCGGCCGCGCTCGCCCGGGCGCACGGTGTCTCCCAGGCCGCCGTACGCGACGGGCTGAAGTCGTTCCGTCCCGACGGCCACCGCATCGAGGTCGTCGCCGAGGCGGGCGGCGTCACCTGGGTCGACGACTCCAAGGCGACCAACCCGCACGCCGCCCAGGCCTCGCTGCAGGCCTACGACCCGGTGATCTGGATCGCCGGCGGGCTGGCCAAGGGTGCCCGCTTCGAGGACCTGGTCGCCTCCATCCACGACCGGCTGCGGGCCGTCATCCTGATCGGCCAGGACCGCGACGTGATCGCCTCGGCCCTCGCCGCCCACGCCGGCGACCTGGAGATCGTCGAGCTCGACGACCCCGACGGCGTGGCCGCTCTCGCGGAGGCCGTCGAGATCGCCGCCGCGCTGGCCAAGCCCGGCGACACCGTGCTCCTGGCCCCCGGCTGCGCCAGCCAGGACCAGTTCCGCGACTACAAGGCCCGCGGCGACGCCTTCGCCGACGCCGTACGCCGCCAGGTCTAGGTCGCTGGTCTCGACACGCCTCCGCCTAGCGGCTCCGGCGGCTCGACCGGCGTGAGGGCGACACGCGGGGGAGATGCGCGGCGAACGTAGAGACGGCGGCGAGAATGTAATGGACGTACGTCGCACCGCAACTGGGAGGTAGGCCGTGACGACCACCAGCCCCGACCAGACCGGTTCCGGCTCGGCCGAGCAGGCCAAGGCGTACCCGAAGTCGGTCCTCGGCTACCTCAAGGCCTGGTTCCACGCGCTGAGGGTGGCGCTGAACCGGCCGCTGGCCGCCTACTACCTGCTGCTCACCAGCACCGCGCTGCTGCTGACCATCGGGCTGATCATGGTGCTGAGCGCCTCGAGCGTGTGGGCCTACCAATACATGGGCAACTCCTACGCGATCGTCGGGCGCCAGGTGCTCTGGGTGATCATCGGCATCCCGTGTGCGTTCATCGCCTCCAGGATCAGGCCGAAGCACCTGCGACGGCTCGCCTGGCCGGGATACGTCGTCGCCTGCGTGCTGCTCTTCCTGACCATCTTCTTGGGCCACGACGTCAACGGGCAGCAGAACTGGATCGGGGCCGGCCCGGTCAAGATCCAGCCGAGCGAGATCGCCAAGCTGGGGATGGTCCTGTGGGCCGCCCACGTCTACGCGCTCAAGGAGCGCCGGCTCGACAGCCTCCACGAGGTGCTGATGCCGGTCCTGCCGGGCATCGCGCTGGCCACCGGGCTCGTCCTTGCCGGCCGGGACCTCGGCACGGCCCTGGTCTTCTTCGCGATCGTGCTCGGGATGCTGTGGGTGGTCGGGGCGCCCGGGCGGCTGTTCGGGATGGCGATCTCGATCATCGGCGTCTCGGTGCTGTTCCTGATCAGCACCGACACCGAGCGGCTCGCCCGGCTGACCAGCTTCGCGGACCCGTTCAAGGACTACCACGGACAGGGCTGGCAGCCCTCCCACGGCCTCTACGCACTCAGCTCGGGCGGCATCCTGGGCCAGGGGATCGGGGCCTCGCAGCAGAAGTGGGGCGACCTGCCCGAGGCCCACACCGACTACATCTTCGCGGTGCTGGGCGAGGAGCTCGGCCTGGTCGGCACCCTGCTCGTCGTCGGCCTCTTCCTGACCCTCGCGTTCGCGCTGGTCAAGGTCGCGCGCCAG
Organism: Nocardioides sp. NPDC087217; assembly: GCF_044744805.1. Lineage (NCBI taxonomy): Bacteria > Bacillati > Actinomycetota > Actinomycetes > Propionibacteriales > Nocardioidaceae > Nocardioides > Nocardioides sp. NPDC087217. The sequence goes on from NZ_JBIUZB010000006.1 coordinate 153,026, forward strand.
ACCGACCGGCCGTTCGTACGCTACTTCAGCTTCGGCGTGCTGGTCTGGCTGCTGGGCCAGATGATCATCAACGTCGGCATGGTGCTCGCGCTGCTGCCGGTCATCGGCATCCCGCTGCCGCTGGTCTCCTACGGCGGCTCCGCGCTGATCCCGTCGATGGTGGCGCTGGGCGTCGTGATCGGCTTCGCCCGTCGTGAACCGGCGGCAGCCGCGGCGCTGAAGCAGCGTAAAGCCTTGGCAAAGGATCGGGCCCGCCAGGCAGCCGCTTACCGGTCCGCTCAACGCAACCGCTAAGTTCGGACGCATCATGAAGGCCCTCCTCGCCGGTGGTGGCACCGCCGGACACACATCCCCCCTGCTCGCCACGGCTGATGCCCTGCGCCGTCTGGACCCCAGCGTGGAGGTGACCTGCCTCGGTACGCCTCGCGGCCTGGAGAACCAGGTCGTTCCCGCCGCGGGCTACCCGCTCGAGCTGATCCCCCCGGTCCCGATGCCGCGCCAGCTCAGCAGCGACCTGCTGAAGGTGCCGGTCAACCTGAAGGGCGCGGTCGACGCGACCTACGAGGTGCTCGACCGAATCCGGCCCGACGTGGTCGTCGGCTACGGCGGGTACGTCTCGATGCCGGCCTACCTCGCCGCGAAGCGGCGCCACATCCCGATCGTCGTGCATGAGGGCAATGCCATGCCGGGTCTCGCCAACAAGGCGGGAGCCCGGGTTGCCGACCGGGTCGCGGTGAGCTTCCCGGACACCAAGCTGCCCAAGGCCGAATACATCGGGCTGCCGATCCGCCGGATGATCTCGACGATGGACCGCTGGGCGCTGCGCGCCGAGGCACGCAGCTTCTTCGGGCTCGACCAGCACCGCCCCACGATCGTGGTCACCGGTGGCTCACAGGGCGCCCGGACGATCAACGAGTCGGTCTCCGGCGCCTACCCAGCCCTGGCCAGCAACGGGATCCAGGTGCTCCACGTGATCGGCCCGAAGAACGAGCTGGCCTCGCCCGGCCCCGGCTACCACGTGCTCAACTACGTCGACCGGATGGACCTCGCGCTGGCCGCCGCCGACCTGATGATCTGCCGCTCCGGCGCCAACTCGGTGATCGAGGCGAGCGCCGTCGGGGTCCCGGCCGTCTACGTCCCCCTCCCGATCGGCAACGGCGAGCAGGCCCTCAACGCCCGCGCCGTCGTCGATGCCGGTGGCGCCGTGCTCGTCTCCGATGCAGACATGAGCGCCGCCTGGGTCACCAGCCACGTACCCCCGATCGTCACCGACCGGGCCCGGCTCGAGGCGATGTCGAAGGCCGCCAGCGACCTGGTGCCACGCGACGCCGACGAACGGCTGGCTCGGATGATCTTCGAGGTCGTAGCAGGAGGCAGGTCATGAGAGTTCCCGTTCCCGAGCACATCCTGCCCGCCGAGCAGCTGGGCAGGGTCCACTTCATCGGCATCGGCGGTGCGGGCCTGTCCGCGATCGCCCGGGTCATGCTGGCCCGCGGGATCGAGGTCTCCGGCAGCGACGGCGCCGACTCGTCGATGGTCGCGGCGCTGCGCGAGGAGGGTGCGACCGTCTACGTCGGCCACGCGGCCGCGCAGGTCGACGGCGTCGACACGCTGATCGTCTCCACCGCGATCCGCGAGGACAACCCCGAGTACGTCGCGGCCGTCGAGAAGGGCCTGCGGATCTACCCACGCTCGGCCGGTCTGGCCTCGGTGATGGAGGGCCGCCGCGTCCTCGCCGTCGCCGGCACTCACGGCAAGACCACCACCACCTCGCTGCTGACCGTCTCCCTGCAGGCCGCGGGCGCCGCGCCGACCTACACCGTCGGTGGCGAGCTGGCCGCCTCGGGCACCAACGCCGCCGAGGGTTCGGGCGACCTGTTCGTCGCCGAGGCGGACGAGTCCGACGGCGCCTTCCTGGTCTACAAGCCGTACGCCGCGGTCGTCACCAACGTCGAGGCCGACCACCTCGACCAGTGGGGGACCGAGGAGGCCTACCGCGAGGGTTTCGCCCAGTTCGTGGGGCGGCTGGCTCCCGACGGGTTCCTGGTCGCGGTCATCGACGACCCCGGCGCCGCCGACCTGCGTCACGTCGCCCACTCGCTCGGCCGCCGCTTCATCGGCGTCGGTGAGTCGGAGCTGGCCGACGTACGCGCCGTCGACATCGTCCTGGAGGGCACCACCTCCTCCTTCACCGTCGTCGACGGGCTCGACGAGCTGGGCCGGATCACGCTGCAGATCCCCGGGCGCCACTACGTCGCCGACGCGTTGGCCGCTCTCACCGTCGGCCTGCGTCTCGGTCACTCCTTCGACCTGCTCAAGGCGGGGCTGGAGTCCTTCACCGGCACCCGGCGGCGGATGGAGCGCAAGGGGGAGGCCGCAGGCGTACGCGTCTACGACTCCTACGCCCACCACCCCTCCGAGATCGCCGGCGACCTCGTCTCCGGCAGGTCCGTGGCCGGGCAGGGGCGGCTCATCGTCGCGTTCCAGCCGCACATGGTCTCCCGCACCCGGATCTTCGGCGAGGAGATGGGCCGCGTGCTCGGCGCCGCCGACGAGGTCGTCGTCCTCGACGTCTACCTCGCCCGCGAGGACTACGACCCCGAGGTCACCGGCAAGCTCGTCGCCGACGCGGTGCCGCTGCCGCCCGACCGGGTCGTCAGCGTCGCCGGGCTCGAGGAGGCCGCCGCCGAGCTGGCCCGCCGCGCCCGACCGGGTGACCTCGTTCTGACGCTCGGGGCAGGTACCGTGACCGAGGTGGGCCCGATGGTGCTCGCCAGGCTACGTACGGCAGGGCAGTAACGCTGGGGGAGGCGAGCATGGGGGACAAGGGGTCGGACGCCGAGATCGCCGAGGCCTTGGAGATCGCCCGATCAGCGTCCGGGGAGCGCGAGATCGACCTCGACTCGGAGGAGGCCAAGGCCGGGGCTGAGTCGAGCACCGAACCGGAGCCGAAGGCGGAGCCGGAGGAGTCTGAGGACGAGCGTGCCGCGGTCGATCCTGCGACTCTGAAGAGCCGCAAGGCCTTCGCCCGCCGCCAGTGGCGCCGCCGCTGGCTGGCGTGGCGCTATCTGATCGTCGGCACCCTGGTCATCGCGCTCCTGCTCGGCGGCATCTGGGCGGTCTACTTCTCCACCTGGCTGCAGGTCAAGGGCACCTCGGTGCACGGCTCGATGAAGATGACCAGCGCGAAGCAGGTCGTCGAGTTCGCGGCCGTGCCGGTCGGCGAGCCGCTGGCCACGGCCGACCTCGAGGCCGTGCAGGTGCGGGTGCTCAACGGGCTGCCGATGGTGCGCTCGGTCAACGTCTCGCGCGAGTGGCCCGACAAGATCCGGGTCGACGTCACCGAACGTACGCCGGTGGCCGTCGTCTCGATCGGCGGCCGGCTCCGTGCTCTCGACGAGACCGGCACCGTCTTCTGGGACTACAAGAAGGCGCCGCGAGGTCTGCCGATGGTGAACACCGTGACCGGCACCAACTCCGACGCCCTCCGCGAGGCCGCCGCGGTGGCCTCCGCCCTCCCGGCAGACCTCGCCAAGTCGGTCGACCACGTCGAGGTGACCACCGTCGACTCGATCTCCCTGGAGCTGCGCAACGACAAGCGGGTGGTGTGGGGGAGCAGCGCCCAGTCCGACACCAAGGCCGACGTGCTGGTCGCGTTGATGAAGGCCGAGCCCGACGTGGCCCGCTACGACGTCTCCGTGCCCGGCCAGCCGGTCACCAGCAAGAGCGTCGGCTGATCCGGCGTAGGGATCTTCCCTACCGGACGGCAACGGATGGGCACAACTGATCCGCGTCCGCGTGTCGCGCCAGTTTGAGGACGTACGTCTGCCTACTGTTCTGAGAACGGCGAGGTTGACATAACTATAACCCTCAGGTTGAGGGTAAGGGTTGAGAACCAGCCGTAAGTACCAACCAGCGATCGAAGGGGCGACCACCGTGGGAGCTGCACAGAACTATCTGGCGATCATCAAGGTCGTCGGCATCGGTGGCGGCGGCGTCAACGCTGTCAACCGGATGATCGAGGTCGGCCTCAAGGGGGTCGAGTTCATCGCCATCAACACCGACGCCCAGGCGCTGCTGATGAGCGACGCCGACGTCAAGCTCGACATCGGTCGCGAGCTGACCCGCGGTCTCGGTGCCGGCGCCAACCCGAGCGTGGGGGAGAGCGCCGCCGAGGACCACGCCGACGAGATCGAAGAGGTCATCAAGGGCGCCGACATGGTCTTCGTGACCGCCGGCGAGGGTGGCGGCACCGGCACTGGTGGCGCCCCGGTCGTGGCCCGCATCGCCCGCTCCCTCGGCGCCCTGACCATCGGTGTGGTGACCCGGCCGTTCGCCTTCGAGGGCCGTCGTCGCGCCAACTCCGCCGAGGAGGGGATCAGCAAGCTCCGCGAGGAGGTCGACACCCTCATCGTCATCCCCAACGACCGGCTGCTGTCGATCTCGGACCGCAACGTCTCGGTGATGGACGCCTTCCGCCAGGCCGACCAGGTGCTGCTGCAGGGTGTCTCCGGCATCACCGACCTGATCACCACGCCCGGCCTGATCAACCTCGACTTCGCCGACGTCAAGTCGGTCATGTCCAACGCCGGCTCGGCGCTGATGGGCATCGGCTCCGCGCGCGGTGACAACCGCAGCGTCGAGGCCGCCGAGATGGCCGTCTCCTCGCCGCTGCTGGAGGCATCGATCGACGGCGCCCACGGAGTCCTGCTCTCGATCGCGGGCGGCTCCGACCTCGGCCTCTTCGAGATCAACGAGGCCGCCGCGCTGGTCGCCGACGCGGTCCACCAGGAGGCGAACATCATCTTCGGCGCGACCATCGACGACGCGCTCGGCGACGAGGTCCGGGTCACCGTGATCGCAGCCGGCTTCGACGGCGGCATGCCCAAGCGCCGCGAGGGCCAGTCGGCGCTCGGCAGCGTGCAGGGCCGCTCCACCGGCTCCCAGTCCGCCAACAACGGCGAGACCGCCGCGGTGGCCGCCGCGGTCGCGACCCGCCGCGCAGAGGAGGCCGAGGAGACCCCGGCAGCCGCGCCGGCCAAGCCCGCCCCGGCTCCGGCGACGCCTCCGCCCGCGGCTCCGCCGGCCGAGCCCGCTCCGGTCGCCAAGAAGCCCGCTCCGAGCGTCCAGTACAGCGATGACGAGCTCGACGTTCCCGATTTCTTGAAGTAGGTCCCTCGCTTGTATTCGTTCCGAGCCTCAGCAGGCCTCGTCGACCTGGCATTCACCGACAGGTACGGCGGGGTCAGTCTCGCTCCGTACGCCGAGCTCAACCTGGCGGTCAACGGCTCGGACTCGCCGGAGGCGAAGGCCGAGAACCATCGGCTGCTGCTGGCCGACTTCGCCGACGGCGCGCCGTACGCCGACCTCTACCAGGTCCACGGCAACACGGTCGTCGACGCGGAGTGCGGCACCCGCCCCGAGGCGGACGGGATCGTCACCACCGAGCGTGACCTGGTGCTGCTGGTCCGCACCGCCGACTGCGTACCCGTGCTGTTCGCGGACGAGGCGGCCGGGGTCATCGGCGCGGCGCACGCCGGACGCAAGGGGATGGCGGCCGGGGTCGTGCCCGAGACCATCGCCCGGATGCGCGCGCTCGGCGCGACGCGGATCAGCGCCTGGGTGGGGCCGCACGTGTGCGGCAAGTGCTACGAGGTGCCTGCCGAGATGCAGGAGGAGATCGCCGCGGCCGAGCCGGCCGCGCGCGCCACCACGAGCTGGGGCACCCCGAGCCTCGACGTCGGCGCCGGAGTGCTCGCCCAGCTGGCCCGCGAGGACGTCGAGACGGTCGACGCCAGCCGCTGCACGCGCGAGTCCGACGACCTCTACTCCTACCGCCGCGACGGTGCCGGCATGTCGCTGGGCGCCCTGATCCGGCTGCGAGGTGCCTGATGGCGACCGATCGCGCCGATGAGATCGCCGCGGGGCTCGCCGAGACCCGCGAGCGGATCGCGATCGCCGCCAAGGCCGCCGGTCGCCCCGCCGACGACGTCCACCTGGTCGTGGTCACCAAGTTCTTCCCCGCCTCCGACGTACGCATCCTGGCCGGCCTCGGTGTCACCGACGTCGGCGAGAACCGCCACCAGGAGGCGGCGGCCAAGGCGGCCGAGTGCGCCGACCTCGGTCTGCGCTGGCACTACATCGGCGGACTCCAGTCCAACAAGGCGGCCGCCGTGGCCGGCTACGCCGACGTGGTCGAGTCCGTCGACCGGCCCTCGCTGCTGCCCCGGCTCAGCCGTGGCGCGGGCGAGCGCGGCCAGATCCTCGACGTGCTCCTGCAGGTGTCCCTCGACCCGCCCGGACGCGAGGGTCGTGCCGGGGCGGACCCCGGTGACGTACGCGACCTGGCTGCTGAGGTCGAGACGACCGACGGGCTCCGGCTGCGGGGCCTGATGGCGGTAGCGCCTCTCGGTGAGGAACCGGAGCCGGCATTCGTCCGGCTCGCGCGGATCCGGGAGGACTTCCTGGTCGAATATCCCGAGGCGACGGTGCTGTCGGCGGGGATGAGCGGCGACCTGGAGCAGGCGATTGCCCATGGCGCGACACACGTACGTGTCGGGTCTGCGGTCCTCGGAGAGAGGCCAACTGTCAAGTAATGTCTCGGACAGCAATACTTTGGGGAAGGTGGGAACATGAGCGGCGCGATGCGCAGGTTCGGTGAATACCTCGGCCTGCTCGAGGACACCGGTTACGACGACGATGTCTACGAGGGCGACGACGACGAGACCCGCTCCCACGAAGCCGTCAAGGCGCCGGTGCGGTCCAAGCAGTCCCGTCCGGCTCCGGTGGCTGACCTTTCCGAGCGGCGACGAGCAACGGTGGTGCCCGCGGTGACCGAGCTTTCCAAGATCATCACGCTGACCCCGACGTCCTACAACGAAGCGCGTCAGATCGGCGAGAACTACCGCGACGGCACGCCGGTGATCATGAACCTCACCGAGATGAGCGATCCGGACGCAAAACGGCTCGTCGACTTTGCGGCCGGCTTGATCTTTGCTACCTATGGGAACATCGAGAGGGTCACCAACAAGGTGTTTCTTATCTCACCTGCGAACGTTTCGGTCACGGCTGAGGCCAAGCAGAGGATCGTTGAGGGCGGCTTCTTCAACCAGAGCTGAGGCCTTCGACACCTGCTCGTGGGTGGCTGGATGCGGTCCGCATCTGGCATGTCTACGGACAGGCGCTAGAGTTTCGACAGCATTACCTGATGCCGCCCCCCGGCGGTGCAGTCCGTACGTCTGAGTCAACCGAGTAATGAATGGGTGAGGTCATGCCGCTGACGCCAGAGGACGTGAGCAACAAGCGCTTTACTCCCGTCCGGCTCCGCGAGGGCTACGACATGGGCGAGGTGGACCAGTTCCTCGACGAGGTCGAGGCCGAACTGGCACGTCTCACCCGGGAGAACGACGACCTTCGCGGGAAGTTGGCATCTGCGCAGTCGGGTGGGGGTCCGTCCTTCCCGATGGCTCCCGAGCCGCCTGCTCCTGAGCCGATGCCGGCTCCTGAGCCGGTCTCGCACCAGATGCCGATGTATCAGGAGGCACCGCAGACCGGCGGCATCGAGACGATCCGGGTCGAGACCGTGCCGGAGGCGTCCAACGCCGCCGCGCGCCTGCTCGAGCTGGCCACGCGCAACCACGACGCGCTCATCGACACCGCCAAGAACGACGCCGACAAGATCGTCGGCGAGGCGCGGACCAAGGCCGAGCGTCTCGAGGCCGAGTCGAAGTCGAAGGCCGACCGCATGGAGGCCGACGCGCGCACCCGTGCGCAGATGCTCGACAGCGAGACCGCCGAGCGTCGCCAGCAGCTCTTCGGCGAGCTCGAGCGCGAGAAGGACAATCTGACCACCGAGGTCGACACCCTGCGCAACTTCGAGCGTGAGTACCGCTCCCGCTTGAAGAGCTACTTCACGCAGCAGCTCGACGCGCTCAACAACTCGGCTGAGTCACAGGCGCCCGTGATGGCCGCCGCCGTCAACGAGTCGGGCCCGGCGCCCAAGCGTCTGCGCTCCATCCTGGGGGAGGACGAGGGCTGAGGTCCTCGTAGTCAGGCTTCCATCGGCCGGTCCCGCTTCGCGGGGCCGGCCGATGCGTACGTCCGCTGCGTTCCTTCCGGAGCCGCGCCGGCTCCGACAGGAACGCGTTGTAGCAGGTGAGGCGGGTCCTGTAAGTCGATTTCGGAGTTTTTCCGCGCTGCGGACCAATATGCGTGGAGTTTCGGTGTGTTAGTTGAGTGGAGCCGAATCCCGGGCTACATTCCGGGCACGCACTCCGCACCGACTCGGCGGCGCGAAGTGACGGCAGGAGAAAGGGGACTCCATGTCTGTACCGATGAGGTGTCGCGCCAGCGCGGCAGTCGGGTGCGTCCATGTGGCGACGCCCGAGCTTTCTGGGAATACCAGCTCCTACGTCACGGCTTCCACGTCGGTGGCCGCGGCGAGCGCCTAAGCCAAACCTGACCACCGTGCGGCCCGGGGGGCCGTGTCTCACACCAGAAAGCGAGTGCCGTGCCTAAGAAAGCAACCAAGACTGTCGTCTCTCCTGACCAGCTGAAGGTCAAGGACGGCGAGGACCCGTGGACGAAGGATGAGCTCAATGAGGTCATCGACGAGCTTCACGAGATGAGGGCTCACAGCCTCGAGGTGCTCACCGCTCTCGAAGCCGAGCTCTCCGGCCTGATGAAGGACTCCGGCGACGGCGCCGGCCAGGACCAGGCCGACATGGGCGCGACCAGCTTCGAGCGTGACCACGAGCTGACCGTGGTCAACAGCGAGAAGGACAAGCTGGCCCAGATCGAGCGTGTCCTGGGATACCTCGAGGACGGCTCGTACGGCATCTGTGAGTCGTGTGGGGAGCCGATCGGCAAGATGCGGCTCATGGCGTTCCCGCGTGCCACACTGTGCATGACATGCAAGCAGCGCGAGGAGCGTCGCTGAGCGACGCACATACCGGTCCTGAGTCCGACGTGCGCCCTGTTCGGTGGGCCGAGTTCGCGACCGTCGCAGTGTTTCTGCTGGTCATCGACCAGATCACGAAGCTCTGGGCGGTCGCGACGCTCGTTCCCGGGCAGCCGCAGGAGCTGATCGGCTCGGTTCTCCAGCTCAACATCATCCGCAACCCGGGCGCGGCCTTCTCGACCGGGACCGGCTACACCTGGGTGTTCACGACGCTCTCGATCGCGGCCACGATCGGTGTGCTCTGGTTCGCGCGCCGGGTGCGCCACCGGGGCTGGGCCATCGCGCTCGGCATCCTGGTCGCCGGCATCAGCGGCAACCTGGTCGACAGGCTGATGCGTGAACCGGGCTTCTACGTCGGGCACGTGGTCGACTTCCTGCAGCTGCCCAACTGGCCGATCTTCAACGTCGCGGACATGTGCATCAACGTCGCCGCGGTGCTGATCGTGATCTTCTCGTTCAAGGGGATCGGGCTGGACGGGTCGATCGACGGCGGTGCCGCGGACAAGTCCGATGACACCTCGGACGAGCCCGAGGGCGAGAAGAAGTGAACTTCGGTCACGCCGACCAGCGCACGCTGCACGTCCCGGACGGTCTGGAGGGGGAGCGGGTCGATGCCGCCATGGCGCGGCTGTTCGGGCTCTCGCGCACCCGCGCGGCCGAGCTGATCGCCGAAGGGCTGGTGACCGTCGACGGCTCGGTCGTGGCCAAGAGCGACCGGGTCAGTGCCGGGTCGATGCTCGACGCGACGATCCCGTCGCAGGCAGACCCGCTGGAGATCAAGCCCGAGATCGTCGAGGGCATCAAGATCATCTACGACGACGACGCCTTCGTGGTGATCGACAAGCCCGTCGGCGTGGCCGTCCACCCCTCGCCGGGCTGGCAGGGGAAGACCGTCGTCGGTCACCTCGTCGCGGCCGGCTTCCGGATCTCCACCTCGGGGGCCAAGGAGCGCGAGGGCATCGTCCAGCGCCTCGACGTCGGCACCTCGGGCGTGATGGTGATCGCCAAGTCCGAGCACGCCTACTCCGTCCTCAAGAACGCGTTCCGGCAGCGTACGGTCGACAAGACCTACCACGCGCTGGTCCAGGGCCACCCCGACCCGCTCGAGGGCACGATCGACGCGCCGATCGGGCGCAACCCGAAGTACGACTACAAGTTCGCGGTCCGTGCGGACGGGCGTCACTCGGTGACCCACTACGAGACGCTCGAGGCGCACCGGTTCGCCTCGCTCCTCCAGATCCACCTCGAGACCGGGCGCACCCACCAGATCCGGGTGCACATGTCGGCGCTGAAGCACCCCTGCGTCGGCGACCTCACCTACGGCGCCGACCCGGCCCTGGCGCGGCGCGTCGGGGTCGAGCGGCAGTGGCTGCACGCGGTGAAGCTCGGCTTCGAGCACCCGGAGACGGGTGAGTACGTCACCTTCGAGTCGACCTACCCCGACGACCTCCAGCACGCGCTCGATGTCATCCGCGACTCCCACTGAGACGGTGCTCCGCCCGGCGGAGTCCGAGGACATCGCCGAGATCGTCCGCACCTACGTCGAGGCCCGTGCCGCCGCGCCGATGCCGGCGCCGATCTACCCCGAGTCGGACATCCGGGAGTGGCTCGCGGTCAAGGTCCTGGCGCCCCAGAAGGGTTCGCAGGTCTGGGTCGCGGAGGTCGACGGCGTCGTCTCGGCCTTCGTCGCCTTCACCCCGACCTGGCTCGACGACCTCTTCGTCCACCCCCGCGCCCAGGGCGCCGGCCTCGGCACCATGCTGCTCGACCTGGTGAAGTCGCTGACCCCCGACGGCTTCGGCCTGTGGGTCTTCGAGATGAACACCCCGGCGCGAGCCTTCTACGCCCGACACGGACTGCGCGAGGTCGAGCGCACCGACGGCTCCGCCAACCAGGAGAAGACCCCCGACGTACGGATGGCCTGGCCCTGACCCGCCGAGAAGTCGCTTCCGTCGGCCGAGACGTCACTTCTGTCGGCCGAGATGGCAACTCACGCGGCCGAATCGTTCCCTGTGGCGACCGAGTCGGCCCCGATCCGACGCGTGCGTCGCAGCCACCGGTCGGCCAGGACCATGCCGACCGGTGGCCCGACGAGCGTGAAGATGCTGCGGAATGCGTCGGGAGGATCGGCGAGCTCGCCGCCGGGTAGCAGCCCGAGAAGAACCGCCGCGAGCATGAGAAGGCTGAAGCCGAGGAGCCGATCGGAGGGGTCGTTGGCGCGTACGACCTGCCACAGGGCCCCGACGGCGATCCAGGCCAGCGCTGCGAGTGACGTGGACTGCGACTCCGAGAGCCACCGCGGGTCGACGAGATGGAGCCCGAAAGCGACCAGGATGACCACCACCAGGATCCAGCGGGCCCGAGTCGTGTCGGGCTTCGATGTGGAGTCAGTGGACGGGGGCACGGCGAGAGTGTGGCATGTCGGGAACCGGCGCGCCGGCAGAACGGCCGAGGCGTCACTTACGTCGGGCGAGATGGCACGCCGATGCCTACTCGGCCGACGTTCCTGACGTCTCGGCCTGCAGATGTGACATCTCGGCCGCGATGAGGGCGATCTCGCGCGGGCCGACGCGGCAGCAGCCGCCGACGTACGCAGCCCCGGATCGTGCCCAGGAGAGGGCCTCTCCGGGTCGGAAGTGAGGGGTGCCGGTCCAGGCGCCGTCGGCGTAGGTCTCCCCGGTGTTGGGGTAGACGACGGCGGGCTCGCCGGTGGCGGTGGCGAGCTGGACGGCGGCGGGTACGTCGGCCGGGTCGCAGCAGTTGACGCCGACGGCGACCACCGAGCGGATGCCGGCGGCCAGGGCGAGCGCGTCGGCCAGGGGCTGGTCGGCGCGGGTGCGGGTGCCGGCGCAGGAGTAGGAGAACCACACCGGGAGACCGATGTCGTCGAGGAGGTCGACGAGCACCTCGGCCTCCTCGATGTCGGGGATGGTCTCGACCGCGATGAGGTCGGGGTCCTCGGTCTCGAGCAGGGCCAGCCGGGGCGCGTGGAAGTCACGCAGCACGGCCGCCGAGACGCCGTAGCGGCCGCGGTACTCGGACCCGTCGCCCAGGTAGGCCCCATAGGGTCCGACCGAGGCGGCGACCAGGCGTCCGGGAGCCTCCTCGGCGACCTCGCGCGCGACGCGGACGCTGCGGCGCAGCAGCTCGGTGGCGTACGTCTGGGTCATCCCGGCCTCCACGAAACCGGGCACGCTGGCCTGGTAGCTGGCGGTCGTGGCGACGTCGGCGCCGGCGGCGAAGTAGGCGCGGTGGACCGCGGCGATCTCCGCGGGTGACTCGTCCAGCAGCCGGGCCGTCCACAGGGTCCCGGAGACATCGTGACCGCGTGCTTCCAGCGCGTTGGACAGGCCGCCATCGAGGATCGTCACCACAACTCAAGACTGTACGGCCAGCCGCCCGAAAAACTGTCGGTGGCGCCAGATAGTCTGTAGTCCTTCCCCCAGGTCGTCCGTTTGAGCACGGGCTCCTGCGCCCGCTCCATCCGTTCGACCTCGAGGAGGGCTCCACGCCAATGGCGGCCGGCTCCAAGGACTCTTTCGTCCACCTGCACGTCCACACCGAATACTCGATGCTGGATGGTGCCTCGCTCCTCGATGGTCTCTTCAAGCGGACCAGCGAGCTCGAGATGCCGGCGATCGCGATGACCGACCACGGCAACATGCACGGGGCCTACGACTTCTGGAAGAAGGCGAAGGCCCACGACGTCAAGCCGATCATCGGGATCGAGGCCTACATCACGCCGAACACCCCGCGCTCGGAGCGCAAGCGGGTGCGGTGGGGCAAGGGCGACCAGGCGCAGGAGGGCGGCGACGACGTCTCGGGTGGTGGCGCCTACACCCACATGACGATGTGGGCCGAGTCCACCGAGGGGATGCACAACCTCTTCCGGCTCTCGAGCCGCTCCAGCCTGGAGGGCTACTACTTCAAGCCGCGGATGGACAAGGAGATCCTCGCCGAGCACTCCAAGGGGATCATCGTCTCCACCGGCTGCCCCTCCGGCGCGATCCAGACCCGGCTGCGGCTGGGTCAGTGGGACGAGGCGCTCAAGGAGGCCGGCGAGCTGCAGGACATCTTCGGGAAGGACAACGTCTTCCTCGAGCTGATGGACCACGGCATCTCCATCGAGAAGCGGGTCCGCGACGACCTGCTCAAGCTCGGCAAGGCGATGAACATCCGCCCGGTCGCGACCAACGACTCCCACTACAACAACCCCGAGGACGCCGCCGCCCACGAGGCGCTGCTGTGCGTCCAGTCGGGCAGCCGGATGACCGAGCCGCCCTACTCCAAGGGCGGCAAGCGGTTCGCGTTCGAGGGCAGCGGCTACTACATCAAGACCGCCGCCGAGATGCGCGAGCTGTGGGGCCAGCAGGACCTGATCGAGGCCTGCGACAACACCCTGCTGATCGCCGAGCGCTGCGACGTCCAGTTCACCGAGTCGACCGGTGGCTACATGGCGCTCGCCGACATCCCCGAGGGCGAGACCGAGGAGTCGTGGCTGCGCAAGGAGACCTGGCGCGGCATCGAGCTGCGCTACCCGGGCGAGAAGACGACCCAGGAGGTCCGCGACCGCGTCGAGTTCGAGATCGACGTCATCCTGCAGAAGGGCTACCCGGGCTACTTCCTGGTGGTCGCCGACTTCATCCAGTGGTCCAAGGACAACGGCATCCGGATCGGACCGGGCCGTGGTTCCGGTGCCGGCTCGATCGTGGCGTACGCGCTGCGGATCACCGACCTCGACCCGCTCGAGCACGGACTCTTCTTCGAGCGGTTCCTCAACCCCGAGCGTCCCTCGATGCCCGACTTCGACATCGACTTCGACGACCACCGCCGCGGCGAGACGATCAAGTACGTCACGGAGAAGTACGGCGCGGAGAAGGTCGCCCAGATCGCCACCTTCGGCCGGATCAAGGCGAAGCAGGCGATCAAGGACGCGGCCCGCATCCTCGACCACGGCTTCGCGATCGGCGACCGGATCACCAAGGCGCTGCCGCCCGACGTGATGGGCAAGGGCGTCCCGCTCAAGGAGCTGTTCAACCCCGACCACAAGCGCTACGGCGAGGGCGGCGACTTCCGGGCCCTGCACGACACCGACCCCGACGTCCGCAAGATCTACGAGACCGCGCTCGGCCTCGAGGGCCAGATCCGACAGACCGGCATCCACGCCGCGGGCGTGATCATGGCCTCCGAGCCGATCATCGACATCGTCCCGCTGATGGAGCCCAAGCAGGACGGCCAGGTCGTCACGCAGTTCGAGTATCCGACCTGCGAGGCGCTCGGCCTGGTCAAGATGGACTTCCTGGGCCTCTCCAACCTCCACACCCTCGAGGACGCGCTCGGCAACATCCGCGCCAACCGCGGCATCGACCTGGTGCTCGAGGACGTCCCCTTCGACGACAAGCCCACCTACGAGCTGATGCAGCGCGGCGACACGCTCGGCGTCTTCCAGCTCGATGGTGGTGGCATGCGCGCGCTGCTGCGCTCGATGCTTCCCGACCGGTTCGCCGACATCACCGCGGTCTCCGCGCTCTACCGGCCGGGCCCGATGGGCGCCGACTCCCACAACAAGTACGCCCACCGCAAGAACGGCCGCGAGCCGATCGTGCCGATCCACCCCGAGCTCGAGAAGCCGCTCGAGGAGGTGCTGGGGGAGACGTACGGCCTGATCGTCTATCAGGAGCAGGTGATGTCGATCGCCCAGGTCCTGGCCGGGTTCTCGCTCGGACAGGCCGACAACCTGCGCCGCGCGATGGGCAAGAAGAAGAAGGCCGAGCTCGACAAGCAGTACGCCGGCTTCCAGGCCGGCATGCTCGAGCGCGGCTACTCCCAGAAGGCGATCGACACGATCTGGGAGATCCTGCTGCCGTTCTCCGACTACGCCTTCAACAAGTCGCACTCGGCGGCCTACGGCGTGGTCACCTACTGGACCGCCTACCTCAAGGCCAACTACCCGACCGAATACATGGCCGCGCTCTTGACCTCGGTCAAGAACGACAAGGACAAGATGGCGATCTACCTCAACGAGTGTCGCCGGATGAAGATCGCGGTGCTGCCGCCCGACGTCAACGAGTCCGCCCACGACTTCACCGCGGTCGGCAGCGACATCCGCTTCGGCCTCACCGCGGTCCGCAACGTCGGCGCCCAGGTGGTCGACGGCATCGTCGAGGCCCGCACGTCCAAGGGCCGGTTCGAGGACTTCAACGACTATCTCTCCAAGGTGCCCGAGCGGGCCTGCAACAAGCGCGTGATCGAGTCGTTGATCAAGGCCGGTGCCTTCGACGACATGAAGCACCGCCGCCGCGCGCTGGTGGCGATCCATGAGACCGCCGTGGACCAGTACATCGACATCAAGCGCAACGAGGCGATCGGTCAGGACTCGCTCTTCGGCGGCCTCGACGAGGACGGCGGCGACGGCTTCGGCGTCTCGGTGGCCATCCCCGACATGGACGAGTGGGACAAGATGACCCTGCTCGGCCATGAGCGGGAGATGCTGGGTCTCTACGTCTCCGACCACCCGCTGATGGGCCTGGAACACGTCCTCGCCAACGGCACCGACTGCACCATCGGCCAGCTGATGACCGACGAGACGCGGCCCCACAACACGACCGTCACGGTCTCCGGGCTGGTCACCAACGTCAACCGGCGCATCACCAAGAAGGGCGACGCCTGGGCGACGGTGACCCTGGAGGACCTCGAGGGTTCGGTCGAGGTGCTGCTCTTCCCGTCGTCCTACCAGCTGGCCGCACCGCATCTGGTCGAGGACTCGATCATCCGGGTCAAGGGCCAGCTCTCCCGCGACAAGGACCAGCCCGAGCTGCGTGGCCAGGAGGTCACCGTCCCCGACCTGACCGGCGGCCCGGGTGCCGCCGGGGGACCGGTGGTGATCTCGCTGCCGTCGACGCGGTGCACGCCGCAGGTGATCGCGTCGCTGCGTGACGTACTGACCACCTATCCCGGAGTAGCCGAGGTCAGGCTACGGTTGATGACCCGGGACGCGACCCGGGTCATGAAGCTCGATGACCGGCTACGGGTGGCACCGACTCCCGAGCTGTTCGCCGACCTCAAACAACTCCTCGGACCAGGATGCCTGACAATCTGATCGTGCCGCCGCCGCCCAGTCTCTACGCGACCGGCCACCGCTCCGCCCGCCCCGACCTGTCCCGCCCGGTGCTGGTCCAGGTGGCCATCATCGTGGCCGCATTCGTCATCGGCGGCCTGGTGGCCGGGCTCGCGGCGGCGACGTTGTGGACCCCGCCGACCGGGATGGTGCTCGAGGACAAGTGGTACCGCGGGCTCATCTCGATCGACCCGCCCGCCATCGGGCAGAACATCGATCAGGGCGTCTTCGCCGCGACCGCCTGGTTCTCGGTCTGTGCGATCGTGCTCGGCCTGCTGGTCGGCATCGCGGCCGCAGTCTGGCTCAACCGCTCCGAGCTGGTCACCCTGGGCGCGCTGATCGTCGGCGGTTCGATCGGTGGCGGCCTGATGCTGCTGGTCACGTCGCTGCTCTCGCCCGAGGACCCCCATGGTCTCGCCAAGGGTGCCGCTGATGGCACCGTGCTCGAGGACAGCTTCCAGCTGGCCTCGCCGTGGCTGATCCTGCTCGTCCCGGGCTCGGCGATGCTGGCGCTGATGGTCATCTTCCTGATGTGGGCGCCGCACCCTCCCGCGGATCACGAGCTCGACGGGCAGCAGGCCGCGACCGAAAGGTAAATTCGGCGGACAGCCGCCTTCTGGGCGGCGTAGATTCAACAGGTTGGACGGTTGGCACAATGCTGACCGACAGAACCTGAAAGTCACTGATGTCAGAGAACACGCCCGGTCAGAACCCGTCCGGACCGGAGGCGACAGAGATCCTCGATCTCGGCGGAGATCCTGCCGGAAAGAGCAGAAAGCCGCTGATCATCGGAGCGGCAGCCGTCTTCGGCGTCGCTGCGGTGGCGACCGCCGGCACCCTCACCGCCGTCGCACTGAGCAACGCCGGTGGCTCCCCGGCAGAGGCGTTCCCCGCCTCGACCGTGGCATACGCCGAGATCGACCTGACCGAGGCCAAGAACGCCCTGCCGACGCTGCGCAAGCTGCCTTCGCTCGAGAAGGAGCTCGGCCTCGAGAAGGGCGAGGACCCGCGCGAGGCGCTGTTCACCAACGCCTGCGACGACCTCGACTTCGCCAAGGACGTCGAGCCGTGGATCGGCTACAAGGCCGCGGTCGGCGCAGTCCCGACGGACGCGGAGCCGGTGGTCGCGTTCGCACTTCAGGTCACCGACGAGTCAGATGCCGAGGCCGGCCTCCCCAAGCTCGTCGAGTGCGGCGGCTCGGAGGCGGCCTGGTCGGTCGGCGACGGGTGGGCGCTCGTCGCGGAGACCGACGACGACCTCGCCGCGATCGAGAAGGCGGTGGAGGCCGGCACGCTGGCCGAGGACGCCGGCTTCGAGAAGTGGACCGGTGACGTCGGCGGCACCGGGTTCATCACGGCGTACGCTGCCAAGGAGCTGCCGGACGCCATCGCCGAGGCGGCCGAGAACGGCGCGTTCGACGAGGCCGAGGGTGAGCTCGCCGAGAACCCGATGGGTGGGATCGCGCCGCTGCCCGACCCGGCTGCCCTGGCCGACACGATTCGGTCGGCGATGAAGGACTTCGGCGGCGCCGCCTTCACCGTACGTGCCGAGGAGAATGCCTTCGAGCTCGAGGCCGCCTCGTCGATGGGCGCGCAGGCCGAGTCCATGGAGGCCGGCACCATCGCCGGCACGCTGCCGAAGGACACCACCGCGGTGATCGCGGCCAACCCGGCCGACGGCTGGCTCACGACCGGCCTGGCCGAGAGCGGCGCCGAGGACCAGTTCACGCAGATGCTCGGGATGGCGCCCGGCGACCTCGAGAAGCTTCTCGGTGACAGCTTCGCGATCGCCGCCGGCGAGATCGACCTGAGCGCTCCGGACTCGCTGGACGTCGGGATCAAGCTCGACGGTGCCGACCCTGCCGACGTCGAGAAGTTCGTCGGCGACCTCACCGCGGGCTTCGGTGCCGAGGGCATCGTCAGCGTCGACAGCGAGGGCGAGGTGACCTCCGTCGGAACCGGGGACTACAGCAAGGACCTGCTTGCCGACGGTGGCCTGGCAGAGACCGACAAGTTCAAGAACGCGGTCCCCAACGCCGAGGACTCCTCCGGGCTGGTCTATGTCGACTTCGACGGTCTCGACGAGCTGGTGACGGCTGAGGCTCCCGAGGTCGCCGACGACATCGAGGCGCTCGGCCAGCTCGGCTTCAGCGCCTACCTGGACGGCGACACCTCGCGAGCCCTGGCTCGCATCACCGTCGACTGACCCGCCGAACGACTCGGCGCGAACTAACCCATCGCCGAGTCGGCTCGTCATGACGAGCCGACTCGGCGGGGTCATCTGGCGATGGGGGCCGTGGTGGCTTCGGTGATCTTGATCAGGTCGGCCGGGGAGAGCTCGATGTCCAGGCCGCGGCGGCCGCCGGAGACATAGATCGAGTCGTACGTCGTCGCGGACTCGTCCAGGACGGTCGGGTGGGGACGCTTCTGGCCGACGGGTGAGATCCCGCCCGCGACGTAGCCGGTCGCTCGCTCGGCCGCGGTGACCTCGGCCATCTGCGCCTTCGAGCCACCCAGCGCGCGGGCGAGCGCCTTGAGGTCGAGCTGTCCGGTGACGGGGACGATGCCGACGACGAGCTTTCCGTCCAGGGAGGCCATCAGCGTCTTGAAGACCTGCTTCGGCTCGACGCCGAGGGCCTCGGCTGCCTCCAGGCCGTAGGACTCGGCGCGTGGATCGTGCTCGTAGGGGTGCAGCGTGTAGTCGATGCCGGCCTGGGTGAGGGCCACGGTCGCAGGGGTGCCTCCGCCGGCCCGCTTCCCGGCCTGTTTCCCGGTCTGTTTCTTCGGCATCAGTTGGGGGACCACTTCGTGCGGGCGACCTCGGTCGCGGGCAGCGAGGGGATGACGTTCATCGCCTTGAGCTCGGACCGGAGCAGGTCGGTGGCCATGCCGAGGCGTACGCCGGCATCGGGTGCCTCCAGGAGTGCCTGCCGGTCGGGCATGGGCAGGGGAGTGGTTGCCGAGATGGTCCAGGAGAGAAACTCCGGGTCCTTCGGGAGCGCGCCGGAGAACGGGTCGTCGCGGAACTCCAACAGTGCGGCCCGGTAGGCGGTGAAGGTGGCTCGTGCGGTGTCGACGATCGTGCTCGGGACCGCGACGTGGTCCTCGGGGAGGTCCTCCACGTCGGCGACCGGGAAGTCGCCCGAGCTGACCAGGCTGTCCATCCGGATCCGGTCGACCGCGAGCACCTCGAGGTCGAAGGAACCGTCCTCGTGCCGCTCCACCTCGGTGATCAGCAGCTTCACCCCGACACGGTAGAGCGACTGGGCGCCGGTCTCGCCGACCTCGTAGCCCTCGCGGATCGCGACCGAGCCGAAGTGGCGGTCCTCCTCTTCCTGGCGGAGCAGGTGGTGCACCATCGCGCGGTAGCGGTCCTCGAAGACGCGCAGAGGCAACGTCACGCCCGGAAACAAGACCGCGTTGAGCGGAAACATCGGTAGTCGGTCGGTCACGGAAACCAACCTATGGGGGCCGCGGGCGCGTGCGCCCGCGAACCCCCGTGTTCTGTTCGCTGTCGACCCGAGCCGTCAGTCGTCGTAGACCGCCCGGTCGATCTTGGTGTGGTAGCGCTGGCCGCCGGCAGCGCCGAGGACGGCCCCGACGAGCATCACGGCCACGAGGGCGATGCCGGTGATCACGGCGCCCCAGCTGAGCTGGTCGGTGCTCAGCCCCACGCTGGGCAGGTCGACCTGCCGCATGATGTCGTAGTTGGCGCCGAACAGCGTCCCGGCGACGGCCGCGATGATCATCGCCACGATCGCCACGATCCACACGCCCAGGCCCTGTCGGCGGGCGTCGAAGCGGGACATCCGGGCGGCGACGTACCCGCCGGCGTAGTAGCCGACGAACATCACCACGGCGAGCGTGATGGCCGCTGCGATACCGACCGAACCGGACATCTCCTGCAGGTCGGTCTGGGTCCAGTTCTGGTTGGTGCCGATCGCCGAGGCGACGGCGCTGATGATTGCTCCGAGAAGGACGGTGACTCCGACTGCTACCAGCCAGCCGAAGAAGCAGGCGCCCCAGTTCATGCCTCCGTAGGTGTCGTGGAGGGCGGCACGTCGGCCCTCCTCGGCGTGGCGGTGGTGCTCGACGGCGTCTCCCGCGCGCAGGTGGCCGGCCTCGCCCTCGGCGCTGTGCGGACGCTCGACGCGGTCGTCGTGGCCGACGACCGCCGGACCACCGGGTTGGTAGTCGCGGGTCGAGGCGTGGTTCTCGTCGACGCCGGGCTGGTTCTCGTCTGCTTGCTGGTGTTGTCGGTGGAACGGTCGTGTCAGTGCCATGACGATCCTCCTTTGGTGGGTCAGATTTCCCGAGTACCCGGATCGGGGCGCCGTATGCGTCTCTCCACCGCGTGTCGCGCCGCGTCCACGTGGCGTCGGCAGATCGGTTCCGGAGGCCGCCCACTCGTAGACTTGAGGCATGATCCGCCGCATCGACCTGAGGGGTGCCGACAGAGGCGCCGCTTCGACCATCGACTACCGCGCCGCCGTTCCGCGTGCCGAGTTCGACATCGAGGCGGCCACTCATGCGGTGCAGCCGATCATCGACGCCGTCCGGGTACGTGGCCAGGAGGCGATCGCCGAGTTCTCCGAGAAGTTCGACGGCGTGCGCGTCGACGACATCCGGGTGCCGGCCGCGGCGCTGACCAAGGCGCTCGACGAGCTCGACCCGGCGATCCGGGCCGGGCTCGAGGAGTCGATCGCCCGGCTGCGTACGACCTGTGCCGCCGAGCTCGAGAAGGACGCGGTCACCGACCTGGCGCCCGGCGCCCGGGTGACGCACCGCAAGGTGCCGGTGGGGCGCGTGGGGCTCTATGTGCCCGGTGGTCTGGCTCCGCTGGTCTCCTCGGTCCTGATGAACGTCGTTCCGGCGCAGGTCGCCGGGGTGCCTTCGATCGCGCTGGCCTCGCCGCCGCAGAAGGAGTTCGGGGGGCTACCGCAGCCCACCATCCTGGCCGCGTGCGCGCTGCTGGGCGTCGATGAGGTCTACGCCGTGGGCGGTGCCCAGGCGATCGCGATGTTCGCCTACGGGGTCGAGCCGTGCGAGCGCGTCGACATGGTCACCGGTCCCGGCAACATCTACGTCGTCACCGCGAAGCGCCTGCTCAAGGGGCAGGTCGGGATCGACTCCGAGGCGGGCCCGACCGAGATCGCGATCCTCGCCGACGAGACCGCCGAGGCCGCGTACGTCGCCGCCGACCTGATCTCCCAGGCCGAGCACGACCCGCTGGCCGCATCGGTGCTGGTCACCGACTCCGAGACGCTTGCCGCCGACGTCGAGGCAGAGCTCGACAAGCAGGTCGCCGCGACCAAGCACGTCGAGAGGATCCGTACGTCGCTGACCGGCGCTCAGTCGGGCATCGTGCTCGTCGACGACATCGACCAGGGCGTCGACGTCGTGAACGCGTACGCCGCCGAGCACCTCGAGATCCACACCGCCGATGCCGCCCGGGTCGCCGGCCGGATCCGCAACGCCGGCGCGATCTTCGTCGGCTCCTACGCTCCGGTGTCGCTGGGCGACTACTGCGCCGGGTCCAACCACGTGCTGCCCACCGGCGGCTGCGCCTGCCACTCATCGGGACTCTCGGTACGGGCCTTCACCAAGTCGATCCACGTCGTCGACTACTCCCGCGAGGGGCTGGCCGCGGTCAAGGACCACGTCGTCACGCTCGCAGAGGCCGAGGACCTGCCGGGTCACGGCGCGGCGGTGTCGGTGAGGTTCTCGTGATGAGCTGGCCGCCGATCCGTGTCGAGCTCGCCGGGATCGAGCCCTACGGCGCTCCGCAGCTGGACGTCCCGGTCCAGCTCAACGTCAACGAGAACCCCTACCAGCCATCCGCCGAGACGGTCGCCGACATCGCGGCCAGCGTCGGCGAGGCGGCGCGCACGCTCAACCGCTACCCGGACCGCGAGTTCGTCGCGCTGCGGGAGGGGCTCGCTGCGTACCTCTCCTCCGACGTGGAGGCGCAGATCACGCCTGAGCAGGTGTGGGCGGCCAACGGGTCCAACGAGGTGATGCTGCAGCTGCTGCAGGCCTTCGGAGGTCCGGGGCGCACCGCGATCAGCTTCGCGCCGACCTACTCGATGTATCCGGAGTACGCCCGCGACACCAACACCGAGTGGGTCGTCGGACACCGGGAGAGCGACTTCGCGATCGATCTGGAGAAGGCACGGGCGCTGGTCGAGGAGACCCGGCCCCATGTCGTACTGCTGCCGAGCCCCAACAACCCCACCGGCACCGCGCTGCCGCCGGAGGCGGTCACCGTGCTGTGCGAGGCGGTCGGAGACAGCGGCATCGTCGTGGTCGACGAGGCCTACGGCGAGTTCCGGCGGACCGGGGTGCCCTCGGCGCTCGAGCTCCTCTCCGAGCACCGCAACCTGGTGGTCACCCGCACGATGTCGAAGGCGTTCGCCGGGGCGGGGCTGCGGCTCGGCTACCTGGCGGCCGACCCGGCGATCTGTGACGCGATCCGCGTCGTACGCCTGCCTTACCATCTCTCCGCGGTGACCCAGGCGGCAGCGAGCGCGGCCCTGCGGCACGCGCCGGAGCTGCTGGGCTACGTGGCCTCGCTTCGTGAGGAGCGGGACTCGCTGGTGGAATGGCTGCGTGACCAGGGGCTCGAGGTGGCCGACTCGGACGCCAACTTCGTCCTCTTCGGGCGCTACGCCGACCGGCACGCGGTCTGGCAGGGGCTGCTCGACCGCGGAGTGCTGATCCGCGAGACCGGACCCGACGGATGGCTGCGGGTCTCGGTCGGGACGCCCGACGAGATGACCGCTTTCAAGCAAGCTTTGACCGATGTGAACGGAGCACGCGCATGAGTTCGGCAAGGACTGCCCGCATCGAGCGGGAGACCTCGGAGTCGAAGGTCGTCGTCGAGGTCGACCTCGACGGCACCGGGCGGGTCGACGTCTCGACCGGGGTCGGCTTCTACGACCACATGCTGACCGCCTTCGGACGGCACTCTCTCGTCGACCTGACCGTGCACTCCGAGGGCGACGTGCACATCGACGCCCACCACACCGTCGAGGACACCGCGATCGTCCTCGGCCAGGCGCTGCGCCAGGCGCTCGGTGACAAGAAGGGCATCCGCCGCTACGGCGACGCGACCGTCCCGCTCGACGAGGCGCTCGTACGCTGCGTCGTGGACGTCTCCGGCCGGCCCTACTCGGTCCACACCGGCGAGCCGGAGGGCCAGCAGTACGTGCTGCTCGGCGGCTCGGGTGTGCCCTACCTCGGCTCGCTGACCCAGCACATCTTCGACTCGATCGCCCACCACGCCCACCTGACGATGCACGTCAACGTGCTCGCCGGGCGCGAGCCGCACCACATCGTGGAGACGCAGTTCAAGGCGTTCGCACGGGCGTTCCGTGACGCGATCGCCTACGACCCGCGCGAGACCGGGATCCCGTCGACGAAGGGTGCCCTATGAGTTTGCCGTCGGTCGTGGTGCTCGACTACGGCTCCGGAAACGTACGCTCCGCCGTCCGCGCCGTCGAGCGCGCCGGCGCTCGGGTCGAACTGACCGGTGACCTCGACGCCGCGATGGCGGCCGACGGTCTGCTGGTGCCCGGTGTGGGTGCTTTCGAGGCCTGCATGAAGGGCCTGCGCGCGATCCGCGGCGAACGGATCATCGCCCGGCGTCTCGCCGGCGGCCGCCCGGTCATGGGGATCTGCGTCGGCATGCAGATCCTCTTCGAGACCGGCATCGAGCACGGCGTCGAGACCGAGGGCTGCGGCGAGTGGCCCGGCGTCGTCGAGCGTCTCCAGGCGCCGATCGTGCCCCACATGGGCTGGAACACCGTGGACGCCCCCTCGGGGACCTCGCTGTTCGCCGGGGTCGAGAAGGAGCGGTTCTACTTCGTGCACTCCTACGGCGTACGCGACTGGACCCTGGTCACCAACGACCGCACCGTCGCGCCGCTGGTCACCTGGGCCGAGCACGGTGGCGACCGGTTCGTGGCCGCCGTCGAGAACGGCCCGCTCAGCGCCACCCAGTTCCACCCGGAGAAGTCGGGCGATGCCGGCGCCGCGGTCCTGCGCAACTGGGTGTCCTCCTTGAAGGCGGCGTAGGTGGCCCAGACCGGAGCCCGCGCGAAGGCCCGTGCCGAGCGCGAGCGGCAGGCTGCCAAGGCCGCCGAGGAGCGTGCCGCCCGGGCGGCCAGGTCGGCGGAACGCCGAGCCCGTCGGGAGCGTCTGACCGGGTGGGTTCCGGCTCGCCGGTCCCGGCCGACCAGTGCGCTCGCGGAGCGCCGGCGGCGCAACGTACGGATCCTGATCGTCGTCCTGCTCCTCCTCAACGCGCTCGTCTACCTCGTCACCGAGGACGTCGGCACGACCGCCTTCGCGGCCGTCGCGTCGGTGCTGGTCGCACCCGTGGCCTACACGATGCTGTTCCGCCGCTAGAGTGGCCGGATGGCCACGACGACCTGGACCGACGCCGACCCGGAGGGTTTCATCGAGGCCGTCGAGCCTCCGGGTCGTCGTCGGGACGCCGCCACGCTGCTGGAGCTGATGCGGCGCGCCACCGGGGTGAAGCCTCGGATGTTCGGGTCCGCGATCGTGGGTTTCGGCGAGTACCACTACGAGTACGCCTCCGGCACCGAGGGCGACGCCCCGGCCGCGAGCTTCTCGCCCCGCAAGGCCGCCTCGGTCGTCTACCTGAACGACGGCATCTCGGCCCACGAAGACCTCCTCGCCCACCTCGGCCCCCACACCCACGGCGTCGGCTGCCTCTATCTCAAGGACGTCGCAGCGGTCGATCTGAGTGTTCTCGAGGAGATCGTCCGACGCTCGTACGCCACCCTCACCAGCGGCATCTACGGCAAGCGCGCCGCGGAGGGATGAGCGTCGTGATCGACGACTTCGCGAAGGCTCATCTGCACGACAAGCTCCGTGGCGTCCGGGAGGCGCTGGTGTGGAAGCTCGAGGGGCTCTCCGAACATGACGTCCGCCGTCCGATGACGCCGACAGGCACCAATCTGCTCGGCCTGGTCAAGCACAACGCCCTCTCGGACGCCCGCTACTTCGGCGAGGTCTTCGGCCGTACGCCGCCGCTCGACCTCCCGCCGTGGGACACCGCCGGATGGTGGGACGCCACTCACCGGGCGGCGGAGAACGAGACCCGGGACGACGTCCTCGACCTCTCTCGCCGCGTGTGGGCGCACGTGGACGCCACCATCGAGTCACTCCCGATCGACGCGCCCGGCTACGTACCGTGGTGGGACGAGGACGTCATGCTCTTCAACATCATGGCCGCCCGCCTCTGCGACGCCACCCGTCACGCCGGCCACGCCGACATCCTCCGCGAGACCATCGACGGCTCTGTCGGCGTCAACCGCGAGAGCGCCTGAGTGCGGTCGCCGCAGGTGCACAGCTGGGCGATACCCGAGCGCGAGTACGCGCGCCAGGAGGCTCGCCGCGGCAGGCGCCATGCGTACCAGAGCCTCGACCCGGCCAGGACCGCGCTGCTCGTCGTCGACCTCGTGCCGTTCTTCTACGAGGGGAATGCGACGTGCTTCGCGATCACCCCGAACGTGTGTCTACTGGCGGATGCCCTCCGCGGGGCCGGAGGCGTGGTCGCGTGGATCGTGCCGGGCGACCCCGGACCGACGGCCTGGGCGCAGGAGTTCCGCGGGGAGAAGGTGGCCGAAGTGTTCCGGCGCAGCGGCGGGACCGGGCCGATCGAGGGTCGGCTCGGACCGGGGCTGGAGGCGCGCGAGGGCGACATCCTCGTCGAGAAGACCGCGACCAGCGCGCTCTTCCCCGGCAGTTCGACGCTGGACGACCAGCTCCGGGAGCGTGGCATCGAGACCGTCGTCGTCACCGGCACGCTCACCGAGGTCTGCGTCGCCGGTACGGCCCGCGATGCGGCAACGCTGGGATATCGCACGATCCTGGTCGCCGACGCCACGGCGGGTCGTGACGACGAGTCCCACAACGCGACGCTGACGACCATCTATCGCACCTTCGGCGACGTACGCAGCACCGATGACGTTCTCGAACTCGTCGCCGCAGGCGTACTGTCGTGACATGACCGACTACGAGGTCTCCAGGTCCGCGGTCCTTCCCGGCGACATCGGGCGCGTGCACGCGCTGCTCGACGACTTCCACCAGTGGCCGTCGTGGTCGCCGTGGGAGGAGCTCGACCCGGACATGTCGCGCACCTACTCGGGTGCCGAGTCCGGTGTCGGCGCGCGTTATGCCTGGTCGGGCAACAAGCGTGCCGGGGCCGGGGCGATGGAGATCACCGAGTCGAGGCCCGAGCACATCGAGGTCGCGCTGGAGTTCCAGAAGCCCTTCAAGAGCCGGAGCACGGTGAGCTTCGACCTCGCCACCGTGGCCGGCGGCACACAGCTGACGTGGACCCACACCGGCTCGGTGAGCGGTGTGATGGGGCTGATGACCAAGTTCTACTCGATGGAGAAGGCGATCGCGCCTGACATGGAGAAGGGGCTGGCCAAGCTGGCGACCGTGGCCGCACGCCCGGCAAGCACGGACTGATTCGGTCGGCGCGGCTCCGAAACCCGATTGCGTACGTCTCCCGGGGCGGCCTACGTTGCCGGTCATGACACCTCGGCGCTTCGGGATCTGCATCGATGCCAACGACCCGGAGAGGATCGCGGGATTCTGGGCAGCGGTGCTGGGCCGGGAGACCGAGACGAGTGGCGACGAGATCCGGCTGCTGCCACGCGCGGAGGACGATCTTCGGATCCGGTTCCTGCCCACGGACGCGCCGAAGACGCTGGCGAACCCGCACCATCTCCATCTGACCAGCAGCCTGCCCGATGACCAGCAGCGGACCGTCGACCGGCTGATCGGACTCGGCGCGTCCCATCTCGATGTGGGTCAGCAGCCGGACGAGGACCACATCGTGCTCGGCGACCCGGAGGGCAACGAGCTGTGCGTGATCCCGGCCGGCAACCGGTGGCTGGAGGCGACGGGCTTTCTCGGCGAAGTCGCGGCCGACGGGTCGCGGGAGAACGGGATCTTCTGGAGTACGGCACTCGGCTGGCCGCTGGTCTGGGACCAGGACGGCGAGACCGCGGTCGCGACCCCGTCGGGCAGCGCCAAGGTCGCCTGGGGCGGGCCGCCGCCCGTGCCGCGTGGGCCGCGGGACCGGTTCCGCTTCGACCTGATCGCGCCCGAGGACACCGGTCCTGCCGACGAGATCCGCCGCCTCGTCGGGCTCGGCGCCAGGCTGATCGCCGAGACCCACGGTGGCGGGCGATGGGCCACGATGAGGGACCCGGACGGCTACGAGTTCGAGGTGCTGGCGCCCCGCTGAGCCTGTTCCTCCGTCAAGGTATGCAGCCGGGAGCTCGCTTCCCGTGCGGAGTTCCGCGCGGGATGTGTCCCTCGGCGTGCATACCTTGACGGAGGAACCGTCTCGCAGCAGGACGGCGGGGCACGGGTGGCCGCGTACAGAACATAGGATCGTCCCCATGGGTGACTACCTTGAGCTCCTGCCGGCCGTCGATGTGAAGGGCGGGCAGGCGGTGCAGCTGGTCCAGGGCGTGGACGGGTCGGAGAAGCGGTTCGGCGATCCCTATGAGGCTGCCCTGAGGTGGCAGGAGACCGGGGCCGAGTGGATCCATCTGGTCGACCTCGACGCCGCGTTCGGCCACGGCAACAACCGCGAGATCCTCGCCGGGATCGTCGGCAAGCTCGACATCAAGGTCGAGATGAGCGGCGGGATCCGCGACGACGAGTCGCTCGAGGCGGCGATGGCGACCGGCTGCCGCCGCGTCAACATCGGCACGGCCGCGCTGGAAAACCCGGAGTGGACCCGGCAGGCGATCGCGACCTACGGCGACCGGGTCGCGGTGGGTCTGGACGTACGCGGCCGCACCCTCGCGGCTCGCGGCTGGACCAAGGACGGCGGCGACCTCTACGAGACGCTCACCCGCCTCGACTCCGAGGGCTGCGCGCGCTACGTCGTCACCGACGTCAACAAGGACGGCATGCTTCAGGGCCCCAACCTCGACCTGCTGCGCGCGGTCTGCGATGCCACCGACCGTCCGGTCGTGGCGAGCGGGGGAGTGACCACCATCGACGACATCGAGGCGCTCATGGGTCTGGTCGAGATCGGCGTGGAGGGTGCGATCGCCGGCACGGCGCTGTACACCGGTTCCCTGGATCTGGCCGATGCGCTCGATCTCACTCTCGGCCGGCCGCGTGGGGATCAGTCATGAGCCTTGCGGTACGCGTCATCCCCTGTCTCGATGTCGACGCGGGTCGCGTCGTCAAGGGGATCAACTTCAAGGAGCTGCGCGACGCCGGGGACCCGGTGGAGCTGGCTGCGACGTACGACAAGGAAGGTGCCGACGAGCTCACCTTCCTCGACATCTCCGCCTCCCACGAGGGACGTGCGACGACGCTCGAGATCGTCACCCGCACCGCTGAGCAGGTCTTCATCCCGCTCACGGTCGGCGGCGGCATCCGCAGCGTCGCCGACGTGGACCGGATGCTTCG
Source organism: Nocardioides sp. NPDC087217 (assembly GCF_044744805.1). Lineage (NCBI taxonomy): Bacteria > Bacillati > Actinomycetota > Actinomycetes > Propionibacteriales > Nocardioidaceae > Nocardioides > Nocardioides sp. NPDC087217. Next base: position 181,579 of record NZ_JBIUZB010000006.1, read on the forward strand.
TGCCGGTGCGGACAAGATCGCGGTCAACACCGCGGCCATCGACCGTCCCGAGCTGATCGCCGAGATCGCCGACCGGTTCGGCAACCAGGTGCTCGTGCTGTCCGTCGACGCTCGGCGGGCGCCGGCGACCGACTCCGGCTTCGAGGTCACGACGCATGGTGGCCGCAAGTCTGCCGGGATCGACGCCATCGAGTGGGCCGCGAAGGCCGTCGAGCTCGGCGCCGGCGAGATCCTGCTCAACGCGATGGACGCCGACGGCACCGAGGACGGCTTCGACATCGACCTGATCAAGGCCGTACGCAGCGAGGTGACCGTCCCGGTCATCGCCTCCGGTGGCGCCGGCAAGGCGGAGCACTTCCCGCCCGCGGTGGATGCCGGCGCGGACGCGGTGCTCGCGGCGACGATCTTCCACTTCGGCAAGGTGCGGATCGGCGAGGTTAAGCAGGCGCTCTCCGGCGCCGGCACGCCTGTTCGCTGACGCCCGCGCGCACTTTCCCGCCATGGCGGGAAAGTGCTGCGCCCGCCGGGCGGTCTGCCCGGCAGAATCGCGCCATGGCGGGATTCTGCTTCCCATCCGTCAGATGGCCCGCGGCACTATCGCACACCCGGGTCGCCCGCGCCGCTACCGCACAGCTCATCGCCGGACAGGCGAGCCCGGCGCCCGGCTAGCTCAGCAGCGCCGCTCGGGATCTGCCCGTGGCGTACACGCTGGGGGTGGTTGCCGACGTCGAGGTAGGCGAGCTCCTTGCCGGTGCGGAAGTCGATGACGGCTACCGCGTCGGCGTCGGACAGCGATGCCCAGCAGGTGTTGCCGAGGCCTTCGGTGGTCCAGTAGGGCTTTCCGTAGTAGTGGCCGGTGGTCTCCTCGTCGAGGATGGTGTGCTCGCCCGTCGAGCGGTCGACCATCGCGACGTAGTCGTCCATCGTCCCCGCCGCACACAGGGTCTCGCCCTTGGAGTCGATCGAGAGGCCGTGATGGGCGGAGTCGTTGACGTAGAGCTCGCGCGGCAGCTGAGTGCGCTTGGGGAGCTGGATGACTCGGGTGACGGCGCCCGTGCGGGGCTCCTCGATGGAACCGGTGGAGTAGCCGACCTTCCCGTCGATGTCGGCTGCCTGGGTGTCGAACTCGACCAGGCCGTGCAGGAACGACATCTGGAAGTAGATGAACCGCTCACCGGGGGCGACCGCCATGGGACGTACGGCTGAGGAGATCGAGGGGTAGCCGGCCTCCTCCAGCTCCTTGCCCATCTCCCAACGCTGGGAGACCTGGAAGGTGGACTCGTCGACGATCTCGAACCAGCGGTCGCCCTTGATCGCGTCGTGGATCGGGCCGATCTTGATCGGCGGGAGCAGGTCGGTGCCGGGGATGGTGCCGAGGCCGAGCTGGTCGAGGTTGATCAGCGGCAGCGAGTCGAGGGAGATCTCCTTCTGGTCGCCGGGCAGGTAGACGCGGCCGATGGAGGCGTGGAAGATGCGCGAGCCATCCTTGGAGTAGTTGTTCTCGTGGGGCGTCTCGCCGGACTCGAACGTACGCAGCCGCTCACCCGTCCGCGGGTCGCCCGCGCCGCCCATCCAGTACTCGTGCACCGAGCGCGAGGTCGAGTCCGAGACGAGCAGCTTGGTGCCGTCGGGGGAGAGGCCCATGTGGTCGGTGCGGTGACCGTCCATCTGCTGCTCGATCACGACGGAGTCCGGCGAGCCCGCGAGCGCCTTCTCGATGTCGATCCAGACCACGTCGGCGAGGCTGGGGCGCGAGACCGCCAGCAGCTTGCCGTCCCGGGTCGTGAACATGTCGTCCACGAGCTGGTCGTTGCCTTCGCCGGGGCCGTAGCGGACCAGGTAGTACATGGCCAGCCGTTCGGGATCCTGGTGGATCGCAGCGATCTCCTCGTCCTTGTCCGGCACCAGGTCGATGTCCTTGCGCAGCACCTCGAAGCTGCGGGCATCGACGATCGAAGCCGTCCCGTCCCAGTTGTTTCCCACGACCATCACGTCCCGCAGCTCTGGAGTCGCACTCGCGCTCATTGCCGGAGCTGCTGCGGTGAGTGAGAAGACGAAGAGCATGGCGACGGTGACTGCTGCCGCACGACGCATCGTGGGACCTCCTGGGGGATTCGGTTATCTGAGACACAACGTCTCGGACCGCCGGGAGGTTACGGGCGTCCGCGGGAACGGGTCGTCGCGCGGACGGATCCGAAGAAGGCGTACGCCGATGCGGATCAGGCTGGCGCCTGCATCAGCTCGGCGAAGGTCACTGCGTTCTTCGGCGCCTCGATCTCGTACGTCTCGCCCCAGCCCGTCATGATCGTCTCGACGCTCTGACCGGCGATATCGAAGCTCACCTTCTGCATCAGGTCATCTGCGTCGAGCCAGTAGTCGAAGACCAGGCCGTCTTCGAGGCCGACCTTCTCGAGGATCTCAGTGTCGAAGCCGGCGTCCTCGGGAACCTTCTCCGGGTCAACAGTCACCTCGTAATGGGTGGTGTCGACGCCCTCGAGCTTCTCCTCGCCGATCTTCTCCACGTCAGTGACCGCGGGCTTGATGTCCTCGACGTGGGCCGCCGGGTTCATCGAGCCCATCTCCGAGATCGCTTCGCCGAACGGGTCGTTGGGGTCGTCGGGGTCACTGATGATCCACTGATCGCCGAGGTCGGCACTGTGGATGTACCACTTCTCCTCGACCAGCACGATCTTCGTCTCATCGCCCTCGAGATCAGCCGTCATGTCCAGGGCCATGTCCGCGTCGTCGTCTCCGAGGACCATGTCGGCCTCCAAGCCGCCCGCGGCGCCCATGTCCATGACGACGTGGACACTGCCTTCTTCGAGGCTTGCAGCGACGATCCGGTCCATGAACTCCGCCGGCGTCGGTGACTCGGCTGACCCGTCGCTCGTCCCCGCCGATCCGCAGGCCGTCAGGACGAACATGGCTGTTCCGGCCACGGCAGTGACATGGAGCGGATTGGTGTGCTGACGCATGGGCTCTTCTCGCCTGAGGTCCCGACAGAGGACAGTCAACGCAACCAGATCTGCGGGCGCCGAGCCATAGTCCGTTCGGGCTTGTGGGGATAGCTCGAACGGTCTTGCCCTGGCGTATTCAGAACCCGAGGCTGGCGTTCTCCAACTGCGTGATCCGCTCCGCCGGACCGTCGAACGCCAGGCCCCGCACCTCGTGACGCCCGAAGCAGAAGAGCATGAGCTCGCCGACCGGGCCGGTGATGGTGACGGGTTCGTCGCCGGCGCGGAGGGTGGCGGTCTCGGTGCCGTTGCTCACCACGAGCGGGGTCTGAGCGGAACGGACCAGACCCTTGCCGAGCAGCTTCAGGGTGCGCCAGAGGTCTCGCTCGGCAGCGGCGGGGAGCGTACGTGGCTCCCAGCCCGGCTGGGCGCGGCGGAGGTCCTCGTGGTGGACGAAGAACTCGACGGTGTTGACGGCCCTGTCGACGGGACCGAGAGCGAACGGCGTGCCCTTCGGGTCGCGGAGGCGGGCCGCGAGAGACTCGAGCGGCTGAGCGGCGTACGCAGCCTCCGCCTTCCGGAGCACCGGCGCGAGCGGTGACAGGAACATGCCCGCCGATGCCCACGGGCGGCGTTCGCGGACGAGCAGGTGCACCAGCAGGTCCTTGACGTCCCAGCCTTCGCAGAGCGTGGGGGCCGTCGGTCCGAGGGAGACGGCGGTGTCGCACAGGGCGATGCGCTCGGAGCGCGCGAAGGAAGCCACGGCCTGCACCTTATCGAGCCACTCCAGCGCTGGGCGGTCTCAAAAAAATTCGTCGCAGTCACGGTGCTGACCTAGGCTTTACCTCGAGATGAGCGACGAGGAACAAATACCCCAGCGGGCCACGACGACCGACGGGTTCAAGGTTCTCGGAGTCGCTATCCGGCGCGAGTGGGCCGTCTTCACACTCTCGACCCTCGGCTCCGCGCTCTTCGGTGCGCTGACCGTCGCCGACGCCTGGGTGCTGGGCTGGTCCACCGACCATGTGCTCGTGCCGGCGCTGCGCGACGGCGAGATCGGTGCCGGCTGGCTGTGGGCCGTGGTCGGACTCTTCGTCGGTGTCGCGATCCTGCGGGCCGTCGGGGTGGTCGCGCGGCGGCTGGGCGCCGGGGTGATGCAGTACCGCATGCAGGCCCATTCGCGTCGCGCGGTGACCCGCCAGTACCTCGCGCTTCCGCTCGCCTGGCACCACCGGCACCCGACTGGCGAGCTGCTCTCCAACGCCAACTCCGACGTCGAGGCGTCCTGGGCGCCGATCGCGCCGCTGCCGATGGCGGTCGGGACGGTCGCGATGATGGTGATCGCGATCGGGCAGATGTTCTGGACCGACGTCGTCCTGGCCTCGGTCGCGATCCTCGTGTTCCCGGCGGTCGTCGTCGCCAACCTGGTCTTCCAGCGCTTCTCCTCGCCTCTGATGACCCGCGCCCAGCAGCTGCGCGCGGAGCTCTCCGGGATCGCCCACGAGTCCTTCGACGGCGCCCTCGTGGTCAAGACGCTGGGCCGCGAGGCGGAGGAGACCACCCGCTTCCAGGACAAGGCCCAGGAGCTGCGCGACGTCAACATCCACGCCGGCCGGCTCCGCGCCGCCTTCGACCCGATCCTGGCCGCGCTGCCCAACGTCGGGGTCCTCGCCGTCCTGGCCGTCGGCGTCGGCCGCGTCTCCAGCGGTGCCGCGGCACCCGGTGACGTCGTCCAGATCGGCTTCCTGCTCACCATCGTCGCCTTCCCGATCCGCTCCTTCGGCTGGCTGCTGGGTGAGTTCCCGCGCAGCGTGGTCGGCTACCGGCGGGTCCAGCGGGTGCTGGAAGCGACCGGACGCCTGGCCTACGGCACCGCGAGGACCAGCCGAGAGCCGACCGGCGCCCGCGTCCGGGTCGACGGCATCTCCTACGCGTACGCCGACGGCCCGAGGCTCCTCGACGGGGTCGACTTCGAGGTCGAGCCGGGGCGTACGGTCGCGATCGTCGGGGAGACGGCCGCAGGCAAGAGCACCCTGACCATGCTGCTCGCGCGGCTGGTCGACCCCGAGGCGGGCCGGATCACCCTGGACGGCACCGACCTGCGCGACCTGGGCGCGGGGGAGTGGGCCCGGGTCGCGGCGCTGGTGCCGCAGACGGCCTTCGTCTTCGACGACTCCGTACGCGGCAACGTCACCCTCGGCGCCGACCTCACCGACGACGAGGTCTGGTCCGCGCTCAAGGCCGCCCAGGCCGACGGCTTCGTCACCGCGCTTCCGAACGGCCTCGACACCACCCTCGGCGAGCGCGGGGCGAGCCTCTCCGGCGGGCAGCGCCAGCGCCTCGCCCTGGCCCGGGCGCTCGTACGTCGCCCACGACTCCTGATCCTCGACGACGCCACCTCGGCGGTCGACCCCGAGGTCGAGCAGCGCATCCTCGCCGCCTTGCGGGACGGGGCAGGCGACACCAGCCTGGTCGTGGTCGCCTACCGCAAGGCCACGATCGCGCTCGCCGACGAGGTCGTGCACCTCGAGGACGGCCGCATCCGCGACCGCGGCACCCACACCGAGCTGCTCGCCCGCGACGAGTCGTACGCCCGCCTGGTCAACGCCTACGAGACCCCGGAGACCATCCAATGACCGCGACCCTCGAGCCCGAGACCCGGGTCGGCAGCGGCGAGGAGCTCGGCGCGATCGAGACCATCCGCCGCGGCATCAAGCACTCCCCGGAGCTGGTCGAGGGCATCCGCGGCACCTTCGCGCTGGCCGTGGTCGCGAGCATCGGGCAGGTCGTCGTACCTGTCGTCGTCCAGCAGACCCTCGACAACGGCCTGAGCGGTCCGGACGGCCCCGACCTCGGCTACGTCCTGCGCGCCGGCCTCGTCGCGGTGGTCGCCATCGCGGTCACCGGCTGGGCGTCGTTCAAGATGACCAGCCGGCTCTTCACCGCCGCCGAGCGGGGCCTGGCGACGCTGCGTACCAAGGCCTTCCGGCACGTCCACGACCTGCCGATGCTCACCCAGTCGACCGAGCACCGCGGGGCGCTGGTCTCGCGGGTGACCAGCGACGTCGACCAGGTCAGCCAGTTCATTGTCTTCGGCGGTCTGCTCTTCATCGTCAGCATCGGGCAGATGCTGATCGCCACCGTCGTGATGGTGATCTACTCCTGGCAGCTCGCGATCCTGGTGTGGCTCTGCTTCGGCCCGCTCTTCCTGAGCCTGCGGTTCTTCCAGCGCAAGCTGTCCGCGGCCTACACCCTCTCCCGCCGCCAGGTCGCCAAGATGCTCTCCGCGGTCTCCGAGCCGGTCGTCGGCGCGGCCGTGGTGAAGGCGTACGCCGTCGAGGACCGCACCCAGGAGCGCATCGACCGCGAGATCGATGCCACCAGCGCCGCCCAGATCAAGGCGCAGGCCTACACCTCGATCTTCTTCAGCCTCGGTGGCCTCTCCGGCGGCCTCGCCAACGCCGGTGTGATCGTCGGCGGCGTGCTGCTGGCGCTCGCCTACCAGGGCACCGGCGGCGCGCTGACCGTCGGCGAGATCCTGGCCTTCGCATTCCTGGTGACGCTGTTCGTGGGCCCGGTGCAGATGGGCACCCAGATCCTCACCGACGCGCAGAACGCGATCGCCTCCTGGCGGCGCACGATCGGCATCCTGGACACCCCCGCCGACCTCGTCGACCCGGGCCCGGCCGGGACCGCCCTGCCCCGTGGCCCGCTCTCGATCGAGTTCGACGCGGTCACCTTCGCCTACCCCGGCGGACGTCCGGTGCTGCACGACATCTCCTTCGAGATCGCGCCCGGCAGCCGCGTCGCCGTGGTCGGTGAGACCGGGTCGGGGAAGTCGACGATCGCGAAGCTGCTCACCCGGGTGATGGACGTGACCGACGGCCGGGTCCGGCTCGACGGCGTCGACGTACGCGAGATCGGCAACGCCTCGCTGCGCACCAGCGTCGTGCTCGTCCCGCAGGAGGGCTTCCTCTTCGACTCCACCCTGGCCGAGAACGTCCGTTACGGGCGGCTCGACGCGACCGACGAGGAGATCGAGGAGGCCGCCCGGATCCTCGGCCTGGGGGACTGGCTGGCCGGTCTCCCCGCCGGCGTCCGCACAAGGGTCGGGCAGCGCGGCGAGTCGCTCTCGGCCGGCGAGCGCCAGCTCGTGGCACTCCTACGCGCTCAGCTGGCCGATCCCGACCTGCTCGTCCTCGACGAGGCCACCTCCGCGGTCGACCCGCGGCTGGAGACGCGGATCAACCGAGCCCTGGAGCGCCTGATGAGCGGTCGTACGTCGGTCACCATCGCCCACCGGCTCTCCACCGCCGAGGCGGCCGACGAGGTGATCGTCGTCGATGCCGGACATCTCGCCCAGCGCGGGCCGCACAGCGACCTGGTGGCGCAGGCCGGCTCGACATACGCCCGCCTGCACGCCTCGTGGGTCGCCCAGCAGGGCAGCTGATCAGGCCGCCAGCACGGTGAACGGAGCCCAGGGGAGGTTGCGGAAGACCGTGAAGGCGACGGTCAGCGCCAGCCAGGTGTAGACCGCGGTGCGCGACCGGGCCCAGCCGGGCGCGGGAGGGCCGCCGACGCGGCCGCGGAGCCAGAAGAACCAGAGCAGCGCGAGCAGCGGCAGCCCGATCAGGAACATCAGCGCGTTGTGGCCGATCGCGCCGGATAGGTCACCCGACAGCAGCGACATCGTGCCGCGCGTCATCCCGCAGCCGGGGCAGTCGATACCGGTGAGAGCGTGGATCGGGCACGGGGGAACATAGGCGACGAGCCCGGGAGAGGTCGCGAAGACGGCCGCGAGGCCCGCCCCGCCGGCCACGACGGCCAGTGGGACGAGCCCCGCGCGCACCCGTGAGGGTGTGGTCACATGGTCCCCGACTGGGCGGCCATGCCGACGCCGAGGACGACCGAGGCGATGATGTAGAGGACGATCACGACGACGCCGGTGATGGCACCGATGATGCCCCACTTCTTGGCGCCCTCGGCGTCACCCTGGACGGCCTTGACGATCGAGACGATGCCGAAGGGCAGGCAGCAGAAGAGCGTGACCAGGATGCCGATCACGAGGGCGCTGGTGTCGGTCTGCTTCGCCGGTGCCGGCTGCGGGGTGGGGTTAGCCATGGTGCGGTGTTCTCCAGTTTGAATAGTCGACTCGTAGAGTCGGCTGACAGGGCCGTACCGAGACCGGCCCAGATGACCGGGAGAGTCTGGCAGCCCGGCGCTTCAGGGGCGCCCGATAACGGCCGCGACATGCCGGTTGTGTCCGTACTGTTGCCCAGCGGGATACTGGAGTCGTGACTGGACCCACGAGCGAGGGACTGGACCCCGCCATCGCCGACCGCCTCAAGCGCAACCCCGACGGGCTGGTGCCCGCGGTGGCACAGCAGCATGACACCGGCGAGGTGCTGATGCTCGGCTACATGGACGACGAGGCCCTGGCGCGCACGCTCGCGACGGGCCGGGCGACCTACTGGTCCCGCAGCCGGCAGGAGTACTGGGTCAAGGGGGAGACCTCCGGCCACCGGCAGTACGTCAAGGAGGTGCGCCTGGACTGCGACGGAGACACGATCCTGCTCAAGGTCGACCAGGAGGGCCCCGCCTGCCACACCGGCGACCACACCTGCTTCGACGCCGGCCTGATCTCATGAAGGGCGCCTTCGGCCCCACCGTCACCGCCGGACTCGCCGGCGCAGCCCTGGCCGCCTGGGCGGGCTCCAACGAGTGGGTGAAGGTGACCGCCCCGGCCCAGATGCCGGCCGATCTCAACGACTCCCCGGCCACCACCGGCCTGGCCCTGGTCGCCCTCGCGGCCTGGGGCGTGGTCCTGGTCACCCGAGGTCTCGTACGCCGCCTGGTGGCCGCCCTCGCCGGCCTGGCCGGGATCGGCGTGATCGTCACCTTCTTCGGCCACGCCGGGATCGACGCGCTCGGCCGGGCGATCGACTCCGAGGTGGTCTGGGGCGAGACCGAGCACACCACCACCCCCTGGCCCTACCTCGCGCTCCTCGGCGCGGTCGCGACCGTCGCGGGGGCCGTCGCGGCCGTACGCCTGGCTCCCTCGTGGCCCGAGATGGGCCGCAGGTACGACGCCCCGGCCGCCGCCAAACCGGAGCAGAAGCCGTTGGAGGAGCAGTCCACGATCGATGTCTGGAAGTCGTTGGACGAGGGTCGGGACCCGACAACCGGGGATCAATGAATACACTGCAGCCAAGCCCACCTGGATCGCTTCGGGCTTCGCTTCAGCAAGAGAACTCGTAGAGGAGTCATCGCATGTCCGCCAGCCACGGCAACACCCCGGCAGCTTGGATCGCAGTCGCGGTCGGCCTCCTCGGCTTCCTCATCGGAAGCGTCGCCATGATGCTCGACCCGATCAGCTGGCTCGTCTTCTGGGTCGGCGTCGCCGTCACCGTCGCGGGCGGCCTGCTCTTCATCGTGCTCTCCAAGCTCGGCTTCAACGTCGAGTCACACTGAGCCTGTGAAACAGCGAGGCCCCCGGCGGATCCGCCGGGGGCCTCGCTGATTTCAAAGAGCCGAGCTCACATGGACTGCGCTCAGTACGTGGTGGTGGTGCCGCTGAAGTCGAGAGCACCGGACAGGTTCAGGATGAGCCCGATGACGAACAGAACGATGGCGACGATGCCGAGGATGAAGCCGGCGGTGGCCATGCCACGCCCGCCCTGCGCGCCACCGGAGGCGTCGATCTCGTTCTGGGCCATCTTGCCGAGGATGATCGCCGGGATACCGGTGAAGATTCCGCAGCAGATGCAGCCGAGGATGCCGAGGACAAGTGCCCAGATCGCCTTCTTGTTGTTGCCCGCAGGCTGACCGGGCTGCCCGGGTGCCGGCGAACCGTACGGGGGCGGCGGCGGAGGAGTTCCGTAGCTCATGTGTGTCTGACCTCCAAAGTCAGGCGAGTTGGGTAGAGATGGAAGAAACTTAACGTTTCCCGCCCGCACTGTGGCGCCAAATCGGGCGTGTCACGGTTCGGGTGAGAGGCTTTGCACGTGGGTCATACCCGGAAACGAGAGGTTTAAACATGTCGGTGCTCGAAAAGATCATCGACGGCGTACGTCTGGACCTGGCGCAGCGCCAGGCGACGGTGTCCGAGGCGGATCTGCGGGCCCGGCTGGCTGACGTCGACGCGCCCCGCGACCCGATGCCGCACTTCCGTGCGGCGGGCAGCAGCGTGATCGCCGAGGTGAAGCGGAAGAGCCCCTCCAAGGGCGCCCTGGCCGACATCCCGGACCCGGCCGAGCTGGCCCAGAAGTACGCCGCCGGCGGTGCCGCCGCGATCTCGGTGCTCACCGAGGAACGCCGCTTCGGCGGGTCCCTCGCCGACCTGCGCGCGGTCCGCGCGGCCGTCGACACCCCGATCCTGCGCAAGGACTTCATCGTCGAGCCCTACCAGCTGCTGGAGGCCCGGGCAGCCGGAGCCGACCTCGCGCTGCTGATCGTGGCCGCGCTGGACGACGACACGCTGCGCAGCCTCTACGACCAGGCGCGCGAGCTGGGGCTGACCGTGCTGGTCGAGACCCACGACGAGGCCGAGGTCGCCCGGGCGGTCGACCTCGGCGCCGAGCTGATCGGCGTCAACGCCCGCAACCTGAAGACCCTGGAGATCGACCAGGACGTCTTCGGCCGGCTCGCGCCGCTCATCCCCGAGGACCGGGTGAAGGTCGCCGAGTCGGGCATCTTCACCACCACCGACGTCAAGCGCCACGTCTCCGAAGGGGCCCGCGCGGTCCTGGTCGGCGAGGCGCTGGTCAAGCATGGCGACCCGCAAGGCACGGTCGCCGAGTTCACCGGAATCCAAGGCTAGGACCAGCCATGACAACTCACATCCACGAGACGACGAGCTACGACGCCGACGAGTTCGGCTGGTTCGGTGGCGAGGCCGAGGGATTTGGCGGCCGCTTCATGCCCGAGGCGCTGATGAAGGCGCTCATCGAGCTCGACGACGCCTGGCAGAAGGCGAAGGCCGACCCGGCGTTCGTGGCCGAGTTCGACGCGATCCTGCGCGACTACGCCAACCTGCCGAGCCCGCTCTACCACGCGACCCGGCTCTCCGAGCAGCTCGGCGTACGCGTCCTCCTCAAGCGTGAGGACCTCAACCACACCGGCGCCCACAAGATCCGCAACGTGCTCGGCCAGGCGCTGCTGACCAAGCGGATGGGCAAGACCCGGGTCATCGCCGAGACCGGCGCCGGCCAGCACGGGGTGGCCTCCGCGACCGCCGCCGCCTACTTCGGTCTCGACTGCACCGTCTACATGGGCAAGGTCGACACCGACCGCCAGGCGCTCAACGTGGCCCGGATGCGGCTGCTCGGCGCCGAGGTCGTACCGGTGCCCTCCGGCAGCGGCACCCTCAAGGACGCGATCAACGAGGCGCTGCGCGACTGGGTCGCCAGCGTCGACCACACCGCCTACCTGTTCGGCACCGCCGCCGGGCCCCACCCGTTCCCGACGCTGGTCAGGGACATCGTGCGCGGCATCGGCGACGAGGCCCGGGCCCAGTCCCTCGAGCAGTTCGGCGGCCTCCCGAACGCCGTCGTTGCCGCGGTCGGCGGTGGCTCCAACGCCATCGGCATCTTCACCGCGTTCCTGGACGACGAGGACGTCGAGATCCACGGCTTCGAGGCCGGGGGAGACGGGTTCGAGACCGGCCGCCACGCCGCCACCATCCAGGCCAACGACCCCGGCGTGCTCCACGGCGCCCGCACCTACGTGCTCCAGGACGAGGACGGCCAGACCATCGAGTCCCACTCGATCTCCGCCGGTCTCGACTACCCCGGGGTCGGGCCGCAGCACGCCTGGCTCGCCAAGTCCGGCCGGGCGAGCTACACGAGCATCACCGACAAGGAGGCGATGGACGCCTTCGCACTGCTGTCGCGCTCGGAGGGCATCATCCCGGCGATCGAGTCGGCCCACGCGATCGCCGGCGCCATCAAGATCGCCCCGGAGATCAAGGAGCGCCACGGCGAGGGCGCCACGATCCTGATCAACCTGTCCGGTCGCGGCGACAAGGACATGGGCACGGCCATCGACTACTTCGGGCTCGGGGACAGCAAGCAGGGAGAAGCAAAGTGAGTACGTCGGTAGCGTTCGAGAAGGCGAAGGCCGAGAACCGCGCCGCCCTGGTCGGCTACCTGCCGGCGGGCTTCCCGACGGTCGACGGCTCGATCGAGGCGCTGACCACGATGGTCGAGGCCGGCTGCGACATCATCGAGATCGGCCTGCCCTACTCAGACCCGGTCATGGACGGCCCCACCATCCAGGACGCCGTGCAGCAGGCCCTCGACGGCGGCGTACGTGTCGACGACGTGTTCCGCGTCGTCGAGGCCGTGGCCGCGACCGGGGTGCCGACCCTGGTGATGACCAGCTGGAACCCGATCGAGCGCCGTGGCGTGGACCGCTTCGCCCAGCAGCTGCAAGACGCTGGCGGCGCGGGCCTGATCACGCCTGACATCACCCCGGACTTCGCGCCGGAGTGGATCGAGGCCGCCGACGCCCGTGACCTCGACAAGGTCTTCCTGGTCGCGCCGAGCAGCACCGACGAGCGGATCGCGATGACCACGGCCCAGTGCCGAGGCTTCGTCTACGCCACCGCGGTCATGGGCGTCACCGGCGCCCGCGCCAAGACCTCCGACCTGGCCGCCCCGCTGGTCGCCCGCACCAAGAAGACCACCGACCTGCCGGTCGGCGTCGGTCTCGGGGTCAGCAACGGCACCCAGGCGGCCGAGATGGCTGCGTACGCCGACGGGGTCATCGTCGGCTCCGCCTTCGTGCGTACGCTGCTGGACAACCGCTCCGACGAGCAGGCGGCGCTCAAGGCGCTGGCGAGCCTGACCGAGGACCTGGCCGCGGGAGTCCGCGCGCGTTGAGGTTCCTCGCTCTTCCCGTCCTGCTCGTCCTCATCGGAGTCCTCACCGGTTGCGGCGCTCCCGGCACCGGCCAGGCGCCGGCCTCGGCGATGACCGGGCAGGAGCACACGCCCTACCGGCTCTCCGACACCGCGCTGACCGACACCGAGGGCGAGCCGTACTCGCTGGCCACCGATGCCGACAAGCCGCTGACGCTGGTCTTCTACGGCTACACCAGCTGCCCTGACGAGTGCCCGCTGGTGATGTCGAGCCTGACCGCGGCACTGACCCGCCTCGACGACGCGGATCGCGAGAAGGTCGAGGTGGTGTTCGTGACCACCGACCCCGCACGCGACTCCGAGGAGGTCCTGCGCAAGTACCTGGACCGCTACGACAAGGACTTCATCGGCCTCACCGGCGACCTGAAGGACATCGTCACCCTGGCCGAGTCGATGCGGCTCTACATAGGGGAGGCCGACCGGCTACCCAGTGGGGGCTACGATCTCGGGGTCCACGACACCCACGTCTCGGCCGTCTCCCAGGGACAGGCCAGCGTGGTGTGGTCGATGAACACCTCTCCCAAGCAGTTCGCCGACGACATCCACCGCCTTCTCACTCAGAAGTAGCCAAGAAGGGCCCCGCATGATCCTCCCGATGTCCATCCCCAGCCCCGCCGAAGGCGTGCTCTGGCTCGGGCCGGTCCCGTTGCGCGGCTACGCCTTCGCGATCATCCTCGGCATCATCGTCGCCGTCTGGGTCTCCGAGCGGCGCTGGCAGGCCCGTGGCGGGCGGGCCGGCGACATCCAGGACATCGCGCTGTGGGCGGTTCCGTTCGGTCTGGTCGGCGGCCGGATCTACCACGTCATGACCGACTGGCAGCTCTACTTCGGTGACGGGGCCAACCCGATCGAGGCGCTCTACATCTGGCGCGGCGGGCTCGGGGTGTGGGGCGCGATCGCGCTCGGCGCGGTGGGCGCGATCATCGGCGCCAAGCAGAAGGGCATCAAGATCGTCCCGCTGCTGGACACGATCGCCCCGACCTGCCTGCTCGCGATGGGCATCGGCCGCTGGGGCAACTGGTTCAACCAAGAGCTCTTCGGCAGGCCCACCGACCTGCCCTGGGGCCTGGAGATCGACCCGTCGCGCTACCCCGACGGACCCAGCCAGTTCCCGGTCGGCACCACCTTCCACCCGACGTTCCTCTACGAGTTCTGCTGGGACATCCTCGCCTTCTTCGTGATCGTCTACCTGCAGAAGAAGCTGCGTCTGGGCGGCGGCCGTGTGGTCGCCCTCTACGTGATGGCCTACTGCCTCGGCCGCGGCATGATCGAGACCCTGCGCATCGACAACGTGCAGCTGGTCAACGTGCTCGGCCTGCGCTGGAGCGAGTGGATGTCGATCATCCTGTTCGTGCTCGCGGCCGCATGGTGGGCGTACGCCACCTTCACCGGCCGGGGTACCCTCGAGGAGGAGGTCTACAGCGATCCTGCCAAGGCCCCGGCGAACGACGTCGACGACGACACCGATAACGAACCCGCGAGCGACACTGACGGCAACGCCGCCGACAACGGGACCGACGACGAGGAATCCTCGACAAAGGCCTGATCAGACGCAGATATTAGGCGCAACGTAGCGCCTCGCGGGAGGGTGTCCGCCGATGGACCCTCGTTCGCAACCTACGCGTGACACAGTGGTAACCTAGCCGCACTCGCGCGGGCCAACGCTGTCCCCTGCAGATTGCCAGTTTCATCCCCGCAAGGGCGCGCGCACCTGTCGCAGACATCCCCCGCTCCGGACTCGACTCGAAGCAGAGTCAGAGAACCGGGGCTATTGGGCTGCGTCGGTCGGTGCGTGCCTGAGCCCGGACAGACGGGAGATCCCGGTGCCGTACGAGCACTCGTATCCATCCCCCCAGGGCCTCTACGACCCTCGGTTCGAGAAGGACGCCTGCGGCGTCGCCATGGTTGCGACGCTGACCGGCGTGGCCAGCCACGACATCGTGAAGCAGGGCATCCGTGCCCTGGTGAATCTCGACCACCGCGGCGCCGCCGGCGCCGAGACCAACTCTGGCGACGGCGCCGGGATCCTGCTGCAGGTCCCCGACGCCTTCCTGCGTGAGGTCGTCGACTTCGACCTTCCGGCCGAGCGCGCCTACGCCGTCGGCACCGCCTTCATCCCCGGCGACGCCGACCAGGTCGAGCGCACCGTGAAGATGGTCGAGGAGATCGCGACCGAGGAGGGCCTCGAGGTCCTCGGGTGGCGTGACGTACCGGTCAACCCCGACTCCCTGGGCGCCACCGCCCTCGCGGTCATGCCGACCTTCCGTCAGCTCTTCGTGGCCGGCGCCAAGCAGCGCGTCACGGGCCTGGCCCTGGAGCGGCTCTCCTTCTGCCTGCGCAAGCGTGCGGAGAAGGAGACCGACGTCTACTTCCCGTCGCTGTCGAGCCGCACCATCGTCTACAAGGGCATGCTCACCACGCCCCAGCTGGCCGAGGTGTTCCCCGACCTGGTCGACGAGCGGGTCGCCTCGGCGATCGCCGTCGTCCACAGCCGGTTCTCGACCAACACCTTCCCGAGCTGGCCGCTGAGCCACCCGTTCCGGTTCATCGCCCACAACGGCGAGATCAACACCGTCATGGGCAACCGCAACTGGATGAAGGCCCGCGAGTCGCTGCTCGAGTCCGAGCTGATCCCCGGCGACCTCGAGCGGCTCTTCCCGATCTGCACCGAGGGCGCCTCCGACTCGGCCTCCTTCGACGAGGTCCTCGAGCTGCTCCACCTGGCCGGCCGCAGCCTGCCGCACGCCATGCTGATGATGATCCCGGAGGCGTGGGAGAAGCACGAGGAGATGGACCCCGCCCGCAAGGCGTTCTACGAGTTCCACTCCTCGCTGATGGAGCCCTGGGACGGCCCCGCGTCGGTGGTCTTCACCGACGGCACCCAGATCGGCGCGGTCCTCGACCGCAACGGCCTGCGTCCCTCCCGCTACTGGGTCACCGAGGACGGACTCGTGGTGCTCGGCTCCGAGGCCGGGGTGCTCGACGACATCGACCCCGCCACCGTCGTCCGCAAGGGCCGCGTCCAGCCGGGCAAGATGTTCCTCGTCGACACCGCGGAGCACCGCATCATCGAGGACGACGAGATCAAGTCCGAGCTCGCCGCCGAGCACCCCTACGACGAGTGGCTCCACGCCGGTCTCGTACGCCTCGACGACATCCCCGAGCGCGAGCACATCGTCCACACCCACGCGAGCGTCACCCGCCGTCAGCAGGTCTTCGGCTACACCGAGGAGGAGCTCCGGATCCTGCTCGCGCCGATGGCCAACACCGGCGCCGAGCCGATCGGCTCGATGGGCACCGACAGCCCGATCGCGGCCCTGAGCGACAAGCCGCGGATGCTGTTCGACTACTTCGCCCAGCTCTTCGCACAGGTCACCAACCCGCCGCTGGACGCGATCCGCGAGGAGCTCGTCACCAGCCTCAACGGCACCATCGGCGCCGAGTCCAACCTGCTCAACCCGGGTCCGGCCTCGTGTCGTCAGATCGTGCTGCCGTTCCCGGTCATCTCCAACGACGACCTGGCCAAGATCCGTCACATCAACCGTGACGGCGACATGCCGGGCTTCGCGGTCCACATCGTCCGCGGCCTCTACGAGGTCGACGGCGGCGCGGAGGCGCTCCGCTCCCGCCTGGACGAGATCGCGGCCGAGGTGTCCCAGGCGATCGAGGACGGCGCGCGGATCATCGTCCTCTCCGACCGCCACTCCACCCAGGAGATGGCGCCGATCCCGTCGCTGCTCCTGACCGGTGCCGTCCACCACCACCTGGTCCGCGAGCGCACCCGCTCGCAGGTCGGCCTGCTGATCGAGGCCGGAGACGTACGCGAGGTCCACCACGTGGCCCTGCTGATCGGCTACGGCGCCGCCGCGGTCAACCCCTACCTCGCGGTCGAGTCCGTCGAGGACCTCGCCTACGAGGGCTACTACGTGAAGGCCGACGCCGAGAAGGCGATGGCCAACACGATCAAGGCGCTCGGCAAGGGTGTCCTCAAGGTGATGTCGAAGATCGGCGTCTCCACCGTCGCCTCCTACACCGGCGCGCAGATCTTCGAGGCCGTCGGCCTGTCGAAGGAGGTCGTGGACCGCTACTTCACCGGCACCACCTCCAAGCTCGGCGGCATCGGCCTCGACGTGATCGCCGAGGAGGTCGCGAAGCGGCACGCCACCGCCTACCCGCGCGACGGCGTCGCCAACGCCCACCGCGCGCTGCCCATCGGCGGCGAGTACCAGTGGCGCCGCGAGGGCGAGCCGCACCTGTTCGACCCGGAGACCGTCTTCCGGCTCCAGCACGCCACCCGCAGCGGCCGCTACGACGTCTTCAAGCAGTACACCGACCGCGTCAACGAGCAGTCGGAGCGGCTGATGACGCTGCGCGGGCTCTTCAAGCTCAAGAGCGCCGAGGAGCTGGGTCGCCAGAAGATCTCGATCGACGAGGTCGAACCCGTCGAGGCGATCGTCAAGCGCTTCTCGACCGGCGCGATGTCGTACGGATCGATCTCCCAGGAGGCTCACGAGACGCTCGCCGTCGCGATGAACATCCTCGGCGGCAAGTCCAACACCGGTGAGGGCGGCGAGGACCCGGATCGTCTCTACGACCCCAAGCGCCGCTCGTCGATCAAGCAGGTCGCCTCGGGACGCTTCGGTGTCACCAGCGAATACCTGACCAACGCCGACGACATCCAGATCAAGATGGCCCAGGGCGCCAAGCCCGGTGAGGGCGGCCAGCTGCCCGGCCACAAGGTCTACCCGTGGGTGGCCAAGACGCGTCACTCGACGCCGGGCGTGGGCCTCATCTCCCCGCCGCCGCACCACGACATCTACTCCATCGAGGACCTGGCTCAGCTGATCCACGACCTCAAGAACGCCAACCCGAGCGCTCGCGTCCACGTGAAGCTCGTGGCCGAGGTCGGTGTCGGCACCGTCGCCGCGGGTGTCTCCAAGGCCCACGCGGACGTCGTGCTGATCTCCGGTCACGACGGCGGCACCGGCGCGTCCCCGCTGACGAGCCTCAAGCACGCCGGCGGTCCCTGGGAGCTCGGCCTCGCCGAGGCGCAGCAGACGCTGCTCCTCAACGGCCTGCGCGACCGGATCGTGGTGCAGACCGACGGTCAGCTCAAGACCGGCCGCGACGTGGTCATCGCCGCGCTGCTCGGGGCCGAGGAGTTCGGCTTCGCCACCGCGCCGCTGGTCGTCTCCGGCTGCGTGATGATGCGGGTCTGCCACCTCGACACCTGCCCGGTCGGCGTCGCCACCCAGAACCCGGTCCTGCGGGAGCGGTTCACCGGCAAGGCGGAGTACGTCGTCAACTTCATGCGCTACATCGCCGAGGAGGTCCGTGAGCTCCTCGCCGAGCTCGGCTTCCGGAGCCTCGACGAGGCCGTCGGCCACGCCGAGGCGCTCGACGCCCGCGACGCGATCGACCACTGGAAGGCCTCCGGGCTCGACCTGTCGCCGATCTTCACCCGCGTGGAGTCGCCGCAGCAGTTCTCCGACCAGGCCCTCTACAACACCAAGGGCCAGGACCACGGTCTGGAGAAGTCGCTCGACGTCAACGAGCTGCTGCCGCTCGCGGCACCGGCGCTCGAGCGCGGCGAGCCCGTACGCGCCCAGCTGCCGATCCGCAACGTCAACCGCACCGTCGGCACGATCCTCGGTCACGAGATCACCAAGCGCTACCGCGGTGAGGGTCTGCCCGAGGGCACGATCGACCTCACCTTCACCGGCTCCGCGGGCCAGTCCTTCGGCGCGTTCATCCCCAAGGGGCTGACGCTGCGCCTGGAGGGCGACGCCAACGACTACGTCGGCAAGGGCCTCTCCGGCGGCCGGGTGGTCATCCGCCCGGAGCGTACGGCCGGGTTCCGCGCCGAGGAGCACATCATCGCCGGCAACACGCTGGCCTATGGCGCCACCAGCGGGCGGATCCACATCCGCGGAGGCGTGGGGGAGCGGGCCGCGGTCCGCAACTCGGGTGCCAGCATCGTCACCGAGGGTGTCGGCGACCACGGCTGCGAGTACATGACCGGTGGTCGTGTCGTCGTGCTCGGCCCGACGGGGCGCAACTTCGCGGCCGGCATGTCCGGCGGCATCGCCTGGGTCCTCGACTTCCAGCAGCAGCGGCTCAACGGCGAGCTGGTCGAGGCCACCGGCGTCGAGGAGAAGTACGCCGCCGAGCTCGAGCAACTGGTCCGCGACCACCTCGAGGAGACCGGCTCGGCCGTGGCCGAGGCGCTCCTGGCCGACTGGCCGAACTCATCGACCCGCTTCACGCAGGTCATGCCCAGTGACTACAAGCGCGTGCTCGAAGCCCAGGAGGAGGCCCTCGAGGAGGGTCTCGACGAGGACGAGGCCGCAGCTCGGATTATGGAGGTCCTCCATGGCTGACCCGAAGGGTTTTCTGAAGAACGGCCGTGAGGTCGCGACCCGGCGTCCTGTCGAGGAGCGTGTCAAGGACTGGCACGAGGTCTACCCGGGCAAGATCGGCAAGACCCTGCTGCCGATCATCAACACCCAGGCCTCGCGCTGCATGGACTGCGGCATCCCGTTCTGTCACCAGGGCTGCCCGCTCGGCAACATCATCCCCGAGTGGAACGACCTGGTCTGGCGCAACGACTGGGAGGGCGCCTCGGAGCGTCTGCACGCGACCAACAACTTCCCCGAGTTCACCGGTCGTCTGTGCCCGGCTCCGTGCGAGGCCGCCTGCGTGCTGGGCATCAACCAGCCCGCGGTGACCATCAAGAACATCGAGGTCGCGATCATCGACAAGGCCTGGGACGCGGGCCACGTCAAGCCGCAGCCGCCCGAGTGGCTCTCCGGCAAGGCGGTCGCCGTCATCGGCTCCGGTCCCGCGGGCCTGGCCGCCGCCCAGCAGCTCACCCGCTCGGGCCACACCGTGGCCGTCTACGAGCGGGCCGACAAGATCGGTGGGCTGCTGCGCTACGGCATCCCCGAGTTCAAGATGGAGAAGTCGCAGGTCGACCAGCGCCTGGCGCAGATGCGTCGCGAGGGCACGGTCTTCCGCCCGGGCGTCGACGTCGGCACCGACATCACCGGCGCGCAGCTCCGGGACCGCTACGACGCCATCGTGCTGGCCAACGGCTCGACCGTCGGCCGCGACCTGCCGGTCCCCGGGCGTGAGCTCGACGGGATCCACCAGGCGATGGAGTACCTGCCGCAGTCCAACCGGGCCTCGCTCGGTGAGGCGGTCCCCGACCAGATCCTGGCCGAGGGCAAGCACGTGGTCATCATCGGTGGCGGTGACACCGGCGCCGACTGCCTCGGCACCGCGATCCGCCAGGGCGCGGAGTCGATCACCCAGCTGGAGATCATGCCGCGTCCGCCGGAGGAGCGCCCCGAGGGCCAGCCGTGGCCGACCTACCCGATGACCTACCGGGTTGCGTCCGCGCACGAGGAGGGTGGCGAGCGGGTCTACGCCGTCTCCACCAAGGAGTTCCTCGGCACCGAGGACGGCCGCGTACGCGCTCTGAAGCTCGTCGAGGTCGAGTTCATCGACGGCAAGCTGACCGAGAAGGAGGGGACCGAGAAGGAGATCCCCGCCGACCTCGTGCTGCTGGCCATGGGCTTCACCGGCCCGGAGAAGGACGGCCTCCTCACCCAGCTGGGTGTGGAGTACGACGCTCGCGGCAACGTCGCCCGCGACGACTCCTTCGCCACCTCCGTCCCCGGCGTGTACGTCGCCGGCGACGCGGGTCGCGGACAGTCGCTGATCGTGTGGGCGATCGCCGAGGGCCGCGCCGCCGCGGCCGCCGTCGACACCTACCTCACCGGCTCGACCAACCTGCCCGCGCCGATCCGTCCGACGGACCGGCAGCTGATGGTCTGAGACCCCAGGCTGAGGCACAACGGCGTGCCGACCACTGGCCCGGCACCTCCATCTCGGAGGTGTCGGGCCAGTCGGGTCTCAGCCATCGGATCGGAGGATCCGACAGCGTTCGTACACACTTGTGGCACTGAGTTTGTGGCACACCTCCATTGCCCGCGCCTGCGGGGAGGGGCTAGCCGATGGCGACCTCACGCCGGGCCCAGCGTGGGGCGACCACGTCTGACCCGGGCCACGGCGTAAACCTTGGATGAACGGCCTGATCAGGACGAGGTCCGGGTGCTGGTTTGAACGTTCCAGAGGGGTAGTCTGGGCTCCCGTGAGAAGAGCGAAGATCGTCTGCACCCTGGGACCCGCCGTCGGGACGGAGCGTCGCATCCGCGAGCTCGTCTACGCAGGCATGGACGTCGCCCGGATGAACATGAGCCACGGGTCCCACGACGACCACTCCAGCAACTACGCGCTGGTGCGGGAGGCGGCCGCCGCGAGCGGGCACAGCGTCGGCATCTTCGCCGACCTGCAGGGGCCCAAGATCCGGCTGGAGCGGTTCAAGGAGGGCTCCGCGACGCTACGCCGCGGCCAGGCCTGGACGATCACCACGCGCGACGTGCAGGGTGACGACGAGATCTGCGGGACGACGTACAAGGGCCTTCCCGGTGACGTGAAGGTCGGCGACCCGATCCTGATCGACGACGGCAAGCTGCGCCTGCGGGTCACCGCGGTCGACGACACCGAGGTCCACACCGAGGTGCTGGTCGGCGGGCCGGTCTCGAACAACAAGGGCATCAATCTGCCCGGTGTCGCCGTCTCCGTGCCGGCTCTGTCCGAGAAGGACGAGGAGGACCTCCGGTTCGCGCTCAAGCTCGGCGTCGACATGGTCGCGCTCAGCTTCGTACGCAACGCCAGGGACTACGAGGACGTCCGCAAGATCATGGACGAGGAGGGGCGCGTCGTCCCGGTCATCGCCAAGATCGAGAAGCCGCAGGCGATCGACAACCTTGACGAGGTCATCGCCGCGTTCGACATGTTCATGGTGGCCCGTGGAGACCTCGGCGTGGAGTGCCCGCTCGAGGAGGTCCCGTTCCTGCAGAAGCGGATCATCGAGCTGGCCCGTCTCAACGCCAAGCCGGTCATCGTCGCCACCCAGATGCTCGACTCGATGATCTCCAACCCGGCGCCTACCCGCGCCGAGGCCAACGACGTCGCCAACGCCGTCCTCGACGGCGCCGACGCAGTGATGCTCTCCGCCGAGACGAGCGTGGGGGACTATCCGATCCACACCGTCGAGACGATGGCCCGCATCATCGCCGCCACCGAGCGCCACGCCCTCTCCTCGGAAGGCAGCCGCGCCGCCGAGCTCAGCCCCATCGACTGGGACCCGCACACTCGCTCCGGCGTCATCGCCAAGGCCGCCGCCGAGGTCGCCGACCGGGTCGGCGCGAAATACCTGGTCGCCTTCACCACCTCCGGTGACTCCGCCCGCCGCCTCTCCCGCCTGCGCGGCGCGATCCCGTTGCTCGCCTTCACCCCCTCCGATGCCGTACGCAGCCAGCTCGCGCTCAGCTGGGGCACCGAGACCTTCCGCACCGACGAGGTCGAGCACACCGACGAGATGGTCCGACAGGTCGACGAGAACCTGCTCAAGCTCGGCCGTGTCGAGGAGGGCGAGCTCGTCGTCATCATCGCCGGCTCGCCTCCCGGCATCCCCGGCTCCACCAACGCGCTGCGCATCCACCGCATCGGCGACGCGATCAACGAGGTCGCGCCGGCCTACGAGCGCAAGGGCTAGCTCTTCGGGCCGATGAGGCGGTCGAGCTCGGCGACTGCCTCGCGGCGCGAGACGCTGATCGTCTTCCAGGAGGACCGGCGCCACGGGATGCCGACCAGATCGAGCGCCCAGGTGCAGAGGTCGCGGATGTCGTCGGAATGGTTGACGAACTGCCACCGACCGTACGCGTAGCGCTTCTTCTCGCCCGCGACGACACGAGTCGCCCAGTTGTTCACCCGGCATCCGTCAGAGTGGAACAGCCCGCGTAGGAACGGTCCGGGATGAGCCGTCACGATCTCCTTCTGCCAGTCCTCCAGGGCGATGGGGCGCTCGTGTTTGCGGCCGGGGCCGAGTTGAGGAAACAGGCAGGGGAGGTGTTTCCACGAGATCGTGGTGATCACAGCCCCGGGCACGAGGCGAGTATGTGGACGACCGCCGGGTTTGAGCCGAGCCATCAGCACCGCGAGGCGCTCGTTGATGTCGGGGTACTTCCGGTCGTTGATGATGTGCAGATTGAACACACCGCGCCGGCCTTCGCTGATGTGTCCGTCCCCGAGATACCAGCCAAGAAGCTCGGAGTACGCCTCTTCATCAAGGTCGGCCCCGTCGCATCGTGGACATGGCGGCGCGAGATGGGTCTGGCCGCGGACGATCCCGCGACGTTGGTAGAGCCGGCGCCATCGACGGATCGTCTTGATCGCAACGCCGTGCTTCGCCGCATTGTCTGCGTCGCGCATCCCCTCGTCGGAGCAGCGCAGTGCACTGTCGACGACGGACTGGGGACGTACGTGGGGCATACGAGCATCATGAGCGTGGCCACCGACAATTTTGGTGCCGGATGTGGGATTCGAACCCACAAGCCCTTTCGGGCAACGGTGTTTGAGACCGCAGCGTATGCCGTTCCGCCAATCCGGCTGGATCGAGAAGAAATCTACCGGACCGTGGGCGGAATCACTGCACCGGGACGTGCCTCCGATGGCCTAGTCTGTGCTCGTGACGCAGAGCAACCCCAGCAGCACCCCGGAGAGCCAGGCGCGGCGTACGGTCGTCATCGCGGAGGACGAGGTCCTGATCAGGATGGACCTCAAGGAGATGCTCACCGAGGAGGGTTACGACGTCGTCGGTGAGGCGGGCGACGGCAAGGCCGCGATCGAGCTCGCGACCGAGCACAGACCCGACCTGGTGATCCTCGACGTCAAGATGCCGGTGCTCGACGGGATCGCGGCGGCGGAGGCGATCGCGCGCGACCGGATCGCGCCGGTCGTCATGCTGACCGCGTTCTCCCAGCGCGACCTGGTGGAGCGGGCCCGCGACGCGGGCGCGATGGCGTACCTCGTCAAGCCGTTCAACATCACCGACCTGGTGCCGGCGATCGAGCTGGCGGTGAGCCGTTTCCAGGAGCTCGCCCAGCTCGAGCGGGAGGTCGCCGGTCTGACCGACCGGCTGGAGACCCGCAAGGCGGTCGACCGGGCGAAGGGGATCCTGCAGGAGGGTCTGACGCTGAGCGAGCCCGACGCTTTCCGGTGGATCCAGAAGACCGCGATGGACCTGCGGCTGTCGATGCGCCAGGTCGCAGAGGGCGTCATCGAGCACGGCGTGAGCGGCCCACGTACCTGAATCCGTGTAAACGGCACGTCACAGATCGGTTGCGGTCTCCAATGAGGGTCAACCTGTGGCTTGTTCGTGGGTGATCTCGGCCTAGACTGCCCGCGCGGATCCGGCCGACCAGCGTATTCAGCTGGTGTCAGGGTCCGTCTTTAGGACACACAGGCAGGAGTACCCACGTGCGCAAGCGGCTCTACAGAGTCCTCGTCGCGCTCATCGGTGCGCTGATGGTGCTGTTGGTTGGGAGCCCGGGTGCCGCACAGGCAACCGAGACCCCACCGCCGGACGCCACCGCGATCCAGGTGACGCTTCAGGACGAGGCCAACAAGGATGCCCAAGGCAATCCGAAACCGATCCCGGGAGTGACCCTCGAGGTCAGCAAGGACGGCGAGAAGGCCGGTGAGGGCGTCACCGACGACAAGGGTGTGGCGATCATCGTCGTCGAGGAGCTCGGGAAGTACACCGTGACCCTCGACGAGAAGACCCTCCCGGAAGGCACGGTCCTCGACGAGGACACCAAGGGCGAAGCCACCGTCCAGGTACGTTTCCAGGGGCCCAACAACCGGGCGATCTTCCCGATCGGGGTAACCGCCGGTGAGGAGTCGAACTTCGGCAAGGACCTCGCCCAGAACCTGCGCGCGGGCATCGTGTTCGCCCTGGTCCTGTGCCTGGCCGCCCTCGGGTTCTCGCTGATCTTCGGCACGACCGGCCTGTCCAACTTCGCCCACGGTGAGATGCTCACCTTCGGTGCGTTGATGGCATGGACCTTCGACCAGGTCTTCAAGACCGGCGCCCTGGCCTCGGTCTCGGTGCTCCTCGCCGGCATCATCGCGGTCCTCCTCGGTGGCCTGGGTGGCTTCGCACAGGAGAAGATCCTGTGGGGCCCGCTGCGCCGGCGCGGCACCGGCCTGATCGCGATGATGATCGTCTCGATCGGTCTGGCGATCTTCCTGCGCTACCTGTTCCAGTACTTCTACGGCTCCTCGACCCGGTCGCTGTCGCAGTACAACGGCCAGCAGCGTGAGCAGCACTGGTACTACCTCGGTCTCTCGCTCGCCGACCGCGAGGTGGTCATCGTGCTCGTCGCGATCATCACGATCACCGCGGTCTGCCTGTGGCTGGCCAAGAGCCGGATGGGCAAGGCGATGCGCGCGGTCTCGGACAACCCGGCACTGGCCGCGTCCTCCGGCCTCCGGGTCGACGGCGTCATCACCAACGCGTGGGTGATCGGTGGCGCGCTGACCGCGCTGTCCGGTGTGCTCTACGCGATGCAGCTGCAGGTGAACAGCTTCATGGGCATGCGGATCCTGCTGGTCATCCTCGCCGCGGTCACCCTCGGTGGTCTCGGCACGATCTGGGGCGCTCTCGTCGGCTCGCTGGTGATCGGGCTCGTCTACGAGCTCGGGCCGCTGTTCGGCGTACCCGCCTCGATCAAGGAGATCGGCCCGCTGCTGATCATGATCGTGATCCTGCTGGTGCGGCCCCAGGGCATCCTGGGTCGTAAAGAGCGGCTCGGGTAGGAGAGACAATGGATATTCTCGACATTCTCCGGGCAGCGTTGCAGCAGGCACTCGGCCCGCAGGCAATCGTCTTCGCCCTGGCCGCCATCGGCCTCAACATCCACTTCGGCTACACCGGGCTGCTCAACTTCGGCCAGGCCGGGTTCGTCGCGGTGGGCGCCTATGGTCTGGCCGTCTCCGTGGTCACCTACGGGGCGCCGTTCTGGCTCGGTATCGTCATGGCGATCGTGGCCCCGCTGCTGCTCGCCGTGGTCCTGGGTGTGCCGACGCTGCGTCTGCGCGCCGACTATCTGGCGATCGTGACCATCGCCGCAGCCGAGGTGCTGCGGTTCGTCTTCGGCTCGGTGGAGATGAAGGACACCTTCGGTGGCTCCAACGGGCTCAACGGATACGCCAGGCCGTTCCAGGAGGCCAACCCCTACAGCAGCGGCCTCGACCTGGGGTTCATCTCCTTCGGGCGCAACGACCTGTGGTCGCTGACCGTCGGCTGGATCCTGGTCGCGCTGTGCTGCCTGCTGGTGTGGGCGCTGATGCGCAGCCCGTGGGGCCGTGTGCTCCGCTCGATCCGTGAGGACGAGGACGCGGTCCGCTCGCTGGGCAAGAACGTGTTCGCGTACAAGATGCAGGCCCTCGCCCTCGGTGGTGTCATCGGTGGTCTGGGCGGCATGTTCCTGGCCCTCAAGCAGGCCTCGGTCGTGCCGAGCGACTACTCCACGCTGCTGACCTTCTACGCCTTCGCCGCGCTGCTCCTCGGCGGCGCGGGCCGAGTGATGGGCCCGGTCATCGGCTCCGTCCTGTTCTGGTTCCTGATTGCGGGGCTAGGCTCGTTCTTCAGCCAGTCGGCGGGTAAGGGCGGATGGATCCCGACGGTGATCATGACCGACACCCAGGCCAGTGTGATCCGCTACATCATGCTGGGGCTGGCCATCATGCTGCTGATGATCTTCCGTCCCCAGGGGATCATCGGCGACCGTAGGGAGATCGCGATCGATGGACGCTGACATGACTGACCAGACGAGCACCGAGACGAGCGACGTGGCGAGCAAGACCGGGCCCGCGGGCTTGGTCGGGGCGAGCACGGCGCCGGGCAGCAAGAAGTCCGACCCGATCATCGTCGCCGACAACATCACGCGTACGTTCGGAGGACTCACCGCCGTCGACGTCGACCACGTCGAGATCCAGCGCGGTGCGATCACCGCGCTGATCGGCCCCAACGGAGCCGGGAAGACGACGTTCTTCAACCTGCTGACCGGCTTCGACCAGCCCAACACCGGCTCGTGGAGCCTGGAGGGCAAGTCGCTCAAGGGCGTGGCTCCCTACAAGGTCGCCCGCCTCGGGATGGTGCGCACCTTCCAGCTCACCAAGGTGCTGGCCAAGCTCACCGTGATCGAGAACATGCGCCTGGGCGCCACGGGACAGAAGGGTGAGCGGTTCTGGGCCGCGCCGTTCAAGTTCCTGTGGGGCAAACAGGAGGACGAGGTCACTGCGAAGGCCGACGACCTGCTGGCCCGGTTCCTGCTGGACAAGAAGCGCGAGGACTTCGCCGGATCGCTCTCCGGCGGTCAGCGAAAGCTGCTCGAGATGGCCCGCGCGCTCATGGTCGACCCCGAGGTCGTCATGCTCGACGAGCCTATGGCGGGTGTGAACCCGGCCCTGAAGCAGTCGCTGCTCGGCCACGTGAAGTCGCTGCGCGACGAGGGCCGCACGGTCCTCTTCGTGGAGCACGACATGGACATGGTCCGCGACATCTCCGACTGGGTCATCGTGATGGCCCAGGGCAAGATCGTCGCTGAGGGCACTCCTGAGTCGGTCATGGCCGACCAGCGTGTCATCGACGCCTATCTCGGGGCCCACCACGACACCGACCTGAGCGAGCTCGACGAAGAGGTCCTCGAGGCCGAGGTCGAGGCAGAGCTCGAGGGCGACATCGCCCAAGAGGAGGACTCGAAGTGACTTCCACCGAAGCGGAGGAGTTCCGCGAGAAGCATCTGGGCGAGGCCGAGGGTGCGGTGCTCCGCG
The DNA here is from genome assembly GCF_044744805.1 of Nocardioides sp. NPDC087217. Lineage (NCBI taxonomy): Bacteria > Bacillati > Actinomycetota > Actinomycetes > Propionibacteriales > Nocardioidaceae > Nocardioides > Nocardioides sp. NPDC087217. The sequence continues at coordinate 209,200 of NZ_JBIUZB010000006.1, forward strand.
CCGACGGGCTCATCGCCGGCTACCTTCCCGGGGTCAACATCCTCAACGACACCGACCTCTACTGCCAGCCCGGCGAGCTGGTCGGCATCATCGGCCCCAACGGCGCCGGCAAGTCGACTCTGCTCAAGGCGCTGTTCGGCCTGGTGAAGATCCATGAGGGCACGGTCAAGCTGAACGGTGAGGACATCACCGGCAAGCGTGCCGACGAGCTGGTCTCGCGGGGTATCGGGTTCGTCCCGCAGAACAACAACGTCTTCCCGAGCCTGACCATCGAGGAGAACCTCGAGATGGGCTGCTACCAGGCCCCGAAGAAGTTCGCGGAGCGGTTCGAGTTCGTCACCGGGATCTTCCCTGCCCTCGGTGAGCGCCGCAAGCAGCGTGCTGGTGGCCTCTCCGGCGGTGAGCGTCAGATGGTCGCGATGGGCCGGGCGCTGATGATGGAGCCGTCGGTCCTGCTGCTCGACGAGCCCTCCGCGGGGCTCTCGCCGGTCATGCAGGACGAGGTCTTCGTGCAGACCCGCAAGATCAACCAGGCGGGTGTCTCGGTCGTGATGGTCGAGCAGAACGCTCGCCGCTGCCTGCAGATCTGCGACCGCGGCTACGTGCTCGACCAGGGCCGCAACGCCTACACGGGAGCTGGGCGCGAGCTCGCCGACGACCCGAAGGTGATCGAGCTCTACCTCGGCACCCTGGGTGCCAAGGAGGACTGAGCGCGTACGTCCTGAAACGGCCGGGCCCCGGAGCAGCATGCTCCGGGGCCCGGCCGTTTCGTGCTCAGGCGACGGTGTGCGAGCGTCGCTGGGAGCGCCGGGCGGCGAGCAGCTCGCCGACGGCGCTGGACTGCTTCGGGCCGCGCTGCAGGCGGGCGTGGTGGGGCAGGGCCCGGCCCAGGACGGTGAGTCGGGAGCGTACGACCGCGGTCGGGGCCACCCGCATCACGGCCTGGGCGCCGAGGCCGATCCGGGCGAGGAACCGGTTGCCGTCACGGCCACCTGCGGAGGCCGCGGCTGCGATCGTCCTGATCCCGCGCTCCTCGGCGAAGGAGACGGCCGACTCCATCAGCATCCGGCCCACGCCACGGCGGCGGAAGCTGGGGACGACGTGGGGCGCGAAGATCTGCACCGTCGGCTCCAGGTTGAGCGGGCCGAAGGTGGTCGCACGCAGGTAGACCGCCCCGACGGGCTCGCTGCCGCACTCGGCGACCAGGAGGCGTTGGTCGGGGGAGGCTTCGGCGCCACGGATGATCGTCTCCAGGTCGCTCAGCTGCTCCTGGGCGTCCGCCATCCGCAGCGAGTCCTGCCAGATGCCGAGAAGGAAGAGCGCGTCGTCGGCTCGTGCCTCTCGCATCGTCACCGGCACCCTCATCGAGTCCGTCCTCCGAGAGTGCCGTGCGTACAGATGATCACAATTCCTCCACGATCGTGGCTGTTCCTGGGCGGAATCGGGTTTCCCGAGTGATTATGGGTCACCACGGCGCCGATAGTACGGAGCCGATGATGGCGGCAACCCAGGCAATGATGCCATGGGGGAGATGTAACGGATTGGTGAAAAGACAGGTCCCTCGGGTGATTCACCCTCCCAGCGTCTCTAATGTGTCTCCGCAAGGTCCGGCGTGAGCCGGGCCAGCCCATACGAAAGAGGGACTAAGCAGTGAACTCATCATCCTCTACCTGGATGAAGCTGACCGCAGGCGCCGGCGCCTTGGCGCTCAGCTTCACCCTCGCCGCCTGCGGCGGCGAGACCGCTTCCGAGGAGCCGGAGAAGAAGGCCGCCGCTAAGGGCGACGGCACTCTCACCATCGGGCAGCTTCTCCCGCAGACCGGTAGCCTCGCGTTCCTCGGCCCGCCCGAGTTCGCCGGTTCCGACCTGGCGATCCAGGACATCAACGCCGCCGGTGGTGTGCTCGGCAAGGACGTAGTTCCCGTCGTAGCAGACTCCGGTGACACCACCTCCGCGATCGCCCCCACCGAGGCCGACAAGCTCATCGACGCCAAGTCCGACGTCATCGTCGGCACCGCGTCCTCGGGCGTGTCGATGACCGTGATCGACAAGATCATGTCGTCGGGCACCGTGATGTTCTCCCCGGCGAACACCTCGACCGAGTTCGACGAGGGCGACTTCGCCAAGCCGGACCTCTACTTCCGCACGGCTCCGTCCGACATCCTGCAGGGCGCCGTCATGGCCAACCTGCTGCTCGAGGACAAGCGCACCAACGTGGCGATCCTGGCCCGCCAGGACGCCTACGGCGAGACGCTTGCCGAGGAGATCAAGGCCAACCTCGAGGGTGCCGGCTCCAAGGTCGCCACCACGGCGTTCTACTCCGAGGACGCCACCTCGTTCGACGCCCAGATCAACGAGGTCGCCGGCTCGGGTGCCGACGCGGTCGTCGTGGTCGCCTTCGAGGAGACCAAGAAGCTCATCCCGCAGCTCATCGCCGCGGGTGCCGGTCCGGCCAAGCTGCCGACGTACTTCGTCGACGGCAACCTGTCGGACTACTCCAAGGACTTCACCAAGGGTGAGCTCAAGGGTGTCAAGGGCACCCTCCCGGGCGCCGAGACCACTGGTGACTTCAAGGAGCAGCTGCTGAAGGTCGACCCGAAGCTGGCCGACTACTCCTACGCCGCCGAGTCCTACGACGCCACCATCGTCTCCGCGCTGGCGGCTGTGAAGGCCGACAGCGACGCTGGCGAGGCCATCGCCGAGGAGATCGTCGACATCACCACCGGTGGTGAGAAGTGCGAGACGTACGCGGACTGCGTCAAGCTCATCGAGGACGGCAAGGACATCGACTACGACGGCAAGTCCGGCCCGATCGAGCTCGGCGAGACCGGTAGCCCGACGGCCGCGTCCATCGGTATCTACCAGTACAACGACAAGGCGACCTACGCCCCCGTCAAGTACATCGCTGGCGAGGTCTGAGCCTGTGACCCTGCGACGAAGTCGCAGGGTCACAACGCGAAGAGATCGAGCGAGCGCAGCGGGTGAGCTTGCGAACCCGCGAAGCGGGTCGAGATCCAGTCGCTGAGCGAGACTGATTGACGAAGGGCCCCGGAGCGACACGCTCCGGGGCCCTTCGGCGTTCGTTCCTACATCGAGATCCGGTCGGCGTCGATGAGCGAGCAGGTGATCCGTGAGGTGCAGACCCGCTTGCCGCGCTCGTCAGTGATCACGACCTCGTAGGCCGCCGAGCTGCGGCCGAGGTGGATGGCGGTCGCGGTGCCGGTGACGATGCCGGAGGTCGCCGACCGGTGGTGGGTGGCGTTGATGTCGACGCCGACGGCGATCTTGCCCAGGGACGCGGCGTGCATGCCGGAGCCGGTGGACCCGAGCGTCTCGGCGAGCGCGACCGAGGCGCCGCCGTGCAGCAGCCCGTACGGCTGGGTGTTGCCCTCGACCGGCATGGTGCCGACGACCTTCTCGGCCGAGATCTCCAGGATCTTGACGCCCATCTTGTCGTTGAGGCCGCCCATGCCGTGGGGGAGCGAGGCGAAGAACGTCTCGCCCGCGGTCTTGTCGGTCGGCGAGACGGTCTGGTCGGTGGTCGATGCATCGGTCATGGATGCATCGTCGCATGTGCTGCACGGGGTCTGGGAGCGGGGGACGCGCGGGTCTCGACCCGCGGTCGCGCTGTTGTCGGTGGTCGTGGATAGAGTCGGACCGTGGCTGACGTGACGCGTGACCGACTGCTCCTTCTCGATGGGCACTCGCTGGCCTACCGGGCCTTCTTCGCCCTGCCGGTGGAGAACTTCTCGACCGTCACGGGGCAGAACACCAATGCCGTCTACGGCTTCACCTCGATGCTGGTCAACGTGCTGCGCGACGAGACCCCGACCCATGTCGCGGTCGCCTTCGACCTGTCGCGCCAGACGTTCCGGCTGGAGGAATACTCCGAATACAAGGCCAAGCGCAACAAGACCCCCGACGAGTTCAAGTCCCAGCTGCCGCTGATCCAGCGACTGCTCGACGCGCTGCACATCCGCCACCTGTCCCTCGCGGGCTATGAGGCCGACGACATCATCGCGACCCTGGTGACCCAGGGGCTGGAGGCCGGGATGGAGGTGCTCATCCTGACCGGTGACCGCGACTCGCTGCAGCTGGTCACCGAGTCCTCCACCGTGCTCTACCCGATGCGTGGTGTCTCCGACCTGGCGCGGATGACGCCGGAGGCCGTCGAGGCGAAGTACGGGGTCCCACCGCACCGCTATCCCGAGATCGCCGCGCTGGTGGGGGAGGACTCCGACAACCTGCCCGGCATCCCCGGCGTCGGCCCGAAGACCGCCGCGAAGTGGATCAACACCTACGACGGCCTCGACAACCTGATCACCCACGCCGACCAGATCAAGGGCAAGGCCGGCGACAACCTGCGCGCCCACCTCGGCGACGTGATGCGCAACCGGCGGCTCAACGCCCTGGTGCGAGACCTGGCCCTGGAGGTCGGCCCGGCCGACCTCGGGCGGGTCGAGTGGGACCGGGCAGCGGCGCTGGAGCTCCTCGACGAGCTCGAGTTCCGCGGCGAGATCCGCACCCGGATCACCGACGTGCTCGCCCCCGAGGACGACGTCCCGGTCGACGAGAGCGGGTTCGCGCTCGAGGGCGAGACGCTGGCTCCCGGCGCCGTCGCGACATTCCTCGAGGAGCTCGGGGCCACCCCGGTCGGGGTGCATGTGCGCGGCACCTGGGGTTCCGGCACCGGCCGCGTGGACGGGTTCGGCTTCGCGACGCAGGAGCGGGCTGCGTACGTCGGGGTGGAGGAGCTCACTCCCGAGGACGAGGCCGCGCTGGCAGGCTGGCTCGCGGACGCCTCGAAGCCGAAGATCATGCACGACGCCAAGGGGCCCGAGCTGGCTATCGACGCACACGGCTGGTCCTTGGGCGGGCTGGTCACCGACACGGCGCTGTCGGCCTACATCGTCGCGCCCGACCAGCGCTCCTACGACCTCGCCGACCTGACGCTGCGCTACCTCAAGCGTGAGCTCAAGCAGGAGGACGACGGCGGCCAGGAGTCGCTCTTCGGCGACGACGAGGTCGGCGGCGACGGCGTGGCCAGGACCTCGATGCTCTACGCCCGGGCAGTGATCGACCTCGCCGTCGAGCTCGACTCGGCGGTCGAGGCCGCCGGCGGGCACCGGCTCCTGTCCGAGGTGGAGCTTCCGCTGCTGCATCTGCTGGCGCGGATGGAGAAGACCGGCATCGCGGTCGACACCGAGCACCTCGACGCCCTGGAGCGACACTTCGCGGGCCAGATGAAGCAGGCGGCCGACGAGGCCTACGGCGTGATCGGGAAGGAGATCAACCTCGGCTCGCCCAAGCAGCTGCAGGTGGTCCTCTTCGACGAGCTCGACATGCCGAAGACGAAGCGCACCAAGACCGGCTGGACCACCGACGCCGACGCGCTGCAGCAGCTCTACGTGAAGACCGAGCACCCCTTCCTCCTCGCGCTGCTGCGCCACCGCGACGTCACCCGGCTGCGGGTCACCATCGAGGGCCTGCTGAAGACCGTGCAGGACGACGGCCGGATTCACACCACCTTCAACCAGACCATCGCGGCCACCGGGCGGCTCTCCTCGACCGAGCCCAACCTGCAGAACATCCCGGTGCGCACCGAGGAGGGTCGCGGGATCCGCAAGGGCTTCGTGGTCGGCGACGGCTTCGAGTCGCTGATGACCGCCGACTACAGCCAGATCGAGATGCGGATCATGGCGCATCTGTCCGAGGACGAGCTGCTCATCGAGGCGTTCCGCTCCGGGCGCGACTTCCACTCGATCACCGCCGCTCGGGTCTTCGGCGTCGACCCCGACGCGGTCTCCAGCGAACAGCGGGCGAAGATCAAGGCGATGAACTACGGCCTCGCCTACGGCCTGTCTGCCTTCGGTCTCTCCCAGCAGCTCGGGATCGAGCCGAGCGAGGCGCGAGGGCTGATGGAGGAATACTTCGAGACCTTCGGTGGCATCCGCGACTACCTGCGCAGCCTGGTCGAGGAGGCGCGGCGCACCGGCTACACCGAGACCATCATGGGCCGCCGCCGCTACCTTCCCGACCTGCTCTCGGACAACCGTCAGCGCCGCGAGACCGCCGAGCGGATGGCCCTCAACGCCCCCATCCAGGGCTCGGCCGCCGACCTGATCAAGGTCGCCATGCTGCGCGTCCAAGCCGCCATCGACGAGGCCGGCCTCTCCTCCCGGATGCTCCTCCAGGTCCACGACGAGCTCGTCTTCGAGGTCGCGTCCGGGGAGCGGGAGGCGTTGGAGTCGCTCGTACGCGAGCAGATGGGCTCCGCCGCCGACCTCAACGTCCCCCTCGACGTCTCCGTCGGCACCGGCCTGTCCTGGCACGAAGCCGCCCACTGACCGCCGAGGCGTCGCCCCGGTCGGCCGAGACGTCACCCGCGTCGACCGAGACGTCAGTTGTGGCGTACGAGATGGCAGTTGTGGCGAACCGAATCGGTCGTTATGGGCGACGAAACTCGATCTTCGTCGGCCCTAGCTGCTCTTTCGGCCTGCATAACTGACGCTTCGGCCGACGCAAGTGACGTCTCGGACCGCCAGAAGTGCCATCTCGGCCGACGCAGCTGACGTCTCGGCGGGTCAGGGGCGCTGAGGGGTCTGGCTGAGGCGCCAGAACGTGGTCGCCAGGAGGACGGCGGCGAGGACGGCGTCGACACTGAGGACGGCCCAGACGAGACCTTCGACGGTGGTCTGCATCGCGCCGAGGGCGAGGGCGGCGGCGACGGCCACCCAGAGGAGGTACGCCGAGAGCCGGCTGCGCCGGGCGAGGACCGAGTAGACGAGCAGCTGGAGCACGGAGAGCACCATGCCGAGGATCGCGAAGACCCAGAGCAGGCCCTCGATCTCGGCGTAGTCGGGGCCGCCGATGAAGATCATCGCGAGCCACGACAGCAGCCACGAGCCGGCGATCGCGCACGCGCCGAGACCGCCGACGAGCGCGAGCGACTTGATCAGCGCGGAGCGGCGGCTGGCCTCGGCCGACATCGACGGAAAGGCGATGATCACCACGAACTGCGGTAGGAACAGCACCGCCTTGGTGAGGATCAGGCCACCCGCGTACAGGCCGGAGACGTGGTCGGTGAGCACGTTGCGCGCGATCAGGATGTCAACGTTGGAGAGCGCGAAGAAGCCGAGCAGCGCGAACGAGCCATGGAGCATCTCGACGACGACGGGCTTCACCGGCCCGGGCCTCGCGTCGGTGTCGGTACGACGTCGGAGCACCCACCATCCGACGATCGCCGGTGCGAACTGGGCCAGCGCTACGCCGGCCATGGCGGCTCCCTCGGTGGGGCGGATCCACATCGCGGCGGTGGTGACGATGACGCGGGGGATACCGAGAGCCAGGTAGACCATCGCCAGGGCGAGCCAACGGCGCTCGCCCTGCAGCACCCCGGCCTGACCACCCATGATGGTCAGCGGTACGGCACACACCGCGACCAGCATCGCGGGATAGATCGAGTCGAGCCGCAGCACCCGCCACACCAGCGGTGAGGCGGCGAGCATGACGATCCCGACGACGATGGCCGCGCGGTAGGTCGCGCGAAGCACCGTCTGCTCGATCACGCGCTCCTGGCCGGGCGTCTCGGTCACCCGTCGCGACGCCGTCGCCTGCATGCCGAGCTGGACCACGCCGACCACGAGGAGCAGCGACATCATCGATGCGACGCCGCCGTACTGTCCGGGGCCGAGGATCCGGGCGGCGATGATCTGGAAACCGTAGGTCGCGACGTTGGTGACCATGATGCAGACAGCGAGGAAGCCGCTGCTGCGGATGAGCGAGGACAGCCTGCGCCGGCGGGCGCTGGTCGGGCTGTCGGTCATCGTGGGCACTTGGAAAGCCTAGGGTGCGGCGGGTCACATGCCGGCACCGGCATCCGCCCAGGACCGGAACTCGATCGCCACAACTGACATCTCGTCCGACCTAACTGACATCTCGTCCGACCTAACTGACGTCTCGTCCGGCGTAGCTGACGTGTCGCGCGACCGGGGTGACTTCTCGGCGTGGGGCTTAGGGTGGCCGCGTGATCGAACGGGCGGCCCCGACCGTGTGGGCGGGTGTGCTGGCGGTGCTGATGCTGGGGCCGGCGCTGGGGGCGGGGTTCGTGCTCAGCTACGACATGGTGTGGGTGCCGGATCTCGCGCTGACCCGGGATGTGCTCGGCCTGGGGTCGGGGCTGCCGCGGGCGGTGCCCTCGGACGCCGTGGTCGCGGTGCTGGACGAGGTCGTGCCGGGTCTCGTGCTGCAGAAGCTCGTGCTGATCGGAGCGCTCGTGCTCGCCGGGGCGGGTGCCGCCGAGCTGGTGCGGGAGCGCTCGCTCGCCGCGCGGCTGGCGGTAGTGAGCCTGACCGTGTGGAGCCCGTACGTCGCCGAGCGGCTGTGGATGGGTCACTGGCCGATGCTGCTGGCCTATGCCGTGGTGCCCTGGCTGGTGCTGGCCGGCCGCCGTTGGGCCGCGACTGAACCCGTTCCGGCCCAGCGCGGCCCGGTGTGGCTGCTCCCGGTCCTGCTCGTCGGGAGCCTGAGCGCCAGCGCGGGAATCGTGTCGGCCGCCGTACTGCTCGCGACCGGTCTGCGCCGGGGCCGGCGACCGGTGCTGCTGCTCGCGATGGTGGCCGCGGTCAACGCGCCCTGGGTGATCGCCGGCCTGGCCCACGCGGGGGAGGCGGCGTCGGCGACCGGGTTCGAGGTCTTCGCGCTGCGCGGCGACGCTCTGCCCGCTCCGCTGGCAGCTTTGACCCTCGGCGGTATCTGGAACACCTCGGTCGTCCCCTCGAGTCGCGAGAGCTGGCCGGCGTGGGTGGCCCTGGCGCTCCTGGTGGCGCTGATCGGTGCCGGACTGCGGCGGTGGTGGGCCGCCGAGGGCCAACGGACCGCGATCCTGGGGCTGTGGGCGGCCGGGATGGCGATCGCCGTCGCCGGCTGGGCGGCGCCCGAAGCCCTCGACGACCTCGCCCAGCACATCGCGGGTCTCGCGCTGATGCGGGACAGCAGCCGCCTGCTTCCGCTGTGCCTGCCGCTGATCGTCGTGACCGTCGCGGCCGGGGTCGACGCGCTGCGCGATCGGCTTCGCGGGACCGCACCCCGATGGGCCGCCGCCGTTGCCCTGGCCCTCGCCCCGATCGCCGTGCTTCCAGACGCCGCCTGGGGTCTCGCCGGCGGCATCGGCACGGCCGACTACCCGACGTCGTGGCAGCGGGCCGGCGCGACGCTCACCGAGGAGACGGCACCGGGTGACGTACTCGTCCTGCCCTGGTCCGCCTACCGGGCGCCGGCGTGGAACGAGCATCGTCCCGTCCTCGATCCGCTGCCGAGGATGCTGCCCAGGGCGAGCGTGACCAACGGCGACCTCGTCATCGGCGGGACCGAGATCGAGGGGGAGGACCCGCGCGCGACGGCCGCCGCCGAGGCCCTCGCGGCACCGGACCCCGAGGCACGGGCGAGCGAGCTGAGCCGCCTCGGGATCGGGTACGTCATCACCGACCGCACCGCGGGCGAGGCGCCGCAGGTGGCCGGCGAGACGGTCCACGACAGCGGCGACCTGCTCCTGCAGCGGCTGCCGGGGGAGGCGACCGCGCCGGACGCCTACACCATCGGCTCGGTGACCCTGACGGCGGTGATCGTCGGGTGGGTGGCGTACGGCCTGGCCTGGCTCGGAGCCACAACATCAACAGTTCTGCTACTGATCAGTATTGTTCGGCGGCCGGCTGCTAAAGTTCGCCGCTAGGAGAGGGAGGTCACATATCCATGGGCAACATCATTGCCATCGTCGCCAGCATTCTTGTCGGCGGCGGAGTCGCCGCAGCGACCATCGTCGGAGTCGTCACCAGCAGCACGGACAACACCGTCGAGAATCCTCCGAGCGTCTCTGAGTCGACGGTTCAGTACGGCACCAACGACTGAGCTCGACGTAGCGAAAGAGGCCCGGCGGTGATCCGCCGGGCCTCTTCTCAATCTCTACGACAGTCCAGAGCAGTCAGTCCGCGCTGACCACGTGTCCCTGGAGCGCGGAGGCGAGCACGGCGTTGAAGTTGAGCTGGCTCTGCTCCCAGGTGTGCTTGCGCGCGTGCCACCGCGCGCCCTCGGCCAGCTCCTTGCGTCGGATCTCGTCGCCGAGCAGGTGGTCGAGCGCGGCCACGAAGCCGGCCTGGTCGTCGACCAGTACCCCGGACTCGCCGTCGTCGATCGACTCGGTCGTCCCGCCCGCGTCGCGGAAGGCGACGGTCGGGGTGCCGTGCTGAGCGGCCTCGGTGACGACCAGACCCCAGCCCTCCTTCAGCGACGGCAGCGCCATCAGCCAGGACCGCTCGTAGACCGCCTCCTTGGTCTCCTCGTCGACGTGCCCCAGCATCTCGACGAAGTCCCCGGCCCCCACCCGGGAGACGTACGCAGCCAGCTCGTCGGCCCACCAGCCACCGCCCACGATGCTCAGCCTCAGGTCCGGGTAGGACGCCCGCAGCGCCACCGCCGCGTCGACGGCGAGCTCGACCCGCTTGTGCGGCACGAGCCGCCCGACGACGCAGATGGAGGGATGCTCGGTCTTCGCCGGCCGGTCGCTCAGCGCCGGCGCGGCGCCGTTGTGCACGACCGCGACCCGCGCAGGGTCGACGCCGAGCGTGGCCAGCTCCGCCCGGGTGGCGCGGGAGACGGCGACGTACTGCTTGTGGCGGTAGAGCCGCGGCGCCAGCCACGACTCGACCCACCAGCCGATCCGTCCGGACAGCCCGGGATAGACCACCGGCCACTGCTCGCGGTGGACGTGGTGGACGAGCACCGTGACCGGGGCCCGGGTGCCGAGCGGGCAGAAGAACGGCAGCCCGTTCTGCACGTCGACGACCGCGTCGACGCGGCCGATCGGGCCCAGGCGGCCCAGCGCGAGCAGCAGCACGCCCCACAGATAGATGCTGAGCTTGCCGCCGCGGCGTACGTAGCGGATACCGTCGCGCTCCTCCCGGGCACGCGCGCCTGGATAGGTGGCGGTGAACACGGTGACCCGTGCTCCCGCGCCCACCAGTCCGGCGGTGATCTGGTGGAGGTAGTGCTCGGCTCCACCGGCTTCGGGATTGTCCGTGTCGCGCCAGCTGAAGACCGCCACATGGCGACCATCCAGCTGCGCTCCCTCGTTGGCGCGCAAAACTCAGTTCTCCCCTGACTCGCAGTTTCCCCGCACTGAGCGCTCCCTCCCCAGGGGTCACGCAGTTACCGGAGAGTAGGACACTTCGTGACCAAATGCACACCCGTTGGGGTAATTCGGTTAGGGTTCCCGCCGTGCCGAACCTCCTCGACCCCCGGAGCGGGGACCAGATCGACGCCCCGGTCGGCAACGACTGGCGGGCGACGCTGCGGCGCTCCGTACGCCTCTTCAGCGACTTCCGCGTGGAGCAGACCGATCCTGCGCGCTTCTACACCGCGCTGGCGGCGGACTCGGTCGGCCAACTCGCGCACTACACCGACGGAGAGACCCTTCAGGGCACCGTTCTGCTCGACGTCGGCGGCGGCCCGGGCTACTTCCGCGACGCCTTCATGAACGCCGGCGCGACCTACCTCGCGCTCGACGCCGACGCCGGTGAGATGCAGGGTGCGGGGATCGTCGCCGAGGGCAGCATGCTGGGCGACGGGATGCGGCTTCCCGTCCGCACCGGAAGCGTCGACGCCTGCTACTCCTCCAACGTGCTCGAGCACGTCCCGACCCCGACAGCCATGCTCGACGAGATGCTCCGGGTCACCAGGCCCGGCGGCGTCGTCTTCTGCTCCTACACCCTCTGGTGGGGCCCCTGGGGCGGCCACGAGACCAGCCCGTGGCACCTGCTCGGCGGCCGCTTCGCGCGCCGGCGCTACCTGCGCAAGCACGGCCACGAGCCCAAGAACAAGTTCGGCGAGTCGATGTACGCAGCGACCGCCTCCGCCGGGCTGCGCTGGGCGCGCGCCCAGCGCCGGGCGGGCAACGCCGAGATCCTGGCCGCGGTTCCGCGCTACCACCCGGCGTGGGCGGCGTGGCTGATGCGGGTCCCGGTGGTGAGGGAGGTGCTCTCATGGAACCTCCTGCTCGTGCTGCGCAAGACGTGACCCCGGACCCTCCGAGCGCTACCTCACGACTGAGGATCGCGGCGTACGTCGCGATCCTGACCGCGATCACCTTCACCCAGGCCCCGGGCCGGATCGTCGCGGACACCAAGTTCGACCTGAGCGCCGACCCGTGGGCCTTCCTGGCCCGGGCGCTGAACATGTGGGACGCCCAGGGCGCCTTCGGCCAGGTGCAGAACCAGGCGATCGGCTACCTGTGGCCGATGGGTCCCTTCTACGGTCTGGGCCAGCTGGCCCAGCTGCCGGAGTGGGTGATCCAGCGGCTGTGGTGGGCGCTGCTGCTCAACCTGGCCTTCCTGGGAGTCCTGATGGTCGCCCGCGAGCTGCAGCTGGGGCGGCCGTGGGCGCAGGTCGCGGGTGCCGCGGCGTACGTCCTCACGCCACGCGTGATGACCATCCTCGGCGCCAACTCGGCCGAGCTGTGGCCGACCGCTATCGCGCCCTGGGTGCTGCTCGCGGTCATCCGCGCCAGCGGCACCACCACGACGAAGGACCTGGTGCGCTGGTGCGCGGTGGCCGCCCTCGCGGTCGCCTGCGCGGGCGGGGTCAACGCGACCGCGGTCTCGGCGGTGATCGTCCCGGGCGTGGTCTTCCTGCTGACCAGGACCGGTGCCCGGCGGTTCGCCGCACTGGCGCTGTGGGGCGTGTTCACCATCCTCGCCACCCTGTGGTGGACGATCCCGCTGGTGCTCCAGGGCCGCTACATCCCGCCCTTCCTCGACTACATCGAGACCGCCGCGGTGACCTCCTCGACCACCGGCCTGCTGCCGACGCTGCTCGGCACCTCCGACTGGGTGGCGTACGCCGACCCGCTCTACTACCCGGCCGGGGAGAGCCTGCACGCCACACCCTTTCTGGTTCTCGACGCGGCCGCGGTCGTCGCCATCGGGCTCGCCGGGCTGGCCGGGGTCGGCCGTGCGCGTCGTCACCCCGAGACCCGGTTCCTGATCGGCTGCGTGCTGGCCGGCGCCGTCCTGGTCGGCATCGGCTACACCGGCGCGCTGGCAGGCTGGGGAGCCGAAGCCCGTCAGGACCTCGTCGACGGCGCCCTGGCGGCGGTGCGCAACAGCCACAAGTACGACGCGGTGCTCCGCCTCGGGCTCGCCGCCGGGGTCGTGCTCACCGTCGAGACCATCCTCTTCCGCGCCGAGCTGGCGCGAGCCTCCGGGACGGCCAGGAAGGCCGCGCAGTGGCTCCGGACGGTGTTCGTCATCGCCGTGGTGGCCGCACTGGCCGGCCTGGCGGTGCCCTGGGTGCGCGGCCAGGTGCCGCCGCCCGGGTCGATCGAGAACGTCCCGACCTTCTGGACCGACGCCGCCGACTATCTCTCCGAGAACGACGACGGCGGCGTGACGCTCGTGGTCCCGGCCGCCCGGTTCGGCGACTACCTGTGGGGCAGCACCCACGACGAGGTCTTGCAGCCCCACGCCGACTCCCGCTGGGCCGTACGCGGCGTGGTTCCGCTGGCCGAGCCCGGAAACGTCGTCTGGCTCGACCGGGTCACCGAGGAGATCGAGCGCGGCATCCCCAGCGCCGATCTCGCCCCGATGCTGGCCAAGGCCGGGGTGACCCGGCTGCTGGTCCGCAACGACCTGCACTGGGGCACCACCGGCGCCCCGCCGCCCTCGCTGGTGCACGCCACCCTCGCCCAGTCGCCCGGGCTGACCCGCGAGGCGAGCTTCGGCACCGAGTTCGGCAACACCACCTACCACCGCGAGAAGGGCACCCGCGTCCTCGTCGACGGGGGACTGGCGGGGGAGTACCCGCCGATCGAGATCTACGAGGTCGACGACGCCACCTCCGACGGGACCCTCATCCCGGCGAAGACGACCGTGATGGGCGACCCGGGCGAGCCTGCCAGCGGGGCGCCGGCGGTGCTGACCGCCGACGACACCCGGTCGGCCGCCGACGGCTCCGGGGAGGGGGCCGATGTCATCCTGACCGACGGCCAGCGGCGGCGTACGACCCTCTTCGCCGGTGTCCGCGCCAACTCCTCCGCGACCCGGACGGCCGAGGAGGGCGTCGACTCCGACCAGCCCGAGAGCTTCCACCGCTACCTGGAGAACCAGGAGCGGTGGCAGAGCACGATGGTCTGGCGCGGGGTCGAGGCCGTGGAGGCCTCCAGCTCGGCGGCGACCCCGGAGGAGGTCCCGGTCGACCGCGGCCGGGCACCCTCGGCGGCCCTGGACGGCGACCCCGACACCGCGTGGCACACCGAGACCGGATGGGACCACGATCCGGAGGGCTCCTGGCTCCGGGTGCGGTTCGAGGACGAGACCGACCTCGGCAAGGTCACCATCACGATCCCCGCGAACGTCGTCGGGGTCGAACGGCTCGAGCTCGTTGCCGGCGCCCAGATGCGCAAGGTCTACGCCCCGCAGCCGGGGGAGGAGGCGACGTACGACCTCACCGGGTTCAGCGCGCGCAACCTCACCATCACCGCCCGCGGAGCCACCGCCTACGGCCCCTGGGGGATCAGCGAGCTCGACATCGAGGGCGTCGACGCCCAGCGCCTGGTCGCACTCCCCGAGCCGCCGGAGGACACCACGATCCGCAAGATCCGGCTCGGTCGCGACGCCGACCGCAGCGGCTGCATCGACCAGGGTGGCGTGCTCTACTGCGAGCCGTTCCTGGCCGCCACCGGCGACGACGGCGACGATCTGGACCGGCTGATCACGCTCACCCGCGGGCAGTCGTTCGACGTCACCGGGAGCGTGTCGCTGCGCCGCGACCACGCCTACGCCGCGGCGGCCGCCGCCCTCGCCGGCGTGGACATCACCGCACCGAGCCGCGGAGACATCGCCCAGTCGGCGCTCGCGATGGCCGACGGCGACGAGGGCACCTCCTGGCGGGCGCCGTCGACCGGCCCGGCCACGGTGACCGTCGGGTTGCCTGAGCGGCAGCGGATCAGGTCGCTGCGGCTCATGGTCAACAAGGCGGCCCCGGTCAGCATCCCGACCGAGGTCGAGATCACCGATCTGCGCCGCCCCAAGCGCACGGTCACCCGCGAGGTCGACTCGGACGGTGACATCGAGGTGCCGAGCGGCTGGCGCACCGACCGGCTCCGGATCCGGATCACCGAGACCGACGCCGCCTACGACCAGCCCTCCAGCATGGCCGACGCGTCCGAGCTGCCCGCCGGCATCTCGGAGGTGGAGGTCAACGGCCGTCCGCTCGGCGACGGGACGCTCCGGGCGGGCTGCGCCGACGGTCCTCGCATCCGCGTGGGCGAGCGGGTGCTGCGTACGGCGGTCAACGGGTCGCTCTCCGCGCTGCTGCGCGGTGGCGAGCTGCCGCTGAGGGTCTGCGGTACGGCCCCGATCAACCTGGCTGCCGGCGAGAACACCCTGCTCGCCGACCCGGTGGACGCGCTCCGTGTCGACAGCCTCGAGCTCAGCGCGGAGGTGATCGCGGACGCGGAGTCCCCGGAGGTGGTCGAGGTGGAGCGCGACGAGCGCGACGCCGCGGTCTCGGCGACCGTCTCCGCCGAGGCGTACGACCGGGTCCTCGTGCTGCCGCAGAACATCAACACCGGCGCCACCGCGACCCTGGACGGCAAGGTCCTGCGCGCCCAGCGGGTCGACGGCTGGCAGCAGGGCTGGATCGTGCCTGCCGGCGCCGGGGGAGAGGTACGTTTCGGCTTCGCGCCCGAGGCCACCTACCGTGCCGGGCTGATCGCCGGTGCGGGCGGCGCGGCGCTGGTCCTGGCGCTCGCGCTGGTGACCTCATGGCGCCGCCGTGGCACCCCGCCCAGCCTCGAGCTGTTCCCCGTCGCCGCGCCCTGGCGGTGGTACGACGCCGGGCTGCTGGTCCTCGTGGCCGGTCTGCTCGCCGGCTGGTGGGGTGCGCTGGCGGCCGTGGTCGCCTGGCTGCTGCCACGCCTGACCGGCCGCCGGCCGGTCGTCGTACGCCTCCTGGCCGCCGGGTCGGGGGCAGCGCTGCTCGCCGGCGCCCTGGCCGTCGAGATCCTCCCGACCGCCTGGGACCTGCCCTGGGACCCGCCCGCCTGGACGGCTCAGGCGCTCTCGCTGGTCGCGATCGTGCTGGTCGCCGCGGCCGCTTCGGTCTCACCAGGCTCTGACGCAGCCTCCGGCTCAGGCTCGGACCGCCGCTTCGGCCGGCGCCCGGAGGGACGCCAGCCGCGCAGCCGCATCACCCTGCGCTCGAAGAGGATGTAGGACAGCGCAGCGACCGGAATGGTGACGGCGAGCGTCATCCCCAGAACGGTCCAGAAGCGGTCGTTGAAGGTGCCGAACCCGAGCAGCTCCATGCCCATCAGCAGCACGAACATGTGGATCGAGAAGATGCCGTAGGAGATCTCGCCCAGCGCGCTGGGCACCGGACCGGCCAGCCAGCGGCGTACCGGGCCCTCGAGCTCGGGCCCGAAGACCAGCGGGAAGATGACGCACACCGCGACCGCGCCGTAGAGCACGCACTTGAGCGCGGACTCGGCCGGCGTCGGCGCATCCACCAGGCCGATCGGGCCGGTGATGGGCGTGCAGGCCGCGACGAAGAGTCCCAGGGCCAGCAGCCACCATCCGGTCAGGTCGCGCGCGGCGGCGTCCAGCCGCACGCGCATGCCCGGGTCGACCGAGCAGGCCGCGAGCGCGGTGCCGGCCAGGAACCACGGCAGGTACGCCGGCAGCCACTCGGCAGCGAACGGCTGGTCGAACCAGGTCCGGGCGCCGGCGGCGAAGGCCACGCCGCCGATCGAGAGCAGCAGGCAGACGACCAGCACACGGCGTACGTCCAGGCGGTCTCGCGGCGTCAGCAGCCGCACCACCAGCGGCAGCGCGAGGTAGAAGGCGACCTCGGTGCACAGGCTCCACATGTGCGCCAGGCCGTAGGCGTGCGTGTCCTGGGTGTAGATCTGGGTCAGGGTCAGGTTGGCGATCCAGCCGCCGACGCCGACGTCGGAGTTCGCCGGCGCGGCGATCAGGCAGACCGCCACGACGACCCAGTAGAGCGGGAGGATCCGCAGCGCGCGCTTCCACAGGTAGCGTCCGGTGCTCGGCGGCGGCGCTCCGGCGGCGCTGGCCGCGAACCACGGCCTGGCCAGCAGGAACCCGGAGACCACGAAGAAGAGCGCGACGCCGAGGTCGAAGTGGGCGAGCATCGCCCCGGTCCAGCCCTGCGGGTAGCGGCCCGTGTGGAACCCGACGTGGGTCAGCACGACCATCAGCGCGCCGACGGCGCGCAGCGCGTCGAGCGTGAGGAATCGGCGGTCCATCATCAGCCCTCGTCCTCAGCCCCTGAGATCGGGTCACCGAACGGCACCACGCTCCCGACCTCGATGCCACCCAGGCAGGGCTTCGATCCCGGAGTCAGGCTCTGGAGGCCGATGGTGTCGAAGCGTCCCTCGCCGGTACGCAGGTAGAGGCTGCGGAACCCGGGCTCGACGTCCACGTCGTAGGAGTGGTCGCCTGCGGTCACCCGCATCCGGCCCGCGTCCTTGGCAGCCGCCACGTAGGCGACCCGGATCCACCACCCGGCGCCGTCGACGCCACCGTCCAGGCCCACCTCGAGCGGCGTCTGCCGCACCCGCAGCTTGCACTTGTCGAGACTCGGTGTCGGGTCGACGGCGCCGACCGAGCGTCGCTCGGGCTCGACCAGCGCCGGCCGGATGTGGCCATCCTTGTCGACCAGGTAGAGATTGTCGGTGCTGGCCCGGGGGAACGCCATCTTGTCCGACAGCGGCCGGAGCACGCGGCTCACCTGGTTGTAGGGGTACGACGCGCCCCAGACCATCCACTCGGGCACCGGCCCGTCCGCCATCGGCAGCGGCTCCTCGACCTCGACCTCGGCCAGGTCGGCGCGGACGGTGTCGATGTAGCGACGGGTGTTGTCGTCGTCGTGCCAGCCCTGGACGTAGGAGTAGGACGAGAAGAGCCCCAGCGCGGCGACGACCGCGGTCGCCACCGCGACCCGTCGTGGGTTGTCCAGGAAGGGTGACGTACGCGTCGGGGTGAGCGTCTCCACCGCCCCGCGCAACGGCAGCGTGGCCAGCGCGAGCGCCATCGCCGTCACCGCGATCGTGTCGGTGAGGTAGCGGTAGGCGAGCGCGATGTCGGCGCCGACCCCGCCGGCCCGGATGGCGGTGATCAGGGCGATGTCGATGACGAGGATGCCGCCGACCAGCCACCAGGCCCGCAGCGCGATCGAGCGCGTGCGGGCGAGCTCGAAGGTCAGCAGCGCCAGCACGCCGACGGCGAGCACCGAGACCACCGCGCCGGGCTCGGCCCAGCCGGCGGAGTTGCCCTCGATCCACTTCCACCGCAGCGGCCCACCGACCGCGCCGGGCGCCCACGACTCCAGCAGGAACCGCTGCGCGACCAGCGCGAACCCGTTGGCGTCGGAGCTGCCCGACGCCTTCGACGATCCCGCGCCCAGGGTGAGGTAGGCGATCACGGAGCCGATCGAGACGAACCCGTAGAGGAGCACACCGGGCAGGTAGCGGCCCAGGATCGTCCGCAGCCGGGTCAGGATGTCGCCGGTCGCAAACCAGCCCAGCGCCAGCACGGCGTACGGCCAGAACAGCAGCATCGCCTTCTCGCCGAAGGCGATGGCGGCCAGGGTGATGAGGATCGTCAGCAGGGCCCAGCGGAACCGCCGCGTACGCAGGTAGTTGAGGTGTGCCCAGGACCCCCAGAAGATCGCGGCGAGGAACGGCAGCTGGGTGATCCCAGGACCCCAGGACAGGAACGCGGGCAGGCTGATCGAGCTGAACAGGAACAGCGCCAGGGGCGGCAGGATGCCGCGCCGCTTCCCGAACGCGGAGCAGAGGAAGACCAGCGCGCCCAGGTTCGCGATCGCCTGCAGGACGAGGAGCTCGACGGCGGGATAGGCCCAGGCGTAGGGGTCGAGGCCGAAGTTGTAGGCCGTCAGCGCGAACGCTCCCGGCATCAGGTGCCCGGCGAACCCGTGGAAGAGCAGGTCGGCCGAGAGGCCGTCGGACATCAGCTTCGACATGAAGTTGGCGTCGTCGAAGCGGTACCACGAGCCGCTCAGCGCCCAGGCGCGAAAGGCGAGCTGGGCCACGATCAGGGCGAGCGCGGTCGCCACGACATTCCGGGGAGTCGCGAGCAGGCCGTCGGCAGCGGGCGCGTCAGTAGGCCCGCCGGTGTGCCCGGCAGCGGTGGTGGTGGAGTGGGGGGAGGACACGAAGAGGAAGTGTCGCACAGCGGTTTGTGACCCGTTGCACACCGGACCGGGTATTGCTGCTACGGTTCGCGGATCGAGGGGGGAACTGAGGCCTTGGGAGGGGCAAAAACATGCGAAGAGTGATTGGTTACATCTTCTTGCTGGTCGGCGCGTTCGCGCTGGTCGCTGCCGCGGTAGCGGGCTTCTGGGGCCGGGACGCCGCGGCGACCGTGCCGCTCAACGTCAACACCACGACGGTCCTGGACGGCACCGCCAGCGGCGCGCTGGCCAAGTCGGATACCCCAGTTCCGGTGAAGTACACCCGGACCACCGAGGCGGCGCCGAAGGAGTCGACCGACGACGTCGTCGTCTTCGTCGAGGCCGGCTGCATCATGATCCAGGAGGGCGACACGCCTCCGTGCGCCCGCGCCGAGGACGACGACCGCGTGGTGACCACGACCGAACGCGCCTACGCCATGGACCGCAAGAGCTCCGAGGTCGTCGAGGACCAGGCCAAGTACGTCGGTGAGGACCGAGCCGTCGACGGCATGACCGGCCTGGCCGGCAAGTTCCCGTTCGAGACCGAGCGCCACGACTACGAGTACTGGGACGACACGCTCGGCACGACCGTCATCGCCACCTACGTCGACGACGTCGACGTCGAGGGCGTCAAGACCTACCAGTTCGAGGTCTCCGCCTCCGAGGACGACGCGTCGCTCTCGGCGGGAGAGGACGGGGTGAAGGACACCGAGGACGACATCCGGGGCACCTACGAGGCGACCCAGACGATCTTCGTCGAGCCGACCACCGGCTCCTACATCGACCAGAGCGCGACCCAGAAGATGGTCACCAGCACCGGCATGGTGCTGATCGACGCCGACATGAGCTACTCCGACGAGACCGTCTCCAACAACGCCGAGGACGCCAAGGACAACATCGCCCAGCTCAACCTGATCGGCACCTGGATCCCCGTCGGCGGCGTCGTCGCCGGCCTGATCTTCCTGCTGATCGGCCTGTGGCTGGCGCTGCGCGGTCGCAAGCCCAACGGTGGCGCCCACGCCGCCGCGGACGACCGCACCCTGGTCGACGCCTGAGGCTCAGCACACACCAGAGTCGACGTTCGCGGGCCCGGGAGCTGCCAGCTCCCGGGCCCGCGCTCGGCTTTTGTGAGCGGGTCTAGCCCGCCAGATTGGCACCGAAGATCGCGGTCCCGGGGGTCAGCAGACCGCGGGTGCGCGACCAGCCGCCCCAGACCCGCTCGTGGTCCTCGGGCCACTCGGGCTCGACGAGGTCGGTGATCCGGAACCCGGCGCCGGCCAGCAACGAGACCCAGTCGCCGAGCGTGCGGTGGTGCTCGACGTACGACACCTTGCCGGTCTCGTCGTCGACCTCGACGTAGGGGGTGCGGTCCCAGTAGGACTGCGCCGCGATCAGGCCCTCGGCGCCGGGGTCGTCGGGGAACATCCACCGCGTCGGGTGGGTGATCGAGAACGCGAAGCGGCCGCCGGGCCGCAGGACCCGGGAGGTCTCCGCGAGCGCGTGGGCGATGTCGCTGACGAACTGCAGCGCACCGAAGGAGCAGAAGACCACGTCGAAGGCGTCGTGCGCGAAGGGCAGGTCGGTCGCGGTGGCCTGCACGGCAGGGACGACCACGCCGGTCTGCTCGTCGAGGCGCCGGGAGTGCTGGAGCTGGCGGCCCGAGAGGTCCAGGCCGATCGCGCGCCCGCCCTGGGTGTTCACCCACCGGGAGCACTGACAGGCGCCGGAGCCGAGCTCGAGCACGTCCTTGCCGCTGATGTCGCCGAGGATGCCGAGATCGGCCTCGGTCAGGCCCTCCGGACCCCAGACGAACCCGGCCTCACCGAGGAACGGTCCGTGCGTGGCTTGGTACTCGTCGGCGTAGCGGTCCCAGTCGGGGCCGTTCGCGCGGCGCGACTCGGCTTCCCCGACCGTACGCCGCTCGGCTCTGACCACTGGGCCGGTCGTTCCGATGGTTTCGATCGCGCCGAAGGGATCGATGGGCGCCTCCGGTCGAACGACCGGGCTGATGGCTTGGTCCACGCCTACAGGGTATGCCCAGCGCGGTGACGTCGACAGTTGGACGGAGCCTGTGACTGGAGCGTAGGCTAAGAAACTGCGTCTGAAGTCTGCCCGGGTCCCAGACCTAGTGGACCTTGGCTTGCTACCTCGACCGCCGGTTCACGCCGGGCGACGAAGCCTGTTTGTGCTGGTGCCGGCAGGGGTGGCCGACCCGAGACTTGAGCCGTGTGTGACCCGACGATATCTGTCCACCCAAGGAAACCACCTCCCTTATGACGAGCACGCTCAACATTCCTCTTCCCGACTACGACGCGCCTCAGGTCGCGATCAACGACATCGGGTCGGAAGAGGACTTCCTCGCCGCGATCGACGAGACCATCAAGTACTTCAACGACGGCGACATCGTGGACGGTGTCATCGTCAAGGTCGACCGGGACGAGGTCCTGCTCGACATCGGTTACAAGACCGAAGGTGTCATCCCGTCGCGCGAGCTCTCGATCAAGCACGACGTCGACCCGTCCGAGGTTGTCGAGGTCGGCGACAAGGTCGAGGCCCTGGTGCTCCAGAAGGAGGACAAGGAAGGCCGCCTGATCCTGTCCAAGAAGCGCGCGCAGTACGAGCGCGCCTGGGGCACGATCGAGCAGGTCAAGGAGGAGGACGGCGTCGTCGAGGGCGCGGTCATCGAGGTCGTCAAGGGTGGTCTCATCCTGGACATCGGCCTGCGTGGC
Source organism: Nocardioides sp. NPDC087217 (assembly GCF_044744805.1). Taxonomy (NCBI): domain Bacteria; kingdom Bacillati; phylum Actinomycetota; class Actinomycetes; order Propionibacteriales; family Nocardioidaceae; genus Nocardioides; species Nocardioides sp. NPDC087217. Next base: position 231,195 of record NZ_JBIUZB010000006.1, read on the forward strand.
TTCCTCCCGGCCTCCCTCGTCGAGATGCGTCGCGTCCGCGACCTGCAGCCGTACGTGGGTCAGACCCTCGAGGCCAAGATCATCGAGCTCGACAAGAACCGCAACAACGTGGTCCTGTCGCGCCGTGCCTGGCTCGAGCAGACCCAGTCCGAGGTTCGCCACGGCTTCCTGACCCAGCTCCAGAAGGGTCAGATCCGCAAGGGTGTCGTCTCCTCGATCGTCAACTTCGGTGCGTTCGTGGACCTCGGCGGCGTCGACGGTCTCGTCCACGTCTCGGAGCTGTCCTGGAAGCACATCGACCACCCGTCCGAGGTCGTCACCGTCGGTGACGAGGTCACCGTCGAGGTTCTCGACGTGGACATGGACCGCGAGCGTGTCTCCCTGTCGCTGAAGGCGACCCAGGAGGACCCGTGGCAGCACTTCGCCCGCACCCACCAGATCGGCCAGATCGTCCCGGGTAAGGTCACCAAGCTGGTGCCGTTCGGTTCGTTCGTCCGTGTCGAGGAGGGCATCGAGGGCCTGGTGCACATCTCCGAGCTGGCCGAGCGCCACGTGGAGATCCCCGAGCAGGTCGTCCAGGTCAACGACGACGTCATGGTCAAGATCATCGACATCGACCTCGAGCGTCGTCGCATCTCGCTCTCGCTCAAGCAGGCCAACGAGACGGTCACCTCGACCGACGTCGAGGAGTTCGACCCGACGCTCTACGGCATGCCGGCGACCTACGACGACCAGGGCAACTACATCTACCCCGAGGGCTTCGACCCGGAGACGGGCGAGTGGCTCGAGGGCTACGACGACCAGCGCGCGAAGTGGGAGGAGCAGTACGCTCAGGCTCACGCTCGCTGGGAGGCCCACATCAAGCAGCAGCAGGAGGCCGCCGAGAAGGCTGCCGAGGCCGGCGAGGCCACCTCCTACTCCTCGGGTGGCTCGGTCGACGAGACCGTCTCCGAGGACGAGGGCGGCTCCCTCGCCTCCGACGAGGCGCTGCAGGCTCTCCGCGAGAAGCTGACCGGCGGTCAGTGAACGCTTGAGCTGATGCTCTGAAAACGCACGAATGCCCGGCCCCTGTGGGGCCGGGCATTCGGGGTTTTAGGGCCACCTGATGCCTGGCAGGCTGCTCTGCGGCTCGAAGGCCGGGTCGGTGGCGTGCGACCGGGGCGCGGTCTTGGGGCGGTCGCTGCGGACGGAGGCGAACGTGGCGTACGCGGCGACGGCGAGCAGGGCGATGAGGACGATGAGTGCTGTGTTCATGGCAGTAATTCTTCGCTACCAGGTATTCCTGCCACATTGGCAGAAATGCCTAAGTTGCGCGATTTCCTGCCAACTGGCACCCTTCTGAGGTGCTTAGGAACGTCGCTGCGGTGATCTGGGACGGTGTCGCCCCCTTCGAGTTCGGTGCGGTCTGTGAGGCCTTCGCCATCGACCGGCGCGACGACGGGGTGCCCTTCCTCGACTTCGGCGTGTGTGCGCCGACGGCGGGCATGGTCCGCACCAACCTCGGCTTCGCGTTCGAGGCGCCCCACGGTCTGGAGCGACTCGAGGAGGCAGACCTGATCGCGATCCCCGCCTTCGGTGGTCCCAGCGGCACCCTGCCCGACGAGGTCAGGCGGGCGCTGCTGCGTGCGCACGCGCGGGGCGCCCGGTTCCTCACCGCCTGCTCAGGCGCCTTCGCCCTGGGCGAGGCGGGCCTCCTCGACGGGATCGAGTGCACCACCCACTGGAAGTACGCCACCGAGCTGCAGCGCAGGTTCCCGGAGTCGAGGGTCGTCCCCGAGGTCCTCTACGTCGACACCGGCCAGATCGTCACCAGCGCCGGCACCGCCTCCGTGCTCGACGCCGCGCTGCACATCTGGCGCCAGGAGTACGGTGCCGCGGTCGCCTCCGCCGTGGCCCGGCGCATGGTCGTCCCGCCGCAGCGCGACGGGGGACAGGCGCAGTTCATCTCCCACCCCGTGCCCGAGCCCGACGCGGAGACCCTGGGCCCGCTGCTGGCCTGGATCACGGCCCATCTCCACGAGGAGCTCGACGTGGACTCGCTGGCCCGGCAGGTGCTGATGTCGCCGCGTACGTTCGCCCGCAGGTTCCGCGCCGAGACCGGGGCGACGCCCTATGCCTGGATCACCGCCCAGCGGGTGCGTCGGGCCGAGGAGCTGCTGGAGCGTACCGACCGGTCGGTGGAGTGGATCGCGGGCGAGGTCGGCTTCGGCAACGCCGCGGCGCTGCGCCACCACTTCACGCGCGTGCGAGGGCTCTCCCCGCAGGCCTACCGGCGCCGGTTCGCCTGCAGCGACAGCCTCGACTCGGCCATGCCGGCCTAGGCGGCGTGAGGCGCCGACAGCGGTCCCATTAGGTTGGGGCCATGCGCGTAGGACTCACCGGCGGGATCGCCTCGGGGAAGAGCACGGTGTCGGAGCTGCTGGCCGGGTTCGGGGCGGTGATCGTGGACTCGGACAAGATCGCCCGGGAGGTCGTCGAGCCGGGCACACCGGGGCTCGCCCAGGTCGTGGCGGAGTTCGGGCCGTCGGTGCTGACCGAGTCCGGTGCGCTCGACCGGGCCAAGGTGGGGGAGATCGTCTTCGCCGACCAGGGTGCCCGTGAGCGGCTCAACGCGATCGTGCACCCGTTGGTCGGGGCGCGCTCCGCAGAGCTCGAGGAGGCCGGTCGGGCGGCCGGGAAGCTGGTCGTCAACGACATCCCGCTGCTGGTCGAGGTCGGCTACGCCCCCTTCTTCGACGAGGTGATCGTCGTCGACGTACCGGTCGAGACCCAGGTCGAGCGGGCGATCGCGCGCGGGATGACCGAGATCGACGCCCGGGCCCGGATCGCCGCGCAGGCCAGTCGCGAGGATCGGCTCGCCGCGGCGACGTACGTCATCGACAACACCGGCACCCTCGACGACCTGCGGAAGCGGGTGCAGGAGATCTACGACGCACTCGCCGGTTCGTGAGATGGGCGGGGGTTGCTGACATACTCGGCCGCGTGACTGGGGGCAAGCACACCGATTCAGAGGATCAGCGGCGTCGGCCGAGGCGTTGGATGCGACCGGTGATCGCGGGTGCCGTGCTGGCCCTCGCGGCCGGTGCGGGCGCGGCAGCGGTGACCGTCGGCATGCCGACGAGGGTCGAGGACGAGCCGAACAGGCCGGCCAATGCCACCACGAGGACCGACCCGACCAAGGACACCACGCCGCTGGCCTGGGGTCCCACGCGCGGAGAGCTGGCGACCGCCCGCGAGCTGGTGTCGGGCTGGGACGAGGAGCAGCTCGCCGGACAGGTGATCGTCGGCCGCTACCACGGCACCGACCCGGCCAAGGCCGCCAAGATGGTGCGCAAGCTCCACCTCGCCGGCGTCAGCGTGACCGGCGAGAACGTCGTCGACGAGGCCCAGGTGCGCGAGACGACCGCCGCGGTCTCCCGTGCGGTGGCGGCCGATGGCCGCTCGTTCCCCGCGGTGATCGGCGTCGACCAGGAGGGTGGCGTCGTCTCCCACCTGCGCGGCGTGGCCACCGAGTTCCCCGAGTTCGCGCGCACCGGGGATGCCATCGAAGCGAAGCCGGGCAAGGGAGTCACGGTGACGACCGAGGCGGCGCGGACGACGGCGCTCGAGCTGCGCGACCTGGGCTTCACCTGGGCGTTCGCGCCGGTCGCCGATGTGACCGTCGGCGCGGCCGATCCGACGATCGGCTCGCGTTCCCCGAGCGAGGACCCGAAGATCGCCGCGACAGCGGTCTCCGCGGCCGTGCAGGGCTACAACGCCGCCGGTCTGGTCTCCACCACCAAGCACTTCCCGGGCCACGGCGCCGTCACCGGTGACACCCACCTCGGGCTCCAGGAGCTCGACTTCGGGAAGAAGAAGCTCAAGCGCCGCGACCTGGTGCCGTTCGACGCCGCTGTGGATGCTGGCGCACCGGCCGTCATGATCAGCCACGTCGACGTCAAGGCCGTGGCTCCGGGGAAGCCGGCCAGCATGGCGGCTCCCATCTACGACCTGCTCCGCGAGGACCTCGGCTTCGACGGCATCGCCGTCACCGACTCCTTGGGCATGGGCGCGGTCACGACCACCACCAAGAAGCCCTCGGTGGCCGCCCTCGAGGCCGGCGCCGACCTCCTGCTGATGCCGGCCAACTCCAAGGCCGCCCACCGCAGCGTCGTCAAGGCGCTGCGCTCCGGTCGCCTCGACCGCTCGCTCGTCGAGGACGCCGCCGCGAAGGTCGTCGCCATGCAGCTGTGGCAGCAGCGCACCGCCGGTGCGGTGCCGGTTCCCGGTGACGTACGCCAGCAGGCGGAGCGTGCCTCCGCGGCTCTCTCCGAGGCCGCCTCGCAAGGCTGACTCCTCGCTGCGGCTGTTCGTGGCACCATCGACGCATGAGCGAGCGTCAGCGAGCGACCATAAGCCTCATGCCGACGCCTCCGTATTCTTGGCCCTCCTACACGGAGGCGTCGGCATGACGGTGGTGCTGCACGTCGACCTGGACCAGTTCATCGCGGCGGTGGAGGTGCTACGCCGGCCCGAGCTGGCCGGTCAACCGGTGATCGTCGGTGGGCGCGGGGACCCGACCGAGCGGGCCGTGGTCTCGACGGCCTCCTACGAGGCTCGGGCGCACGGGGTGGGCTCGGGGATGCCGCTGCGGCTGGCGGTGCGGAAGTGTCCCGACGCCGTGCTGCTTCCGGTTGACCACGTGGCCTACGACGAGGCCTCCGCGGGTGTCATGGACACGCTGCGATCGCTGGAGTGGGGCGGCGTACCTGTCCTGGTCGAGGTCCTCGGCTGGGACGAGGCGTTCCTCGGGCCCGGGCACGACCACGGCGACCTCGGTGATCCGGCGGCCTTCGCCCAGGACGTACGCGATCTCGTGCTCGAACGCACCCGGCTGCGCAGCGGCGTCGGTGTCGGCGACAACAAGCTGCAGGCGAAGCTCGCCACGGGGTTCGCCAAGCAGCGGGTCGACGGTGCCCTCGCGCGTGAGGCCGGTGCGGGCGGTCACGAGCCCGGGCCGGGCGGGCAGCTGCGGGGGACCGGCGTCTACCGGATCACCCACGAGACCTGGGACGCCGAGATGGGTCACCGTCCGACCGACGCGCTGTGGGGGATCGGGGCGAAGACCGCGAAGCGGCTCGCCGGGCTCGGGATCGAGACGGTCGCCGACCTGGGTGCGGCCTCGGCGGAGCGTCTGGCCGCCGAGATCGGCCCCACGACCGGCCCCTGGCTGCGCCGCCTGGGCCGTGGCGCCGACTCCAGCCCGGTGGACCCCTCGCCGTGGGTCGCGCGCGGCCACGGGCACGAGGAGACCTTCCAGCAGGACCTCGTCGAGTGGCCCGACATCGTCGCCGCGACCCGCCGCCTGTGCGGCGAGTGCCTCGCGGACGTGGTGAAGGAGGGTCGCCCGGTGACCAGGGTCGAGATCAAGGTGCGCCTCAAGCCGTTCTTCACCGTCACTCGCGGCCACAAGCTCCCCGAGCCCACCCTCGACCCCGACCGTCTCGCCGACGAGGCAGAGGCGCTCCTGGAGCGGGTCGAGAAGGACCGCCCGATCCGCCTGATCGGCGTACGTCTGGAGATGGCTCCGCCGCCCGGCGGCTACTGACGGCCCGAAACTGCAGTTGTGGCGGTCGAAACCGCAGTTACGGAGACCGAATCGGCACCTTTGGGCGACGAAACTCTAGTTTCGTCGCCCAGAACTACCTTCTCGGCACGCCAAAACCACAGATTCGGCGCCCCTCCAGGAAGAGCGCCGAATCTGTGGTTGGGATCAGGCCGCTAGGTCAGGGTCTGCGAAGCGGCGCAGCTTCTGCAGGGCCTCGCGCTCGAGCTGGCGTACGCGCTCGGCGGAGATGCCGTGCTTGACGCCGATGTCGGCGAGCTTGTGCTGACGGCCGTCCGTGAGCCCGTAGCGGGAGCGGACGATGTCGGCGGAACGCTCGTCGAGCTGGCCGACCAGCGAGTTGAGCCGCTCGCGCGACTCGACGTCGATGACGTCCATGTCGGGCGACGGTGAGGACTCCTGAGCCATCAGGTCACCCAGCGAGGTGTCGCCGTCCTCGTCGATCGGCGTGTCGAGCGAGACGTGGTCACGACCCCAGGAGAGCAGGTCGAGGACGCGATCGATGTCCATTCCGAGCTCGGCGGCGATCTCCTCCGGCTCCGGGTCACGGCCGAGCTGACGCTCCAGGGTGCGGCGGGCGCCGCCTACCTGGTTGAGCTCTTCGACGACATGGACCGGGAGTCGGACCACACGCGCCTGCTGCGCGATGCCGCGGGTGATCGCCTGACGCACCCACCACGTCGCGTACGTCGAGAACTTGTAGCCCTTGGTGTAGTCGAACTTCTCAACGGCCCGGATCAGGCCGGTATTTCCTTCCTGGATCAGGTCGAGCATCGGCATCTGCGCACGGCCGTACTTGCGCGCGATGGACACCACCAGTCGCAGGTTGGCGTTGATGAACTGACGGGTGGCGCGGTGGCCTTCCTCGGCCAGCCACTCCAGCTCGGCTCGGGTGGCTCCACCGGGTGCTTTCTTGCGGCCGACGCGGCCCTCGGCCAGCAGATGCTCGGCCATCAGGCCGGCCTCGATCGCCTTGGACAGCTCAACCTCTTTGGCAGCATCCAGGAGCTCGTTGCGGGCGATCTCGTCGAGATACAGCCCGACGCTGTCACGGCCCTCGATCTCTCGGGTGGCAGTGGCGGTGCGTGTCGCCATGGGAACCTCCTCACGGTGAGGTTTGTGGCCTCACGGTGGTTTCAACGCTTCGCCCCTCCCAGGTGTTCCCTGGTAGAGCGCCTGTCATCGAATCCGTCTTCGATCTCTTGTCCGGTTCGACGTACGCGGCGGGCGATAAGTTGCATCGCGAGGTGAATCTCAGGGGTTTCTCATGGAGTACCCCGAGATCCCCACAGATATGCCCTACGAAGAGGTCACCTGGTCGATCATCCAGGCAAGGCTGAACGCTCGGTCCTCCCACGCCTTGTAGCGCCCCGAGACTCCTCCGTGTCCGGCCGCCATCTCCGTCTTCAGCAGTACGTCACCAGGATTCTCTGCCGTCGCGCGCAGCTTGGCGACCCATTTCGCGGGCTCGACGTAGAGCACCCGGGTGTCGTTGATGCTGGTCTCGGCCAGGATCGGCGGGTAGTGCTGCCGGGTGACGTTCGTGTAGGGGTCGTAGGAGGACATGTAGTCGTACGTCTCCTTGTCGGCCTCCGGGTTGCCCCACTCGTCGTACTCGGTGACGGTCAGCGGGAGCGTCGCGTCGAGCATCGTGGTCAGCGCGTCCACGAAAGGCACGGCGGCCACGATCGCGCCCACGGCGTCGGGTGCCTGGTTGGCGACCGCACCCATCAGCAGTCCGCCGGCGCTGCCGCCTTCGGCGATGATCTGGCTGGGCGTCGACCAGCCCGACTCAGCGAGGTGGCGCGCGCAGGCGATGTAGTCGGAGAAGGTGTTCTGCTTCTTGAGCATCTTCCCGCCGTCGTACCAGGCGCGGCCCATCTCGCCGCCGCCGCGGATGTGGGCGATCGCGAACCCGATCCCGCGGTCCAGCAGGCTCAGCCGGGCGATGGAGAAGTAGGGGTCCATGCTGGCCTCGTAGGAGCCGTAGGCGTAGAGCAGCACCGGGATCGGCCCGGTCTCGTGGAGCCCCTTCTTCGCCACGATCGAGATCGGCACCCGTACGCCGTCCTCGGCTGTCGCCCAGAGGCGGTGCTCCTCGTAGTCGTCGCGGTCGTAGCCACCGAGCACCGGGGCCTGCTTGAGCAGGGTCAGTTCGCGGCTGCGTACGTCGTAGTCGTAGACCGAGGCCGGGGTGCGCATCGTGGTGTAGCCGAGCCGCACGACCGGGGACGCGAAGGTGGGGTTGGAGCCGGAGCCGATCGTGTAGAGCTCGTCGTCGAACTTCACCAGGTAGTCGTCGGCGACACCGTTCTCACCGAGCTCCAGGATGCGGAGCTGGGTCAGGCCCTCGCTGCGCTGGTGCACGACCAGGTGGCCGGCGAAGGCGTCGACGTCCTCCAGGCGTACGCCCTGGGTGTGCGGGACGAGCGGCTGCCACTCGGTCCGCGGGGTCGGGGCGATCGGCGCGGTGGCGATCTCGAAGTCCGGGCCGGAGGCGTTGTGGGTGACCAGGAAGACGTCCTCGCCGGCGATGGTGGCGTGCTCGATGGAGTATTCGACGCCCTCCTCGCGGGCGGCGAAGACCTGCCAGCCGGCGTCGGGGTCGTCGAGGTCGAGGAAGCGGTATTCGGCGGTGATCTTCGCGGCGGTGCCGATGAACATGAACCGGTCGGACTTGGTCCGTCCCACGCCGACCCAGAACCGGTCGTCGGTCTCGTGGAAGACCAGCTCGTCCTCGTCCTGGCTGGTGCCGAGGCGGTGGCACCAGATCTTGTCGGCGCGCCAGGACTCGTCGGCGGTCGTGTAATAGAGGTTGGCGGAGTCACGGTCCCAGGTGGCGCCGCCGTGGACGTTGGTGAGCTCGTCGGTCAGCAGCTCGCCGGTGGTGAGGTCCTTGACGCGCACGGTGTAGCGCTCGTCGCCGGTCACGTCGCTCGCGTAGGCGAGGAGGGTGGTCGACGGGCTGACGGAGGACCCGCCGAGGCTGAAGAAGTCGTGGCCCTCGGCGAGGGCGTCGAGGTCGAGCAGCACCTCCTCACCTGGGAGGGCGGGCTGGTCGTGGGTCACGTCGGCCGGGGTCGGGGGAGTCCAGTCGTCTTCGTCGGCGACCTTCACCCGGCAGCTCGCGCCGTACTGCTTCCCCTCGAAGCTGCGGCCGTAGTACCAGTAGCCGCGCGACCGCGTCGGGACGCTCAGATCGGTCTCGAGCGTGCGCGCCTTGATCTCCTCGAAGATCTGGGTGCGCAGGTCGGCGAGGTGGTCGGTCTGCTCCTTGGTGTAGGCGTTCTCGGCCTCGATGTAGGCGATGACCTCGGGGTTCTCCTTCTCCCGGAGCCACTCGTAGTCATCGGTCCGGGTCAGGCCGTGGAACTGCTTGGACGAGGGCTTCTTGGGGGCGATCGGCCAGGGGGTCGAGGAGAGGTCGGCAGACATGAACGAGACCCTATCCCCGCGACCCTCGAAGCCCCGAGCACGGCACCGACGCGCCGGTCGCATCGCGTCGCGCTATCGCACACCGTGGTCGTCTGGCGCGATACTGCACCCGCTCGCCGCGACGGCGAGATCGAGCCGGGGGAGTGGTCGTCAGGAGAGCCGGCGTCAGGACTCGCTGAACGGCTGCAGGTCGGGGTCGTCGACGGCGTACGACCGCACCGGACCGGCGGGAGTCTCGGCGGTCTCGAAGCGCACGGTCACGACGCCGCGTCCCGAGCCCCAGACCCAGCCGCGGCCCATCTCGGCGTGAACGACGTCCATCCCGGCCGCCCAAGTCGGCCTCCGCACGGGTTCGGGCAGAGGGAGGTCGGGCTCGGCGTCCTCGTCGGTGTCGTCGCCGAAGAGGTCCTCCTGGATCCAGTCGGCGAGTCCGGAGACGCCGACACCGAGGAGGCGTACGCCCCCGGCCGTCTCGCCGGCGGTGAAGAGCTCGCCGAGCAGGGTCCTGGCCAGGCGGGCGATGGTGCCGGCCTGGTCGGTGGGGGCCGGCAGGGTCGCGGAGCGGTTGATCGTGGTGAAGTCGTAGAGCCGGACCTTGATCGTGATCGTGCGGCCCGAGAGCCCGTTCTTCTTCAGCCGGGAGGCGACCTCGCCGGCCTGCCGGGTGAGGATCTGCTCCATGAGCGGCCGGTCGGTCAGGTCGGTGTCGTAGGTGCCCTCCACGCTGACCGACTTGGTCTCGCGCTCGGGCTCGACGCGGCGGTCGTCCTGGGCCCTGGCCAGCTTGTAGAGGTTGGTGCCGTGGGACTTGCCCACCAGGCGTACGAGCTCCTCGACGCTGACCTGCTCCAGATCGGCGACCGTGTGGATGCCCGCGCGGCGCAGGCGCTCGGCGGTGGCAGGACCGACGCCGGGGATCACCTTGACGTTCATCGGGCGGAGCAGGTCGAGCTCGGTGCCGGGCGCCACCACGACCAGGCCGTCGGGCTTGTCGAGGTCGCTGGCGATCTTCGCGATGAACTTCGAGCTGGCCAGACCGACGCTGGCACTCAGCCCGCCGGTGACCTCAGCGACCTCCTCGCGGATCCTCGAGGCGGTCGCGGTGACGGTGTCGACCTCGAGGTCGGGGAGGTCGGCGGCGGCGAGGTCGACGAAGGCCTCGTCGAGCGAGAGCGGCTCGACCAGCGGCGAGAGGTCGCGCAGGATCCCGAAGACCTGCTCGCTGACCTTCTTATAGGCATGGAAGCGCGGGTAGAGGAAGGCGGCGTGCCCGCAGAGCGCGCGGGCCTCGCGGGTCGACATCGCCGAGCGGACGCCGAAGGTCCTGGCCTCGTAGGAGGCGGTGCTGACCACGCCGCGTCCGCCGATGCCGCCAACGACCACCGGCTTGCCGCGCAGGGACGGCTTGTCGCGCTGCTCGACCGAGGCGAAGAACGCGTCGAGGTCGAGGTGCATCACCGACGCCTGCGCTCTCATGGTGGCAACCTATCTGGCAGCGGGGACAGTCTGGCCCGGGCCGCTGACCATCCACAGGCGAGGTTGGGGAGGCAGTTGTCCACAGGCACGGATATTGGCGCCGAAACTGTCGGTGGGTCGCGGGGAGTGTGGTCCGCATGACCACGAAACTCTCCATCGCCCGTCCCGAGGACGTCCTGGCGGCAGTCCCTGTCCTGCTCGGCTTCCAGCCCGAGAAGTCGATCGTCATGCTGACCTTCGGCGGTGAGCATCAGGTCCACGGCAGGATCGACCTACCTCCGCCGGACGAGGTCGAGGGCTGCCTGGACAGCCTGCTCCTGCCCGCCGTCCGCCACCAGGTGCGTGGTGTCCTGCTAGTCCTCTACGACAGTGGCCCGCGCTTCGGGGTGAAGATCGCCCGCCGTCTCGCCGAGCGGCTCGCCGAGTGCGACATCGACCTGATCGGGTGCCTGCGGGTGCAGGACGGCCGGTGGTTCGACCCGCTCGGGTTCCACGGCGTTTCCGAGGACGGCGTGCCCTTCGATGTCGGGGCGCACCCGTTCCGCGCCCAGGCGGTCTACGACGGACATCTGGTGCGCCGCTCGCGCACCGAGTTGGCCGCCTCGATCGCCGCGGTGCCCGAGGCCGTCGCCGAGACCGAGGCGGCACTGGAGCAGGCGACGTCGATGAAGATCTACGAGGTCGGCCGACTGGTCGACGATGCGATCGCCGGGACGGTGCTGTCGGCCGCCCAGATCGCCTCCCTGCTGCTCGCGCTGCGCGACCCGCAGCGGCGTGACGCCGCCTGGGGCGGGATGACCCGGGAGGAGGCCAGGGCCCACGTGCGTCTGTGGACCGATGTCGTACGCCGCAGCCCCGACGACCATGTCGCCCACCCGGCCGCCGTGCTGGCCTTCGCCGCCTGGCTGGGCGGTGACGGCGCGCTCGCCTGGTGTGCGCTCGACAGGTGCTTCGCGAGCGAGCGTCACCACGGTCTCGGGGTGCTCGTCGCGCAGATGCTCGAGGGTGCCGTTCCGCCGACGGCCTGGGAGGAGGTGCGGTCGGAGCATCCGGCCTAGTCGTTGCGGTAGCGCAGTCGCTTCCACCGGCGACTGAGCCCCGAGCGAGGGTCGACCCACGCGTTGCGGGTCACCACGACGTACGTCAGGGGTGCCCCGATCTCCCGGAACGCAGCCCGGGCGGCGGCGAGCCAGCGGAGGTCGACGTCCTCGATCCCCAGGTCGCCGGCCCGAGTCAGCCACACGATCGGATCCGGCACGCCGACCCGGCGGCGCATGCTGTGGATGATGTCGGTGCGCAGCCAGTGGTCGGTGGGCTCGTCCTCGCGATGCGCGTGAGCGACCTCCTTGCCGCCCGGGATGCCGAGGTGGACGAGCGCCAGGAACGAGCGCCGGTGCTCGGTGGCGGTGTGGTCGAGCACAGCACGTCGCAACCGCTTCTCGAGCACTGGCGAGAGCGGCTCGTGCAGTCCTTCGATGGACGTCTCGGACAGACTGGGCATGGTGGCCATGGGCCTAGCGTGCAACGGACGCCGGAATCCCGCGACCGTCTTTCCACAGGGCCCAGACCTCAGGCGCGGCGTGACGTCTCGGCTTCGACCGCGTGTTGCTTTCCTGGATGAGGCAGGATGTCCCTTATGCCTTCTCTCCACATCACCGGCGACGAGGCCGCCGACAAGCTGCTCTCCGAGGATCCGTTCGCGCTGCTGCTGGGTATGGCCCTGGATCAGCAGTATCGGATGGAGGATGCGTTCAAGGGAGGTCACAAGCTCGTGACCCGCCTCGGCCATCTGGATCCCGCCAAGATCGCCGAGATGGACCCCGAGGAGTTCAAGACGATCGCCTCGACGCCGCCCGCGATCCACCGGTTCCCCGGCTCGATGTCGGGGAAGGTGCAGGGGATCGCGACCATCGTCACCAACGAGTACGGCGGCGACGTCACCCGGCTGTGGACCGAGGCCACCAGCGGCAAGGACCTGCTCAAGCGGGTCCAGGCGCTCCCGGGCTTCGGGAAGCAGAAGGCGCAGATCTTCGTCTCCCTGCTGGCCAAGCAGCTGGGGGTGCGACCCGATGGCTGGCAGGAGGCCGTCGGTGACTACGCGCTCGATGGTTACCGTTCTGTGGCTGACGTCGTCGACGTTGCGTCGTTGCAGAAGGTACGTGACTACAAACAGCAGAAGAAAGCCGCAGCCAAAGCAGCCGGATGAGTTGCTGGGGGACATGATGCCCCGGATGGGGAATGTTCACCACCATCGTGGCAGAATGAATCTGCGGCTCTTGACGACCCCGGGCCCTGCCGCGCCCAAACTCAGTTTTTGATAAGTCTCGACCAAGTTCGACGGAGAGGTGTTCGTGTCCTCGAACGCGCGCAAGATACCCGCTGAGGTACTCGCCCACCCTGCCGTGAAGGCGCTGATCGACCAGGCCAAGCCAACCGGACGGGTCAGTCCCGACCAGGTCCGCCAGGCCAGCGAGGATGCCGCGGTCGAGCCCAGGCACCTCAAGGCACTGCTCGGTCACCTGAGCACGCTCGGCATCTCGGTGGACCTCGGCACCGCCGTCACCGGCCGTGCCGCGGCGGCGACTACCTCGACCCGCAAGACGACCACGGCCAAGGCGCCGGCGAAGAAGGCCGCCGCCAAGAAGGCGGCGGCTGCGCCCGCGAAGCCGGCTACCGAGGTCGCGGCGAAGAAGGCCGATGAGCCCGAGCCGAAGAAGACGACCGAGATCGACGAGGACGGCGAGGAGATCGTCCTCGAGGACGTCGAGGTCGATGTCGACGACATCGAGGTCGACGACACCGACACCGACACCGACGACGAGACCCCGGTCGTCCAGCTCGGTCCCGACGGCAAGAAGATCCTGCCCGACATCCCCGACGAGCAGTTCGAGAAGGATGTCGCCGCCGATCCCACGATCAAGGAAGACGAGAAGGAGGCCTCGAAGCAGAGCTTCGTCGTCTCCACCTCCGACGACACCGACGAGCCCGAGCAGACCGTCATGGTCGCCGGCGCGACCGCCGACCCGGTCAAGGACTACCTCAAGCAGATCGGCAAGGTCCCGCTGCTCAACGCCGAGATGGAGGTCGAGCTCGCCAAGCGGATCGAGGCCGGCCTCTTCGCGGAGGAGAAGCTCGGCAAGGGCGGCAAGATCACCCCGAAGATCCTCGACGAGCTCGAGTGGATCGCCGAGGACGGCAAGCGCGCCAAGAACCACCTCCTCGAGGCCAACCTCCGTCTCGTCGTCTCGCTGGCCAAGCGCTACACAGGCCGCGGCATGCTCTTCCTGGACCTGATCCAGGAGGGCAACCTGGGTCTGATCCGTGCGGTCGAGAAGTTCGACTACACCAAGGGCTACAAGTTCTCGACGTACGCCACCTGGTGGATCCGTCAGGCGATCACCCGCGCCATGGCCGACCAGGCCCGCACCATCCGTATCCCGGTGCACATGGTCGAGGTCATCAACAAGCTCGCCCGCGTCCAGCGCCAGATGCTCCAGGACCTGGGCCGCGAGCCCACCCCGGAGGAGCTGGCCAAGGAGCTCGACATGACCCCGGAGAAGGTCATCGAGGTCCAGAAGTACGGCCGTGAGCCGATCTCGCTCCACACCCCGCTGGGTGAGGACGGCGACTCCGAGTTCGGCGACCTGATCGAGGACTCCGAGGCGATCGTCCCGGCCGACGCGGTCTCCTTCACGCTCCTCCAGGAGCAGCTGCACGCGGTGCTCGACACGCTCTCCGAGCGTGAGGCCGGCGTCGTGAGCATGCGCTTCGGCCTGACCGACGGTCAGCCGAAGACTTTAGACGAGATCGGCAAGGTCTACGGGGTCACCCGCGAGCGCATCCGCCAGATCGAGTCCAAGACGATGTCGAAGCTGCGACACCCGTCCCGATCGCAGGTTCTGCGCGACTATCTCGACTGAATCTGGCTAAGATCTCCTCGAACGCCTTCCCGGACTTCTGGGAGGGCGTTCGCCATTTCCCGCAGACGCGGGACGCCGAGAATGCAGTTGTGGGGGGGGGGGGGGGGGCGGCCGAGGCCCCCCCCCCGAGCCCCGGGGGCCCCGGGGGGGGGGGAGGGGGCCCCCCCCCCCCCGCAGGCCGGGCCGGGGGGGGGGGGGCGCATA